>NZ_JACIDX010000015.1 GCF_014196525.1 Novosphingobium sediminicola | reverse complement strand
ATGGCCGCTTCGGCGGGCGTCAGGGCATCGACAGCTTCACCGAAACACGCTGGATCACGGTCGAAACCCAAGACGGGCATTTCCCGATCTGATGCGCAAGGGTTTGATTGCGGCGGGCCTTGGGCTCGCCGCTTCGCCTGCACTGGCTCAGGCGCCTGCCGCGCCCGCGCCAACGCTCGATTATGCGTTCACCGCGCGCATCACCCTTGCCGCTCCGGTTGAGCAGGGTGAGGTGACCGGTGGCCGCAAGCGCTTTATCGCCATCACCGGCGGCACGGTCGATGGGCCGATGCTGAAGGGCACGGTCCTGCCCGGCGGCGGCGATTGGCAGACCATCATGCCCGGCGGCCTGACCAAGGTTGAGGCGCGCTATTTCATGAAAAGCGCCGATGGCACGGTGATCGAGATCACCAACCCCGGCGTGCGCGTGGCCAGCCCCGAAGTGACCGAGAAGCTGGCCAAGGGCGAAAAGGTTGATCCGTCAGCCTATTATTTCCGCACCACGCCGCGTTTCGATGTGAAGGCGGGGCCGCAGGAATGGCTGGCGCGTTCGGCCTTTGTCGCGCGGGGCATTCGCATGCCGGACCATGTCGTCATCGACTTCTATGTCGTGCGATAAGGGGCTGTCGGACCGGCTTTCCGCCTTTGTTGCGGATTGCCGGTTTGACGATCTGCCGCCTGCCACGGTGCGCTCTGCGCGCTGGGTGCTGCTCGATGCCTTGGGTGTGATGCTGGGGGCCAGCGGCATGGCGGGCGAGGTGGCCCCCTTTGTCCGTGTGGCGGCGGGCGATGGGCCTTGCCGCATCCTTGGCATGGGCATGAGCGCAACCGCCCCGATGGCCGCGCTGGCCAATGGGGCGATGGCCCATGCGCTCGATTATGAGGATGCGCTGGATGGCGCGCCGATCCATCCCAATGCCAGCCTAGTTCCTACGCTGCTTGCCTTGGCGCAGGCCGAAGGGGGCGTCGATGGGCGGCGTTTTCTGACCGCGCTGGTGGTGGGGTGCGATGTCGGGTGCCGGATGGCGATGGCGCTGCGGCAACGGATGGAGGTGGGCGGGTGGTATCCGCCGCCGATCCTCGCCGGGTTTGGCGCGGTGGCGGGGGCGGCATCCTTGCTGGGCCTTTCTGAGCGCCAAGTGCGCGATGCCTTCTCGCTGATGCTGTGTCAGAATGTGATGCCCGGCGAGATCAAGCATTCCCAAGGCACTGTGATCCGCGCCGTGCGCGAAGGCTTTCCGGCGCAGGCAGCGGTGCTGTCCGCCTTGCTAGCGCGCGAGGGCGTGGCCGGGTTTGAGGAGCCTTTGGAAGGCAAGGGGGGCTTTTACGCGCTCTATGCCGGGGGGCGGTATGATACGGGCGATCTGCTCGACGGGTTGGGGCAGGGGTTCTGGATCGAGGCTCTGACTTTCAAGCGCTGGCCTTCGTGTCGCGGCACCCATGCGATGATCGAGATGGCGCGGGCGATGCAGGTTGCTCCGCAAGATATTGCGCGCATTGAGGTGGGCGTGGATGCGATCCAGACCATGCTGTGCGAACCTTTGGCGCGTAAACAGGCGCCGGCCACGGCGATTGATGCCAAGTTTTCGATCCCCTTTACGCTGGCGCTGGCGCTGGTGCGGGGTGATGTGGGGCTGGATGATTTCGATGCGGCTTCGCTGGCCGATCCGGCGGTGCTGGCCATGGCGGCGAAGGTTGCGCCGCATGTGCTTGAGGATGCCGATTGGCATGGCGCGGGCGGGCATCTGACGCTGCATCTGCATGATGCGCGCAGCATCAGCGCGCAGCAGGAGGACGCCTTGGGATGCCCAGCGCGGCCTTTGGGGCAGGAGGCGCTGGTGGCCAAATTCATCGACGGCGCGGCGCGGGCGAAAGTGCCGCCTGCCGATCCGCAAGGGCTAGCGCTGGCGATCCTTTCGCTGGAGAATTGCCCGGATGTTGGGGCGCTGCTTTAAAACAGCGCCCTGATTTCCACGCGGCGGCGGGACTGGCTGGGCAATCGGTCGGCATCTTTGTCCGCCGTTTCGCTGCCGCTGGTGTCGGCGGCGGTTTCGATTGCCATGCCCGGCATCAGGCGGCGCAGCGTTTCGGCAATCGTCTCGGCGCGCAGGGCGGCCAGATCCGCCGGTTCGGCCATGGACCGCCCCGAGATCACCTCTGGCTGTGTCGCGGCAAAGCCGGTGACGATCAGCTTTTTGGGATGCGCGGCATTGATCCAGTTGCTGGCCTGCTCGATCAGGTAATCGCTGTATTGATAGACGAGGAAGTCATTGCCGAATTCGAAATAAACCGGAAACACGCGCTCGGCATAGGGGCCGGGGGGCACCGGGCGCGCCACCGATGAAGGCGTGATATTGCGCTTGGGCAGCACGAAGCGGCGGCCCGGAAAACCCTCTGCAGGCAGCATATGGCGGGTGCAGGGCGTGTCATACAAGCGACTGGTGCGCACGGCATCCAGCACCGTGCCGCCGCAGGGCGTGGACGGCGCGGCGGAGACGATCCCTTCCACCATCACCGCATAGTTCCAGTCGGGCTTATGCGGGCTGAGCGAGACGTCATAGCGCAGGCCGGTGGCCGGATCGTCGGAGAGCCAGCAGCCCGATTTCTTGCCGCTGTCGGTATCGCGATAAATGGGGCAGGCGATGAAGCGGACGGTTTCAGCCGCAGCAGCCGACAAAGGCGCAACCAGCGCGGCGGCGGTGAGGAAAAAGCGAAACATCACAACGCACTCATCATATTGGTGAGATCCTGCTTTTCCTGCTCGGTATAGCCGATGTTGTAGCGGCGGTCGTAATAATCGACGATGCCGCGCAGGTCCTTGGCCAGACCATTGGAGAAATAGGGCGCACGGGCGGCGAGCCCACGCATGGATTGCAGCGTGATCTTGCCCACGTCGGCGCAGCGGCCCGTGGTCATCGCAAAGCCGGGGTCCATCGTGTAAATCACGCGGCCATAATGGGGATGCGGCGTCTTGAGGCACGTGATGCGGAACAGCGGCAGATCGCGCCACGGGTCGGCAAAGGGCATGGTGGTCGTGCCCAGATCGACCTGGCCGGGGGCCACGTCATTGCCCATCTGACTCATATTATGGCAAAAAACGCAGGAGTTGCGCACCGGATTGCCAAAGCCGATGCGCGAATTGATCCCCGCCGTATCGGTGATCAGGAACATCTTGTCGCGAAACACCCGCGCCCCGCGCGCCACCGATTGGCGGAAGGCCAGTTGCTCGGGCGTCAGCACCTTGGCGTCCTCGGGGCTGATCTTCTCCCATTTGGCGAACTCGCTCCACACCGGGATGCCGATGCTGCCCAGCGCGCCGGGCTGTGAGTTTTTCAGCTTCATCGGCCCGCCCTCGGCGCCCATGCTGTCGAGCGCGCCCGCCTGTTTGCTGACCTGCTGGGCGGTATAGACGCGCATTTCAAAGTCGCGGATCTGGGCGATCTGCTTGGCGTTTAACCCTCGCGCGAATTGCAGGTGGCCGTGGGCTGCATCCTCCATCTGTATTCGCAAATTGCCCGCGCGATTGTCGCCCATGATATTGCCCGACATCATCGAGCCATCATCAGGATCGCGGGGCAGGGCAAAACCCTGTTTGGGATCGAAGGGAAAACCGACCGCCAGCAGATATTTCATATTCGCCACGGGCCGCGCCCGCCGATAGACCGAGATATTGCCCGCATCCGGCCCGTAATTCGGCCCCGAATTGCAGCCATTGGGATCGCGCATCACCTCAATGGTGAAATCGGGCGTGACGGGCCGCCCGTTCCATTGCCGCACCGGCCAGGGCAGTTGGATGCGGAACAGCCCCCGCTCGATCAGCAGCGAATGGGATTCCCGCTTGTCCTGCGGCAGGCTGGGGCAATTGGCGCCGTCGATGGCGGCGAACAGGGGGTCTTTGCCCCGCGTCTTGTCCCATCTGTCGCGCGCGCTGGCCGCCGACAGGCTCATCGCATCGGAGGGCTGGTGACAGGTGACGCATGCGCGGCCATTGGCGCCAAGGGGCTCAAAGAAAGGATGCCCCTTGGTCGCCACCGGCCCGCCATCGACCAGCACGCGCAAGGTGCCCTGATCGTTGGCATAATCGAGGCTGGCGGGGAAAACGCGCCCTTCGCCCGGCGCCCACCAACGTTCTGGCGCTGCGGCGCCCAATTGGCCAAACACCGCCGCCGCCGCGACACCGGCCACCATCAGGCTGATCTTGCGCATATCCCCGCTTCCTTTTGAATTACTTGCCGAACATGGCTTTCAGACGAACGCCCCAAGTGCGCGGCGCGCCATAGATGATCCCGCCATCCGCGCTGGACGAATTCTGGATCTGCGAAGCGATGTAGAGCTTGTTCGTCAGGTTCTGGACAAAGGCCTCGACCTGCCAGCCATGGTGGAAGTCCAGCGTTACCCGCGCATCAAGCAGGTCGCGCCCCGGCACCAACGTGTTGATGCTGGGGAAGGGGGTGGCGTTCTGGCTGGAGACATGGCTCCATTGCAGGCGCGGCGTGGCGGTGATGTCGCCGCCCAGCGGAATGGCATATTGGATGCCGCCATTCAGCGTCAGCTTGGGCGAGAAGGGCAGGTTGCGCCCCTGCGGCACAAAGCGCAGGTTGGTGGGGCAACCGGCATCGGTTCCGGCGGCATTGGTGTCGGAAATGCACGCCGCATTGCTGAATTGCGCGTCCAGAATGCCCGCCCCCATATTCAGCCCCAGACCGCCAAACTGGCCGGTCACTTCCAGTTCGGCCCCCTTGGCATGGCCGCCCAGCGCGTTTTGCGTGACGGGCAATCCGCCGACCAGGCTGGAGAGCTGAATGTCCTTGTAAACCGAATAGAACACATCGCCATTGACCCGCAGATGGCGGTCGAGGAACTGGGTCTTGAAGCCCGCCTCATAGACGAAATTGCGCTCCGGCATGAAGTTGGGCGTGTTGGGCGTCAGGTTGACGCCGCCCGCCTTGTAACCCTTCGAGGCTGAGGCATAGAGCAGACCGTCGCGGCCCAGATGATAATTCACCCCCACCTTGCCGGTAAGCTGGCTGGTCGAAATCGAGGAGGTGAAGGGCAGGGTAAAACCGGCCCCCGGTACGGCAAAGCGGGTATAGACCTGACTGTCCCAGCTATAGCGTCCGCCGACCACCAGTTCGAGCTTGTCGTTGAAATGATAATTGATCTGGCCAAAACCGGAATAGGTGGTGTTCTTGGCGGTGGTGATGATCGTGCTGGTGCTGCTGACAAAATCGCGCACATTGTTATTGTCGCGCAGCAGCGTGACCGGCACCTTTTCATCCATAAAGAACGCGCCGACCACCCATTGCAGCGGGCCTTTGTCGGTCGACAGCAGGTTGAATTCCTGAATGAAGGTCTGGAACTGGGTGCTCGACTGGCTGACGCGGCCGACATTGCCTGCGGGCGGGCGCGGGGCGGCCGTCGCGGTGCGGTCGCCATCAGTTTGGTCCAGCGTCTTGCCGTCCTGCCAAGAGGTCAGCGTGCGGAACTGCACCCGATCGGTCAGATCGACGCGGGCATCCATCGCCAGACGATAGCCGTGCTGGTTGAGATAGGAGCGAGCATCCTCCTCGATCTGGAACGGGTTGCTGGTGACGGCATCATTGCGGTTCTTCACAGCAATATTGTCGCTGCGCGAATTGAAATATTCGGCGCGCAGGTTGAGGTCCAGCGTGCCGTCCATCCCGCGCACGCGCAGATTGCCGCGCACCGCGTCCATCTTCAGATTGCCGGGCTGGCTCTGCGCATTGGCGGCGATGTTCTTGGTATAGCTGTCGTGCTCTTCATGCACATAGGCCAGACGCAGGGCAACATTTTCGCCGCCGATATTGGCCGCCGTTTCCGCGCGATAGCGGCCATAATTGCCCGCCGTCAGATTGGCCATGGCCGAGAGCGAGTCAAATTGCGGCTTGGGCGTGCGGACATAGATCGCCCCGCCGGTCGAATTTTGCCCGGTCAGCGTGCCCTGCGGCCCGCGCAGAACCTCGATGGAAGCGATGTCATAAAAGCTCATGCCGATGAATTGCTCATGCGGGATCAGCTGGCCATCGATGTAATAGGCAACGCCGGGGTTCGAGGTGGGCGCGCTTTGCGCAATGCCCACGCCGCGAATGTTGACGAAGGTCGAGCGGTTGACCGTGTTGATCGCAATCGAAGGCGCAACCTGCTGAATATCGGCCAGATTGCCCACGCCCTTGCGTTGCAGATCCTCTGCGCTGAGTACCGTGGCTGAGATTGGAACCTGCTGCAGGCTCTGCTCGCGGCGCTCGGCGGTGACGACAATGTCGGCTAATCCGGTGTCCTTGGGCGCGGTTTGCGCCAAAACAGGCGTGGCGGCGCTGGCCAGCAAAAGTGCGAAGATGGGCGCGTGGCGCCGACGAAACTGGATCATGACATCCTCCCTTTATCTCTTTGCCGGATATTTATGAAAGGGCTTGCATAATGTCAAGATTGTTCTGCCTCATACGCTTTTGCCGCTCTTGATCCCCGCCATCCCGCGCATGCGCAGACCGCCGCCGTGGCCAGCATCGCCAGCGCCAGACGCCATGAGGACATCGGCGCGATCAGCCCCAGCGCCAGCGTTGCCCCCGCGCTGGCCAGCATTTGCGTGGCGCCCGCGATGCTGGTGGCGGTGCCTGCCATGCTTTCCTCGGCAAAGACGATGATGGCCATGGCCGATGGCCCGGCCACCCCCGCGCCCAGCCCCACCAGCACAATCGGCCCGATCAGCGCGGCGGGCGAATGCAGCCCCATTCCCGCCAGCAAACCCGCCCCGCAGGCCCCGGCAAAGATCAGCCCCGTCCCGATTCCCAGCCCATAGCCCCCGCGCGACACATGTCGCACCATCCGGGTGCCCCCAATCGAGGCAGCGGCCACGACCAGCAGCGCAATCCCGATCCGGCGCGGATCAAGCCCTTCATCGCGCAGCAAAAAGGGCGCAGAGGCAAGGAACATATACAAAGTGCTGCTGGCCGAGGCCATGGCCAACGTGGCCAGCGTAAAGCGCGCATTGCCCAGCAAACGTCCCAGATCGGGCGCGGCCTTGGCCGTGGAGGTCTCGCGCGCGGCATGCGGCAATCGCGGCCCCACCAGCGCCAGAACCCCCAGCGCCACCACCGCCAGCACCGCAGGTATCGTGCGCCACCCCGCCAGCGCGGTCAGAAACCCGCCCACAACCGGCGCCAGAGCGGGCGAGATCAGCACGATGGTCATCAGCGTGGCCTGCCGCGCGGCAGCCTCTTCGCGCCCGAACAGATCGCCTACCATCACGCGCGCCGTCACCACGCCCGCCGCGCCGCCCGCCGCCTGCAACGCGCGCGCGGCCAGCAGCATCGGCAGAGACCCGGCCAACGCGCAGCCCAGCGCCCCCAGCCCATAAAGCGCCAGACCGCAGAGCAGGACCGGCCTGCGCCCCAGCCGGTCGACCGCAGGCCCGGCCACCAGTTGCGCCGCACCAAGGCCGATCATGTAGATGCTGATCGCCAGTTGCGCGCCATGGGGATCGGTGGCGAAATCAGCGGCCAGTTGGGGCAGGGCAGGGACCAGCATATGGATCGCCATCGAGCCCAGCGCCGCCACCATGGCCAGCGCCAGCATCGTACCGTTCATGCCGCGCGCGCCATCTGGCGCCGCGCCAGTATCACCAGCCCGGCGCACATCACCGCAAGCCCCAATAACAGCAAGGTCGGCGGCAGGAACGAGCCGGTCGTCTGCTTCAAAACGCCCATCAGCGGCGGCACTGTCGCGCCCGCAAGGCTGCCTGCCATGTTGATGACGACAATGCCCATGGCCAGACCCTGCGGCGCCAGCATCCGCGTGGGGATCGCCCAGAAAGCCGCTACCGTGCAGCCCGTGCACGCCCCGCCAAGGATCAGGCACAAAAGCCCCGCCGCCCCCGCGCCCAGACACCATGCGCAGACCAGCAAGACCCCGCCCAGCAGCGCCGGGATCGCCACATGCAGGAACCTTTCCCCCGTGCGGTCTGAATGGCGGGCGTTGAGGATCAGGCCAATCGCGCTGGCCGCATTGGGCAGGGCGACGACGATGCCCGTCTGCGTCGAGGTGAGATTGCCCATGCCTTTGACCACCTGGGGCAGCCAGAACATGATGCCGTAATTGCTGGCCAGAATGCAGAACCAGATGGCCGCGCAGGTCCAGCCCACTTTGCTGCGCAGCACTGCCCAGCGTTCGCCGCCGCCGGGGGCCTTTTGCGCGCCGCGTACATTGGCGCTGATCCATGCGCGCTGTTCGCCATCCAGCCAGCGCGCATGATCCGGCGTATCGGGGAACCACAGATAGGCGAAAATCGCCAAGGCTAACGCGGGGATTGCCTCGGCGATGAACATCATTCGCCACGGCGTGATGCCCCATGGATTGGTCCAATCGAGCAGCTGGCCCGACACCGGCGCGCCGATCACCTGCGCCACGTTGATCGACATGATCGGGATCGCCAGAATGGCCGCGCGGTGCCGCTCGCTGGCCCAGAGGCTGAGATAGAGCATCAGGCCCGAGGACAGGCCCCCTTCGGCAAAACCGATGGCGATGCGCAGCGCATAAAGCTGGCCATTGGTGTGGACCAGCGCCATCGAGGCCGAGCAAATCCCCCAGATTGCCGTGATCGAGGCCAGCCAGCGGTGCATGCCAATGGCCTCATACAGCAGCACGCTGGGATATTTGGCCAGCATATAGCCGATGAACAAAACCCCTGCGCCAAACCCATATTGCGCGGGCGAAAGGCCCAGATCATTGTTCATGGTCAGCGCGGCAAAGGCGACATTGGTACGGTCTATCGCCCCGATCAGGATATAGAGCGCGCAGGGCACCACCAGCCGCGCGATGACCTTGGCGCTGATGGTCTGTTCCAGCGCGCTGTTGGTGGATTGTTTCATCTTCTCTCCCCAATGGTTTTGTCGTGATTGATAGCGCTTGCATTACCTCACGTCGAGCCTCTTTGCGTCCATCATGCCTGCTTGTGAGAGGCGGTGCGCCCGGCTAAGTGTAAGCGCATGAACGAGCCTTCCACCCGCAATCCCACGCTGGATGATGTTGCCGCGCTGGCATCGGTTTCCACCGCCACGGTCAGCCGCTATCTCAACAACCCCAAGGTTGTGGCTGCCGCCACGGCCGAACGTATCCGCGAGGCGATTGCCCAGACCGGCTATATTCCCAATATGCTGGCGGGCGGGCTGGCTTCGTCGAAATCGAAGATGGTGTCGGTGCTGATCCCGCATCTGACGGATTCGATCTTTAACGATACGATCCAGACCATGGCCGAGGAACTGGCCGGCGCGGGAACCACGGTGATGCTGGGCCTGACCGGCGTGGCGCCCGAGCGGACCGACGAGATGATTTTGGCGGCGATGGGGCGGCGGGTCGATGCGATCATTTCCACCGCGCCGCTGGGGCCGCAGACGCGCGAATTGGTCGAGCGTTTTCCCGGCCTGTTCATCCAGATCTGGGAATTGCCCGAGGACCCGCCGGGGATCGCGGTGGGTTTTTCGCACCGCGATGTCGGGCGCGATGTGGCGCGGTTTCTGCAAACGCGGGGCTATCGCCGCCCCTTGCTGGTGACCGCCGAGGGGACGCGAGCACGCATCCGTTCCGATGGTTTCGTCGAGGAATGGCAGGCGCTTGGCGGTGGCGACGTGGCGCAGGCGCAGGTCGATATTCCCTCGCGCTTTGGCCATGCGCGGCGGATCTTTGCCGATATGCGGCGGATGGCGGAATTGCCCGATGTGGTTGTCTGCGGCTCGGACTATCTGGCGCAGGGCCTGATCGTCGAGGCGCAGGCGGCGGGGCTGCGCGTGCCGGACCAACTGGCGGTGATGGGCTTTGGCAATTCGGCGCTGGCGGGCGCGATGCGGCCCACGATCACCACGGTGGACATTGACGGATCACGCATTGCCCGCGAGGCGATTGCCGCGATCCGCCACCATGCCACCGGCGCGCCGCCGATTGCGCGCAGCATCGACGTCGGCTTCCGCCTGATCGAGCGGGAAAGCGCTTAAATTTCTGCGAATTGCAGCTCGATCTTCACCCCATTGGGGTCGAGCAGGTTGAGCTGCGTCACGTCCCGCCCCTGCAGGCGCGCCTCGCGAAATTCCACGCCCTGCGCGTTCAAATGCGCGCGCCACTGCGCCAGTCCGGAGCAGGACAGCGCGAAATGGTCGAGACGGCTTTTGACGCCCGCCTCGGCCACCACCTCATCCCCGGTCGGCCCGTTCACATGGATCATCGGCACGCCATCGGCATAGAGCCAAAGGTTCTGCGGCCGCCCGTGGACCGAGCCTGCCGGGCCGCGCTTCATACCGAGGCAGTCCTCGTAAAAGCGCAGAGTTTCCTCGAACAGAGGCGTGCGGATATTGATATGGTCGATCTTCAAAATCCGCATCGCCATCATGTCCTTATGCTTTAGTCACGGGGCCGCGACAGTCGGGGCGGCTGGGCCGAGGCAGCGGGCTTATGCGCGGCCAGCCAAGTCTGTCCAGCCACATTGAGCTTCACCGTCTCCACCTTGTCGCCAAACCAGACCAGCGTGTCATTCTTCGCGCTCCAGGCTTTCCACGGCATGGCGGGCGTATCGGGCGACCCGGTGTTGGCCAGCGCCAGCAGCGCCTCCATCATCTGCTTCGACAGGGTGCGATCCCATTCGGTCCACTGGCGGGTGGGGCGGATGGAATTATAGGCGTCCTGCGTGCCGAACCAATAAGGGATGTCGGCGGTGTGATAGGCGCCCACGGTTGCGGTGTCCTGATCGGCCAGTTTGACGCCCGGAATATAGGGATGGCGGCGGGCATATTCGTCGATAAACACATTCACGCCCTGCGCCGCTGTATCGACCGCGCAGGCGCGGGCCGAGGCGGCCAGATTGGCGTCCTGCGCGGCGCGGCGGGCGGCGCTGCGCACATCGGCGTCGGTCTTGGCCGGATAGAGTTTCAGGAAGGCCGCAGCATCGGCGCCAAACAGTTTTTGTGCGCCCGCCTGATAATCGGCCACGGTCCGGGCCCCGGTCAGCGCCTCAAAGCCAAAGGCCATGTCATCCTCGTTGAACGAGGCGATCATCGGCACCCTGGCGTAATTGCCGCCGGCCACCGCATCGGCGGCCTGTTGCGGCAGGACCCGGCCATCGACGATCGGCCCATTGATCCGCACGCCCGACACCGACAGGCCCAATTGCGATTCCGATTGCGTGGCCAGAATGCGGTCGGCCGCCATGGCGCGCATTTCGCTCAGGCTTTTTGCGCCCATTTTCTCCTGAAACGCCAGACCGATCTTCTCCGCATCCGCCAGCGTGGGTTTAGCCCCGCGCAGGTTGCAGCCCGAGGACATCACCGCCGCCCGGAACAATCCGCGCGCCGCCGGGGCCAGCACTTGCGCCGCCACCGAGCCTGCGCCCGCCGACTGACCCATGATGACCACCTTGTCCGGGTCGCCGCCGAATTTGGCGATATTGTCGCGTACCCATTGCAGGGCAAGCGTTTGATCCATCAGGCCATAATTGCCCGATGCGCCGCCTTGTTCCTTGGTCAGTTCCGGATGGGCAAGGAAGCCCAAGGCCCCCACGCGATAGTTGAAATTGACGAAAACCGCGCCCGCCTTGGCCATGGCCTCGCCGTCATAATTGGCCATGCCCGAGGAACCGATGGTGAAGCCGCCGCCATAGAGGAACACGACCACAGGGCGCTTTTCGCCCGCCTTGGCATTGGTCCACAGGTTCAGGCTCAGGCAGTCCTCGCCGGTCGCTTCCTCGCCGAAATAGTGGTTGATGTCATGCGGGCGCAGCACCTGAATGCAGGCGGGGCCTTTGCGGTCGGCGTTGAAAATGCCGGTCCAGTGCGACGGCTTGGGCGGCGCCCAGCGCAGGTCGCCGGTGGGCGGTGCGGCAAAGGGCACACCCAGATAGGCCTTGACTCCCGACGCCAGTGCGGTGCCCGCCACGCGGCCGCTGCTGGTTTCCACCGGGTCCGAGGGGATGGGCTGCATTGACCTGTCGGCAGCCTGCAAGGCGCCGGTTCCCAATGCAATCGCTATCATGCTCGCGGCAAAGGCATTGCCCTTCATCACACTCTCTCCTCATTGATGGGAAGGCCGCGCCCGCTTCAGACGAGCGGGTCGCGGTATTTGGCCTGTGCATTGAGACGGATCGGGGCGTTGACGGCGCCATAGCCGTCATAGCCGCGCCGCTCGACCACCTCGAAAAACACGCGCTTGGCCACGGCGCGGGTGTAGAACTGGAAATATTCCGCGTCCCCATCGCGGTCATAGAGGATGTTGAGCCGCTCCATCCGCGCCAGAAGATCGGGATCAAGGGCATATTTCGCCTCCAGATCCTCGTAATAGTTGGGGCCGATATCCAGCATCGGCAGGCCCGCATCGGCCGCTGCCTGGGCTGTGGCAAAAACGTCCTCGCTGGCAAAGGCGATATGTTGCACGCCCGCGCCAAAATAAGCCTGAATGAAGCGCGACGACAGGGATTGCACCGCCATCGAGCCATTGAGCGTAAAGCGCAAAGCCCCATCAGCGGTTTCCACCGCTTGACTGTAAACCAGCCCCATCGGGTCGGCGATCTCAAGCTGGGGCGTCTTTTTCACGTCCAGCAGCGCGTGGTAATAGAGCAGCCAGCTGAGCATTTCCTCATATTGCATCGTCTGGGCAATATGATCGACGCGGCTGAGCAGAGGCTTGGCGGGCGCAGGTTCGACAGCGCGGGGAAATTCATCGGCCCACATCGCCGCGCGCGTATCGGCATCGACCAGATAGAGGAGACTGCCCCCCACGCCGCGCAGGGACGGGATTTCCCATTCATCCGGCCCCACAGGCTGGGCAAAGCGGGGAATGTCCAAAGCCTGTGCGCGGTCAAGCGCCGCCTGTTGATCGGGCACCGCCAGACCAATCGCGCAGACCGAGCCGCCGTGGACCATATCGAAGCTATGCGCCAGACCTTCCGGTTCGGAATTGACGACAAGGTTGATCTGCCCTTGCGCCCAGCGGGTCACGTCCTTGCTGCGATGCCGGCCCACGGGGGCAAAGCCCAGCGCGCGGAACACGCGGGCGAAATCCTCGGCTTCCTCGTGGCTGGCGGCAAATTCGATGAATTCCACGCCCTTGGGCGCAATGCGCGGCGGCATGGGCGAGGGGCGCTTGAGCAAACGCGCCGCCTGATCCTCCAGCAGGCGCAGCGAGCGATGCCCGTCGCGCGCCACCTGATGCGCGCTGCTTGCGCGGAACCGGTCGTTAAAGATCTCAAGGCTCCACCAGCCGTCATAGCCGGTGCGCGCAATCGCGGCGGCCCATTCGGCCAGAGGAAAGTCACCTTGCCCCGGCATGCAGCGGAAATGGCGCGACCAGTTGAGGTAATCCATGTCCAGCATCGGCGCATCGGCCACCTGCACGATGAACAGCTTTTCGGGCCGGATGTCGCCGATGCTGGCCGAGGGAATGCGGCGGGCCAGCGAGTGGAACCCGTCAAGCACAAGACCGATGGCCGGGTGATCCACATCGCGAACCAGCGCCCAACTGTCGCGGTGATCAGCCACATGGCGCCCCCACGCCAGCGCCTCATAGCCCACGCGCTTGCCATGGGCGGCGGCCATCTCGCCCAGCTCGTGGAGATCGTCGAGCATCCGCTGGCGGTCATCCATCGCGTGGGGCGAACAATTGGAACACAGGAGCACCAGATCGGTGCCCAATTGCTCCATCACTTCAAACTTGCGCTTCATCCGCTCGAACGCGCGGGCGCGCAGATCGTCGGGCAGACCCTCCAGATCGCGGAAGGGCTGGAACATCGTGCATTCCACCCCCAGCTCGCGCATCATCGCGCCGATTTCCCGCGCGCTTTCGGGGGCAGAGAGCAGATCGTTCTCGAAAATCTCCGCCCCGCCATAGCCCGCCTCGGCAATCGCGCGCAGCTTGTCGGAGAGGGCCCCGCTGATCGAGACGGTGGCGATAGAAGTCTTGAATGTCATCGCCTTGCCTCCCTCAATTCGCGTCTTGCTCAAATTTGGAGAAACTGTCCCACATCCTTTGCCGGTCGGGGGTCAGGCCAGTGAAGATGCGGAAAGCATCCACCGCCTGACCCACCGCCATGCCCCGCCCGGTCATGGTGCGACACCCGAGGGCCTTTGCCGTTTTCAGCAATGCGGTTTCGAGCGGGAAATAGATGATTTCGGAAACCCAGTGGTGGGGCTGAAGCGCCTGCGCCGCGATGGGCATACCGGGGAATTTGGCCATGCCGATGGGGGTGGCATTCACAATTCCATCCACGCTGGCGGCGGCCTGCGCCGCATCGGGGGCCACGCTGGCGCGTCCCTCGCCATAGGCGGCGGTCAATTGCGCTCGCAGGGCCTCGGCCCGCGCCGGATCGGTATCGGTCAGCACCAGATGCGCCACGCCATTGAGCGAGAGCAGCGCATGAGCCGTGGCCGACCCCGCCCCGCCGCAGCCCAGTTGCAGCACGCGGTCGAGCTTCTCACCGCCCATCCTGTCGCCAAAGGCATGGGCAAAACCGGTGACATCGGTGTTATAGCCAATCCGCCGCCCATCGCGAAACGCCACCGTATTGACTGCGCCAATCGCGGCGGCCTGGGGCGAGAGCTCGTCGAGCAGCGGCACTATGGCCTGCTTGAAGGGAAAGGTCACATTGACCCCGGCAAAGCCGACCCGCTGCACCGCATCGAGCGCGGCGCCCAGTTCATCATCGCCCCATCCGCGGTCGGAAAAATCCAGCAGGGAATAGACCATATGCAGACCCTGCGCCTGCGCCTCGCATTCCTGCATCCAGGGCGTGCGGCTTTCCAGAATGCCGCGCCCCAAAAGTCCGGCCAGCACCCGCCCCTTGCCAATGCCCACCATGGGGGAGGAATGCAGGGCGGGGGCGGCGTCAGTCATTGTATTTCCTATCAAAAAGACCCGCCCCGGAACAGATCCGGGGCGGGGCAGGGGAGGATCAGAATTTGGTCCGCAGACCGATATTGATAACGCGGCCCAGCGGGTTGGCGTTGAGGCCATCATAGCCGACCGCGCCATTGGTGGTGTAGGTGTTCACAAAAGGCGGGGCCTGATCGAGCAGGTTGTTCACGTCCAGATAGAACTGCGCTTCCTTGACCACGCTCAGGTTCTTGAACGTATAGGCAAGGTGCAGATCGACCGTGGTGAAGGGCTTCACATAGTCGCCGCCGCCGGTGGGCACGCCATTGGTGCGCACGATGGGATTGACCACCGAGGAGCCCCAATAGGTGTAGCTGCCCAGATAATTGACAAACACATCGGCGCTGAGCGGGCCCTTGTCATAGCCGATGTTGGCGCGGCCTTCCATCTTCACGCTGGGGAAGGTGGTGTTGAAGCCCGAGGTGCCCAGCACGCTGAACTTGGTGCCGTTGGTGCCGAAATACTGCTCGAACTGCAGCTTGCGGGTGAAGGCGGCGCCGATGTTGAAGCGGCCGACCGGCGTGTCGAAGCGGTAATTGGCCGAAACGTCCAGACCGGCAACATTGAGGTTCAGCGCATTCTGCTGCTGGAAATTATAGCTGTAATAGACCGGGTTGGTGATGACGCCGGTCTGGGGCAGGCCCGCGCCCAGCGCCGCGATCTGGGCCGTGGTGGCGCCGGTGGGATAGAGTTGCAGCAGATAGGACAGATCCGCCGAACCCAGCGCCAGCGGGGCCTGAGGCGCGGTGATGCCGCCGCGCAGCTGGTTCTTCCAATAGGTCACGCTGATGCGCAGACCCGGCACCTGAACCGGGGTGAGATCAACGCCCACGCTCCACGCCGTGCCCTTTTGCGGCTGCAGCTTGCCGTTGCCGCCCGTCACCAGCACGCCATTGGTGCTGCTGCCAAGGGTGCAGGCCGTGGCCGAGCAGGTCACGCCCGGAACCGAGGTGATCGAGGGGAAGTTGGCGATCGAGATCGTGGGCGAACCGCCCGGAATGCCGCTGGGCACGATGCCCGAATAGCCCGACTCGCCCGTCAGACCCGTGCCGTTCGACCCGATCGAGGTCAACGCCGGGGCCACAAAGCTCTTGGCCCAGTTGGCGCGGAACTTGATACCGCGAACGGGTTCAAAGTTCATCGCCAGCTTGGGATTGGTCGTGCTGCCGAAATCGCTGTAATGGTCGTAACGGCCCGAGATATTCAGGTCGAGCAGCTTGATGAAGCTGTCCTTGATGATCGGCACATACAGCTCGCCATAGGCCGATTGGACGTTGCGATTGTAATGGGTGTTGAATGCCTGCGAAGCCTGGCTGGCAATGCCCAGATTGTTGGCGCGGATGTTGTACTGATCCATCTCATAGCCCATCAGCTCGCCGCCGATGGCGATCTTGGCCGGGCCTGCGGGCAGATCGAACAGATCGCCTGAAACCTTTACATAGGCATTGCGCATGAGCTGGCGCGCATATTGGAACTGGCGGTTGTCAACCAGCGCGGACTTGGTGGCCGCCGAGGTGCCGTTGGCCCACAGGTCGATGGCATTGGCGGTGGTCAGCGCCTGCGACACCGATTGCGACACGCCGTTGATCGCGGCCGAGGTAAAGCCGTTAAGCGCGAGGTTGAACACCGAAGCGTTCAACTGACCCACGTTCACCTGCGTCGAGCTGTCCGAGCCATAGACGCCGCCTACGTTGATCTGCCACTTGGGGCTCAGGTCATAGATCGCATCGGCGCGGATCGAGATGTCCTCGGCAGTGCCGGTGATGGTCGCGCCGGGGCCGAACATGCCGTCCGCGTTCCAGTTCGCCGTCATGGTGGAGCCGCTGTAGAACGGATTGATCGAACGGCCGGTGGGCAGCGTGCCGGTAAAGGCGGTGCCATAGACCGTGCCGCTGGCGCTGCCACGCGTTACGTTCTGGACGTTGCGACGGTTCGAATAGATGAAGTCGGCATAGAGATGCAGCTTCTCGCCCACGTCCTTGGTGATCTGGGCATAGACGTTATGGCGCTTTTCCGAAGGGAGCAGATCCCACGATTTCACCGGATCGCAGCCCGTGGCCGTGGTCACGTCATTGCAGCGGGTGGGGGTGAAATTGGTGCCGCCGCGGCTGCGCAGGTCCGCGCTGCTGGCATAGGAACGCGAGGATGCGGCAAGGTTCGAGCGGTCCGAATAGTTGTACGAGACCATCACGCTGCCCGTGTCATAGGTCTGGCCCCAGAGCAGGCCGGCGTTCAGCGAATTGTAACCGCTGGCAAAGCCCTTCTGGACGTTGGCTTCAAAGCCGTTGACCTTCTTGCGGGTGATGAAGTTGATGACGCCCGCCACAGCGTCCGAACCATAAACCGACGATGCGCCATCGGCCAGCACTTCGACCCGCTCCAGCGCCATCGGGGCCAGAATATTGGGGTCGGCCAGCACGTGGTTGATGCCGCTGGTGGGCAGGCGGTGGCCGTTGATCAGCACCAGCGTCGAGTTTGAGGCCGAAGCGCCAAGGCCGTGGATGGTAGGCGCATTGGTGCCCGAACCGTCTGCCGAACCAAAGGCGCCTTGACCCGCGCTTTGCAGGCCGACGACCGAGGGAACGGTCTTGAGGACCTGCTGCACGGTCTGGGCGCCGGTTGCTTCCAGATCGGTGCGGGTCACGGTGACGAGGTTCGAGCCGACCGGGGCCACGCCCTTGATGCTAGAGCCGGTGACGATGATTTCGGCTTCGGGCTTGACTTGGGCCTCTTGGGCATAGGCCGAATGGGCGCTGGCCAGAGCCACGGCAAGCACGGAGCATTGCGCGACGAAACGCATCTTGAATTGCATGATTGTCCCCTCCCAAGGGCGTTGTAATCTGTTTGTGAACTAACTGGTACATACATGAATGGTGGGCGTCAATAGGCCTTGACGCCCACCATCGGTCTTCAGTCGATTTTCACCCGCTCGACCGGCCCCAGCACGATCAGATAGGCCAGCGTACCGATGATCCCCAGCGCGCCGATATAGGCCAGCGCGCCATAAAAGCTGCCCGTGGCGCCCACGGCAAAGCCGACCACCAGCGGGGTGATGATGCCAGCCAGATTGGTGAAAAAGTTGAACAGGCCCGCCGTCAAACCCATCATCTCCTTGGGCGCGACATCGGACAAAAGCGTCCAGCCAAGCCCGGCCAGACCCTGACCGAAGAAGGCCAGACTCATGACGGCGATGACGGCATTGTTGCTGTCCATATAATTGGCCGAAACCATGCTGGCGCACAGCAGGAGGCCCGCGATGATCGGCACCTTGCGGCCAATCGTGGGCGAGCCCGTCGCGCGAATCAGCCAGTCGGAAAACACGCCGCCCAGCATCACCCCCGCCGCCGCCGCAATATAGGGCAGCGAGACCAGCCAGCCCGACTTGATGAAGGTCATGCCGCGTTCCTCGGCCAGATAGGACGGGAACCATGTCAGGAAGAAAACGAGGGTGGAATTCGAGCAGAACTGGCCGATCGAGGCGCCCGCGATCTGGCGCGTGGTGACCAGGCGGCGGACATTGGTCCAGCTGAAAGCGATGGGTGCGGTACCGCCTGAAAAGCCGCCACCGGCCGCAATCAGGTCGATTTCGGCTTGATTCGCATCGCTATCCTGCGGTTCGCGATAGAGGCGGTGGAACAGGAAAGCGAAGGCGATGCCCAGCGCGCCGACCACGAAAAACAGCGAGCGCCAGCCATAATGGGCCAACATCCAGCCCAGCACCGGGATCAGCAGGCCAAGCCCGATATATTCGCCCACGGTATAAACGCCGGTGGCCTTGGCGCGCTCGTTTTGTGGAAACCATGTCGAAAGAACGCGGCTGTTGGCGGGGAAACAGGGCGCCTCGGCCAGACCCAGCGCGAGGCGGGCGGAAACCAGACCCGCCACGCCCGTCGCCAGCCCATGCAGCGCCGTCATTGCCGACCACAGGCCCAGCGAGAGCGCATAGGTCAGTCGCGTGCCGAGGCGATCCAGCACATAGCCGCCCGGAATCTGCGCCAATGCATAGGTCCATGAGAAAGCAGAGAAAATCAGGCCCATGACCTCGGGCGTGATATGCAATTCCTTGACCAGCTCGGGCTTGGCCACGCCCATCACCGAACGGTCGAGATAATTGATCAGCGTGGCCGTGGAGATCAGCGCAAGGACGGTAAGGCGCTTGGTCGTCGGCTTCATTTCGCCCGCTCCCGCGCCCACATCACATGGCGCACGCCAAGGGGGTAACCATTGACGCCAAGGCCCGAGATGATGCCCGTCACCACCTGCGTCATGATCGAGTGGCTGCGCCATTCGGCCTCGCGGCGGTGGATGTTGCTGATGTGGACTTCGACCACCGGGCAATCGACCATTTTGAGCGCGTCGAGGATGGGATAGGCGGCATAGGTGAAGGCGGCGGGGTTGAAGACAATGCCCGCATGGCCACGCCGCGCGGCCTGAATCCAATCGACCGCTTCATGTTCCGCATTGGTTTGTCGAAAGTCGATTCTATAGTCGGTTCCGGCCACTTCGGCCTCACACATCGCTTGCACATCGGCCAGCGTTTCATGGCCATAGATATGCGGTTCGCGCTCGCCCAGCAAATTGAGGTTCGGCCCGTTGAGGACCAGAATCGTGCCACCCATGGCATGTCTCTCCCTTGTTTGGCCTCGGCATAATCGAAAGCGCTTGCCATGGGAAGAATTATGTACGAACCAGTTCATAAATCAAAACTGGGAGAATGTGATGCGATGGGGATTCGCCGGAATCGCGACTGCGCTGCTGTCAGGGGTCGCCTTCGCGCAAGCGCCGGGCGATTGGGCCACCTATGGCCATGACAAGGGCGGCCAACGTCACTCGCCGCTAAAGGAAATCACGCCCGGCAATGCTGGCAATCTGGCCCCGGCGTGGACCTATCACATGCGCCCCGCCACGCCCGCAACCACAGCGGACGCCAACGCCGATGCCCAACGCCGCGCCGAGGGCCTGCCTGATATGACCGCGGGCGGCGCGCCTGCTGGCCCGCGCGCGCGTCGCAGCCGTTTTGCCGGTTCCGAAGTCACGCCGTTGGTCGTGAATGGGCGGATGTTTGTGTCCACGCCTTATGGCCGCGTGGTGGCGCTCAATCCCGATACGGGCGCGGAAATCTGGGCCACGACTATTCCCGGCCCCGGCCAGCCTTCGCTGCGCGGCGTTGAATATTGGGCAGGCGATACGCAAACGCCCCCGCGCATTGTGTTCGGCACGCGCGATGGCCGCCTGATCGCGCTGGACGCGGCGAGCGGCGCCTTTGCCGAGGGGTTTGGCGAGCATGGCGTGGTCGAAATGAAAACGCCCGAGATCCTCAATGGCGGCGAGGCGCGCTTTTACGGCATGACCAGCCCGCCGATCGTTTACGGCAACCTGATCATAACCGGCAGCGCGGTGCAGGAATTTCCGGCCAAGGGCGCGGCGGGCGATGTGCGCGCATGGGACGCGCGCGATGGTCATCTGGTCTGGACGTTCCATTCCGTGCCGCGCAAGGGCGAGAAGGGTTATGACACATGGGCGCCGGGCAGCGCGGAAGGGCGCAGCGGGGTCAATGCATGGGGCTTCCTCAGCCTCGATGAGAAGCGCGGCATTGTGTACATGCCCTTTGGCGCGCCCACCTTCGACCGCTATGGCGGAGACAGGGCCGGGGACAATCTGTTCGGCACGTCGCTGGTGGCGGCAGACGCCAAGACCGGAAAATATCTCTGGCATTTTCAGGTGGTTCATCATGATATCTGGGATGGAGACTTAGAGGCCGCCCCGCTGCTGTTCGATGCCACGGTCAAGGGGCGCAAGGTTCCCACCGTGGCGGTGATCTCGAAATCCGCGCTGCTTTTCGTGTTGAACCGCGAGACGGGCAAGCCGATCTTTCCCATTGCCGAACGCCGCGTGCCGGTCAGCGATGTGCCGGGCGAAAAGGCCTCGGCCACCCAGCCTTTCCCGCTGGTGACGCCGCCGCTGGGGCGCACCAGTTTTTCCATCAAGAATGACATCACCGATCTGACGCCGGAACTGCACGATACCTGCGCCAAATGGATTGGCGACAATCAGATGGTCGAAGGCTCGATCTACACCCCGATCCATCTGAACAAGGTGACGATCAGCTTTCCCGGCCTGCTGGGCGGGGGCAATTGGGGCGGGGCGACTTATGATCCGGCGCAGCACCTCTTGGTGGTCAACACGCATGATCTGGGGCAGGTGACGAAACTGGTGCCGTCCAAAGGGCCTCTGCCGTTTGAGCGCGGCCAGCCTTCGGGCCGGTTCCGCCCCGACAATTCGCGCCTGCTGTGTCAGAAGGGGCCGTGGGGGCGCCTGTGGGGCGTTGATATGACCACCGGCAAGATCCGCTGGCAGGTGCCTTTGGGCATTTCCGACGAGGCGCCAGAGGGCAAAAAACTGACCGGGCGGCCCAATATGGGCGGGGCGATCACCACGGCGGGCGGACTGACCTTTGTGGGGGCGACCGATGATAACCGCTTCCGCGCCTTTGCCACGGCGACCGGCAAGATGGTGTGGGAGGTAAAGCTGGACGCCGCCGCCCATGCCACGCCGATGACCTATGCGGGGCGGGATGGGCGGCAATATGTCGCCATCGCGGCCACGGGGGGAACCTTCCTCGACAGCCCGCTGACATCCGACACGATCACAGCCTTTGCCCTTAAGCCCAAGGATGCCGGACAATGAAAATCGCGCTTCGTTCTGCCGCCTGCGCCGGTCTGGCGCTGATGCTCTCTGGCCAGACGCCGCCGCCCGCTGCGCCCAATGGTCCGCCGCGTACCCCGCCGCCCGGCTATCAGGATGTCTATGCGGGCAAGAAGCGCCTGCTGGTGATTGCCGATCTTTCGACCGGCAACCAGAGCGCGCATATGGCCGTTAGCCATGCAGCGTCGGTCATTGAGCAGATCGGGCGCGAGAGCGGGGCCTATGTCACCTTCATCCGCACCGACATGGACTGGATCACCAAGGGCGAGACTTGGGGCAAGTTCGACTATGCCAAGGGCGGGCCGAAGCAGGCGAGGGGCAAGAACCTCGACTATTTCGACGCGGTGCTGTTCTACACCAATGGCGACACCACGCTTTCACCGCAGCAAAAGCAGGACCTGCTCGATTACGTGGCCAAGGATGGCAAGGGTTTCATCGGCATCCACACCGCCACGGCCACAGCCACCAACTGGCCCGAATATGGCGAGATGCTGGGCGGGGTTTTCGACAATCACCCATGGATGATTTCTGACGCCAAGATCATCGTCGAGCGGCCGGGATTTCCGGCAATGAAGGCTTTCAAGACCGGCATGGCGCTGAAAGACGAGCATTATCAGATGCTGCCCAATCCCTATTCGCGCGATAAGGTGGATGTGTTGGCCCGCATCGACACCAGCAGCGTCAACATGGCCGCGCCCATGGTCCATCGCAAGGATGGCGATTTTCCGGTGGCTTGGATCAAATCCTATGGGCAGGGCCGCGTGTTCTATTCCGGGTTAGGGCACACAGACGCCAGTTGGGACGATCCGCGCATCCGCACGATGGTTTTGGAGGCGGTGAAGTGGGCGGTGAATGGGGGGGACAAGCCGGTGCCGCATGGGATGAAGTGAGCGGGGGGATTTATGCCTCCGGCGGGCAAAGGGCGGGGGCCCTTTGCAATCCCGTTAATGGGGTGCCGCTGGGTTTGCGGAGATGCGCTCATGTGTCATGAATGAAAGCCTGCGGCGCTATCTATGGGCACCGCAGGCTTTTAATTTTCTGAAGCAGCGTCCGACACCCATTGGCCGAACCCGTGGCGCAACGAAGACATTAACGGGAGCGCGAGGGTCTAGACCCTCGCACCTATCCCTTAAAACCTCACTTCCCCACCCCATAATTCCGCGCCAGATAGGCCACGATCACATCATAATCGGCGTCGGACACCTTGGCGCCCTTGCCGATCATCTGATCGACCACCTCGGCCCATTTGTCGGCATCATAGCGCTTGCCGGCGACGATGGCAGGCGGGTGACATGCGGCGCAGGCGGTCTGCACGGCGGCCTGTCCCTCTCCGGCGGGGAAGGAGGGCGCGGTGTCCTGCGCCCTCAGCCCGCCTCCCAACAGCGCTGCCAGCGCAGGCAACACCATCCATACAGGCTTCATTTCGCCGGGCTCTTCTTGTCGAGGCGGGCGTGGAGGAAGTCGAACGTGGCGTTCATCGCGCGCAGGCTGGCTTCGCGGGTCTGCTCGGGGGTCTTGCCAATGAAGCTGTGATCGACGCCCTCGATATAGATGCTTTCCACCGGCACGCCCGCGGCTTTCAGCTTCTCCTCGGCCAGATGCGATTGGGCGACGGGGACGGTCTTGTCCTCGACGCCGTGGATCAGCAGGAAGGGCGGGTCTTTGGCGTCAATATAGGTGTTGGGGCTGGCGGCGGCGAATTTTTCCGCTGTGCAGGGGCCATCGCAGCCCAGCAGCTTGCCCGCCGCGCCATCCTGTCCGCCGGGGCGGCCTGCGGAAAGGGCGGCGAAATCGAACACGCCGTACCAGATCGCGGCGGCCTGCACGCATTCGCTGCCCGGCGCGGCTTTGGTACCGGGGGCGTCAAGCGAGGCGTCACCGCAGCTGAGCGCCGTCAGCGCCGAGAGGTGGCCGCCCGCCGATCCGCCCCAGATGCCGGTGCGGGTGGGGTCGATGCCAAAGCGTGTCGCATTGCCCTTGAGGAAGCGCAGCGCCGCGCGGGCGTCCTGCACCTGCGCAGGGAAGGGCGCTTCGGCGGCGAGGCGATATTCGAGGCTGGCCACCACAAAGCCTTCGCTCGCCAGACGCGCCAGCGCGGCGGGGAAATCGGCCAGCGCCCCGGAATGGCGCGTATGTCCCGCCACCCAGCCGCCGCCATGGATATAGAGCACCAGCGGCTTTGGCCCCGCGCTCTTGGGCGGCATATAGATATCGACGATCATCGGGCGATAGCCGGGGATGGTTGAATAGGTGACATCGGCAAGGCTGGTCACGCCACCGGGCCATTGGGTGACATGCACCGGATAGTGATCTTCCAGCACCGGCTGGGCCGCCACGGGGAAAACGCGCGGGGCGGCTTTTGCTGCCCCTGCTTGCGCCGCGCCCGGCAGCGCCATGGCCAGCGCCAGAGTAAGAAGATATTTGCTCATGAGGCCCTCTCAGACTGTGTTATGTGAACCAGATAGTACACATCAGTCGCGAGGGCGCAACGGGGCGCTTGGCACAAATTGTATCAGGCGTGGATAATCGCCTTTATCCGGCCTTTACCCAGCGCAGAACGCAATCGATGATCTGCACCCGGCGCCTTGCCTTTTGTGCGGATTCGGCAAAGTCCACGCCGAAGTTTTGGCGGAATGTGTACCGGTTGGATACGTTGTAGAAGGACAGCGCCGAAATCGTCATATGCAGATCGACCGGGTCGATCCCTTCGCGAAACACGCCCTGATCCACGCCCTTTTTCAGGATCGCGCCCAGCGCCGCGATCACGGTGCGGTTGCGTTCCTGCATGCCGGGGATCTGGGCGATATGCTCGCCCTTGTGAACGTTTTCATTCATGACCAGACGAACGAAATCGGGATGCTCAAAGTGATAGTCGAAATTGTGCCCGATGATCGCGCGCAAAGCCTGTTCGGGCGAGAGATCCTCAAACCGCGCGGCCTGTTCCTGATTACGGATCGTTTCATAGGCGCGTTGCAGCACCGCCTGATACAGCCCGTCCTTGCTGCCGAAATGGTAATAGATCATCCGCTTGGAGGTCTGCGTCTTTTCCGCGATCTCGTCGATGCGTGCGCCTGCCAGCCCTTTTTCGGAAAATTCGTGGCCCGCAACCTCGAGAATATCTTCGCGCGTGCGCAGCGCGGTCAACTGGCGCTTGGATAGGACTGGCTTGTCTTGCGTCACCTTGCTTGCAACTCCCGCGGGTCAGGGCGATCCCGTGCCTGATCCGTAATTGGCCTAGCCCAAGCATTGCCGCTTGTCATCCCCGTCGGGGTGGCAGGCGCCGGGCGGATGTGCCACAAGGCAACAAACTCTAGTCGAAAGCTCGGTTAATTCATGGAAAATAGCTCGTCCCTGCTGCATGACGGTTTCCTGCTGCTGGGTTTTGCCATGGTCTTTGTGCTGGTGTTCCGGCGGCTGGGGCTGGGGGCCACCTTGGGCTATCTGCTGGCAGGCGCGGTGGTGGGGCCGCATGTGCTGGGCCTTGTGGGCGAGGCAGAGCAGAAGATGGGCTTTGCCGAACTGGGCATCACGCTGCTGCTGTTTCTGGTCGGGCTGGAATTGAACCCGGCGCGCCTGTGGAAGATGCGGCGCGATATTCTGGGCCTTGGCGCGATACAGGTGGTGGCCTGCGGGGCGGCGCTGGCGGGCTTTATCTATGTGGCCACGATGCTCTCGCCCATGGCGGCGCTGGCGCTGGGCATGCCGCTGGCGCTGTCCTCGACCGCGCAGGTCTTGCCGATGCTTCAGGCGGCGGGCCGTCTGCGCACCCCGTTTGGCGAGCGGACTTTTGCCATCCTGCTGTTTCAGGATCTTTCGATCATCCCGATGATCACCATCATCGCCACGATGAGCCGTAATCCGGCCGACGCCAACGGGCCTCCGGGCTGGCAATTGGGGCTGTATACGGTGCTGGCGATTGCGGGGCTGATCCTTGCCGGGCGCTACCTGATCCGCCCGCTGTTCCGCCTGATCGGCAATCTGGGCGAGCGGGAGATGTTCATTGTCGCCGCACTCTTCACGGTGATGGCCAGCGCGGCGGTGATGGAATTGCTGGGGCTTTCCACCGCGCTGGGGGCGTTTATCGCGGGCGTGATGCTGGCGGATTCGCCCTATCGGCATGAGTTGGAGGCCGATGTCGAGCCGTTCCGCTCGATCCTGCTTGGCCTGTTCTTTCTGGCGGTGGGCATGATGCTCGACCTGCACACTATTGCCGAAAGGCCCTTTTTCGTCCTCGGCATGGCGCTGGGGCTGGTGGCGATCAAAACGCTGGTGATCTTTGGCATCGGCAAGATGTTCGGCATGAAATGGCGCGGCGCTCTGGCGCTGGGCATGTTGCTCAGCCAGGGCGGCGAATTCGGCTTCGTGCTGTTTACGCAGGCCCAGCATGCGCTGCTGATCGCGCCCGAGGCGGCCAGCCTGTTCGGCGCGATCGTCACCGTCTCGATGGCCACCACGCCTTTCCTGATGAAGGCCACCAAGCGTATGCGCGAAGAGCCTGCCATGGCGCAGGGTGAGCGTGCAGGGCCGGAAAACGCCGACCGCGCCACCGCCATCGTCGTGGGCTATGGCCGCTTTGGCCAAAGCGTGGCCCAGATGCTGAACGCCAGCGACATTTCGGTGACCATGATCGACACCGATATCGAGATGATCGACGTCGCCAGCAGCTTTGGCGCCAAGGTCTATTTCGGCGACGGCACGCGGCTCGATCTGTTGCGTCTGGCCGGGGCCGAGGATGCCAGCATGATCCTGTTCTGCATGGATGGCGATCAATTGACCGCCGATATGGTCGAGGCCGTCCACCACGCTTTCCCCGAGGCCAGCATCTATGTGCGTGCCTATGACCGGCGCGCGGTGATCCGGTTGAAGAAATCGCCCGCCTCGCGGATCGTGCGCGAGGTGATGGAATCGGCGGTCAGGATGGCGCGTCTGGCGCTGGAGGACAGCGGGGTCAGCATCGAGGCGATCAACCGCGCCGAGGAAATGTATCGCGCCAATGACCGCGAGCGCTTGAAGATCCAGATCGAGGCGGGCGATATCCGCGCCGCGCGCGGCATGATGATCGTGCGGCCATCCGGCGAGGAGTAAGCAGGACCCTCGATGCGTTTATGCAATCCTTTATGCAAGAGATTATGATAGCGCTTGCATAGATAGGTCGCGCGCCATATCCATGGACGCTATGAAACAGACTCGCGCCGATTTTGATCCTGTCGCCCCCGAAGATTTCGACAGCGCCCATGCCGAATATGCCCGCCTGCGCGCGCAATGCCCGGTGGCCCATGCCACGGAACTGGGCGGCTTTTGGGCGCTGACCAAATATGAGGATGTGAAAAAGGCGGCCTCCGATTACGCTGCTTTCACGACCACGGTGCAGAATGTTGTTCCCAAGGTGGCCTTTACCGGGCGGCGGCCTCCGCTCCATCTCGACCCACCCGAACATACGCCCTATCGCAAGGCGCTCAACCCATTGCTTTCGCGTGAAAGATCTGACGCGCTTGAGCCGCGCGCGCGTGAATTGACCCGCGCCGCGCTGGCCCCCTTGGTGGCGCAGGGCGGAGGCGATATTTGCATCGAGTTTTCCTCGCATCTGCCGGTGCAGATCTTTGGCGAATGGATGCGGATGCCGGGCGAATGGCTCGAAACGCTGCATCGTCAGGGGCGCGAATTCGTGCTGGCGGTGCATTTGAACGATCCCGACAAGATGAAGGAAACCAGCCTGCGCCTCTATGACATGGCGCGGGCCTTGATCGCCATCCGGCGCGAACATCCCGAAGACCCCGCGCTTGACCCGACCAGCGCGCTGCTGGAGGCGCGGCATGAGGGGCAGGGCCTGCCCGATGAATTGATCGTGGGTTCGGTGCGGCAAATCCTGCTGGTGGGCATTGTCGCGCCGCTGGTGATGGTGGGCAATATGGCGGTGCATCTGTGCCGCGACCGCGCGTTGCAGGATCAGTTGCGCGCACATCCCGACCAGATCCCGGCGGCGGTCGAGGAATTTCTGCGCCTCTATACTCCCTATCGCGGCTTTGCCCGGACGGCGGTGCAGGATGTTGAAATTCGTGGTGAAAAGATATGCGCGGGCGAGGCGGTGGCCTTGCTCTACGGTTCGGCCAACCGCGATGAGGAGGTCTTTCCCGATGGCGATCAGTTCATCCTCAACCGCCCCAATATTGCCGAGCATCTCGCCTTTGGCCGGGGGCCGCATAATTGTCCCGGCCTGCATCTGGGGCGGATGGAGTTGAAGGTCGCGCTGGAGGAGATCCTTGCCGCAACCCCCAACGGTTTTGAACTGGCGGGCGAAATTACGATGAGCCGCTGGCCCGAAATCGGCGCGCTCTCTGTGCCGCTGCGCTTCCCCTAAACGCGGCGCAGCAGGACCGAGAGATTGTTGGCGGGCATGGGCAGGACCGCCTCGACCCGCAGCCCGTGCTGCGCCGCGCAAGCGCTGACATCATCCAGATCGCGCAGACCCCATTCCGGGTTGCGCGCCCGCAGATCGGCGTCAAACGCCGCATTGCTCGGCTCCAGCGCCACCCCCGCGCGGCGATAGGGGCCATAGAGGTAGAGCAGACCGCCCGGAGGCAGGACAGCGCCCGCGCCGCGCATCAATCCCTCGGTCGCGGCCCATGGGCTGATATGGATCATGTTGATGCACAGGATCGCATCGGCCTGCACCACCGGCCATTCCCCTGCCGCATCCAGCGCCAGCGGCGGGGCGACATTATCCACCCCCTGCGCCCATGCCGCAATCGAGGCGCGGGCATCGGGCGAGGGATCGGAAGGCTGCCAATGCAGATCGGGCAGGGCGCGGGCGAAATGGACAATATGCTCGCCCGACCCGCTGGCCAGTTCCAGCACCAAGCCCGAAGAAGGCAGCGCATCGCGCAGCACATCAAGGATCGGATCACGATTGCGCGCGGCGGCGGGCGCGATACGGCGTGGGTCTTGGTTGCTCATAGGTCCAGATTAGGCGCCAATCCTCCCGCCTGCCAAGCGATTACCGCGCGTGGCGATTGGCGAAATAATGGCTGGCGCGCTGCAACAGGTCGGCTTGCGCGGCATCGGGCTGCCAGTCGGTCCGCCGCGCCACCGCAATCCGCATCATCAATCCCGGCGGCGAACAGGGCAGCGCGATCAGCCTGTCGCTGCGCTGGGCCAGTTCGTAATCGGTCATCAGCCCCAGCGCCGTGCTGCCCGCGATCACCTGCGCGATCAGCGGCGGGGCCTTGGTAATCAACCGCAGCCGGGGCAGGCCGCGCCCGGCAAACAGAGCCATCAATGCCGCATGACGCTGGGAATCGCCCGATGAGTCCACCCAGTCATAACGCGCCAGATCGGCCAGACCGGCATCGCTGCGCCCCGCCAGCGGATGATCGAGCGCGGCCGCAATGCGAAATTCCGCCGCGTCCAGATGATCCCACACGATCCCCTCGGGCGTGGGCAGGTCGGTATAGCCAAAGATCAGATCGACCTGACCGATCACCAGCCGCGTCAGCAATTCGGGTGCGGCGGCTTCCTCCACCTGAAGGCAGGCATTGGGGTGGCGCCCCAGATGCTCGCGCGCTACCGTGCCGATGGCGGCAAGGCCGGGGTCGGCGGTTACGGCCACGACAAAGGTGGCTTCGCTATTGTCCTGAACATCGCGCGCCTTGCGGATCGCCCATTCCAGTTCGCTCAGGAAACGCGCGCATTTCTCGGCCAGCGCCGCCCCTTGCGCGGTCGGCTTCTGCTGGGCGGCGGCGCCTTGCAGCAAGGGCTGGGCCATCCTTTCCTCCAGCGCCTGAACCCCGCGCACGATCGATCGCATCGTCACGCCCAGCGTGGCCGCCGCCTTGTCCAGCGAGCCGCGCTGATGAATGCAGACCAGCGCCCGCATATGTCGCGCCGAAATCCGCCACAGGTCAATCGGCTGCTCCATCCCCAGCGCTTCGCCCAGATGATCGAGCAGGCCCGCCACATCGCGATGGAAACTCTTGCCCGCCGCGCTCAGCACCGCGCCCTTATTGCCGCGCTCGAACAGGGTGAGGCCGGTATGCTCCTGCAATTGCTGAAGCGCCTGAGTGGCGGCGGGTTGCGACAGGCCGCATTGCGCCGCCGCATCGGTGATAAAGCCCAGCCGTCCGGCCACCTCGAACAACACAAGTTGTCGCGGGCTGATCGCGTTGATGCTCTCGTCGGGCCGAACTACGTGAACCATGGGAAATACTGGTGCATCCGATACTTTCCTTGCGGTCTAACCGTATTTGGCGGCTTGGCAAGGGCGGGGGGCGCTTAAAATGCAGTCGATTGTGATCGGAATTGTTATCACACTTGTGCGGTTTTGCACCTTCAATCATTCAATGGATGGGGACGGGAAATCGATGCTTCCTGCCCGGCGGCCTCGGTCATCCTGCTCTTTCTGAACCGGCCGGGTGGCAAATCCGGCGATAACGGAGAGGGGGAAGAGATATGCTGGAGCATCTGTTGCTGGCTGGGGTCGTTTCGGCTTTGACAACTGGGTCGGCCTGTACAGCGGGGCCGGATCGCGTGGCGGAACAGGCGCGCCCCGCGCCGCCCAAGGGCGTTGCCGGCGTGATAGTTGCGGCGGGCGATGATCGGGTCGACTTGCGCCAGAAGGACGGCGCGCTGGTCACCGTGGCGATGGTTCCGGGCTGGACCCTGTCCTATCCGGCGGATGCTGGGGTGGATGCGCTGAGGGTGGGGCAATTCATCGGTTCGGCCAACCGGCCTCTGGGCGATGGGCATGGCGCGGCCAATGAGGTCCGCGTGTTTGAACCGGGCTACCTTCCCGAATATGGCACGCATACGCTCAATGCTCCGGGCTCAGCGGAGGGCACGATGATGACCCATGGCTTTGTGTTTGGCGCGGAAAAATCGGGCGGCAAACTGGCGTTGCAGGTGTTCTATCCGGGTGGATGCCGGGTGATTGATGTGGACGAGGGGATGAATGTCCACGTGTCGGTCCCGCTCGAACGCTCGCTGGCGCGGCCGGGGCTGGCGGTATCGGCGGTGATGAGGCCGGGCGCGGATGGGGTGATGCGGGCGGCGCGATTGACGGTTCCGGCGCGGCCTTGAATAAAAAGGGCGGCGGGAGGATCAGCCCCGCCGCCCTTTCATTTTACCACTGAGGCTGGCTGTTGAAGAACTTTTGCCAGAAAGCGATCTTGTCTGGCGCGGCCACCGGGATCGGGCCGAAATTCTCGCCCAGTTCCATCACGCGCGGCTTGGTCGGATCATAGCGCGGCCATTCGGGCAATCCGGGGCCATTGGGGTCGCCCTTGGCGATGATATTGGCCCAATAGGAGGACATGGTTTCGCCAATCTTGCGGTCCTGTTCGTTCCAAGGCAGGTTCACCGCGTCCAGACTGTTGAACGCATAGGGAATTTCCGAACCGTGAAAGGCCCCGCGCATATCATGGCTCGGCCCCGGCTGCGCATGGGTCCAGAAATAGGTGTAGACCGGCAGGGGCGAGCCCTTGCTCCACAATTGGCCCCACAGGAAGGTGGAGACGCGCGAGCAGTCGCGCGCGGCGGCATCGTTCTGGATCGCGGCCTCGGCATCATTGGCGGCCGGATAGAGGCGCAGGAATTCATCGGCCATCGCCCCGAATTTGCGCCGCGCCGATGCGGTATAGGCCGCCAGCGTCACATTGGTCTGTGGCATCCCCGCGCGCGGCGGCGGCGGATTGGCGCGCAGGCGTTCAAAGGCGGTTTCGGGCACGGCGCCCGTCTCATCCTTGTTATTGCCCGAAATATAGGTGACGTGGTTTTGCGTCCCGGCGGCATAGGTGGCCGCATAGCCCTTGGGGATGACATAGCCATCGACCACCGGGCGGAACAGCGGTGGCTTGCCGTCGCTGCCGGTTTCTACCTCCATATCGACGGTGTTGCTGCCCTCGATGATCTTTTGCCAAGGCATCGCGCGCAGGGCCGCCGGGTCGGTGCTGCCATGGGCCTCGGCATAGGCCTGCCCCGCCTTTTCCGCCGCATCGCGGGTGCGATAGGAGACGGAGAGATAGCGCAATTCGGTGTCACCGGGGTGGCGCGTGTGGCTCTCGCCGATGCTGGCGCGGAACAGGCCCTTGGTCAGCGGCGACATGGTGAGGAAGCCCACCGAACCGGCCCCTGCCGATTGCCCGCCAATGGTCACGCGCGCCGGATCGCCGCCGAACGCGGTAATATTGCGCTGTACCCAGCGGAGCAGGGCGATCTGGTCCAACAGTCCGTAATTGCCCGAGGTCCCCTGCGCGCTCTCGCGGCTGAGCGCGGGGGTGGAGAGGAAGCCGAGCGCGCCCACGCGATAGTTGAAGGTGACGACGACGATGCCCTTCTTGGCCAGCGCCTCGCCGTCGAATTCGGGGTTGGCGCCGGTGCCGCCGATAAAGCCCCCGCCATAGATCCAGACATAGACCGGGCGGCGTTCATCGGTGCCCGGCTTGGCGGTGGTCCAGATATTGGCGCTCAGGCAATCCTCGCTCTGGGCCATGCCGCGCGCCATCTCGGGGCCGGGCTGGGGGCAGAGCGGGCCAAAGGTCGAGGCATCGCGGACGCCTTGCCACGCCGGGGCAAGGGCAGGCGCGCGCCAGCGCAGATCGCCCACAGGCGCCGCTGCAAATGGCACGCCTTTATACACCGCGACCGAGGCATCGCGCCCGGTGGTGCCTTTCAAAGCGCCGCTGTCTATGTGCACAGTGCCATCGTCGGCGGTCGGGGCAGGGCGGGCGAACTGGCCGATGGCCTTGCCGCTGGCCAGCACATGGCCCGCCATGGCCGCCTTCATCGCGGCATAATCGCCGCCTTCGGGCAGGCGGATGTCGAGCGCAAAGACTTGCAGATGGTAGGCATGGGGCGCTGCATCATGGGGATGCGGCCCGGCATAGGGCGCGCTGGCGCCATGCACGTTCGGCCCATAGGCCGCGCCCGGCGGTAGATCATTCATGCCCGGCGCCAGCGAACGCGCATCGGCGGGCAGATTATAGGCGACCAGATGCAGGCTGGTGTTATTGCTGAGTTCGCCTTGCACCACCACCACGATAGAGCGCGTGCCCTTGGGCGTCGCGCTCCATGTCAGGCCGGGAAAGCGGTTCGCGCCATATTGCGTGGCATCGGGTGAGAGCGCGCCCTTGGCGTCGATCTGCGGGCTGCTGACGGCAAGGCGTGCGGGGGCGGCAAGGGCGCTGATCAGGATCTGGCCATCATGGCCGATGCGCGCTTCCTGCGCCTGCGCATGGGCGGCCCAGAGCAGGCCCGCTGAAAGCGCCGCCAGACGCCACCTTGTCTTGTTGCTCGCCATCACGGTCATCCCCATCTGTTATGCGATTTGTCTGAGGCGACATAGCGGCGGGGGCGCCAAGCGATACCTATAGGATTTTGGGCAGGATAGATCGAATATCCGTCTGATCAGCCATTCCCCGCCAATCGCATCGCATGGGCCTCGCGGTAAAGCTCCTCGCGGAAATCGGGATGGGCGATGGCGATCAGGGCGTCGGCGCGCTGGCTCAGCGTCTTGCCCTTCATATCGGCCACGCCATATTCGGTAACGATCAGATGCGTGTCATTGCGCCCCGTCGTCACCGGCCCGGAAAGGCGCGGCGTGATGCGCGAGATCGTGCCGCCCGCCGCCGTCGAATGGCATGCGATGATCGATTTGCCCTCCGCCGACATATAGGCCCCGCGCACGAAATCGACCTGTCCGCCCGTGCCCGAAAATTGCCGCCCGGCCACGAATTCGGAATTGCAGGCGCCGTGGAAATCGACCTGCGTTGTGGCATTGACCGAGACGACGCGATCATTGCGGGCGATCACGGCGGGGTTGTTGACATATTCGACCGGGAAAGCCTGCGCGGCCGGGTTGTCGTCGATGAAATCATACAGCGCCCGGTCGCCCAGAGCGAAAGTGAAGATCGTCGTGCCGGTATGCGTCTGCTTGGCCGAATTGTCCGCCACGCCCCGGCGCACCAGTTCGGCAAGGCCCGGCGTCATCAGCTCGGTATGGATGCCAAGGCGATGATGATGATGCAGCCCCGCGCAGACCGCATCAGGCAGCGCGCCAATCCCCATCTGCAAACAGGCGCCATCATCGACCAGTCCGGCAATGATCTCGCCAATGCGTATATCGACCGGAGACAAAGGTGCGGGCGGCACTTCGACCAGCGGCGCGTCATTTTCCAGCAGGGCGGCCACATCCGACAATGGCACGCGGCAATCGCCCCGCACACGCGGCATATGGCGGTTCACCTCAAAGATGATCCTTGCCCCCGGCTTGCGCGCCACGGCCAGCGCATAATCGGTGTTGGTACCAAGGCTGAAGAACCCCTCGTCATCCATCGGCGAGACGGTGGCGATCAGCGTATCGACGCCGACATGTTCGACCATGGACCGCGGGATCTGGCTGAAATGCGATGGGATGTAATCGACGAGGAACTCATCGCCCCCGCGCCCCTTGTCCAGCACGCGTTCGACGCCGCTGTGGAAATAGCTCATCGGGATCAGGCGGTCGGTCAATTGCGGGTCAAAGATTGTGCGCCCGGCAATCGCGGTGCACAGCATATAGTAAAAGCGGATGTCGCGCGCCGCACCCGCCCGCGCTCGATCGGCCAGAGCATGCAGCAAAAGCGGCGGCGCTCCCGCGCCTAGGGATAGCGCAACCCGCGCCCCATCGGGGATCATCGCGGCGGCCATGGCCGGGGTGGTCAGGCGGGCGCGATATTGCGCATTCAGATCCATCATCACCGTCTCATCCTCTCGCGCCCCGCTTCGGCGGGGTCTGCGCGTCAGAGTAGAGGCAGAGGCGCGCGCGGCCAAGGCCTGCCAAGGGCCAATCATGCCCGACCATCGGATTATTGGGATTTGCGTCGCCATAGAATAATCTTGCAATTGTTTGCCTGTGGCCCGAGAAGGCCCGATCCTTCGCCAGAAAGCGCCCCTCAGGCATGAGCAGAATTCGCAATATCAAGGAACTGGCCGATCTGGCCGGAGTGTCGACAGGCACCGTTTCGCGCGCGCTGGCAGGCTCGACCCTGATCAGCCTCAAGACCCGCGAACGGATTCAGGCGCTGGCCAAGGAGCATGGATTTCGGCCCAATCTGCTGGCGCGCAATTTGCGGATTCAGCGCACCAATACCATCGGCGTGCTGATCCCGCTGGGCCATGAAACAGCCCAGCATCTGACCGATCCTTTCTTCATCACCATGCTGGGCCTGCTGGCCGACAAGCTGACCGAGCGCGGCTATGATCTGCTGCTCAGCCGCGTGATCCCCACCGACAGCGCGTGGCTGGACCGGATCGCCACATCGGGGCGCGTCGACGGGCTGATCGTGATCGGGCAATCGGATCAGGCGGCCACGATTGACGCGGTGGCCAAGGATTACCGGCCGCTGGTGGTCTGGGGCGGCTATGACGCCGATCAGGTGCATTGCAGCGTGGGCAGCGACAACCGTAAGGGCGGCGATCTGGCGGCCAGCCATCTGATCGCGCAGGGTTGTCGCAAGATCGCCTTTTTCGGCGACCCCAAAACGCGCGAGATCGAGCAGCGCTTGCAGGGCGTGCGCGATGCTCTGGAGCGCGCCGGTATGGGCGAGCCGCATGTCGAGCCGGCGCATCTGACCGATGATGAATTCGGGCCGGAAATCGCCGGTTTTCTGGGGCAGGCCGCCGATGGGCCGATCGGCATCGTGGCGGCTTCGGACGTGATTGCGCTCAAGACCTTGCGGGCGATGGCGGTCATGGGCCTGTCGGCGCCGAATGACGTGCGCGTGATGGGCTATGACGGGCTGACCATCGGCGAGCACACCGTGCCGCAGCTTTCCACGATCTGTCAGGATCTGGTGCGCGGCGCCGAGCATCTGGTGGACATGCTCGTGCGCCGCATCGCGGGCGAGGATACGCAAAGCGTGGTGATGGAGCCGGAACTGGTCCTGCGCGCTTCGGCGTAAGGGATCAGATCCCCAACGCCACCGCCAGCGCGCCCAAAAGGCCCGAATTGTCGCCCAGCGCGGGGGCGACGATCACCTCGGCCGGATTGCCAACGAAATAGCCCGCGCCGCTTTGCGCTGCCATGGTGCGGATCTTGTCCAGCAGGCCGGGCGTGGCCGTGACTCCGCCGCCCATGACGATGCGGGCCGGGTCCATGATCGCCTGAAACGTTACGGCGGCCTGCGCCAGATACCATGCGATGATGTCAGACCCCGGATGGCCTTCAGGCAATTCGGAGAGCGAGACGCCCCAGCGCGCGATGATCGCCGGGCCGCAGGCCAGACCTTCGAGGCAATCGCCATGAAACGGGCAATGCCCGGCAAAATCCAGATCGAGCGGATGGCGCGGCATACGGATATGCCCCATTTCCGGGTGCGACAGCCCGTGCAGCAACCGTCCTTCGGAAACAAAGCCCCCGCCAACGCCCGTGCCGATGGTCAGGTAAAGCAGCGATCCCGCCGACTTGCCCGCGCCCCAGCGCGCCTCGGCCAGAGCCGCGCCGTTCACATCCGTTTCCAGCCCCACGCGGCAGCCAAATGCGCGCGCAAACGGCCCGGTCAGGTCCGCCCCGCTCCAATGCGGCTTGGGCGTGCGGGTGACATGGCCCCATGTGGGCGAGGCGCGGTTGAGATCCAAAGGTCCAAAGCTGGCGATGCCGATGGCCTCGGGCTTGAGGCCCTGCTGCCGAAACCAGCCGATGGTCGCACCCAGCGTTTCCTCCGGCGTGGTGGTGGGGATGCGGTGGCGGGCAAAGATCGTGCCTTCCTCATCGGCGATCCCTGCTACGAATTTGGTGCCGCCCGCCTCGATCAGGCCATATTGCGCCATCTTATTGCCCCTCTGCCCCAGCCTGATCTACCCATGCCCGATCGCCATCCAGCGCGATGCGGAACGTGGGCGCAGGCGTACCGCCAAAATGGGCGCGCCGCCATGCCGGATCGTCCACTTTCGTTTCCGCCGTGCAAGCCGGATAGTCGATAAAGCCCCAGACATCGAGATCGGCGTCCACCCACCAGCTATAGGTCTGGAACGGAGCGTCATCCGGGTTGGCTGCGACAAGGCCGGTGCCGTTGAGCGGACGCCACGGCCCCAGCACATCATCGGCCACCGCGCCATAAACGCCATTGGGGCCGGAGGGGCCATCGGGGGCAAAGACCTTACGCTGGGTGGACCAGAACAGGTAATAATGCCCACCGCGATGGATGAGGAGCGGGCGCTCCTGTTCATTGTTCAGCCCATCGGCGCTGAGGATCGGCGGCAGGATCTGCCACTCGGTCAGCGCGTCATTGGTCGCCCGCGCAATGCCGATGCAGCCGTTGAAGGCATGGGTCGAGGCTTTGAGCGAGCCGGTAAAGACGATATAGGTTGCGCCATCCTTGGGATCGCGGAAATGGGCCGGATCGCGGAAACCCTTGATGAAACCGGGCGCGCCCTCGCGCTGGTTGACCAGCGTGTAATGCACATTGTCGGCAATGATATTCTCGTGCGGGGCGCTCCATCCAGTGATGGTAAAGTCATCGGTGTTCAACTTGCCCGTGGTCTGAAACAGGCGCTGGGCAAAGGAGCGCGCTTCCTCGCCCGGATAGCCCGCGACCGTGTAGAACAGCGTGACGTCGCCTGCTTCAGGATGCCAAAGGGCGCTGCCCGCCCATTCGCGGCTGCCGGGGTTGAAACCATCGGGCAAGGCGTGGCCATGGTCGCGCCAGGTGCTATCGGCGGCATGGGTCATCAAACGGATGCGCACGATATCATGGCGCGCCTCGGGATCGGGCAGGGCCGGGGCGCAAAGGACGAACCACAGGCTGGCTCCGTTAAACAGAGTCGTGCTGCCATCGGCATTCTGCAGCGGCCAGAGATCCCACAGGTCGATGCCGGGCAGGATGGGGTGAACATCGGCCGGATCGATCAACGGGATGGTATTTTGCGCGGATGGCGCGATGGCGCCGATGTGATCGGCGCGCCACGTGGAAATCGAGGGGGGAACGCTGGGCTGCGTCACTTTCATTCTCTCCCGGTATGTCTGGCTTGTCAGGCCTTATAGGTGATGTTCAGTAAACAGGCAATCGTTTGCATTCTTATGCGAACGTGTCGGATCAGCGCGCGGCCAATTCATAGACCAGCACTTCCTCCCCCTTCATTGGGGGCAGGGGCAGACCCATCCGGGCCAGCCAAGCGCCGTCCATGTCGACCGGCGCCGCGCCATCGCGCATCAGACGATAGCGCCGCGCCGGGTCGACCATATCGAGGCGCAGATGCGGCTGGTGGCGCATCGTTGTGGGGGCGGTGCGGGTGACGATCAGCAGGAGTTGATCCTCATCGCCATGCGCCTGCCAGACCACGCTGTCGCCCGCCTCACCCTGCCACACGCGTCCATGGTGCAGGCGGTTGCGCAGGGCTTTGTAACGCGCGATGGTGGCGGCCAGATCGTCCGTTTCGGTCTGTGTCAGTTTGCGCAGATCAAGCTCGACCCCGAAATGGCCGGGCAGGGCGACGCCCGCGCGGAAGGGCATCGACTGCATCCGCCCGGTGGAATGGGCGGGGCAGGCGCCGACATGGCTGCCCATCACCTCGGGCGGCATGAATTGCAGGAAACCGCGCTGGATCGAAACGCGGCTGATCGCGTCGATGCAGTCGCTGGTCCAGAAACGATGGGTATGGGCGATCACGCCCGCATCGATCCGGCCGCCGCCACCGGCGCAGCTCTCGATCTCTACATCGGGGAAGGCCGAGCGCAGTCGGGCCATCAATTCATAACTACCAAGCACTTGGCTGCGGAACTTCGCGCTGTTTCCGGCATGGGTCAGGTCGCGGTTGTGGTCCCATTTGAGATAGGAGATCGGCAGGTTGCGCAAATGCTGCGCCACCGCATCAAACAGATAGTCGCGCACCTGCGGCAGGCTCATGTCCAGCACGAGCTGATTGCGCGCGCCCAGCAAGGGGCGGCCCCCGATATGCAGCGCCCAGTCGGGATGGGCGCGGTAAAGGTCGCTGTCGGGGTTGATCATTTCGGGTTCGACCCAAAGGCCGAATTCCATTCCCGAGTCGACCACATGGCGCGCCAGAGGCATCAGCCCATCGGGATATTTGCGCGCATCGACCACCCAGTCGCCCAGCGAGGAGGTGTCATCATCGCGCCCTTTAAACCAGCCGTCATCCAGCACATAGCGCTCGATCCCCACGCGCGCGGCGGCCTCGGCCAGCTCTTTCAGCGCATCAAGGTCATGGTCGAAATAGAAACCTTCCCACGTGTTGAGATGGACCGGACGGGGTTTCATCACACCATCGGGCCATGTCATCCGCGTCCGGATGGCGCGATGGAACGCCCATGACACACCATTCGCACCATCCGCGCTGCATGTCGCCAGAAGCTCTGGCGTGGTCATGCTCTGCCCGGGCGCGAGGCGCATTTCGCCCGGCGCCAGCGCCTCGCCCATGATCCATTGACGGCGGCCGTCGTCCAGCCATTCGATGGTCTGAAGATGATTGCCGCTCCACGCCAGTTGCGCGCCATAGGCTGCGCCATCCGCGCAGGAAACGATCGCGCCGGGGAAGCAATCATGGCTGGTCAACCCGCGCCGGTTTTCGCGCCGCCACTGGCTGCGGGTCAGCGCATCGTCGATGGCGACAAATTCGCTGTTATGCCGCCCGCCATAGGACCGCACATGCGCCGAATCGGCGGGCAGGGGCAGATTGCCTGAGGCAAGAAAGCTGACCTCCAGCACGTCATCGCCCATATTGGTCAGTGTGGTGGAGAGCGTGAGCGTGTCGGTGGCCGAATTGAGGCGGATGGTGATGGCCACGCTGATCCGCGCCACATCGTCAGCCATATGGAAGATCACGCCATCGGCGATCTTTTCCGCGCGCGTTGCGGTGATCTGCTGCGCCCAATCCTGCCCGGCGCGGCTGGCCATCAGGGCGCTTTGCCCGAACCAGCCCATGCCCATGGTGGGAAAGATCGACAGCGGCTGGTCGAAATGCAGCGAGAAGCTGGGCTCGGGCCGCGTATCGCGCAGGGGGGCGGGGGGCACCACCCCATCGGGCAGGCGTGGGCCCCAATAGCGCCACAGCGGTGCTTCATCGGGCCGCGCTTCCCAGATGGCTGTGCAGGCGGGCGAATGGAGAGTGACGAATTCAGGCTGCACGGCGGTTTTCCTCAGGAATGTCACGGACGCGAATCATGGTCAGGCCCGCGCAGAACAGCAGAAGGGCGGCAAAGCTGATCGCATGGCGCGGATCGGCGTTCAGCACGTGGCGATAGATCCAGCCGAAGGTCAGCCCGTTGATAAGCATGGGCACCACGATCATCATGTTGAAAATGCCCATATAAACCCCGGTCCTTTCGGGCGGGATCGCGCGGGCCAGGATGACATAGGGGTTGCCCATGATGCTGGCCCAGCCAAGGCCGAGGCCCAGCGCCGGAATCATCAGCGACAGGTGGCTGCCCAGTTCGGGCATGGCCAGCGTGGTGAAAATGGCTGGGGCATGGGCCGTGCCCGCGCCAACGCCCGGTAGCATCAGCAGGCAGAGCGAGCAGGCCATCAGCGCCACCATATGCATCCGCGATGCGCCAAACCGCCGCGCCAGAGGCACCATGGCAAAGGCCGCGACAAAGCCGATCAGATTATAGAAGGCCCCCAGTTGCTGGGTGGTCAGTACCGCATCGCGGAACAGGGCGCTGGTTTTGTCCGCCGTGCCAAAGGCCGAGCGGCCGATGGAAAGTGCGGCATAGGACCAGTAGATCGAAAAGCCATACCATTGGAACAGGCTCATCCACGCCATCTGGCGCATCGCGCGGGGCATTTCGACAATGGCCTGAACGATCTCACGCAGGGCCGCGCTCGCCGATTTTTCCGTGGCGGCGATGCGTTCGCGCTCATCGGGCGTGGTGGGCAATTCGGGCACGCGCAGCACCGACCACAGGATTGTGCAGATCGACAGCACCGCCCCGATCAGGAACGAAATATGCGTGATCGTGGGGATATTATGCGCATCCACCGCATTGCGATCCACCCCGAACCAATAGACCAGGATCGAAGGGCTGAGAAAGGCCATGCATTGCGCAAGGCCGGTAAACGCGCTCTGGCTGAGAAAGCCGATCTCGTGCTGATCGGCGTTAAGCCGGTCGGAGACATAGGCGCGATAAGGCTCCATTGTGGTGTTATTTCCCGCATCGAGCAGCCACAGCAGGCTGGCCGCCATCAGCAGGCTGGAGGAATGCGGCATCAGAAACAGGCCAAGGCTGCACAGGATCGCGCCGATCAGGAAATAGGGCGTCCGACGGCCAAAACGCGAGTCGGTCCGGTCGCTCATCGCGCCCACCAGCGGCTGGATCAACAGGCCCGTCATCGGCCCGGCCAGTTGCAGGATCGGCAGGCTCGCCTCGTCCGCGCCCAGCCACGAATAGATCGGCACCATATTGCCCTGTTGCAGGCCAAAGCTGAATTGCAGCCCAAGGAAGCCAAGGTTCATTTCAACAATGCGCAGCAGCGACAGATGCGGCTTGCGTGCGTCTGTGCGGGCCGGGGCAACGGCCAGATCGGCGGGGGCGGCGTGGGCCATGGGCTTCCTTTCCTGACACCCTCTTTGCGGGGCTGACTCGTTCTTGTCCTTTTGGCTTAGCCTGAGTTGCGAGGAAGTGCAACAATCGTTTGCATAGTTTTACTGCGTCTGCGATTCGCGCATTCTATCTTGTGCCGGATTGGTGGTGGAAGAGTTTCCCCGCGCAGCATGGATAGATCCGATCCTGATGGGTTGGCAGGTAATCCGCAACTTGCCTTGTCGTAACTTCAACAGGTGTGCGCGAGGGTGTAGAAGGATTATCCGAGTCTACATACCGGTGATGAGGGCCGGGTAGTGTAGCCCATTTGTCACAGGAGAAGAAAAGTCAGAATTGCATTTGCACTCGATTGCAAAAGCTATTGCAACCGATTGTTTTGGGGTTTAGAGGGATTTTTTATGAGCTGCCCGGAATAACCCGGGGGCGTTCCATACCTCTTGGGGGAGGATCTGATCATGAAGTCAGTTTTCAAGTCGTGCGTGTCGTTTGCTGCGCTGGGTTTCGCCAGCCTTTCGGCTCCCGCTTTCGCCGCCGATCAGGCGCCCGCCGCACAGGCCCCGGCCGCCGACGATGGCCTGAACGCCATCGTCGTGACCGCCTCGACCGGCGACAAGACCAAGCTGAACAGTTCGATCTCGATCTCGTCGGTTTCGGCCTCGACCATCGCCGATTTCCACCCCGCCTCGCAAGGTGACCTGCTGCGCCTGCTGCCGGGTCTTCAGCCCAACATTTCGGGCCCCGGCGGTAACGGCAACTTTGCCGTGCGCGGTCTGCCCGTGGCCACCGGCGGCGCCACCTTCGTCCAGCTTCAGGAAGATGGCCTGCCGCAGGTTCTGTATGGCGACATTCAGTTCGGCAACAACGACTATTTCACCAAGTTCGACGCGCTGACCGAAAGCGTGGACGCGGTGCGCGGCGGTACGGCGGCCACCATGGCCAGCCAGGCGCCGGGCGCGGTGATCAACTATCTCAGCAAGACCAGCAAGTCCGAGGGCGGCTATGTCGAGCTGGAAAAGGGCGTGAACTTTGACTACACCAAGGTCAATTTCCGCGATTCCGGCATCATCAACGACACGCTCTATTACAACCTGGGCGGTTTCGTCGACATCGGCCATGGTCCCCGCCATGCGTCCTATAACGTGTCGAAATCCTATCAGATCCGCGGCAACATCACCAAGGAACTGGGCGACGGCAAGGGCTATCTGCGCCTGCTCTTCAAGGTGGCCGATACGCAGGAACCCAATGACACCGGCGGCATCGCCTGCGGCAACATCACCGGCGGCAGCGGCTGGGGCGGCAAGGTCAGCAACCTTGGGCCTTGCAGCAATTTCGACACGCGCAAGCAGTCGATCTATTCGCTCAACAACGCTTCTTTCGCCTATGTCGATGTCGACGGCACGCGCAAGACCACTCCTCTGAACGGCATCACCACCAATCAGAAGACGCTGCAACTGCAGTTCCATTATGAATTCACGCCCCAGATCAAGCTGGACAACAATGCGCGTTACAGCGCGATCAGCGGCGGTTTCTCTTCGGGCTTCTTCAACGCTGCCCCCACCTCGAGCGTGATCGGCACCGCGCCCAACGAATTGACCAGCGCCACCGTGGCGCAGGTTCGCTATGCCAACGGGCCGAATGCCGGTCAGCTTTACACCGGCGCGCTGCTCAACAACAACACCGACGTCTATGCCCGTATCCGTGATCTGGGCAGCTTCGTCAACGATCTGAAACTGTCGGGCAAGTTTGACCTGAACGGCAAGATCCGCGCCAATGTCTATGCCGGCTGGTTCTTCATGAGCCAGAATGTTGCGATGGACTGGCACACCAACAAGACCTTCAGCGAAGTCAGCGGCAACAATCCGGCGATGCTGGACCTGTATGACTCGGCGGGCAACCTGCTGACGGCCAATGGTATTGCCGGTTATGGCAACAACTGGGGTTCGTGCTGCGCGCGCAATTACGACTACACCTTCACCGACAACGCGCCTTACCTGAGCCTCAACCTCGACGGCGGCGCATGGCAGGTCGATGGTTCGGTCCGTCAGGACTTCAACCATGGCCAGGGCACCGGTTCGATCAGCACCGGCAATGCCTATACCGCCAATGTTTATCAGTATAATCCGGTGAAGTCCGCCTATGTCACCACGGCGATCCCCTATTACCTGCCTGATGCGGCGGCCGAGGTGATCAATTACAGCAAGCAGATGACCTCGTGGTCGTTCGGCGGCCTGTATAAGCCGATGCAGAACATGTCGGTCTTCGTGCGCGCCTCGCGCGGGTCGCGCTTCAATGCCGACCGCATGACCTTCAACGGTTACTTCAACAAGGACGGCTCGCTCAACAGCACCAGCGGCGCGGCGGCGGTGGGCGATTACGTCAACCAGTATGAAGTGGGCGTGAAGAACGGCGGCAACCTGCTGGGCGGTCGTTATACGGCCGAACTGACGGTCTATCGCTCGAACTTCAACATCACCACCTATGAACTGTCGGCCACCAAGTGCGGCGGTTCGGCCACGGGTTGCATTATTGCCAACAAGTATCGCACGATGGGTGCGGAATTCTATGGCACCTATCGCCGTGGTCCGTTCAACTTCATCGCCAACCTGACGTATAACAAGGCCGAAAAGATGCCCGCGGGCACCGCTGCCTATGTCCGTTCGGATGGCATTCCTGACCTGTCCTATACGTTCGCTGCCAATTACTCGATCACCGACAACGCCTCGATCGGCGCGAACGTGACCGGCGTGACCAGCACGGTGGACAACAATGGTCTGGAATATCCCGGTGCGGCCGTGGTCGGCGCCAATGTGAAGTACAGCCCGATCAAGAACCTGCAACTGGGCGTGAATGTCCAGAACCTGTTCAACACGCTGACCGCGATGGGTCCGGGCAATGGCATTGCCAGCACCTCGGGCAACACCTCGATCATCAACATCACCAGCATGGTGGGCCGCACGGTCATGGGTTCGGCACGCTTCAGCTTCTGATATCGCCCGAATGGGTTGCAAATAAGGTGGGCGGGCATGGAAGGACACTTCCGGCCCGCCTTCTTTTTGGTCTAGAACAAAGCAAAGGGAGAGGGCGATGGGCGATTCCGATCGGAAAATCCGCAGGATTCTGGTGGTTGGCGGCGGTTCGGCGGGCTGGATGGCGGCGGCGATGCTGGCCAATGCACTGAAGCAGAATTGCGCGATCACGCTGGTGGAAAGCGAGGAGATCGGCACCATCGGCGTTGGCGAGGCGACCATCCCGCCCATCCGCATCTTCAACGAAACGCTGGGCATTGACGAGCGCGAGTTTATGGCCGCCACCAAGGGCAGCTTTAAACTGGGCATTGAATTTGTCGGTTGGGGGCGCGAGGATACGCGCTATTTCCACCCCTTTGGCCCGCATGGGCGCAATTTCGACATGGTGCCGCTGCATCAATATTGGCTGAAAGCGCGGATGGCGGGGGATGACACCCCGCTCGATGATTATTCGATGGCGTGGCATATCGCGCGTGCCGGGCGCTTTTCCCACCCTTCGCCCGATCAGCGCAGCGTGCTCTCCACTTTTGAATATGCCTATCATTTCGATGCTGGCCTTTATGCCCGCTTCCTGCGCGCCTATGCCGAAAAGCGCGGCGTGACGCGGGTGGAGGGCAAGATTGCCGATGTCGGCCTGCATGGAGAAACCGGCTATGTGCGCGATGTGACGATGGCGGATGGGCGCGTTATTGAGGCCGATCTGTTCATCGACTGCTCGGGCTTTCGCGGGCTGCTGATCGAGGGGGCGCTGAAAACCGGCTATGAGGACTGGTCGCACTGGCTGCCCTGCGATCGCGCGGTGGCGATGCCTTGCGCCCATCCCAAGGCCGATCCCAATCCCACACCCTATACCCGCTCCACCGCGCGCGAGGCGGGCTGGCAATGGCGCATTCCGCTGCAACATCGCATCGGCAATGGCTATGTCTATTGCAGCGACTTTATGGAGGATGACCGCGCCGCCGATCTGCTGACCCAGCGCCTTGATGGCGAGGCTTTGGGCGATCCGCGCCATGTGCGTTTCACCGCAGGCCGCCGGCGTCAGCACTGGAACAAGAATGTCATCGCGGTGGGCCTGTCATCGGGTTTCCTGGAACCGCTGGAATCGACTTCGATTCACCTGATTCAGGCCAATATTTCCAAGATCCTCGCGCTGTTCCCCGACAAGGATTTCGATCCCGCCACACGCGATGAATTCAACCGCATCGCCCATGGCGAGATGGAGCGCATCCGCGACTTCATCATCCTGCATTACAAGCTGACCCAGCGGCAGGATAGCGAGTTGTGGCGCTATGTATCGGCCATGGATATTCCCGACACGCTGGCGCTGAAAATCGAGCATTTCCGTCGCCATGGCCGGTTGATCGCGCGCGAGCTTGATCTGTTTGCACCGCCTTCATGGCTGGCGGTGCATGTGGGGCAGGGGAATATCCCTGAGGGCCTCGACCCGCTGATCGACTATCGCGGGGTGGATGCGGGCGACTGGCTGGGCAGATTGCGCGGCGCGATGGCGGCCGAGGCGGGGCGTATGCCGATGCATGGCGCAGTTCTGGCCCAACATTGCGCGGCGACGTGAATTCAGAGGCGATCCAGTGGCGCGATACGGCCCGTGCCCTGCGCGCTCAGCAGCGTATGATTGAGGCCGATGAGGCGATTGCCAAGGCCCATGCGCTGGCGCCTGAAGATCGCCTGGTCGCCTTTCTCCATGCGCAATCGCGCTATGAATTGGGCCACCGGGCGGCGGATCTGTTTGCGCAGGTCTGCCGCCTGTGGCCCGACAATCCCGACGCCTTGCGCAATCACGCCATGGCGTTGGCCAGCGAGGGCGATATTGGCGCGGCAGTCGATCTGCTCACCGCCGCGCTGGCGCAAAATCCGCAATGGCTGGATGGGCATCGCGTGCTGGCCTCGCTGCGCTGGGTGGCGGGCGATGCGCAGGATTTCGATGCCTCCTATGCCACCGCCGCCCGCGCAAATCCGCGTGCTCAGGGCCTGTGGCTTGGCTGGTTTTCCGCCGTCGCGCAGCACCGCGACTGGCCCCGCGCCCGCGCCATTCTGGAAGAGGCCGAGCGCCATCTGGGCCAGACCAAACCCCTGACCGAGGCGCGCCTGTTCATCGCCAATGAGAGCGGGGATGGGGGCGAGACCGCGCGCCTGCTGGCCTCGACAGAGGCTTGGGACGATCCTTTTATTCAGGTCGCCCGCATCCGCGCCGCCCTGCGCGCGGGCGATCCGGCGCGCGCGCTGTCCATCGCCCTGCCTCTGGCGCAGGCCGCGCCCGGATCGCCGCTGGCCGGGCAGGCATGGCCCTATGTCTCGACCTGCTGGCGCCTGCTGGATGATCCGCGCAGGGACTGGCTCGATGGCGATTTTGTGCGCAGCATGGATGTCGGGCTGGGCGAGGGCGAGCTGGATGAGCTGGGCGAATGCCTGCGCGCGCTGCATATCGCGCAATTGCCCTATCCCGAACAATCGGTGCGTGGCGGTACGCAGACCGACCGCTCGGTCCTGCTGCGCCACGAACCGATCCTGCAACGCGCCCGCGTGGCATTGATGGCGGCGGTGAAGGATTATGTCGCGACTTTGCCCGCGCCCGATCCCGCGCATCCCTTGCTGTCGCGCCCGCGTGACCATCTGCGGATCAGCGGCAGTTGGTCAGTGCGCCTGACGGGCGGGGGCTATAACATCCCCCATTCGCACCCGATGGGCTGGATCAGCAGCGCCTTCTACGTCAGCCTGCCGCAGGATACCGCACCCGCGCCCGCCGGTCATTTCCACTATGGCGCGCCGCCGCCCGAACTCGGCCTCGATCTCACGCCCTATGCCACGATTGCGCCGCAGCGCGGCCATCTGGTGCTGTTCCCCTCAACCCTCTGGCACGGCACGGTGCCGACTGCCTCTGGGGAGCGGCTCAATATCGCCTTCGACGTCGTGCCTGCTCAAGCCTGAAAGGCAAAGTGATAGCGCTGGCTGCGGCGCTCTCCGGCGGGCAGGATGTCCTGCGGCCCCCATTCGCCCCGGCCAAAGCTGTTGGGCGCATGGCTGACGGGTTCGACGCAGAAGAAATCATGATCGCCGGGGCAATAGAGGTGAAATCCCGCGCCGGGGCCGGATAGGGTGACACTCATTCCCGGCGCAGCAATCACGATGCTGGGATCGGGCGCGACAAAGAAATTGTCCAGCCCCTCCAGCGCCTCGATCCCGACCGGCGCGCCGGAAAACAGGCCCGATTCCTGCGCCAAAACGGCAAGGCCGGTGGGATCGTTGAACCACATCACCTCGGCACTGGCCGTCACGGTGCTTTCGGGCGAACGCGGGAAATAGGGGTGGAGGCCAAAGCCTGCGGGCATCGCCTCGCTCTCATGCCGGTTCTCGATGGTCAGTTCGACCCACAGGCCGTCCTCCTCTAGCGTGAAGGCCTGCCACGCAGCATAGGGCCAAGGCCAGTCGTTCGCATCCTCGTCCATCCGCAGCGTGGCGTGATCGGGGCCTGCCTGCTCCACGCTCCACGCCCGGCGCCAACCATTGCCATGGATCGCATGAGGCGCGCCCAGATAATCGACCGCAATCGCATGATCCGTGCCGTTCAGGGCAAAATGCCCATGCGCGATCCGATTGGCAAAAGGCACCAGCGGAAAACAGGCCGTATCGAGCAGATCATTCCCCACCGCGCGGCGCAGCACCGGCACGCCCCCGCAATCAAGCGCCATGATCGAGCCGCCCAGCGCAGGGGCGATCTGGCAAATGGCATCGCCCTTGGCGAGGTGGAGCAGCGTTTGGTCGGTCATGGGCCGCTTTTTAGCCGGATGGGTGGAAAAGAGAAGGGGCGTGCAAACGGATGGAATGGCAAATTATACTCAGTCCGCGTTGAATGACATTCATGATGAATGCTATGATCCAAGTCGTTAATGTCGGCCCATGCGATGATGGGCCAAGCACCCCCGCCAAGGCCCTCAACATGCCGAGATTTCAGGAAAAACCATGATCGAATTGACCATCAACGGCCAAAAACGCCGAGTCGATGCCGAGAGCGACACACCTTTGCTCTGGGTCCTGCGCGATGATCTGGGGATGACGGGCACCAAATATGGCTGCGGCGTGGCGCAATGCGGCGCCTGCTCGGTGCTGGTCGACGGTTCGGTGATGCGGTCGTGCGTCACGCCGGTCGAGGCGGTTGCGGGCCGCAAAGTGACCACGATCGAAGCAATGGAAAAGGACGCCGTGGGCGCCAAGGTCGTCGAGGCATGGGTCAAGCATCAGGTGCCCCAATGCGGCTATTGCCAGTCGGGTCAGGTGATGGCGGCGACCTCCTTGCTGAAGCAGAACGCCAAGCCCACCGATGCCGATGTCGAGGCCGCGATGGTCAACCTGTGCCGCTGCGGCACGTATAATGCCATCAAGGCGGCGGTGCGCGATGTGGCCGGATTGGAGGCCAAGGCATGAACCTGCCGTTTCAAACGCCGGTGAATGATCCGGTCAATGTTTCGCGGCGCGGCTTTATTGCGGGCGCTGGTGTGGGCGCGCTGGTGCTGGGCTTTGGCGTGCCGATGGGCGCGGCGCGCGCGCAGGGCGCCGCCGCCAAGGTGGTGCCCGGCACGCGGGTCCCGGCCTTTCTGGCGATCCGGCCCGATAACACCATTCTGTTCCAAAGCCCCTTTGCCGAGGGCGGGCAGGGCGTGTGGACCGCAATGGCGCAGATCGTGGGCGAGGAACTCGACGCCGATCCGGCCAGCTTTACGGTCGAAAACGCGCCTCCGGGCCCCGATTATCAGGTCGTCTTTGGCCAGATGCGGATCACCGGCGGGTCTTTCTCGGTGCGCAGTTCCTATGCCACGATGCGCAAATTGGGCGCGACGGCGCGGGCCATGCTGGTGCAGGCCGCCGCGCAGAAGATGGGCGTTCCGGCGGGTGAATTGACCACGCAGCCTGGCCGCGTGATCCATAAGGCCAGCGGCAAGGCGATGACCTATGGCGAACTGGCGCCCGCCGCGCTGGATATGCCTGCGCCCGCCAATGTGGCGCTGAAGGACCCCAAGGACTTCCGCTGGATCGGCAAGCGTCAGGCGCGTTTGGACGTGCGCGCCAAATCGACCGGCAAGGCGCAATTCTCCATCGACATGAAGGTCGATGGCATGCTGCACGCTGCGGTTCAGCACGCCCCGCGTCTGGGTCAGACAGTGGGCAAGATCCGCAATGAGGCTGAGGTGAAGGCGATGAAGGGCGTGCATTCGGTGCATGTCCTGCCCGGCGCGGTGGCTGTTGTGGCCGAGCGTTTCTGGCACGCGCGCCGCGCGGTGGAGGCCGCGCAGGTCGATTGGGCCGAGGCAACCGGCGAGACCTATCGCCCGATGCCCGCGGATTTCTCGACCGAGGCCTTCGCGCAATACCTCGCCAATTATCAGGGCAAGGAAGAGGTTGCCGAAACCGCAGGCGATATGGCCGCCGGTTTCGCCGGGGCCGCCAGCACGGTGAGCGCCACCTATCACAGCCAGTTCGTCAACCATGCCCAGCTTGAGCCGCCATCGGCGCTGGCGCGGTACAATGCCGACGGCACGCTGGACATGTGGTTTCCCAATCAGGCGCCCGAAATGTTCCTGGCCGAAATCGCCAAGGCATCGGGGCTGGCGCCGGACAAGATCCATATCCATTCGCCGCTCCTGGGTGGGTTCTTTGGCCGCCACTTCATCTATCCCCATGGCACGCCCTGGCCGCAGGCTCTGGAACTGGCCAAGCGCGTTGGGCGCCCGGTCAAGCTGATCTGGACGCGCGAAGAGGAATTCCTGCGCGATCCACTGCGCCCGATGGCGGCGGTGCGGTTTCGCGGGGCGCTGGACGCCAAGGGGATGCCGATTGCCATCGAGGCGATCAGCGTTACCGAAGGGCCGACCGAGGGCATTGCCGACAAGCGCGCGGCCAAGCTGGACGACGCCGCTCTGGAGGGGCTGACGGGTAAGAAATATGCGCTGCCCGCCAAGCGTATCGCGCAGGTTTTCGTCAAAAGCCCGACCACGCTGGCCTATTGGCGCTCGGTCGGTAATTCGATGAACGACTTCTTCTATGAGACGTTCCTTGACGAAATGGCCGACAAGGGCGGGCAGGACCCCTATGCGCTGCGCCTGAAACTGCTGGAGGGCAATGTGCGGCTGACCAATCTGATCAAGGCGGCGGTCGATCTGTCGGGCGGCTGGAAGGCCGGGCCGTTCACCGCGCCTGATGGCAGCAAGCGCGCGCGCGGCATCGCCATGGCGTCGCCCTTTGGCACCGAAACCGCCGCGATTGCCGAGGTTTCCATCGCTGATGGCCAGATCAAGGTCCACGATGTCTGGCAGGCGATTGATCCGGGCAGCATCGTCAACCCCGCGATCATCGAGGCGCAGGTCAATTCCGCCGTGGCGCTGGGCCTGTCTGAAGTGTTGATCGAGGAGGCCGTCTATAAGGATGGCCTGCGCGCGGCGCGCAATTTCGACGGCTATCCGATCCTGACGCCCGACCGGATGCCGCGCGTGCATGTGCGGATCGTGGAAAGCGGCGCGCCGATGGGCGGGATTGGCGAACCGGGCCTGCCTGCTGTGCCGCCTGCGGTGGCCAATGCGGTGTCGCGGCTGGTGGGCAAACGCCTGCGCAAGATGCCGCTGGCCGGGTTTGCGTGAATGAAGCGGAGCGGCGGGGTAAAACCCGCCGCTTGCCTATGCGGCGCCCATTGGATCCATCGTGCCCGCCGCCGCAATGCACCAGATCACGCCCAGCGCCAGCAGCGTTTCGAGCGTGACACTGCGACGCAGTGCGGCCAGAGCGCGATGGCGCGCGCGCGGATCGATCGCCTGTTCCAGCGCGGGCACCAGATGGAACCGGTTATGCCCCGCCAGCACGAACATCGCGCCAAACAGGCCCAGCTTGGTCAGCAGCAACCGGCCATAGGGCGCGTTCGCCATCACCCCCCATTGCCCCGGCGGGGCCAGAAACAGTAGATTAGCCAGCCCGCTGAGCACCAAAACGCCCACCAGCACCGTGCCGATCAGCGCAAATCCGCCCAATTGCCGCCCCAACCGGGCCAGCGCCGTGCGATCATTGGCCCCGCTGCTCCACACCAGCGCGGTAAACAGCAGCAGCGCGCCAAGCCATGTCAGGCCCGCCCACAAATGCGCCATATCGCCGCTCAGCCGGACCACCGAGGCAAAACCCATGGAGGCTGCCGCATGGCCGCCCCATGCCAGACAGGTGGTTGCCAGCCCTCCCAGCAACGCGACCGCCAGCAAAGGCGCATTGCGCCGCCGCCACAGGATCACCCCCAGCGCCAGCGTCAGAAACGCACCCCGCGCGATCACCGCCCAGCCCAGCGCCGTATCCGTCAGCATCATCGAGACCGTCTCGGCGCCGAGATCAGCAACCGGCCCGGCCGCCATGCGTGCAAGGATAAAGGCGAATTCGCCCGCCCCCAGCGCCAGACCCAGAACGCAGCCCAGCCCTAGCACCCGTCGCCCCCACGGCGAAGCGACACGCTGGCCCAGCAGGCGGGCCGTCAGGGCAGCGCCAAACACCAGCCCCAGATCGATGAACTGAAGCCAGCGCAGCCAGACCAGCGTTTCGCCCATCACTTGACGGTGAAGTTCAGCTTGCCAGCAACGCGATGCGTGTCGGTGGAAACCACATGCCAGTTGGCCTCATAGGTGCCGGCGGGCAGCGCGCGGGGCAGCTTGGCCACCAGCGTCACCTTGTCGGCGGCAAGGGCGGTTTTAACGCCGGTCATCTTCATCGGTTCGTGATTGGCCATGCCGGGCATGCCGGTCATCACCACATCCACGCCCGACATCGCGGCCACCAGCGGTTCGCTGAACGTGATCGAGATCTGGGAAACATTGGCGGCGGCGGCGCCTTCGGCCGGGGTGGCCGACACGATCTTGGGATGGGCCAGCGCGGGCGCGGCAAAACCGGCAACCGCAACGCAGGCGGCCAGAGTGGAGGCGAGAATATGGCGCATCAGATCGAACTCCCTTAGGTAAGGCTTTTGCCCGATCCTGTCATACGATCATCGGGCGCAGGAGTGAAAGGGCATTTCAGAGGTGCGCCGCGCAACACTATGCCGTTTCGCGGCGGCTCATTGGCATCGTATTCACGCCGCCCTCATTTGACCCGGCCAGCGCGCCATCCTATCCCTGCATCAGATCCGGCAAGGGTTTCCCAGACCGGGCCACAGGGGAGAAGAACGCAGCCAGGCGGCCATGCCCGCCCGATGCGCGCGCCCATGGGGCCGGGACAGGGCCTTTGCGCGCAACAAAGGTTCGTTCATGGAAACCACTTTCCCCTCGCTGGTCAATGCCCACCGCCTCTCGGCCTTGCAGATCACGCTGTTTGCGGTCTGCTTTATGGTGGCGGCGCTCGATGGTTTCGATGTCGCGCTGATGGGCTTTTTGGCGCCCGCGATTCGCAAGGGGCTGCATCTGGCGCCGCCTGAATTGGCCTCTGTGTTTGGCGCGGGGCAGTTCGGCTCGGTAGCCGGGGCGCTGATCATCGGGCCGATGGCGGATCGGTTCGGGCGCAAGCGGATGATGGTGGCATCGACCCTGTGGTTTGCGGCGATGACGATTGTGTCCTCCTATGCGCCTGATCTGGCCTCGCTTTCCTTGTGGCGGTTTCTGACCGGCTTTGGGCTTGGCGGGGCGTTGCCCTGCGCCACGGCGCTGACCTCGGAATATTGCCCGGATCGCAAGAAGGCCAGCCTGACCACGGCGATGTTCTGCGGTTTCACCTTCGGTTCGGCGGTGGGCGGTTTTATCACCGCATGGGCCGAGCCGCTGGTGGGATGGCGGATGGTGATTATGGGGGCAGGGGTGGCGCCCTTGCTGCTGGTGCCGGTAGCGTGGATGCTGGTGCCGGAATCGGTTGATTATCTGCAACGCAGCGGCGGCAATGCCCGCGCTCTTGATCGCATTGCTGAGCGTATCGCCGGGGTGGAGGGCTGGTCGGCCCATGCTGTCGTACCGCAGCGGGCGCAGGGTTCGATCCTGAGCGATCTGTTTCGCTCGCGGCCTGCGGGGGGCATTGTGCTGCTCTGGGTCACGTCCTTTATCACCCTGTCCATCGTCTATCTGATGACCAGTTGGATGCCCTTGCTGCTGACCGCGCAGGGCTTCTCGATGAAGCAGGCTTCGTTGGCCACCGCGATGTTTCAGGTGGGCGGCACCATCGGGGCGGTGGTTCTGGGCCTGTTGATGGACCGTTTCCGCCCCAGCCGGGTGCTGGCGGTGGCCTTTGCGCTGGTGGGGGTGTTTGTCGTGCTGATCGGTCGGGTTCCGGCGCAGCATGTGTTGCTTCCCGCGCTGATCTTTATGGCGGGGGCCACGGTTTCGGGCGGGCAGGTGGGGCTGATGGCCTATGCCGCCGGGTGGTATCCGGCCCGCGTGCGCGCCACCGGGGTCAGCTGGACCAATGCCTGCGGGCGGATCGGTTCGATTGTCGGCAGTCTGGCGGGCGGGGCCTTGCTGGGGCTGGGGCTGGGCTATTCCTCGATCCTGATGCTGCTGGCGATCCCGGCGCTGTTTGCGGCGCTGGCCATCGGGATGCAGGGGCGCGCGGCCTGACGCGCCCCCTTATCGTTCAGGCTTCCTCGCGCCGCATTTGGATCAGGCGGCGGCGCGCCCGGATCGCGGCGGCGTCCGACGGCATGATCACCGGGCGCAGCGCCCAGAAATCCTGATCGCCCATTGCCTCCTGCTGGGCGCGGATCATCGGCTCATCCTCTTCCAGAAAGACCCGGCGCGCCATTTGCGCGGCTTCCTCGCCATGGTCGCAGGTGAAGAAATAATGCGTCTCGCGCAGGCTTTTCGGGGTCAGGATATGCGGGTTGGCCATGGGCGGCACCACCGGCGCGCGGGTTTCTGACTGCACCACGCCGATCATCAGCGCCAGCGAGGCCGGGGCATGCCAGCGCATATGCAGCCATTGATCGACCCGCGCGTCTCCCACCATCGGCACGGCCCATTCGGGCGGGCGCGAACCGTTCATGTCCCACTTGTTCCACACGGCGCCGCTGTCATCGCTTTCGACCGTCTGTTCGCCAAATTCGAACAGGGCGCCATTCACCCCGAATGTCTCGGTATGCAGAAATTCGGCATGGCTCAGGTCTAGCAGATTGTCCGCGATCAGCTCGTAATTCACATCCATCAGCAGATGGTCACGGGCATCCTTGCCATCGTCGATGAAGGAGAAATCCGGGATTGTGGCGGGATCGGCCCGCTCCGCATCGCCGGGCCAGAACCACAGGCCACCATGGCGTTCGACCAGCGGACGGGTGGCCACGCGCGCCTCAGGCGGCAGGGTCTTGCCAAAGGGGTTGAAGACGCAGGCGCCATCCATGCCATAGGTCAGCCCGTGATAGCCGCAGGCCATGCTGTCGCCCACGCGCCGCCCCCGGCTGAGCGGGACGAAGCGGTGGGGGCAGCGGTCGGCCATCATCACCCATGCGCCATCGCCCGATTGCAGGATCAGCCATGGTTCGTCCAGCAAAGTGCGTGCAAGAAAGCCGTCTTTGGGGACTTCGGCGGCCCATGCGGCCATGTACCATGCGTTGCGGATATAGGCGGCCATTTCCAATTCTCCTCTCCAAACGAGGGAGCGGGCCATGCCGAGTGTCTTTGATTGCTGCATGCCCGCACCCACGCGCGGGACTTTTCCCGCATAAAGCTGTGGGGCCTGCAGCATGACGCCATAGGCGTCTTCCCAGACCGGCTTGCACCGGTCACCAGGCTGTGCCCGCGAACGGGCATGGAAGGGATAAATTGGAATAGTGGTTCGAGTCAAGAATCATTCGTGGATCGAAAGGCGCTCCAGCAATTTCTCTCCCTGCGGCCCCATCACATCGGCCAGCGTATAGCGCTCCAGCACGGCAAAAAACGCATCGAGCGCCAGATCGAGCGGGCCGGGCAATTGGCACGCGCCCGCCAGTTTGCAGGTGCCGCAGCCGACCAGATCGATCTCGCCCTCGGTATGGCGGATCAGGCGGCCGATGTTGATTTCCGCCGCCGGGCGCGCAAGGCGCAGCCCCCCGTTGCGCCCGCGCAGCGCCTGAATATAGCCATGCGCGGCCAGATCGCTGACCACTTTCATCAGGTGATTTTGCGAGATGTCATAGGCCTTTGCCACCTCGCCAATCGAGCAGAGGCGGTCGGTATGCGTGGCCAGATAGAGCATCACGCGCACGGCATAGTCAGAGAAGCGGGTCAGACGCATAGGGGCTTGTCCATAAAGATGCATTTCACTTGCATGATATAATTCACCTCCATATATAGCATCCCAGATGCATGATTTGGAGTCGTTCCATGATCTCGCCTGAAAACCGCCCCGATCCCTTGCCCACGCCTGCGCTTGACGATGCCGCGCTGGCCACTCTGGTCGATGCTTTTTATGCCCGCGTGCGCGCCGATGCTGAATTGGGCGCGATGTTCAACGGGGCGATTGCCGAGGCCGATTGGCCTGCCCACCTTGGCCGCATGGCGCAGTTCTGGTCCTCGGTGATGTTGAGCAGCGGGGCCTATCACGGCAATCCCGTGGCCGCCCATATGCGCCATCGCGCGGCAATGGACCCATCTATGTTCGCCCGCTGGCTGGCGCTGTGGGAGCATACCGCGCGCCAGTGCCTGAGCCCGCAGGACGCGCTGGCCGTACAGACCAAGGCGCGCCGCATTGCCGAGAGCCTGCAACTGGCGCTCTTTTTCCGTCTGCCCCGCGCCCAAAACGCTGCCTGAAAACCCCCAAAGGAGCCCCCAATGACCCCCGAACAGACCGCCATCATCAAGGCCACCGTTCCCCTTCTGGAAACCGGCGGCGAGGCGCTGACCACCCATTTCTACCGCATCATGCTGTCCGAATATGACGAGGTGCGTCCGCTGTTCAATCAGGCGCATCAGGCCGATGGCACCCAGCCGCGCGCGCTGGCCAATGCGGTGCTGCAATATGCCCGCCATATTGACAATCTGGGCGCGCTGGGCGCGCTTCCGGCGCAGATCATCCAAAAGCATGTCGCGCTTCAGATCCTGCCTGAACATTACCCCATCGTCGGCACCTGCCTGCTGCGCGCGATCCGCGAAGTGCTGGGCGAGGATATCGCCACGGATGCGGTGATTGACGCATGGGGCGCGGCCTATTGGCAATTGGCCAACATCCTGATCGGGGCCGAGGGTGCCGAATATGATCGCCTTGCGCAGGCACCGGGCGGATGGCGCGGGGCGCGTCAATTCCGCGTGGCGCGCAAGCAGGTGGAGAGCGCCGAGATCGTCTCCTTCTATCTCGAACCTGTCGATGGCGGCCCGGTGGTCGATTATCAGCCGGGGCAATATCTGGGCCTGCGCCTGAATATCGACGGGCAGGAATTGCGCCGCAACTATTCGCTCTCGCAAAAATCCGATGGCCGCACCCTGCGCATCAGCGTGAAGCGCGAGCATGGCGGCGTGGCCTCGAACCATCTGCATGACCATGTGGGGCAGGGCGATGTGCTGGACGTGTTTCCCCCGGCGGGCGAATTCGTGCTGGCAGCTGGCGATGCGCCGCTGGCGCTGATTTCGGGCGGGATTGGCGTGACGCCCACGCTGGCCATGGCGCAGGTCGCGCTGGAGGAAGGCAACCGTGACGTGACCTTCATCCACTATGCCCGCAATGGCGATGTCCATGCCTTTGGCGATGTGATCGACGGCTGGGCGCGCAACTATCCGCGCTTTACCGCGCATATCGTCTATGAACAGGGCGGGCATGAGGATGGCCCCTCAGGCCGCCCCTCGGTCGAGCAATTGCAGGCATGGGTGCCGGTTGAGGCCGATGCCTATTTCCTCGGTCCCAAGCCTTTCATGGGCTTTGTGAACCGCACGCTGGCGCAGCTCGGCCTGCCTGAAACCCGCCGCCATTTCGAATTCTTTGGCCCCGCCGAAGCGCTCGATTGATGCCTATTGGCTCCCGCCCGGCAGATAGCGGCTGGGCGGGACGCCAAGGCGGCGTTTGAACATGGTGGTAAAGGCCGCCGCGCTGTCATAGCCCAGATCGAATGCTATGCCGGTCACGGCCTCGCCCTGCGCCAGACGGGGCAGGGCGATCAGCACGCAGGCCTGTTGCCGCCATTCGCCAAAGCTCAGCCCCGTTTCCCGGCGAAAGGCGCGGGTGAAGGCGCGCCGCCCCATGCCCAGATCGGCGCTCCACTGATCGATGCTGTCGCGCGGGGTGGGCTGTTCCAGAAAGGCCTGACACTTGGCCGCCATCGCCGGCGTCTGCGGAAAAGGCACCGCCAGCGGCACTGTGGGCGCCAGCGCCAGTTCGGCCAGCAACAGCGCCATCAGCTTGCCATCGCGCCCCTCGCGGTCATATTCGGGCGCAATCTCGCAGGCCGCCTCCAGCAGGCTGCGCAGCAAGGGCGAGACCTGAATGACCTTGGTTTCCTCGCCCAGCGAGCCTTGCACCCCCGGTTCGACCAGAACGCTGCGCGTGCTGACCGCGCCCACCATGCGCACGGCGTGGGGGCATCCCCCCGGCGTCCACACCGCGCGCTCTGGCGGGGCCACCCATGCGCCCTGCGGCGTGGACAGCACCACCACGCCGCGCGCCGCATAGAGCAATTGCCCGCGCCGATGCTGATGCCAGTCCAGCTCAAAGGCGGGCGGATATTCATTGCCGACGCCGATGATGGGCCGGTCGATATGGTCGATGGCTTCGGGATTATTCCACGGCATGCCTGTCCCAATCGCGAAAAGGAAAGACCCATACAGGAATGCGGGCCAAGGCGCGAGGCGCTATAGCGGGCGGGCAACACAATTGGATATGAACGATGCACGGGACCAGATCCACCGCACCCCAAACAACCGCCTACGGCATCATCGCCGCGATCAGCGTCTGCCATCTCATCAATGATATGCTGCAATCGCTGCTGCCCGCGATCTATCCCAATCTAAAGGACGAGCTTGGTCTGTCCTTTGCCCAGATCGGCCTGATCACCCTGGCCTATCAGATCACCGCCTCGATCCTTCAGCCGCTGATCGGCCTTTATGCCGATAAACGCCCCACGCCGCTGGCGCTGCCGGGCGGCACGCTGTTCACGCTGGCCGGGCTGCTGGTGCTGTCGGTGGCGCATAGCTACGGCCTGTTGCTGGTGGGCGCGTCGCTGCTGGGGATGGGGTCGTCGGTGTTTCACCCCGAAAGCTCGCGCGTGGCGCGTATGGCGGCGGGGCAAAGGCATGGCTTGGCCCAGTCGATGTTTCAGGTGGGCGGCAATGCAGGTTCCGCGCTTGGCCCTCTGGCCGCCGCGATTGTCGTCGTGCGCTGGGGCCAGACCAGTCTGGCCGCCTTCGCGTTGCTCTCGCTCCTGTCCTGCGCGATCCTGTGGAATGTCGGGCAATGGTATCGCCATCACGGTCTGGCGCGGCTCTCGGCGGGTAATGGCGCGCGCAAATCGGCCGATCCCCTGCCGCGCGGGCGAGTGCTGGGCGGGATTGCGGTGCTGCTGGCGTTGATCTTCTCCAAGTATGTCTATCTGGCCAGCCTGACGAGCTATTTCACCTTCTACCTGATCCACCGTTTCGGCGTCTCGGTCGAGGTGGCGCAGCTCCACCTGTTCGTCTTTCTGGGCGCGGTGGCGGTTGGCACGATTGTCGGCGGGCCGCTGGGCGATCGGTTCGGGCGCAAATATGTGATCTGGTTCTCGATCCTCGGCGCGCTGCCCTTCACGTTGCTGCTGCCCCATGCCAGCCTGTTCTGGACCGGGCCGCTGACGGTGGCCATCGGCCTGATCCTGGCCTCGGCCTTTCCTGCCATCGTCGTGTTCGCCCAGGATCTGGTGCCGGGCAAGATCGGCATGATCTCGGGCCTGTTCTTCGGCTTTTCCTTTGGCATGGGCGGGCTGGGCGCGGCGGTCCTTGGCGAAGTGGCCGACCGCGCAGGGATCGAGACGGTTTACGCCATCTGCGCTTTCCTGCCTGCCATCGGCCTGTTGGCGGTGTTTCTGCCCAATCCGAAAAGGGGCTGATCAGGCGGCATAGCGCGCCGCGAAACTATGGCGGCGCGACACGGTGAATTGGGCCATCAGCTTGGCCAGATGTTGGGCCTGATCGGTCAGGTGGCGCGCGGCGGCGGTCGTTTCCTCGACCATCGCCGCGTTCTGCTGGGTAAAGCTGTCCATCTGGCGGATGGCGATATCCACTTCGCCGACATTGGTGGATTGCTGCTGCGCGCCCGTGGCGATGGTGTGGGCGTGCAGACTGATCTGGCTGATGCGCGCCACGATCCGTTCCAGCGCCCCGTCCATTTCGCTCACCAGCGCTGCGCCGATCTTGACTTGCTCGGTGCTGGCGGCGATGCGGCCCTTGATGTCCTGCGCGGCTTGGGATGAACGCAGGGCCAGCGCGCGCACTTCGGAGGCGACCACGGCAAAGCCTTTGCCCGCATCCCCGGCGCGGGCTGCCTCGACCCCGGCGTTGAGCGCCAGCAGATTGGTCTGAAACGCGATGGCGTCGATTACGCCGATGATCTCGCCGATCTCGCAGGATGTCCGCTCGATGCCGCCCATCGCCTCGACCGCGCGGCGGATCACCACGCCGCTGCTCTCGATCTCCTTTTGCGAGAGTTCGACTACATGGTTGGCCTCGCTGGCCGATTGGGCCGCTTCGGAAACGCGGGCGTTGATTTCGCTGATCGCGGCGGCCACTTCCTCCAGCCCGGCGGCCTGCCGCTCGGTGCGGTTGGCAAGGTCTTCGGACGCAGTGCGGATTTCGCTCGACCCGTTGGTGACATCGCCCGCGCTATGGGCCACGCCCTCCAGAGCATTATCCAGACGCACGATGGCCTGATTGAAATCACCCTGCAAACGCTCGAACGCGCCGGTGTAATGCCCGTTGAGGCGCGTGGTCAGATCGCCCCGCGCCAGCCTTTCCAGACATTGCGCCAGGGCCGCGACCATGGCGGCCTGTTCATCCTCGACATTCTTCTTGGCAAGCGCGTTCTGGCGGAACACTTCCAGCGCCTCCTGCATTTCGGCAATTTCGACGGTTTCTGCCTGAGCCATGCCCATCGGGGCCAGATTGCCGCCCGCCAGCTGCACCATCTCATGCCGCAACCCGGCCAAAGGCTCGACCACCACGCGGTTCGCCGCGCGCCGCACCATCCATGCCAGCCCGACAATCATCAGCAGCGCCGACAGAGCCAGTCCGCCCTCGATCATCCGCGTCGAGGCAAAGACCGCCGACAGGGGCAGATCGACCCGCACCACCCAAGGCGTGTCAAAGCCGGAGAAATGCACCGGCGTTTCCACCCGCAACACGCTGCCCAGTTGCGGATGGTCGGCAAAGCCCATCGCTTCGCTCGCCGCGCCCGCCGGTTTGCCCCGCAGGGCGGCATTGGCGCTGACCACATAGGCGCGATGGGCCGAAAGCACCGAAATCTGGCCGCCAAAGGGCACTTTGATCGCTGCCATCCGCTGTTGCAACGCGTCGAGCGCCAGATCGCTGCCCACCACGCCAAGGCCGCGCCCCTGATCCACCACCGGCATTGCGATTGAGGTCATCAGCACTGTTTTGCCGCCAACTTTATACTCATACGGCTCGACCAGCACCGGTTTGCGGCTTTGCTGGGCCAGCAGGTAATAATCGCCCGGTCCCGGTTTGGTGTAATCGGTCAAAGGCTCCAGCGCGACGCCCGCGCCGTCGCGGTGCCAATAGGGGATGAAGCGGCCCGTGGCGTCATGGCCGGGCTGGTTGATGAATGCGCCGTCCTTGCCGTCAAAGGCGCCCGGTTCCCATGCGGTCCATGTGGCCAGCAATTGCGGGCTGGCCATCAGCGTCTGGCGCAGGATGCCATTGTGAAAGGCGCGCGTTGTTTCATGCTGGCGCCGCGCGGCGTCCAGCGCATCGCGCATTGCGCCCACGATGCCGATGGGGCGGTCGAACTGGCTGTTGACCTGCGCGGCGGCCTGATCGGCCACGATGCGGCCCGTTTCGCGCAATTGCGAACGGGCGGTGATTTCCAGCATCAGCGCCGTCAGCCCCGATCCCACCAGCACCATGATGGCAATGGCAATGGCCGAACGCAGGCTGAGCGTGGCGGAAATGGTAGGCTGGCGGACAGGCGCATGCATGGACAGAATTCTCCCTGAAGGGGAACTGTATCGTGCCAACGCCTTATATTTGACGGATTGGGCCATCGGGGTTGCCCGTAGAGATCTGTTAAATTCCGTAAATTGCGGAAATGGGGCGGGGCAGTCGAAAAAATTTTTCGCGCTGCTCATTTTGACCGCAACCTTTTGCGATGCGCCAGCGAACTGATTGATGGAAGGAAGCGGAAATGGTCGCCTCCTCCAACCGATTTCGAGTGGGAGCACAGCAGATGAAGTTTCGGAAAAACCTTGCCGTATCGCTTGCCCTTGGGCTGTTGGCCGCCTCTGTTCCGGCGCCCGGCATCGCCGCCCTGCCGCAAGGCGCAGGCGCGCCCGACTTTACGCTGAGTGCAGCCAAGGCCGGAAAGCCGTTCAATTTCTCGCTGCATCAATCGCTGCGCAAGGGGCCGGTCGTGCTCTATTTCTTCCCTGCCGCCTTCACCGCCGGTTGCACGATTGAGGCGCATCTGTTCGCCGAAGCCACCGACAGTTTCCGCAAGATGGGCGCGACGGTCGTGGGCGTGACGGCGGGCAATGTTGAGCGCGTGGCCGAATTTTCCAAGCTGGAATGCCGCGATAAATTCGCCGTGGCCGCTGATCCCGGGGCCAAGATTGCCGCTGAATACAAGACCGTGATGCAGTTCCAGGACAAGACACTGTCCGAGCGCACATCCTTCGTGATCGCGCCCGACGGCAAGATCCTGCTCAGCTATACCGACCGCAATCCTCAGGCCCATATTGACCAGACGATGGCCGCCGTGCGCGAGTGGAAGGCCAAGCATAGCTGATCACTTTCTGACCGCTTCTCTGTCGCAACGAGGTTTTCGATGCTTATTGCCATTCTCTCCGCTTTTCTGGGCGGACTGATCCTCAATTGCATGCCCTGCGTCTTTCCGATCATATCGCTCAAGGCGTTCGGGCTGCTGCGACAGGGAGGCGATCAGGCTCATCTGCGCCGTGAAGGCGTAGCGTTTCTGGTCGGCTCGCTGCTGGCCATGCTGGCGCTGGCCGGGGTGCTGATGGCGCTGCGGGCGGGCGGAGAGGCGGTGGGCTGGGGCTTTCAGCTCCAGTCGCCCGCCATCGTCGCCTTGCTGGCGCTGGTCATGATCGGCTCGGCGCTCAATCTGATGGGCCTGTTCGAGATGGGCATCGGGCTTCAGCGGGCAGGGCAGGCGATGGACGGCCGCTCGGGCCTGATCGGCACGGCGCTGACCGGCGCGCTGTCGGTGATGGTGGCCACGCCCTGCGCCGGGCCGTTCATGGCGGGCGCGCTGGGCTATGCGCTGGTTCAGCCGCCGCTGGTTGGGCTGGCGGTTTTTGCCGCGCTGGCGGTGGGCGTGGCGGCGCCTTTCACGCTGCTGTGCTTTTGCCCGCCGCTTGCCCGGATGCTGCCCCGGCCCGGCGCATGGATGGTCACGCTCAAGCATGGGCTGGCCTTTCCCATGCTGGCGGCGGCGGCATGGCTGATCTGGGTGCTGGACGCGCAGACGGGTTCGGCGGGCCTGCCCTTCATTCTGGGCTGTGCGCTGCTGCTAGCCATGACCGCATGGCTTTATGGGTTGGCCCAGCGGCGCGCCATGTCAGGCAAGCCCGCACGCGCGCTGACGCTGGCGGCGGCCACGGGCCTTGCGGCGATTGGCGCGGCCTTTGCCATGCCGGGACAGGCCTTTGAAACGCGCCGCCCGGTGGCGCAGGCCGATAGCGGCCCGATCCGCTGGTCGCCCGCGCGCGTGGCGCGTGAAACGGCGGCGGGCAGGCCGGTCTTCGTCGATTTTTCCGCCTCATGGTGCCTGACCTGCAAGGTCAATGAAAAGGCCGTGCTTTCGACCCCTGCCTTCAAGGAAGCGATGGCGCGAACCAATACAGCCTTTATGATTGCCGACTCCACCAATTATGACGCGGAAATCGAGAAAGCGATGAGCGATCTGGGACGTACCGGCCTGCCGCTATACCTTGTCTATCCTGCGGGCGGCGGCAAGCCGGTGATCCTGCCGCAGGTGCTGAGCATTGGCATGGCGACCGGCGCGCTCGATGTGGCCGCGGGCGGAAAGGGTTGAAGCGATGATGCAGACCGTTTCGGGGATAGAATAGGCGCGGCGTGACGGGTGATCTTCCCCCCGAAGGCGAATGGCCCGCGTTGATGCGGCGGGCGCAGGATGGCGATCAGGTCGCCTATCGCATGGTCCTGCGCGCGCTGCTGCCCGCGATCCGCAAGATGACGCGGCGCAGGATTGCCGACGAGGCGCTGGCCGAAGATGCGGTGCAGGAGACGTTGATGACCCTTCATCGCCTGCGCCACACTTATGATCCGGGGCGCCCCTTGCGGCCATGGATCGCTGCCATCGCCCATGCCCGCTCGATTGACGCGCTGCGCCGGAGCGGACGGGCGCGGCGGTTTGAAATTGTCGATGAAGAAGCGATGGCCGCCGCCCCGGACCTGCGCGCGCCGGAACCGGGCGAGGCGTTGGGGCATGAACGCGAGGTCGCAAGGTTGCTCGATCTGTTGCCCCAACGGCAGAGGATGATGGTGGAAATGGTGAAGCTGCGCGACATGAGCCTTGATGATGCGGCCGATGCCAGTCGGCTGTCGGTGCCGGCGGTCAAGTCGCTGCTCCACCGCGCTCTTGCCAGACTTCGCGAATATGGGAATTCCTGAGATGCGCGATTTCGAAACGCTGATTGACGAACTCTCGCAAGGGGCGGCGCCGGTGCGGCGGGTGCTTCCGGCATCGTGGCGCGCGCTGGGCTGGGCGCCGGTGGCGCTGGGGGCGGGCTATCTGTCCACGCGGATGCTGCATCGTTTCTCTCCCGATTGGGACGGGCCCCATGCGGCGCTTTCCGCGGCCAATGCGGCATTGTCGATAGGGCTGGGGCTGGCCGCATTCGCCTCGGCGCTTTCGATCAGCGTGGCGGGCGGGCGCGCCTTGGGCCGAGGCTGGATGGTGCTGGGCCTGATCGCATGGATCGCGCTGGCCGCCGCCAGCATGGCCCTTGCGTCGCACCCCTTGGCTTATGCGCCGGGGGTGGGACGTTATTGCTATACTTTCGTGCTGACGGCGGGTTTGCCGATGGTCGGCGTGGTCATTTTGGCCTTGCGCCGGACGCGCTCGCTGCGGCCGGGGCCATCGTTGCTGGCGGCGGGGATGGCGATTGCCTTTCTCTCGTTCGGCTTGCTGGCCTTTTGCCATCCTGCGCAAATGTCGGTGGCCGATTTCGTCATGCACGTTCTGGCCGCGCTGACGCTGGGGGCGGTGACGGTTGCCGTCGGCCACCGGGCGGTCAGGGCCTAGTGGTCCGATTTCGACATTTGCAGAGCAATCCCGGCCGACAGGGGATGCAAATGTCAAAATCAATCCACTAGACGGGCGAACCGGCCAGCGCTTTGGCAAAGCATTCCTGCCACCAGCGGACGTCTTCGTCGCGGATATTGGCCATCAGGGAATGCCAGCGCTCCTTGCGCTCTTTCTTGCTCATCCGCAGCGCCCGGTCGATGGCTTCGGCCAGTTCGTCCGGGCTGTGTGGGTTGACGATCAGAGCGTCGGTCAACTGGCGGGCGGCGCCTGCGAATTGCGAGAGGATGAGGACGCCGGGATCTTCCGGGTCCTGCGCGGCCACATATTCCTTGGCCACCAGATTCATCCCGTCGCACAAAGGCGTTATCAATCCAATGCGTGAGGCGCGATAAATCCCCGCCAGCGCATCGCGCGGATAGCCCTTGTTGATATAGCGCAGCGGCACCCATTCGGCATCGGCAAATTCGCCGTTGATCCGTCCGGAAAGGCTGTCGAGCGTGGCGCGTATCTGCTGATAGGAGCGCACCTGTTCGCGTGAGGGCGGGGCGATCTGGAGCAGGAAGAGTTGCCCATGCAGATCCGGGCGCGAGGCGAGCAGGCGCTCATAGCCCAGAAAGCGTTCGGGCAGGCCCTTGGAATAATCGAGGCGATCCACCCCCACAATCATCGTGCGCCCGTTTGCGCTGCGCTTCATCCGACGGCAGCTTTCACGCGCGACCTCGCCATGAGCGGCCTCGTGAAATTCTGCAAAGTCGATGCCGATAGGGCAGACGATAATCTGGGCCCGCCGCTCGCCAAGGCTGATTATACCGTTCTGATCGGGGCCGTTCTGGTCGATGGTGGCTTCGGTGTGGCCTTGAACATATTCGATAAAGGAATCGCGCCAGTTTTCCGACTGAAAGCCGATGACGTCATAATCCAGCATCGCGTCGAATAATTCGCCATGCCCCGGCAGCGATTCCAGCAGCCGCGCCGGGGGCCATGGAATATGCAGGAAAAAGCCGATGCGGTTATTCACCCCGCGTGCTCTTAGGTTTCGCCCCAACAGCATCAGGTGATAGTCATGAACCCAGATCAGATCGCTGTCCTCGATCAGGGGCGCGACGGTTTCGGCCAGACGGTCATTGACCCTTTCATAGCCCCCGGCAAAGCCGCGCTCGAATTCGGCCAGATCGAGCCGGTTGTGAAACAGCGGCCAAAGAGTGCAATTGGCATAGCCGTTGTAATATTCCTCGACGTCCTGCGCTTCCAGATCGACGGTGGCGGTGGTGACGCCATAGCTGCGCTGGAAATTGATGTGGCCGGTAAATGCGTCGGTTTCCTCGCCCGACCAGCCGAACCAGATGCCGCTGCTCTCCCTCAGCGCCGCCGAGAGCGCGACGGCCAGACCGCCCTGATTGCCGGGTCCATCGCCCGTTGGCGGCGACACTCGGTTTGAGATGACGATCAGACGGTTCACCTGACCGCGCTCCATGGTTTGCTGAGCAGGGTCGCGCAATTGATCAGGCCGACGAGTGAGTAGGTTTGCGGATAATTGCCCCATAGTTCCCCCGTGTGTGGATTGGTGTCTTCCGACAGCAGCCCGGCCGGAGTCCGGCGGGCCAGCATTTCCTCGAAAAGGTCTCGCGCATCGCTATGGCGGCCAGTGGCGTGAAGCGCCTCGATCAGCCAGAAGGTGCAGATGTTGAAAGCGCTCTGCGGCAGGCCGAAATCGTCCTCGTCGGCATAGCGCAGCATATGCGAACCCCGGCGCAGCCCATGTTCGACCGCGCGCAGCGTGCCCAGAAAACGCGGATCATCGGGCGCCAGAAAGCGCAGGTCGAGCAACTGGATCAGGCTGGCGTCGAGCAGATCGCCGTCGAATGTGGCCGACATGCGCTGTGTATCCTCGCGCCATGCCGCATCGATGATGACGCGGCCCATGCGGTCCGCGCGCTCCTGCCATACTGTCTGGCGGTCATGCAGGCCCAGATGATGCGCTGCCTTGGCCAGTCGGTCGCAGGCCGCCCAGCACATGGCCGCGCAGTAGGTGTGGACATGAAACCGGCCGCGCAATTCCCAAAGGCCGGAATCGGCCTGATCGTAGGAAAGCCACGCCCTTTCGCCCACCCGTTCGAGCGCGCGAAAATCCTCCTCGCCCGCCATGCGATACAGCCTTTGGTCGAAGAATGCCTGAACGTTGGACAGGACGATCTGGCCATAGGCATCGTGCTGCATCTGGGCATAGGCCTGATTGCCCACCCGCACCGGCCCCATGCCGCGATAGCCCGCCAGCCCGGCCTCGATCCTTTCCTCCAGCCGCGCCTCGCCGCCCACGCCATAGAGCGGCTGGATATGGCCCGATCGGGCATTGTCGACGATGTTGCGCAGATATTCGAGATAGGATTCCAGCACATCAAGCGCGCCCAGCCGGTTGAGCGCCTGCGTGGTGTAATAGGCATCGCGGATCCAGCAGAAGCGATAATCCCAATTACGCCCCGACCCGGCATGTTCGGGGATCGAGGTGGTGAGCGCGGCGACAATCGCGCCCGTTTCTTCATGCTGGCACAGTTTGAGCGTGATGGCCGAGCGGATCACGGCCTCCTGCCATTCAAGCGGAATGGCCAGACCGCGCACCCAATGCCGCCATTCGCGGATGGTCAGATCGAGCATTTCCTCGGCCGTGGTGGCGATATTGCCGTCAAAGCCTTCGTCGGGGCCGAGGAAGAAATGCAGGGGGCGTTCGACGCGGAACACCTGCTCATCCTCGATCCATCCGATCGGCGCGGATGTGGAAAGCCGCAGGGTCATATGGCCGAGCATATAGCGGATATGGTTCGATCCGCAGGTGCGCTCGACCTCGCGCCGGGCCCAGTCGCGCGTGGGGCGAAGCCGCACCCGGATGCGCGGGCTGCCCGAAACGGGGCGTACAATGCGAATATAGGCCACCGGCCGATAGATGCGCCCATGCCGATGAAAGCGGGGGCAGAAATCGGTGACCACAATGGCGTTGCCCGCATCATCCTCGTGGCGGGTTTCCAGAATGGGCGTGTTGCGCAGATAGCGCTGTGTGGTCTTGGTGCAGCCTTCCAGCTCAATCGCCCAGAAGCCTTGCCCGTCGGGATGGAGGCCGTCGTCGAGCAGGGCGCTGAAGGCGGGCGGGCCGTCAACGCGCGGCAGGCAGCCCCATACGAAGGCGCCGTCGCGATCAATCAGCGCTGAAATCTGGCAATTGCCGATCGGCCAGAGGTTGAGAGCTCCATTCATACCGGCGCTCATGACACCGGCCTTGCCATCCAGGCCAGCACGGCCGCAGGGCCGGGCAGGTTGAAGCACGCCTTCGTCACCCGCGCGGGGCCGACCAGAACCGAAACGCCATCCAGCGCGTTCACCGCAGCAAAAGCCGATTCATCGGTGAGATCGTCACCCAGATAAAATGGCTTTCCCCCGATCATGGGCGCGCAGGCCATCATATTGCGCAGGGCTGTACCCTTGTCGCAGCCGCCAAAGCGCAGTTCGACCACCATCTTGCCATTTTCAACGACCAGCCCGCTTTCTATCGCCAGGTGTTCGGCCAGTTGCTGCGCATAGGGGGCGCAGGCCGGATCGCCGCGATAATGGAGCGCCACGCCATAGGTCTTGATCTCGACCAGCGTGCCGGGATGGCCAAAGGCGAAATCGTCAAATTTTCGCGCCGCATGTTCGAGTTCGGCAACGGGGCGGACGGGATGGACCAATTGATCCTGCCAGCGGAATTCGCATCCATGGCTGCCCGAAATGGCGAGCGCATGCATCGCCCGGCCGAACAGATTGTCGATCTGGGCAATCGAGCGCCCGCTGACCAGCGCCAGACGGCCTTGAAGCCGCGCGGACATGGTAAGCAGCAGGTCCGGCAGACCACGCGGGATCACCACCTCATCGGGCCTTTCGGCAATGTCCACCAGCGTGCCGTCGAAATCCAGAAACAGGCTCGCCCCGCCGGGCAAAGATGGCGGCGGGGCGAGCAGATCGGAAAGCGGGGCTGTAGGCATCGATGTCTCCAGAGCGGATTTCCCCTTGGTTCGGGGCGCGAATGGCGCCCCAAGGGAATGGTTTCACAGCAATTGGCAGGACACCTGCCCCGGCGAAGGGGGGCTAAAACCCGGCCCCGCCCGCGATCTGCGCCTAGTGGGCCGACTGGATCGCGGCGTCGACTTCGCCTCGGGTCATATTGATGGCCAGCCCCTTTGCCCCGGTAAAGAGCGAGGCGACAGGAATGGTGATCTTGCCGCGAGGGGTTGTCACCACGACCTGTTGGTCGGTGGTGCTGGCGATCGTGCCGATCTGTTCGCCAACTTTGTCATAGACAATGTCGCCGGCCAGAGGCTTGATCGGTTGGGCCGCCGGAGCGTCTGCGGGCGCTGAATCCAGCGGAGGTTGCGGGGATTGCGGCACGTTTTGAGCCAGCGCCCCGTGAGGAATTGCAGCAGCAACAGTTGCCGCGATCATGTATTTCAGAATTTTCATCTTGGTTTCTCCGGATATTGTCCCCCCGGATGGGAAGAACCTATTTTTTATTTCCCCGCTGTCGATACAAATGCGCTCAGACATTGCTGAAGCGCGATAAGATGATGTCGAACAGGCGAGGGGTAGTATCTAAATTTAATCATAATATTCATGTATATAAATTCTGATTTTGGGTAAAAGTTCCTTCATCAATTGGAGATTTTCCTTGTGAGCCCGTTTGCGGCGAAAGCGCTCATACCTTGCCTGCCGCTCGCTCGCGGGCCCGGCGGGTATCCCAACCCTTGCGCGCGGCGGCGCTGCGCTGCTCGAAAGAACCCGATTTGTGGGCTCGCCCGCCGCGTGAGGAAGAGACATGTGTGTCGGGCTTTCCCCGGCCAGAGCCCGACAGATTGCCGCCGCCGGTCTCCTTGTTCACGGTGGCCCATCCGCGCGCCTCGGCCTCGTCATGGGGCACTCCGCGATCCTCATAGCTTTCGGCTATATGGCGGGCCTGACGCTTCTGCTTGGCCGTATAGGCACTTTTGTCTCCCTGCGGCATATCGTGTCTCCTTTAGGCCAGCAGACGGACCTTGCCTTCGCGGTCCCAATGGCGCGCGGGGGCAAGGTCAGGGAATTCTTCGAGACTGGCGATGCCGTCATCTCTGGCGATCCCCCATTCTTCCAGCAGCCGGAGCGTGGCCGGACAGGCGCCGATGGTTTTGCAATGAGCATAGGCATCGGCAAACCAGGCATGCACAGCATGGTCCGATCGCAGATGGTCGAGGGCATCGGGATGGATGATCGAGGCCACCGCATCAAACAGCGCCGACGGACTGCCCATCAACTGCCCCTCGGCCTTGAGCATGCCGTCATCAACCGGAATGCCGCCCACCTTTTGCGCGATCAGCACGGCCTTGCCGCCCTTGCTCTCGATGGCCGTTTTCATCGCTTCGATGGCCTTCAGGCTCGATCCTTCGGCAAACAGAATGCCGATCTTGCGTCCCTCGATAGGCGGCTGGCCGTGGCTCAGGATTGAAAGTGCAGGCGAGGGGGCCATCTCGACAACCGGGGCCGCCATATCGGCGGGCGGAGGCAATTCCATCGCCAGTCCGCCGGCCACGCGGCGCCCCAGATCCTCATCCACCGCGCCCAACACCGTCAGCATCCGGTGGCGGACATGCTCCAGCCCCACCTTGGACAGTTCAAACACGAAGGCGCTGGCCAGGTGAGCCTGTTCGACCGGCGTCTGCGAGCGATAGAACAGGCGCGCCTGCGAATAATGGTCGGCAAACAGGGCAGGGCGCGCCCGCAGATGCTGATCGCTGTTGTTGGGCAACATGCCGCGCGCAAAGGTCGTAAAGCCGGTGGCCGGACATTCGCGCGGGCCGGTGGGCTCGCCCGCTTCGTTCAGGCTGTTGGGCTCGTAATTGGCGCGGCCCTTGGGGATCTCCATCTGCATCATGCCGTCGCGCTGAAAATTGCGCATCGGGCATTTGGGCGCGTTGATCGGCAATTGGTGGAAATTGGCCGTGCCCAACCGCGATTTCTGCGTGTCGAGATAGGAGAACAGCCGCCCCTGCAACAGGGGATCGGGGGTGAAATCGATGCCGGGCACGATATTGGCCGGACAAAAGGCCGATTGTTCGGTTTCGGCAAAGAAATTGTCCGGATTGCGGTTGAGCGTCATCCGCCCGATGATCCGCACCGGAACCAGTTCCTCCGGGATCAGCTTGGTGGCGTCCAGGACGTCGAAGGGCTGTTCTTGGGCCCAGCTTTCCTCAAAAACCTGCACGCCCAGATCCCATGCCGGAAAGGCGCCCGTGTCGATAGCCTCATACAGGTCGCGGCGGTGATAATCCGGGTCGGCCCCGGCGATCTTGACCGCTTCGTCCCATGTGGTCGATTGCAGGCCCAGCACCGGTTTCCAATGAAATTTGACCAGCTTGGACGCGCCCTCGGCATTGACGAGCCGGAAGGTGTGGATGCCGAAACCTTCCATAAAGCGGGGCGAGCGCGGGATGGTCCGGTCGCTCATCTGCCAAAGTACCATATGGATGCTTTCGGGCATCAGGCTGACGAAATCCCAGAAGGTGTCGTGGGCGCTGGCGGCCTGAGGATAGCCCTTGTCGGCCTCCATCTTGACCGCATGGACCAGATCGGGAAACTTGATCGCATCCTGGATGAAGAAGACCGGGATGTTGTTGCCCACCAGATCCCAGTTGCCTTCCTCGGTGTAGAATTTGACCGCAAAGCCGCGCACATCGCGCGGCGTATCGACGCTGCCCGCGCCGCCCGCGACGGTTGAAAAGCGCACAAATACTGGCGTTTGCTTGCCGATGGCGGCAAACAGGCCTGCGCTGGTCAATTCGGGGATGGCATGGGTGCATTCGAACACACCATGGGCGGCCGATCCGCGCGCATGGACGATCCTCTCGGGGATGCGCTCATGGTCGAAATGAAAGATCTTTTCGCGCAGGACGAAATCTTCCAGCAGCGTGGGCCCTCTGGCGCCCGCCTTCAGGCTGTTCTGATTGTCGCTGATGCGCAGGCCCTGATTGGTGGTCAAATGGCTGCGGGCCGCATCCCGCTGGTTTCCGTGCGGGCCGTTGACCGGCACCTGCTGATGCGTTTCTCCGGCGTCGCCGGTGGCGGTTTCGTAGGACGGGTGTGTGTCGGCCATGCTGCCTCCTGATCTTTGCGATCTGTCGGAAGGCGCGGCGCCCCCTCCAACTTTTTAAAAAGGTGTAGGCGCCCACTGTTCCATGCTTTGTCCCGACCTGTGCTTTTTGCGCGATGAAGCGCAAACTCTGTCGTCATCAGGAAAAATAGGGAAATTGACGGATGAGGGACGCTGTTGGCGGCTCTGTAATCAGCCACGGCTTTTAAATCAGCAATCAGACTGTTGCAGTCGCTCAGGCATCTGGGCGATGAAGAGGCAGGGAGAGGGATATGAAATTCAAAAAACTTTATATTCATTTTTGATTTATTACGACAGTCCGAGGCGCATGACGGACAGGACGAAGAACACAGGCTGGTGTGACCTGATAGGGTGATTTATTGTCTGTGCCTTCGGATCGCGATGGAATCCGAAAGGCGGCCTGTTCCTCTCGCTTGGATAGGGTTTGCCCCTCAAACAAAGTCAGGCATTATGGGCGATCCTCAGCCGGTAACGATCATTATGATCGAAGACGATCCGGGCCATGCGCGCCTGATCGAAAAGAGTATTCGGCGCGCGGGCATCGCCAATGGCATCACCCATTTCGACAATGGCACCGCTGCTTTGGAATTTCTGGGCGATGGCACGGTTCTGCGCGATCAGGGCGGCCCTGTGCTTATCCTGCTGGATCTCAACCTGACGGATATGAACGGCGTTGATATTCTGGCGCGGATCAAGGAAAGGCCGCCGCTCAGCCTGATGCCGGTGATCGTTTTGACAACCACCGATGACAAGCAGGAAGTGGCGCGCTGTTATGAGCTGGGCTGCAATGTCTACATCACCAAGCCTCTCAATTACGACAGCTTTTCCGATGCCATTCGCCAGCTCGGATTGTTCCTGTCGGTCATGCAGCTGCCGGTCCTTCCCGCCTGAAAATCGTGCCCTTGCGCATCCCGGACCCTCCGGCGGCGCGATTGGACGCGCCGCCGGAGGAACTGCTCCCTGACCGCTCCGGGGGGAGGCCAAGCGGCCAGTCGCAGTTTTCAGTTTCGCCATGCCTAGTCCGGACATTCCATGCGGCCCGGTCATCTTATGCTGCCCATCCCAGATTGCGCGAAAGACGGGCCAGATTGGGGCGCACAATGGTTTTGAATTTGGCGAAAAAAGCATCGACCACTTCACCGTCAAAGGCGAAATTGCGCCGAGATCCGGGCAGCAGCCCCTTTTCCAGCGCGGCGGACAAGGCTGCGCGGGCGCGTGAGATCCGGCTTTTCACTGTGCCGATCGTTATGCCGCAGACTTGCGCGATTTCCTCATAGCTGACCGAACCGACCGCCATCAGGATGAGAACCTCGCGCTGGGCATGGGGCAGCGTTTCGAGCGCGCGCAGCACATCGGCCGCCTCCAGACGGGATTCCTGATCGCCTTCGCGGTTGAGGATCTGTTCGGCCTTGGCCTCATCATAATCGCCGAACAGGCGCTGCCTGCGCAACTGCCCGAAATAATGGTGGCGCAGGATCGTGAATGTCCATGCGCGAAAGCTGGTGCCGGCGGCATAATGATGGCGCGCGGCCCACGCCCGCATCATCGTCTCCTGCGTCAGATCCTCGACATGGTCTCGATTGCCGCAAAGGCTGCGGGCAAAGGCGCGCAACGAGGGCATGGCCGCAACCAGTTCCCGGCGAAATTGCGCGTCGGGAAGCGCGGTTCTCTCCTCAACGGTATTATCGATTTGGGTCTGCTTGGTCATGGGAGCCCCCCCGACAAAGACGTCAAAGACATCCGGGATATCGTAATAATTCAAGTGACCAAACGGGGTCGGGTTCCGGCCGGAACAGGGCAATTGGCGTTGGATGGGGTTGAAACCGGGGTGACCCGAATAGGGGCGCCCATCCTCCCGATCCGCATGCGGGACAAAGGCGCCATGGTCGCATTTTTCCCACGGATCGCCCTGCCTTGCGTAAAAAGGGAGGAACTGTCGGGCCGGACCATTCTTCCTTCGATATGCTTTGCCTCGCCAGGAGGATGTCATGGCGCAAATCAATCCCGATCTTTCCCCTCAGCCCGTCAAACCGCGCAAGCGGCCGAAAAATCGCGAGGTGGAAAATGAGATGATCGGCTGGGTCGGTTGTAAGGGCGAAGCGCCCCACAGCGCGACAGAGCCGGTTACCGATGAACAGAAGAAAGACGAAGAATTCACCGATTGCGCCAGCCCTGAGGGAACCGATGGTGCGCGTGCCGGGTGATCCGCCCTCTATGGTCGGCATCTCTGGCCATTGCCGGGCGCTTCCTGTATTTGTCTGTTTAACGCGCAATTTGGAAAGCGGGAGCCCTCGATGAATGGCGAAACCTTGCCTGATGCCCCGTGCATGAATTGCGGTCGGCGCGATCTGAGCCGGTGGTCGGCATGACAAGAATCGAGAGCGACAGCATGGGCAGCGTCGCGGTTCCTGCCGATGCCTATTGGGGCGCCCAGACTCAGCGTAGCCTGACCAATTTCGCCTTTCCCGCGCAGGAGCGTATGCCGCTTTCCATCATTCATGCGCTGGCGATCATCAAGCTGGCGGCATGCCGTGTGAACCGAAGCCACGGACTGGACCCGATGCTGGCCGAGGCGATGGAAACCGCCGCGCAGGAGGTGATCGACGGGCGCCATGACGATCAGTTCCCGCTGGCGATCTGGCAGACCGGGTCGGGCACGCAGACCAACATGAACGTCAACGAGGTGATCGCCGGACGGGCCAATGAGATCCTGAACGGCGCGCGCGGCGGCAAGGCGCCGGTCCATCCCAATGATCATGTCAACCGCGCCCAATCCTCCAACGACAGCTTTCCCACCGCTCTTCACATTGCCGCGCAGCAGGCCATCGCCGCGCAGCTCGGCCCCGCGCTGGAGCGTTTGCATGAAGACCTTTTAGGCAAACAGGCGGCATGGGCCGATGTGGTCAAAATCGGCCGCACCCATCTGCAGGACGCGGTGCCCCTGACGCTGGGGCAGGAGTTTTCCGGCTATGCCAGCCAGATCGCGCGGGCGCGCCAGACCATCACCCATGCGATGGACGGGGTATGGGAACTGGCGCAGGGCGGAACGGCGGTGGGCACGGGGCTTAATGCTCCGGCGGGATTTGGTCCGGCTGTGATCGAGGAAATCTGCCGTCTGACCGGCCTGCCTTTTCGCCGCGCGCGCAACAGTTTCGAGGCGCTGGCAAGCCGCGACGCGCTGGTCGGCCTGCAGGGCGCGCTGGTGCACTTGGCGGTGGCGCTGACCAAGATCGCCAATGATATCCGCCTGATGGCATCGGGGCCGCGCGCGGGGCTGGGCGAATTGCTGCTGCCCGAAAACGAACCGGGCAGCTCGATCATGCCGGGCAAGGTCAATCCCACGCAATGCGAAATGATGGCGATGGTCTGCGCTCAGGTCATCGGCAATGGCACGGCCACAACGCTGGGCGGCATGCAGGGGCATCTGGAACTCAACACGTTCATGCCGCAGATCGGGGCGAATGTGCTGCGCTCGATCACCTTGCTGGGCTGTGCGATCGACAATTTCGTCGATCATGCGCTGATCGGCATGCAGCCCGACCGCGCGCGTCTGGAAGGCCTTGTCGAACTCTCGCTGATGCTGGTGACGGCGCTGGTGCCGCATCTGGGCTATGAAAAGGCCGCCGGGATCGCCAGAGACGCGCATAAGCGCGGCGTGGGCCTGCGTCAGGCGGCGATGGAGAGCGGGCTGGTGGACGCCGAGACCTTTGACCGACTGGTGCGTCCGCAGGATATGATCGGTCAAAGGCCGCCGGGGTAGGGCCCGTGGCGAGTTTCGGCCTTAGCCGTTGATCACCGTGCCGCCATTGGGGTGCAGCACCTGCCCCGACATATAACTGGAATCCTCGCAGGCAAGGAACAGGAAGGCAGGAGCCACCTCATTAGGCTGTCCGGGGCGGCCCATGGGGGTGGACTGGCCGAAATGCTTGATCTTTTCCTCGTCCGCGCCGCCAAAGGGGTTGAGCGGTGTCCAGATCGGCCCCGGCGCCACGGCGTTGACGCGAATGCCGTCCTTCACCAGATTTTCCGATAGCGAGCGCGTAAAGGCCGTGATCGCCCCCTTGGTCGCGCTGTAATCCAGCAGGTTCCTGCTGCCTTGATAGCCGGTAACCGAGGTGGTGTTGATGATGGCGGCGCCTTGGCCCAAATGCGGGCGGGCGGCCTGAACCATATAGAACATGGCGAAAATATTGGTCTGAAAGGTGCGCAGTAGCTGGTTCTCGGTAATATTGGTTATGTCGGGGTCGGGGTGCTGTTCGCCCGCATTGTTGACCAGAATGTCGATGCGGCCCAGACTGGCGATGATTTGGCGAACCAGCCCTTCGCAGACGGATTTGTCGCCTATATCGGCGCGGATGGCCAGCGCGCGTTGCCCCTCGGCCTCGACGATGCGCCGGGTTTCCGCCGCATCCTCGTCCTCCATCAGATGGATGATGGCGATATCGGCCCCTTCGCGCGCAAAGAGCGCCGCCACCGCTCGCCCGATCCCGCTGTCGCCGCCGGTGATGACCGCGACCTTGCCCTGCAACCGGCCCGAGCCGGGATAGCGCGGCTGCCACTCCGGCTTGGGATCAAGCTCGTGTTCATTGCCGGGCAGGGCGTCTTCGTGGATCATGCTCTGGGTTTCAACCATGGTTTTTCTCCTGTTCAAAGGGAATGGGCCGGGCGGGACGATGTTCGCCGGTCCGCTGGTCAATTGTCGTGCCCGGGCCTCATCCGGGTGAAAACGGCATGGCCAGAACGGCCAGCGCCATCGTGCCTGTGGTCACCCACCCCGCGATCCGCAGCAGACGCGGCGCGACAAAGGACCCCATGATCGCGGGCCGTGAAACGATATGCATCAGCGCGGCCAGCACGGGCACAGCCACGATGCCGTTGATCACCGCGCTCCAGAACAGCGCCTTCATCGCGTTCAGGCCAAGCCAGTCCATGGCCATGCCCAGCACCATGCCCAGCGCGATGATCAGATAAAAGGCGCGGGCGTGTTGTGGCGTGTCCTGAAGGCTGGCCTTGCGTCCGGTGGCCTCGCAAATGGCATAGGCCGATGCGCCCGCCAGCACCGGGATTGCCAGCAGCCCCGTGCCGACAATGCCTAGCGCAAAGACCGCAAAGGCCAGATCCCCCGCCACAGGCTGAAGCGCGCGGGCGGCATCGGCGGCCGAATTGATCTGGGTTTTTCCCGCATTGTGCAGCGGCACCGCCGTGCCCAGCATAATCGCCAGAGCGATGAGGTTCGATACCGCCATGCCGCTCCACGTGTCGATCCGGATCCGGGCAAAGGCATCGGCGGCCTGATTGCGCGCGCGGCGAAGGGGCTTGCGCTCCTCGACCTGACGGATCTCCTCCACCTCCTGCGAAGCCTGCCAGAAAAAGAGATAGGGGCTGATTGTGGTGCCCATAATGGCCACGATGGCCGTTAGAGCGCCCGGACCGCTGATCCGGGGCACAAGCAGATTATGCAGCGCGGCGCCCCAATCCACCCGCACGATAAAAAGCAACGCCACATAGGCCAGCAATGTAAGCGTCATCCATTTCAACAGCCGGGCATAACGGTCATAAGGCACGAACAATTGCAGCACCAGCGAGAGCACCGCAAAGCCGATGGTGAAGGCATGGCGGCCCTGGCCCGCGATCATGGCGGCCGCTTCGCCCATGGCGGAAAGATCGGCGCCGATGTTGATCGTATTGGCGCAAAACAACAGCAGCAGGATAGCCGCCATGCCCCAGCGGGGCAAAACCGCGCCCAGACTGTGCGAGAGGCCATGCCCCGTGACCCGCCCGACCCGCGCGCAGACCAGTTGGACCGACACCATCAGCGGATAGGTGAAGAGCATCGTCCAGAGCAGCGAGGTGCCGAATTGCGCGCCCGCTATGGCATAGGTGGCAATGCCGCTGGGGTCATCGTCGGCGGCCCCGGTGATCAGCCCCGGACCAAGCCGGTCGGTCAGCTTCGTCTTACTCATGGCTGACTTCTGATCGCGTTTGCGGCATCTGTTTCCTCGGCATAAGCGGTGGATGTGAAGAAGGAAGCGGCTGTGACAGCGCGCTTCCTTCCTTTAACGGCTCCTGCCCGTCATGCGTTTCATGTCGGGTTGGCCAGATGTGGTGCCATTTCTCGATGGCCATCAGGCATAGGTCAGCCCGTAATGCGAATAGACGCGCCAGTTATAATCGTTGTCATACGTGGGCGTGTCGGCATCGCTGTAATGGGGGGCGTTTTCCAGCTGCTCCGGGTTGATGTTGACGACATAGCCGCCCTGCGTCGGATCATAGGTCAGGATCTGCCAGGGCAGGGGGTAATAGTCGCTGCCCAGACCCAGCAATCCGCCAAATTGCAGGACGGCATACTGGGCCTTGCCGGTGCGCTTGTTGACCATGAACCGGCTGATCGTGCCCAGCCGTTCGCCTTGCAGATTATAGACGACGGTGCCTTCGACCCGGTCGGAGGAAATCAGGTCGTGCGTTTCGTAGGTGTCCGTGGTTTCGGGCATGATGAATCTCCTGAAGGGTATGAAACATGCCGGCGCGCCGGTTTGCCGCAGCCTGACATGAACCGGAACAGGGCGGAGCTGACCTTGTTCCACCCCGCGGCGCACATCATCCTAATCCACGTTAGCGCATGGGCATGGATCATCTCGGCCCGCCGGACGTTAACCGCAGCAGGAAGATGGCCCCGGACCGGGCCCGGATAAGGGGATGACCGGAGCTATGGCGCGACAGGAGAACGGATCATGCGTGCGCTGACCTGGCATGGCAAACATGATGTCCGCGTCGATACGGTGGACGATCCCGGTATCGTCAATCCGCGCGATGCCATCGTGCGCGTCACGTCAAGCGCGATCTGCGGGTCCGATCTGCATATTTATGATGGTCTGATCCCCGCCATGAGCGCCGGAGATATTCTGGGGCAGGAATTCATGGGCGAAGTGGTCGAGATCGGTGCCGCCTCGACCTTGCGCCGGGGACAGCGGGTAGTCGTGCCCTCCACGATCGCCTGCGGGGGATGCTATCATTGCGCCAAGCAGCAATATTCAGCCTGCGAAAACGGTAATCCGCCTGAAAATCAGGATCTTGCCAGCCCGCATTACGGGCTTCCCTCTGCCGCCAGATTTGGCTGCGGACGGATGGCCGGCGGCTATTCGGGCGGACAGGCGGAATTCGTGCGCGTGCCGTTTTCCGATACCGGTCCGCTTGTCGTGCCCGACGGCGTGGCTGATGACAGGTTGCTGCTGCTTGCCGACACCTTGCCCGCCGGATGGCAGGCCGCCCAGCACGCGGCCATCGAAGCGGGCGATACGGTGGCGGTCTGGGGCTGTGGCCCGGTCGGGCTTTGCGCGGTGCAGGCAGCCCGCATTATGGGCGCCGAGCGGGTGATTGCCATTGACCATTACGCCAACCGTCTGGAACAGGCTCGCGCATTGGGGGCCGAGGCGGTCAATTTCAGCCATACCAATGTCCACGAAGCGCTGATCGACATGACGGGCGGTGTTGGTCCGGACGCCTGCATCGATGCGGTGGGCATGGACGCGCATGGCACATTTTTCGAGATGATCGCCGATCCGGTCAACAGTTCGATTTCCCCCACCATGGACCCGGCGCACGTCATTTATCAGGCGATCATGGCATGTCGCAGGGGTGGACGAATTTCCATGTCCGGATGCTATGGCGGTATGATCGATAAATTCCCGCTTGGGGCGCTGATGCGCAAGGGTCTGATACTGCGCAGCGGTCAGGCCGACGTGCAGCGCCATATGCCTCAATTGCTGAGGCTGGTTCTCGATGAGGCAATCGACGGCGCTCTTTTGATCAGCCACCGGCATGATCTTGAGCAGGCCGCCGATGCCTATCTTCAGTTTCACTATGCACGAAATGAAGTGACCAAGGTGGTGCTGAGCACCCGAGCTTATCGGCTGTGATCGTCGCAAGGCGCGGCAGGATCGCGCTTTCCGATCGGAAAGGAGACAATCCATGAAGTACAGTCTTTTGATTATCGCCCCCGTTCTGATGCTGGCGGCATGTGACAAGAAGCCTGAAAATGGCCCTGAAAATGTCAATGCGACCGAAGGCACGGTGGCAACCGACAGCGGGCCCGATGTCACTCTGCCGCATCTGACGCTTCAGCCTACGGATGCGCGCACCTATCTCGACAAGGCGGCCGCCGGGGACAGTTTCGAAATCGAATCCTCGCGGGCCTTGCTCAAAACCAGCAAAAATCCGGCCGTGCGCAACTTCGCCAACATGATGATTTCGGCCCATCAGGAATCGAGCCGCAAATTGCGCGGCGCCGCTGAAAAGCTCAAACTGGCCGCCGGAGCCACCAGCCTGAGCCAGGATCAGCAGCAGAAGCTGGACGCCATCAAGTCCGCCGCCGCCGCTGACGTGGATCAGCTCTATCTCACCAGCCAGCGCAGCGCGCATAATGACGCGCTCGATCTCCACCGGCATTATGCGTCCGATGGCGATACGCCCGCGCTGAAGGAGGCCGCAGGCGCGATTGCGCCGGTGGTGCAAAAACATCTGGATGAGCTGGATAAGCTGACGAAACCACAGGACGGCGCCTGATGAGTGCGTCTGAAAAAGACGATGCGCCCGTCACCTCTTCGCGCGATATCGAGCCGGACCGCGAACTTTTCGCCGAGACCGTCACCATCGCCCGCTCGCGAGGAGAGCTTTACGCGTTCTGGCGGGATTTGACCAATGTGGCGCCTATCGTAGGCCCGGTCGTCTCGATCGTTCCGCTGGATGGAGATCACGCGCGCTGGACCATCGAAGGACCGGCAGGTCTGCGCGCCAGCTGGATCTCGGTTATCAGCGAAGACCGGCCGGGCAACACTATCTTTTGGCAGGCGATGCCGGGCGGGGATGTGGAAAACGGCGGCAGGATCGATTTCGTCGACGCCGGAGCGCGCGGCACGATCCTGCGCATGACCATGGCGTTTGAATTGTCGGCCAAAACGGGCGGACGCGTCGCGATATTGCACCCCGGCCCGCTGGTCCGTTCGCATGTGCGCCGCATCCTGCGCAGTTTCAAACAGATGATGGAGGCACGCGAAATCGCCACGGCCGCACGCCATCGCCGCTTGTTGAACGAGCTTCCGCAACAGGGCGGGGGCCATTGGTGAAGGACAGGAACATGACCGATTTGAGCGCAATCAGGGAACATATGGACATTGTCGGCGCCGATAACGTGCATCTGGGCACGGTGGACAGGGTCGAAGGCAACCGGATCAAGATGACGCTGTCCGACTGCGGATCGCATGCCGGGCGGCAAGGCGCATCGTCAGCGCAAGGTTCCGGCGGCCACCACCATTATATCTCGGTCGGACTGATCGCAGCGGTTGAAACGGACCGGGTGCGGCTTTCAGCCAATGCGGCCAACGCGGCTCTGCTGGAAGAAGAGGAAGGTGGAGAGGCGCTGGCCGACAGCAGCCGGAGCGGGGGAGACGCCTGAGGATGGATCAGCCGGAAGATGGACGACCCAACACACGGCGAGCTTCGGGATACGTCCCGGGGCCGCCTTTTTCGCGCAAACTGGCTCATTATGCCAATCTGACCATGCGCGATGAACAACTGCTGGATTTTCTGCTCGACGGACAGATGCTGTATGTCGGGGCGGGACAGGACATGATCCGCGAGGGCGTTCGCCCGGTCTTTGTCAAGATTGTCATGGAGGGCTGGGCCGCCCGTTACAAGATGCTGGAAAACGGTCGGCGCCAGATCGTCGGCTTTCTTCTGCCGGGGGATCTGTGCATCCCTCAAGCGATCATGACCATGCCGCTGGACCATTCGATAGCGGCCATCAACGATCTGCATTGCGCGATGGTTCAACCCGGTCAACTCGATGCGGTCGAGCAGGAATCGATCGGTATCCGCCGCGCGCTGGCGATGGATGCGCAGATCTCGCTGGCCATTCAGCGCGAATGGACGGTCAATCTGGGCGCGCGTGCCGCGCCCGAGCGCATCGGTTGCCTGATATGCGAATTGTATCTGCGGCTAAAGGCTGTGGGCATGACGCAGGGGACCGGCTATTTCTGTCCCCTGACACAGATCGAACTGGCCGAAGCGGCGGGCGTCAGCGCGGTGCATGTCAATCGCGTCATCAAACAGATGCGCCGGGAAGATCTGATCCGGTGGCGCGACCAGTTCATCGAAATCCCCGATCCGTTCCGGCTGGCGCGGGCATGCGGGTTTCGGCCCAACTATCTGCAAATGTCGTTTTGAGCCTGTTCACGCGCCGCTGCGGCTCAGGCATGGGCGGGACCGCCCAGCCGCCGCAACTCAGCCGGATTTAGCAGGGCAAGCCGTCCTGCCTCCAGCGATATCACTCCTTCTCCGCGCAGCATCTGGAGCACGCGATTGACGTGTACCGAGGAAATCCCGACAATATCGGCCAGATCATATTGCGTAAGCGGCATCGGGCAGTGATCCGACACGACCTTGCCAGTGGGGCGCAACCGCTCAACAAGATCATGCAGCAAGGCGCAGATCCGCTCGGTGGCGCTCATCCGTCCCAGGTTGACGATCCATTTCTCGTGGCTTTTCAAAGTGTGCATGATCGAACCGAGCATGCTTTTCATGCCGTCGAATTCGTGGCCGCTGTGGGCGCGGATATCGCGAAACGGAATTTCCGTCACGAACATATCGGTCAAAGCCACCACCGGCCAGTTGGCATGGCCGGTCAGCACCCATTGCGCCTCGCAATAATCGCCGGGCAGAAACAGGGCGATGATCTGTCGCCGTCCATCGGGTAGTAGGCGATACTGACATGCCCAGCCTTCCTCTACCCGAAAAATCCGGTCGGTGTTTTCATGGCGACGCGCCAGATGCTTGTGACGGCGGATCTCATTGCGCGTGGGCGTCGTTTCCAGTTTTGCTGCGGTCATTGGTACACTCCCGTACCTGATCATATTGCCCCGGCGAACGGGGCGCCCGTCCGGAGATATTGGGGTTGAGCATGGCGTCGGCGAACGGATGCGGCTCAACAGTCAGAGGGGCGATGATGGGTTGGTGACGCGCCAGAAGCGTGGCGCTCGCCTGCGAAGAATGCGGTCCTCGCCTTGCGCGCCTTTCATCCTGCGCCTCTCATTATGCGGTGTGGACCCGAAGTCAGCCATGCGGATTCACATATGTTAAGAGCCCGCCATGGGGACGTTCAGCCGTGCAGAAATGCCGGTACGTTGATCCGGGGCCGGTTCGGGCCGGATCATGCTAACCTGTGCAAGTGTTGCGGATCGTTCATCCCGGTCGGCTGTTCTCCCCGATACCGGCAGCGCGAAACCGCCTGCCGGTATCGGATCTTCCTGATCCAAGAAGAGGAGAGCCTGATGGCTACCAGCACGCCCGAACAGTCGGATATATCCAAAACCGCCGATGCCGCCAAAGCGCAGAGCGTCGGGCGAAAGCAGCCCAATGCCGCCGCCGGAGCCAAAGCCGCGTCTGCGTCCGGCCAGGAACAATCCGGCGACGAGGCAGTCAAGAAGACGCAGCCTCAGGCGGGCGAAAATGTTAGCGCGTTGTTGATGGCCGACCACCGGGCCGTCGAAAAACTCTTCAATCAATATGAAGATGCCGATGAACGGCGCCGATCAGACATCATCGAACGCGTATCGCAGGCGCTGATCATCCACACGATCCTCGAAGAGGAGATCTTCTATCCCGCCTGCCGCGAGCATTTTTCCGAGGAAGACACGCTCGATGATGCTCAGGTCGAGCATGACAGCGTCAAGATCCTCATAGGCGATCTGATGCACGGGCGGTCGAACGATCCCTATCGCGACGCCAAATTCCGCGTGTTGGCCGAACAGGTGCGGCACCATGTCTGCGAAGAAGAGCAGGCGGGCGGCATTTTCCAGAAGGCGCAGGCCTGCGGCATCGACACGCCCGAACTGGCCAGACGGATTACCGCAAGGCGCAGCCAGCTTGAAAGTGCCGGGCCGCTTGCCGCCACTCCGCCGATATCCATCGACCGCGCTGACCAGCAGCGCCCTCGCCGGGATGAAACGCGCCAGTTTGGGCGCGATGAAGAAGAACGGGGCCAATCCCGTTATAGAAAGGAGAAGGAAATGGCCAGTTATCAGCAATATCGTGATCGCGACGAACGTGGTCGCTATTTCAGCCAGAATGACGACGATCATCGCTCGTCGCGCCACAGCAATGACCGTCCGCGCGATGAGGAAGGACGTTTTGTCAGCCGCGGCCGCATGTCGGGCCGGGATGACCATGACGATCGCGATTACGGCCGCTGGAGCGAACAGCGTTACCGCGATGATGACGATGATCGTCAATACAGCGGTCGGGATCGCAGCCATGGCGGCTGGTCCGGCGATTCCGAAGGCTATTCCGAAGCCCCGCGCCGGGGCTGGGATAATCCCGATCACGGCCGCAGCGGATGGTACGGCGACCCCGAAGGCCATTCCGAGGCATCGCGCCGTGGCTGGGACGAGCGGAGCGCCTCGCGCCATCAGGACTATGACAATGATCGCGATAACGCTCGCTCGCGCGATCATGATGAACGCGGTTATTCCTCTCGCAGTTCGTCACGCGGATCGCGCGATGATGATCGGCAGGGCGGGCGGCATCAGGGATGGTCGGGCGATCCGCGCGGTCACTCCGAAGCCGCGCGGCGCGGCTGGGAAAATCGTCGCTGATATGGCGGCGATCATCAATCGGGCCGGTTCCTGTGGGAGCCGGCCCTTTGCCGCCCGATGGCTGTGATCGGATGATGATGATGGGTGATATGTCGAAAAGGGCAGGGCAAACAGACAGGCCGGAGCGAGTCTCGGTTCCCGGCGCAATCCGCGATCCGGGAACGATCCGCGTCCGGCCCCTGCTATCAATATTTGGCGGTCGCGTCGCTGGCTGGAAAGCTCTCGTCGGAAGCCTGATCGACCTTGTCCCATTCGTCATGCTGCGAACGCATGGCGTCGGGTCCGGCGTTTCTTACCTGCACGAAATTTTCGGGTGCTTCCTCGCCCGGGGCGAAAGCGGCCGGGGCGGTCTGCGAATAGGGCATCAGCCAGCGGTAAAGAGCATAGACGCCTACAATTGCCAAAGCACTGTTCAACCATCGCATGACAGCATCTCCTTTTCGATTGTTCCGGTTTGTCCTCATAGGAAAGCGTTGCGGCACGGCGAGGTTCGATGCGCGGCGCCATTCATGTCCCGGATAATGCACGGCCTGCCTCATGGCGCACGCGCAAGCCTTGATGCGGGCGCGCTCGCCTCAGCGCGGGCGCTGAAAGGAGAATGATCATGAAAGAGGATGGGGAACGGATTGTTCTGGAAACCAACAAGGCGCGCGCCGGATCAACCCCGCATCTGGTTCGCTACATATTGGTGATCAGCATGGCGCTGGCCATTGTGGGCATGGGGCTGATCTGGTGGATCGGCCGTGGCTGAGCCAGACCGATCCACCCGCGATATGGATCCGTTGTGGACCCATATTGCACGCCGCCGACGTTTTTCGTCACCACTTTTCCGGGCTTTGACGGAACATATCCGTTGCTGGTCCATTTAAATTCCAGATTGGGAAGAGGCATTCGTGATGGGCGACCAAAATTCCGGCAATCCACCGTTGGGCGAACAGACCGCCAGCCACGAAGTGGTTCCCTTTCTGCTGCGTCATTCGATGGGCGCCCGGCGTTTGCGCGTGGCGCTGGTGGGCACTTACGCACCGCGCAGTTGCGGCATTGCCACTTTTTCCGCCGATGTGCGCGAACAGCTGATGCGGCATGCCGGGGGCATGGATATTGATGTCTATGCGCTCGACGGGCCGGATTCCGGGCTGGTCTATGCGCAGGATGTCCATGTCATCGGCGCGCAGAAGCGGGAAGATTATCTGCGTGCGGCCCATGCCATCAATGACAGCTGCGCCGATGTGGTGTGGATTCAGCATGAATTCGGCATTTTCGGCGGCACGGACGGAGCGCTGATTTCCGAACTGGTTGACCGGCTTGCCGCCCCGGTTCTGATCACATTCCATACGGTGCTGGCCAAGCCCTCGCCGGGACAGCGTGCCGTGATGGAGCACCTGCTCAGCCGCTGTTCGCGTGTTATGGTGATGTCGCAACAGGGGCGGCAATTGCTGATGTCGACCTATCGCGCGCCGGGCGGCATTATCGAGGTGATCGAGCATGGCGCGCCCGACCGCCCCTTCCGCACCGCGCAAAAGGCCAAGCATCGCATGGGGCTGGCGGGTAAGAAGGTCCTTACCACCTTTGGCCTGCTGGGGCCGGGCAAGGGGCTGGAAACCGCCATCGCCGCCATGCCTGCCATCCTGCGCGAGCATTCCGATACGGTCTATCGCATCGTGGGCGCCACCCATCCCGTGCTGGTTGCGCGCGATGGCGAGAGCTATCGACAGGGGCTGATGGCGCAGGCCGAGGCTTTGGGCGTTTCCCATGCGATCTTATGGGACAATCGCTTTTTGGCGATCGAGGATCTGCTCGAACAGCTCGAATGCTGCGACATCTACCTCAGCCCTTATCCCGGTCTGGACCAATCGACTTCCGGCACGCTCAGCTATGCCGTGGCGTTAGGCAAGGCGGTCGTTTCGACCCCCTATGTTCATGCACGCGAATTGCTGGCCGACGGGGTGGGGTGCCTGATCGAACCCAATGCGCCCGACGCGATTGCGGCGGCGGTCAATGACCTGCTCTTCAGCCCGCAGCGCCTGCTGGAATTGCAGCGCCGGGCCTATGAACGCGGGCGGCGCACAACATGGCCCCATTTCGCAAGGGCCAGCGCGCATCTTGTCCGCAATACATTGGCCGCGCGTCCGCAACGGGTCGAACCGGCCGTGGTGCCCGAACTGGCGGCCGTATGGAACATGAGCGATGGCACCGGCATGTTGCAGCATGCCGTTGGCCCGGTGCCCGACCGCCGCCATGGCTATTGCACCGATGACAATGCCCGCGCGCTGATGCTGATGAATGTGGCCAAGGGCATCACGCAGGCCGAGCGGATGCGGTGGAGCGGCATCTATGGCGGCTTCCTTTTCCATGCGTGGAACCCGGATGCGAGGCGCTTTCGCAACTTCATGCGCTTTGACCGGCAATGGTGCGAAGACGTGGGATCGCAGGATTCCAACGGACGCGCTTTATGGGCTTTGGGTCATACCGTCGAACATAGTCCGATCCAGGAATTGCGGAATTGGGCCGGGCGGATGGTTGACGATGTCATGCCTCGCCTCAATGATCTTGATGCGCCGCGCGCGCTGGCCTTTGGGGCGCTGGGCTGCTGCGCGCTGCTGCGCGGCGGGTGGCAAAGCGCGCAGGCCAATGAGCGGATCACACTGGCCTGCGAGACGTTGACGCGCCTTGTCACGATACATCGTCGTCCCGATTGGCTGTGGTTTGAACAAGGGCTGGCTTATGACAATCCGCGCCTGTCTCAGGCGCTGATCGAAGGCGGCGTGATGCTGGGGCGGCGGGAGTGGGTCGATGCGGGCCTGGAAACGCTGGCATGGATCATGGATTGCCAGACATCGGCGCAGGGTTTCTTTCGCCCGGTCGGATCGGAAAGTTTCGATCAACGGGGCCTTTGGAAACCGTTCGATCAGCAACCGCTTGAAGCGCAGGCGGCCGTCGAGGCGGCGCGCGCGGCCTGGATGGCGTCGGGTGACGAGGCTTGGGTCCGTCAGGCGCATCAGGCTTATCAATGGTTCTTTGGCGCCAATGACCGCGGGGTGGCGGTGGCCGATATCGCCAGCGGGCGCTGTTGCGACGGCGTAACGCCGCGCGGGCGCAATGAAAACAGCGGCGCGGAGTCCATCCTTGCGTTTCATCTGAGCCATTACGCACTTGCCGCAATGAACCGGGAAGCAAGGCCTTATGCGAAAGCTGGAACCGATCTTGGAAACTCTACCGGATAGTCTCGCCCGCAGTCCGCTGCGCATACTTGAACAGAGACTGCATGCCGACCCTTCGCGGGTGGTGCTGCGCCCCTTCCATCTGGGGTGGCAGGCCACCAACGCGCCCGAAGGCCGCGCACTCAGACTTGTTTGTGATGTCATGGGCCTGAGCGAGGAGCAGGTGGCCCATGAATATGATGTGGTGATCCGTGATTTCGGCAATCGCCATTGGCAGACAGAGCATTTGTTCGAGGCGCGCTATCGCGAGGTGGCCGAGAGCCTGCATCTGGATGGGCATGACCTTTCGGATGCGCGGCGTCGGCTGATCGGCGCCTTCTTCTGCCATGAATATACTTATGCGGCGGCGGCTTTGATGAACCCGTCCATCGTGCCCAGCCCCAACCAGTCGGGCATGGAGGATGGCGCCTTGCGCTTCATCCTGTCGCTGCGCGCGGTGGGCGAGGGGCACATCAGTTCGATCGCCTTTCGCGAAGGCATCATCGAGCCGGACGGGCGTTTTCTGTTGTGGCCCGAATCCGCCTTTGCCACCAGCGTTCAGCGGACCGACACCTGCGCCCGCAACGATGCCAATTGCACCGTCACCGTCCAGTGCCACCCGGAAAGTACGCTGTCGAACACGGTGATCTTTCCCATCACCGAGCAGCAGGCCAATGGTCTGGAGGATCTCCGGCTGGTGCGGATGGATCATGGCGACGGCGATTTCGAATGGCTGGGCACCTATACCGCCTATTCGGGCCGTTCGATCCGCTCGGAATTGCTGCGCACGCGCGATTTTCGCCAGTTTCAGTTGACCCCCATTCAGGGGCGCGCCGGGCGCAACAAGGGTATGGCGCTGTTTCCGGAAAAGGTCGGCGGGCAATATTGCATGATCGGCCGACAGGACGGCAAGAACCTTTACCTGTTGCGCTCGAACTGGCTGGACACGTGGGATGATGAGGGCACCTTGTTGATGGAGCCCCGGTTTCCTTGGGAATTCATCCAGATCGGCAATTGCGGCAGCCCGATCCTGACGCCGGAGGGCTGGCTGGTCATCACGCATGGGGTGGGGGCGATGCGCAAATATGCGCTGGGCTGCTGTCTGTTGGACCGGGATGATCCCAGCAAGGTGATCGCCCGTTCGTCCGAACCCATTCTGACGGCGGAAAATGCCGATCGGGCGGGCTATGTGCCCAATGTGGTGTACAGTTGCGGCGGGATGCTGACCGGGGGTGATCAATTGCTGTTGCCCTATGGCATTTCCGATATCGCGGTCGGTTTTGCTCTGGGGTCATTGAGCGACATCATGGCAGTCATGTCCTGAGACACGGATGCCCTCGCCCCGGCTTGGGGCGAGGGCGCAAATTCAGATCACCTGCACCTCGACGAGAGTCTGGTTGAGAAGACCATGCGCAATCTCGCCAAAGGTGACGGGCCCGGCGCAACTGCCAAGAGCCTTGCCCTCCAGCTCGCCGTACAGGAAATTGAGGATGCAGTTGCAGGACCACGCGACACTTTCGCGCGGCCCGCTTTCAAACCGTTTGCGAAATTCGGCGGCATAGTCGCTGACCGGCCGGGCAAAGCCATATTCGACATCGGGGAATACCGGCGCATAAAGCTCGACATTATCGCCATGCACAGAGCGGAGCGACACGTTGGTATGCGCGCCCGCATATCCCCCGACCATGGGCAGGCGCCCATGTTCCATCCCCCTTGAGCGGATATAGTCGGCAAAGGGCAGGCGGACACCGTCGACCACGACATGGCTGGGCGAGAAACTGACATCGTCGAAATGAAAGGTTTGCCCGCCATCGCGCTCGAACAGATTGATCATGTTGATGACCGGCGTAAAATCCTCAGGCAATTGAATATGCAGGACCACGGCGCGGTCGGTATGGCTCCTGCCGGTGATACCGTCGAAGACCTGCGCCTGCGCGCCTTCGTCGTTAAGATCGAAACCGGCGATCCACCCGATGGCAGGCCGCAGATAGGCCTGAGGATAGCTGCCCGCCTCTTGAGCAAAGCGTTTATGGCATGCCGAATGGAACGGAATGATGGTCAGCGCAAAGCCGTTATGGGGCGCTTCAGCGGTGATCTGCTGCAGATTGTCCTGATCATAACGGTTTACTCGCACCGTTCCCAGATGCGAAAAATCGGTCACAAAAAGTTGGTCGGCGCCAATGATGCATCCGCCGCTTTCCGTCATGAAATAGGGCGTTGTGCCCCCGATCCAGCAACCGCGCGGCAGACCGGCCAGGGCTTCTGCCCGTCCGGCAATGGCAAGGGGTGCGCCCGCCTCGATCAGCGCCGCTGTGGCCGAAACCGACATCAGCCCGTTGATCCGCCGTCCTGTAGAAATTGCAGAGGGAGAATATTCCATCGAAGTGGCCCCTTTCTTGCGGCGTGACCGGGTCCACGTGCGATGAGGCGGTCAACGACACAGATCGACGCAGCCATAAAGCAAAAATCTTCGAGCATTTTCTGTGAGGGCCTAAGCTGAAGCCCTTAGCTTCTGAGCGGCGGCATTTGCATTATGGCTTTGCGTTTGAACGGCCGAATGACAAATGCGGTGCAGCTGTTTTGACGGTGATCGCGTGGACCGGAGCCTATGGCGAGCCCGAAAGTGTGAGGGGTCGGCCGGTGGGGACTGGACCAACATGATCCGTCTCTGTCTCCGGGCGGGCCGTTATGGCCCGGTCCACGCGATCATCAGCAGAAGAGGTGAATTATCGCGATGTTCCGCGCCGTTTGACGAAATGGTGCATTTAGCCGCCGAGACGTTGAACAAGGCATAGTCCTATCCGAAAATCCCGTTCCGCCCGCAGGATAAAGCAAAAGGGGGCCGAATGACGACCCCCTTGCTTTACGGCTTCAACTTGCTTTCGAGGCGGGCCTTGGCCTTTTCGGCGTCGCCCTTGGCTTCCTGAATGTCGCCCTCGGCCTCGATGTCGGGGCGGTCGATGGCCTCGCCGATCGCCCGCTTGGTCTTGCCGATGGTTTCATCCATGAAACCCTTGGCGCGGTCCTTGATCTCACCCATGGCACAACTCCTTTTTCCATGTTGATAGGATCGAAAGCGGGGATGGGCGGGCATGTTCCTTGCGCCATGATTGGTCGCCCTGCGGTTGCGGGGAAACGCCCATGGCGCACGGCGAGTGGAGGCCGTCCTGCGAATTACCCTTTTGCCGGCCGCAGCTTTGCCATCCGCGCGACGAATTGGCCGTAGGATTGCATGAAGCGGCGCAGAAAATGCTCGCATCGCGGATCGGTGACATCGCCATTGTCCGAAATCAGCCCCGGCGTAAAATGGATATAGGCCTCGGGCGCGGTCATCAGCGGGCAATCACAAGCGGCCAGAATGGCGCGCAGATGCTGTTGGGCGATAGCGCTGCGGATTTCTCCCGGCGATGCTCCGATGATGGCGGCGGGCTTGTGGGTAAAGGAATTGTGGCCGAACGGGCGGCTGGCCCAATCGATGGCGTTTTTCAGGCCGCCGGGAATCGAGCGGTTATATTCCGGCGTCACAAGCAGCACTGCATCGGCCGCGTCGAGCGCCTGTTTGAAGGTGCGCGCCGCCGGGGGGAAATCCGCGTCATAATCGTAACTGTAGAGCGGAAGGTCGCGGATGGGGATTTCCTCAAGCGCCAGATCGGGGGGAGCCAGCCTTGCCAGTGCCTTGGCCAGCTTGCGGTTGATGGAGCCGGTCGCCAGACTGCCGACCAGATAGCCTATCGTATATTGCGCCATGATGTGTCCTTTCGCTTGGCATAAGCGCGTTCGCGCGATGCCCGGTTGCATGTGAAAGCGGTCAGCGGCGGGATAGATCCATCAGCGGCCTGTTCCTGTATGGCGCAGCATGTCCGCCCCGCCGCAGCGGGAAAATCGGCTCAGCCGTTGGCATGATGCGAGCGTGAGAAAGCGGCTGCATGGAACATTGCGCTGCGCCCGCTCTTTCCCCCGAACACAGCAGGAGATCGAGACATGAAGCGCAGGAGAATGACACTGATCACCCTGGCCATGACTATGGCCGCGACCATGGCCACAGGGTCACAGGCCTTGGCGCAGGGCGCGCAAAAGCCCACCGCCAGCGACCATGCACCCGCCAATCCGGCCATCAAATCGCCCGACAAGATCACATGGGGCCAACTGGGCAAGGGGCGCAATTCGTTCACCGAAGGCGAGGCTCGGATGCGGCTGGAAAAGGCGGGCTATACCCGTGTTGACCAACTGAAGCTCGATACGGACGGCCTTTGGCAGGCCCGCGCCCAGCTCGACGGGCAGCCGGTCCGTGTGGCCCTCGATTATAAGGGCAATGTCGCGCATCGCTGATGCCAGGCCATTGATAATAAGAGAGAGGATTGAACATGAGCAAGATCGTCACTCGTCTTTATGACAGTTTTGAGCAGGCCGAGAACGCCGTGCGCGACCTTGAACTTGCCGGTATTCCCGAAAGCGACATCAGTCTGGTTTCACACAGGTTCGCCTCGCGCGGCGTCAAGGGCGCCCCGGCCAGCCTGCGTGAGCCTGAGGATATGACTGCGGCTCAGGCATCGGGCCGGGATGCGGCGGCGGTTGGCTCGCTGGGCGGCATTCTGGGGGCGACCGGGGGCGCGCTGGCCGGGTTGGGTCTGCTGGCCATTCCGGGCATTGGTCCGGTGGTGGCGGCCGGATGGTTGGCCAGCGCGGCAGCGGGCGCTGTGGCCGGCGGCGTGATCGGGGCGGGCGCGGGGGGCATCGTGGGTGCCCTGTCCAATGCGGGGGTCAGCCGCGAGGAGGCCGAATTCTATGCCGAAAGCGTGCGTCGCGGCGGCACTCTGGTCAGCGCCAAGGTGCCCGACGACATGGTCGAAACCGCCCAGCATGTGTTGGCCGATTCCGGCTCTGTCGATCCTTATGAACGTCGGCGCCTGTATGAAGGATCGGGCTGGAGCCGATTTGACGAAGACGCGCCGGCCTATTCGGAAGCCGACATCGTGGCTGAGCGTGACAGGTGGATGCTGCGTCACTGATGCCGCATGGCGCCGCGTATCGACCGATACGCGGCGCCGATTATCCTGAATGCAGCGCGACAATTCAGCGCGACCGGGCGATGCGCCTCGGTCGCGCGTTTGCTGTCCAGACAGCGCAGGCAGGAAATGCGCAGAAATTGGGCGATTTATGTGGGATGGGCAGCCCGTCCATACCGGGCAATCCGCCGTTCATCGAGCTGCGCTATCTTTGTATCAAGGTCGTATCGATTGACCTGCTGATAAACCAAAAGAGGAAGGTCGCCTTATGCGTAAGATCATTCTTGGAGCGGCTTTGACCGCAATTGCGCTGCCGGTTGCAACGCCTGCTTTTGCCGGTCCGCCGCCCTGGGCGCCTGCTTATGGCCGCCGCGATCATGATGAACGCCGCGATTATCGCGGGTATGAAGCGCGCTATGAACCGCGCCGGATGAACCGCGATGACCGGATCTGGCGCGGCAATGACGGGCGCTATTATTGCCACCGCAGCAATGGCACGACCGGGATCGTGGTCGGTGCAGCATTGGGCGGATTGCTGGGCAATCAGATCGCTGGCCGGGGCGACAAAACGCTCGGCACGATTCTGGGCGTCGCCGGGGGCGGGCTGCTGGGCCGCGAGATCGACCGGGGCAATGTAACCTGTCGCTGATGCCTGTTGTCCATAGGCGGTACGACAGGTTGTAAAACCGATGACGAGCCTATGAGGATGCATTCCTCATAGGCTCGTCCAAAGCCTTACCCGATTTTTCCACGCCGGGCGGCCTCATGATGAAGCGCCGCACTGCATGTGCCGGACGCGGCTCAGTGATAGTTTGGGCCGGCGCCCCGCACCAGAACGGCCATTGTCTCGATCAGATGTTGCGCGGCGCGGTCTCTTTCTCCCTGTCCCGATGGCATTGCAAAAGCGGAAAACTGGCCCGCCACGAAAAGATGGGGGCCGGAATAGGCCATGCTCCAATCCGGGAAAAGCCGTAGTTCCGTCTCTCTCTCCATAATGACATCGATATTGGCATGGCGCGTATCGCCGCTTATCTTTTCTAGGAGGGCGTAAACATGTTCGCCCGGACCCTCCAGAAATTGCGCGAAATTAGTTTCCGTGAACATTAACGCGCCGGTGATATTGGCCATGGCGTTGAACCGGCGTGAAAATTTCACGATCTCGTCAACTTGCCACCCGTCGTGGGGAAGTGATAGCGTACTTGTGCTAACATAGAGAAGAGACCGCAGCATGGAGCCTTTTTACCTGTAAATTGTTTGTCAGGGTAGGCCCTGTATCGCGGCCTTTCGGCCACCGGCCGGGCAATAGGCAGATACGGATTTCACGAGGAACATTTCACGAGGAAGAAGGCGAATTGCGGGAAACGCTTGCCCCATTGCTGAACAAATTGAATCAGCTGGAACCGCTGGAGCGTGAAGACCAGGAAGCCTTTCTCGATCTCCCTTTCCGGTTGAGAGAGGCCGTGGCCGGACAGGTCATTGTCGAGGAGGGAGAGCATTCCCATTCCTGCATTGGCCTTCTTTCGGGCTTTACCTATCGCCATCGCACCTTGCGCAACGGTGCGCGCCAGATCATCTCGGTTCACGTGCCCGGCGATTTTCCCGATCTGCAAAGCGGCCTGCTGGGGGTGGCAATCCATACGCTGCAAATGCTGACGCCAGGCAGACTGGCGCTGTTTCAGGCCGATGAATTACAGCGGCTGGTGTCCGAAAGACCGGCCATACGCAACGCTTTGTGGCGTGAAACGCTGATCGACACATCGATCAGCGGTGAATGGGTGGCCAATGTCGGGCGTCGCGATGCGCGGGGGCGCATTGCCCATCTGCTTTGCGAATTTGCCATGCGATTGCGCGCCGCCGGATTGCTGGAGGGCGATTCCTATGAATTGCCGATGACGCAGGAACAGATGGCCGACGCGACCGGCTTGACCCCCGTTCATGTCAATCGCACCCTGCAGGAAATGCGCCGCGCCGGGTTGATCCATACCGAACGGCGCAAGGTCAGCGTCGCGGACTGGGCAAGGCTGGCGGCGCTGGGCGATTTCGACCCGCAATATCTCCATCTTGAGGCCGACCAGCGGAGTTGAGAAAAGGGCACGGCAAATGGCGTCATCAGGACAGCAGCGTGCCCTTGTCGAACGACATGTCGATCATCAGGGCGCCGGGTTGCCAGTCGCGATGGATGACGGCGTTGAGCACGCGCGTTGCCATGGTTTCCAGACGGGTGCCGAACCCCTTGGTTTGAGGAGCGGACAAAATGCCCTCCAGCCCTGTCTCGGTCCAGATCAGCCGGACCTTGTCCCCGGTGATTGCCATCTCGATCCTAAGCGCCCCCTCGAACGACCGCAGCGCGCCATATTTGGCCGAATTGGTGGCCAGTTCGTGCAGCAGCAGCGCAATGGAAGGCAGGCTGCGAGGGCCAATCATGGCGCCCGCCCCGTGGATTTCAATCTTTGGGCCCGACCGGCTCTCAAAGGGTTTGAGGGTGGTCTTGAGAAGATCGTGCAGCGCAATGGCGCCGGGGCGCCGATCCTCCTGAGGCAGGTGGGCGCTCGCCTCATGGGCCTGAGCCAAGGCAACAAGGCGCGATTGCAGATCAGCGGCGAAGGCATCAATCGTTTCGGCCTCGCGCCTGCACAGGGCGACCAGCCCGTTGGCCAGCATGAACAGGTTCTTGATGCGATGGTTCATTTCATGGAGGATCATTTGCCGTTGTTCGGCCATCCGGCGCCATTGGGTAATGTCGCGGGCCACTTTGGATGCTCCCAGCAATTTGCCTGCGGCATCGCGAACCGGCGAAATGGTCAGGGAAACGTCGACCAGTCCGCCATCCTTGCGCTTTCGCACTGTCTCGAAATGGCGGGTAAGGATGCCCGCCCGGATATTGGCGATGATGGCGTCTTCCTCATGCCTGCGATCTTCCGGAATGATCAGCGTTATGGGTTGGCCGATGGCCTCTTCGGGTGTGTAACCGAAGAGTTTTTGCGCCCCGCCGTTCCAACTGAGAATTCTGCCTTCGAGATTTTTGCTGACGATGGCGTCTTCGGATCCCTCAATGATGGCGGCAAGCCATGCGCTCGGTTCAAGACAGGTTTTGGGTAGAGTGTTCATTGGGTTGTATAAAGCCCCTTGCGATATCTTCGACGGCAGATCGCGGGGCGAATATGAAAAGAGCGGCGCGCTATTTCAAGACAGGGGGAAAGGGCCGGGCGGGTGCATGGCAGCGTGGATCAGAAAGCGATGCGATGGAAATGAGAATTTATGTATTTGAAAAAATTTATATAAATTATTTAATCTCTCGATCCATCATAAGAAAAGTTCCACGATCTTCATGGAACACTCTAACATAGGTTAGTACGATTTCAGGGGGATGTGCCCCGCCGAACATTGCTGATGCGCATAGGAAGGCAAAATGAGGGCTGGCCGCCATATCGTGCTGCGCCATAAAAATTCCTCCTGACGGCTCGAAAGGCGGCGCAAGGCAAAAGTACTGTTACAGGTTATGATCTTGGCGCCCGCGATCACATACGACGCACCATGGCGTGCCGGTATGAACGCGATTGTTTTTGTGTATGCTTGGCCTCTCTCAAATGCGCCTCTGGAGTGGATTTTATGCAAGACCGGCCGCGCTGTGACTGGGCCAATTCTGACCCGATGATGCAGCATTACCACGACACCGAATGGGGCGTGCCCCGGCGCGATTCACGGATGCTTTGGGAAACGCTGATGCTGGAAGGGTTTCAGGCCGGTCTGTCCTGGGCCATCATCCTGCGCAAACGTGAGGGGTTTCGGGCCGCCTTTGCCGGTTTCGATCCGCATAAGGTGGCAGATTTTGGGGCCGATGATGTTGAAAGGCTGATGGCCGATCCCGGCATTGTGCGGGCGCGGGCCAAAATCGAGGCGACCATCCGTGGCGCGCAGATCTTCAACGAAATGCAGGCGCGCGGGGAAGATTTTGCGCAATATTGCTGGTCCTTCACCTCGGGCGAACCGATCAAGGGGGATGTGCGAAATGCGCAGTCCCCGCTCTCGATCGCCATATCGAAAGATCTGAAAAAGCGCGGTTTCAAATTTGTCGGTCCGACGATTGTCTATGCCTGGATGCAGGCGGTCGGGATCACGAATGACCACACACCTTCCTGTTTTTGCCATTCCTGAAACAGGCCCGCTTGTTTTCCGCGCGGTGCGGCCCATCTGGGGTAAAGTGACGGGCGCGGCACAGCCGGGCATTATGAGGTCGTTTCCCAAGGGAAGGATACCGTAGTGATACGGTATCGCCTGCAAGAGGCGGGATCTAACGTCGGATAGGTGCAAGTCAGTATGCCCGCGTAATCCGGGCTTGGATTGAGCAGAGCCGTGTTCAAAAAACGTGTGGCCTTTATCGTGGATAGTGATGCGTCCTATCGGCGACGGTTCTCCTTGGCTTTGCGGCATCAGGGACTGGAAACGCGGGCCTTTTCGTCCGATGCGGATCTGATCGAGGCGGCATCCTATCTTCCGGCCGGTTGCGTGCTGCTGGCCATTCGCGGGCCTGAGCGCAGCGGGCTTGATACGATCCGGAACCTGTTGGCGCAGCGTTCGGATATGCCTGTCATTGTGATGCGCGTCGATCCCACCATCCGCGAGGCGGTTCAGGCGTTGCGGGCCGGGGCGGTCGATTGCCTGCCTATTCCGTGCCCCATGGCCAAGGTTCGTCTGGCTTTGGATTATGCCTATGAAATCCTGCCCGCCAAAGTGGCCCATCAGCAATTCATCGGCGAGGCCGCCGCGCTGCGCGCGCATCTGACCTCCAGAGAGGAGGATGTGCTCAAACGGATTGTGGGGGGCATGACCAATCGCCAGATCGCCCTTGATTTGGCAATCGGTGTGCGCACCGTGGAAATGCATCGCGGCAATATCATGCAGAAATTGCGGATGGATAATCTTGTGGCCCTGATCCGTTTTGCCACGCTGGCCGGGATTGCCGGTTCCGATGAGGATGCGGCATGAAGAGAGGACCGCTCATCCCATGACACAGCCGCTTTATCGTTCTGGTCTGGCCGGCTGGCTCTATGCCAGTCGATGCGCTTTACCCTCGGCATGGGCGCAAAGGGCGGTCGATGATATTGTGGTGAAATCCATCCCGCGCAATGCCTCGCTGGAGGTGACGGGCGCCTTGCTGTTCACCGGCTCGCGCTTTGTCCAGTTTCTGGAAGGGCCGGCCGAAAGCGTCGTGGCCATTCGCCAGAATATTCTGGCCGACAGGCGTCACCATGACATCGTGACATTTTTGAGCGGGGGCAGGGCGGAGCGAATTTTCAGCAACTGGTCGCTGGCCTATGCCGGGCCTTCGCTGTTCGTGGCCGACAAGATCGAGAACCTGTTCCACAACGGCGTTCACAATACGTCGGAGGTCATCGATCTGCTGGAGCAGTTCGTGATCATAGCAGAGGCAAACAAGCCCTGAAGCGTGATACGCGCGGGCGTACTATTCCGGCTGTGGTTCGTCCGGCGGGGTATGGTCATCGGTACGAAGCTGGCGCTGATACAGATTGCGATAGTGCTGCGCCCGGGTTGCCCGTAATCCGTTAAGGCCGTTGCGATGGACGGCGCGCTGCCAACTGGCGAACTCCTCCAGCGAGAGGGAGTAGCGGGTGCAGGCCTCCTGTGCGGTCAGCAGGCCGCCATTGACCGCGGCAACGACTTCGGCCTTGCGCCTGGGCACCCAGCGGCGCGTGTCGGGCGATGGCAACATTTCCAGGGTGAACGGCTCGCCCAAGGGACCACGTATTACGCCGGGACGGACTTTCTGATTTTCGATCATGCAGCACCTCCGGGGAATATTTTGCGATCGCAACGTTTTATCCCAGCCTAAGGCCGGTATGCGGCTTATACGGTAAAGTCCTTAGATGCGCTTGGAGCCGGGTTCTTAAAGCGCTGTGCTGTCAAACGTTCCGATTATAGGCTGGACGGTTGGCGGGCGATCTGTGGCCTGCGTTGATCCCGAGGCGGGCGTTATTTGCCCTGTCGCGAATGACAGCTCATGCCGGGTTATCGTGAATTTTCCGGTATTATCTATATAAATCAATACATTACTTTAAAAATCTGGAAAACTTTCATCAGATAAAAAGTATCTTGCTACCTAAAAATAAAATTAGTAGCTTGCGCTCAACGAATCCAAAAAAACATAAAGGAAGAGGTATGAGGAAGGCGAAAGGCGGCCTGCCTTATGGCAGGATCGTATCGGTTTTAGCTTTAGCCTGCGCGTCGAACGCGGCCTATGCGCAACAAGCGGCAACCAACCCGCCGCAGGCCGCAGAACCCGCCCAACCCATCGTCGTCACCGGCTCGCGCATTGCCACCGGCTTTGACGCGCCAACGCCGGTCTCGGTGCTGAACACCCAGCGCATGGCCGAACGGGGCGCGGCCAATATTGGCGATGCGCTCAACGAACTGCCCGCCTTCCGCTCGACCCAGACACCCGCCTCAACCGGCCTGTCGGCAGCGGCGGGCTATATTGGCGGGCGCATTCTCGATCTGCGTGGGCTTGGCTCGGTGCGCACGCTCACGCTGGTCGATGGCAAGCGTTTTGTGCCCTCCACCACGCAGGCGACGGTTGATACCAATATGATCCCCTCGATCCTGCTGCAAAGGGCCGAAGTGGTCACGGGCGGCGCCTCGGCGGTCTATGGATCGGACGCGGTGTCGGGCGTGGTCAATCTGCTGATCGACAAGAAGCTGACCGGTTATCGCATGAATATGCAGGCCGGGATTTCCAAATATGGCGACAATCGCACCACCCAGATCGGCGGCGCGGGCGGATGGAATCTTGGCAGCAATGCCCATCTGGTGATCGGCGGCGAATATGAGAAGAACACCGGCGTCGAGGCGTGCCGGGTGCGCGACTGGTGCGCCAATGGCCTGATCAACTGGGGCCGCAATCCGGGCATTTCGAATATGCCCGCCAACAATATCCTGTCCAATGTCCATCCCTGGACAGCCTCGTATAATGGCGTCACCACGCCACCATCCTCGGCCTATACGGGCAATCTGCTGCCCGTTTTGCGCGCCATTGACGGCATTACCTTCAACCGCGACGGCACACCGCGCCGCTTTCAGTTCGGCTCGATGGCCAATTCGCTCTATCAGGTGGGCGGCGAAAGCGACGGGCCGGGACAGAACGTTTATTTCGACTTTCCCATCGTTTCGCCCACCACGCGCTATAATGCGATGATGCATCTCAACTGGGATGTGACCCCGGCGCTGACGGTGGAATGGACCGCCAATTACGGCCATGGCGAGGGCTATCACCGGGCGGTCGCCTATCGCAACACGGCGCTCACGATCCGTTCGGACAATCCCTTCCTACCGCGATCGAGCGATCCCACGCTCGACATTCCCACCATCCTTGCCAACAGCGGACTGACCAGCTTTACGCTGGGCAAGGGCTTTGACGATATCGGGCCGGGGCAATTGCGGGTGCGCAACGATGTCATCCGCTCGGTGCTTCAGGCCACGTATCAACTGGGCGGCGGATGGAAGGCGGACGCTTATTACCAGTTCGGCCGCAACAGTTTCCGCAGCGATCTGACCGGGGGTACGGTCACCTCGCGGCTGCTCAAGGCCATTGATGCGGTTTCGGTGAATGGCACGCCCACTTGCCGCGTCAATGCCGATGCCAGCACCGCCAATGACGATCCGGCCTGCGTGGCGCTCAACCCCTTTGGCTATGCCAACGGGCCCAATTTTGCCGCGGCCAAGGCCTATGTCACGGCCAATGGCTATCAGACCAACGTCACCACCGAACATGTCGTGGCGGCCAATATCACCGGCTCGCTGTTCTCCTTGCCGGGCGGGCCGCTGGGCGTGGCCTTTGGCGCGGAATATCGCCATGACAGCGTGAAGGGCGGCACCGACGCGCTCTCGCAGACCAATCAGTTTTTCACCGGCGGCGGCTCGCTCATTTCGGGCCGGATCGGGGTGCTCGAAGGTTATGGCGAATTGGAAGCGCCGGTCCTGCGCGATCTGCCCTTCATCAGCGAGCTGAGTTTTAACGGTGCGATCCGCCGTACGCAGTATAATCGGTCGAGCGATTTCTTCGCCTCCAGTTCGCTGGGCGTGACGACATGGAAAATGGGCGCCGTCTGGGCGCCGGTCGATTTCATTCGGTTCCGGGTCACGAAATCCCGCGACATCCGCGCGCCCAATGTTTCGGAGCTCTTCGGCCCCACCACCCAGAGTCAGGGCATCCTGACCGACCCGGCGCGCGGCGGCATACAGACCGTGGCGCCCATCACCTCCGGCTCGAACCCCAATCTTCAGCCTGAAAAGGCCGATACGTTCACCGTGGGCATGGTGCTGCAACCCAGAACAGGCTTTGCGCGCCGGTTCCGCGCCTCGGTCGATTATTACAATATCCAGATCAAGGATGCGATCAGCACGCTGGGCCAGCAGAACATCGTCACCCGCTGCTCTCAGGGCGATCCGCTCAGCTGCTCGCTGGTGGCGCGCGACAGTTCGGGCATCATCACGAATATCACCGACACACAGCAGAATGTTAACAAGCTGATCGTGCGCGGCATTGATATCGAGACGTCCTATCGCCAGCCTTTGGGGCGCGACAATGCGCTGACCGCGCGCGTGCTGGCCAGCAATGTGATGAACCTGATCACCGTCGACGCCATCGGGCCGACCGAGCGCGCAGGCCAGACGGGCCTGCGCGCGGGGACGCCGCCGGGCATCCCGGACTGGACAGTCGATGGCATGCTCACCCTCGATTTGGGCGAGCGGATGAGCTTTTCCACCCATGTGCGCTGGATCAACGCGGGCTTTTACAACTCCGCCTTCGTCGGCCCCCATCAGAGCGGCTATTCGATCGCCTCGGCCACCAGTTCGAACACCAACAGCGTGCCCTCGCGCACCTATGTCGATCTGATGGCCACCTTCAAGGTGAAGGCTGGGGAAGGGCGCAAGTTCGACTTCTATGTCGGCGTCGACAATGTCTTCGATGCCGATCCGCCCAATTTTCCCGGCGCCAACGGTTCGGGCAACAACGTCCTGTTCAACCCGGTCGGCCAGTATTTCAAGGCCGGTGTACGGACCAGTTTCTGATCCCTTTTCTTCCTTCCATCAACGGATATTGCTCATGCTTGATCGCCCCTTCGACCCGGAAACCCGTATTGTATCGCGCCGCGATGCGCCCCCCGTCATCGAGCAGGAATGCGACATCTGCGTCGTGGGTTCCGGCGCCTCGGGCATCTCTGCCGCCATCGAGGCGGCCCGCGCGGGCAACCGGGTCATTCTGGTCGATGGCCTGCCCACGCTGGGCGGTCAGGCGGTCAATTCGATCATCGGCATGTTCTGCGGCCTCTATGCGCCGGGGCTGAACGGGCGCCAGCTCACCCATGGCATCGCCGATGAGATCATCGCCGAACTGACCGCCCAGGGCGATGCCCATATCATCCAGGGCGGGGTGATGAAGGTGGTCATGTATAATGAGGTCGCGCTGGGCCGCTGGGTGGAAAAGGCGGTGATCAAGGCGGGGGTGCGCCCGTTGACCGGGGCGATCATCCGCAAGGTCAATCTGGACGGGCGGCGGGTGCGTTCGATTGATGTGGCCACGCGCCATGGCGACGTGCGCATCACTGCCAATGGCTTCATCGACGCATCGGGCGACGCGGCGCTGACATGGCAGGCCGGGTTCGATTGCCGCGTGCATGGTAATGGCCAGATCTACGGCTCGCAAATGCTGATCGTCGAAGGCATCGACGATGCTCACAAACCCGACTGGGACACGATGGCCAAGCGCATCGCCGAGCGCGGCGAGCATTACGGCATGATGCGCCGCGACGGCTTTGCCGCGACTTTCCCCGGAACCGACATCGCCATGGTCAACATGACGCATATCGAAACCCCGCTCGACCCGTTCGAGGCCGCTGAAAAGCAGATCGACGGCAAGGAGCAGGCCGACCGCACGCTGGTGTTCCTGCGCCATGAATTCCCGGACGCTTTCGGCAAGGCGAAGGTGCGCGCCTATGGCCTGCCCGGCGTGCGCCAGACGCGCTGGATCGTGGGCACGCATCACCTGACCACGCAGGAGGTGCGCGACGCCACGCGCTTTGATGATGCCATCGCGCGCTGTTCGTGGCCGCTTGAACAGCATCACAACCGCGAAGGCTATGTCTGGGAGGTCTTCCCCGAGGATCATGTTCACACGATCCCGCTGGGTTCGCTGACGGTGGCGGGGGCGGATAATCTGCTGGCGGTGGGGCGGTGCATCGATGCCGATTCCGCCGCGCTTTCCTCGGTGCGGGTGATGGGGCCATGCATGGCGATGGGGGCCGCCGCCGCCCATGCGCTGACCCTGGCCGGATCGGGCAGCGTGCATCAGATTGACATGGGGCAATTGCGCAGGAAAATCGCCGCAAACCTAGAGGGATAAGCGCCGCAAAGGCCAACCCCACCGAGAGAGGAACACCCGTGAGTCAGGCACCCAGAACCATCGACGTTGCCCGGATAATTGACCGGCGCGGCCTTGGCCCGTTCAATTACCGGCTGATCGTCCTGTCATGGCTGATCACCGTTTTCGACGGGTTCGACATGATGATGATCAGCTTCACCGCGCCCTATATGCGCGACGAACTGGGCCTGTCCAAGCCGATGTTAGGCAACGTGTTTTCCTCGGGCCTGTTTGGCATGATGGTGGGCGGTTTCGTGCTGGCCTATATCGGCGACCGCTATGGCCGTCGGCTGACGATCACGCTGGCGGCCACCGCCTTTGGCCTGCTGACGGCGGCCACGGCGATGGCGCATAGTTATGAAGCGCTGCTGCTGCTGCGCTTTCTCGATGGCTGCGCGATTGGCGGGATGCTGCCGCTCGCTTGGGCGCTCAACATCGAATATGTGCCTCTGCGCCTGCGCGCGACGGTCGTGACGGTCATCATGATGGGCTATAGCCTTGGCACAGCCATGGCGGGGCCGGTCACGGTCTGGCTGGCGCCCGCTTATGGCTGGCAGGCGGTGTTTCTTTGCGGCGGTGCGGCCACGCTGGTGATTGCGGCGGGGCTGTTTGCATGGCTGCCGGAATCGGTGCGCTTTCTGGTGGCGCGCGGGGGCAATCCGCAGCGTCTGGCCGCCACGCTCAATGCCCTCGATCCCTCGCTCGGCGCCCACCCTGACGACCGTTTCGTGCTGGGTGATGAGGCGAAGGCGCCGCGCCATTTTACCCTGCCGCAATTGTTCGAAGGCGATCTGCGCTGGATCACCCCGCTGCTCTGGCTCGGCTATATCGCCAGCACGCTGGCGGTCTATTTCAAGGCCAACTGGGGCCCGATCGTCTATGAGGACTTGCATTTCCCACGCGCCACGGCTGCCTATGTCTCCTCTTTTTCGGGGATGCTGGGCGCGGTGCTGGGGTTGGCGCTGATGCGCTATACTGACCGCAAGGGCGCGCTGGCGGTGGCCTTCTTTCCGGCCCTTGCTGCGCCCGCTTTGCTGCTGATCGGTCTGGCGCCGGTGGGGCGTGGTGCGTTCCTGATCCTCTCGGTGCTATCAACCAGTCTGGTGGGCGGCGCGCATTTCGGTATCCTGTCCATCGCGGGCATTTACTACGCCACCGCGATCCGTGCGAATGGGGCGGGCTGGGCCACATCCATTGCAAAAATCGGCGGGATCGCCGGACCGCTGATCGGCGGCTGGGTGCTCAGCTCGGGCCTGCCCATCGTCAAGAGTTTCGCTATTCTGGCCATCTGCCCCATCGTGCTGGCGCTTTGCGCGCTGGGCATTGCCGCCACGGTGCGGCGGCGCGGCGATGGCGTTCATGCTCCCCTTCCTGTTCCCGCTTCGTGAAAGGTCATCCCATGTCCCATCCCGCTCCCCTGCGCAGCCTTGCCGCCAATTCCCCCGTCCGCCGCGCGCATTGGCTCGCGCTGGGGCTGAGCGAGGAGGATCTGCTCAAGCCCAAGATCGCGGTGGTCAATTCCTCGTCCGAACTGGCCGTCTGCTTTGCCCATCTCGATGGCGTGGCGCGGGTGGTCAAGGATGCGATCCGCGCGGCGGGCGGCGTGCCTTTCGAGGTGCGCACCACCGCGCCTTCTGATTTCATCACCGGCGCCGGGCGACAGGGCAGCTATATTCTGGCCGCGCGCGATCTGGTGACCAATGATATCGAGGCGCAGGTCGAGGCCGCGATGCTCGACGGCATGGTGTGCCTGACCAGTTGCGACAAGACGCCGCCGGGCCATCTGATGGCGGCGATGCGGCTGGATATTCCCACCCTGCTGGTCATTGGCGGTTATCAGGCCTCGGGCGAGATCGACGGCGATCCGGTCGATATCGAGGACCTGTTCTCTGGCGGGGTGAGCGAGAAACTGGGCAAGCCGGGCAAGCATCCGATTGATGAAGTGGCCAAACAGGCCATTCGCGGCCCCGGTGTTTGCGCCGGAATGGCCACGGCCAACACCATGCATTGCGTGGTCGAGGCGCTGGGCATGTGCATCGCCGGATCGGCCCCGGTGCGCGCCAACAGCGGCAAGATGTTCGAGGCCGCCAGCGCGGCGGGCGCGCGCATTGTCGATATGGTGCATGAAGGATTGACCCCGCGCCGGATCATGACGCCGGGCGCGTTTCGCAATGCGGCGGCGATGGTGCTGGCAGTGTCCGGCTCGATCAATGCGATCAAGCATCTTCAGGCCACCGCCGTCGAGGGCGAGCTGGACATCGACCTTTTCGCGATCTGGGAGGAGATGGGCCGCAAGGTGCCCGTCCTGTCCGCCGTGCGCCCCAATGGCCCGGTGCGGATCGAAGGGTTCGAGGATGCGGGCGGCGCGCGCGCGATGCTCAAACAGCTTGAAAGCCTGCTCGACCGCGATGTGCTGGTTGCCTCGGGCCGGACGATGGGCGATGATCTGGCCGATGCCGGGGTGGAGGATGCGGAAATCATTCGCCCGCTCGACCGGCCGATTTCGCAGGGGCCTTCCATCGCTATCCTCAAGGGATCACTCGCGCCCGAAAGCGCGGTGGTGAAACTGGGCATCCGCGATGGTTCGCGGCCCGAGGCCTTCACCGGCACAGCCCGCGTGTTCGAGGATACGGCCAGCGCGATGCAGGCCATTGCTGAGGGGCAATTGCGCAAGGGCGACGTACTGGTCCTGCGCGGGCAGGGTTTGAAGGGCGGCCCGGCGATGGGCGGGGGGGCCTCGCTGGTGCTGTTCGCGATTGATGCGGCGGGGCTGGCCAAGGATGTGGCCTTTGTCACCGATGGACAATTGTCGGGCCTGTGCCTGAAAGGGCTGACCATTGCCGAGGTGGCGCCTGAGGCAGCGGTGGGCGGCCCTATCGGGCGGCTGCGCGATGGCGATCCCATCGAGATCGATGTGGCCGCGCGGCGGATGGATGTGATGATCCCGGCCGAGGAACTGGCCCGCCGTCCGGGGCCGGGCAATGCCTTTGCCGTGCCCGCCTCGGGTTGGCTGGGGGTTTATCGCCGCGATGTTCAGCCGATGTCGACCGGCGCCGTGCTGATTGATCTGGATTGAGGCGGCGATGGCAAAGCCCCCTCCCGTGCGGCCTGCCGGCTATACTTCCGATCCGGCCTCGGGCATGGATCGGGACATGACAGATGAGCAGAACGGCGACGGGAACCAGGCGGATCAGCACAAGGGCGAGGAGGTGCAGAGCGGGCGCAGCGCGCGAAAACGTGGCCCCAAGGCGGCCCCGCCCAAGGTCGCCCAGCCCAAGCCGGTGCGTCTCACCAACTTTTCGCCTGATGATGCGGACCGGCACCTGATGAACTATCGCCGGTCGAGCGGCGACCAGTCGAGCGACAGGCATTTCCGCATCACCCGCTCGCTGGTGGTGGCCGCGCGGCTGTGGCGCAAGGTGGCCAATGAGCGGATCAAACCGCTCAACCAGACGATGGCGCGGTGGGAGACGCTGTTCCATGTCGCCTATTCCGGCGCCGATCTGACCCAGAGCGAGCTGGCCCGCATGATTAACGTCGAGGGGCCGACGATGGTGCGGATGCTCGATTCCCTGGCGCGGGACGGCCTGATCGACCGCGAACAGAGCGCGCAGGACCGCCGCGTGACGGTCAACCGCATCACCCCTGCGGGCAGGCTGGCGATCAAGGAGATCATGGCGATCACCAATGATCTGCGCGGTGAAATACTGGAGGACATCGATCCCGAGAGGCTGGCCGTGACCTATGAGGTGCTGAGCCAGATCCTCAAGCGGCTGGGCCAGATGCGTTAGGGGCGGGCGATCCGGCCTCCGGCGCGACACTATGGAAATTACAGGAGGATGCGCTGTGGCAAAACTGACAGGCCGGGAAGAAGCCATGCTGGCGGGCGAAGATGGCGCGGCGGTGCAGAAGGCGATGGAATTGCTGATCCGCTACGCCGATGCGCTGGGCGCGGAGGATTTTGTCGAGACGAACAATGTGGCGGGCGTGCCCGGTTCGGCCCCGCCATGGATCAAGCAATATTACGCGGCCGATGGCGGCGATTATCGCGCGGTCTTTTCGCGCTTTGACCTTGATGCCGATGAGGTGGTCGATATTCCGCGCATGAACGCCTTCAGTTGCCATCTGCAAGGAGGCATGGACCCGATGCTGTGGCGCGAACAGGGGATGAGCGAGGCGGCCTTCGACAATTTCCGGTCCGATGAACAGCAGGTGGCCGAGCATGGCATCCAGTTGCTCAAGACCTGCACGCCCTATCTGGCGGGCAATGTGCCGGTGATGGGCGAACATTGCGCGTGGATGGAATCGAGCGCGGTGATCTTCTGCAATTCGGTGATCGGCGGGCGGACAAATTGCGAAGGCCGCGAATCCACCAGCGCGGCGATGCTGGCGCGGCGCATCCCCAACTGGGGCTTTCACCGCGACGAATATCGCAAGGGGCAGCACAGCGTGGATGTCGCCGTGCCGGTCGATGAAGTGTTCGAATGGGGTATGCTGGGTTATTTTGTGGGCGGGGCGGTGCAGGACACGATCCCCGTGATCGAGGGCGCCATCGCCGCGCCATCGCTGATCCGGCACAAGCATTTCGGCGCGGCGGCGGCCTCGTCGGGCGGGGTGGAAATGTATCACATGGTCGGGATCACGCCTGAGGCGCCCAGCGTGGAGGCCGCCTTTGGCGGCGCGCGGCGCGGCGAGACATTCCGCTATGACGCGGCCGCGCGCAGGCGGACCTATGAAACGCTCAACAGCGTGGGCCAATGCGAGGATGTCGATTACGTGATGCTGGGCTGTCCGCATTATTCGATTGAACAGATCGCCCATGCCGCCCGCCTGATCGAGGGGCGCAAGGTCCATACCAATGCTGAATTATGGATTTTCACCAGCCGCTCGGTCAAGGCGCTGGCCGATGCCAATGGCCATACCGAAACCTTGCGCAAGGCGGGGGCTTTGCTGATGACCGACACCTGTTCCGCGATCTCTCAGGCCGTGCCCAAGGGCACCCGCGTGGCCGCGCTCGACAGCGCCAAGCAGGTGCATTACCTGCCTGCGATGATGGGGATCGAGGGGTGGTACGGTACAACCGCCGATTGCATCGATGCGGCCTGCAGCGGCAAATGGCGCGGGAGGCTGGCATGAGCGGGGCGGCCATGGCGAAGGCGAGGGGCCAGACCCCCGATTACATCATCCACGGGCGCTGCGTCGTGCCCGGCTGCGTCGAGGGCGAGGCGCTGGTCACGCATGACACGATCTCGGGCTGGGGCGGGGTCAGCCCGATGACCGGCACGATCATCGAGAGCCGGCACGAATTGAACGGCGTCAGTTTCGCAGGCAAGGTGCTGGTGTTCCCCGGCGCCAAGGGGTCTTCGGGCTGGTCCAGCATATTCCACATGACTCGCCTTGCCGGGACCGCGCCGCTGGCAATGCTGTTCAATGTGATGACCACCAAGGCAGCGCTGGGCGCGGTCGTGCTGCGGGTTCCCACGCTCACCGATTTCGACCGCGATCCGTTGGCGATCATCCGCAGCGGCGACCTTTTGCGCATCGACGCCACGCAGGGGCACGTCGAAGGATGGCGGGCGATCAGGTAAACGCCTTCAGGCCGAGAGGCGATCTTTTACCGACGCCCGCGCGGCGGCCAGTGTTGCCAACGCCTGATCCCCATCGCCCAGCGCCCGCGCCAGGGCCAGGGCCCCCACCATTTCGGCCACCGCAGAAGAGGCCAGGTGGGCGGCCCGGCCGGGGTCTTTGCCCTGCTTTTCCAGCGCGGCGGCAATGGCCCCCGTCATCGCGCCAATGCCTTGCTGAAATCGCTCTCTGGCGGCAGGCGGCATGCGCGGCGCCTCGCCCGCCAGCCAGGGCAGCGGACATCCGCGATCATGGCGGCGCATGGCCTGTTCGGACAGGTAATGGTCCACCAGCCCGTCAAGATTGGGTTTCTCGCCCACGAACCGCGCCAGCATGCTCGCGCTGTCCTGAAACATTCGGCCGATGGCATGGGCCACCAGATCATCGCGATTTTCGAAATGGGCATAGAAACCGCCATGAGTAAGCCCGGCGCGTTTCATCAAACCCGCGACGCTCAGCCCCTCGGTGCCCGCCGCGCGCAGAGCCGCCGCGGCCTCGTCCAGAATGCGCTCGCGCACCTTGGCTTTGTGGTTGCTCTTGTCAGCCATGATGCGTCGTCTCCTGTGCGGTTTCAAATCCGCCGCCCATCGCCCGTACTGCCGCAACACTGGCCCGTGCAAGCGTTTCGCGCGCCTGCGTCAGCCGGTCGCTGGCATCCAGCAGGTTGCGGTCGGCATCCAGCACATCGATCAGCGAGACGGCGCCCTGAGCATAGGCATCGCGGGCCTGATCGCGGGCGCGGGTCAGAAGGTCGACCTCGCGCCCCAGTGCCGCAACTGCGTGCGCGCCTTCATCCAGCGCGGCCATCGCATCGCCGACCTCGGCGCCTGCCATCAGCGCGGCCTGGCGCCACTGGGCCAGAGCCTCACGGCGGCCCCCGCGCGCGGCGGCCATTTCCGCATCCAGTCGGCCGAAATCGAACAATCGCCAGCGCAGTGCCGCCCCGCCGCCCGCCATCACCGAATCGCTCGACGCCAGCGAGAAGCCGCCCACCGTGGCCAAACCCACCAGTCCGCTCAGTGAGAGATGTGGATAATAATCAGCTTTGACCATGGCGATGCGAGCTTCGGCCCCGGCCGCGCGCGCCTCGGCGGCGGCCAGATCGGGACGGCGGCGCATCAGGGCGGCAGGATCGGCCTCCGGCGAAGGGGTAAAACCGGAGGGCAGGGGAGCGGGCGAGCGCAGCCGCTCGGGCCATGTCCGGTCGCCTGTCAACACGCCCAGCCGGTCAAGATCGACCGCGATGGCTTGGCGCAGCGCAGGCATAGCAGCCAGTGCGGCGGCATGGGCGGCCTGCGCCCGGTTGGCGTCGAACCGGCTGGCCAGTCCCTGACCGGTACGCTGGTTTACCAGCACAGCCAGTTGTCCGCGCAGATCAGCCTGTTCCTGCGCCAGCGCCAGCCTTTGTTGAAGCGCCCGCAGGTGGAGATAAGCATCGGCAACATCGGACGTCACCGAGAGCCGCGCAGCCTGTTCATCGGCCAGTGTGGCCGCCGCGCCCGATGCTGCTGCCCGTCTGCCCGCCGAAAGGCCGCCAAACAGGTCGATCTCCCACTGCGCGCCGACGCCTGCCTGATAGAGTTGATAATCGCGCGGCAGGCCAATGGTCCGCGAGGCTGAACCCAGCGGCGAATGCAGCGACTGGCGGGTCTCTTCGGCTGAGGCTGACAGGCTGACGGCGGGCAGCAGCGCTGCGCCTGCCCGCCGGGCAAGCGCACGCGCCTGTTCCACCCGCGCGGCGGCGACCTCCAGCGTGAGATTGCTGTCCAGCGCCCGTTCTTCGGCGGCGTTGAGCAGAGGGTCGTGAAAGGCTTGCCACCAGGGTTCCTGTGCCAATGCGGGCGTTGATGCGCTCAATGCCAGCGCCGAAAGGGTAATCAATCGCATCGTCACTCTCCTTCAATGGGCGGCATCGGGGGGTGGAGGCGCGCCGGCCGGGCGGCAAAATGGCACCAGCGCCAGCGCGGCGATGAACATGAAGGCCATCACCCGGAACACATCGTCAAATCCCATGGCCAGCGCCTCACGCATGACCGTGCGGCCCATGGCGGCCTGCGCCTGCAACAAGGCATTGGCGGGATCGGGGTTGGCCGCGGCCATGTGGCCGGTCAGCCGGACTGTGGCATCCAGCACCGGACGGGCATGGTGGCCCATCGCCTCGGACAGGCGCGCGGCCGCGATGCGGGTGTTGTCCTGAAGCCAGCTGTTGACCACGGCGATGCCGATGGCCCCGCCCAGATTGCGCATCAGGTTGAACAGGCCCGAGGCCGCCCCCAGATCCTGAGGCGGCACACCCGCCAGCGCCATATTGACCGAAGGCACGATGCACAGCATCAGCGCAAAACCGCGCAGCACCTGGGGCGCCAGCAATTCCCAAAACCCCCACTGGGCATTCATGCCAGAGGTCAGCCAAAGGCTGGCGGCAAAGAGCGAGAGGCCCACGGTGATCATGTAACGCATGTCTACCCGCTGGGACAACGCGGCGGCGATGGCGGTCGAACCCAGTTGCGCCACGCCCACGACAAAGATCGTCTGGCCGATCTGCAGCGCATTATAGCCGCGCACCTGTGCCAGATAGACCGGAATCAGCGAGATCGAGGCATACATGCCAAAGCCGATCACCAGATTGAAGACCGAGGCAAAGGCAAAGGTGGGGCGCCGAAAAGGCCGCAGCGAAACCACGGGCAGTGCCGAAAAGAAGGCCCGTTCGATAAACAGCACAAAGCCCACCGCCGAGGCCCATGCCGCCAGCGCGATGGTCTGATCGCCCAGCCAGTCATGACGCGGCCCTTCCTCCAGCACATATTCAAGACCGGCCAGAAACACCGCCATGGCCACCAGATGCGCCCAGTCGATCCGCCTGAGCAGAGCAGGCTCTGCACGGTCGATGCGCAGCAGCAGCGTGCAAAGGACGGCGATCGCCATGCCGGGCAGGACATTGACAAAGAACAGCCACCGCCAGTTGAGCGCATCGGTGATATAACCCCCCGCCGAAGGCCCCAGCGCCGGCGCCAGCACGCTGACCGTGCCGAGGATGGCGGGGATCAGCGCGCGCTGCTTGCCCGAAAAGAGGGTGAAGCCCACCGCAAACACCAGCGGCACCATCGCGCCCCCGGTAAAGCCCTGAAGCGCGCGAAAGGCCACCATGGAGCCGATCGACCATGACAGGCCGCACAACAGGCTGGAGAGTGTGAACATGGTGCAGGAGGCCACAAAGAGCCAGCGGGTCGACAGGGCGCGGGCAAGGAAGCCCGACAGGGGAATCATCACCAGTTCGGCCATCAGATAGGCAGTCTGCACCCAGCTTACCTCATCAGCCCCGGCGGCAAGACCTGCGGCAACCTCGCGCTGGGACGCCGAGACGATCTGGATGTCGAACAGGGCAAGGAATTGTCCAAAGGCCATCAGCCCGAAAATCAGGAACTTGCGGCGCGTGGGCATGGCGGTGGGGTCGGCGGACCAGTCCTGCGACAGGGCGGTGACGGCTGGCGAGATCATGGTCGCGTTTTGCCTCTTGTTGAAATGATGATCATCATATATATGATAGTCGTCATTTCAACAAGAGGCTTTTCCGATGCTCCAGCGCACTGCCGATACCGCTTTGCAGGAGGCCCCCGCGCCCATCCGGCGCCGTGTGCCCCGCGCGGCTCTTGCCGCGGGTGTCGCATTGACTGTGGGGGTATTGGGCGGGCTGTGGATACTGGCCGAACCGCCGAGCCAGTCCACCGACGATGCCTATGTGGGGGCTGATGCCACCAATGTGGCGCCGCGCATCAAGGGTATCGTGGCGGCGGTGCCGGTGCGTGAAAATCAACCCGTGCGTGCGGGGCAGCCGTTGCTGCGGATCGACCCGGAAGAATATGCCGCCCGCCGCGCCGCCGCGCAGGCCGACCTTGCCGATGCGCGCGGAGCCGTTGCAGCTGCCCGTGCTGCCCTGACCCGGCAAGGGGCCGAAGAAGCGCTGGCCCAGGCCCAGATCGCCGCTGCGGCCACCGTCATTCGTGCGGCATCGGCCAATGCGGATCATGCCTCTGCCGACGCCGCGCGCTATCAGGCCTTGCTGGCCACCGGGGCGGTGGCGGCGCGCGATGCCGAAGCCTATCGCACCGGTGCGGTTGCCGGCGGACAGGCGCTGGCCCGTTCGCAGGCCGATCTTGCCGTGGCGCGCCGACAGAGCGCTGTTGTGCAGGCCCGCCGCGCCGATCTGGTCGCCGCTCTTGCCCGCGCCGAGGCGGGTGAGGCGAGGGCGCGCGCCGCGCTGGATCTTGCCGCGCAGGATCTGGGGCACACGACCGTGGCTGCTCCCATCGACGGCGTGGTGGCCAGTCGCCAGTTGCGCGTGGGCGATTATGTCCAGCCGGGCACGCGGGCGCTCACGCTGGTGCCGATGGACGCGCTTTATGTCACCGCCAATTTCAAGGAAACCCAGACGCGCCATATGCGCCCCGGCCAGCGCGCGCAGGTCCATGTCGATGCGCTGGGCGGGGGCACGATAAGCGGCGTGGTCGACAGTCTCGCGCCCGGATCGGCCTCGACCTTTGCCCTGCTGCCGTTTGAGCCGGGGACGGGCAATTTCACCAGGATCGTTCAGCGCGTGCCCGTGCGCATCCGCATCGATCCCGGCCAGAAGGGCGCGCAGGTGTTGCGCCCCGGCCTTTCCGTTACCGCTTCTGTTGCCGTTTCAAACTGACCCTTACCCCCCGATCAAGGAGATATTCCGATGTCCGTCATTCCCAATTCCACTGCGCTGATCACGGGCGCTTCCAGCGGCATCGGCGCGGTCTATGCCGAGAAACTGGCCCGGCGCGGCCATGATCTGATCCTTGTGGCGCGCGATGCGGCGCGGATGAATGCGCTGGCCGAAAGGCTGCGCGGCCAGACGGGCTGCAGCGTCGAGGTGCTGCCTGCCGATCTGACCGATGCGACGCAAGTGGCCAAGGTGGCCCAGCGCATTGCACAGGCGCCCGGCCTTGGCCTGCTGATCAACAATGCGGGCATGGCTTTATCCGGCACGCTGAGTACGAGCGCGCAGGGCGATGTCGAAAGGCTGATTGCGCTCAACATCACCGCGCCTGCTTTGCTGGCCCGCGCGGCGGCTTTGCGCTTTTCGGAACAGGGCAGCGGGGCCATCGTCAATATTGCCTCGGTTTTGGCTCTGGCGCCTGAAATGTTCGAAGGGGTCTACAGCGGCACCAAGGCCTTTATCCTGAACCTGTCGCAAAATCTCTCTGCGGAACTGGGCCCTAGCGGGGTGCATGTGCAGGTGGTTTTGCCCGGCGCCACGCGCACCGAGATCTGGGCCCGTTCGGGCACGGACGTGGATGGCTTCCCACCCGAAATGGTGATGGATGCCGGTGATTTGGTCGATGCCGCGCTGATTGGACTGGACCGTGGCGAAACGGTGACCATTCCGCCGCTGGCCGATGAAGCGGGATGGGAGGCGCTGACCAGAACACGACTGGCGCTGGTGCCCCATCTCTCGCGCCGGGATGTTGCACCGCGTTATGCGGCGGGGTGAGCCGCGCGCAATAGTCGGGTGCTTCGTTTTCGCGAAAGAAAGAAGCGAAGCATTTCGCGCGAAGCCTCCGGCCCGGCGGGGTCCGTATAAGACCCCGCCGCATGGCCGCCCGACCATCCATGCCCGCTGCCGTGAATGGTCCAGACTTCCAGCAGGACATCCCCGCCGGAGGATTTGTAAACCTTGCGGGTGAAATCGCGCCCTTTGGCCGATCGGCCGGAAAAGCTTTGCGATACGAGCGGGCCGGGCCGTGAATTTTCCAGACCGGCGAGAAATTCGGCGGCATTGGAGGGATGAACAACCCGGTCGCGATCACCTTGAAAAACGATCATGGGCAGAGGGCGGCGAGTTTTCTCCGCCGGTTTGGCCGTACCTTTGCCGCGCATGGCGGCCATGGCCGAAGCCAGCGAGTTGGCCTGACCCAAAGCGACGCCGGAATGAACGCCCACCGCCACGAAAATATCGGGATAGGCCGCCCCCATGATCGCCGCCGCCGCCGCCCCGGCCGAAAGCCCGGCGACATAGACGCGCGAAGGATTTGCGAGGGCCAGAGCAATGGCATGGCGGGTCAGGCCCGCGATCAACGCCGGTTCGCCGCGCCCCCGCAACTGATGCTCGGGCGCGTGCCAGTTCCAGCAGCGGGCCAGATTGGCGCTCTGGCTTTGTTGCGGATAGAGTACGAGAAAACCAAGTTCGTCGGCCAGCCGGTTCATATCGGTGCCGGTCGCGAAATCGGCGGCGGTCTGGGCGCATCCATGCAGCATGACCACCAGCGGCATGCGACGACGTGTCGACCCCACCGGCGTGTAGAGCTTATAGGCGAGGGTTCCGTGGCGGGACTTAAATTCGCCGTTTACGAAACTGCCCGCAGATGGACGCGGCATGGATGAGGCCGACGACTGGCGGGGGCGTTTGGGTTTTGCCGGGCGGGCGGGGACAAGCGCCCGGCGGATGGTTTCGGCAAAGGCAAAAGGACGGGCTTTACGCGCCAGACGGGTGGCTTTCGCAAAGGTCTTGAGAAAATTCGTCATGGCCTTCCCGCAAAATCCGCTGTTTCCTGAAACGAACAACGGATCACATCGTTCCGGCGCAGCGATCCGCCCTAGCCCGACAGGGCCTGTGTGATCAGGCTCAATTGGTCGATCACGGCATGGGGCTGCTGGCCGAGGGGCAGAGCATGGATCGTTTCGGGCTGCATCAATCCGGTGGTCATGCCGATGCCGATGGCGCCCGCTTTCCTTGCCATTGCCATTTCCAGCGCCGGATCATCGCCCACCACCACCATCTGCGCCGCCGCACCGCGCGGCAGGCCCATCGCAGCCATGGCCACATCCAGCGCCACCCGCGAAGGCTTGCCCAGCACCCGCGCCCGCTTGCCGGTCAGCGAGGCGATCATCTGGTTGATGGCAAAGCTGGACCCGATGCCGCGCCCCGTGGCCGTGGCGAAAAAGGGCACATGGCTGGCCGTGGTCAGGCGCGCGCCGTCCCACACACTTTGGCAGGCGGCCTCCAGATCGGGAAAGGTAAAGCCGCGAAACCAGCAGGTATAAACCGCGTCCACCTGCGCCTTGTCCGATGGCCCGATCACCTCAATCCCGCGCTCGACCAGCGGCACCTCCGTTCCGGAATCGCCCAGCATCCGCACCCGGCGCAGGCCTTGTTGCTCCAGCCAGATCGCCGCGCTGGTCGATGGGGTCATCATCTCCTCATCGGCCAGATCGAACCCGGCGGCGCGCAGGCCCTTGGCATAGGCGGCGGGCGGCTTGGCGGTGCCATTGGTGAACACGCGAAAGGGCGTGCCGCGCCGCCGCAGTGCCGCCAGCAAATCCACCGCGCCGGGCAGGGCTTCGTGCTGGCCGCTGGCCGCATTGCCCAAGGCGATGGTGCCGTCCATGTCGAAGATGAAACCGCGCGCGCGGGCGATTTTCTCGGCCATATCATCCGGCAACATGCGCGCCTCCATGCAGGGCAAGGCGGGTAGAGCCACTCTCGATCACAATGTCGCGCGCGGCGGGGCGGGCGGCCAATTCCTTGAGCAACCGCATAATCGCCGCGGCATCGGGGTTGTAATGCGCGGGCGATGGCCCGGCCGCGATCATCGCGTCAATCTGATCCGATGGCATTACCGCGCGCAGCAGAAACTCTTCATCGGGCATGGCATGTCCCCATTTGCGGCGCAATTCGGCCAGCGTTGGAAAGGGCGGCTCGGCGGCGATTTCGGCGGCGCGGGGGCGGTCGAGGATCGCGGCCTCCACCGCCGGGTCGAGCGGGCTGGTCGGGCGGCCGAATTTGCCCATGACATAGCGCAGGATTTCATCCGACACCTGCGCATAACGCCGCGCGCCGATGACATTATACAGCGCCTGACTCATCACCATTTGCGGAAATGGCGTGACCATGATCGGATAGCCCAGTTCGGCGCGCACCCGCTCGGTTTCCAGCACCACCTCATCAAAGCGATGCTCCAGCCCCAGTTCGGCCAATTGGCGCCGCGTGGTGGTCATCACCCCGCCCGCGATCTGGTGGCGCAGGAAACTGGCGTCGAAGCTCTGCGGCGTGCCCACCGGCAGCCCCTGCGCGCGGGCGAGCCGCCACCAATAATCCGAGACCTTGGCCAGCATCGCCTCATCGGCGCGGACTGTATGGCCTGCCGCGCGCAGATTGGCCAGCATCCGCCCCGCTTCGGGCAGGGATGAGCCATCGCCCAGCGGACCGATGCCCACATGCACCGCGTCGATAATGCCCAGATCAGCGGCGGCAAGGCTGGTCAATCCGCCATAGCCGATGGTGCAATGGGCATGGATTTCCAACGGCTTATTACCGATGGCAGCCTTGACAAGCGGCGCAAGGCTGCGCACCCTTTCGGGGCTCATCAACCCGCCGGGGTCTTTGAGATAGAAGCAGTCAATATCGGGGCAGGTCGCCAGCCTGCGGGCGAAATCGGCATAGAACTGATCGGTATGGATGGCCGAGAGCGTGAAGGTCAGCGCCCCCATCACCTGCGCCCCGCCTTCGCGTTTGACCAATCGCGCCGCCTCGATCACCGCATCGGCGTCATGCATCGGATCAAGGATGATGAATTTGCCGATCCCCGCCCTTTGCAGATGGCGATAGGCCAGCGCCATGAAATCGGGATCGGCCTGTTGCCATGCAATAAAGCGCAGGCCTGTGGTGATGAATTGCAGCGGCGTGTTGGGCATGGCCGCATGCATCCGGCGGATGCGTTCCCACGGATCATTGCGGAAATAGCGCACCGCTACGGCCATGGTGGTCGAGGAGGTGAAGTCGATTGCGCTGAAACCTACCCGGTCCATCGCTCCGGCAATGTTCAGGATCTGGGCCGTGTTCAGCCCGGTAGCGCCCCACAGGGATTGATTGCCATCGCGGATCGAGACATCGACGAGCGAAATTTCGGCCATAATTCAAAGCCCTTCTAGAAAGCGCGTGTCGACCCCGCCCGCGACAAAGCGCGGATCGGCGGCAATGCGGCGGTGGAGCGGGGCGGTGCTGGCCACGCCTTCGATGCTCAGCGTGTTGAGCGCGCAGGCGAGCCGCGCCACGGCGGCGTGGCGATCCTCGCCCCAGACGATCAGCTTGCCCATCAGCGAGTCGTAATAGGGCGGGATCATGCCGCCGCTGGCGATATGGCTGTCCACGCGGATGCCGGGGCCTGCGGGCCACGCCGCGCGCGTCACCGTGCCGGGGGAGGGGCGGAAATCGGCCTCGGGGTCTTCGGCATTGATGCGCACCTCTATCGCGTGGCCGCGCGCGCGGATGGCGTCCTGATCCATGCTGAGCCGTGCGCCGCCCGCGACCAGCAATTGCTGCTCGACCAAATCGACGCCGGTGATCGCCTCGGTCACGGGATGCTCGACCTGAATGCGCGCGTTCATTTCAAGGAAGTAGAAATCGCCCGTTTTGGCGTCGACCAGAAATTCCACCGTGCCCGCGCCCTTATAATGCAGGCTCTTGGCCAGCGCCACGGCGGCCTGTTCCAGCCCGCTGCGCGTGGCATTAGGCAGCATCGGGGCGGGCGCTTCCTCAACCAGCTTTTGAAATCGCCGCTGGATCGAACAATCGCGCGTGCCCAGATGGATCGCAGCCTCGCCATCGCCCAGCACCTGCACCTCGACATGGCGGCCGCTGGCGATGAAGCGTTCGACATAGACGCGCGGGTCGCCAAATGAAGCCTGCGCCTCGGCCATGGCCATGGCGATCATCGGGATCAGCTCTTCCTCGCGCTCCACCCGTTTCATGCCTTTGCCCCCGCCGCCTGCGACGGCCTTCAGCAAAACCGGAAAGCCGGTTTCACGGGCGCGGGTCAGGGCTTCTTCCGGTGTTGCTGCCTCTCCGCCCGGCACGACCGGCAATCCGGCGGCTTGCCCTACGGCGCGGGCCATCAGTTTGTCGCCCATCGCCTCAAGGCTGGAGATGTCCGGGCCGACAAAGATGATGCCAGCATCGGCTGCGGCCTTCGCAAACCGGGCGTTTTCCGACAGAAAGCCATAGCCGGGGTGAATGGCATCGGCCCGCGCGGCAATGGCCGCCGCGATCACCGCGTCCACATCCAGATAGCTTTGCGCCGAAGGAGCGGGGCCAACCAGCGCCACCTCGTCGGCCAGCATGGCGGGCAGGCTGGCCGCATCGCCCTGCGAAGCGCCAAGGATGGCGGTCATGCCCAGTCTTTGGGCCGTGCGCGCAACGCGCAGGGCGATCTCGCCGCGATTGGCGATAAACAGCCTTCGGATCATGGTTTTTCCTTTTAGGCGGCAGGCCGGATGTGGATCAGCGCGGCGCCATGGCCGATCGCTTCGGCATTGCCCGCCACAAATGCGACCACCTCGCCGGCCGCCCCGGCATGGACCGGGTTCATCAGCTTCATCGTTTCGACAATGCCCACCACCGTGTCGGGCTGCACCTGACTGCCCACCTCAACAAAGGGCGCAGCGCCGGGCGCGGGGGCGCGATAAAACGTGCCGGGCAAGGGGGCGCAGATGGCGACAAGGCCTTCCGGCGTATCGGGAGCGGCGGTGCTGGCGGTCTGGGTGGGCGCGTGCTGTGCGGCCCATTGCCATTCCTGCGACCATCCGCCGCCATCCCCATCGCGCCGCACCTTCAGGCGAAAGCGCGCTGTGGCAATGTCGAGTTCGCTGTAATCGCTGCCGTCAAGGATGGCGACAATATCGCCGACATCCTCCGGGCTGAGAAAGGGCCCGCTCATGCCGCCACCATGGCCGGTTGGCCCAGCAGGCTTCGGGCATGGGCAATGATCGCCTGCGCAAAGGAGGGATCGTTGAAATGGGCGCCGATGGCGTGGAACTGCGCGTTCTGGGGCATGGCCTTGCGCATATGTTCGGCAAAGGGCGGGGGCAGGCTGGGATCGTATAGGTGGCCTTGCGCGCTGTCATGGCTGGAAAAACCGCCCAGCGGGGTGAAGAAGGCCACCGGCCCCTTGGCCTCGCCCATCATCGCGGCCAGCCTGTCGCCAATCCGTTCCAGATCGGCCAGATCGGTGCGCACGGCGGTCAGATGCGGGTTGTGCTTGTGGTAACGCTTGCCGGGGAATTGCGCCTGCGCGGCATCAATCGGGCCGCCGATGATGAAATCGGCATTGCCCGGCGCCCAGATCGTGGGAATGCCGCGCGCCATGCCCACCGTACCGCGCACGGGTCCGCCATCGGCAAGACCGCCAAACATATGGTCGATGATCTCCGTCACCGACAGATCCAGCACCAGCGCCACATCGCGCTCGGCAGCAATCGCGTCCAGCGTCGGCCCGCCCACGCCCGAGGAGTGGAACACCATGACCTCGCAGCCATCGCTTTCCAGTGCCTGCCGGATCGCGCGGGTGGTCGGCTCAGTGGTGCCAAGCGTGGTCATCAGCACCAGCGGCCGCCCGGAAACGGGCAGGCCATCATAGCCCTTGGCCATGCCCGCCATGGCCAGCGCGGCGTTGCGATAGACATCGCGGCTGATCGTGTTGATCCCGGCGATGTCGGTCACGGCGTTCATCATGGCAATGTCGCGCACGCCCATATAGGGCTTGGTGAAACCCGATGCCATGGTCGAAACGATCAGTTTGGGCAGGCCATAGGGAAAGCTCTGCATCAGCGCGCCCGCCAGCGCGGTCCCCATCGAGCCGCCCACCGACAGGATGCCATGGATCGGCGTATGCGCGGCAAATTCATGCGCAGCGCGGATCGAACCTGCGATCATCATTTCGTGGATCTGGCCTTCATGGCCCAGCGCCAGAATGTCGGCAATGGTCGATCCGGCCGCCGCTGCCACCGCATTCGGGCCGATCTCCGCCCCGCCGACATCGCGCCGCACGCTGGGGTCGAGATGCACGACATTGACCCCGGCGCCTTCAAGATGCTCGCGTACAAAACGGGCTTCTTCCTGTTTGGTATCCTGGGTGATGATAAGCATCACATTCTTGCGCGATAAATCGCCCATCGTGTCTGCATCCTCTCTCATGCCTTGCTGGTCCATTGGCCGCAGGCTTTTTCTGACGCCGATATTTTCATGGCCGTCCCGGATTGCCTAATGCAATTCGCGCGGTAAATTTCACACCGTGAAATGGGGGCGGCATGGCATTGGATGGCGACAATATGGCGCGGCAATCGGGCGTCAAATCGATCCGCGCGCTGGAACGCGGGCTCGATGTGCTGCTGGCGATCAGGGCGTCGGGGGGCGAGGGGCGAAGTCTTAACGCGCTGCACCAGCATCTGGGCCTGTCCAAGGCGACTCTTTTGCGCCTGTTGCAAACGCTGGCCAGTCGGCGGCTGGTGTGGCGACGACTGGCCGATGGCGTATGGTTGCCCGGCGCGGCGGGCGCGGGGGCGCCGGATCGGGTGTGCCGTATTGCCGAAATCGCCTCGCCGCTGCTGGTAGAATTGTCGGCGCAGGTGGTCTGGCCCAGCGTGATCGCCATCCCCCGGTTTGACCATATGGAAATCATTGAAACCAATGGTCAGGTCGCCCGCTTTGACTTTGCCGCCTTGGGTCCGGTGGGGGCAAAGCTGTCCTATCTGCACACCGCCACGGGGCGGGCCTATCTATCCGCCTGCGCCGATGCAGAGCGCGACGCGATCATCGCCCGCCTGACCCCGCCCGATGGCACAGCGCAGCAGCGCGAACAGATCGACGCGATCATTGCCCAGACCCGGCAGCGCGGATGGTCCACGCGCCTGCCGCATCATCCATGGTCGGACCGCGACCGGCAGACGGTGCTGCGTGATGGCAAGAATTCGATCGCGGTAGCGGTCAATGGCGAGAATGGCCCGATTGCGGCCATCAATATCACATGGCCCGCGCGCCGCGCTGTGGTGGAGGAAGTGGCGCTGCGCCATTTATCCAGCTTGCAGGGCATAGCAGCGCGCATCGGCACGTTGGTTGTTGGATGAAGTTTCACTCAGTGAAATTTTGAACCCTTGCGGAGCGACGCCGATTGGATGACCTATAGCAGTCAAGAGCCGGCCCGTAAGAACAAGCGGGCGCCAAAGGGATGGCAAAGCGGCCTATCGGGGGATGGGATGAAAGCCTGGATCTTGCGCAAGGGGGCGACGAGCCTCGACGCCATGCAACTTGTGGAGCAGGACGCGCCGGTAGTGGGCGTCGGAGAAGTGCTGATCCGGGTGCGCGCTTGCTCGCTCAATTATCGTGATCAGATGATCCCGCTGGGCCTGTATATGGGCGGGCCCGTTACGGAGGATATCGTGCCGCTGTCCGATGGCGCGGGCGAAATTGTGGCGGTGGGCGAGGGTGTGACCGGCCTTGCCGTGGGCGACCGCGTGGCGGGGATCTTTTTCCAGAACTGGATGGATGGACCGCCCAACCCTGCGATGGGGCCTGCGCTGGGCGCGGCGGGGGCCAAGGGCATGTTGGCGGAGTATGTCGCTCTTCCCGCCAGCGGGGTGGTCAGGATTGCGCAAAGCCTGAGTTTTGAGGAGGCGGCCTGTCTGCCCTGCGCCGGGGTGACGGCGTGGAACGCCTTGATGGAAGGGCCGCGTCCGGTCTCGGCGGGCGAGCATGTTCTTGTGCTGGGCACCGGGGGCGTGTCGCTGCTGGCGTTGCAGATCGCCAAGGCGGCGGGTGCGCAGGTGATCGCCACCAGCGGTTCGGATGATAAGCTGGCGCGCGTGGCGGCGCTGGGCGCGGATGAAACGATCCAATATCGCAATACGCCCGATTGGGGCGCCAAGGCCGCCTCTCTGTCGGGCAAGGGCGGGGTGGAGCATGTGGTCGAGGTGGGCGGGGCCGGGACACTGGCGCAATCCATCGCGGCGGTGGGCTTTGCGGGCGAGATTGCGCTGATCGGGGTGTTGACGCGCGAGGGCAATACCTCGCCCCATGGGCTGATGTTCAAGGGCGCCAATCTGCGCGGCATTTTCGTTGGGTCGCGCGGCATGGCCGAAAGGCTGAACGCCTTTATCGACGCCCATGGCATCAAGCCGGTGATCGACAAGGTGTTTACGCTGGAGGAGGCCAAGGCCGCTTATGCCTATCAGGCATCGCCCGATCTGTTCGGCAAAGTGGTGATCCGCCTGTGACCTAGGCCGCGAAACGCAAAAACCAGAGCGCGGGGCATGGACCTCGCGCCGGTAAAGGAGAGAGCGATGCAATTGCCGAAAGGGCATGCGATGGGCTTTGGCGCCCGCGTGGGCCAGACGATTCAGACTGCCTATGTGGTCCGGGATATTCATCAGGCAATCGACTGGTGGATTGACGAGGCGCGGGTTGGTCCGTGGTTTCTGCTCGACCATTTTCTGGCGCCTGACCATGTTTATCGCGGGGCGCAGGCCACCGGCGATGTTGCCATCGCCATGGCTTTTGCCGGATCGATATGCATCGAATTGATCCAGCCGCTGGATGACAATCTTTCGGTTTACAAGGATTTGATCGACCGGCGCGGCTATGGTTTTCACCATATCGGCGTGGCGGTGAGCGATGTGGATGCCGAAATACCGGACTATGAAGCGCGCGGCTATACGGTAGCCTACCGGGCGCAAGTGCCGACCGGCGGCTCGGTGGCCTATCTGGACGATGGGCACAATGATCCGGGGATGCTCGAACTGATCCCCGCGACATCGGGCATGGACGAGGCGTTTACCCGGTTTTATGCGGCGGCGCAGAATTGGGATGGCTCTGATCGCGTCAGGCCTTTTGCATGAGCGCGCCCGATCCCAATGCCGCGACAAGGCGCGGCGCGGCCTATCAGATCTGGGTGGTGGGGCTGCTCAGCCTCAATTTCGGCATCGTCTTTTTCGACCGGAATGCTCCCAATTTTCTGATGCCTTTCATCCAGCACGATCTGGGCTTCAGCAACAAGGCGGTCGGCCTGCTATCCAGCGCGCTGTCTTTGACATGGGCGATTGCCGGATTTGTGGTGGGCGGCCTGTCGGACCGGATGGGCAAGCAAAAGATCGTGGTCGTCTGGGCCAGCCTCGCCTTTTGCCTGTGCTCTTTCGTATCGGGCGCGGCGGGCAGTTTTATGGTGCTGTTTGCCGCGCGCCTGCTGATGGGCGTGGCCGAAGGCGGGATCATGCCGGTCAGCCATGCGATGATCGTCGAGGAAGTGGCGCCCGCGCGGCGCGGCATGGCGATGGGCATCGGGCAGAATCTGGGGTCGAACCTGCTGGGTTCCTTTGTCGCGCCGCTGGTGCTGGTGTGGATCGCCAACACCTGGGGCTGGCGCGAGGGCTTTTATCTGGCCGCGCTGCCCGGCATCGTCACGGCCGCCCTGATCGCTTTCACCCTGCGCGAACCGCCGAGGGAAGCCCATGAACATGCCGAACGCCCCAAGGTGACGATGCGCGAGGCCTTTGGAAATCGCAATGTCATCCTGTGCGCTGCGATTGCCGTGCTGCTGGTCAGCTATCTGGTGGTGTGCTGGGCCTTCATGCCGCTCTATCTGACCAAGGTGCGCGCCATGGCGCCTGAAACGATGAGCTGGATGATGGCGGTGCTGGGCATTTCGGCAGGGCTGGGCAGCTTTCTGGTGCCGGCCATTTCCGACGCCATCGGGCGCAAGCCGGTGATGATCGGCTTTTCGGCGCTGGGGATGCTGCTGCCGCTGGGCGCGCTGTATTATACAGGCGGAAGCTGGGGGCTGGCGGCGATTTTCTTCTTCGGCTGGGGGCTTAATGGCCTGTTCCCCATGTTCATGGCCACGATCCCTTCGGAATCGGTCGATCCGCGTCTGGCCGCCACACTGACCGGCATGGTGATGGGCGCGGGCGAGGTGCTGGGCGGTGTGCTCAGCCCCTTTGTGGCGGGGGCTGCGGCCGATGTCTGGGGGCTGGGCGCGCCGCTGTGGATCATGCTCGGCCTGACCGTGGCGGCCACGGTGCTGGCGCTGGGGCTTTTGGAATCCGCGCCTGCCGTTTTGGCCCGGCGCGGACGTTGATCTTGCAAAGGTAGGCATCATGAGCACGATCGAACATTTCTCCACCGCCCGGATCGCCGCCAATGAGCGTCTCGATTTCTGGAACCGGCTGACCAATGAGACCTATCCCGGCACCTTGGTTGACCAGCGCAAGGATGCCTTTGAGGCGGAGATGCGGCGGTGGAGTCTGGGCGATCTGGTGATGATCCGCCCGCGTTCCTGCGGCAGTCTGGTGCAGCGCCGCCCGACCGGATCGGCGCCCGAGGCGGTGGTGCTGCATGTCCAGCATTCGGGCCGCTCGCGCCATGAACAATGCGGGCGGGTGTCCGAACTGGGCGTAGGCGATTTCGTGCTGTCCAGCGCCAATGAACCCTATCGCATCGATCTGCGTCAGCACGAATTTCTGGTGGTGGAAATGCCGCGCGCCGGGTTGGAGGCGCGCCTGCCCGATCTCGATGCCGCCCTCTCGCGCCGCATTTCCGGGGCCACGCCGGGCAGCCGTCTGTTGCACAATTTCATCCTCTCGCTCTGGCAACAGGGCGATCAAGGCCACAGTGATGCGGCATGGCAGCAGGGCGTGTCCAACGTCTTCCTCGATCTGCTCAGCCTTGCGGTGCGCGATGGGCAACATCCCGTCCAACCTTGCCAGCCCCTGCGCGACAAGATCGTGACGCTGGTGGATGCCAATCTGGGCTGTGCGCAATTCGGCTCGATTGAAATCGCGGCGGAACTGGGCGTCAGCGTGCGCACGGTGCAGAACGCCTTTGCCGCGATGGGCACTACCCCTTCGGCCTATATTCTCTCGCGGCGTCTGACGCGCGCCTGCGAATTGCTGATCGTCAATCCGGGGATGAGTGTGACCGCCATCGCCTTCGACCTCGGCTTTTCCGACAGCGGCTATTTCGCCCGCTGTTTTCGCGCCGCTTATGGCGCCACGCCCTCGCAATGGCGGGGCATGCAATAGAATTTGGGGCGCCGGTTTTGCGCCTCTGTCCCAATCCCTTGCGCCCCAGTGCAAGCCAAGGGTTTTTCCATCGTTAAACTCACAATCGGACGAACCGGTAAAAGACCGGCAGTCAGGAGAGGAACCGGAACTATGCGTAGCATTTTGCTCGTGGGTGTGGCGCTGGGCGGGCTGATCACAGCCGCCCCTGCATTTGCCGCTGATGAAGCAGCCAAGGCCAAGGACAATGGCGGCATTGAGGCCATTGTCGTCACCGCGCAAAAGCGGTCGGAAAACGTCCAGAACGTGCCGATCGCCATCAGCGCCTTTACCGCCAATGCGTTGCAGGAGCGCGCGGTCACCAGCGTGGCCTCGCTCTCGGCCATCGCGCCCAACGTGACGCTGGACGCCGGCACGCCCTTTTCGGGCAGCTCGGCGGTGCTGTCGGCCTATATTCGCGGCATTGGCGCCAATGACTTTGCCTTTAACATCGATCCGGGCGTCGGCATCTATCTGGACGGGGTCTATCTGGCCCGTTCGGTGGGCGCCAATCAGGATCTGCCCGATGTGGACCGGGTCGAGGTCTTGAAAGGCCCGCAAGGCACGCTGTTTGGCCGCAACACGATCGGCGGCGCGATCAGCATCGTCACCCATGATCCGGGCAAGGAATTCCGCTTCACCGGCAGCGTGACCACCGGCAGCTTCGGCATGTTTTCGGCCAAGGGCACGGTCGATCTGCCGATCACCGAAAGCCTGTCCTCCTCGCTCAGCTTTTCGACCACGCATCGCGACGGCTATATGCACCGCATTCCGTTCCCCGGCGCGTCGAACTATTCCGAGGACCCGATCACTTCGTTCAAGGCGGCCGGATATTACAACAGCGGTTACGGCACCGAAGGGGGCGACAACAATTACAATCTGCGCGGCAAATTGCGTTACAATGACGGCGGCGCTCTGCGCGTGACGTTGAGCGGCGATTACAGCAATATCGACACGTCCCAAATCGCCAACAAACTCATCGCCACCTTTCCGGCCGTGTTTGCAGGCACCTATAATTGCGCCATCGCGGGCAATCCCACGCAGACCGTGGGCGGCGTGACCGGCCCTTGCGACAGTTTTATCGGCGGGCCTCCGTCGGGCGCCTTTGTCGGCAATCGCGGCGGCCTCAATTCGGTGGTCGATCTGCCCTCGATTTATGGCGTCAATGCCGATGCCAATCCGAACAACAACCGGCTGCCCTATGACAACCGTTTTGTGACCAACAGCATCGACACCAGCTATGCCAATGGCAATAATTTCTCGAAAATGAAGTCCTATGGCGGGTCGGCCACCATTGATTACGATCTGGCCGAAAATATGACGATCAAGTCAATAACGGCCTATCGCGAACTGCATTGGAAGGCGGGCATGGATCTGGACGGTTCGCCGCTCGATTTCCTGCACACCAGCTTTGAAATGAACCAGAAGCAGTTCAGCGAGGAGCTGCAACTGACCGGCAAGGCGATGGATAAGAAGCTCAACTATGTGCTGGGCGCCTATTACTTTACCGAAAGCGGCAATCTGCATGATTACGTGACCTTTGCCGAAGGCCTGTTGCAGGTGGATGGGCCCAACAACCTCTCCACCAAGAACTATGCTTTCTATGGTCAGGCCGACTATAAGATCACCGAGCAGTTGGGCATCACCCTTGGCGGGCGTTATACCCATGAAAGCAAGACCTTCGAGGGGTTCCAGTCGGACAATAACGGGCTGAACTACAAGCTGGCCCAGTTCTTTGGCGATCCCAATTGCGCCTCGCTGACGCCGATCTCGAACCAGTGCCGCATCGACAACAACTTCCCCAACCCGGGCCAGCCCCTGCGCTATTACATTGCGGGCGAGCAGCACAAGAGCTTCAACAATTTCTCGCCCAAGGTGGGCCTGCAATATCACCCCAGCGATGCGATCATGCTCTATGCCAGCTGGTCCAAGGGTTACAAGACCGGCGGCTGGACCACCCGCCTGTCCAACCCGCTGCCCTATGCGCCCGGCTTTGGCGCGGAAAAGGCCACAACCTATGAGGTGGGCGCCAAGACCCAGTTCTTTGACCGCCATCTGCAAATCAACGGCGCGGTGTTCCAGACCGATTATTCGGGCATCCAGCTCAACTTTCAGCAAGGCGTTTCGCCCACCATCCAGAACGCGGGTGTTGCGCGCATTCGCGGCTTTGAACTGGAACTCACCGCCGCGCCTGCGCAAGGCCTGACGCTGACTGGATCGCTGGGCTATACCGATGCCGTCTATACTTCGGTCGATGGCCCGGCGCAGGTGGCTGCCTCGGCCTTGCAGGCTGGCGTGTTTGCCGGGGCCACCTTGCCCAAGACGCCCAAGTACAAGATCAACATCAGCCCCCGTTACGAGGCTGATCTTGGCAAGCATGGCAAGCTGGTGCTGCTGGGCGATGTCACCTTCACCGACAAGATGAAGAATGACACCGAAGGGACCTTCCTGCTCGAACGTCCCGCCACGACCGTCATCAATGCCAGCGCCACCTATAAGCCGCTCAGCGGGTTCTGGGATCTGACCGTGGGCGGCACCAATCTGACCAACGAGCGCTATCTGACCACGGGTCAGGCCCAATATGCCGGTGGCCAGATCTACGGCACCTACAGCCGCCCGGCCGAATGGTACGCGCGGCTTGGGATCAAGTTCTAATCGAGACCCTGCCTTGCGCCGGACTGGCCCTGTCCGTCCGGCGCCCTTTCCCTTGAAGGAGGCGACCATGCCCGAAACAGCGCACAGCGAATTCTGGAAAGATATCAAGCCGGTCGAAAAGGTCTTTCGCGAGGGCGGCCTGCCCGAAGTCTATCTGCCCAAGATCGCCGAGGGCGACGAACGCTACTGGGTGCCGATCAGCGAGACCGTCTCGTCCAAGCCGGTGTGGATCAGCCCGTCCAAGAATATGTGGGCCGATGTGTTGATGAGCAAACAGGCGGGCCTTGTGAACCGCCATTACCATCCGCACCCGATCTGGGCCTACACGATCAGCGGCAAGTGGGCCTATCTGGAGCATGAGTGGACGGCCACGGCGGGCGATTTCGTCTATGAAACCCCCGGCGAGAGCCACACGCTGGTCTGCTATGAACATGCCGACCCGATGAAAGTGTTCTTCGTCGTCTCCGGCCCGCTGATGTGGCTGGACGAAGCGGGCAACACCACCGGCCACTATGATGTGTTTGACTACATCGCCGCGGCCCGCGCCCATTATGCCAGCAATGGCATCGGCGCCGACTATGTCGACACGCTCATCCGATAATATCCCAGAGAGGAACAGCCCATGGGCACTATGAAAGCACCGCCGTCCTCGGCCTATAAGATCGTGCAGATCCAAGAACTTTACGGGGATCTGATCAAAAGCAAGGGCGTCGAAGGCACCTATGTCGGCCGCGAAGAGAGCGAAAGCCCGTGGGTGCCCTTTGGCGAGGGCGCGGCGATCCGGCATCTGGCGTTTGACGTCCGGCAAAACATCTATTGCAACATCTTGTGGATCAAGGCGCCCGGCGTGATCGGCACTCACAAGCATCGCGGGCCGGTCTGGGCCATCGGGCTGGAAGGCTCGTTTCGCTATCTCGAATATGACTGGGTATGCCGCCCCGGCGATTTCATCACCGAAACGCCCGGCACCGCGCATACGCTGGTCACCGATGATCCCGATGGCATGAAGGCCCTGTTCTGGATGCAGGGCGCCAACGAGTTTTACGATGCCGATGGCAAGCATGTCGAAACGCTCGATGTGTGGTGGTTCATGAACCACTACGAGACCTATTGCCGCGAAAACAACATCGCCATCAACCCCGCGCTCTATCTGTAAAGGATCAGGCACAGTGGCAATTCTGGACAGATTTTCGGTCGCGGGCCGCAGCGCGCTGGTCACGGGGGGCGCCTCTGGCCTCGGCCTTGCCTATGTCGAGGCGATGGCCGAGGGCGGGGCGGCGGTGACGCTGAGCGATATTGACTTGGCCGGGGCCGAGCGCGAGGCGCAGCGCCTGCGCGACGCGGGCTATGATGTGCGCGCCGTCGCACTTGATGTGTCCGACAGTGACGCCGTGGCCCGCGTGTTCGACGATCACGCCAAGGCGTTTGGCGGGCTGGACATCTGCTTTGCCAATGCCGGGATCGACACCGGGGCGGGCTTTTGGAACCCCGAAGGCCATCGCAATCCCGATGGGCAGGTCGATACCTATGATCCCAAGCGCTGGGACAAGTCGATCGCGGTCAATCTGTCCGGCATGTTCTATACGATCAGCAATGCCGTGCGGATCATGAAGCAGCCCGGCCGCGCCAACGGCCGCACCGGCGGCGCGATCATTGCCACGGCCTCCAACGCAGGGCTTGTGACCGAACCGATTGTCGGCCTACCCTATATGCCTGCCAAGGCGGGCATTTTGCATATGGTGCGCGCGCTGGGGCTGGAGCTTGCCGAATTCGGGATCCGCATCAACGCCATCGCGCCGGGGCCTTTCGTCACCAACATCGGTGGTGGTTGGCTGAAGAAAGACCCCACCGTGCGCGCGGCATGGGACGCCATCGTGCCCTTGGGCAGCGTGGCCGAAACCGAGCAGATGAAGCCATTGGCGCTGATGCTGGCCAGCGATGCCTCTGATTATATGACCGGCGCCCATGTGGTGATCGATGGCGGCATGATGCTGGGGAGGTTCAAATGAGGCGGTGGATGCTGATGGCGCTGGCCCTGGCCGCGCCCGCTTCGGCGCAAACGGGGCAATCCTTGGGTCAAACGCTGGCACAGCGCAGCCCGGCCAAGACTTACGCCAGCATCTGCGCCTATTGCCACGGCCATAACGTGGGGCCGATCATCTTGGGCCGCAAACTGCCGGTTGAATATATTCAGGCGATGGTGCGCGCAGGGCGCAACGGCATGCCCGCCATGCGCCCGACCGAAATCTCCCCCGCCGAACTCGACGCATTGGCCGTATGGATTTCCAAGGCCCCCAAAGACACCAAGGAGCATGGCCAATGAGCGGGGCGACCATCGACAGACGCGGATTGCTGGGCGCGGGAGTTGCGGCCACCATTGGCATTGCCGGACAGGCGATGGCGCAGGGCGCCGTTCTGGCGCCGGGCGTCAGCAAGGCCGATCTTGCCGCTGCGCTCAAGGCCATGCGCGCCGTGGTGGGCGATGCATGGGTGGCGGGCGATGCCGAGAGCCTGCGGCCATGGTCCAAAAGCTATACGCCCGATCCCACGGGCCGCCATGCGCCGGTGGGCGCGGTGGCGCCGGACAATGTCGAACAAGTGCAGGCGATCCTCAAAATCGCCAACCAATATCGTCAGCCCCTCTGGCCGGTCAGCACCGGCAAGAATATGGGCTATGGCAGCACCACCACCGCCGCGCCGGGCCAGATCATCCTTGACCTGAAACGCATGAACCGCATCCTTTCGGTCGATACCGAGCTTTGCACCGCGCTGGTCGAACCGGGCGTCACCTATCAGCAGATGCGCGACTATCTGGACGAGCATAATATCCCGCTGTGGATCGATGTGCCCACAGTTGGCCCGATTGTCGGCCCGGTCGGCAATACGCTGGATCGCGGCGTGGGCTATACGCCCTATGGCGAGCATTTCATGGTGCAATGCGGCATGGAGGTCGTCATGGCCAATGGCGACATTTTGAAAACCGGCATGGGCAGCACCAAGAACCCCAGCGCATGGCAGGCGTTCAAATGGGGCTATGGCCCTTATCTGGACGGCATTTTCACCCAGTCGAATTTTGGCGTGGTGACGAAAATGGGCCTGTGGCTGATGCCCGCGCCGCCGGTCTATAAACCGCTGGTGGTGCGCCACAAGAAGATGGAGGATGTGGCGCGCATTACCGATGCCATGCGGCCTTTGCGCATTGCGGGCATCGTTCCCAATGTGGTGCTGATGATGGGGGCGGCCTATCAATTGGCCATGTTCCACCGGCGCGGCGAAGTGACCACCAAACCCGCACAGGTCAGCGATGAGGAGATCGCCCAATTTGCGGCCCAGCATGATCTGGGCATGTGGAACACCTATATCGCGCTGTACGGCACGCCCGCGCAGGTGGCCGAAAGCGAGCGCATCATCCGGGGCGCCTTTGCCGCCATCGACGGCGATGTGATGACGCAGGAGCAGATGAAGGACAACCCGTGGTTCCACCATCACGCCACGCTGATGCGCGGCGGCCTCAGCCTTGAGGAAGTGGGCCTTGCGCGGTGGAAGGGTGCAGGCGGGGGCCTAGCATGGTTTGCGCCGGTGGCCCCGGCCAAGGGCAGCGAAACGCAGGGGCAAATCGATCTGGCTAAACAGATCCTTGCGCGGCACGGCTTTGACTATACCGCCGCCTTTGCCGTGGGGATGCGCGAATTGCACCACATCATCGCGCTGCTGTATGACAAAAGCGACCCGGCCGAGGAAAAGCGCGCCGATGATTGCTATCGCGAACTGGTCACCGGATTTGGCGATCGCGGCTGGTGTTCCTATCGCACCGGGGTTCACGCGATGGACTTGGTGGCGGCGCAATATGGCGATACCAACCGCGCGGTGAATGCCGCTATCAAACAGGCGCTTGATCCCAACCATATCCTTGCCCCCGGCAAATCGGGGATCGCATGATGGCGGGGCGGTTTGACGGCAAAGCCGTGCTGATCACCGGGGCGGCAACGGGCATCGGGCGAGCCACCGCTCTTGCCTTTGCCGCCGAGGGGGCCAGCGTGATGATCGGCGACATCGACCCGCGCGCGCAGGAAACGCGCGCGATGATCGCGGCGGCGGGCGGCAGGGCGGAGTTTCTGTCCACCGATGTGCGCGATCCGGTGGCGGTTGAGGCTTTGGTCAAGGCTTGCCTGTCCCATTTCGGGCGGATGGATTGCGCGTTCAACAATGCGGGCATCCTGCCGCCCCAGCGCCCGATCCATGAAGTGACGCCGGAGGAACTGGATCTGGCCATCGATGTCGATTTCAAGGGCGTGTTTTATGCGATGCAGGCCGAAATCCGGCATTTCCTGACCGTGGGCGGCGGAGCGATTGTCAACACCGCCAGCGTGGGGGCGGTGATCGCTGATCCCAATATGAGCGCCTATTGCGCGATGAAACACGCCGTGGCGGGCCTGACCAAAGCGGCGGCGGTGGAATATGCGCAGGTCGGCATCCGCACCAATTGCATCGCCCCCGGCTTTGTCGTCACGCCGATGACCCGCCATTGGGCCGAAAGCAATGCCTTTACCGACATGTTCTTCGCGCAAAACATCTCTGGCCGCGCGGCCCAGCCCGAGGAAATCGCCCCCACCGTCCTGCATCTGTGCAGCGATGGGGCCAGTTTCATCAATGGCGCCACATTTGTGATCGACGGCGGCCAAACGGCGCATTAGTATGTATTGCAGACAAAATAACTAAGGAGAGAATTGCCATGGCCGTTATGACCGCGCCGCCTTCGAATAAGGCCGCCATTGTCGATGTGAAATTCCCCCATAAGGCTTTGGTGGATCGCCTCAGCCCCGGTGGGCGCTATATTGATGCGCAAACCGATGTGGACAGCCCATGGGTGCCCTTTGGCGAAAACGCCGCGATCAAGCATCTGGCCTTTGACGTGCGGCAGAACCTGTTTTCGAACATCCTGTGGGTCAAGGGGCCGGGGGTGATCGGCACCCATCTGCATCGCGGCACGATCACCATGGTCTGTCTCGAGGGCAGCGTGCGCTATCTGGAATATGATTGGACCGCCACGCCGGGCGGCCTCATCCTGGAAGTGCCGGGCGAAAGCCATACGCTGGTGACCGAGCATCCCGATGGCTGCAAGCTGTTCGGCTGGATGCAGGGTCCGATCGACTTCTTTGACGATCAGGCCAATCTGGTCGATACCGCCGATGTGTGGTGGTTCATCAACCACTATGAGACCTATTGCCGGGACCATGGCATCGCCATCAATCCCAAGCTCTACGTCTAAAGGGGCGGGCTGATGCGTGCAGTCGTGATGCAGGGGCTGCACAGGCCGCTGGCGCTCGAAACCTTGCCCGATCCCACGCCGAACGCAGGTGAGATCGTGGTCAAGGTCGGGCGCTGCGGCATTTGCGGGTCGGATCTGCATATGACGGAGGACCCTGCCTATGGGATGACTGCGGGCAGCGTTCTGGGCCATGAATTCGCGGGCGAAGTCGTGGCGCTGGGCAAGGATGTCGAAGGCTTTGTCACGGGCGATCTCCTTGCGGTCAGCCCGCTCAAAAGCTGCGGCCACTGCCCCGCCTGCGTGACGGGCGAGGTGGCGTGGTGCGAGCATTTCTGGCTGCAGGGCGGCGGCTATGCCGAATATGCCGTCACGCGGCCCAACCAATGCGTGCGCCTACCCAAAAGCGCCAGCCTGGCCGATGGGGCGATCATCGAGCCTTTGGCCGTGGCGCTGCATGGCATCAACCTGTCGGGGATGAAGACCGGCGACAAGGTGCTGGTGCTGGGCGGCGGGCCGATTGGCCTTGCCGCCGCCTTCTGGGCGCGGCGGCGCGGGGCCCGTGCGGTGGTGGTGCAGGATGTGGCGCCGTTTCAGGCCGAGCGTGCGCTGGCCATGGGGGCGACCGGCTTTGTGGCGGAACCCGACGATCCGGTCGGAGCGGCAGAGCGGGCGCTGGGCGGCAAGGCCGATGTGGTGATCGAATGCGTGGGCCGCCCGGGCCTGATCGCGCAGGCGGTGCAGCAGATCCGCCCGCGCGGCACGATCCTGCTGCTGGGCCTTTGCACCCAGCCCGACACGTTCAATTCCTTTGCCATGCTGTCGAAGGAAGTGCGGCTGGTCACCTCGGCCTTCTTTCACCGGCAGGAATATGAAGCCGCCCTTGACGCCCTGTGCAGCGGTGCGCCCGAGCCGCGCCATCTCGTGTCCGACACGATTGCCTTGGACGCCACGCCAGAGCGTTTCGAGGCGCTGCGGCGGCGCACCCATGATTGCAAGGTGCTGATCAACCCGTTTGGATAGCAAGCCCATGCGCAACATTGACTATTTCGACAAATCCGCCGCGCTTTACCCTGAACGCCCGGTGCTGGAAACGCAGCAGGGCGCGATCACCTATGCCGCGATGCAGCGTATGACGCACCGTTTGGCGGGGGCCATGGCGGCGGCGGGCCTGCAACCGCAAGAGGCGGTGGCGATCATGTCGCCCAACCATCCGGGCGTGCTGACGGCGATGCTCTCGTTGTGGCGCGCAGGGGCGGTGTGGATTCCGGTCAACACGCGCAACGCGCTGCCTGATACGATTGCCTATCTGCGCTATGTGCGCGCGGGATGGCTGTTTTATCATTCCAGCTTGTCTGCCGAGGCGCATGAGGCCGCGCGGCAAGTGCCATCGATCCGGCATCTGATCTGCCTTGATGCGCCCGATGCAGGCAATCCTTGCCTCGATGGCTTCATGCTGCCCCCCGATGCGCCGCCTTTTCCCGATCTGGGCGGCCCGGATGGTGGCGACCGCGAGCTATGCGCGATCATCGCCACAGGCGGCACCACTGGTCCCGCCAAAGGGGTGCGCGCGCTGAACCGCAGTTGGGGCACGATGCTGGAAAGCATCGCCATTTTGATGGCGGTTGAAGAGATACCGGTGTTCCTTGCCACCGCGCCTTTGTCTCATGCGGCGGGGCCTTTTGCGTTGGCGGGGATCGCCATGGGGGCGACGATTGTGATGCTGCCCGCGTTTGACGCTCATGCGGTGATGGAGGCGATCCAGACTCATCGCGTCACTCATATGTTTCTGCCGCCCACCGCGCTTTATTCGATGCTGGCCCATCCCGATGTGCGGCACTATAACTATTCCAGTATGCGCTATTTCCTGCTGGCGGGCTCGGCCTGCAGCCCGGAAAAGCTGCGGCAGGCGGTCGAGGTCTTTGGGCCCTGCCTGTGCCAATCCTATGGGCAGACCGAATTTCACCTCATCGCCACATGGTTGCCGCCCGAAATCGTGGCCGCTGCGGCTGCGGGCGATCATCCCGAACGGTTGGCCAGTTGCGGGCGGGCCACGATGTCCGTGCGCTTGGAATTGATGGACGATGATGGCGCGTTGCTGCCTGTGGGTGAAGTGGGCGAAATCGTCGGGCGCGGGGGCATCGTGTGCGACGGTTATTTCGAGATGGAGGAAGCCACCACCGAGGTGCGCACCCATGGCTGGCACCACACCGGCGATGTGGGGCGCCGCGACGAGCATGGCTTTTTCTACATCGTTGATCGCAAGAAGGACATGATCGTCACCGGCGGCTTCAATGTCTTTTGCAGCGAGGTGGAGGCGGCTGTCTCTGAAATGGCGGGCGTCCATGAATGCGCCGCCATCGGCATCCCCGATGAAAAATGGGGCGAGGCGGTCAGCGTGCTGGTGGTGGCCAATTCGGTGAAGGCGCCCGATGCCGCCGCGATCATGGCCCATTGCAAGGCGCGGCTTGGCAGCGTCAAAGCGCCCAAACATGTGTTCTTTCGTGACAGCCTGCCGCGAACCCCGGTGGGCAAATTCGACAAGAAGGCCATGCGCGCCGAGTTTTGGCAGGGGCAAAGCCGCAGCGTCAATTAAGCAGCGGTTTCATCCCCGCAGGCATAGGCTTGACGATCAGGCCGCCCGCCGCCTTTGGTGCAGCGCCTTGGCATGGGCGATGGCGCCCATCGTCTCCATCGGGCCAGTTGTGGCCGGTGTTGCCGTCGGCGACGCGCGCTGAAAAGCCCGGGGGCGCTTATAAAGCGCCCCCGGTTCAGACCATGCCAGCGTGATAAGGGCCACGCCCTCTGCCGGCAAGGTCAGGGCTCCCTGAACATCGAGTTTCACGGTGATCGGGGCGGCCATCTCGGCCGCCTTGCGCAGCGCGGCCAGTTGATCAGCGCGCGGATATTGGGGCGATCCCATCGCGCGCCATGCGGGCAAGGGCGAGCCGCGCTGCTGATCGACAAACTGGATCTTGGCGGTCTTTCCGGCGGCACCTTCGAATTTCACCAGAAAACTCTTGTCCTCGCCGGTGACATTGTGCGTTCGCGCCACGCCGGGAATGCCCGAAGGCTGCTGCACCTCGGCCAGATTCCAGATCAGGGTGGCGATGCTGCCATCGGCGCGTCTGCTGGCCAGCGCCGGGCCTTCGGCGGCAAGGCGGGTGTCGCCCAGTTCGTGCATCAGCTTATAGGTGTTGAAAGGAACTTTCGGGATCTGATGGATCATCGTACCATAGCCCATATCGCCCTCTTTCAGGACATAATCGGCCACGCCCAATTCTTCATATGCGCTGCTCATCGTCCATTGCGCCATGGCCTGACAATGAGGCAGGCAATGGGCGATGACATGTGCGATCAGCGCCGGACTGTCGGCCGACCATTCGGTCAGCCTTCGCCGCCCGACACTCCCTGTCGGTTAACATTCAATACCCCCACTGATTCTTGGCGATACCCCCAAATACCCCCAATTGGTTGAGGAACAGTCGGGAAGCACCGGGAACGGTTGGGAATGCTGAATACTTCAAAAGGCGCGTAAAAACAGCCCTATGGGAACCATTGAGAATGGTTGAGAAAGGGCGCTGGCTGGGGTGGGAGGATTCGAACCTCCGCATGGCGGTACCAAAATTTGATACCCGCCCGGAGGCCCCGTTTCAGCCCAGTCGAGAACCGCAGAAATCTGCGGATTTCGGCACTTTATGCCAGTGTGGAATCCGTGCCAAGAAAAATCGTGGCAGAAATCATGGCAGACCCGGTTGGTTTGGGGCGACACCTGTCCAGATGCCGTTTCGAGCAGGCGCGTTCGACTGTCAATGCGAGCCACGGGGTTGATCCTGCTTCTGCCGCCGGTTCCAGACGCAGACGTGGTGACCAGACCGGCAAAATTGTCGGCGATGCGCAGGTGCGCACTTTGCTGGCTTGCAAGCGAGGCGAACCTTGGTTCTGTTTCACGGGCGGCTCACTCATGTGAGTCCTACAACGGCATCACCTTGGCACATCGCGATGCCGGTGGGAGCCGTCATTGTTGGTGATCATTTGGGCGGTGCCTGCGGGTGCATTAGCAATGCCCTTGTCCAATTCGGTCTGATACACTGTTCTGGAGAGCGCCGATGAACGCCTTTGCTCGCCCCTGGCTTGCACGTTACAGTCTGGCCCGCAGAGCCTTGCAAGCCCGCATGGCGGCGTTGCTTGGTGCAGTATTGCTGGGTCTGGTCGCCATTGTCTTTGCCAAGGTGGGCGATTGGAGCCAGCACAGTTTTGCTCATGCCTTTTCAGCACATCCGTTGCTGACTGCGGCATCGACACCGTTTGTGTTTGCCTTGGTGGTTGCCATGACAAGGCGCTGGTTTCCCGAAGCGCGCGGATCGGGCATTCCGCAAGTGATGGCGGTCGTCCATCATCCTTCGAGCGGCGTAAAGAGCCCGCTTATCTCACTGCGCACGGCCGTGGCAAAATTGGGCTGCACTTTGCTTATGTTGCTGGGCGGCGGCGCTGTTGGGCGCGAAGGGCCGACAGTTTAAGTCAGCGCGGCGCTCATGGTGGCGGTGCATCGGTGGTTGCGCGTTCCGATCAATGCGGGCGTCATAATTGCAGGCGGAGCAGCCGACGTTGCCGCGGCATTTAACACCCCCCCTTGCAGGAGTGGCCTTCGCTATCGAGGAATTGGCTGCGGCCTTTGAGCAAAAAGTGGCTGTTATGGTCATGGCCGCTGTGATGATCTCGGGTCTGGTCAGTCTGGGCATTGCAGGCGATTACGTTTACTTTGGCATGATGAAGCGGCATCTCGCGATACGCGACATTGCCATTCTGGCCCCGGTTATGGGTGTGTTGGGTGGACTTACGGGGGGAGCGTTCTCGCGCGCTCTTGGTGCAATGGCTACCGCGACAAACGTCCGATGGTTTTTGTCCGAAGACATCCGGTGAAGTTTGCGTTTGCTTGTGGAATGGTGGTTGCCGCGTTGGGCCTTGTCAGCGGCGGGATCACCTGGGGCACAGGATATGAAACGACGCGCGATCTTTTGAGTGGCGGAAAGGCGTCTTTGTTATTTGGCCCGGCGCGCTTTGTCTCCACACTGGCTACCGCGTTGAGCGGGGCGCCGGGCGGAATATTTGCGCCCTCCCTTTCCGTGGGGGCCGGGCTTGGCCAGCTTGTATCACACTTTTTTGCCGATGAGCCATCGGGCGCGATTGTGCTACTTGGGGTCGCGGCCTACTTTACAGGCGTGGTTCGCGCACCGTTGACAGCGGTCATCATTGTTATGGAAATGACAGCCGACCGAGCGATGATCTTACCTCTGTTCATCGCCGCGCTGATCGCGGATTGGGTTAGCAGCAAGGTCTGTGCGGCCAAACTCTATCACACATTGGCTCAGGGCTTCCGCACGGCAGACATCAAGGCCTCGACAGAGTGATCCGATGATCGGGGATAATCAACTCTGCGCTGCGGCATTAAGCATCAATTTTGCCTCGCGCTTTATGATCATTGCAACTTGGGCATAGTGGTGGCCGTAAACCGAATTTCCCCGCCAGATGGCGGCCACGGAACGCCGGCTCTGCCAATCCTCGATAACCAGCGGCACGATGATATTTTTGCCGCCCACCTCTGATCGCAGATAAAGGTCCGGCAGGATTGCAAGTCCCAGACCTGAGGCGCACATCTGGCTGAGGCTATCCAGGCTGGTGCCTTCATAATTTCCCAGCAGGTTTAGTCCCAGATCGCTGCAAATGTCCCGCGTCTGTTGGTGAAACGGATAACGCGGATCGATGCCTAACGTATCGGCTCCGCCAATATCGGACCGCTTCAAGCCGGAACGGGTGGCGAAGGGATGTTCGGGCGGCGCCACGAGATGGAGGTCTTCATCAAACAAATGCTCGATATGCAGGTCGCTGCCAGTCGATGTGACGGGGGTCAGGAGCATATCGAGGGCACCGCTGCGCAGATCGAACATCTGTTCCTGGGGAATGAGGTGCTGCCGGTTTGATGGACACCGAGATAAGCTTCCTTAGGCTACCCCAGCCTGACGTTCGAAGTCGATAGGACTGACATAGCCCAACG
>NZ_JACIDX010000014.1 GCF_014196525.1 Novosphingobium sediminicola | reverse complement strand
TTGAACTCACGGCTAAACTTCCTTCGTTGCATCGATGCTCTCCGTTCGATGAAAACACCTTATCTCGGTGTCCATCAAACCGGCAGCACCTCAGTTGTTCCCAGCCGCCTGCAAGTGCTGAATTCTCGGCGAGGAACGGCGGTAACGATAACAACCGAAGACTTCGCACAGCAGATCGCTGGCCAGTCGGCATCGGCATATCTGTATGGTATAGTTAGATTTTTGTCGGAAGGAGGCAATTCGCAGTAAGATAGGCCGCCTAAAGTAGAAGAATGCTGGGAAGAGAGCGCTGGTCAAGCAGGTCTTCGAGACATGAATTTTGCTTTCTTGCCCGACATCACTCCGGACAGTTGCGGGGCAACTGTAAGGCGTCGCGGACAGTTTCGCGCGGTCCAGTAAGCTTGGGCCGCTTCAAGCGACCCACCGAGTCTATCTCATATCGAGGCGAAGGAGGATTTACATCCTGCCCTTGTGGACGGCCGGGGTGAGGTGCCTCGGCCTGTCCATTAAGCGCGTCTGATATTGTGCGCAATAACTTTGGGGGGGGGCGGCGCGAGCTGGATATTCGCTTCGATGAATCCAAATATGTTTGTCGATGACCTTGTCGGATTGATATTTCTAGCGCGTGAATTTTATTCGGGATCGGCTGCCCCACCAGCCAAAAGTCAATCGATAGGAAGCTTCACGAGGAGTTTTGCCTGCGCCTGATGCCTATCTGATGCCCGAAACGAAAAAGACGGGCCGAAGCCCGTCTCATTTCTCAGCTAAGTTATTGAAAATATGGTGCCGCTTAGGTGACTCGAACACCTGACCCCATCATTACGAATGATGTGCTCTACCGGCTGAGCTAAAGCGGCACTCCAGCGGTGAGGCGGGCGTTTAGCTATAGCGGGGCGGGATGGCAAGGCAAAAAAGCGACAAAACTCGCAATCCTTTCAACAGGCCCTAAACAGCGGCCCCGGCCTCAGCCAAACCGGCGTGAAAGCGCCAGCAGAGGCGAGGCCATCAGCGTGGTGACAATCGCCATCAGTACCAGAATCGCAAACAGGCCCGGCCCGATGATCCCGGCCTGAAGCCCGATGTTGATGATGATCAGCTCCATCAGCCCGCGCGCATTCATCAGCGCGCCAATGCCAAGCGCGCTGCGGTTGTCCTCGCCCGAAAGGCGCGCGGCCAGATAGCACGCGCCGCCCTTGGCCAGCACGGCGGCGGCCATGATCGCCAGAGTGACCAGCACCAGATCGAGCTTGCCCAGCACCTGAAGCTGGGTGTTGAGGCCGGAGAAGGTGAAGAACATCGGCAGGAGAAAAGTGGTGGCAAAGGGTTCGAGGCGCGTGCGCAGTCCCTCGGCCAGAGCGCCGCGCGGCATGGCCGTGCCCAGCAGAAAACCGCCGAACACCGCATGCATCCCGCAGGCATCCATCGCCCAAGCGCATAGCAGGAAAAGCCCCAGCACCAGCGTCAGTAACCCATCGTCCATGCCGCGCGCCTCGGCCCGGCGGCCCAGCGGGGCCAGCAAGCGCGGCGCGACCAGCGCCATCACCAGCGCAAAGGCCAGCCCGCCGCCGCCCGCCTTGATCGCTACGGCAGGCCCCGCGCCAAGGCTGGCCAGCACCAGCGCCATGACCACCCATGCGCCCGCATCGCCGATCGCGCCCGCCGCAAGGCTGAGCGTGCCCATGCGTGTGCCCGCGAGGCCTTGTTCATGGATGATGCGCGCCAGCATCGGAAAGGCCGTGATCGCAATCGCCGCGCCCAGAAACAGGCTGGCCTGCGCGACGCCGACATGGGGCATGAACAGGCCGCTTTGCGCGATCAGCCATGGCGCCATGGCCGCCGCCACCGCAAAGGGCGCGGCCATGCCCGCCACCGACACGGCTGTCGCGCGCCCGGCATTCATGCTGAATTCTTCGCGGCTGAAGGTCAGGCCGACCAGAAACATATAGAGGCCCACGCCAAGCTGCGCGCCGACATACAGGATCTTTTTCAATTCCGGCGGAAACAGCATCGCCTCGACACCCGGCGCCAGCCAGCCCAGCAGCGAAGGCCCCAGCAGCACGCCCGCGATCATTTCGCCCACCACCTGCGGCTGGCCCAGAAAGCGCCGGGCCGCCCAGCCCACGATGCGCGAGGCGGCCAGAATGCAGGCCATGGCCAGAAAGAACAGCGGCGAGAGTTCGGCGTTGGACATGGGCATCCCTGTGATGTTTTGCAATTGTTTGCATGAAGTCTAGCTCATTGAAATCAACAAGTCACCCACCGCGATTTCGAGGCTGGATTTCTGTCAGTAATAGATACAAAGTGGTGGCAAGATCAAAACATGGGAGAAGAAGATGAATTTCGCAGGCCGCCATATCGTCATCACCGGGGCCAGCACCGGCATCGGCCGCGCCACCGCCGAAAGGATCGCGGCGGGCGGCGGAAAACCGGGCCTGATCGCGCGGCGGGAAGGGATGCTCCGCGATCTGGGCGCACAGTTGAATGCTGGCTGGGCCGCCGCCGATGTGGGCGACAAGGCGCAACTGATCGGCGCGCTCGATGCGCTGGAGGCGCAGGGCGGGCCGATCGACGGGCTGTTCCTCAACGCCGGCACCGGCGGGGCCTTTGCGCCGGTTTCGGCCTATGGCGATGCGATGTTTGACGAGGTGATGCGGGTGAACACCACCTCGCTGTTCTGGGCCATCGCCCATGTCCTGCCGGGCATGATGGCGCGGCGGCGGGGCGCGATCCTGATTACCGGGTCGCTGGCCTCGGTGCGGGGCATGGCGGCCAATGTCGCCTATGTGGCCAGCAAACATGCAGCCCAAGGCATCGCCCGCGCCGTGGCGATGGAGGCCGCGCCCTTTGGCGTGCGCTGTAATTGCCTGCTGCCCGGTTTCATCGAAACGCCGATGCTGGCCGATGTGCCCGAGGCGCAGCGCCCCGCGATGGCCGCCCGCGTGCCGCAGGGCCGCATCGGCACCGCCGCCGAGGCCGCCGCCGTCGCCGCTTTCCTGCTGTCCGATGATGCATCCCATGTGACCGCGCAAAGCTGGGCGGCCGATGGGGGGATATTGGGGACGCTTTCGGTCTAACGCCTGATCAGAATGCGCGTGCTCTCCGCATGCGCCTTTATGTCCGCCGGATAGAACCAGACCGGGCGCAGATCGCCGGAGAGATAGCGCTGCGCCTGATCGGTGAAATGGGGGGATGTGGGGTCGCCGCTGGCGCCGCCCGTGCTGATTGCGCGGGCGGTGACGCGCGGGCCGAATTCGACGGCGGCGATGAAACTGTTGCCCCGGTTGCCGTAATAGCGCTTCATGCCCGCCACGCGCGGCCCGCTCGACACGGCCAGCGCGCCCCACTGGGATGAGGTGAAGGCCACGGGCAGGCTGGGCTGCGCATCGTCATAGGGCTGGGTGATCGCCCCGGTCAGGCGCTGATAGCGGTTGAGTTCGCCCCATGGCACGCGCCAGTCGCCAAAGTCCTTGGTCAAACGCGCCATGGCCTCATCCAGCGCGGCAAGGCGCTGCTCGCCCGTGGCCTGTTCATCCATCCAGTCCCACAGGCTCATGCGCTGCTTCTTGGCGCTTTCGGCCCCCTTGGCCCAGAGGTTTTCGCCCCAGACGATGGCCAGCGTTTCGGCGGTCGACGCGGTGGAGGTGCGATGGTCCCAGCTTTTGAGCAGGGCAATAGCCTCAGCGCGCGCGGGCGAGGGGGCGGCGGCATCGGCGGCAAACAGGCGCGGCAGCAGGCGATCGAACGCGGGCAGCCAAGGATCATGGCCCGCCGCAATCAGGCTATCGAGCGTGAAGCGCGGCGTAGCGGCCAGAACGCGCTCGGCATGAGGCCCGCGCGGATTGGCGCCCACCTCGTCCATATACGCCGGATAGGCGCCCTTGCGCGGCGAATCGGCGCCCGCCGCGCTCCATGGCGCATTGTTGGTGTTATAGGCCCAGCCATTCTTCGGATCGATCACCTGCGGCAGGTCGGACAGCAGGTGAAGCCCCATCCAGTCGGTGCGCGGATCGGCCCCATCGACCGGCGCGCGCCAGTCGAAACGCTGGTCGCGGATCGGCACGAATTGCGGGTGGAGATAGGCGATGTGGCCCTTGTCATCGGCAAACAGCGTGTTGTTCGAACTGTTGGCCTTGATCCCGGCGATTTTCAGGAAACCGGCCAGATCATGCGCCTTGGTGCGCAGAAAGCTCTGCTCCAGCGCGGGCACGGGCTTGTTCATCAGCGCAATGGCGATCCACTTGCCGCCTTCTTCGCGGATGATCGGGCCATGGTGGGTGGCATAGGTTTCGAAGGTGCGCCGCGCCATCGTGCCATCGGCCATGCGATAGGACAGGGTGATCGGCTTGACGATCAGCGGGCGGGTCTGTGCGCCATATCGGTATGCTTTACCCTGCGGGGTTTCAACGATGCTTTCGGCATATTCGTCGACATTGTCGATGCCGCTGGAGGTGTGCATCCATCCGGCGTGCTGGTTAAAGCCCTGATAGATGAAGGGCTGGCCCCATGTCACCGCGCCATAGGCGTTGAGGCCCTGCGCGCTGGTCATCTGCAATTCGGAGCGGAAATAGAAGGTGGTGTGCGGGTTGATATAGAGCAGCGCATGGCCGCTCTCGCTATGCCCCGGCGAGATGGCGAAGCCGTTCGACCCCTGCGGCTCGCGAAAGACGATGCCGCGCTCCTCGCCCGTCATGGCCAGCTTGTGATGGGTGTAGAAGCCTTCGAGCTGCGAGAGGGCAATGCCCTCGATGTCGCCGCCGATGCTGCCCTCGGTGAAGGAGAGCGCCATCCACGGTTCGAAATGCGTCAGGACGCGGGGTTTCACTTCCGGGTGATCGGCCAGATAGGCGTTCAGCCCGCCCGCCCAAGCCTCCATGATCGCTTTCAGCCAAGCCGGGCTGCGCGCATAATCGGCCTTGAGCCGCGCGGGGTCGATAAACAGGCGCTGGCGCAGATCCTGCCAGATCGCCTTTTCCCCCTCCGCCTCGGCCAAGCGGCCAAGGCTGGTCAGGTAATTGACCTCGATCCGGTTGAAGTCATCCTGGGCCTGCGCATAGACCATGCCATAGACCGCATCGGCGTCGGTTTCGCCCCGGATATGGGCGATGCCCCAAGTGTCGCGGGTGATGATGACCTTGTAGGGCGCGGCCAATGCGGGGGCGCCCATGGCCGGGGTCATCAGCGCCAAAGTCGCCATGCCTATTGTCAATCGCATCCCTGCTCCCCATCTGCGCCTGCGCCGGGGCATGTCTAGCATGGGCCGCAAGCGCGCATAGGGGCAGTTTGACGCAACACATGGCGGCGGACGACTTCTGGCGGGAATTGCTTTGCGCCAAGAAAAATGCTCTGGCGCAGGGAAGGGGATTCGGGTGATGCTCAAACACAGGACCGCCATGGGGTGGCGTTTCTGCGGGCGGGCATAATGATGGAAGCTTGGATATGATCGTAATGCCCCTATCGGCCCTGCTGCTGGCCAGCGTTTCCTCTGTCCCGGTTACGGCTCCGGCCGCTCTTGGTTCATCGCTGCTGGCGCAGGCGAATGACGCGCCCCATATCGCGGCTCTGCCGCTGGATGGCGTTGCGGGCGATTCCCAGCAGACTACGCCCAGCGCACCCCAGAGTGAGGCCAGTGCACCCCAGGCTGAGGCTCCGGCTGCGCAGAGCGCTCCGCCTGCGGATAACGGCCCCGCGCCTGCCAATGCGGCGCCCGTAGATGCTGCACCCGTCGATGCTGCTCCGGCCAGCGAGCCGATGCTGCTGCGCGATCCATGGCACAAGCCCAATCGCGACATTTTTGCCTTTGACGTTTTTTTTGAACGCAAGATGCTTGCCCCTGTCGCCCATGGGTATCGCGCGGTGACGCCGCAGATTTTCCGGGCCGGGGTCAACAATGCCATCCTCAATCTGGACGAACCGAGCACCGCGATCAATCAGGTGGTCCAGCTCAAGATCGGGCGGGCGCTGAAAACCACGGTGCGTTTTGCGATCAATTCGACGATCGGCATCGGCGGCCTGATCGATGTCGCCTCGGCGGGCGGATTGCGCCGCCGCCCGGCCGATTTCGGTCAGACGCTGGGCCGCTATGGCGCAAAGCCGGGGCCTTATGTGATGCTGCCCTTCCTTGGGCCGTCGAATGTGCGCGACGGGTTTGGCCGTCTGGTCGATACGTTTACCGATCCGGTGGGCTTTGTGATCGGCGGCATCTTCACCTCGCCGGGCGGGGCGGCGCGCTTTGCGATGGCCGGGATCAACTGGCGCGAAAAGAATGATGGCACGATGTCGGCCATCTATGGCGCGTCCGATCCCTATGCCTTCACCCGCGCGGCCTATAGCCAGCAGCGTGCAGCCGTTGTTCAGGACGCCACGGGTAAGGCGGCGGCATTGCCGGATTTTTGATTCGGCCAACCTTATAAAAATGTCGGATTTCTGATTCGGCTTGCCTGTTAAAAAACGCCGGGTTTTTGATTCGGTGCTGCTTTTTCAAACGCCGGATTTTTCGGTCCGGCGTATTTTCTTCACGCGTTGGTGCGGGGCTTGGGCATTGACCAAAACCTGTGTCGCGGCCAAGGGGTGCCGCGACCGGCAGGCCAATGCCTTCCCCCCCCCCCGATGCTGGTCATGGAGCTGTCGATGTTTCGCGCTGATCTGAAGCTGTCTTTCGCGCTGGGCGTGGCAGGTGTGGTGGCCGCCGCGCTGCCGGTTGCCGCGCCTGTGGCGCTTGCCCAATCCGCCCGCGACGCCAATGCCGAAGCCTTTGTGCAACAAGGCGCGCGCGAGGTTCTGGCCGTGTTGAACGACCGGAGCAAAAGTGATGCGGCCAAGAAGGAGGCGTTTCGCGTCCTTATCAACCGCCTGATCGATGTTCCCAAGGTGACGCGTTTCGTGATGGGCAAATATGCCCGCAGCGTCACGCCCGATCAGTATAACCGCTTTTCCGCCGCCTTCCGTACCTATGCCGAGGGCGTCTATATGAGCCGGATCGACGATTATCACGGCGAAAAGGTCGTGGTGCTCGGTTCGCTGGTGCGCAAGCCCGGCGACGTGCTGGTGACCACGCAACTGGCCGGCGGCCGGTCGAGCGCGCCCACCAATCTGGTCTGGCGCGTGCTCAATGACGGTTCGGGCTGGAAGGTTGTGGACGTTCAGGTCTCGGGCGTCTGGCTGGCCATTACCCAGCAGACCGATTTCGTCTCGACCATCGACAACAATGGCGGCAAGATCGACGTGCTGATTGCACAGTTGATCAAGGATGGCGGCACGGGCAAGATCCTGCGCAGCGGCAAGTAAGCACAAGTAAGTACAAGAAAAAAGGTAGGAAAGACGCATGAGGGCAAGTTGGGCCGAAACGATCATGGGCTTTGCCGTGCTGGCCTTTGCTGCATTGATGCTTACCTACGCTCTTGGTGTTTCGGGGTTGAAGCACAGCAGCGGCACCTATGAGGTGAGCGCGCGCTTTGGCGAGGCGGGCGGCATTCAGCCGGGCGCCAAGATCACCGTTTCGGGGGTCAAGGTGGGATCGGTCAGCGATGTGACGATTGATCCCAAGACCTATCTGGCGGTGATGCATCTCTCGCTTTCCAAGGATGTGAAGCTGCCTTCGGATTCGACGGCCAAGATCACCAGCGACGGCCTGCTGGGCGGGGCGCATATCGCGCTGATGCCGGGCGGGGCCGAGGATGATCTCAAGCCGGGCAGCGAGATCAACAACACGCAGGGCGCAGTCGATCTGTTCGGCCTGATCGGGCAATTCATCCGCCCGCAAAGCGGTTCGCCCGCCGCGTCTTCCGCCGACAGCGCCGCCAAGGCGCCCGCTGCTGCTGCCTCTGCTGCGCCCAAGGCCGCCGCCGACCTGCCCGAGATGTAAGCCATGGGGCTGTTTTCCACAAACCCGGTGGCGGCCCTTGGGCGCGCCACATTGGAAGGAGTGGCCGCGATCGGCCGTGTGGGGCTGTTTGCCGCGCGCGGGATCAGCGCCGCCCTTTCCCCGCCCTGGTATCCGCGCCAGATCATCGCCCAATTCGCCAGCGTGGGTTTCCTATCGCTGCCGGTGGTGGGGCTGACGGCGTGGTTTACGGGCGCGGCGCTGGCGCTCAACATCTATTCGGGCGGGGATCGGTTTAACGCCGAAACCGTGCTGCCCCAGATCGTGGCGCTGGGCATCACGCGTGAGCTGGGGCCGGTGCTGGCCGCGCTGATGCTGGCCGGGCGTGTGGCGTCGGCCATGGCCTCGGAAATCGGTGCGATGCGCGCGACTGAACAGATCGATGCGATGGTCACGCTGTCGACCGATCCGCGCCGTTATCTGATCGCCCCGCGCCTGATCGCGGCGACGATCAGCCTGCCGCTGCTCACGCTGATTACCGATATCATCGGCGTGGCAGGCGGCATGCAGGTGTCCAATTACCTGATCGACCTCTCGCCGGGCATCTACATCGCCAACACGATGGACTTTCTGACCGCGTGGGACGTGGAATCGGGTCTTATCAAATCGGCGGTGTTCGGTTTCATCATCGGCCTGATGGGCTGCTATCACGGCGACAGCGCCAAGGGCGGCGCGCGCGGCGTGGGCCGGGCCACCACTTCGGCCATGGTGTCGGCTGCTGTGCTGATCCTGGCGGCGGACTATCTCTTGACCTCGGTGTTTGCCCTGAAATGACAACAACGGCTAAAATCGCATGGACGGGTATTTCCAAGCGTTTCGGCGCGCAGGTGGTGCTGGACGGGCTGGATCTGGCGGTGGCGCCGGGGCGCTCGCTGGCGCTGCTGGGGCGTTCGGGTCAGGGCAAGTCGGTGACGCTCAAACTGGCGCTGGGCTTAATGAAGCCCGATGCCGGGCAGGTGCTGCTCGACGGCGTGGACGTGACGCGGCAGAGCGAGGCCGAGCGCCGCGCCAGCTTTCGCGGCATCGGCATGTTGTTTCAGGGCGGGGCGCTGTTCGACAGCCTGCCGGTCTGGGAAAATGTCGCCTTTCGCCTGATCAATGCCGACGGCGTGGGCCGGGCCGAGGCGCGCGAACGCGCGGTCGAAGCGCTTTCGCTGGTCAAGCTCGCGCCCGAGGTGGCTGACCGCTATCCGTCCGAACTCTCGGGCGGGATGCAGAAGCGCGCAGGTCTGGCCCGCGCCATTGTCGGTACGCCCAGCCTGCTGTTCTTTGACGAACCCACCACCGGCCTTGATCCGATCACGGCGGGCGCGATCAACGAACTGATCCGCGACCGTGTGACCTCGCTGGGCTGCACCGCCGTTTCGATCACGCATGACATGGCTTCGGCCCGCACGATTGCTGACGAGCTGGCGATGCTGGACAATGGGCGGATCGTGTGGCGCGGGAGGGCCGATGAGCTTGACCATGCCGATCATCCGCTGGTGCGCGCCTTTGTCACCGGCCAGAGTATGGAATAGAGCGCGCATGGAATAAGGCGCGAATTTCTATACGCAATTCGCGCCATTCCCTTTAACGTTGCCCCCTTGCAGCTTCGCGCCGCCAAGGGGAGATCGTGATGAGCCGTCAGAACTGGTATCCGCAAGCCAATCTTGCGCGGCGCGAGATGCTGCGCGGGGGTGCGGCTTTGGGCGCGGTGGGGGCATTATCGGCCTGCACCGCGGGCAAGGTGGCTTCGGCTGGCCCTGCGCCGCGGCGGCCTTATCTTACGCCGATGCGCGTGACGCCCGATCAGTTGATCGACATGAAATGCTGCATCCGTCCGGTGCGCGCGGCGGGGCCAAACCTTGGCACGCAGATGATCGGTGATACGCTGGTCGTCCATAATTACGGCCATGGCGGTTCGGGCTGGTCGCTGTCCTGGGGCAGCGCAGAAGTTGCGGTGGGTAAGGCGCTGTCCGTCCTGCCCTCGGAAATCGCGGTGGTGGGCTGCGGGATCATCGGGCTGACCACGGCCGTTGTGGCGCAAAGGGCGGGCTTGAAGGTCACGATCTATACCCGCGATGTGATCCAGCGGACGCGATCCTTCCGCGCGCATGGCTCGTTCACGCCGGATTCGCGCGTGGCCCTGTCGGCGCCTGCCGGGGCGGGCTTTGGTGACCTGTGGGAACAGATGACGCGCCTGTCGTGGAAGGGCTTCCGCTCGATGCTGGGCCTGCCGGGCGATCCGGTAGTGTTTCAGGACGCCTATGCCCTGTCCGACGCGCCGCCGGTTAAAAAGCACCACGATGCCGACCCGGCCATCAAGGGCGCGTGGGAGGCGGGCGGACTGCCTTTGCAGGATTCCGAATGGGCGCATTATATGGACCGGATCAAGGATCTGGTGCCCGATCCGGTGATGCTGCCCACGGCGGAAAATCCCTTCCCGGTGGCCTATACGCGCCGGTCCTCGGAAATGCATTTCAACTTTCCATCTTACGCCCATCATCTGCTGACCGAGTTTTATCAACGCGGCGGCTTGATGGTGATGCGCGATTTCAACGATCCCTCGCAATATGGGCAATTGAAGGAAAAGGTGGTCATCAACGCCACCGGCTATGCCGCGCGCGATCTGTGGCGCGACAAAACGGTCTTTCCCGTGCGCGGTCAGACCGGATGGCTGGTGCCCCAGCATGATGCGCCCTATTCGCTGCGGTATAAGAACGCCTCGCTGATGGCCAAGAATGACGGCATCGTGGTGATGAACAATCCCATTGATCTGGGCGAAATGTTCGGCGTGGGCGACAGTATGGAATTGCCCGATCCGGCGCCGATCCTTGAGGTGATGAAGATTGTCGAGCCGATCATGGCTGGCATGAAGGGGATTGCGTGATGGCCGGGCTGAAATGGGTGCTGGCCGGGGCTTTGACTCTGGCGGCGGTGCCGGTGAATGCTGGCACGGCCAATGGTGTTTACACCGAGGCGCAGGCCGCCGAGGGCGCGGCGGTCTTTGCCGAGCGCTGCGCCATGTGTCACGGCAAGCAGGCCGAGGGGACATGGGAAGTGCCCGCGCTGAAGGGCAAGTTCATGGCCAATTGGGGGCGGGAAACGGTGGCGGCCTTGTCCGATTATCTGGCCCGCGCCATGCCGCAATTCGCGCCCGGCACGCTGGAGCCGAAGGATAATGGGCGGCTGGTGGCCTATCTTTTGAAGATCAATGGCCATCCGGCGGGGGCAAAACCCTTGCCCGAGGATCATGCGGCGCTGACGGCGATCCGGATTGACCCCTTGGCCGCCGCGGCGGTCAAGTAAGGCGCGATTGACAAGAGGGCATGGGCGGGTGATATGATGTATATGCATCACAATCCCCCCTCAGGCTCGCCCTGCGCCTGCACCAGCCTGCGCAAGGCGACCCGCACGCTCGACCGGCTCTATGACGCGGCGCTTGCGCCCCATGGCATCACCACCACCCAGTTTGCGCTGATGCGCAATATCGAGCGGGCAGGGGCGATTGTGCTCAACCAATTGGCTACCTCGCTGGTGATGGACCGTACCTCGCTCTATCGCACGATCCGCGCGATCGAAGAGGCCGGATGGGTGAGCATTGCCGATGGGCCGGGCAAGGCGCGGCTGGCGCAGATCACCGATGCGGGCCGGGCGATGCTGCGCCGCGCCGAGCCGGACTGGGAGGATTTGCAGGCGCAGATCCACGACAGACTGGGCGGCGATGGCTGGGCGCGGTTGATGGAGATGAGCGGGGCGATCATTGCGCTGGGCCAGACCGCAGGCCGGGAGGCGCGGGCATGAGCCGCCGGTTCCACCCCGCTTTTCTGGTCGCGGCGATCACTTTCCTTGCCCTGCTGGTCTCGGCGGGCGTGCGTTCCGCGCCCAGCGTGATGATCGTGCCCTTGCAGCTCCATTTCGGCTGGGACCGGGCCAGCATTTCGGCCACGGCCGCGCTGGGGATCTTTCTTTATGGTCTGGTCGGGCCTTTCGCCGCCGCGCTGATGATGAGCGTGGGCGTGCGGCGGGTGATGATGGTGGGCCTTGCGCTGATGGGTGCCTCGGCTCTGGTCAGCCAGTATATGACGCAAGCCTGGCAATTCACCGCGACATGGGGCGTGGTGTCCGGCCTTGGCACGGGCATGGTGGCCAGCGTGCTGGGCGCAACGATGGTCAACCGCTGGTTTGCGCGCAATCAGGGGCTGGTGATGGGCATTTTCGCCGCCAGCACGGCCACAGGGTCGCTGATCTTCCTGCCTTTCCTCGCGTGGCTGACGCAAGGCGGGGCATGGGTGGGCGTGGTGCGCACGGTGGGCATCGCCTGTCTGGCGCTGGTGCCGCTGGTGGCTTGGCTGGTGCCCGAAAGCCCGGCGAGCGCGGGCGTCGGCCGCTTTGGCGAGGAGCCGGGCGCAAATCCCGCGCGCAAGCAGAGCGGCAGCCCGCTCTTTGCGCTGCAAATCCTGTGGAAGGTGCGCGGCAATGGCACGTTCTGGCTGCTGTTCGGCACGTTCTTTGTCTGCGGGCTGACCACCAATGGGCTGGTGGGCACGCATCTGATCGCGTTTTGCGGCGATCATGGGATTGCCCCGGTGGCGGCGGCGGGGCTGCTCTCGCTGATGGGCCTGTTCGATCTGGTGGGGACGACCGCTTCGGGCTGGCTGACCGACCGGCATAATCCGCGTTATCTGCTGGCGGTCTATTACGGCCTGCGCGGCCTTTCACTGATCGCTTTGCCGTTCATGGATTTCGGGCCTTTCTCGCTGGGGGCTTTTGCCATCTTTTACGGGCTGGACTGGATCGCCACGGTGCCGCCAACGCTGGCCATCGCCAATCGCAGCTTTGGCGAGGGCGAGGCGCCGGTGGTGTTCGGCTGGGTGGCGGTGGGCCATCAGGTGGGCGCGGCGGCGGCGGCCTTTGGCGGCGGCCTTGTGCGTCAGGAATGGGGCAGCTATTCGCCCGCCTTCATCGTGGCGGGCGGTTTCGCTCTGGTGGCCACGCTGACGCTGCTGATGGTGCGTGATGGCAACAGGGGGCGTTTGGCCACGGTTGCGGTATAGCGTTAAGCCGATGAGCGCTTGCCAGTCTGTTTCTAAAATGCAACAAACGATATCATAGAATAATAAGATCAAGGCAGGGTTGTAAATGGGTCGAATTGAACGCGGGCGGGCCTTTGCGGCCTTGCTGCCTTCGGGCGGCACCCTGATTCCGGGGGCTGATTTTTGCGCCCTGCCTCCGGCGACGAAAATGGGGGATGTCGCTTGATCATGCCCCATTATCCCAAAGCATCGGAAAACGCGCTCAGCCAGGTCGACGCTTTGGACTATCTCGACACCGCCGAAATCGGGGCAAGGCGGCTGTTGGGCGCCGGGCTGATGGGCGGTCTGGTGGTTGAAGCGGTGACCGGCCTCGATCTTTTGCAAAATCCGCTTGATATGGCCCATGGCGTTACGCTGGCGGCGATGCCCGCGCTGGCGGGGCTGGGGCTTTATACGTTCCGCCGGTGGCAGGAATGCCATGCCCGCTGGGGCAAGGCGGCATCGACCATCGATGATCATGTCAAAGCCCGACAGGCCGCCGAAACCGCCAATGAGGCCAAGAGCCGCTATCTGGCCAATGTCAGCCACGAGATTCGCTCCCCCCTGAACGCGATCTATGGCTATGCCCAATTGGTCGAGCGCAACGATGGCGCGGGCGCGCAGGAGGCGGCCACGGTCATCCGCCGCTGTTCCGAACATATCACCAGCCTTGTCGAAGCGCTGCTCGACATTTCGCAGGTTGAGGTGGGCGTGATCCGGGTCAAACCCGAGCCGGTGCGCCTCGATCAGTTCATTGAGCAGCTGATCCGCATGGTGCGCCCGGCCGCCAGCGCCAAGGGGCTGGAATTCCACTACGAAACGCAGGGGCGCCTGCCTGCCGTGGTGCGGATGGACCAGAGCAGGTTGAAACAGGTTCTGCTCAACCTGCTGCTCAATGCCGTCAAATATACCGATCAGGGATCGGTCACGCTGTTCCTGCGCTATTCGGGACAGGTGGCGACCTTTGAAGTGCGCGACACCGGCCCCGGCATCCGCGAGGAGGATCAGCGCGCGATCTTTGAACCCTTTGAGCGCGGCGGCAATGATGCTCTGCATTCGCGGCCCGGCGTGGGGCTGGGTCTGGCCATTGCGCGCGCGATCATGGGCATTCTGGGCGGCCAGCTCGAATTGGCGGGCACGTCGGATGAAGGCACCTGTTTCCGCCTGACCATCATGTTGGGCGAGGTGGCGCAGACCACCAGCCAGCCTGCAAAGAAGCGCGAAGTCAGCGGCTATCTGGGCCGCCGCCGCCATGTGCTGATTTGCGATGATGATGGTGAGCAGCGCAAGTTCCTGACCGAATTGCTCTCCTCGCTGGGCTTTGTGGTGCAGGCGGTGCCCAATGGCGAAACGGCGGTGGCGCTGGCGGAGAGTGAAAGCTCGCCCGCTTTCGATCTGGCGATCCTCGACATTTCGCTGCCCGGCATCGACGGCTGGACCACGGCGCAGCATATCCGCGACCGCTTTGGTGAGGATATCCGTATCCTTATGCTTTCGGCCAATGCGGGCGAATTCCACCGGCCTGAAACGCGCAAGCCCGTACATGATCAATTTCTGGTTAAGCCTGTTGCCTTCAATCAGTTGATTGAGACGATCGGGGGGCTGCTCGATCTGGCATGGGGGGTCGAATCCGAACCTGCGCGTTCACCTCTGCCTCTGTTTGCGGCAAGCGATGAAGCGCCCGTGTCAGATTCCGGCACAATCGAGACAACAGACCGTACAGCAAGGCTTCGCGAATTGCTTAGAATAGGTTATGTGCGTGGCCTTGAGCAGGAGATCCGCCAATTGGCGGCCCAGCCCGAAACTGCCGAACTGGCCGGAAAACTGTTTACATGCCTGGATCGTTTTGATCTGAGCGGCATGACGCGCATACTTGAGGAGTGCTAACCGCATGTCGCTGCCTGTCCATACGCAGACCGTGCTGGTCGTCGATGACGAACCGGATTCGCTGCGCATGCTCACTGCCGCGCTGGAAGGCGCGGAGCTGAGCGTTCTGGTGGCAACCTCGGGCCAGGCCGCGCTCGATCTGCTGGGCCATATCCTGCCCGATCTGATCCTGATGGACGCGGTGATGCCCGGCATCGACGGGTTTGAAACCACCGCCCGGATCAAGGCGCGCCCCGAACTGGCCAATGTGCCGGTGATCTTCATGACCGGCCTGACCGAGAGCGAGCATGTGGTCGAGGCCTTTGAGGTGGGCGGCACCGATTATGTGCGCAAGCCGGTCAATCTGATGGAGCTGATTGCACGGGTGCGGGTGCATATGGCGCAGAGCCGTGCGATGCATGCCAGCGTGGCCAGCCTTGATGCCACCGGCCGTCTGATGATGGCCACCGATGCGCAGGGGCGGATGCTGTGGTGCACGCCGCGCGCCGAACAGGCCATTGCGCGGCTGGTGCCCGATTGGAGCCGTGAAGGGGGGCTGCCGCCTGCGGTGGCGGTGCTGGTCGAACGGCTGTTGCAGCGCGGGGGCAAGCCGGGTTCGGCGGTGAAGGGCGAGTTTGGCGAAAGCTCGCTCGAACTGCTGGTGATCGCCCATTACCGCGAGAATGAGGTGCTGATCCGCCTCAACGAAATCAGCCACGAACAGAATGTCACCAAATTGCGCGACAGTCTGGAACTGACCCAGCGCGAGGCCGAGGTGCTGCTGTGGGTGGGCTATGGCAAGGCCAGCAACGATATTTCCGACGTGCTGGATATTTCGCCGCGCACGGTTCAAAAGCATCTGGAGCGGATTTACGTGAAGCTGGGCGTGGAAAAGCGCTCTGCCGCCGCCGCCATCGCGATCCGGATTATCGAGCAATGATTTGTTGAGTGCGCTTCAGGCATTCGCCTGAAGCTTGCGGCGAGTCTTTGTTGGTTGGCAAATCGGCTCCGCGATTTGCCTGCGGCACCAGCCCACTCCCCCGGCCCTACCACCCATTAAGCGTACCCTGTGGGTGGTAGGGCCGGGGGAGTGGGCTGGTGCCGCAAGCTCTGGGCGTCCGCCCAGAGCGCACCCAACAAAAACTGTCGCCGCGCCACCTGAATGGCGAAGAATGACGCGGCGACAGGCACCGGTCCGACCATCGCGCCGGGACCGGTGCGGTCCTTAAAGGCTTACTTTTTGGCCTTGGCGGCGGGCGCAGGCTTCTTGGCGGCAATCGCCTCGATCTCGATCAGGAATTGCGGAGCCACCAGATTGGCCACCTGAAACGCCGAACGGGCCACGGTGTCGGGGTTTTCCGCGCTGCCGAAGAATTCCTTGAAACCGGCATTGGCCCCGGCAAAGTCGATCTTGCCCAGCTTGGGATCAGCCGCGATGAAGAGCGTCATCTTGACCACGTCCTTGATCGAGTAGCCCTGCGATTCCAGCTGCTTCTTGATCTTGTTCAGCACGCTGACGGTCTGGGTCTTGGTGTCGCCGAAATCTTCCATCGTGGTGGCCTTGGCCGGATCGATGGGCGAGGCGAGCTGACCCGAGAGGAAGTAGATTTCATTGCCGGGCGCCACGCGCACGCCGTCCAGGATGAAGGCGCCGGGGTTGGTCTTGATGCGAGTCACCTGCGCCTGGGCCGGAGCGGCCGCCATCAGGATCGGCAGCAGAGCGGCACAGCCGGCGGTTTTCAGCATTTTACGCAGCATAATAGGCTTCCTCGTTTTACGTAACACGCGCCATTTCGGGCAGAAGAACTGTGGCCATATTGTCGCGATTTCGCGCGTTGAACAGTCCAGTTTCGCCACCTGACAGGCCGGTACGCAAATCGGCGTATGGGCATTTAGGACGGAAAATTGTGCATTTGCGAAAGGCGGCGATGTAGAGGGAAACTGCATTGGCCGCCCTCGTCACGAATGTTTTACGATTTTTGCCGCGTACCAGACCATAAGCGAAAGCGCTTTTGGTGATGGATACTTGTTGCATTGCAACATGCGTGGTCAGTTCAGGGGGACTTTCATGCAAGCCATCAAGAAGGCTGCGCTCGTCGCGCTCCTTTCCAGCACCGTTTTGGGCGCCACCTCGGCCTATGCCGCCGAGCCTGCCGCCGCCGCCGCGCCCGAGGAAGGCACCGCGATCATCGTGACCGGTACGCGCACCACGGGCCTGAAGGCCGGCGACAGCCCGGCTCCGGTTCAGGTGCTCAGCTCCGATCTGATGGCCCGCGCGGGCCGCTCGGACATCAACACCGCGCTTGCGCTCTCGGTGCCCAGCATCCAGATCCAGACCTTCGGCAATGACATGACCGCGTTCCACCCCTCGGTGAAGCTGCGCGGTCTGAACCCCAATCACACGCTGGTGATGATCAACGGCAAGCGCCGCCATGGCACCGCCAATGTGGTGGTGACCAATGCGATGTGGACGGGCGCGGCCGCCCCCGACATGGGCCTGATCCCTATGGAAGCGGTCGAGCATGTCGAAGTGCTGCAGGATGGCGCGGCGGCCCAATACGGCACGGACGCGGTGGCGGGCGTGGTCAACCTGATCCTGAAAAAGAAGGACAAGGGCGGCTATATCAGCGGCTCGGTCGGCCAGTATTATGCCGGGGACGGGTTCAACTATGAACTGGCGGGCAATATCGGCATGGCGCCGGTCGAGAATATGTACCTGAACCTGACCGTGCAGCATAAGGTCAAGGATTACAGCTTCCGCGGCGATGTCGATCCGCGCGTGGTTTCGGGCACGACGCAGGGGGCCACGCTGCTCTCGCGCTTTCCGGGCCTGACGTCGGCGGCCAATTACCCCTATGTGAACCGCATCTTTGGCGATGGCCGCATGGCTCTTACCAATATGTTCTACAACATGGGCTATACCGGCATTCAGGATATCGAGATCTACTCCTTCGGTTCCTATTCGACCCGCACCGGCAGCACCTATCAGAACTATCGCCTGCCCAACGTGGTTTATGGGCAAAGCGCGGTGGTGGCTCCGGCGGCCGGTTCGGTTGCTTCGGGCGATATTCCTTTCCCGCTGGGCTTCTCGCCGCTCGAAGCGCTGAAGGAAACCGACTTTGCCTGGACCGGCGGGGTCAAGGGCACTTTCGGCAAGTCCACGATCGACCTGTCGGCCACCTATGGCAAGGACATCAACAAGGTTTACGTGGTGAACTCGGCCAATGCCGCGCTTTACTACGATTCCTCGACGACCACCCGCGCCGGTTACACCCCGCGCGATGTGTTCGACGGTTCGTTCACCGCCTCGCAGTTCACCGTCAACCTTGATGGCACGCATGAGCTGGAAGTCGGCCTGTCCGAGCCTGTCCATCTGGCCGCTGGCGGCGAATGGCGCCGCGACACCTATGCGCTGGGCGCGGGCGAAGTGGCCTCTTACTATGTCGGCACCGGCAAGCTGGGCGGCGGCATCCAGTCCTTCTTTGGCTATTCGCCCGCCAATGCCAGCAACAACAGCCGCACCAACTTCTCGCAATATTTCGATATTTCGTTGAAGCCGGTTGAAAAGTGGCTGGTCGATGGCGCGGTCCGCCATGAAAACTATTCCGACTTTGGCGACACCACTGTCTTCAAGCTGACCAGCCGTTATGACTTCAGCCCGGCGATTGCGGTGCGCGGCACGGTCTCGACGGGCTTCCGCGCGCCCACGTTGGCCGAAGGTTTCTATTCGGGCATCAACGTTGGCCCGGCCTCGCTTTCGGGCATTTTCGCGCCCAACTCGGCGGGCGCCAAGGCGCTGGGCATTTCGGGCCTGAAGCCGGAAAAGTCGACCAACCTCAGCTTCGGTCTTGTGCTCAACCCGCTGCCCAAGCTGACGATCACGGTGGATGCCTACTCGATCTATCTGCGCGACCGTATCGTGCAGTCCTCAGGCTTCCTGGGCTATTCGAACAACTGCAAATATCTGCCGGGCGGCTATTCGCCCTCGACCGATCTGAACGCGGCGCTCTCGGCGGCGGGCTGCTCCAGCAATGTGATCGTCTCGCCCTCGGTGCTGACCGCGCTGTATAACAATGGCGTGCCGATCACCTCGATCATCGACACGATCAACGGCGGCCAGTCCGGCTCGCTCACCATCAACTCCTTCGTCAACGGTCTGAGCACGCTGACGCGCGGCGTGGACTTCCTGGCGACCTACAACACCCATGCGGTCGGCGGGCGGGTCGATTTCTCGCTGTCGGCCAATTATAACGAAACCTCGATCAAGGCGATCAATGCTCCGCCCTCGAACATCAATTCGCGTCAGGGTATCTTTGACAAATATTCGCAATCGGCGCTGACCGACACCACGCCCAAGTGGCGCGCGACCTTCAACACCTATTGGGAAAGCGGCAAGGTCAGCATCAACCTGCGCGAATCGGTCTATGGCCCGGCCAAGCTGTTGGCCCAGACCGCCCAGACCGCCGAAGACTACTATCAGCGCGTCGGCACGATGTTCGTGACCGATCTGGAAGGCACCTTTGCCTTTACCCGCGACATCAAGTTCTCGGTGGGCGCCAATAACCTGTTCGGCATCTATCCTGACAAGATCCCTGCTTTTGCCCGTCAACAGCAGTTCAATGCCGCCTCCACCGCCTATGTCAGCCAGTATCCCTCCTTCTCCTCTGTCGGGATCAACGGCGGCTATTACTATGCCAAGTTGGGCGTGAAGTTCTGATCGGAAAGGGGGCTGCTTCTCGCGGCTCTCATGCCCACACAAAAGGGCCGTCGGGGGTTATCCCTCGACGGCCTTTGACGTGAGTGCCTGAAAGGAAATGCGCGAAAAGAAAGCAAGCCGGCAGCGATGGGGTCGATGCGTCGCTGCCGGCTTGTTCACTTGCGTAAAAACGCAAGTGAAGGGGGTGCAGCCACCAAGGGCTGCGATCGGAAAATTGTGGGTCCCACCGGCGGGGACGGCCAATTTTCCTTTTTCGCACATCCGGCATGCCGGAATGCCGGGAACGGAAGACGCATTCGCCTCGCGCCTGCTCTTCCGGTAAACCCACTGCCTTCAGCCGCTGAGCTGACAGGGGGCAAGCCAGCAGCGGCTGGACCCTGACGACCCCGGACGCAGTGGGCGTGGGTAATCTTTCTATTGTGCCGGTGCCTCCGCCCGGCCGCTCATGAACTGGTTCCTCAATGCGGCTTGCTGTCCGCATTCTGGCCAGGCGGACCAAACTCCATGGCAGCCGGGTTCATCCCCACCCACCGGCCCGCCGTCGCATCGGTGATGCGATCCGGGCATCTTGCTGTAACCGAGGCGCAATCGGCCTCGGCCGCCGACAATGCGGCGAGCATGAAACGCATGGCATCTTCTCCTGCGAACAGTTGGTCTGTCCTTACCATCAGCGATTTACGAGAACCCGTGCCAAAGGCGAAGGTCTGGGCAAATCCTCTGTTGGTTGCCCTTATTGGGCTTGTCTTGGCAATTAATACAAATCCCCCCGATCTTCAACAGGAATTGCATGCTGCGCCGCAAAGTTGCGGTAAAATGCATTGCTGCACTTGCGAAATAGTGGTGGGTTTGTGATTCGCAGACGACGGGTGGCTGGGCGCGCAAGGGGCGGATAGATGGGAAATGGAGGCAATAAACCGTCCCGTTTTGCGACGCCTTGCGCGAGAAAACTATGGATAACTACGTGTTAAGTCTCAAACCGGAACAGTTTATGCCCGTTTACTAGATCCGTTATCGTTGATTCCCTTTGCGCCGCGGCGGATGAGATGGACATGACCCAACGCACCAACACACCCACTAAGGCTCTGACCATGACAATCAGCGAATGGCGTTTGCGCCTTGCCGAATTGTGCCGTGATTGTGTGCTCTCCGACTCGGATGACGAAGGCGATTGCCTGCGCCTTGCCCATGCTTTGATGATGCAGGCCCCGGAAAGCCGCAGCGATGTCACCGGACTCGATCTGAGCGTTATCCTGTCGCATCTGCCGCCCGTGGCGCGGATTGAATGCTTGATCGAACAGGGCGCGCTGGACAGTGTTGCGCTGGCGCTGTTGCCCGAAGAGGCCAGCTATCTGATGTCGCGCTCGATTGACGGGGCCTGGCTGGCTTCGGTCTTCCTGCCCGGCATGGAGGAGGACATGACCTCGGAAGGCAGCAGTCTGGCTATGGCACTGACCTCGGCGCTGCTGGCGTCGCTGGCCCATGTGGCCCAGCCTGCGGGCGCATCGGCGGTTCAGAGCGCGACGATCACGGGCACGGCGCGTTGCGATGGCGATGTCTGGCCCCAGGGCGGCGACGCCTATGCCGAGAGCATCTGGCAGCGACCCGCCGGGACGCTGCTCAACTGATGCTCCATGCGCGCTTGGCGCTCGACAACGTGCCGGGGCGCCGGTCAATGCGCGCGGGGCGCGGCAAAGCGCGCCTTGAGCGCCTCGACCCCGATGGTGTCGACCGCCGAGAGCGGGCAATCGGCATGCAGTAACGTGGCGAGCCAGCGCTGTTTTTGCGCAATCAGGTCGATGGATTGCAGCGTGCCCACATGATGGGCGATGATCGCCGGATCGAGGCAGAGCGTGGTGCCCAGATCCTCGATTTCGGCGGCCAGTTCGGTCAGCACATCGGCCACCGTGGTCAGATGGGCGGCGATACGGGCGGTATCTGGTGTGGCGGGTTCCTCGGTCATGCTGCCTCGCCAAATTCCGCGCCATCGGCCAGAGCCGCCAGATTGAGCACCATCACCATGCGATCCTCGATCGCGGCCAGCCCTTCGAGGAAGGAAATGATGCTGTCATTGGCGGTGGTGGGCGGGGGTTGCAGCGCGTCGCTGTTGAGCGTCACGATATCGCTGACCGAATCGACGATCAGCCCGCATACCTGCGCGCCCAGTTGCGTGACGATGATCGCATGGCGCGGCGTTGGCTCGGTCGGTTCCCAGCCCAGCCGCGCGGCCAGATCAATCACCGGCAGCACCGACCCACGCAGATTGACCACGCCCGCCACATAATGCGGCACACGGGGCAGACGGGTGGCCGGGCTCCACGCGCGGATTTCGCGGATCGCCATAATGTCGATGCCGAAAACCTGCCCGCCGACTTCGAAAGTGATGAGTTCACGGTGCATGGGGTCGCTCCTTTGCCAATATCAGTGAGAAACGCGGCGCACGGCGGCGACCAGCTTTTCCGGGTCAAACGGCTTGACGATCCAGCCGGTGGCGCCGGCCTGACGCGCGCGGGCCTTCTTCTCCTCGCTCGATTCGGTGGTCAGCACCAGAATCGGACGGTCGCGGTGGCGGTTGCCCTGACGCAGCTTTTCGATCAGGCCAAAGCCGTCAAGACGCGGCATGTTGATGTCGGTGATCACCACATCAACCTCGTTGAGCGCCAGCCATTCGAGGGCGACTTCGCCGTCCTCGGCCTGCGCAACGTCAAAGCCCTGGCTGGTCAGCGCATGGTTCAGCAGGGCGCGCATGCTCGCGCTGTCGTCAACGGTCAAAATGCGGGTAGTCTTGTCCATGGGCAGGGTCACTTTCGTTAAAACAGTTCGACATCGCCGCGCGAAACGGCGGGGCGCGTGATGGGTTTGGGTTCGGGGGCCAGCGTGTTTTCCACCGTCCGGCAGCGCACCTGGCCGCGCGCCGGGCGGAAATCGACGCGGCGGGCGTTTATTCCGCCCAGATCCTCGCGCACCACGGTGATGCGTTCGCTGGCCAGAAAGCTGCGGGCAAATTCGGCGTTCTTGGTGCCGATCCGGGCAAAACCGCTGTTCAGGTTGGCGCCGCCATACAGATGGGCCCGCATCCGCGATTTGGCCGCGCCATGGGCCAGCATCTCGTTGATCAGCAGTTCCATCAGATAGACGCCGTAATGCTCGTCGAAATCGCCGCTGTGGGTGTTGGGCGGCGGTTCGGCCAGCAGGAAGTGGTTCATGCCCCCCACCTCGATTTCGGGATCGAACAGGCATGTGGCCACGCAACTGCCCAGCACGGTGGAAAATTCCACCCGCGGGCCCGCCGAAACGCGCGCCTGACCCTGAAGGATGTTGATCCGTGTGACCGGAGAGGCGGGGGAGGATTCAAAAGGCATGGTCGGTTTCCCCCGATTTACGAAAAGGCATGTTGGGCAATGCGGCCCAGCGGGGCGACAACCTGTGCCGCGCCCAAAGAAATGGCGACGCGCGGCATGCCAAAAACGGTGCAGCTGGCCTCGTCCTGCGCGATGGTCAGCGCGCCTGCCTGACTCATCGCCAGCAGGCCCTTGGCGCCGTCGGCCCCCATGCCGGTCAGCAGGATGCCGATGGCATCGACGCCGATCCGCTGCGCCACCGAGGCGAAAAGGGCATCCACGCTGGGCCGATGGCCCGAAATCAGCTCGCCCGGGCGCAGCTTGGCATGCAGCGTGTTGGCGCCCGCCACCATCAGATGGCGATCATCGCCCGGCGCCAGATAGATATGGCCGCGTTTGAGCGGCATATCGGGTTCGGCCAGTTGCACCGTGGCGGGCGAGGCCTGATTGAGCGTGCGGGCAATGGCCGGGGCAAAGCGCGCATCGACATGCTGGACGATCAGCGTGGGCGGGCAATCCTCGGGAAAATTGCGCAGCAGCACCTGCAAAGCCTCGACCCCGCCGGTGGATGATCCGATGGCGATCACCCGCGTGTTGGTGCGGCCATGGCCGGCGCTGATCGCGCGGACCGGATCGGCCATGTGATGCACTTCGGGCGCGCGGCGGCGCACGGTCACCTGGGCGGCCTGTCGCACCATGGCGGCCAGCTTGCCGCCATCCTGCATCGCCGCGCCCGAATAGTCGGTCTTGCAATAGCAATCGACCGCGCCCAGCGCGAGCGCGCGGGCCGTGGAATCGCTGCCCGCTGCCGTCAGGCCCGAAACGATGATGACCGGCATGGGCCGCAGCGTCATGATCTTATCGAGGAAATCGAGGCCGTTCATGCCCGGCATCTCGATGTCCAGCGTCACCACATCGGGCGTCAGTTCCTTGATAAGGGCGCGCCCTTCGGCGGCATTATTGGCAAGGCCCACCACCTGAATATCCGGGTTGCCCGACAGCCGCGCGGCCAGCACCGCGCGCATCGTGGCCGAATCATCAATGATCAAGACGCGGATCGTCACCGACCTCTCCTGTGATAAATCGTGGGGCCGACCGGTTCGAGCAGGGCCTCGGCAGGGCCCGATACGCGCTCGGAATGGCCGATATAGAGGAACCCGCCGGGGCTGAGCGCTTCGGCAAGGCGGGCGACCAGCCGGTCCTTGGTCGGCTGGTCGAAATAGATCATCACGTTGCGGCAGAAGATGACCTGAAATGGGCGGCGCATCGGCCACTCGCCCTGCAAATTCAGCCGCTTGAATTGCACCAGCGAACGCGCCTCCGGCCCGATCACCATCTCCTTGCCCTGTGTGCTGGTCCAGTTCTGGCGCAGATCGGCGGGCAGCGCGTCGCCGTCGCTGGCCCCATAGCGCCCCTCGCTGGCCTTTTTCAGCGCATGGTCGGCAATGTCGCTGGCCAGAATGCGGATGTCGCGCCGGGCGATCTGCGCGCCCTCGTGGCGGTCTTGGCCCAGCATGGTCATGGTCAGCGAGAACACCTCCTCGCCGCTGGAACATCCCGCCGACCACATGCGCACCGCCTCGCCATGGCCCAGATCGGCCAGCAATTGCGGGCGCGCCACGCGGGCGAAATGTTCGAAATGATGCGCTTCACGGTAAAAGAACGTGTGGTTGGTGGTCAGCGCGTTGATCGTCTTGCGCCTTTCGCCCGCATCGACCTCGACATGGTGGATATAGGCGGCAAAGGTGCCAAGGCCGCTGGCGCGCACCAAGGGCGCAAGGCGCGAATAGACCAGCATCGCCTTGCCCGAGGGCAGCATGATGCCCGCCTCGCGGTACACGATCGCCGCCACGGCCCGGAAGTCCCGCTCGTCATAGACGCCGGGGCTGATGCCGGGCATGGCATCGGCAAAGGTGCTGGCAAGGTCGGGCGCCGTGCTCATGCCGCTTCCAGCCCATAGCCGGAGGAGACCGCGCCCTGAACCAGCGTGTCGACATTGAGGATCAGCGCCACCCGGCCATCGCCAAGGATGGTCGCGCCCGCCACGCCGTCGACATTGCGGTAATGCGTGTCCAGGCTCTTGATGACGAACTGGCGTTGGTCCCAGATATTGTCGACCAGCAGTGCGGCCTGCCCTGCGCTTTCGGTGTCCACCACGATCAGCACACCTTGCGAAGGGTTGTCCACCGCATCATAGGCGCCCACCGCCTCGGCCACCGAGACGACCGGAATGAACCGCCCGCGCACGTTGAGCATCTGGCGGCTGGCGCCAAGGCCCTGCACATCCTTGGGTTCGGGGCGCAGGCTTTCGACCACATGGGTCAGCGGCACCACCAGCGTCTGGTCGCCCACCTTGACGATCATGCCATCGGAAATGGCCAGCGTCAGCGGCAGGGTGAGGATGAAGGTCGTGCCCTTGTCCTCTTCGGATTCGATGGAAATGCGCCCGCCCAGATCCTTGACGTTCTGGCGCACCACATCCATGCCCACGCCCCGGCCCGAAACATTGGTGATGCTGGCCGCAGTCGAAAAACCGGCGGCAAAGATCAGTTGCTCGATCTCTTCCTTGGACATGACGGCGTCGGGGGCGACGATGCCCTTTTCCACCGCCTTGGCAAAGACGCGGGCGCGGTTGATGCCTGCGCCATCGTCGGCGATCTTGATGAGGATGCGGCCCGAACGATGTTCAGCCGACAGGGTCAGCGTGCCTTCGGGGCTTTTGCCCTTGGCCAGACGGTCTTCCGGGCTTTCGATGCCATGATCCACCGCATTGCGGATCAGGTGAGTCAAAGGCTCGCCCAGCCGCTCGATGACGGTCTTGTCCAGCTCGGTGGTTTCGCCAAAGACCTGCAGGTTCACATGCTTGCCTGTGCTGGACGACAGTTCGCGCAGGATGCGGGGCACGCGGCTGAACACGCTGCCGATGGGTTGGGCGCGGATCGACATCGCGCTTTCCTGAATGTCGCGCGTCAGGCTTTCCAGCAGGGTCAGTTCCTCGACAGACTGGACATTCTCGTTCTGCAGACGCTGGGCCAGCATGGCCTGCGCGATCACCAGTTCGCCCACCGTGTCGATCAGCTTGTCCAGCTTGACCAGATCGATGCGGATCGACTGGCCCGGCGCGGGGGCAGCGGGCGGGGCGCCGCCGCCGGTTGCGGCGGGCGCTTCGGGCGCAGGTGCGGGCGTGGCAGGAGCAGGAGCCGGATTGGCCGCAGCGGGCGTCTGAACCGGCGCGGCCACAGGCGCGGGCGCGGGAGCAACAGCTTTGGGCGCCGAAGCAGCAGGCGCGGGGCGCGTGCTGGACGGCTCAATCTGGGTCGGCGGAATCGTGGCATCCGGGCCGATGGCGATGGGGCAATCATCGCCCACGAAATCGAAAATATCGCGCACACTGGCCTCGGAGACATCCTGAGGAACCAGATAGGTCCAGCCAAGATAGCCCTGATGCGGATCGAAATCATCAAGGGCCGGGATTGAGGTCGTGTCGCATTCGCACGCCACCGCCCCCAGCGCGGCCAGTTCGCGCAACAAAAGCAGCGGTTCGCCGCCATTGCGCATCGCGCCCGCGTGAGGGCGCAGGTGGACCTTCCAGCCGGCCGCTTCCTGCGTCGGTTCCGGCGCGGGCGGGGCGCCTGCCAGATCGTTGAGCAGATCGTCAAGGTCGAGGTCGCTGGTCAGGTCGTCCTCGTCAAAGGTGACGGCATGGGTCGGTGCGGCCGGTTCGGGCTCTGCGGGCGCGGCCTGTTGGGCATTCGCCCCCTGGGCATTGGCCATCGCGCCTTCCATCTCGCGGATCAGCGAAGCGTCCTCGGGCGGGCTGCCGCCATCGCGCGCGGCGGTGACGTGATCGGAAAGCACATCGAGCGAGCGCAGCAACAGGTCGATCAGCGCAGGCGTGAGCGGCACCAGATTTTCGCGCACGTCGGACAGCAGCGTTTCAAACGTATGGGTAAAGCCCTGAAGCGCCTCGAAGCCGAAAGCGCCCGCGCCGCCCTTGATCGAATGGACCGCGCGGAAAATCGCGTTAACGGTGTCGCTGTCCTGCGTTCCGGCCTTGCACGCGGCCAGCCCCTGTTCGGCAGAGGCCAAAGATTCCTCGCATTCGAGGAAGAAAATCCCCTGAATTTCCTCCGGGCTCATACCGTGTTCCCTTCAAACAGCGCATTTTCCAGACCCGTCAGCCGGGCCGCGTCGAGCAGGGCGGGCGAGGGCGTGATCGTTGCTCCGTCGCCGGTGCGCCGGGCGCTGAGCAGCAGCTGCAGCATGGCCTGACCGATCTGCCTGGTTTCGCTGGCATCGACCGAGAGCGGCCCGGCGCCCAGCGCGGCCTGAAATTCGGGCAACAATGCCTCGGCGGCGGCCCGGTCGCATCGGGCGGGCAGGACAATCTTGCGCATCATGCAAATTCCCGTCTTGGATTGGGTCTGGGCCGGAAGGTTCAGAATTCCGACCAGTCATCGGTGGAAACTTCGGCCTGCGGTTTGATGGCCAGATTGCCCTGCACCATGCCTGTGGCGCGCGCCGGAACCGAAGAGGCGGCAAGGCGCGGCGCGCTGCGGGCGCTTTGGCGGACAAAGGGGATGGCTGCTTCTTGGCCATGGCTGCGCTCATCCTGCACGTCGGATTGGAACCGGCTGACCACCGTGTTCAATTCGCGCGCTTCGTCGGCAAGGCTGCGCGCGGCGGCGGTGGCCTGTTCGACCATGGCCGCGTTCTGCTGGGTCACGCGGTCCATCTCGCCAACGGCGGTGTTGACCATTTCCAGCCCGTCGGCCTGAATATTGGCGTTCTCGGCAATCTCGGCCACAAGCCCGGTAATTTCTCCCACGCGGTGCACGATCTTGCCCAGCAAGGTGCCGGTTTCGCGCACCAGCGTGACGCCTCCTGCCACCTGCTCGCTCGATGTGGTGATCAATGCCTTGATCTCCTTGGCCGCATCCGCGCTGCGCTGGGCCAGCGCGCGGACCTCGTTGGCCACCACGGCAAAGCCCTTGCCCGCATCCCCCGCGCGCGCCGCCTCAACGCCCGCGTTCAGCGCCAGAAGGTTGGTCTGAAACGCGATGCCGTCGATCACGCCGATGATCTGGTTGATCTCCTGCGCGCTGCGTTCGATGGCGGCCATGGCCTCGACCGCGCGGCTGACCACGATGCCGCCTTCGGTGGCTTCCTCATGGGCCTCGGTGATCGATTTTTGCACGTCATGCGCGCTGCGGGCGCTCTCGCGCACGCCTTCGGTCACCTGATTCATCGCGGCGGCGGTTTCCTCCAGCGTGGCGGCCTGCTGCTCGTTGCGGTTCGACAGGTCGTTGGAGGCGGTGTGGATTTCATTCGCCCCGTTCAGCACATGCAGCGCGCTGGCCGAAACCGAGGCAATCGCATCGGCCAAAGAGCCCACCGCGCTGTTGAAGTCCTTGCGCACCTCGTCATACTGGCCGGGGAAGGGATCGCGGATCTGGCAATCAAGCTGGTTGCGGCCCATCTTTTTCAACGCGTCGCCCAGATGTTCGAACAGAACGGTCAGTTGTTTCTGCTGCTGATGCTGGGCCTCGCGTTCCTGCGCATGGGCGCGGAAGATTTCCATCGCCCGCGCAATGCGGCCCACGCAATCGGCATGATCAGTATGGGGAATCGCGCCTGTCAGATCATTGGCTGCCAGACCTTCCATCCGTTCAACCGTGGCGACATAGGGCGTTGCGATCACCTGACCCGCCAGCGCCACGATCAGCACCGCCAGCACCATCGCGCCCGCCGACACCGCCATCGCCGCGCCCGGCGAGAGCACCCCATCGGCCTGCAACACATCGGCCGCGACACTCGCCGCACCCATCAGCGCGACCAGCGCCGTCAATGTATGGAATTTGGTCCTGATCGGAGCCTGCTTTGCAAACCAGTCGAGCATTGTCTGTTCCCTCGGCGCGTCATGTTCCGGGCGGTTCCTGAAGGCCCGAAAGACACGCTTTCCCTTGTGGTTAATCATAGGCCCTGGTTGGCAACGTCATGTTTGCGCGGGCCTCGGTAGAATCGCGGGGAAATTGCGTGGCGATCTTCACGCAGCGGTAGAAAATTGGCCCCTCTCGCCCCCGCGTTCGCGCGCGCGCTCGCGCACAAAGGGCACAGGCTCTTCCCGGCCCCAATCCCGCCTCCGATGATCGGCGGTTTCAAACCGGCCCACCATCGCGTTCATGGCCTGGGCCTGCGTGGCCAGGCTGCGCGCGGCGGCGGTGGCCTGTTCGGACATGGCGGCGTTCTGCTGGGTGATGCCGTCCATATGGGCGATCGCCTTGTTGATTTCGCTCAGATAGGTGGCCTGCAACTCGGTCGAGCTGGTCATATCGCTGACCTGCGTGTTGATGTGGCCCACCTGCTCGACGATATTGCCCAGCACCGCGCCGGTTTCGCGCACCAGCGCCACCCCGCCCAGCACCTGATCGGTGGAGGCATGGATCAGCACCTTGATATCCTTGGCCGCGCCCGCGCTGCGCTGGGCCAGAGCGCGCACTTCATTGGCGACCACAGCAAAGCCCTTGCCAGCGTCCCCTGCTCGCGCAGCCTCGACCCCGGCATTGAGTGCGAGCAGGTTGGTCTGGAACGCGATGCCGTCGATGACATTGATGATCTGGTTGATTTCCTGCGATGAGCGTTCGATTCCCGTCATCGCCGCTGTGGCGCGGGCCACCACATTGCCCCCGGCCACGGCGGCCTGATGGGTCTGGGTGATCGAGCTTTGCACATGGACGGCATGGCTGGCCGATTCGCGGATCGTGTGGGTGACCTGATCCATCGTCGCTGCCATTTCCTCCAGCGTGGTGGCGTGAGTCTCGTTGCGGCGGGCCAGATCGTCGGAGGCGCCGCGAATTTCCGAGGCGCCTTTCTCGACGCTGGCGGCCGTGGCCATCACGCCGCCGATGGCCTCGCCCAGTTCCTGCATCGCGCCGTTGAAATCCTGACGCAGCGATTCGTATTCCGCGCCCAGCGGTGTGTGGATGCGGTAATGCAATTGCCCTCCGGCCAGATGCTGCAACCCTTGCGAGAGCGAATCGACCACCCGCTGCTGGTGGACGGCGGCCTGCCGCTCACCAAGGGCGGCGGCGCGGAACACTTCGATGGCGGCGGTCATCGCGCCGATCTCGTCCTCGCGGTGATGGATGTTGCGGCCCACGTCCAGATCGCCCGATGCCATCCGGCTCATCACCTGCGCGGTTTGGGCCAGCGGTTCCAGAACATGGCGGCTCTGCCAGCGCAAAGCCCCAAGGATCAGCCCCAGCAGCACCATGCCCAGCGCGCCAAGCCCCGCCATGATCGCCCACATCATCGTCGCGCTGGAGGCGGCAATATCCTTTTGCCGCAGCAGGGCCGATTGCGTGAGCGCCTCGATCTGGCCGCGATGGGTGGCATAGATCGCGCTCAGCCGGTCATAGGCGGCCTGCGCAACGGGTGCGTCCCCGCGCGACAGGGCGGGCAGGAAATCCTGATCGACGACGGCCCAGAACTCCTCGCCGCTGCGCTGAGCCTCTCGCGCCAATTGCTGTTTCAGATCGGCATCAAGGTCCGAGGCCGCCCAATCGCTGCTCCTTTGCCGAAAGGCCCTTTCCAGATCGCCCAGACGGCTGCGCTTTTCAGCCATCAGCCCCGGATTGTTGTGCAGCAGGCTGGCTTCGAGAAAGCCTTCGATCACATATTCGGGCGGGGGCAGGATGTCGGCGACGAAATCGCTGACCTGTTGGTTGCGGTGATGCAGCGACCCGCCCAGCCTGATATCGTTAAAGCCCAGCCCCGCCAGCAACCCCGCCGCCAGAAGCACCGACAGGATGACCATGGCACCGATGCGGTTATTTCGCGCGATGGATCGGTGTTTCATATGCGCTGTTGCCCTGCCTTTATTAATGCCTAAAACCGGCGCGCGCGGGCTGATTTTGCCCGTTTTGCGTGGCTCCGACACAGGTTGCTACAGGCGCAGCGCTGAATAGTGATTAGGCGGTGCTTAGGCCTAAGCACTTAGTCAGGAGCAGGTATTTGCTTCGTGAATCACGGTTAAACATGATCGGTGGAGGCCGACATGGCCGGTTTATCAACGTAAGACGGGAAAGCTGCGACAATGAACGATGCACGTGTGCTGGTTGTGGACGATTCTGCCGCCATGCGAGCGCTGTTTTCCGATGTGTTGGAGCAGCAGCGCAATGTGACCGTGATCGGCACCGCCGCCAATGCCGACGAGGCACGCGACCAGATCGCTCAGCTCAAACCCAATGTGGTGACGCTGGATGTGGAAATGCCCGGTATGAGCGGCATCGAATTCCTTGAAGAATTGATGGCGACCAACCCGTTGCCGGTGGTCATGCTCTCCTCGCTGACCCAGAGCGGGACCGAAACCTCGCTCAAGGCCTATGCGCTGGGGGCGGTGGAATGTTTCCCCAAGCCGCTCAAAGCCACGCCCGAGCAATTCGCCAAGACCGTGGGAAAGCTGGGCAAGATCGTGCTGGCGGCGGCCAATTCCAATGTGAAGGCGCAAAAGTCCAGCCACCGCGAAAGCCGCCATTCCGAGGTGCAGTTCACATGGAACGGTCACTATCTGGCCATGGCAACGTCGATGGGCGGCATTGATGCGTTAACGCAGATGCTGGGCGATTTTCCCGCCGAATGCCCGCCCACGGTGATCGTGTTGCAAAGCGAGCCGGCGCTGGTCGATACTTTCATCAACCGCATGGCGGGTGAGCTGAAATGCAAGATCGCCATGGCCAAGGATGGCGCGGCTCTGACGCCGGGCATGATCCATATTGCCGCCGATCCGGAAAAGCATGTCGTGTTCGAGCCGGGCTCGCCGCCGCGCCTGCGCATGGTTCAGCGCGATCCGGTCGATGGCGCGCGCCCCTCGGCCACGCTGCTGTTCGGCACAATGGCGCGCGCGGGTGTGCCCTCTGTTGGGGCGATCCTGACGGGCATGGGCGGCGATGGCGCCAAGGGGCTGCGGCTGCTGCGCGATGCCGGGTCGCGCACCTTTGTCGAAGATCCGGCCACGGCCACTGTGGGCGAAACCCCGGCGGCGGCGGTTGCCGCCAATGCGGCGGAAAAGATCCTGTCTCTGGATGAATTGAGCGTGGCCCTTGTGGCCTCCTGCAATCAGGGCTGAGGCAAAAGGGGCCGCCTCTCCGCCGCATTGGGACGGCGGCGGAAAGGCGGCAGAAAAGCGGCCAGGTCGGGCATCCCGGCGGCATGGCCGATAAACAGCATGGCCACGTTTTGGGCGCGGCGTTTGGGTGTTGGGATCGGGCCAGTCTGTTCCGGGCGGCTGTCCATGGGATGCCGTCTCGTCGTGCCGATCCTGCAAGCTGCTTATCGGGATTCAATTTTGGTGTGAGATGGAGCGGTGTTGCGGGCAATTTATTCCCGTTCTGCTGCATCCGCGAAAGCGCAGATCCCGCCATTCCGGACAGGCTTTGCCCCGATTGCCCCCGAAATGAGAACGGCGCCCCAATGGAGCGCCGTTTTCATTTTCGACTGCATTGCGGGTCAACTGACCAGCGCGGCCTCGATAGCGATGCGGATCGCCTCGGACGTATGATTGGCGCCCATCTTGGTCAGCATATTGGCGCGGTGAATTTCCACCGTGCGCGGCGAGATCGACAGCTTTTCCCCGATCATCCGGTTTGACAGGCCGCCCGCCACGCCCGCCAGCACCTCACGCTCACGCTTGGTGAGGCGGTCCACCCGGCTGCGGGCCAGCGCCTCGCGCAGCTTGGCGCTGCCAAAGACTTCGGCCTTGGCCTCGGCCTGTTCGACCACGCCGATGATTTCTTCGCGGGTAAAGGGCCATGAAACATAGTCGATTGCGCCTTCAAGGACGGCCCCCACGACCTGCCTCGTGCTGGGCTCCTGGGCAAAGCCGATAACCGGCAGCCATTGCCCCAGCCGCCCCATTTGCGCCAGCAGCATGCCGATCGAGCGCCCATCGTCATGCACCAGCAGCAGACCTGTCTTGGGCCAGCGGGCGATGAGTTCGGACGGATCCTCGAAAGGTTCGACATGCACCGTGCTGCCGGCAAGGCAGTGTGAAATGGCGGCCCGGCGCCGGACATCGCCATCGACGAGAAAAAGGCTGGTCCCGTTGTTCAATGTAACCTCACCCCCTGAAGTGATCTTGGTTAATGCCTAGCAAAACTTGCTTAGGCATTGGACGTTAACTGGCTCCGTTACGGCGTAGCGTTCGATCCGAAACCGTTTCATTCAAGGGATAGTAAGTATTTGGCCGTAAGAGCTAATCCTTGGTTTTCAGGGATTGCTGTCATGGATTGTTATTTTACTGAATCATGTCTGTATGATAATGATTTTTTCGTTCATTATGTGACACGTTCCAGCAGAAATTCGATGTAAATTTTTTATCTGTTGGCTCGTATTTTTATACAGATCGCGCCTATTTGTCTGATCGCGCCCTCAACTGGCGGCGCGACTCATGCTTTCGGAAATGTCGATAAAGTCCTGCCGTATCTGGGCGATAGTATCGGCATCGAAATCCAGCACGCTGTCCAGCACCGCGCGGCGGGTGGCCGTATAGAAATGGATCAGCGCGCCGGCGACTCCATCGTCGCCCGAAACGCCCATGTGCAGCGCGTTGAGCGCGGAAATGGCGCGGGTCAGCATCTGGCTCTTCATCTGATTGTCGCCGCGCTGGACCGCGATCAACGCCCCGCCCAGCGACGAGATCAATTGTTCATAGCACAGGCGCACCAGTTCGCCCGGCGTGGCTCCGGAAACACGAGCATCGAAATCCACCCGGCGATAGACTTCGCCAGGATTGCGGCGGGCGAGCATGTCGAGCGGTCCTTCTTAATTGCTTGTCTTGTTCCACGCGGCGATCTGATTTTTCAGATAGGTCAGCGTGGAATTGGACGCGGCCACCGCGGTGTTGGCGGCGGCATACTGCGTGATCAGCCTTGCGCGCAGCGCCGCCTGCTGATCGCTCAGCTTGCTCTTCTGCGTGGTCAGCGTGGTTTGCTGGGCGGTATAGCGCGTGATCGAACCGGCCAGCGAACCGGTGTCGGTGCTGGTGGTCAGCGCCGAGGTCATTTTATAGACCGTGCTGTAGATGCCGTTGACGCCCTTGGTGAACATCGCGGCCACCCCGGCCGGATTGTCCGACAGCGCCTTGGCCAGCTTGGTCGTGTCCAGTGCAAATGTGCCGTCCTTCTTGGTCGAAACGCCAAGATCGGCCAGCGTCTTGGGCTCGCCATCGGCGGCATTCTTCATGATCGTCGTACCGGCCAGCTGCGAAAAGGCGCGCGAGACGGCCTTGGCGCCCGAGTCATTATACAGATTGCCGGTCGAGGCCGACATGTCGCTGTTCAGCTCGGTCATGATGGCGTTGAGCGCGCTGACCAGATTGGACATCGTCGAGGTGACGCCGCTGGAGGGGTCGGAATAGGTGATCGTGGTGGGATTGCCGCTGTTGGTGCCCGTCAGCTTGAGCGAGAGGCCGGGGGCGGCATTGTCGATCGTGTTGCTGGTGCTGGTGCGGCTGATCCCGTCCAGCTTGTAGGCGGCATCGCCTGCCGATTGCTGGCGGGTGATCGTGGTCGAGGTCACCGCCGGATTATAGGCCAGCGTGCTCAGGCTGCTGGCGCCCGTGCTGGTGCCGGTCGATGTGTCATTGGCGGTGATGGTAAAGCCGTTGGCCGCGCCTTCCGATCCCTTGAACACCAGTTGTGACCCATTGGCGTTGGTGGCCACATAGGCGGTGACGCCGATCCGGGCGCTGTTGACGGCGCTGGCCACCTGGGCCAGCGTCGCGCCGTCGGCGATGGTGATCGTCTTGCTGGCGTGGCTGGTGTCGGCGGTAAAGGTGGAGCCGCTGGACGTGCCGAAATCGAAGGTCAGCGTGCCCGCCTTCATCGTTGCCGCGCCGGCCGAAAAGCTGGTGGTGGCCAGCACCTGCGGCTGGGCCAGAGCGGTGACTTCGAGCGCATAGGTGCCGGTGATGCCGCTGCTGCCGCTGGGCAGGGAGGCGCCGGCGACCGAGCTGTTGGTGACCGTGGGCGCGGGCAGCAAATTGCCGCTGTCGATCAGGGTGGAAAAGGACGAGGAGAGCGTGAGGAGATCGCTCTTCAACTGCGATGCCTGCGAAATCTGCAGCGCCACGTTCGAGAGGCGGTTGTTCACCGCGTCGGTCTGGGTGGCGAATTGCGCGGTGGCGATGTTGGTCGCCATCTCGGTCATGTCCACCCCGGTGCCAACGCCCAGCGAGGTGAGCAGTTGAGAGCCTACCGATGAGCTGCTGGTCGTCGTGGTGGTCGACGCCGTGCTGGTGCTGGTTGTGGCGCTGGTCGTGGTCATGGTTGAAAGAACGTCCGTTGGAGGCGCGACTTAAGGGGTGGCGAAGGGATCATAATCATTGGTCGGATCGGGGCGTCCGTCGCCGTCGAAACGCAGGTCTGCGGGCACTTCGATGGTGGGGGCGGGGCGGTGCTCGCCGCGTTTCAGGGCATAGACGAAGGACAATACCGCCGCGACCGCGATATAGAGTTCCTCGCGGATCATCTGCTGTTCGCGGGTGGTGTAATAGATCGCGCGGGCAAGGCCGGGAAATTCCAGACAGGGCAGCGCGCGCTCGGCGGCCAGTTCGCGGATCGCCAGTGCCTTTTCGCCCCGCCCCTTGGCCACAACAAAGGGCGCGGCGGCGGCGGCCGGATCATAGGTCAGCGCGACGGCGAAATGGGTGGGGTTGGTCACCACGAATTGCGCCTTGGCCATGGCGGTGGCAATCGCGCCCATGGCGATCTGGCGCTGGCGGCGCTTTTGCGCGCCCTTGGCCTCGGGGCTGCCTTCCTGCTGCTTGTTCTCTTCCTTGATTTCCTCAAGGCTCATGCGCAACCGCCGCATCCGGCGGATCCATTGCACCGGAAAATCAAACAGCGCGATGAGGATCAGCCCGCCCGACAATTGAAACAACAGGCTGGTCAGCGCATCCCACGCAAAATTCAATTGCCCCGCCAGCCCCACCGCGCCCAGTTCGAGCATCGGCGCAATCCGCGACCCGGCCCAGAACCACGCAATGCTTCCCAGAAGCACCAGCTTGAGCAGGCCCTTGCCCACCTCGATCCAGCCATTGGCGCCGAACATCCGCTTAAAGCCCGACATCGGGTTCAAACGGCTGAATTTGGGCGCGACATTGCTCATCATGAAACGCCCGCCCGGCGATGGGCCAAGCTGGGTTATCACCGCCATCACCGCCATCAACAGGCCCAGCACCAGCACCGGCGGCGCGGTCAGCCACAGCGCGGTGGAGGCCATGCGCGCGGGGTTGAAATCCTCGATGGTGGCGCGGTCCCACGCAAAGCCCATACGCATCACCCGCGACAGCCCGTCGAGGATCCAAGGCCCCCCCGTCCGCAAAAACGCGGCGGCCAGCAGCATCGTGACCGCCACGCCCAGATCGCGCGAGCGCAGGACGTCGCCGTTTTCGGCCGCCTCTTTCAGCCGCTTGGCGGTTGGGGCGTGGGTCTTTTCGCCGGGGCCTTCCTCTGCCATGGTCTCAGGCCCCGATCATGCGCGCGGCCGCGCGTATGGCATCGGCGGACAATTCGATCATCCGGTCGGTCAACATGGGCGTGGTGGCCAGCAGCGCGGCAAACCCGGCCGCAATCGCCGAGGGCAGGCCCAGCGAGAACAGATTGAGCGCCGGGGCCGAGCGCGAGAGCACCCCCGCCACCACCAGCACCAGCAGCAAAAGCAGCGTCACCGGCAGCGCCATGGCGACGGCGGTGGCAAACAGCACCGAGCCGAAGGAGAGGATCGCCTGTATCCGGTCCGGCCCGATCCATGTGTGGCCCGGCGCAAAGACCTCATAGCTTTTGACCACCAGCGCGATCCATTGCAGATGGCACCCAAGGCCAAAGAACACCAGCGTCAGCACCACGGTGAAATATTGCCCCAGCGCGGGCGAATGCGCGCCATTTTGCGGGTCCACCGTCGAGGCCATCGACAGGCCCATGCCTGATCCGATCAGTTCGGCGGCAATCGCCGGGGCGGCAAAGGCAAATTGCAGGACAAAGCCCATCACCGTGCCCACCAACACCTCGCCCGCCACCGCCAGCAGGCCCGAGAGCGAGAAGAGGTGCGCGGGCATCGCGGTGTTGGTCCACGCGGTCACCAGCACGGCAATCGCGCCCGCCGTGATCACGCGCACCTGCACCGGAATGTTCATCATGCCGAAAAAGGGCGCGGCCACCAAGGCGGCCCCGATCCGCGTCATCAGGAACATCCAGCGGAAGAATTCATCCTGAAGCGGGCCAAAGCCGAAATCGAGGCCGATCATCGCTTATTGGCCCCCTCTATTGACCGGGCATCGCGCCCAGATGGGCGATGGCGGCAAAGATCTCGCGGGCAAAATCCTCGATCAGCCCCAGCATCCCTGCGCCAAACAGCACCAGCACCAGCCCGGTGGCGACCACCTTGGGGATGAAGGTCAAGGTCTGTTCGTTGACCGAAGTGGCGGCCTGAAAGATCGAGACGACAAGGCCGACGGCAAGGCTGGTGAGCAGCACCGGCGCGCCGCACAGCGCGACCACATAAAGCATGCGGTCGGCCAGAGCGAGGAGGGGCGAGGTCTCGTCCATCAATTGAAGCTGGCCGCAAGGCTGCCCATCAACAGCGCCCAGCCATCGACCAGCACGAAAAGCAACAGCTTGAACGGCAAGGAGATCATGGCCGGGCTGAGCATCATCATGCCAAGGCTCATCAACACCGCCGAAACCACAAGGTCGATCACCAGAAAGGGCAGATAGAGCATGAAGCCGATCTGAAACGCGGTTTTCAGCTCAGAGGTGACATAGGCGGGCAGCAGGATCGAGAAAGGCACATCATCAGGCCGGTTGAACTTGGGCGCCTTGGCCATATCGGCAAACATCTGTAGATCGGCGCGGCGCGTCTGACGGATCATGAAGGCGTGAAATTCCACCCCCGATGCCGCAATCGCCTGTTCGGCATTGATCCGCCCCGCCGAATAGGGGGTGAGCGCATTGGCTGTCACCTTATCCAGCGTGGGCGTCATGATAAAGAGCGAGAGGAACAGCGCCAGCCCGATCAGCACCTGATTGGGCGGCGATTGCTGCAACCCCATCGCTTGCCGGAGGATCGAAAAGACCACCAGCACGCGGGTAAAGCTGGTCATCATCAGGATCAGCGTGGGCAGGACCGAGAGCAGGCCCATGATGAGCAGCATCTGCATCGAGAGCGTCATGCCCCCGCCCGGCCCGCCGTTCATCGAGGTAAAGGCCCGGTCGAGCGCGCCCGGAATGGCCGACCCCGGCGGGGCCGCCTGCGCCATGGCCGCGCCCGCGTGGAACAGGATGGGGATCGCCCAAAGGGCGCGCATCATCGGCCTCACTTGTCGATCCTCCGCAAAGTCTGGGCGAAATCGGCCCCGTCGCGGAAATTTTCCTCAAACGCCTCGCCGTCGATCACCTCGACCTCGGACAGGCGCGTCATGCCATGGCGCGTGCTGGCCACCAGAATTTCGCGCCCGTGAAAGGCGATCACCGCCAGCTTCTGGGTCGGGCTGAGCATCACGGTTTCCACGATGCGGATGCGGCGGCCTTGCCCGGCGGCCATAAAGCGCGACTGGAATTTCTGCGACAGTTTCAGGCTGCCCCAGATCATGACGCCGATCAGCGGCAGGAGGATCAACAGCTTGGCGACATACCACAGCATTATTCGGAGTCCGCAGCCTTGCCACGGCCGCGCGCGGTGGGGGCGGGCATTTCGGGGCTGTCTTCGCTGCCCGCCATTTCCACGATGCGCAGGCCAAAGCGGTTGCCCTGTGCCACGATCTCGCCCTTGGCGATGACCTTGCCATTGACCATCACGTCCAGCAATTCATCGGTCAGCCGGTCGAGCAGCACCACGCTTTCCTCGCCCAGCGCCAGCACATCTTTCAGCTTCATGTCGGTGCGGCCCAATTCGACCGAGAGGCGCACATCGACATCCTTGAGGAAGTCAAAGCCGCGCGCGCCAAAGCCTTGCGAAGTTTCGAAATTCATGGGTTGGTCCTCTCATCGGTAAAGGCCTTGTCGATTTTTACGGCCACGCGGTCGTCCATCGTGCCCACGGTGCCATGGGCGATGGTGTTTTCGCCCACGCGCAGGGGAATCTGGCGCGAAACGGATACCGGCAGGATGACGCCGGGCGCCAGCGTGGCGATCGCGGGGAAAGGCACGCGCATGTCCACCAGCACCGCGCTGAGCGTGACCGGCACATCGCCAAAGGGCGCGGCCATCGGATCGCCGCGATAATGCGGCGCGGCGCGGCGGGCGGGCTTTTCGGCATAGCCAAAGATCCGCCCCAGCGTGGCAAAGGGCATGGCCACCGTCATCAGCCAGGGCAGAACCCCGCCATCGTCCACCTCCAGCGACAGCATGGCCAGCGGCAGATTGTCGTCAAAGGGCGACAGAGCGGTCAGACTGCCATCGCGGCGGATGGCGGTGATGTCGGGCATGTCGCCATCGCTTGCGCGCCCTGCAGTGGCCGTCACCGCCGCCGCCAGATGTTCGGCCAGCAGCACTTCGAGCCGAGCGATCATCAATTCGGCGGCGGGGGGAAATTGCTTGGGCATCGGGGCCGGGGCCTCGCCCTTGCCGCCAAAGGCGCGATCGACGATGCGCAGCACCGGTTCGGCCTCGATGGAAACCAGCATCGGCGTCTGTGCGCTGCCGATGGCCAGCAGACTGTTGGCGGCCAGCGCGGCAATCGAGGAATTCAGGCTGGAGAGCTTGGTTTCGCGCGGGCTGGTGCAACTGACAATCGGGGCCTCGCCGCCCATCAGCGGGGCAAAGGCGCCCGACAGGCGGCGGGCAAAACGCTGGCCCATTTTTTCCAGCAGATGCAGCAGGTCTTCGGGCGCCGGGCCGCGCTTCAACAACTCGGGGCAATGCTCGGCCAACGGGCGCTCGGCGATGAACTCGCGCTGCGGTTTCATGATGCGGGTCTCCGGTCGCTCTGGCGGATTACTGGACGAGGAAGCTCTTGAAATAGACGGCGTCGATGCCGCCGAAGCCCTCTTCCTCTGTCAAAACATGATTAATGGATGCGGTAAGCCGCTTTTGCAGTTTCTCCTTACCTTCCACGGTGGAAACTTCCTCTTCGGGCGTATCAGCCAGCACCGCGAGCATTTCCGAACGGATGGCCAACTCGTGCTTTTTCAACCACATAAGAACGCGCCCATCGCGATGCGTCGAACAGGCGACCGAGATCTGGACCAGCGCCGAGGAATTCTTGAGATTGGAGGTGAAATCCTCGGAGAACGTATAATAGGAGGTCTTGTAGGGGCTGCCGCCTTCGCCCTCGACTTCTTTCACCGCGCCTTCGCCTTCCTTGCCCCCTTCGGCGGGTTTGGCGGCATAGGGGTCCTCCTGACCCTTGCGGATCAGTTTAGGCGAATTGTCTTCTTTGACATGTTCGCTCTTTCCGCCGCCGATGATGCCCATCTTGACCATGGCAAAGGCCCCGCCCCCGCCCACCGCCAGCATCAGCACCGCCGTGATCGCGATCAGCATAATCGGGCTTTTGCCCTTGGCGGGTTTATCGCCGGTCTCGGTCTTGTCTTTGCTCATGATGTCGGTCTCTGATTTGTTTCAAACGAAGGGCGGCGGATCAGGCCAGAATGCCGGAGCGACCCGACAGCGCGGCGCCGGTGGACGGGGCGTTGGCCGCATCGCGCAGGGTCTGAGCCTGTTGGGCGATCTGATTGTCGGCAAAGGGGGCCTGCTGGCGCGCGGACTGCTGGTTCTGCCCGCCCGGCTGTCCGCTGAATTGGCCGCTGAACTGTCCGCCTGATTGTCCGTTAAAGGCGGGGCTGTTGCCTTGTCCTGGTTGCCGGTTGTCTTGTCCTGCGTTTTGGCTCTGGTTCTGGCCCGTATCCGCGCCGCTCTGGCTGGCGGCTGCGGGTTGCAGCAGGCTTTGCGAAGCGTTCAGCGCGGCCTGTGCGGCGGGTGCGAAATCAGGATCGCTGCTGGCCATGGCCACCGAGAGATTGTTGCCATCCTGACGGATCTGCAAGGCGACCCGGCCAAATTCGGCATGCTGGATCGATGTCTGCACCCATTGCGTCGATGCCCCCGAACGCATCGCCGCGCGCGCCTCGACCAGCCGGTCAACCAGCGCGCTCATATCGCGTGAGGCGCCGCTTTCGGAGGGCATGGCCATGCTGCGGCTGGCGCTATCGAGGGGCTGCGCGCTGGCGGCCGCCAGAGATGCCTGCGTATCGGCGGCGGGCGATAGGGCATCCTGCATGCTCGCATGGGTGGCTTGATGCAGCGGGCTTGCCGAGAAGGCGGAGGCCGACACTTGCGGCGCGGACAGGGGGCCAGCGGTGTCGCTGTTGGCTGGCGTTGCGGGCGATGATTCAGGCAGATCGGCCTGTGCGGCGGCCTTGGTTGCCTTGATGGCGATCTTGCCCGGCGCGGGCGCGATCTGCGCCGTGTCTTCCTTCACCGTGACTTCGGCCTGCTGCGCGCCCAGCCATTGCGGCAGGCCCGCAGGCAGGGCGTTGCCGGCAGGGATAGCCTCGGCAGGGACAGTATTGGCCGCTGCTGGATCCTGAACGCACGCGCCCGCCTGGTTGAGGGGCAAGGCGGTGGCGGGGCGAGCCTGCGCGGCTGGCGCATTGGCCGGTGTTGTGCTGGCCAGTGTTGTGGGCGCGATGGGGCTGCTGGCCGGGCTGGAGCGGCCGGATCGCCCGTTTGCGTCATCCGTCACGCCGGGCGCGGATTGCTCCGACCCCGCCGCTGATCGTGGCGCAGGCTGGGCCGTCAGCATGATAGCAGCAGGCAGACCAATGGCTGCGGGCAGCACGGCGTCAGGGGCAGGCATGGCCGATGCGGCGGCATTCGCAACGCTTGCGTCATTGCCCTCATCGTCGCCGCTTTCATCAACGGGCTTGTCCGTCTGCGTATCGGCGGCTTGAGCCTCGGCGCCTTTGCGCAGGCGCGCCGTCCAGACCATGCTCTGCGCCATTGCCGGTTTGGCTGCCTCTGGCGTATCGACGGGGGCGGTATCGGCGCTGTCTTCGGGGGCGAGGGCCACCGGCAAGATTTTGCCGCCCACCGGCAAATTGCCGTTTGGCGGTGCCGCCATGGCGGCGGCTGCGCCGGTTTCCGGCGTCCTGTCGGCCCCGTTGATCGAGGGGGCGGTTATTACAGGCAAGGTGATCGAGACCCCCGCGACCGAGGCGGCCGTATTACGCAGAGCCGTCATGGTGGCCACTACCGGCGCGGAAACCGGCGCTGATTGGGCCTCGCGGGCGGGATCGGTTGCCGGTGGCTGGGCTGGCGACAGGCCCGAAGCGAGGACTTGCGGGGTGAGGGAGCTTTGCCCGATGCCTTGAGGCATGGTCGGGGCTAGATTTTGCCCCGCGTTTCGGCCTGTTTGCGAGTCCAGCATCGCCTGAAAACCGCCCGCATCGCCCTCCTGCGCCGCCACGCCCGCCGAACCATCGGCCGACCGGGCGCCGGACAGCGCGGCCAGAGGGCTGGAACCGATGTTCAAACTGGTGGCTTCGGGCATGGATGGTGGCTCCGTATCAGGCTTTGCAATGGATTAAGCAAAAGACGTGCCAATTTGCGACGCGCGCCTCAGTCCTTGGAATCGCGGCGTTTCGCGCTCTGGATCTGTCCGGCCAGTGCGGCATAGGACTGCCGGGCGGCCATTTGCCGGGCTTGCGCATTGGCGCGGTCCTCGACGGCGGCGCGACGGCGCTCGGCAATGGCCAGTTCCTGCTGGCGCTTGTCGGCAATGGCCTGCGCGCGGTTGGCGTCGGCTTGGGTTGCGGCGCGGATGCCCTGCAATCCGGCGGCAAAGCGGTTCATGTCGCGCAGGGCCGCACCATCGGTAATGTCGGTGCGCGCGGCATAATCGGCGGCCAGTTGTCCGGTCCGCTGGGCCAGTTGCATCAATTGGGTATAGGTGCCCTCGGCGCGGGCGGCCTCGGTGGCCACGGTCTGCTTGGCGATGGCGCGCACGCGCTCAAGCCTTTGCAAACGCTTCAGCTTGTCGCGCTCAGCCTTCATCGTGAGCCTTCAGGGCCCAGCAGCGCCCCCAATTGCGCCACAGACTGCTCCAGCGTAACGACCGTGCCACCCTCCTGCGTCAGGAATTGCACCAGGGCGGGATGCATGGCGATGGCGCGGTCAAGCTGTTGATCGGCCCCGGCGCGATAGGCGCCCATCAGCACCAGATCGCGGTTGGCCTCATAGGCGGCCACCAGCGCGCGAAAGGCGCGGGCAAGGCGTTGGTGATCGCGGCTGGTAATGTCGGTCATCACGCGGGACAGCGAGGCGGCAATGTCGATGGCCGGATATTGCCCGCGCTGGGCCAGATCGCGCGACAGGACGATATGCCCGTCAAGGATCGAGCGCGCGGTATCGACCACCGGATCATCCTGAGAATCGCCATCGGCCAGCACGGTGTAGAGGCCCGTGATCGACCCGCCGCTCTGCGCCGAATTGCCCGCGCGTTCGACCAGCTTGGTGATCGTGGCCAGCGCCGAGGGCGGATAGCCGCGCGCCGCGCCCGGTTCGCCCAGCAGCAGGCCGATCTCGCGCCCGGCATGGGCCACGCGGGTCAGGGAATCCATGATCAGCAGCACCTTGCGCCCCTGCGCGCGGAAATATTCGGCCATGGCTGTGGCCAGCATCGCGCCGCGAATGCGCAGGTTGGGCGCATGGTCGGCGGGCACGGCGATGACGGCGGTGGTGGCGCGTTTGCTGCCCGCCATATGGCGTTCGACAAAATCGGAGACTTCGCGCGCGCGTTCGCCGATCAGGCCGACGATGACGATTTCCGCGCTGGCGCCGTGGGCGATCATGTCGAGCAGCACCGATTTGCCCACGCCCGATCCGGCCATGATGCCGATGCGCTGACCCACGCCAAAGGTGGTGATGGCGTTGAGCGCGCGGATGCCGGTGTCAAAACTGCGGCGCACCGGGCTGCGGTCCAGCGCGCCCGCGCGCACCCCGCCCGCTGGCCACAAGGCGCGCGGATGCAAAGGCCCAAGCCCGTCAATCGGCTTGCCCTCGCCATCGACCGCGCGACCAAGGAACACCTCGCCCACCGGCAGCATCCCCGGCTTGCCCACCGGGCGCACCCGCGCGCCGGGGCGCAGCAGCACCGTATCGCCCAGCAGCATCATCAACGTGCGGCCATTGCGAAATCCGATCACCTCGGCGCAGAGCGATTGCCCGTTGCCATGGCTGATCCGGCACAGCGCGCCCACCGGCACCGACAGGCCCGAAACCTCCAGCAAGCCGCCATCGCAGGCCACCACCACGCCATAACGGCGCGGGGTCAGATCAATCGGCTGGGGATCGCCCAGAAGATCGTTGAAAATGCGCAGCATCAGTCCAGCCCGCCCACATCGAGCGCCTCGGCGATGGCGCGGCGCCATTGGCGCGGGCCGTCCTCGGCGCCGCCATCCTCGCCGCCGCCGCTTTCCACGCGGATTGCGCCGCGCTCCACCGTCGGGTCGGGTTGAACATTCCAGTCCTCGGGCAGGCGCGCCTGAACTGCGGCCAGATCATCCGGGTGCAGCCGGATCACCCGTTCATCGTCGGCGCGGGAGAACATGGCCGCCGCGCGTTCAACCCGGCGCAGCAGCGCATCCTTGTCCAGCGCCAGCGGCGCAAGGCAGCTTTCACACAGCGCGATCACCGTTTCCATCAGGCGCTGGCGGAATTGCTCGGCCAGTTCGCCATCCAGCCGGTGAATGACCGTTTCCATCCGCCCGCGCGTCTTGTCGGCCTGCACCGCGGCCATTTCGGCGGCCTCCTGCGCATCGGCCCAGCCTTGAGCATAGGCATCGGCGCGGGCTTCCTCCATCGGGTCCGGCTCGGCCGGAAATTCGGGCACCATGACCGGGGGCGGGGCGGAGGCGGCGGGCACGACATCGGCGCCAAACCGCATCCGCATGACCGAGAGCGGGCGAGGCAGTTCCTCCTCGATCCCGCGCAGCCCGGCAAAGCGCGCGTCCGGCGTGAAGCCTCCGCTGCCGCTGCCCAGCATGGCGCCCAGATCAGACATAATCGTCCTCGCCGCTGCCGAAGGAGATCACACCCTCTGCGGCCAGACGGCGCGCGGCGGTGACGATCTGTTTTTGCGCCTCGACGCAATCGGCCATTTTCAACCGGCCACGGCTGGCGATCTCGTCCTTGACGCCATCGGCCGCGCGGCTGGACATGGCGGCGAAGAACACGTCGCGCTGATCCTCCGCAATGCCTTTGAGCGCGTTGATGAGAATGTCGCTCTCCACCTCGCGCAGCAGCGCGCCCATGGATTTGGGATCGAGTTCGAAGAGATGCTCGAATTTGAACATCTCGTTTTCGATCGCGCGGGCCAGCGCCTTGTCCATCTTGGTGATCTCGGGAATGACGCGCTTTTCCACGGTCTTGGCCGAGTTGTTGATGATTTCGGCGGCGTTTTTCGCGCCCCCCATGGCCAGCGTGCCGCGCCCGTGAAACTCGATGATCCGGCGGCTGAGCAATTCCTCCAGCATCAGGAGCGCCTCGGGGCTGACCGGGCCCATCGTGGCGACGCGGTGAACCACCTGCGTCTGCTGTTCGGGCGGCAGCGAATGCAGCACCTTGGCCGCGACATCGGCTTCAAGCTGGATCAGCAACACGGCAATCGCCTGGGGATGCTCGCCCCGCACCAGCGGCACAATGGCCGCAGGGTTGAGCCAGCGGGTGATGTCGAGCGGGCTGGCGGGCGGAGCCTCAGGCGCGATGCGCTCCATCAGATTGTCGGCCTTGATCGTGCCAACGGCGCGGCGCATCATGCCATGCACGCGGTCGGTGCGGCCCCATGCGTGGATGCCGAGCTTTTCGGTGCGGGCGGCAAAGCCATCGACCGCGCGGCAGATCGCCTCGGGCCCGATTTCGCCCAGAGCGCACATTTTTTGCCCCAGCAATTGCAATTCGGCCGGGCTCAATTGCCCCAGCATCCGGCTGGCCTGATCTTCATCCAGCAGCATCACCAGCACGGCGGCCGCCTCGGCATCGGAAAGGGGAGGTATGGCGAGCGCGGCGGCGTCTTGCATTTCGATGGAATTCATCTCGCTCATGGCGTGGGCGCCTCTTCATGGGTGGGCTGCTGCAACATCTGGCGCAGGGCGATGACCGCCGTGTCGGGTTTGGTGTCGACGATTTGCTGGGCCAGGCCGACCTGACGCTCGATCATGCGGGCGTCGATGGGCTGCGGCTCGGGATCGCGGCTGCGCGGAGAGATGGCGGCAAGGCCGGGCGGATCGGCGGCAGAGGCAGCCTCGGCGGCTGCCGCCTCTTCCTGCGCTGCGGCCAGCGCCTTGGCCTTATCGGCCTTGGACAGCTTCTTGGCGGCAGGCTTGTCGCCCCGGATCGCCTTGATCAGCGGGCGCACGCCCAGCAGCAGCACCATCAGCGTGCCCAACAGCATGGCCCCATAATGCAGCGTGCGGGCAAACCACGGCGCTTCATAGAAAGGCGCGGGCGCGTTGGTGATAGGCTCGAAACTGCGCACCACCACGGCCACTTGATCGCCGCGCGCCGGATCGGCGCCCACGGCGGCCGAGACGAGCGACTTGATCTGGTCGATGTCGGTCTGCTTGGCCTTGGCCATCGCCTTGGAGGAAAGCGCGACCGCCACCGACAGGCGGCGGATGCGGCCCGGCTCGCGGTTGGTCACGGCCACTTCGCGGCCCAGCTCGTAATTCTTGCTGGCGCTGGTTTCGCTGGCGGTGGGGGCGGGGCCAGCAGCGGATGTGGGCGTGCCTTGCGGCGCGCCGGGCGAAGGCTGGGTGACGGGTGGCGGGGTGTTCGACAGCGTGCCGGGTATGCCCGATGCCTGCGGGGTGGCGGCCTGCTGGCTTTGCTGGCTGGTCTCGCTGCGCACGGCGCCCTGCTTGTCATAGGATTCGCGCGCGCTGGTCACCTGCTCCATGTCCAGATCGATCTGGACCTCGCTGGTGAAATTGTCGTCGCCCAGCATCGGGGTCAGCAGCGCGGCAACCTGTCCGTGCAGCTTGTCCTCCAGCCGGGCCTGCATTTCCAGTCGGTCGCTGTCCGCCCCGCCGCGATCGGTCAGCAGGCGGCCGCGTTGATCGACCACGCGCACCGCATCGGGCGAGAGGCCGGGCACCGAGCCTGCCACCAGATTGACCACGGCCTGAACCTGCTTGTCCGAAAGCTGACGACCATCGGCAAGGCGCAGCATGACCGAGGCCGAAGGGGCGATCTGATCGCGCACGAAGACCGATTTCTCGCCCTCGGCAATGTGGACGCGCACCGACTGGACGCCCTCGATTTCCTTGAGCGAGAGCATCAGCTCATGTTCGCGTGCGGCGCGCAGGCGTTCGCCCTCCAGCGCGCGGCTGGCGCCCATCGGCAATTTGTCGAGGCTGTCATTGGCCGTATCGGGCATCGAGAGCGTCCCGCTCTGCGCCACGACCATGCGCGCCTTGTAGAGATTGCCTTCATCCACGGTCAGCGTGCCGGTGGAATTGTCGATCGAATAGGTGATCTTGGCCTTGTCGAGCTGTTCGGCGACATTGGCGCGCTCGCCATCGTCGAGATGCGAATAAAGCACGCGCTGGGGCGGCTGGGCCAACATGCCCCATGCCAGCGCGCCCGCGCCCAGCAAGGACACGCCCGCAAACCAGGGCAGCGCCTTTTTGACCGGCCCCTGACCCAGAAAAGCGCGCGCGCGCGCCATCGGCGGCCCGGCATCGGGCGCGGTCAGCGGGGTCAGGATGGAGCCCGGCGTCGTGGCGGGCAGGCCGCCCATTTCGGCGGCCGGAACAAGGTCAGCCATTTATCAGACCCCCATCTTCATGATGTCTTGATAGGCGGAGAGCAGCTTGTTGCGCACCTGAAGCGTGGCCTCGAAACCCACAGAGGCCTCCTGCCGCGCCAGCATCACCTTGGCGACATCCTGCGTCTGGCCGGTTTCATAGGCCGTGGTCAGTTGGTCGGCGCGCTGCTGGGTGGCGTTCACCGATTGCATCGCCTCGTTCAGCCTGTCGGTGAAATGGCCCTGACCCGATGCGCTCGCGCCGACAGACTGGGTCTGGGGCGAGTGGATCTGTTGCAGGATCTGTGATTTTTCGATGATCTGGGCGCGCAACTGCATGATCTCGCGCAGGCCCGATGCCCCGCCCCATGCGCTGCCGCTTGCTCCACCTATGCCCCCGATGCTGCTCATCTGCGGCCTCCACCCACGGCGGCCACCGGCATCCCGGCTTCACGCAGCGAGGCGAGCCGGTAGCGCAATGTGCGTTCGGAAATGCCCAACTGGCGCGCGGCGGCGATCCGGCTGCCGCCACAGGCCGCCAGCGTTTCAAGGATTGCCTTGGCCTCGCTCACCTGCACGATGCTGGCCAGCTTGCGCCCGGTGGCGGGGGCCGGTTCGGGCATCTCAAGAACGGGCGTCGCCGGGGCAGCGACCGGCTCGCTTGCCGCCACCGGTTCTTCAACCAGCTTGGCCACACAATCAAAGCGGATATGTTCGGGGCCGATTTGCGCGCTGGGCGAACCGCCCAGACCTTCGGCCAGCAGCAGCGCGCGGCGGATGACATTTTCCAGCTCGCGCACATTGCCCGGCCAGCCATGGGTGCGCAGCAGGCTGATCGCCTCGGCGCTGATCCACGGCACGGCGCGATGCGCGGGCGTGTGGCGCTGGGCGAGGGCGAAGGCCAGCGGGGCGATGTCCTCCAGCCTTTCGCGCAGCGGTTTGAGCGCCAGAGGAAAGACATTGAGGCGATAGAACAGATCGGCGCGGAACCGGCCCTGCGCCACTTCGGTGGGCAGATCGCGGTTGGCCGCAGCAATGATGCGCACATCGAAACGCACCGGCTGGGTCGCGCCGATGGGCACCACTTCGCCTTCCTGAAGCGCGCGCAGCAATTTGGCCTGAAGCGCCAGCGGCATTTCGGCAATCTCGTCAAGCAGCAGCGTGCCGCCGTCGGCCGCGCGGAAAAACCCCTCGTTGGCGCTGGTCGCGCCGGTAAAAGCGCCCTTGGTATGGCCGAACAACAGGGCTTCGAGCATGGCCTCGGGCATGGCGGCGCAGTTGACGGCAATGAAAGGGCCGTTCTTGCGCGGGCTGCTGTCATGAATGAAACGGCTGAGCACTTCCTTGCCGGTGCCGGTGGGGCCGCCGATCAGGACGGGAATGTCGCTCATCGCCAGACGCTCGGCCAGCGCGAGAACCGAAAGCGAGTCGGGATCGGCCGCGACCGGACCTCCCAAAGTGGCACAAGAGATTAACGCGGCCAACGCATCTTCACTTGCCGGATCGGCATAGTTGAGCGCGAAACGCGGTTTGCGCCCGCCGCGCGGAACCGGCAGCCGGTCGAGCCGGTTGGTCTGGCCGTGAAACAGCAAGATTGTGGTGCGATCGTCGCCATGCACGCAGGCTTTGCCATCGGCCTCGCCCTCGATCAGGCGCAGCTTGCAGGTGCTGCCCATCGTGGCGATGACCGCCCCGGCACGCTGAACCAGCGGGGCGTGCCGCTGTGCCGTGCTGTTGGTGACGTCGATGTAGTCCATGTTTTCCCAGTCCCGGATTTGACCATTCCCGAGGCTGTTTTTGCCACCGCAACGTCAAAATCCGGCGTTATTTAAGTCCTCGTAACAATCCCTATTTTGCCGGATTCACCGCCCCGTTTTGCGGCCACTACGGGCTGCTTGCCCAACAAGGTGGGAAAAAAATTATTTCGGGGGCTTAAAAACCGCAGACGCCGACCGTCACATGCGGGTCGTGCGGGGGTTGATTCGTTACCGCGAGCGAGCCTGTGCGAATCACCTGTTTGGCTAAAAAGGACTTGTCGGCCCCTGCGCACAAATTTTCGCAAAGGGCTTAAATTGGCGCTGCCCCAACCGCTCTAGTGGCTGGCAGCCAGTACCGGATGGACCGGCGGGCTGGCAACCTTCGGGACAAATCGGGAGTGAACCATGACTGTCATCAACACCAACGTTAACGCCCTTCAGGCAACCAATGCATCGAACAGCGCCGCCAACATGACCGCCAAGGCGATGACCCGCCTGTCGACCGGCACGCGCATCAACTCGGCCGCCGACGACGCGGCAGGTCTGGCCATTTCGACCTCGATGACCAGCCAGATCAACGGTATGAACCAGGGCATCAAGAACGCCAACGACGGCATCTCGCTGGCTCAGACGGCGCAAGGGTCGCTGACCGAAGTGACCAACATGATGCAGCGCGTTCGTGAACTGTCGGTGCAGTCCACCTCGGGCACCTATCAGGACACCGACCGTCAGGACATGCAGCAGGAAGTCGACTCGCTCAAGACCCAGATCGGCTCGATCCTGTCGGACACCAAGTTCAACGGCAACGCGCTGTTCAACACCGCCGGCGCCGGTTCGGCCTCGACCACGACCTTCTCGATCCAGGCCGGTGCGAACAGCTCGGACACGATCACGCTGACCTCGCAGGGCATCGATTGGGATGCGCAGAGCGCCAACATCGACGTTTCCACCAGCGGTTCGGCCTCGTCCACCATCGACACGATGGACACGCTGATCCGTCAGGTTTCGACCGCGGCCGCCGGTTTCGGCGCCGGTCAGAGCCAGCTCCAGTCGGCGGTCAACAACCTGACCAACAACTCGACCAACCTCTCGGCCGCCCGCAGCCGCATTCAGGACACCGACTATTCGGCTGAATCGACCGCGATGGCCAAGGCCCAGATCCTGAGCCAGGCATCGACCGCGATGATCGCCCAGGCCAACCAGAGCCAGCAGAATGTCCTCTCGCTGCTCAAGTAAGCCGCGATCCGGATAATTCCCGGACAGGCCCGGTGCTTCCCCCCAAGGGAAGCGCCGGGTTTTTTCGCGTTTCACTTCCCGATTACTGTTCCCGATTACTGCCGGTCCATAAAGAAAAACGCCGCGTCCCGTTGGGGGCGCGGCGTTTTGCAATCGCGGCGGTGCGATGGGATCAGGCCGCGCCTTCCTTCCATGTCACCGGGCGGAACACCACCAGCAACATCATCGGCGTATCATTGCGGCGCGGCGGCGGGTTGATCAGCGCAAAGCCGTGGGGCGATGTGCATTGCCACAGATTGCCCGAACGCGCCTCGATTCCCTCCAGCACCGGCGTCATCGCGATTTCGCGGCTGGCCGTGTCATGGGTGTTGTTGAGATGCTCGGCCTGGGGCAGAGCGGTGATTGAATAGACCTCGATCCAGTCGAAGAGCGCGCCGAACTGGATCGCGGCGGTATAGCGGCAATCGCCGATCGGAATGCACAGGCTGTGATAGCCATTATGCGTGGGCAGCGCGTTAAAGCGGGTTTCGACCACCTCGCGCCCGTTGCTGTAGATCGTGGGGACAAGGAAGCCGCCCTCGGCGGTAAAGTCGCTGACATTGAGCATCATGCCGAAGCGGCTGGAGGCCAGATAGGCAAGGCGGGTGGCCATGCCTTCTTCCGACAATTCGGCGGGCAGAAACATACGCCGCGCACCCTTCAGATAGAATAGGCCCTGTTGACGCAGCCCCTTTTGCGCGTGGCCCTTGTGAAACAGCGCGACGGTTTCGGCGGTGCCCAGATTGACGTCATGCTCGAAGCTTTCAAACACGCCCAATTCATAGGGCATGGGCAAAAACATCAGCCGGGCCAGTGCGGCGGCATTGGCGCGGCGCCAGTGATCGGCGTCCATGGCGGGGTCGCGGTGGGCGCGCTGGCTGGCGGCGGGCTGGGTTTGGGCGAAAAGCAGGCATCCTTGCTGGGCCGTCTCACGGATCGCGCTTTGCGCCTGTTTGATGTCATTGGCCCGGCGGATCGGTGCGCCGCGTTCGGTATAATCGACCACCGAGCCGGCTGTGTTGGTGCAGAATTGTTCGAAGACCGCGATATTGTTGGCCATGGCGATGAGTGCATCATGATCATAATGGCGCGCGTCGAAATAGCCCGCCTTGTCCAGCCCGCTGACCTCGACCTCGCGCAGCAACAGATAGCGCCCCGCGACATGCACCCCCAGCGCCTCGGCCAGCACCGCGTCGATCCGGTTCTGCACCGAGCCGTTATAGCCGAGATCGACCAGCATCAGCGTATCGCCGGGCCGGGGATCGGCGGCATGGCGGATATGGGCGATCATCCGGTCGGCCATGCGCCGCGCGGCCTTGTGGATGAAACGGCGGATCTCGCGCCGGTCGAGCAGGCTATAAAGGGCCTGCGTGCCCTTGGTCTTGTCCGCAATGGCGGCCAGCTTCTTCACCTCGGCGGGGGGGATCTGCAACTGATGGGCGATCACGGCCGGATCGGTGCCCAACTGGTCCTCGACATAGGCGTCTATGGCCGCATCGGCGGTGAAGATCGCGGCGGTGGCGGTAAAGCGGCTGATTTCGACGGCATGGCCACCGGTTGCGCCGCGCGCCTGATGGACCAGCAGCGGCAGATGGCCGTCGCGCATCAGGAACAGCGGATGGACCCTGCCGCCGCGTCGGCTCCCGATCGTCTCGGCCTCGGCGCAGAGCCAGCGGTCATAGCCGGTGAAGATCGGCCCCAGCACGGCATAGCCGAAATGCTGCGCCGTATCGGTCAATTGCGGGGTCCATTGCGCCAGCGCGGCGCGGTGGGGCTGGGGCGCGCCCAGCGTGTCCGATCCATCGCTCAAGAGCGTGTCGAGACAGGCCTCCAGCCGCAACTGACGCTCGATCTCGGCGTGGAATTGCTTGAGGTGAACCGTCTGCACGCCAAAGGGGGCCACGCCCTTGACGTCGGCGTTGAGATTGTCGCCAATATGCAGCACCGCCCCGGCATCGACGCCCAGTTCGGGCAGCACATGGCGATAAAGCCCGCGGGCCTTGGGCAGGCGCCAATGCGAGGAAACGAACACGCGGTCGATCATGGCCGAGAGCTCCTCGCCCCCCGCCCGCGCGATCAGCTCGCGCAGCATTTCCTCGCTCAGATAGGTGTCCGACACGATCACCACCTGCATCCCGCGCGCCTTGGCCCGGCGGATCAGCTCGACCGTGGGGGTAAAGGCATAGCAATGGGTGGCCTCGGCATCCAGTTCGGCGCGGATCGCGGCCTGCTGCACCTCGGGCGAGGCGGCGGGCATCAGCCTGCCATAGATCTCGGCAATGGTGATGTCTTCGCCCCGCGCCAGAATGCGGGCGGCGCGGCGGGCGGTTTCCTCGGCGCGGGCGCGCTGGGTGCCGGCCATTCCGGGCAGCGCCTTGAACACATCGACCGGGCGATAGGTGTCGCGCCAGATCAGCGTGTCGAAACAGTCCAGACTGAGCACCTGCGCCTGCGGAAAATCGTCAAGCACATCGGGCAGTTGGTGGGGCAGGACTTCGCTGCGGGCGGGGTTGACCCGATCGGTTGCCAGCGTGGCGTGGTCGAGTGGCGCAGACATGACAAGGCTCCATTATTGGCGGAGCCGTGCCTTGGGCCGAATATAGCGCCAGACCTCGCCCCGTTCCTGTGTTGCCAAGAAGTAAATGGGCGAGGTGAAGGAGGCGTCGATGGGGTGCTATGTGGTCCTACTGATAATTGAGCAGGATCGACATGCGCCGGTTGCGCGCATCATTGGGATTGTCGGCGATCAGCGGTTCGCGGTCGGCCACGCCCTCGATCCGGCGAAAGCGCGTCTCGCCCAACCCGTCGCGCATCAGCGCCTGCCGCGTCGCCTCGGCGCGCCCGGCCGACAGCGACCAGTTGTTGATCGTATCGGTGCGTTTCCATTTCAAACCATCGGTATGGCCGCGAATGGTGATCCCGCCTTCCTCATCCTTGAGCACCGAGCCGATGGCATGGAGCAATTGCACCGCATCGGGGGTCAGGATCGTCGTGCCCAACTGGAACATCGAGAAATCGGCGTCATCGACCAGATCGAGCCGGATGCCGTCGGGCGTGGCCGTGACCTTCAACGTGCGCGCCAGCTTTTGCAGCTTTTCGGTGGCCGAGAGGCGCTGTTGCAGCTTTTGCGTGACCGAGGCGACCTTCTTGACCTTGCTGCCGCCTTCCTTGGGGCCGCCGGTGGTGTCGCGCGGGATGGTCATGGCGCGCGTCCCGGTCTGGCCCTGGCGGTTGGGATAATCGTCGACATCGGTCAGCGAATTGCCGTGCAGCAGCCCGTTTGAGCCTGCGCTGCCCTGTTTGGTCTTGACCAGCGTGGGGGTAAAATAGTCCGCAATGCCCTTGCGCTGTTTTTCCGTGGTCGCGCCCAGCAGCCACATCAGCAGAAAGAAGGCCATCATCGCCGTCACAAAGTCGGCATAGGCCACTTTCCACGCGCCGCCATGATGGCCGCCGGCCACAACGGTGATCTTCTTGACGATGATGGGGGCCGGGATCTCGTTCTTGCCCGGTTTCTTCGGCGGAGCCATTTCATGGATTCCTTGTCGGGTGCGCCTGACCCATCCGGGTCAGGCTTGCGGCACCTGCCCTCTCCACCGGCCCTGCCACCCAATAGCCTACCTCGATAGGGTAACAGGGCCGGGGAAGAGGGCCGGTGCCTGACATCGTCGGCCTTAACGCCCGCGCAGCGCGTCGAGCAGTTCGGACAGGCCCGGGCGATAATCATGCATCAGGCCGGAACGGGCGCTTTCCACCACCAGCGGTTGGGGCCAGCCATGCAGGCTGGCGATGATGACCTGTTTGACGCAATTGAAGATCTGCGCGTCGGCCTCGTTGACCTGTTGCAGGCGTCCGGCCATCGGCCCCACGATGCCATAGGCCATCATAACGCCCATGAACGTGCCCACCAGCGCCGAACCGATCATCGCGCCCAGCACCGTCGGCGGCTTGTCGATCGAGCCCATGGTTTTCACCACGCCCAGCACCGCCGCCACGATACCCAGCGCGGGCAGGGCGTCGCCAAGCCCCGTAATGGCGTGCTGGGGATGTTCGAGCGAGGCGATGTGGGTCTTGATGGCATTGTCCATCACGTCTTCAACCGCATGCACCTCCAGCGTGCCGGAGGACACCACGATCAGCGTCAGCGTATCACAGATCAGGTCGGTCAATTCATGATTGGCCAGCAGGCGCGGATATTCGGCAAAGATTGCCGAGCTTTTCGGGTCCTGCACATGGCTTTCCATCGCCACCGGGCCTTCGGTGCGCAGCAGTTTCATCAGCTTGGTGGTCAGGGCGATGACGTCAATATGGTCCTGCTTGTTATGGCGCGGCCCTTTGAACACCTTGGCAAACCCGGCGCCCAGCGCCTTGAGCCCATGCATGTCATTGCCGATGATAAGCGCCGCGATGCCTGCGCCGGCAATAGTCGCCACTTCGTGCGGGATGGCCTCGAACACCGGGCCAAGCGCGCCGCCGGTCATGGCGAAAACGCCAAAAACCGCAACGAAGAGAACGACTAAACCGATAACGGGGAACATGGTTAACGTCCTTTGCCGGGCAAAATATCGCCAGCGCTAGTCTGCATGGCGAGGAAAAATATTATGCAGATCAATCAGTTCAGCATCGAGAAGAGCGAAAGATTGGCCACCTTTACAAAGCTGGACTGCGCCGCCTCCAGCACGGTCATCTGCTGGCTCAGCTTGGCGATGGTGGCGGCAAGATCGGTGCCCCCCACATCGGCCTCGCGCGTGGCGCGCTGGGTGGCGGTCTGGGTTTGCATATTGGAGGTGGTGTTGATCCAGTCCAGTCGCGCCCCCACCACGGTCTGGCTGGCCGAGACCGAGGATGTGGCCGCGCCCAGATCGTCGAGCGCGCTTTTGGCCGTGGCGATGGCGGCGGCGGTCGAGGTCGGGTTTTGCAGCGCATCGGCCAGCGATTTGACCGTGGTCAGCAGGTTTTTCGACACGCCGCCCGATTGGAAATCGAGGAACTCCGGCCCCGTCACCCCGGTCGTCACCGAAAGGCCCGGCCCCAGCGAAAGCGTGGAGGCGGTGCTGGTGCCATTATAGGAGGGGGCGCCGGTGGTGGGGTCGAACGTATAGGCGTTGCCGGTGGCCTGTCCGCCAAACAGCGGGTTGCCCTGCGCGTCCTTGGTGTTGGCCAGACTGGTCAGGCTTTCGTAAAAGGCGCCGATCTGCTGGCCGACCGATGCGCGCTGGCTGTCGTTCAGCGTCGAGGAGGCGGCCTGCGTGGTCAGCGTGGTGATCTGCGAGAGGATGTCGGTGAACTGGCTGAGCGTATCGTCGGTCTGGGTCAGCTGCGTCTTGGCCGCGCTCGCATTGGCCTTGTCGGCGCTGGCCAGCGTATCGGCGGCCTGAAGCGCGCGCATCTGGGCCGCGGCCAGCGGATTGTCGCGCGAATGCTGGATCGTGTTGCCGGTGCTGATCTGGGCCTGCAGCTTTTCGGTCTGCTTGCGCAGATCGGTCATCGAGGAGATGGCGTTCTGGTAAAAGGCGCTGGTGCTGACATTGGTCATGGTGCTTCGCCTTTCCGTTACAGATTCAGCAATTGGTCGAAGAGGGTCGATGCTATCTGAATAATCTTGCCCGAAGCCTGATAGGCCTGTTGGTATTTTATGAGAGCGGCCGCCTCGGTATCCAGATCGACCCCCGATGCCGCCGCCAGCGATGTCTTGGCATTCGAGGCGATGGTGTCGAAGGCGTCGCGCATCGTGGTGTTGCTGGAAACCGCGCTCGACAGGCCGAACAGATAGTCGTTCATCTGGCCCGAGACATTGGCGCTGCCCAGCGAATTGATCATCGCGCTCAGATTGGTGCCGTTCTGGCTGCTGGCGGTCGATCCGGCCGATGCGGCGGCCAATTGGCCGGGGCCGGTCAGCACCATGGCCATATCGGCCGCGCCATTGCCGGTAAACATCGCGGTGCCGGTCGCCCCGTTCAGATCGACGCCATTGCCCTGCGCGGTGTTGATGGTGGACATCATCGACGTGGCCACCGTGTCCAGACCGGCCAGCGCGGTGACACCTGAACTGATCGCCTGCTGCTGTCCGGCCAGCGATCCGGCCGTGGGGGTGATCGCGGTGGCGGCGGCCGTCGTGTCGGTCAGCGTAAAGGAGACATTGCCGTCGCCGGCCTTGGCCATCGCCAGCGTGCCGGATTTGCCGTGATCGACCAGCGTGGTGCCGGTGCCGCTGCCCAGTTGCACTGTGACGGTGTTGTCTGCATTGACCGTGGTGCTGATATTGGTGATCGCGGCCATCTTTTGCAGGATGGTGTCGCGTTCGTCGAGCAGGCCCGCGCTGTTGTTGGCAGGGTCGGTATCGCCCGAGATGCGGATGTTGACCTGGGCCAGATTGGCGGCCAGATCGTTGAGGTCCTTGACCCCGCTGGCGGCCTCGTCCTGCATGCCCGTCACGGCCGATTGCAGCCCGCTGCTCGCCGCATTGAAGCTTTGCGCCATCGTGCGCGCGGCCTCGACCACATTGGCGCGCAGCGAGGAATTGGCTGGGCTGGCGGTCATTTGCGAGAGGGCCGACTGGAAACTGGTGATCGCGGTAAAGACGCCCGAATTGTCCGCCGTATCGGACAATTGGGTCAATCCCTCGACCAGCGTGTCGGCGCGGGCCGCATCCGCCGTGGTGCGGCGCACCTCGGCCTGATCAAAGCCCGAGACATTGCGCGTGATCCCGCTGACCCGCACGCCCAGTTGTGAAACCTCGCCATAGCTGGAGCGCAGATTGTTGGCCGACAGTTCGCTCAGCGAGACGCTGCGCCTGACATAGCCTTCGGTGCCGGCATTGGCGATGTTCTGCGATGTCACTTCCAGCGCGGCACGCGCGGCGCGCAGGCCGCTCGACGCAATGGCGATCATGTTGGCACTCATCGGCTCACTCTCCGTTGCCCGTGCCGGTCTGGCGGGCAAGTTGGGCCTCGATCATGCGCGCAAAGCCCAAAGTGCCCCGCTGCGCCATGGTGTCGGCCATTTTGCTGTCCTGCATGTCGCGGAAATTTTCGGTCGCTTTCTGGTCGAACAAGCTGTTGCCGAAATCGACCTTGCGCGCCTGCGCCAGCATCTGGCGCAGCATCAGCGCCTCGAACTTTTGCGCCGCTTCGTGGATCTGGGCCTTGGTCGGCTGGGGCGAGGCGTTGGAGGCGATGGGCAGCGCGCCGCCCGGCTGGATGGTGGTGTCGCTCATATCACCACCATCTCGGCTTTGAGCGCGCCTGCCTCTTTCAAGGCTTCGAGGATGGCCACCAGATCCGAGGGCGTGACGCCCAGCAGATTGAGCGCATCGACGATCTTGGAGAGCGAGGCGCCGTTTTTCAGCAGCGCGACATGGGCTTTCTCTTCCTCGGCGGTGATATTGCTGTTGGGCGTGACGGCGGTGCGGCCATTGGAAAAGGGCGCAGGCTGGGTCACGCGGGATTTCTCGTCGATGCGCACGGTCAGCTTGCCGTGGCTGACGGCGGCGGGCGACAGGCGCACCGCGCTGTTGATGACCACGGTGCCGGTGCGGCTGTTGACGATGACCTTGGCGGCGGCCTCGGCGGGGCTGACATTGATCATCTCGATCGCGGCCAGCATCGACGAGCGCGTATCGGCCCCATCGGGCATGCGCAGGGCAACCGTCACGGCGTCCTCCGCGCTGGCCATGCCGGGATAGCGCAGGTTGATCGCATCGCGCACGCGCTGGGCGGTCAGGAAATCGGCGGTGTTCAGGTTATAGCGCAGGATGGGCGCCTTTTCGAAACCGGTGTTGACCGCGCGTTCGACCGTGGCCCCTTCGGCAATGCGGCCGGTGGTGGGAATATTGACCGAAAGCTGCGATCCGTCGCGCGCGGCAATGCCAAGGCCGCCCACGGCCAGATTGCCCTGCGCCATCGCATAGATCTGACCATCGGCGCCATACATCGGCGTCAGGATCAGCGCGCCTCCGCGCAAGCTCTTGGCCTTGCCGATGGCGGACACGGTGATGTCGATGCGCTGGCCGGGCTTGGAAAAGGCGGGCAGGTCGGCGGTCACCATCACGGCGGCGGCGTTTTTCAGCCCCGGATTGACGCCGGGCGGCAATTGCAGGCCCATCCGGCCCGACACACCCTTCATCGCCTGCGTCAGATAATCGAGCGTATCATCGCCCGTGCCGTCCAGCCCGACCACGATGCCATAGCCGGTGAGCTGGTTGGAACGCACGCCTTGAAACGTGCCGATGTCGCGCACGCGTTCGGCATGAAGCGGGGCCGAGCACAAAGCCAGAAGGGCGGCAAGGAGAGAGAAGATACGCATGATCGACCTCAAAACGGGCTGATATAGCTGAAGAATTTCGAGAGCCAGCCTTCGCGCGCGCTCTGCGCCACGCTGCCGTTGCCTGCATATTCGATCCGCGCATCGGCCACCTGGCCAGACTGGATCTGATTGGCGGCATCGACATCGGCAAGGCGCACGATGCCGGAAAACTGGATCCACTCCTTGCCCTGTGCCAGCAGCATGCGCTTTTCTCCTCGCACCAATGCGGTGCCGTTGGGTCGAACCTCGGCGATGGTCACAGAGATCATTCCGCTGAAGGAATTGGTCTGCGTCGCATTGCCCTGACCATTGAACGACCCGGAGGACGAAGCATTAAGGGGCGTCGAGCTCATTGAGAGCGGACCGAGCGTGGGCGCGGCAATATTGGCGCTGCCGCTGCGCTGGGTTTTGTTAGTGCTGGTCTTGGCGGTCGATGTGTTCTCATTCAGGATGATGGTCAGCACATCGCCCACGCGCTGCGCCCGCGCGCCCGACACCAGCGGGGCATAACCGGCCGCCGCGATAAAGATCGCGCCCTCGGTGGGGGCCATGGCGGGGGGCGTGGGCAGCGTGGCCTCGAAGCCGGGCGCGGGACGGCGTCCGGCCTGCGCAGGCGCGGGCAGGGCCAGCGCCGCCGTCAGGATCAGCAGCAGGGGGCGCAGGGTCATCTCGTGCCTCACAGCGTCTGGTTCGCGTTTTTCAGCATGTCATCGACCGCCGAGATCATCTTGGAATTGATCTCATAGGCGCGCTGGCATTCGATCATGTCGACCAGCTCGGTGACGATGTTGACGTTGGAGGCTTCGAGGCTGCCCTGCGCAATGTCGCCGCGCCCGGCCGTGCCCGCCGCCCCGATCTGAGCCGGGCCGCTGGCCAGTGTTTCGCCGTAGAGATTGTCGCTGGCGGCCTGAAGCGCGGCCGGATTGGCAAAGCTGGCGATGGTCAGCTGGCCCACCTGCGTTGCCGCCGTCGATCCGGGCAGCATGGCCGAAACCGTGCCGTCCTTGGCCACGGTGATCGAGCCGGCGCCATTGGGGATGGTGATCGCGGGCTGAACCACATAGCCTTGCGAGGTGACCAGTTGCCCTTCGGCCGAGAGGCTGAAATTGCCCGCGCGCGTATAGGACAATTGCCCCGAAGGCAGCAGGATCTGGAAATAACCATTGCCCGAAATCGCCAGATCCAGCGCATTGCCGGTCGAATTGATCGTGCCTTGCTGGTCCACGCGGGTGGTTGATTGCACGCCCACGCCCGTGCCCAGGTTCAGCCCGGTGGCATAGGTCGTCTGGTTGGACGAGGCCTGACCAGCCACGCGCATGTCCTGATAGGCGAGCGTTGCGAAATTGGCGCGGTCGCGTTTGAAGGCAGTGGTGCTGACATTGGCCAGATTGTTGGCAATGACGCGCATCCTTGTGTCCTGCGCATCCAGACCGGTGCGGGCGACTTGAAGAGCGGTTGAAGGCATCGGGCGCTTCCTTTCTTAAAGATGGGGTATCACGAGCCGGAGAGACGCAGCAGCGAGGTGCCGGACTGGTCCACCTCCTTGGCCGTGGCGATCAGCTTGGTGCGGATGTCATACAGGCGCTGGGCCTGGATCATCTGGGTCAACACCTCGGAAGGGTTGACGTTGGACTGTTCCAGGCTGCCCGCGATGGCCCGCGCGTTTTCATCGGCGGGCAACACGCCCCCGCCCACCACGCGAAACAGGCCGTCCAGCCCCTTGGCAATGGTGGTGCCCGATGTGCTGGCCAGCTTGATCCGGTCGGTGGGCTGGGGCGGCAGATTGGGGTTTTCCGGATTGGCCACCAGCACCATGCCGTCCGGGCCGATGGTGATCTGCGCGTCCAGCGGCACGGTGATGGGGCCGCCATTGCCGATCACCGGGCGCCCGTCGCCATTTTCCAGAACGCCCGTGGGCGAAACGGTCAGATCACCGCGCCTTGTATAGCTTTCGGTGCCGTCGGCCGATTGCACCGCCATCATCGCATCGCCCAGCAGCGCAATATCCAGCTTGCGCCCGGTCTGGTTGATGTCGCCGGCTGACATATCCGCGCTCTTGACCTGACCATCGGCCATGGCGCGCGCTTCCAGCGCCGGGCCTTTGAGCGTGATGGGCGTGGTGTAGAGCTTTTCTGCCTTGAAGCCGATGGTGCTGGTATTGGCCATGTTGGATGCGATCACGCGTTCGCGCGTCATCGAATCGGACATGCCCGAAACCGCCGTATAGATCAGCCGGTCCATCCCGATGCCTCTTTATGCTTAGCTGGTGCGCAGGTTCATGATGTTTTGCGAAACCTGGGTGAAGGTGTCGATCGCCTTGGAATTGGCCTGGAAATAGCGCTGCGCATCGATCAGCGAGACCATTTCGCTGGCCAGATCGACGTTGGACTGTTCCAGCGTGCCCGACATGATCGCGCCCCACGAACCGGTCTTGGGCTGGCCCAGCGAGGCATTGCCCGACAGGCCGGTGGCGGCCCAGACCGAGCTGCCCTGCTGCTTCAGACCGGTGTTGTTGGTAAAGGTGGCAAGGCCGATCACGCCCAGATATTGCGTGGTGCCATCGCCAAATGACGCGATGATCTGGCCGGTGTTCGACACGGTCATGCCTGAATAGGCGGACCCTGCCAGATTGGCCGTCGGGATCTGGCAATCGCTCAGCGTGGTGGACGAGATCGCGCCGGTGGAATCGGCGGTATAGACCTGAAGGCGGTCGCCCTGATCGGTCTTGATATAGCCGTCCTGGCTGACCGAGAGCGCGCCCGCGCGCGTATAGCCGACATCGCCCGAGAGCGGATTTTTGACCACGAAGAACCCGTCGCCGTTGATCGCCAGATCCAGCGTGTTGCCGGTCTGGGTCATCGAGCCCAGCGAGAATTGCTGTTTGACCGAGGACAGGCGCGAACCGATGCCGATCGTCAGGCTGGGGTCGGTCAGGATCGAGGAGGAGATGATATCGGAAAACGAGGCCGTGCTCTTTTTAAAGCCGACCGTGCTGGAGTTGGCGATATTGTGCGAGAGCACGTCGAGTTCGGACTGGGCGTTTTTCAGGCCGGTGAGGCTGGTGTAGAAAGACATGAAGCGTCTCCGTCAAAATGGGGCGTCGGGTTTAGGCGGTTGTGGAGCCGCCATTGGCGGCCTGCTGGGCGGCAAGGATCGAATCCAGCTTGGTGGAAATGGATTCCAGCGAGCTGCCCATCGAGGCCAGATTGTCGAGCGAGCCCAGCTTGGTCGCCACGCTGCTGGCGGTGGTGTTCAACTGGGTGATGCCCGAGAGCGTCGAGAACTGGGCCATCTGGGCCACCATCTGGCTGTTGTCGGTGGGGGCGGTGGGGTCCTGCGTGGTCAATTGCTTGGTCAGCAGGCTGATGAAATCCTCGAAGCCCAGCGTGGAGGCGCCGTTGCTGGACACCGTGCTGGACGAGGAGGAGGCGGTCGAATTGGCGGCGTCGGTTGAAGATACGGTGGTCATCACTTCATCCTTATGGTGTCGAGCATGAGCTGCTTGGCGGTGGAGAGGGTTTCGACGAGGTTCTGATACTGGCGCGAGGAATCGAGCATCTCGACCATCTCGGCGCTTTCATCGACCGGGGCTGCCCACACATCGCCGTTCTCATCGGCCAACGGGTTGCCCGGATCATGCTGGCGCACGGGCGTGGCATTGGCGCGCACGACGCCCGCCACATTGACCGTGGACAGGCCGGTGGCTTTATCCATCTGGGTGGCGAACACCGCCTTGATCGGGCGATAGGCATCGGCCTCCTTGCCCGCCACCGCGCTGGCATTGGCCAGATTGGAGGCGGCTGTGTTCATCCGCACCTGCTGGGCCGACATGGCCCGGCCCGCGACGGAAAAGATGTTAAGGTCGGTTCCGGCCATCCTTATTCTCCCTTGATCGCGCGCTTGACCTCGCCGACATCGTCGGAAAGGAAGGCAAGGGTGGAGGCATAGCCCACCGCATTCTGGGAAAAGGCGACCTGTTCATTGCCCATTTCCACCGTGTTGCCATCCAGGCTGGGCATCACCGGCACGCGGTATTGCACGGCGGCGGCGGTGGCCTGATCCTGGCTGGCGCCCTTGATCCGGGCATCCAGCGCGGTGTTGAAGTCAATGTCGCGCGCCTTGTAATTGGGCGTGGCGGCATTGGCGATGTTGCTGGCAATCAGCCCCATGCGCTGGGACCGCAATTCCAGCGCCATGCCATGGACTCCGAACAGTCCGGTATTGCTGGCAGGATCGCTCATCAGGTGGCTCCACGGTTTGAAACGGAGGGGCGGGACGCCCGAGCCATCAGAATTGCAAAGCCCGTGCCAATTGCGGGGCCTCTTGCGCAAAACACTGGGAAAACATCGATGGGCGGGGCCGCCCGGCAAGCGCGCGCCATGCCGAACGGCAGACATCCCCTGCCGGGCGGCAAGGCTTTGCCGGGGGGCGGCAATTGCTGGCCGCGGGGTGAAATTGCGCTGCTTGCCGCCGTTCTTGGCTGGGTATCGCAAAGGATTTGGGTCAAAGGATTTCGGCAGGCATGGATCTTACCGCCCTCTATGATGGCACCACGCTGGCAATCGTCGTGGGCGGCACGGCGCTGGCCACGGTGCTGCGCTGTGGGCGCTCGGATGTGGCCGCCACGATCCGTATCGCCACGCGCCAGTTGTTTGCCCCCAGCCGCTTTGACAGCGAGGCGGTGCGGGCGGCTCTGGCCCGCGCGGCGCAGGATTTTCAACGCAATGGCCCGCTGCGCGCCGATCCGCGCAGCACCGGCGATGGCGAATTTGACGATGCGCTTCACGCGCTGCTGGCCCACCGCTCGATGGCGCGTTTTGACGATGCGCTGGCCGATGCGCGCGAAAAGCGGCTTGGCCCGGCCGAGGCGGCGATCCGCACGCTGATGCAGGCCACCGAACTGGCCCCGGTTTTCGGTCTGGCCGGAACGCTGATTTCGCTCTCGCAAATGCCCGCGCAAGGGGTGGATCGCGGGGCCTATCTGGCCGCGATCGGCATGGCGGTCCATGCCACACTTTATGGGCTGGTACTGGCCAATCTGCTGCTGGCCCCGCTGGCGCGTGTGGTCGAACGCCACGCCCGCGCCGAGGAAGCCGCGCGCCACGCGCTGGCCCAATGGTTCGAGGCCGAAATCGCCCCCGCCATGATGCCCCAGCATGAACCGCGCGGTCATCACCACCATCCCGGCGTGGCGGCATGATCCAGTTGAGGCCTGCGGAACGTCCGGGTGATCGCCTGCGCGGCGGGGCTGTGTTTGTGCCCCGCTCGCCGGTCGGCTGGCAGACGATGCTGGCCGATCTCTCGCTGATCCTGTTCATGGTGACGGCGGCGGCGATGGCCGATGTGCCTGATCGTAAAACCGCTCCTCGGCCCGCGCCGCCGCCTGCGCCCCCCGCATCCGCCGCGCCCGCGATCAGCGAGCCTTTGGCCATCTGGCGCCCCGCGCCCGGCGGCCCCCCGCTGGCCCGCTGGCTGGCCGAGCAGCAGGCCGACAGTCGCCAGTTGCTCTCGATCACCCTGCGTTACCCCCCCGCCGCTCAGGCCGAGGCGCTGCGCCTTGCCGCGCAAATGGCGGCGGCGGCGGGCGGCAAGGGCGCACGGGCGCGCATCGTGATCGAACCGGTCGCTTCGGCATCGGGCATCGAGGCGCTGGCGGCGCTGGCCTATGACAAAGGCCCGGCCTGATTGGCACAGAATATGCAGTGGTTGCCCGTGAATCCGGCGTCTTTTCGCGCCGGGCCTTTTTACACCGGGCAAGAACGATCATGCGAAACAAGGCTTTCACCCCCTTCACCCTGCGCGCGGCGCTGTTGATGGCTGCTCTGGTCTGGATCAGCCCGGCCCGCGCGCAGGCCGCCAGCCCCTTTGCCGATCTGATCGCCATCGACCGCGAAGTGGCCGAATTCACCGGCAAGGCCATCGGCCAGAACGGCGGGGCGATGATGCCGGTGGATCGCCGGTTGCGTCTCAACGCCTGCATGTCTCCGCTGGCGCTCAGTTGGCGCACCAGCCGCCGCGATGCGGTGCTGGTGCAATGCCCCGATGCAGGCAGTTGGCGGGTCTTTGTGCCGGTGCGCATGGCCGAAACCGGCCCCTCGGCCATCGCGCGGGGCGAGGCGGTGACGATTGCCGTGGTGGGCGAGGGCTTTGCCGTATCGCAGCCGGGCGAGGCGCTGGACGCGGGCGCGGTGGGCGACTGGATACGCGTGCGCACCCTGCGCAGCGGCGCGGGCGCCTATTCCCAGACCGACGCCGTGCGCGCGCGCATCACCCGGCCCGGCGAGGTCGAGGTTGAATTGCGCGAATGACAGATTTTTTCGCCTCAATCGCCGTTTTAAGCGCTTTTTCACGATTGGCCGTCATAGCGGCGTCCATCCTTGGGGTCTGTTGCGCCCCCCATCCGGCAAAATCGCGCAAAATTTTGCCGCCCTCTCTTAAAACCGGCAGACCGCCTCCGTTCTTGGCTTTGTAGAAAGCAAGGAGCGGTTCGATGTCCAGCATCGGTTCCGGCTCTGGCATTGGTTCAGGGCCTAAATTACAAGTGAATGCGGTGCGCCCCGTCACCACCTCGTCGGCTGCCTCGCCTTCGGTTTCCACCGAAACGCGCAGCGCCGGTCAGGCGGCGGCCGGATCGACCGTCAACGGCGATGGCGCCACCGTGGTCAGCACCACCGCGATCAGCGCGGGCGATGCCCCCGTGGACACCGATCGCGTCGCCTCGATCCGCAAGGCCATCGAGGACGGCAATTATCCCATCATCCCCACCAAGATCAGCGACGCGATGATCGCCGCTGGCATGATGTTGAGAGTTTGACCATGAGCCAGGCCCTTTCCCCTTTCGATCTGCGTGACACGCTGCGGCAAATGGTTGCCGTCCTGCAAGAGGAGCGGCAGGCTTTGGCCGGGCTGGATCTGGACGGGATCATGGGGTCGGCCTCGGCCAAGAGCGCGATGTGCGATGCGATTGATCTGGCCGGGGTGACCGCGCTGGATGATGAATGCCGCGGCTTGCTCGAAGCGGCCAAAAAGATGAATGAAGTCAACCGTCAGGTGCGCAATCTGATCGCGGCCAATGTGGCCTCGCGGTTGGAGGCCTTTACCGGCGGCGCCTCGGTCTATCGCGCGCGGGCCAACACACCCGCCTATGCCTATGCGGCGGCCCGAGGGTAGGGTGTGGCCCGCCATGGCCTGCGCTGGCGCGGCTGTGGCACAATAAAGCACCGCTTTGCCCGATGGGCGCGGTTTTCGGCCCAATTGGCACGGCTTTTGCAAAATCCACTCCGAACCTTTTGCTTTGGGAGTTGGGCTTGAGCCAGCCGGATATGTCGCCCCCTTCGTGGGCGGCCAGCCTCGACAAGATCCAGTCCGCCAATGGCGCGTCCGGCGGCAATGTCCGCGCGGCGATTGCCCGTGCGGCGGGGGCCACGGGGGTGGACTTCTCCTATCTGGCGGCGCAGGCGCGGCTGGAATCAGGGCTGAACCCCACCGCCCGCAATGGCGCCTCCAGCGCCAGCGGCCTTTATCAGTTCACCAACAGCACATGGCTGCAAACGCTGCAAAAGCATGGCGACATGCTGGGGCTGGGCGATACGGGGGCGGCCTTGGCTGATCCGTCCCAGCGCATGGCGCTGCTGGGCCTGCGCGGCGATCCCCATGCCTCGGCGATGATGGCGGCCAGTCTGGCCAGCGACAATGCCGATGCGCTGACCGCCGTGCTTGGGCGCAAGCCGGATGCCAGCGAGTTATATGTCGCGCATTTCTTTGGCGCGGATGGGGCGGCCAAATTCCTTTCGGCCCTGAACTCCAGCCCGGACCAGTCGGCGGCGGGCATTCTTCCCCGCGCGGCGGCGGCCAACCACTCGATCTTTTACGACGATGCCGGAAACCCGCGCAGCGTGGGCGCGGTGATGGGCCTGATCCGGGGCCGGATGGAAAGCGCCCTGGCCGCCGAAGGCATCAGCGCCGATGCGATGATGGCCAGTGGGATGGCCTATGGCGGCATCGATGGGGGCATGGCATGGAGCGCAACCGCCGATCCCATGTCCGCGCCCGCCGCTCAGCCGCAGACCGGCGGGCCGCTCTCACGCGAATTCAATGCGATGCAGGCCGCCGCGCCCGCCACGCAATCGCGATCCATGGCCGATACGCTGCAATCCACCTTTGGCCTTGGCAGCGAGAATGGCGCCACGTCCGAATTCGTGCGCAATGCCTATGGGCGCCTGCGTGTGATGGGGATGTAAGCGATGGACAAGCTGCTGAGCATCGCCAGCCCGCGCCAGCTTGCGCTGCCTTTCGGTATTTTGACCATCATCGTGCTGATGGTGGTGCCGATCCCGGCCTTTATGCTGGACGTGTTTTTCGTGTTCAACATCGCGCTGTCGGTGGCGGTGCTGATGGCTTCGATGAATGCGGAAAAGCCGCTGGATTTCTCCTCCTTTCCCACTGTTCTGCTGTTTGCCACGCTGCTGCGTCTGGCGCTCAATGTGGCCTCGACCCGCGTGGTGCTGGTGCATGGCCATGAAGGGCCGGAGGCGGCGGGCCATGTGATCGAGGCGTTTGGCGCGTTTCTGATCGGCGGCAATTTCGCGGTTGGTCTGTTCGTGTTCATGATCCTGATGATCATCAACATGGTGGTCATCACCAAGGGCGCGGGGCGTGTGTCGGAAGTTTCCGCCCGCTTCACGCTGGACGCGATGCCGGGCAAGCAGATGGCCATCGACGCCGATCTGGCGGGCGGCCTGATCACCGCCGACGATGCCCGCGCGCGCCGCCGCGAAATCACCACCGAGGCCGATTTCTATGGCTCGATGGATGGCGCCAGCAAATTCGTGAAGGGCGATGCGATTGCCGCCTTGCTGATCCTTGGCGTCAATATCATCGCCGGTTTCTGTCTTGGCATGATCACCCATGGCCTTTCGGCCAGCGACGCGGCGAGCCGCTATATCAGCCTTTCCATCGGCGACGCGCTGGTGGCGCAGGTGCCTGCGCTGCTCCTCTCCATCGCCGCCGCGGTGATCGTCACGCGCGTCACCGACAGCCGCGATCTTGCCGGGCAGATCGGCGGGCAATTTGCCGATTCGCGCACATGGTTGCCGGTGGCGGGCATTCTGGGGGCTATCGGCATGATCCCCGCCATGCCCCAGACGGTGTTCCTGCCCGCGGCTGGCCTTGCCTTCTTCCTCTGGAAAAAGCTGCGTGAGCGTGAGGCCAGGAGCAAGATTGCCGAGGCCGCCCCTGCGCCCGTCGCCAAGGCTGACCCGACCCGCATCGAGCTGGAGGATGTGTCCGACCATACGCTGGTCACCATCGAGCTGGGCTATGGCCTTGTGCAACTGGTCGATGAGCGGCGCGGATCGCCGCTGGTCAGCCGCGTGACCGGTGTACGCAAGCAATTGTCCCAGAGCTTCGGCTTTATCGTGCCGCAATTCCGGGTGCGTGATTCACTGGAAATCGCGCCCAATGATTACCGCATCCTGCTGGGCGGCGTGCCGCTGGGCGGGGCGACGCTGCGGCCGGAAAAGGTGATGGCGATCGATGCCAGTGAGGCCAATCCCCATGCCCGCCTTCAGGGCGAGCAAACCACCGATCCCACCTTTGGCTGTCCGGCATGGTGGATCGACCCGGCCTCGCGCGATCTGGCGATTGCCGAGGGTTTCCTGACCGTCGATGCCTCCACGATCATCGCCACGCAACTGAACCAGCTTTTGTCCGAGCGCGCGCATTTGCTGATGGGGCCGGACGAGGTCAAAACCCTGTTGGAGGCGATCAAGACACGCGCGGCGGGGCTGGTGGAAACGATCTATCCTTCGCCGCTCAGTCTGGCGGCCATGACGCGCCTGCTGCGCAATTTGCTGGAGGATGGCATTTCGGTGTCCCATCCGCTGCCGATCCTCTCCTCGATCTCGCAGGCGGTGCAGCAGACGCAGGATCACGACCGCATCGTCGATCTGGTGCGGGCCGATCTGGGCGGGCTCATCGTCGGGCGTATCTGTTCGCCGCGCGAACGCCTGCCGGTGGTCACGCTGGACGCCGGGCTGGAGGCGATGATCGCGGGCGGTCTGGTCGATCCGATCAGCGGCCAGCCTGTCATCGAACCCGATCTTGCCCGCAACATTGGCGAGCAGGCCAGCGCCATCGTCGCCGAGCGCGGCACCGGGGCGACCATTGCCCTGATCGTCCAGCCGCGCCTGCGCCGCCCGCTGGCCGCGCTGCTGCGGCTGCGCGCGCCCGGATGCGTGGTGATGTCGATTGCCGAATTGCCCGAAACCCAGCCTGTCGAGGTGATTGCCGTGATCGGCGGGGCCGCCCCGCAAACGCTGGGCCTGCCATCACCCGACTATGACTCTTCCAGCCAGACCTCTGAAAGTATGGCCGCATGAAACATGATCCTCAATCTTTTGCAAAATCACGGCCCGCAGGGGAGGCTGTTCGCGCCTATGGCGGCGCGGCGCGGGCCTATGGCGGCGATATTGCCGACCGGGTTCGCCGCTTTATGCCGATGGTGCGGCGCCTTGCGTGGCACCTCCAATCCTCGGGCCGCGATGGCATAGAGGTCGAGGATCTGATGCAGGCGGGCCTTGTCGCGCTGACCGAATGCGCCCAGCGCCATCAGGGACCGACCGAGGACGGCTTTGCCGCCTATGCCAAGATGCGGGTGAGGGGGGCGATGGTCGATCTGATCCGCCGCCATGTGCCTTTGTCGCGCGGGGCGGTCGAGCGGCGTAGGCTGATGCGGGAAAAGACGCAGGAATTGACCGGGAAACTGGGGCGCGAACCCTATGATGTGGAATTGTCCGGCGCGCTGGGCATCACGCTGGGCGAGCTGGAAGCCTTGCGCAATTCCTCCGAACCGCTGCGCTTCGAAGCCATCGACGATGCCTATTCCGACAGCAACATGGCCTTTGCCGACGATGCGCCTGACAGTCTCGCGCTGCTGGCCGATGAGGAATTGCGCCAAAGCGTGGCAGGCGCCATCGCCGAGCTGCCCGAACGGTTGCAATTGGTGATCCAGCTTTACTTCGTCGAGGAACTCAACCTTGCCGAAATTGCCGAAGTTCTGTCCGTGTCTATCCCCCGCGTGCATCAGCTAAAAGCGCAGGCCATCGAGAAATTGCGCCATGCTTTGCAGAATGTGGCGGATATTTTGTAGGTCTGGTTGGGGGGTAAGGATGCCTCCGGCGGGCAAAGGGCGGGGGCCCTTTGCAATCCCGATACTGTCGGTGTTGCGTATAGGGTTTGGCCTTTGGTGTCGGACGCGATGTTTGGATTTTAAAGCCCTGCGGCGCGGACAGGGATGGCCTCACCGCGCCGCAGGCTTTCAACTATAGCCCCAAACACAACCTCGCCAATTGGCCACCCAAAAATGGGATTGCAAAGGGCCCCCGCCCTTTGCCCGCCGGAGGCACCATCTACATTTTACCAAACCCCTAAAATAAAACACCCCGCGCCATACTCCACCAAAGTGCAGCATTGCCGGAAGGGGCCAAGGCTGTTAGATACGCATACATGTCTTCTTGCGATCAATGCGTTGTCCGTAACCGGGCGATCTGTTCGGCCCTGGATAAGGATGAACTCTCCTCGCTCAACGGGATTGGGCGGCGGCGCAGCCTTGTCGCCGGCGAATCACTGATCTGGGAGGGCGAGGATTCGGTTCTGGTCGCCAATGTGATCGAGGGTGTGCTCAAGCTTTCGACCGGCACCGAGGATGGGCGCGAGCAGATTGTCGGCGTCGTTTATCCCAGCGATTTCATCGGCCGCCCCTTTGGCGGCACGACCAACCATGGCGTGACGGCGCTGACCGATGCTCGGGTCTGCGTGTTTTCGCGGGGCGACTTTGACAATTTCGCGCGTGAGCATCCCGGCCTTGAGCATAAGCTGCTGCAACGCACGCTGACCGAACTGGACCGCACGCGGCGCTGGATGCTGCTGCTGGGGCGCAAGTCGGCCAGTGAGAAGGTGGCGAGCTTCCTGCTCGAATTGTCGGATCGTCTGGCCCCGGCCACGTGTGAGCCGGGCGATGAGAGCAAGGCGAACCGCTTTGTCCTGCCCTTCAGCCGTCAGCAGATTGCCGACGTGCTGGGTCTGACCATCGAGACGGTCAGCCGTCAGTTCACCCGCTTGCGCGGCGAGGGGATTATTGATCTGCCTTCGCGCCGCGAGGTCATCATCACCGATCGTTTTGCGCTGACCGCCGAAGCGGGCTGATCGCGCAATAGCCCGTCAAATCCATTGCAGATTTGACGGGTGAAACATGCCTTCCCACATTTCACCCGTCCGGCCGCCTGTTGGGCAGACCTTTCTGTCTGCCCGCCGATTTGCGCCTGATCCAGAGCCAGAAGACCAGACGCAAGGACCACGGCGGGCAGAGCAGCCGTTAAGCCTTAGAAGCAATAGGACACGCCTGCGCTCAGCACCCAGGGGTCGAGCTTGTGGCGGGTCACCAGAGCCTGAGTCGAACCGGCATAGACGGTGGCATTGGTGCCGACCCAATATTTCTTGGCGTCGAACGACAGGCCATAGCCCTTGCCCAGCGCGATATCGATGCCGCCCTGAAGCGCCACGCCGAATTCGCTGCTCAGCTTGGTGCGGGTGACGGCGGGCAGCGCGGCCTTGAGCGCGGCGCTGGGTTCGTCGGCCAGCACGATGAAGAGGGCGGGTCCGGCGCCGATATAGGGCTTGATGCCATGGCCCAGCGGCAGGTGATACTTGGCGGTCAGCGTGGCCGGAACGATGTGGATCTTGCTGATCAGCTCGGTGCCCTTAAGCGCGCCCGCCGAGGCCGACACATGGTGCGCCGTCACGCCCGCAATGGTTTCCACCGAGATGTTGGGCGTGAAGAAATATTCGATCGCCACGGTCGGGGTGACATTGTCGCTGGCCACGGTGTTGCCAACGGCGGTGGGAACGAGGCCCAGGATGTCGGTCTTGACCTGCTTCACCCCGCCATCCGGCAGTACGGCGGTTGCCAGCACCTTGAACTGGATCTTGCCATCCGCATTGCCTTCGGCATGGGCGGCGCCCGCCATCGTGGTGGCAGCGGCAAGAGCGGTCAGGGCGGCCGCAGCCTTGGTGAAATTACGCATGATTCCTCATCTTTCGCCGCCGAGCCCACCCTGTGCGAGCCGTTCTTGTGCGGTGTTGGATGTCTCTTTGGGCCAATATTTGGAGTCGGGCATTGATCGCGGACAAGGGCGGAATTGATCCTGCGCAATTCATGCTGCAACTGCGGCAAATAGGGCCTCTACAGAGCCCTATATTAATAAGCAGGATTTTTTATGCTGCGCCAATTCTGTCGGCGGCCAAAACCGGATGCGAACATGGCCAAAGCGAATCGCTCCAATTCCATCAACTTGCGCCCAAGGGGGCAAAGAGCGGCCGCCGGGCGGATAGACGCCCTATCGCAGATGCACAATTGGACCAATTAACTATCTGCGCTGCTTCATAAATTTTCCGTTTTAGGATATTCTGAAAATGAATTCTCGCCGGCGCCCGCGCTTTTGACGGGAATCAATGTGATCCGGTCCGGCCCCGCTCATAGGCGAGGCTTCCACAAACCTGAGAGGGAAGGCTCATGGTTACCCTAGTCTCGCGAGCAGGCATCTGGCTGGTGCTTCTGCTTCTATCTATCATGGCCAGCGTGGCCGCGCATGACACCGCCTTTGCCATCCAGGCAGCGACGGTGGCTGTCGCCTGCCTTGTCGGTCTGATCTTCGCCATTCGTTCGCCCGACTATCAACGGGTGAGCCGTGGGCTGGCCGCCCCCACCGGGGACGCATCAAAGTATGACGACGATGTGATCCGCTGGGGCGTGATCGCCACGGTGTTCTGGGGCGTCGCCGGTTTTCTGGTCGGCGTCGTCATCGCTTTTCAGCTGGCCTATCCGCAGATCAACCTTGAACCCTGGTTCAATTTTGGCCGCATGCGTCCGCTCCACACTTCTGCGGTCATCTTCGCTTTCGGAGGCAACGCGCTGATCGCCACGTCATTCTACGTGGTCCAGCGCACTTGCCGGGCGAGGCTGGCCTTCCCCGGCCTCGCCCGTTTCGTATTCTGGGGTTATCAGCTCTTTATCGTGCTGGCGGCCACCGGATACCTGCTGGGCGTGACGCAGGCCAAGGAATATGCCGAGCCGGAATGGTATGTCGACCTGTGGCTGACGGTGGTCTGGGTGTCGTATCTGGTCGTCTATGGCGGCACGATCATGAAGCGCAGCGAACCGCACATCTATGTGGCCAACTGGTTCTATCTGTCCTTCATCATCACCGTGGCGATGCTGCATCTGGTCAACAATCTGGCCATTCCCGTCAGCTTCCTGGGCAGCCAGTCGATCAGCTGGTTCGCGGGCGTGCAGGGCGCGCTGGTGCAATGGTGGTATGGCCATAATGCGGTGGGCTTCTTCCTGACCGCGGGCTTCCTTGGCATGATGTATTACTTCGTGCCGAAACAGGCCCAGCGTCCGGTCTATTCCTATCGCCTGTCGATCATCCACTTCTGGGCGCTGATCTTCCTCTATATCTGGGCCGGTCCTCACCACCTGCACTATACCGCGCTGCCCGACTGGGCGCAGACGCTGGGCATGGTGTTCTCGGTGATGCTGTGGATGCCCAGCTGGGGCGGCATGATCAACGGTCTGATGACGCTGAACGGGGCTTGGGACAAGCTGCGTACCGATCCGGTGCTGCGCATGTTCGTGATGAGCCTTGCCTTTTACGGCATGTCCACGTTCGAAGGCCCGATGATGTCGGTGAAAAGCGTCAACTCGCTCTCGCACTACACCAACTGGACCATCGGCCACGTTCACTCCGGCGCTCTGGGCTGGAACGGCATGGTCACCTTTGGCGCCATCTATTACCTGACGCCGCGCCTGTGGAACCGCACGCAGCTCTATTCGCTGCGCATGGTCAACTGGCACTTCTGGACCGCCACGATCGGTATCGTGTTCTATGCCGCATCCATGTGGGTGGCCGGGATCACGCAGGGTCTGATGTGGCGTGAATATGGCGCCGACGGCTATCTGCTCAACAGCTTTGCCGACGTGCTGCCCGCTATTCACCCGATGTATGTGCTGCGCGGTCTTGGCGGCGTGCTTTATCTCTCGGGCGCGGCCTTCATGGTCATCAACGTCTGGAAGACCATCGCGGGCAGCCCGCTGCGCGCCGAAGCGCCGCTGTACAATATCGAACAGAACAAGGCGAACGACGTGCCACTCGTCGCTCAGCCTGCCGAATAAGGGGGACCGATCATGGCTACCCAAGACAAGCAACCGTTCCATTGGCACGGCGCCATTGAAAAGAACATCACGCTGCTGGGCGTTCTGTCGCTGCTGGTGGTTCTGGTGGGCGGCATCGTGGAAATCGCGCCGCTGTTCTGGATCGACAACACTATCGAGAAGGTGAAGGGGGTTCGCCCCTACACCCCGCTCGAACAGGCCGGGCGCGACATCTATGTCCGCGAGGGCTGCTATCTGTGCCACAGCCAGATGATCCGTCCGTTCCGTGACGAGACCGAACGCTATGGCCATTACAGCCTTGCCGCCGAATCGATGTATGACCACCCGTTCCAGTGGGGCTCGGAGCGTACCGGGCCGGATCTGGCGCGCGTGGGCGGCAAATATTCGGACGCCTGGCATGTCCAGCATCTGACCGCGCCGCGCAGCGTTGTGCCTGAATCGATCATGCCCAACTATGCGTTCCTGGCCAAGAACGAGCTGGCCAAGCCCGATATCGCCGCCGAAGTGAAGGCGCTCGCCATCACCGGCGTGCCCTATACCAAGGACGATATCGCCAAGGCCAAGGAAGACCTGTTCAATCAGGCCAACCCCGATGCCGACAACACCGACCTGATCAAGCGCTATCCCAAGGCGCAGGCGCGCGATTTTGACGGCAACCCGAAGAAGCTGACCGAAATGGACGCGCTGATCGCCTATCTGCAGGTGCTGGGCACCTTTGTGGATACCGAAAGCGCGGCGGCGCAGGAAGCTCTGGCCAAGGAGAAGGGACGGTGAACCAGACCGAAACCTATCAGGCCTTGCGCCAGTTCGCCGACAGCTGGGGGCTGCTGGCGATGACGATCAGCTTTGTGGTGCTTTGCGCATGGCCCTTTCGCCCCGGCGGGCGCAAGAACAGCGACGAGGCCGCCACCATGATTTTCGAGGAGGACGATCATGTCCGCACCTGAGAATGAACATGCCGGCCCGCGCGTGGACGAGCCGACCGGCACCTCGACCATGGGCCATGAATGGGATGGCATCGAGGAGTTGAACACCCCGCTGCCCACCTGGTGGCTCTACACGTTCTATGCCTGCATCGTGTTCGCGATCGGCTATTGCGTGGTCTATCCCGCCATTCCGGGCATCAAGGAAGGCAGCCACGGCACCTTCGGCTGGACCAGCCGTGGCCAGCTCGCCTCGGAGATGGACGCGGCCAAGGCGGCCCGCGCGCCGGTTCTGGCCGCGCTCGACGCCACGCCGATTGAAGACCTGCCCAAGAACCCGGAACTGCTGGCCAAGGCGGTTGCGGGCGGCAAGGCGGCCTTCAAGGTCAACTGCGTTCCCTGCCATGGTTCGGGCGCGGCCGGTTCCATCGGCTATCCCAACCTGAACGACGATGACTGGCTGTGGGGCGGCACGCTGACCGACATCCAGACCACGCTGGAACATGGCATCCGCCAGCCCGGCGACGCGGCCACCCGCACCAGCATGATGCCCAGCTTTGGCCGTGACGGCATCCTGAAACCCGCCGATGTGCAGGACGTGGTCAGCTATGTCCGTCAGATCTCGGGTCAGGAACCGGGCAATGCCTCGGCTCAGCGCGGCGCGGCCCTGTTTGCGGCCAATTGCGTGGCCTGCCACAATCCCGACGGCAAGGGCAACCGCATGTTCGGCGCGCCGAACCTGACCGACAAGGTCTGGCTCTATGGCGGCAGCCGTACCGCGATTACCGAAACGGTGACCAATGCCCACGCCGGCGTGATGCCCGCATGGGGCAACCGTCTCAGCCCGGCCACGATCAAGATGCTGGCGGCCTATGTCCACAGCCTTGGCGGTGGTGAAGCCTTTGCGGCCACGGCGGCCCCGGCAGCGGATGCTGCGGCCCAAACCGCCACAAGTACAGGACAATAACTATGACCAACATGGACCCCAAAGGGCTGACCAGACAGCCTCCGAAGCGGCTCCATGCGGAAACTCAGGCCGTCTATCCGCGTGCGGTAGACGGCCGTTTCCGGCGCCTGAAATGGGCGGTGATGACCTTCTGCCTCGCCGTCTATTACATTACCCCGTGGCTGCGCTGGCACCGCGGGCCCTATTCCCCCGATCAGGCGGTGCTGATCGACCTTGAACACCGCCGCTTCTATATGTTCGCGATCGAGATCTGGCCGCAGGAGTTCTACTTCGTCGCGGGCCTGCTCATCATGGCCGGGATCGGCCTGTTTCTGGTCACATCGGCGGTGGGGCGCGCATGGTGCGGCTATGCCTGTCCGCAAACGGTGTGGACCGACCTGTTTCAGCATGTTGACCGCCTGATCGACGGCGACCGCAATGCGCAGATGAAGCTGGCCAAGGCTCCGTGGGGGCCGGGCAAGATCGCGCGGCGGCTGGGGAAATGGAGCATCTATCTGCTCATTTCCATTTCGACGGGCGGCGCATGGATCTTCTATTTCGCTGATGCGCCCACGCTGGCGCGCGAATTCGTCACGCTTCAGGCGCCCTCCATCGCCTATTCGACCGTCTTTGTGCTGACCGTCACGACCATGTGGTTCGGTGGCTTCATGCGCGAGCAGGTCTGCGTCTATATGTGCCCCTGGCCGCGTATTCAGTCGGCGATGCTCGACGAAAAATCGCTGCTGGTGACCTATAAGGACTGGCGCGGCGAACCGCGTGGCAAGAAAAGCACCGATGGCGCGCCGCTGGGCGATTGCATCGATTGCGGGCTTTGCGCGGCGGTTTGCCCCACCGGCATCGACATTCGCGAAGGGCCGCAGATCGGCTGCATCACCTGCGCGCTGTGCATCGACGCCTGCGACGGGGTGATGGAAAAGACCGGCCGCCCGCGCGGGTTGATCGACTATGTGACGCTGGAGGATTCGGCCCGCGAAAAGCAGGGCCAGAGCGCCACGCCGCATTGGAAGCTGATCTGGCATGCGCGCACGCTGATCTATCTCGGCATCTGGTCCACCATCGGCGCGGCTCTGCTCTTCGCCCTTGGCACGCGCCAGCATATCTCCATCGCGGTCAGCAAGGATCGCAACCCGCCCTATATGATCCTGTCCAGCGGCGAGATCCGCAATGCCTATGCGGTGCGCTGGAAGAACATGGAAGGCCGCCCGCGCAAGATGCAACTGGTGCTGGACGGTCCGGCGGGCGCAAAGATGTGGAGCGAGGACATGGCAAAAGACATGGCCGCGCGCGATTTGACACGGATCATTCCGGCCGACACCACATCGCCGCTAAGGATCTATGTGACGGCGCCTGCCGGGACGGCTGAGGGCAAGCTCAGCTTTACCCTGCGCGCGCTGGATCAGGACGGCGGTCAGGTCAGTTACGACACCCGCTTTGACGCCCCCGGCGCCGAATAACCCAAGGAGTGCCCCCGCTATGAATACTCCTGCCGCCCGCCGCCCTTTCCGGTTCACCGGATGGCATATGACCATGATCCTTGTGGGTTTTTTCGGTATCGTGATCGCCGTGAATGTCTATATGGCCACGCTGGCCAGCACCAGCTTCAGCGGCGTGGTGGTCGATAATTCCTATGTCGCCAGCCAGCATTACAACACATGGCTGAACGAGGCGGCGAAGGAAAAGGCGCTGGGCTGGCAGGTGAGCGCGCTGCGTCAGGCCGATGGCCGGGTGGCGGTGTCGCTGATCGGCGAGGCGCGGCCCGATCATGCGGTGCTGGGCGGCGAGGCATGGCATCCGCTGGGGCAGGAAGCCGACCGCACCGTATCCTTCCGCAAGGTGGGCGATGGGCGCTGGATCTCGATTGATCCGCTGCCCGAAGGCCGCTGGCGCCTGCGCTTGAAGCTGGATGGCGATGATGCCGCCGGCCATCACACCGTCCGCCTGCAGCAGATGCTCTGATAGGAAGCATGAGATGGCCAGCGCCCTGCCCCTGACCCAAAGCGAAAGCATCGAGACCATCACGCTGGTGGTGCCGGGGATGCATTGCGCCAGTTGCATGGGCAAGGTTGAGCGGGCGCTGGGCGCTTTGCCCGGCGTGCAATCGGCGCGGGTCAATCTGACGGCGCGGCAAGTCAGTGTGGCGCATGACACGGCGCTGGGCGTGCCCGATCTGGTGGGGGCGCTGGCCTCCATCGGTTTTCCCAGCCAGCCTCGCGTCGAGGATCTGGCCCCGCCGCCCTCGGCGGTCAAACCCTTGCTGGCGCCGCTGGCGGTCGCCGGTTTTGCCTGCATGAATGTCATGCTGCTCTCGGTCAGTATCTGGTCGGGGGCCGAAGGTTCGACGCGCGATCTGTTCCATCTGCTGTCGGCGGCGATTGGTATTCCGGCGATTCTTTATGCGGGGCGGGTGTTCTTTGCCTCGGCATGGGGGGCGCTGCGGCATGGGCGCACCAATATGGATGTGCCGATCTCCATCGGCGTGATCCTGGCCACGGGGCTGAGCCTGTATGAGACGCTGACCCATGGCGCCGAGGCGTGGTTTGACGGCACGCTGATGCTGCTCTTGTTCCTGCTGGCGGGCCGAGTGCTGGACGCGATGATGCGCGACCGCGCGCGGGCCGGGGTGGATGCGCTGCTGCGTCAGGCGGCACCGGGCGCGATGGTGGTGGCCAAAGGAGCGGTCGATTGGGTTTCCGCCCGCGATCTGCTGCCCGGCATGGTGATGCGCGTAGCCTCGGGTGAGCGTCTGGCCGCCGATGGCGAGATCGTGAGCGGCGCGAGCCGTTTCGACCGCAGCCTGCTGACCGGCGAGAGCGCGGCTGTGCCAGTGGCGCAGGGCGATGCCGTGCATGCGGGCATGTTGAACATGGACGCGCCGGTCGATGTGCGCGTGACGGCGGCGGGTTCGGACACGACCCTTGCCGAAATCGCGCGCACGATGGAGGCAGCGGGCCAGCATCGCAGCGCCTATGTCCGCATCGCCGACCGGGCAAGCCGCCTTTACGCGCCCGCTGTGCATACGCTGGCGGCGCTGACGTTTATCGGATGGATGATCGCGGGCGCGGGGGCCTATGAAAGCCTCAAGATCGCGATTGCCGTGCTGATCATCACCTGCCCATGCGCGCTGGGTCTGGCCGTGCCGGTGGCGCAGGTGGTGGCCGCGGGCGCGCTGATGCGGCGCGGGATCATGGTGAAGGACGGCAGCGCGATGGAGCGCATGGCCCGCATCGACCGCGCGCTGCTGGACAAGACAGGCACGCTGACGCTGGGCCGTCCGACGCCCGATCCGCAGGCTTTGGATGCGCTGCCCGTCGAGGCTGCGCAAGTCGCCCTCGCGCTGGCCAGCCATTCGCGCCATCCGCTCAGCCGCGCGCTGGTCGAGGCGCTGGGCGCGCGGGGCGTGACGGCGGCGGAATTGACGCAGGTCGAGGAAGTGCCGGGGCAGGGCATTCACGCGCTCTGGCACGGCGGCCCGGTGGCGCTGCGCCGCCCGGATGGGCCGACGGGCGGTATGGCCAGCGCGCTGGACATCGAAGGCATGCCGGTGCGGCTGATCCTGTTTGCCGACCGACTGCGTCCTGAGGCCAATCAGGCGCTGGGCTGGATGCGCGCCATGGGGGTCGAGCCTTCGATCCTGTCGGGCGATGCGATGGGCGCCGTGGCCGAGGTGGCCCGCGCCACGCATATGACCGCGCAAGGCCACGCCAGCCCCGCCGACAAGCTGGAGGCGATCCAGCGGTTGCAGGGCGCGGGGCATCATGTGCTGATGGCGGGTGATGGGCTGAACGATGGCCCGGCGCTGGCCGCCGCCCATGCCTCCATCGCGCCGGGCACGGCCAGCGATGTCGGGCGGCAGGCGGCCGATTTCGTGTTCCTCTCCGATTCGCTGTTGGCGATCCCGCGCGCCATGGCCACATCGCGCGCGACGATGCGCGTGGTGCGGCAGAACTTCGTGCTGGCCATCGGCTATAATGTGCTGGCCGTGCCGATGGCCATGGCGGGGCTGGTTACGCCCTTGATCGCGGCGGTGGCGATGTCCACTTCCTCGCTGATCGTGATCGGCAATTCGCTGCGTCTGGCGATGGCGGCAGGGGAGCCCAAGGCATGACCGGGCTGGCTTTTCTGATCCCTGTGGCTTTGCTGATGGGGCTGACCGGGCTGGTGGCTTTCTTCTGGTCGCTGCGTAATGGCCAGTTCGAGGATCTGGACGGGGCCGCCGCGCGCATCCTGATTGATGACGAGGAATTGCCTGTCGAACAAAAGGGCGAGCGCGGATGAGGCGGATCTCGCTCTTTGCGCTGATCGCGATGGCGCCGGCGGTGTTCAATGTGGCCCCGGCAGCGGCGAAGGGGGCGATTGTGGCCGCGATCTGTTCGGGCGATGGGGTGACGCGCAGCATCTCGGTGCCGGTGGGGCCGCAGGACGTTCCGGGCAAGCAGACCCCCGGATGCTGCGTCAAGGGATGCCATGGCGGCGAGCGCAAGCGCACGGGAAAGAAGTGCTGCTGAAAGTTTCGCACGCTTGATCGCGCGCAAAGAAAGCGGCCCGGCGCGGGGGCATTACCATTCCCATGTGGCCTTATCATCCTGAACTGCTGGAACGGCCTGTGCCGCGTTACACCAGCTATCCGACCGCAGCGGAGTTCACGCCTGCCATTGGCGCAGATGCGCTTGATGAGGCGTTGCGCGCCACGGTGGGCGAGGTTTCGCTCTATATCCACATCCCCTATTGCGAGCAGATCTGCTGGTATTGCGGGTGCAACACCGGGGCATCGGGCAAAAGGCAGAGGCTGGCCTCCTATCTGGACGCGCTGACGCGCGAGATCGCGATTGTCGGGCCTCGGCTGGACGGGCGGATCAAGGTGCGCCGCATCGCCTTTGGCGGGGGCAGCCCCAATGCGATCAGCCCGACCGATTTCGTCCGGCTGGTCGATGCGATCACCGTGCATTTCAGCCTGGACAATCCGGTGTGGTCGATCGAACTCGATCCGCGCACGCTGACGCAGGATTGGGGCGATGTGTTGCGTTTCGTCGGCATCACGCGGGCGAGCCTTGGTGTGCAGACCTTCTCTCCCACGTTGCAGGCCGCGATCGGCCGCATCCAGCCGGGCGAGATGATCGAGCGCGCCACCACCATGCTGCGCCGAGCAGGGGTCAATTCGCTCAATTATGACCTGATGTATGGCCTGCCGGGTCAGGATTGGGACATGGTGGAGGAAAGCCTGTCGCGCGCCTGCGAACTGGGCGCGGATCGCATCGCGCTCTTTGGCTATGCCCATGTGCCGCATATGCTGCCGCGCCAGCGCCGGATCGACGCACAGAACCTGCCGGGTCAGGACGAGCGTTTCATGATGGCGGCGCGCGGGCATGATTACCTTGTCGATGCAGGTTATCAGCCGGTGGGTTTCGACCATTTCGCATTGCCCGGCGATGCCATCGCGCAGGCGACCGTGGCGGGGCGCCTCCATCGCAATTTTCAGGGCTTTACCGAGGATACAGCGCCGGTTCTGATCGGGCTGGGGGCTTCGGCCATCTCCTGCTTCCCCGACCGGATCATCCAGAACGAGAAGAACGCCGGGCGCTATCGCATGCTCCTCTCGCAGGACCGGTTGACGGGCGTGGGCGGTATTCGCCGCAGCGCCGACGACCAAAAGCGCGGCGCGATCATCGAGGCGCTGTTGTGTCAGGGCGAGGCGGATATCGGCGGCGAGCTGGCGGCGGGTCTGCGCGGGGCCTTGGCGCCCTTTGTCGAGCGGGGGCTTGCGCGGCTGGATGGCGGGCGTCTGGTGATCCTGCCGGGCGGGTTGCCCTATGCGCGCACGATTGCGGCTTTGTTCGATCCCTATCGGGTAGATTCGGGGAAGAAGTTTTCTTCGGCGGTTTGATTGGGGTTTTTAGGGGTTTTGCCTCCGGCGGGTTAAGGGCGGGGGCCCTTAACAATCCCGATATTGTCCGGGTTGCGCCACGGGTTCGACCTTGGGTGTCGGACGAGGGCGTGGAATTTTAAGGCCTGCGGCGCCGATCAGCGCACTCCCGCCGCGCCGCAGGCTATGCAACTATTGCACAACACGCGGCATCGCCAGCCTCACGCACCCCAATAACGGGATTGCAAAGGGACAAGTCCCTTTGCCCGCCGGAGGCATAACCCGCCCAAAGCCGAACAAAAAGATGGGCGGCATCCATAAAGGAAACCGCCCAAGGTGGGGAGAAAGTCGTAAGTCTGGCGGAGTTTCAGTTCGAAACCCGCCGGTCTTGAGGTTTGATTAGCGAAAACCGCTGCTCCCCACCTTGATCGTTGTCAAAACATGATGGGCAATCTGCCCAGCCTTCACGATTTTGCTCCGCGCGCCAGTTCGGCCAGAGTTTCGGGGCCGAGAACCTGGGGCAACTGGCTGGGTTGCTTGGCGCCCTTGGGATACCAGACGTAGAGCGGCACGCCGGCCGCGCCATGGGCGGTCAGGTATCGCGTGATCGCCGGGTCGCGGCGGGTCCAGTCGCCCTTGAACACTTTGACGCCCGCTTTGGCGAAGGCCTCGCGGGTTTCCTCGCGCTCGATGGCGACGCGTTCGTTGACCTTGCAGGTCAGGCACCAGTCGGCGGTGAAATAGACGAAGGCGGGCTGGCCGCTGCCCAGCGCAGCGCCGAGGGCGGCCTCGCTGAAGGCCTGCGCGCCCAGCAGGTCGGCGCCTTCATCGCCGGGGTGCTGGATCGTGCGCGGCATGATGATCGCCGCCGCAACCGCGCCCGCCGCGATCAGGCCCAGCGCCTTGACGCCCCGGCCCAGACCCTTGCGCTGTCCATCGCCCAGCATGGCCAGCACCGCCAGCAAAACAATCGCCAGCACGAGGCAGAAGCCCGCAAAGCCATTGCCGCCCAGCCGCGAGGCCAGCCACAGCAGGCCCAGCGCCGTCAGCCCCATCGGCACCGCCATCGCGCGGCGAAACCAGTTCATCCACGCCCCCGGACGCGGCAGCGCGCGGCGCAGCGCAGGCACAAAGGCAGTCGCCAGAAACGGCAGCGCAATACCAAGGCCCAGCGAGGCGAACAGCAGCATCGCCGCCGGGATCGGCAGCAGGAGCGCCGCGCCCATTGCGCTGGCCATGAACGGGCCGGTGCAGGGCGTGGCGACAAATGCCGCCAGCAGGCCGGTGGCAAAGGCCGAGCGTGAAGAGCCCGCGCCATGCGAGGCAAAACCCGGCACCGAAAATTCAAACAGGCCCAGCAGATTGGCCGTGATCGCCACGGCCAGCATCAGCAGCGCGGCCACCACGCCCGGCTCCTGCAACTGGAACGCCCAGCCGACTTGCTCACCGCCCGCGCGCAGCGAGAGCAGCAGCGCGCCCAGCAGCGAGCAGGCGACGATCACGCCTGCGGAATAGAAGATCCCCTCGGCGCGCGCCTCGGCCTGCGATTCACCCGCGCGGGCCAGTGAGAGCGCCTTGAGCGAGAGGATTGGAAACACGCAGGGCATGATGTTGAGCAACAGCCCACCCGCCAGCGCGGCCAGGATCAGCCAGGGCAGCGCGGGCAATTCCGGCCCTTTGCTCTCGCCCGTGGCAATCGGTTCGCCGTCCGCGGGGACAGCCCCTTCACTGGCCGACACCTCAACCCCATCGCCCGCGCTGTTCAGGCGCAGCACGCCGGACAGATCCTTCAACGTCCCTTGGCCCGCGCGCTTCAGCGTGACGATCAGCATGTCGCCCTTGCGCGAGAAGCTCTGCGGGGCGGCATAGGCGATGGCGTTTTCCGACGCGGCGAAGAAATGCGGATTTTCCACCTTGCCGCTGGCGGGGAAGGGGATGGCGAGGCGTAAAGTGTCGCCTGCAATCGCCCAATGCGCCGCCGCGCCCAGCGGGGCGGGCAATTTCGCACGCCATGTATCAAAGCGCGGATCGGAGGCGCCTTCGCCGCCCGGCTGCGTGATCTTCACCACCGTGCTCATCTCGCCCGATTCCGGCACGCACATCGTATCGGTGCAGGCCAGCCAGTCGGCCTTGAGCTTCAAGGGAATTTCGCTGCCCGCCTTTGCATCCGCAGGCACCGTATAGGGCACCAGCAGCGCGAAATCGGATTGATAGACATGGTTCATCAGCCCGGAAATCAGCAAGGTTTCAGGCACCGGATAGGACGGTGCCCCCGCCTTGCCCGGCCCGGTCCATGTCAGAACCGTGCCCAGCCCCGCATCGCCGGGGTTCTGCCAATAGCCGTGATAGGTCTTTTCCGGCGTGAAATGGATGGCCAGCGTCACCGTGCCGCCCGGCGCGACGCCATGTTCGGCGATCAATTGCGCGGCAATATGGTTCGCGCCCGGCGCATCCGCTGCCCGCAAGGGCGCGCAAAATCCCAAAATCGCCAGCAAGAACAGGATACCTTGCCATAAAGGCGCAACATGGCGATGCAAGGCGGGGGCGGTCATCAATCGTCTTCTCCGTCGGGGGCAGGCAGGCCGGCTTGTGGCAAAGGTGGTTCTCGCACTTGCGAAAATCCTGCCCACGCGCCATCACCTACCCCTGCCGCCGAACGAAACATTTTGCAAGGAAAGCCCCGTGGCCCGATCCATTGCCATTTCTCATAAGTCGTGTCTTGCCGCACTGGCGCTTTGTCTGGTCGCCGCCCCGGCCATGGCCAAGGAGGCGCCCGCCCCCGCCGCCGATGCGCAATTGCCCGCGCCCAAGCTGATCGTTGCCATTTCGGTGGACCAGTTCAGCGCCGATCTGTTTGCCGAATATCGCGAACATTACACCGGCGGCCTTGCCCGCCTGCTGAAAGGCGCGGTGTTCGCCGCCGGTTTCCAAAGCCACGCGGCCACCGAAACCTGCCCCGGCCATTCGACGCTGATGACCGGCGCCCATCCGGCGCGCACCGGGATCATCGCCAACACCTGGGTCGATCTGTCCACCCCGCGCGCGGAAAAGAAGGTTTACTGCGTCGAGGATGAGAGCAAGCCTGAAAGCTCGACCTCCAAGCCCTATGTCTCGGCGGTGCATTTGAAGGTCCCCACGCTTGGTGAATGGGCCAAGAAGCAGTGGCCCGCCAGCCGCAATGTCGCCGTGTCCACCAAGGATCGCGCTGTGGTGATGATGGGCGGGCATCAGATCGATGCCGCCTTCTGGTATGATCGCGGGGCCTATACCAGCTTTGTCGGCGCGCCTTTGCCGCCCGAAGTGTTGAAATTGAACGATGGCCTCAAGGCCTTGCTGGCCAAGGGCGCGCCCGCGATGGCGGTTCCGGCATGGTGCGCCGCCAGTGACCGCGCGGTTCAGGCCGGATCGGTCACGGTGGGCACCGGCCGCTTTGTGCTGGACCCCAAGGGCAAGGTGAAGCCCGCCGATCAGCTCCGCATTTCGCCGCGCGCCGATGCCGCTACGCTCGATCTGGCCGCCTCGCTGCTCACCTCGATGAAGCTGGGCAAGGGAACGGCTCCCGATATTCTCTCGGTCAGCCTCTCGGCCAATGACTATGTCGGCCATGCCTATGGCACGGAAGGGCTCGAAATGTGCATCCAGCAGCATGAGCTGGATCAGAAGCTGGGCGCTTTCTTTGCCAAGCTGGATGCGTCGGGCGTGGATTATGCCGTGATGCTGTCGGCCGACCATGGCGGGATCGACCTGCCCGAACGCCTGCGCGAACAGGGCGTGCCCGAGGCTGGGCGCGGCGATGCAGCACTGAGCGGTGAAACGCTAGGCCGCGCTATTGCCGCTGAATTGGGCATTACGAAGCCTCTGCCCGCATGCAACCCCGGCCCCGATGTGGCGGGCAATATCGTCTGCTCGGACGGCGTGGGCGGCGATTACTGGATCAGCCCGCAATTGACGCCCGAAGAACGCGCCAAGGTCAGCGAGAAGCTGGTCGCCCGTCTCAAGGCCCATCCTCAGGTCGAGGCCGTCTTTACCGCCGATGAGATCGCCGCCACCCCCTATCCCCATGGCCATCCGCAGGACTGGAGCCTGATCCAGCGCGCCCGCGCCTCCTTCGATCCGACCCGTTCGGGTCAGGTCTATGCGGCGTTGAGGCGCGCGATCATCGCCATGCCCAAGGCCGGGCCGGGCTATGTCACCACCCATGGCAGCATCTGGGACTATGACCGCCGCGTGCCGATGATCTTCTGGCGCAGGGGCGTGAAGGGTATGGAACAGCCCCAGCCGGTCGAAACGGTTGATATCGCCCCCACTCTGGCGGCGATGATCGGGCTGAAGGTTCCCGAAGGTGCGTTCGACGGGCGCTGTCTTGATGTTGACGGTGGCCCTGCGGACACTTGCCGCTAAGGCATAACAGGCGTAGCGGGATGGCATGAACAGCCATCCCGACTCCGCTAGCGTCTTGCCGTCCAAAGATCTGGTTATTCTGGGGGGCGGCCTCGTCGGCATGACGCTGGCCCTTGCTGCGGCGAAACAGGGCATTACGTCCCATGTGGTCGAGCGCGAAGACCCCGCCGACCTGACCGCAGAAGGCGTCGATGGCCGCGCCTCGGCGATCAGCGCGGCAAGCTGGAACCTGTTTGCCAATATCGGCCTTGGCGATGTGCTGGCCCCGCTGGGCTGTCCGATTGAATCGATCGCCGTGACCGATCAGCACAAGCCGGGCCGCATTGATTTCCGCCCCAAGGCCAATGAAGGCACGCTGGGCCGGATGTATTCCAATCGCGACATCCGCCTCGCCCTGTTCGAGGCCGCGCGCCATGAGCCTAATATCGCATGGCATACCAAGGCCGATGTGGTGAAGCGCGAGCGCGGGCCGCATGGCGTTTCGGCTACTTTGTCCGATGGCCGTGTCCTGCCGGGTAATTTGCTGATCGGGGCCGAGGGGCGCCGCAGCCCGACCCGCGAAGAGGACGGCATCGGCCTTGTCGCTTGGGATTATCACCATACTGCGATTGTCACCGCGCTGGCCCATGATCGGCCGCATGACAATGTGGCCTGGGAAATCTTCTATTCCGCCGGGCCGTTTGCGCTGCTGCCGCTGCTCGATCTGAAAACCCCCACCGCCTCGGGCCGGGTGCATCGCAGCGCGCTGGTCTGGACCGTGCCGACCAAGGATGCGGCCGGGGTCAAGGCGCTGTCGGATGGCACCTTCGTTGCCGAAATCGAAAAGCGGATGCAGGGCATGTTCGGCGGGATCGAGCTGATCGCCAAGCGCATGGCCTATCCGCTGACCTATCAGAACGCCACGCGCATCGTGGGCGACCGTCTGGCGCTGGTGGGTGATGCCGCGCATGGGATGCACCCGATTGCCGGGCAAGGGCTGAACCTTGGCCTGCGCGATGTGGGGGCCTTGGTCGAGGTGCTGGCCGAAAGTATGCGCCTTGGGCTGGAGCCGGGCGATGCGCAGGTGTTGAAGCGCTATGAAAACTGGCGCGCGCTGGACAATTTCACGACGATGAGTGTGATGGATGGCATCGTGCGCCTGTTCGGCGTGCCGGGCCGCACGGCCAGCGCGGTTCGTCGGCTTGGCATGGGCGCGGTGCAGCGGATGCCAAGCCTCAAAACCTTCTTTATGAACGAGGCGCGCGGCCTTTCGGGCCAGCTGCCGGGCCTGCTGCGTTAAGGCTTTACGGAAGAGGGCGCAGGCGCCGGAGACGGCTCTGCCTGAGCAGGCCCCGCCAGCGGGCTGGCCTGTTCAATCAACCGCCCCTGACCATCGCGCAGCCCCTTGGGTTCGAGCAGCGCCGAAGTGTCGAGCGCATCCAGCGCATGCATCGCAGTGGCATAGCGCTGAGCATCCGTAATCCAGCCCTGCGCCGCCTTGGCGCCCGGCAACAGGCGCACGTCGGCAATCGCATCCTCGATCCGCCCCTCGCGCAGGCACAGGCGCGCATGATCTAGCCGCATCTTGGGATCGGGCGCGGCGGGGCGCGTTTCGCTATGCAGCACGAACAGGCCCGAAAGATCGCGCTGAACCTTGGACCATGTGCTTTGCTGATCCTCCGGCCCGGTCAATTGCGGGGCCAGCACGTCGAGCTGCGCCGAGAGTCGGTCCTGCGTGATCGGCGCGCGGCCAAAGGCGATCACGCCATTGACCACCTGTGGCAGCGCCTCGCCAAAGCGGATGCGCAATTGCCCCTCCAGATAGCCCAGCGGCGTGCCCCTCTCAATCGCGCGGCGCGTGGCGATGGAGACCAGCAGCGCCTCGGCCCGGCCCGCCTGACCGCTGGCCAGCGCGGCCTGCGTTTCAATCGAGCGCAGCTTTTGATCGAGCGTGGCGATGCGTGCATTCATCTGCGCCTCGCCAACGGGGCTGATGGCCGGGGCATTGGTGACCATCATCGGCATGATGCCATGATGCATCCAGCCCATTTGCCATCCGGCAAAGCCCGTCACCCCCGCGCCCAGCGCAAAGACCAGCGCAAAAGCGACCGCCCGCCCGGCGCAGCCTGCCCGCTTCTCGGCGCGCGGCTGATTGGGATATTCCTCGTTCATTGTCCGGCCAGACCCCCATCCAAACCCGTGTCAGTCTGGCACGTTTGCCGCGCCAAAGCCAGCATCGCCGCATCGCTGGGCTGCGATGCAGTCAACACATCGCACCAGCCCCCCGCTTCATCGCAGATTTGGGTGACGCGCGGCCCAATGGTGATGGCGATGATCCGCGCCCGCGACAGGCCCAGCCGGGCGCATTCCGCAATAAAATGGCGCGCGGCCGCGCCCGAATGCAGCAGCACGATGATGGCGGGCAGCGCCGCCACCGACAGCAGCCGCGCCAGCTCCACCGGCATGGGCGCGGGCAGGCTGGCATAGACCACCCGCTCCGCAACCGTGACGCCGGGGGGAGGGCAGAGCGCCACCCGCTCCTCGCCCGACAGGCGCAGCAGGCGGGCATGGCCCGAAACCTTGTCCAGCACATCCTGAAGCCCGCCATGCCCCTTGCCCGCGATGGTCAGCCCGCGCGCGGCGGCTGCCTGCGTGGTGACATCGCCCACGCAATAGGCCGGTTTTCCCGCATAGACCGCCAGCCCCGCCCCGCCATGGCGCAGCGCATTGGCGCTGCCCAGCAGCAATGCGTCGAAGGCATCGGGCGTCGGAGCATCCCATGCGCGCTCCACGGTGGTGAACAGCGCAAAGGCATAGGCATCCAGCCCCAAGGCCACCGCCGCCTGCAACGATGCGCTGGCGCCCGGTTCGGGGCGAAGGATCACGATGGGGGAATTCATAAAGGGGCGGCGGCTCCGGAAAAATGCATGGCAATCGTATCAGACGCCCGTGACAGGAGATCAGCGGCCAGAGCGGTAATGGGTCCGTGGTCGAGCGCGGCAAAAGCGGTCTGTCCGTCGATTCGATCCGCGCCATCGGGGCTGAACAGGCTGGCTAGCAGATGCCAGCTGCCGGATTGCTGAACGGTGCGCACGGCGATGGCCGAATGGCATGTGCCGCCAAGGCCTGCCAGCAAGGCGCGCTCGGCCAGCACGGCGATGCGGCTGTCGGCATGGTCGATGGTGGCCAGCAAGGCGCGCGTGGCGGCATCATCGGTACGGCATTCGATGGCGATGGCCCCTTGCCCCGGCGCGGGCAGCCATTCGTCAGCCTCCAGCGGGGTGCCGGCATCGGCCTGATCCAGCCGGTTAAGGCCCGCCATGGCCAGCAAGGTGGCATCGGCCTCTCCGACGGCCAGCTTGCCAAGGCGCGTGGCGACATTGCCGCGAAAGGGCACGATCTTGAGATCAGGCCGCAAATTCAACGCCTGAGCCGCACGGCGCGGCGCGCTGGTGCCCAGCCGCGCGCCATGGGGCAGGGCCGCGATGCTGGATGCGCCCACCAGACAATCGCGCACATCCTCACGCGGGAGAATCGCCGCGATGGTCAGCCAGTCCGGGCGGATGGTTTCCACATCTTTCAGACTATGGACTGCAAAGTCGATCACGCCTTCGTGCAGCCAAAGGTCCAGTTCCTTGGTCCACAAGGCTTTTCCGCCAATGTCGGCCAAGGGGCGGTCAAGCACCTTGTCGCCGCTGGCGGTGACGGGCACGATTTCCACTGCGCTTTCGCCCCAGCCATGGGCCGCGCAAAGCCGGGCGCGGGTCTCATAGGCCTGGGCCATGGCGAGGGGGGAGGCACGGGTGCCAAGGCGCAAAATGCGGTTTTGGGTTTCTGGTGATTCAGGCATGGTGGGTTGTGCTAAACTGCAATCTCGCTAAGGGGAAGCGCAGAACGCATGAGGACGGGTGGCCAAACCCTTGAAGATTATTCTGGGTATCGAATCATCCTGCGATGAAACCGCGGTGGCGCTGGTCACCGATGGCCGGGTGATTCTGGCCCAGCGCATCGCCAGTCAGGACGAAGAGCATCGCCCCTATGGCGGCGTGGTGCCCGAAATCGCCGCGCGCGCCCATGCCGAAAGACTGGCCCCGATGGTCGAAGCGACGCTGGCCGACGCCGGGCTGGGGCTTGGCGATGTCGATGCGATTGCGGCAACGGCCGGGCCGGGGCTGATCGGCGGTGTGATGGTCGGGCTGGTCACGGCCAAGGCGCTGGCCATGGCGGCCGACAAGCCGCTGCTGGCGATCAACCATCTCGAAGGCCACGCGCTTTCGCCGCGTCTGGCCGATGCCGAGCTTGCCTATCCCTATCTGCTGCTGCTGGTCAGCGGGGGCCATTGTCAATTGCTGCGGGTCAATGGCGTGGGCGATTACACCCGCCTTGCCACCACCATCGACGATGCGCTGGGCGAGGCGTTTGACAAGACCGCCAAGGTTTTGGGTCTGGGCTATCCGGGCGGGCCTGCGGTGGAAAGGCTGGCGTTGGAGGGCAATCCGCGCGCGGTGCCTTTGCCGCGTCCGCTGCTGGGCGGGACAGAACCGCATTTCTCCTTTGCGGGCCTGAAAAGCGCGGTGCTGCGCGCCTATGAAACGGGCCAATATTCGCAGGCCGATCTGGCCGCCAGTTTTCAGCAGGCCGCTTTGGACTGCGTGGTCGATCGCACGAAGCGCGCGATGGCGGTGGCGGGCGATGTGACCGCGCTGGTCGTGGCGGGGGGCGTTGCGGCCAACAAGGCGGTTCGCGCCGCGCTCGAAGGGCTGGCGGCGGGGGCTGGCTTGCGCTTTGTCGCGCCGCCGTTGCAGCTTTGCACCGATAATGCCGCGATGATCGCATGGGCGGGCGTTGAACGTTTCGCGCTTGGCATCAGCGATCCGCTCGATTTTGCCGCAAGGCCGCGCTGGCCGCTGGACCCCGATGCCGCGCCCGCGCGCGGGGCGGGGGTGAAGGCGTGAGCGCGGTTGGCATCATCGGTGCCGGAGCATGGGGTACCGCTCTGGCGCAAATGGTGGCCAGTGATGGCACGCCAGCGATCCTGTGGGCGCGCGAGGCTGCGCTGGTCGAGGAGATCAATGGGCGGCGGACCAATACGACCTATCTGCCCAGCGTGACCATTGCCAAGGCGGTGCGCGCGACCTGCGATATGGGCGACCTGGCCGGTCTGTCGACGATTCTGGTGGTGTGCCCGGCGCAATTCATGGGGGGCGTGCTGGCCGGTCTGGCCGATGCCCCGCGCGATCTGGTGCTGTGTTCGAAGGGGATCGAGGCGGGGACGGGGCGACTGATGGCCGATGTGGCCGCCGCCGCTCATCCCTCGGCCCAGATTGCTGTCTTGTCCGGCCCCACCTTTGCGCGCGAAGTGGCGATGGGATTGCCCACCGCGATCACGCTGGCCTGTTCGGGCGGCGAGGAGCAATGGCAACGCCTTTCGCCAGTCATCGCCCGTGCAGCTTTCCGCCCGTATTATTCGCCCGACGTTGTGGGTGCGGAAATTGGCGGGGCGGTGAAAAACGTGTTGGCGATTGCTTGTGGTGTGGTCGAAGGCTTGGGGCTGGGCGAGAATGCGCGCGCGGCGCTGATCGCGCGCGGCTATGCCGAGATGCTGCGTTTTGGCGTGGCGCGCGGGGCGAGGGCCGAAACGCTTTCGGGCCTGTGCGGGCTGGGCGATCTGATCCTGACCTGCGCCAGCACGGCCAGTCGCAATTATTCACTTGGCAAGGCGTTGGGCCAAGGGCAGAGCGCTGCACAGGCGCTCTCGGGGAAATCCAGCGTTGCGGAGGGCGCGCATACTGCCCCGGTTCTGGCGGATCTGGCCCATCGGGCCGGAATTGCCATGCCGATTGTCGATGCCGTCTGTCGTTTGCTTTCGGGGGAAGCGCCGGCGGGGGCGGTGGTGTCGGATCTGTTGGCAAGGCCGTTGAAGGCCGAGCTGGCGGATCGTTCCGAGCCGGGGGATGATACCCCGGCGCACGGGAGTTTTGCTTGAGTCAACCTGTTGCCCTCCCCCTGACCGATGCGGCCGCCCCGGGTGCTGCATCCTCGTCCGGCGCTGCGCTGGACGAAGTGGTCAATCGCGATCTCAACACGCTGGCGAAAGGCGGGCGGACCAATTTCTTCGGCTTCCTGCTGCGTCTGGCCGCGCGTCTGCCGTTTTTGTTCATCGCCGGGCGGTTGTATGGCGCCGATGCGCTGGGGCGTTTCGCCTCGGCGCTGGTGGTGATCGAACTGGCCTCGCAGCTTTGCACGCTGGGGCAAAAGCGCGGCATCGCGCAAAGATTGTCCGATGATGATCGCGATGCGGCCCATGTGATCGCCGATGGCGTGGTGCTGACCGTGCTGATCGCGGTGCCGGTGACGCTGGGCCTTTTCCTCTTTCCCTGGCCGATGTTCCCTTCGGGCGAGTTTTCCGCCTGGGATCGCTGGCTGGTGATGGCCATTGCGCCAACCGCGCTGACCGATATTGCGCTGGCGGCGCTGGCCTATCGCTTTGACGTGGGCGCCACGGTGCGCGCGCGTTCGGTGATCGAGCCGTGGACGCTCTCCATCGCGGCGGGCGTGTTCTGGGCTGCGGGCAAATGGGGCGGGACGCAAGGGTGGTGGACCCATCTGGGCGCCAGCGGGCTTACGCTGTCCTATGTGGTTTCGGTTTCGGCGGCGATGGTTTCGGCGGTGGTGCCGCTGCTGCGTTCCTATGGCCTGCCGCTGGACTGGACGCCGCATCCGTTGCGGATTGGGCGGCTTGCGCTCAACACCATGCCGCTGGCCGTGGCCGATGCGGTGGAATGGGGCACGCGGCGTATCGACATCGCCATCCTCGGCATGTTCGCCACGCCCACCTCGGTCGGCGTCTATTATGTGGCGCAGCAGGTGGCCAGCCTGCCGCAAAAGCTGAAAACCAGTTTCGAGCCGATCCTTGGCCCGGTCATCACGCGCAATCTGAAGGAAGGCAATCTGGAAGCGATTGCCCGGCAGGTGTGTCAGGTGGGCTTCTGGATCACGGCTGCTCAGGCGGGAATCGCGCTGGCGCTGGGCATTCCGGGCGACGGGGTGCTGGGGCTGGTCGGGCCGCAATTCACTGGCGGGATGCTGGCGCTGGCGTTCCTGTTGGGCGCCGAAGTCTGCGCCGCGCCTGCGGTCGTCAGCGAGGCGGCGCTGATCTATATCGCCCCCTTGCGTAACCTCTGGCTCTCGCTGGCCACGATCGGGCTTCAGGCGATTTTCACGCTGGCGGGCATGTTGATTTCGGGCGGATTTTACTTCGACGAGATGGATCAGGCCGCCTCTGCCGCAGGCGCGCTGATGGTCACGCTCTCCATCGCCAGTCTGGTCAAGTCGCGGCTGCTGCAATGGCATCTGGGCTATAAGGTCGAGACGCTGCGCTGGTCGCTGTTTGCAGCCGCTGTTGCGGCGGGCGCGCTGGGCTGGGCGGTGGTGCGGTTTTTGCCGGAATGGGCGCAGATTGCTCTGGGCATTCCCGCGATTCTGGGGCTTTACTGCCTGGTGATCTGGCGGCTGGGCTTTGGCCCGGCCGACCGTTTGCTGTTCCGCCGCCAAAAGGGCGAGCAGGCCGCGTAATTGATGGATGTGTGAGGCGTTTTGATGGTTGAGTTGTTCCAGTCCTATCCTCTGGTGATCGCCGGCGCGGTGGTTCTGCTGGCGCTGCTGGCGGGCCTGCTGCTGCGCGGGCGCGGCAAGACGCGTGAACGTCATCGCGCGCCCGATGCTCTGGACGAGGGCGTGGCACCGGCGCAGCGCAACTCCGCGCTGATCAACGCGCCAAGTGCCGCCTCGACCGTGTCGCTGGGCGTGGCCGAACCGTTGGCCGAGGTGGCGGTCAAGGCTGAGGTGGAGGCTGATGCTTTCGGCGATCTGGCTGAGGCTGTGGCCGCACAGGAAGCCGCAACCCAGAGCGACGACCTGACCCGCATCAAAGGGCTGGGGCCGAAGCTGAAAGCGCGTCTGGCCGAGTTGGGCGTGGTCAGCTTTGCCCAGATCGCCGCGTGGTCTGAGGCTGATATTGTGGCGATTGACGCGCAGCTTGGCACCTTTGCCGGGCGCGCCACGCGGGATCAGTGGGTGGCGCAGGCGGGGTTTCTGGCGGCCGGGGATGTGGCCGGGTATGAGGCCAAGTTTGGGAAGTTGTGAGGTTTTGCCTCCGGCGGGTTAAGGGCGGGGGCCCTTAACAATCCCGGTAATGTCTATGTTGTGTTTGGTTGGCGGCGTTGCTCTTTGTGGGCAGCGCCGTAGGCATCTATAGCCTCCGGCGGTGAGGCGTTGCGCTGACTGGCGCCGCAGGCTTTCCAATCAAAACATCGCCTCCGACACCCAAGGCCGAACTCAAAGCGCAATGCAAACAATAACGGGATTGCAAAGGGCCCGCGCCCTTTGCCCGCCGGAGGCATCTCTTAGCCCCCTACTTCCCCCACTTCTTCTGCTGCTTCCCAAACCGCGTCTTACGGGTCCCCGGCTTGCCCTCATTCGACCGCCCGACGATGGGCGCCTTACGCTCACCTTCCGGCAGGCCAAGCTCGGTGGCCTCCAAACGCCGGATTTCGTCGCGCAGCCGCCCGGCTTCCTCGAATTCGAGATCGGCGGCGGCGGTGCGCATCCGCTTTTCGAGGTCCTCGATATAGGCGCGCAAATTGTGGCCGACGAGGTTGTTGACGCCGTCATCCTCGATATCGACCAGCACCCCATCGCGCGAAGCGGTGTCCGCGACGATGTCGTGGATGTTGCGCTTGATGCTCTGGGGCGTGATGCCGTGGGCCTCGTTATAGGCTTCCTGCTTGGCGCGGCGGCGGTCGGTTTCGGCGATGGCGCGTTCCATGCTGCCGGTCATGCGGTCGGCATATAGGATCACGCGGCCATCGACATTGCGCGCCGCGCGGCCGATGGTCTGCACCAGTGAAGTCTCGCTGCGCAGGAAGCCTTCCTTGTCCGCATCCAGAATGCAGACCAGCCCGCATTCGGGAATGTCGAGCCCTTCGCGCAGCAGGTTGATGCCGATGAGGACATCATAGACCCCGAGGCGCAGGTCGCGGATCAGCTCGATACGTTCGAGCGTTTCCACATCGGAGTGCATATAGCGGACCCGGACGCCCGCCTCATGCATGAATTCGGTCAGGTCTTCGGCCATGCGCTTGGTCAGGGTGGTGACCAAAGTGCGATAGCCGAGCGCTGCGGTCTTGCGGCATTCCTCGATGCAATCCTGCACCTGATCCTCGACCGGGCGGATTTCGACCGGTGGGTCGATCAGGCCGGTGGGGCGGATCACCTGTTCGGCAAAGGCGCCGCCGGACTGCTCCATTTCCCATCCGCCGGGCGTGGCCGAAACCGCCACCGTTTGCGGGCGCATCGCATCCCATTCGTTGAAACGCAGCGGGCGGTTGTCGATGCAACTGGGCAGGCGAAAGCCATATTCGGCCAGCGTGATCTTGCGCCGATGGTCGCCTCGGGCCATCGCGCTGATCTGGGGCACGGTCTGGTGGCTTTCATCGACAAACAGCAGGGCATTGTCGGGCAGATATTCGAACAGGGTCGGTGGCGGCTCGCCCGGCAGGCGGCCAGAGAGGAAGCGCGAGTAATTCTCGACGCCTGCGCAAGAACCCGTGGCCGCGATCATTTCAAGGTCGAAATTGGTGCGCTGCTCCAGCCGCTGGGCCTCCAGCAATTTGCCTTCCGCGTTCAGTTCCTCCAGCCGCACCTGCAGTTCGAAACGGATCGCCTCCATCGCCTGCTTCATGGTCGGGCCGGGGGTGACGTGGTGGCTGTTGGCGTAAACGCGGATCTTGTCCAGCTTGGCCCCCGCTTTGCCGGTCAGGGGATCGAACTCGCTGATCGCTTCGACCTCATCGCCGAAAAAGCTGATGCGCCAGGCGATGTCTTCATAGTGGCTGGGGAAGATTTCCAGATTGTCGCCGCGCACGCGGAAGGTGCCGCGCGCAAAGGCCACCTCGTTGCGCTTGTACTGCATGGCCACCAGCTTGCGGATGATTTCGCCCTGATCCTGCGACTCTCCGACCTTCAGGTCAAAGATCATCGCGGCATAGGTTTCCACCGAGCCGATGCCGTAAAGGCAGGACACCGAGGCGACGATGATGACATCCTCGCGTTCCAGCAGAGCGCGCGTGGCCGAGTGGCGCATCCGGTCGATGGCCTCGTTAACGCTGGATTCCTTTTCGATATAGGTGTCCGAACGCGCGACATAGGCTTCGGGCTGATAGTAATCGTAATAGGAGACGAAATATTCCACCGCATTGTCGGGGAAGAAGCTCTTCATCTCGCCATACAATTGCGCGGCCAGAATTTTATTGGGCGCCAGGATCAGCGCGGGGCGCTGCGTCGCCTGAATGACCTGCGCCATGGTGAAGGTCTTGCCTGAGCCGGTAACGCCCAGCAAAACCTGCGTTTTGTCGCCGCTTTCGATGCCCTGTACCAGTTCGGCAATCGCCGTGGGCTGATCGCCGCTGGGCGTATAATCGCTGACGATACGCAGGGGCGGACTGCCTTCGGCCTTGGGCGGGCGGGCAGGGCGATGGGGGACAAAGGTGCCGTCAGTGTCGGGTTCGGAAAGGCCCCGGCGGATGATAAGTTCAGCCATGGCCTATCTATGGGCGTTCGCGATGCGTTCTGCAAGGGTGGGCTAAAATCGGGCCAGAACCATGCTGTGCGCGGCGGACTTTAAAGGCAAATCGACACTTGTCTATACACCGCTATTTTTTCTTTCGCATACGCAGCAAGGCGCTTGGCAATGGCAGAAGTTTGTTGCAGCTTGAGCCCAGATAACCGGCCGTGGGTGTTCGAGCCGGACAGTATTCAAGGGGTGTTCTATGCCATCCACCACGATCTCGTCTTATGACGAGATGCTCGATGCCGAAGGGAATGTGCGTCCCGCCTATGCCGGCTATCGCGAGTGGTACGAGGCCCAAAGCCCCAAGTGGCTTGAGAAACAGGGCAAGAATGCCGAGGATGTGTTTCGCCGCACCGGCATCACCTTTAACGTCTATGGCGAGGATGCGGGGCAGGAGCGCCTGATCCCATTCGACATGATCCCCCGCATCATCACGGCGGATGAATGGAAGAAACTCTCGCGCGGGATTGACCAGCGGGTGCGTGCGCTCAACGCTTTCCTCCACGACCTTTATCACAAGCGCGAGATTGTGAAGGCGGGCAAGCTGCCCGAACGCCTGTTGGCGCAGAATGAGGCGTTTCTTCCTGAAATGGTGGGCTTTACGCCGCCGGGCGGGGTGTACACCCATATCGTGGGCATCGACCTTGTGCGCACCGGGCCTGATGATTTCATGGTGCTGGAGGATAATGCGCGCACGCCCTCGGGCGTCTCCTATATGCTGGAGAACCGCGAGACGATGATGGCGATGTTCCCCGACCTGTTCACCAAGGTCGCGGTGCAGCCGGTGTCGGATTATCCGCGCGCGCTGGCCCGTTCGCTGGCCGCCTGCGCGCCGCCCGCCGCGCAAGGGAGCGACCGGCCGGTGCTGGCGGTGCTGACGCCCGGCATTTTCAATTCGGCCTATTACGAACATGCTTTTCTGGCCGATCAGATGGGCGCCGAACTGGTCGAGGCAGGCGATCTGCGGGTGGTCGATGGCCGCGTCTGTATGCGTACCACGCGGGGCTGGCGGGCGATCGACGTGCTCTATCGCCGGGTGGACGACAATTTCCTCGATCCGCTGACCTATAATCCCGATTCGATGCTGGGCGTGGCGGGCATCATGGATGTCTATCGCAGCGGGGGCATCACCATCGCCAATGCGCCGGGCACCGGCATTGCCGATGACAAGGCGATCTACAGCTTCATGCCCGAGATCGTCGAATTCTACACTGGCGAAAAGCCGATCCTGAAGAATGTGCCGACGTGGCGGTGCAGCGAGGCTGACGCTTTGGCCTATGTGCTCGATCACCTGCCCGAACTGGTGGTGAAGGAGGTGCATGGCAGCGGCGGTTATGGCATGTTGATCGGGCCGACCAGCAGCAAGGGAGAAATCGCCGCCTTTGAGAAGAAGCTGCGCGCCAACCCGGACAATTACATCGCCCAGCCCACGCTTTCGCTGTCCACCGTGCCGATCTTTACCAAGGCGGGTCTGGCCCCGCGCCATGTCGATCTGCGGCCCTTCGTGCTGGTTTCGCCTCATGGCATCAACATCACGCCGGGCGGCCTGACCCGCGTGGCGCTCAAGAAAGGCTCGCTGGTGGTCAATTCGTCGCAGGGCGGGGGCACCAAGGACAGCTGGGTTCTGGCGGAATAAGGGATAGGATATGTTGGGACGTTCCGCCTGGGGCATTTTTTGGATGGCGCGCTATTTGGAGCGCGCCGAAAATACCGCGCGCTTGCTCGACGCCGGTTTCCGCATGGCGCTGACGCGCGGCAATACGGTGGCCAGCGATGAATGGCGCTCCGTGCTGGTCACGCTGGGGATGGATGACGGCTATACCGGCGATATGTCGGGGCCTGCCATCACCAACTGGTTGCTGCGCGGGGCGGGCAATGATGGGTCTGTGCTCTCCATGATGGAGGCTGCGCGCACGAATGCGCGCATGGTGCGCACCGCCATCACCCGCGAGGTCTGGGAAGTGACCAATGAAAGCTGGATGCAGCTTCAGTCGCTGCTGGCCAAGCCGGTCAAGGAGGCTGATCTGGGGCATGTCCTCGACGTCATCCGCCGACAGGCCACCAGCGTGCGCGGCGCGATGGAAGGCACGATGCTGCGCAATGATATTTTCAACTTTGCCCGCATCGGCACCCATCTGGAGCGGGCGGATAATACGGCGCGCATTCTGGACGTGAAATACCATGTGCTGCTGCCCTCGGCGGCCTGGGTGGGGTCGCGGCTGGACAATGCGCAATGGGAAATGGTGCTGCGCAGCGTTGCGGGCGAGCGGGCGTTTCGCTGGCTCCATGCCGGGGCGCTTGATCCCAAGGGGATCGCGCAATTCCTGATACTTGATGGTCGTTTCCCGCGCAGCCTGACCTATTGCCTGCGCAAACTGACCAGCAATATGGAATGGCTGTGCCGCGATTATCATCAGGAAACCGCCGCCTATCTGATGCAGAAAGAGGCCAGCGACAAGCTGGGCAAGACCACGATCACCGATATTTTCGAACATGGCCTGCATGAATTCATCACCGAATTCCTCGCCACCAACCGTCTGGTGGCCGATGCCATTGCCGCCGATTACCGTTTCACCGAATAGGCCCGGAGCCAGCCCATGCGTATCTCGATCCAGCACCAGACGCATTACCGCTTTGACCAGCCGGTCTGGCACGGGGTGCAACGCCTGCGCCTGACGCCGCGCGACTGCGCGATGCAAAAAGTGCTGGGCTGGCAATTGTCGGTGCAGGGCGGGGCGATCGAATGTTCCTATGAGGATCACAACCGCAACCTCGTCTCGCTGATCTCGCTGGGCACGGGCAATGGCGAGATCACGATCACCGGGCAGGGCATGATCGAAACCTATGACAAGGCGGGCGTGGCGGGCGCGCATACCGGTTTCATGCCGCTCTGGATCTTGGCTAATCCGACCGAATTGACGAAACCTGGACCAAAGATCCGCGCTCTGGCCGCAAAATTCAGCCATGACGGCAGCAACACTATTGCCACGCTGCACGATCTGATGGCGGCGGTGAACAAGGCGGTGGTCTATGAGGCGGGGCATACCGGCGCGGCCACCACCGCAGAGGCCGCGTTGGCGGTAGGCAAAGGCGTGTGTCAGGATCATGCGCAGGTGTTCATCGCGGCCGCGCGCCTGATGGGCCTGCCTGCGCGCTATGTATCGGGCTATCTGGTGATCGAGGGGCGCGTGGATCAGGGTGCGGGCCATGGCTGGGCCGAGGTGCATGTGCCGGGGCTGGGCTGGGTCGGGTTCGATGCGGCCAATGATACCTGCCCGGACGACACCTATGTGCGCCTTGCCGTCGGCGCCGATTACCGCGACGCCGCGCCTGTCACCAGCATGGCGCAGGGCGGGGGCGCGGCGGTGCTGTCGGTGGCGGTTCAAGTGGCCCAGCAGCAGGTGGTGGAACAGTAAAGCCTCCCTACTATCCGCCCTATCGGAGCCTACGCAGGGGAGCGGTGACGCGATCCTTGGTATTTTGCCATAGGGTCACGCTCTCAAGGCCATCTTTCCTTGACTGTAGCAGGCATTATTGTGCAACCGCAGCCTAAGGATTCGCGCGGGGTATAGCGCTATAAGGGGAAGCAAGTGACCTACTGTGTTGGCATGATGCTGGATGCCGGTCTGGTGTTGATGAGCGACACCCGCACCAATTCGGGCGTCGACAACATCTCGACCTTCCGCAAGCTGTTCCATTGGGAAGTGCCGGGCGAACGGGTCGTGGCGCTGATGACCAGCGGGAATCTGGCGACAACTCAGGCGGTTGTGTCTAAGATCGAGGAACGTTTCAAGCTGCCCAGCGAACGGCACAATTGCGTGCTGGAGGCCTCGACCATGTTTCAGATGGCGGGCATCGTGGGCAAGACTCTGCGCGAGACGATTGCCGAGCGCGACGCCGATGTGGGGCCGCAGGCGGCGGGGCAATTTGGCGCAACGCTGATTCTGGCCGGACAGATCGAGGGGCAGGAGCCGCGCCTGTTCATGATCTATCCCGAAGGCAATTTCATCGAGGGCACGCTCGACACGCCGTTTTTCCAGATTGGCGAGACGAAATACGGCCGCCCGATCATCCTGCGCGGCTATGACCGCAAAATGGCGTTCGAGGATGCGGTCAAATTGCTGATGGTCAGCTTTGATTCGACGCTCAAGGCCAATCTGTCGGTGGGTATGCCGCTTGATCTGGTGGTGATCGGACGCGACGATTTGAGCATCAAGTATGAGCGCCGGATCGAGGCCAATGATTCGTGGTATCGCGTGATCTCGGCCAGTTGGAGCGACAGTCTCAAGGCCGCGCTTGACGGGCTGCCGGACTTTCCTTTTCACATTGCCCGGAACTGATTCTGACTGGCGGCAAGCCCGTTATTTCCGGCAAGCTCCGGCGGATTTGAGCGCCGCGCCCAATTCCGCACTGGCCAGACGCACGCGCATCGCGCCAAATTCGCGGCCGATGCGCGCGTTGGCCCCGGTGGGGTCGCCCGAGTAGCCAAGGCCGTTGACCGGCCCGTTGCCGTCATTGTCGATCGTGCCGGGCAGATAGGGGCCGGGGCGCACCAGCGAGGGATCGACCGCCAGCGTTTCGGCCGTATCCCACAATCCGCCATGGCCGCCGCCCACCTTGCCCTCGGCGCGGATGGCGGCCTCGATCTCGCGGCGGGCGCGGGTATAGCCGTCGGAAATGTAGAAGACCTGCGCGCCCTTGTCGGCAAATTCGGCGTTCAATCGGGCGGCCACATCGGCCAGCGGCCTCTGGCTGGGGCCATGTTCGCTCATCAGCGCGACGCGGCGGAAACCGCCATTGATAAGGCTGCGCGCAACATCTTCGTTAACGGCGGCAAAGACTTCGGGGCGCAGGCTGATCGTGCCGGGAAAGGGCGTCACATAGGCCGGATTGGGCGCATAATGCAGCACCGGCGCAATCAGCGCATCGCCCACATTGCGCGCAATCGCCTCGCCATAGGCGCGGATGCGCGCGGCATGTTTGCCCAGCGCGACATAGGGGCCGGTTTCCTCGGTACCGCCGCTGAACACGATAACCACCGGACAACCCTTGTCTATTCGGGCCTTCAGCTCTTGGGTGGTGTAATCGTCGAGCCAGACGCTGGGCGGACGCGGGATGACGCGTGGGGCGGCAAACACAGGCCCGGCACAGGCCATCAGGCCCAGAGCAAATGACAGACGAAACATGGCCCAAACCCTCCCGAACAGCGGGCCAGATTGGGGCGAGCCCCCCCTTTGTCAAGCTGGACGATGGTTAACGACAGTCCCGTTTAGTGACAGACGCCATTGTTCATCAGATCCACATGCAAATGATTGCGGTGGGCGGCATTGAAATCAGGCCCTAATGTGGTGCCAAAGCGGCGGCAGGCCGATTGGTGAACGGTGTGGAGAAATTCGCGCTCGGCCGGATCGTCCGAATTCCATCCGTTCAGCACGGTGATTCGCCGCCCGTCGGCCAGCACGAAGGCGGCCACATCGATGGCATTGCCGGTGGCATGGGCGCTGCGCTTGTCGGTGCCCGCCACATTGCGACAGCTATAGCTGCCCATGGTTTCGATGCGCGCCAGCGGGCTGCCCAGAATCGCGCGGGCGGCGCGGTCCACCCCGAATCGCGCCCATCCGGCAAAGGTATTGGCCAGCGGGCAGGTGACGGGGCCAAGATTGGAGATGTTGAACGACTGGCTGTCGCCCGACAGGCTGGCCAGACGCACTGCGTTAAAGGTCGCGCATCCCGCGCCATAATATTGATCGGGCAGGGGCGTGAAACCGGCGGCCTTGGCGCCCAGATCGGACAGGCATTGCCCTTCGTCCGGGCGGATGGGTTGATAGGCGATGGTGGGCTGCGGGCGGGCGCGATGGGGGGCGTCGGGAATGGCCCCGCCGCATCCGCTCAGCGTGAGGGTGACGGCGAGAGTGGCCAGCAATGATAGTCCTCGGGGCTGTTCCATATGGCGTGATGAACCCTGTGGTGGCCTGACCTATGTAATGTTGCGTGGTTAAAGTGAGGTATATCATCGGTTTGAACGGGCCGATATTTGCGCAGGAAAATGCCGCAATTTGACCGAATTGGCGCGGGAATCTTCACAAGGCGCCGCGAATTTTCCCATCTGTTGCAAAAAAGTCTGCTTGACTGTTCCGCGCCGATCTCTAGAGCGACCGGCGGGCCACGCGGTCCCAACGCCGCGCGTGCTCTCTGTAAGGAGAGACTACATGACTATCCAAGTTCCGGCTAAGAAGCCGGCTCGCCCCTTCTTCTCGTCGGGGCCCTGCGCCAAGCCGCCAGTCTACGATCTCGCCAAGCTCGCGACCGAGTCGCTGGGCCGTTCGCACCGCGCGAAGATCGGCAAGACGCGTTTGGCCTATTGCATCGACCTGATGCGCGAAATTCTCCAGCTCCCTGAAACGCACCGCATCGGCATCGTGCCCGGTTCGGACACGGGCGCTTTCGAAATGGCGATGTGGACCATGCTGGGCGCCAAGCCCGTCACCACGCTTGCATGGGAATCGTTCGGTGAGGGTTGGGTCACCGACGTTGCCAAGCAGCTCAAGCTGGACCCCACGATCATCCGCGCCGATTATGGCCAGATCCCCGATCTGAACACGATCGACTGGTCGAACGACGTGCTGTTCACCTGGAATGGCACCACCAGCGGCGCGCGCGTTCCTAACGCCGATTTCATCCCCGCCGACCGTGAAGGTCTGTCTTTCGCTGACGCCACCTCGGCGGTGTTCGCTTACGACATCGACTGGTCGAAGATCGACGTCGCCACCTTCTCTTGGCAGAAGGTTCTGGGCGGCGAAGGCGGCCATGGCGTGCTGATCCTCGGCCCCCGCGCTGTTGAACGCCTCGAAACCTACACCCCCGCATGGCCGCTGCCCAAGGTGTTCCGCCTTGTGTCGAAGGGCAAGCTGGCCGAAGGCGTGTTCAAGGGCGAAACCATCAACACCCCCTCGATGCTGGCCGTTGAAGACGCGATTTTCGCGCTGGAATGGGCCAAGGATCTGGGCGGTCTCAAGGGCCTTCAGGCTCGCAGCGACGCCAATGCCGCCGCGCTGAACAAGATCGTTGAAGAGCGTTCGTGGCTCTCGCATCTGGCCGCTGATGAAGCGACCCGTTCGAAGACCTCGGTGTGCCTCTCCGTTGAAGGCGCGGACGCCGACTTCATCAAGAAGTTCGCCGCTGTGCTGGAAAAGGCGGATGCCGCCTATGACATCGCGGGCTATCGCGATGCGCCTGCGGGTCTTCGCATCTGGTGCGGCGCCACGGTCAATGTCGAGGATATCGAAGACCTCGGCGCATGGCTCGATTACGCCTACGCCACTGTAAAAGCTGGCTAACGTCAAGGCTGGCTAAGCCAAACTGATTTTGCAGGGACGCGCCAAAGCCGTCCCTGCACATTCTCCCCTATTCACATGAGGATACGATTCCCATGACCGAGACCCGTAAGCCCCGCGTCCTTATTTCGGACAAGATGGACCCCAACGCCGCCCGCATCTTTGCCGAAATGGGCTGCGATGTGGACGTGATCACCGGCGAAACCCCCGAACAGCTGATCGCCCGCATCGGCGATTATGATGGTCTGGCCATCCGTTCGAGCACCCGCGTGACCAAGGAAGTGCTGGACGCCGCCACCAACCTGAAGGTCATCGGCCGCGCCGGTATCGGCGTGGACAACGTTGATATTCCTTACGCCAGCGCCAAGGGCGTTGTTGTGATGAACACGCCTTTCGGCAACTCGATCACCACCGCCGAACACGCGATTGCGATGATCTTTGCTCTGGCCCGCCAGATCCCCGAAGCCAACGAGCAGACGCAGGCTGGCCTGTGGCCCAAGAACGGCTTCATGGGCGTTGAAGTCACCGGCAAGACGCTCGGCCTGATCGGCGCGGGCAACATCGGTTCGATCGTCGCCTCGCGCGCTCTGGGCCTGCGCATGAAGGTTGTGGCTTACGATCCGTTCCTGACGCCCGAGCGCGCCGTGGAAATGGGCGTGGAAAAGGCCGACCTCGACACGCTGCTGGCCAAGGCCGACTTCATCACGCTGCACACCCCGCTGACGGCTGAAACCAAGAACATCCTGTCGAAGGAAAATCTGGCCAAGACCAAGAAGGGCGTCCGCATCGTCAACTGTGCGCGCGGCGGCCTGATCGACGAAGCGGCTCTGAAGGAAGCTCTGGATTCGGGCCATGTCGCGGGCGCCGCTCTCGACGTGTTCCAGACCGAACCGGCCAAGGAATCGCCGCTGTTCGGCACCAAGAACTTCATCTGCACCCCGCACCTTGGCGCTTCGACCACCGAAGCTCAGGTCAATGTGGCGCTGCAGGTTGCTGAACAGCTTGGCGAATATCTGACCACCGGCGGCGTGACCAACGCGCTCAACGTGCCTTCGCTCTCGGCCGAAGAAGCCCCCAAGCTGCGCCCCTACATGGCTCTGGCCGAACGTCTGGGCAGCCTCGTGGGCCAGCTCACCCCCTCAGCCGTGGCGCGCATCTCGATCCACACCGAAGGCGCGGCGACCGAACTCAACGCCAAGCCCATCGTGGCGGCCGTTCTCTGCGGCTTCCTGCGCGTTCAGTCGGCCACGGTGAACATGGTCAACGCTCCGTTCCTCGCCAAGGAACGCGGCCTTGAAGTGCGCGAAGTGAAGACCGAAAAGACCGGCGACTACCACACGCTCATCCGCGTCTCGGTCAAGACCGAAGCGGGCGAACGCTCGGTGGCCGGTACGCTGTTCTCGAACGCTGAACCGCGCCTCGTCGAACTGTTCGGCATCAAGGTCGAAGCCGAACTGACCGGCGACATGATGTATATCGTCAACGAAGACGCTCCCGGCTTCATCGGCCGCATCGGCACGCTCCTTGGCGAAAACGGCATCAACATCGGCACGTTCAACCTCGGTCGCCGCGAAGCCGGCGGCGAGGCGGTCCTGCTGCTCTCGGTCGACAGCCCGGTCGCTGGCGAAGTGCTCGACGCTGCGGTCAAGTTGCCCGGCGTGAAGCGCGCTAAGGCGCTGGCGTTCTGATCTGAACGTTAGGGTTTGAAGGATTAGGGCGGGGTCTCGGATGGGGCTCCGCCTTTTTCTTTGCCTCCGGCGGGCAAAGGGCGGGGGCCCTTTGCAATCCCATTATGGGGTGGCGCTATGGTTCGGCGGGGGTGTTCGCACGATTGGTTTTAAAGCCTGCGGCGCGGCGAAGCAGCGTAAAAAGCGCCGCAGGCCTTAACAATTCTAACGGCGCGTCTGACACTCAACGCTGAACCCATGGCGCAACATATACAGTAATGGGAGCGCGAGGGACGAGTCCCTCGCATCTATTCTGCCTTCCTAAATCTTCAAACCCCCGCTAAAGCCCGCCCCATGATGGACACCGAAACCCGCGATTTGCTGCCCGAGGGCCTGGAAGACCGACTGCCGCAGGATACGGCGGCCGCCACGCGCATTACGCGCGCGATCATGGATGTGCTCGACAGCCATGGCTATGACCGGGTTCAGCCGCCGGGGGTGGAGTTCGAGCGCTCCTTGGCCAGTCGCATGGCGGGCATCGAGACGCGGCGCATGGTGCGCTTTATCGATCCCTCGTCCCTGCGGATGATGGCGCTGCGCAGCGATATTACGCCGCAGGTGGGCCGCATTGCCGTCACGCGTCTTAAGGATGCCCCGCGCCCGCTGCGTCTGGCTTATGCCGGACAGGTGACGGCGATCAAGGGCGATGGCCTCGATCCCACGCGCGAGCGTTTGCAGATCGGCGCCGAACTGATCGGCCATGCGGGCACGGCGGCGGCGGGTGAAGTGGTGGCGGTTGCCATCGAGGCGCTTCAGGCCGCTGGCGCCACGGGGATTTCGGTCGATTTCACGATGCCGGGTCTGGTTGATGCTCTGGCCGCCGGGCCTTGGCCGTTGACGCCTGCGCAATTGGACGCCGTCCGCCGCGAGCTGGACGCCAAGGACGCTGGCGCTTTGGTCACTGAGGGCGGGGCGGCTTATCTGCCGCTGATCCACGCCACCGGGCCGCTGGACGCGGCGATTGCCCGCCTCGAAGCGCTGGCCTTGGGCGAGGTGCTGGACGAGCGCATCGCCGCGCTGCGCCAGATTGCCGCGCGCCTGCCTGCCGGTGTTCGCCTGACGCTGGACCCGACCGAGCGCCATGGGTTTGAGTATCAGAGCTGGTTCGGCTTCCAGATTTTTGCCGATGGGGTGCGCGGCGCGGTGGCGCGTGGCGGGTCCTATTCGATTCTGGGCGAGCCGGCGGAACCGGCGGTGGGCTTCTCGCTCTATCCCGATCCTCTCATCACCGCGCTTGCCGCGCATGAGGCGCCGCGCGATCTGCTGTTCCTGCCGCTGGGCCATGATACGGGCGCGGCTGCGCGGCTGCGCGCGGTGGGCTGGCGCACGGTGGCGGCGCTGGGCGATGCCTGCGATGCGGCGACGCTGGGCTGTACTCACCGGCTTGAAGGCGACGAGGTGGTTGCGCTTTAATCTGCGCTGAGGAAGGCGTCGAACCGGCTTCGCGCGCCTTCCACTTCCTCCAGATGGGCTTCGGCCCATTGCCAGACCCCGCAGAACGCGGCGCTCAGGCTATGGCCCAGCGGCGTCAGCTCATAATCGACGCGCGGCGGGATGACCGGGTGGATGGTGCGCGTCACCAGCCCATCGCGCTCCATTGCGCGCAGGGTCTGCGTCAGCATCTTCTGGCTGATCCCCGGCACGGCGCGGCTCACTTGCGTAAAGCGCATAACCCCGCCTTCTTCCAGCACTTCCAGAATCAGCAGCGTCCATTTGTCGGCCACCCGTCCGATCAACTCGTTGACGAGCGCATCGACGCGCGGATCACTGGGGGGATAGTTACTCTCCATTGGGTAAGTATAAATCTTTTGGGTGCCTTCTTCAATCCAGAGAGCGAAGGCGTACATGGAGTGTCGCACCCTCCAAAGGAGATATTCCATGCAGACCAGCGGCAACACCATCCTCATCACCGGCGGCACCTCGGGCATCGGGCGCGCCTTGGCCGAGAGGTTTCAGGCAGGCGGCAATCAGGTCATCATCGCCGGGCGACGTCAGGCTTTGATCGACGAGATCATCGCGGCCAATCCCGGCATGGCGGGCTTTGCGATGAATATTGACGATCCGGCCGATATTGCCCGCGCCGCGCAGGAGATCATTGCCGCCTATCCCGCGCTCAACGTCCTTATCAACAATGCGGGCATCATGCGTTTCGAGGATGCCGCCAGCGCGCGCGACCTGTCCGATGCGGAAGGGATGATTACCTCCAACCTGCTCGGCCCGATCCGCATGACCGATGCCTTGATCGACCATCTGAAAACGCGCGAAAACCCGGCCATCGTCAATGTCACTTCGGGGCTGGCCTTTGTGCCTCTGCTCTCCACGCCCACCTATAATGCCACCAAGGCGGCGCTTCATTCCTATACGCTGGCCCTGCGCGCGCTGCTGGCCGGGCGGGTCGAGGTGATCGAACTGGCCCCGCCCGCGGTTCAGACCGACCTGACGCCGGGGCAGGCGACCCGCGAGGGCTATCTGCCGCTGGCGGACTTTATCGACGAGGTGATGGGTCTCTTCGCGCAAACCCCCACCCCGGCCGAGATCAATGTCGAGCGCGTGCAATTCCTGCGCCGTGCCGAGATCGAGGGGCGGCTGGACCAGACCATCGCCATGATCAACGCGCATTGATGCGTTTTGCATTCAGGCTGACGCGAATGCAAAGCAACGCTCAGGCGCCGCGCGGGCTAGGTTAAACCCCGAATACGCCCTTCAACCAGCGGTCCACCACCGGGGTTGCGGCATAGTCGGGATCGCCCAGGCGACGGTTGATCTCGACATGCCCCTGCAATCCGCGCCCGTCAAAGCTCTGCGTCTCGACCTGCGCGCCCGCGCCCCGCAGCGCCCCGGCCAGAGCTTTGGCCTGCGCCAGCCCATCCTCGCGCTGAACATTGATGAACAGGAAGCGCGAGGCATTGGGCGCGGCGGTGTATGTCAAAGGCGAGAGTGCGCGCTGGCGGGCGGGATCATCGCCAAAGGCCTGCTTATACCGGCCCTGCATATAGGCCCCCGCCGCGGTCATTTGCGCGGGCACATCATAGGCGGCCCCATCAATCGGCAGAACCCCGGCCAGATCCCCCTGCGAGAGGCCGACTCGCGCCAGATAGCGTTCATCCGTGCCCAGCAGCGCCACCAGATGCGCGCCCGCCGAATGGCCCATCAGCACGATGCGATGCCGGTCAATCCCCAACCGATCCGCATCCCCGATCAGCCGCGCCAAGGCCGCCGCCACATCGCCCGCCTCATCCTCAACCCCCACCTGCGGCACGAGGCGATAGTTGATGCTGGCAAAAGCATAGCCAAGCGATGTGTAATGCGGGGCCTTCCACCCGCCCGTCGCATTGTCCTTATTGCCCTGGGTCCAGCCGCCGCCATGGACAAAGACCACCAGCGGGGCCTTGGCGTTACCCCCTGCGGGCGGGGTAAAGTCCAGATTTTGCATCGGATCGGCGCCATAGGCGATGGTCTGATGCGCGGGAGCAGCGGGGGCAGGGGCGCCCTTGTTCGCCGCCCGCGCCATGCGCCGCATCATCATTGCGCCCATCAGCAATTGCGATTGGGCGGGACAGGCCGCAGCCATCATGGCCGCCATGCTGAGCCCGCCGATCATACGATGAAGGAGGGATGCCATCGAGGGTCGATCCTTGTTCTGGGTCATGCTTTTATCGGCATAACCCATCGCGCGCGCTAAGGCCATTGACGGCGCGCATCAGTCTGGGTAACGGCGCGGTCGAAATCGGGGGCTTTCCTTTGGGAATCGCGCCCCATCGTCCCATCCGCTGCGCCGAGTCCTGTCGAAGGGCGCTTCTGGATCCGCTTGGCAGGGTGAGGGATTCTATCCATGGCAAATGTGACCGTTGTCGGCGCCCAGTGGGGCGACGAGGGCAAAGGCAAGATCGTCGACTGGCTGGCCAGCCGGGCCGATGTGGTGGTGCGTTTTCAGGGCGGCCATAATGCCGGCCACACGCTGGTCGTGGGCGAAAAGGTGTACAAGCTCTCGCTGCTGCCCAGTGGCATTGTGACCGGCACGCTCTCGATCATCGGCAATGGCGTGGTGCTCGACCCCTGGGCGCTCAAGGCCGAGATCGAGAAGCTGGAATCGCAGGGCGTTGTCATCAACACCGAGAATTTCTCGATTGCCGAGAACTGCCCGCTGATCCTGCCGATGCACCGCGATCTGGACGCTCTGCGCGAAACCGCTGCGGGCGCTGGCAAGATCGGCACCACCGGTCGCGGCATTGGCCCGGCCTATGAGGACAAGGTTGGCCGCCGCGCGATTCGCGTGTGCGATCTGGCGCATCTCGATTCGCTCGATGCCCAGCTTGACCGCCTTTGCGCCCACCACGATGCGCTGCGCGCCGGTTTCGGCCAGCCTGCGGTGGACCGCGAGGCGCTGATCGCTGAGCTCAAGGAAATCGCGCCCTTCGTCCTGCAATTTGCCGAGCCGGTGTGGAAGCGCCTGAACACGGTGAAGAAGGCGGGCGCCCGCGTGCTGTTCGAAGGCGCGCAAGGCGTGCTGCTCGACGTCGACCACGGCACCTATCCGTTTGTTACGTCGTCGAACACCGTGTCGGGCACGGCGGCCAGCGGTTCGGGCATGGGCCCGTCCTCGGCCGGTTTCGTGCTGGGCATTGTGAAGGCTTATACGACTCGCGTCGGCTCGGGTCCGTTCCCGACCGAGCTGGAGGACGAAGTGGGCCAGCGTCTGGGCGAGCGCGGCCATGAATTCGGCACCGTCACGGGCCGCAAGCGCCGCTGCGGCTGGTTCGACGCGGTGCTGGTGCGCCAGTCTTGCGCCATTTCGGGCGTAACCGGCATTGCGCTGACCAAGCTCGACGTTCTTGACGGGTTTGAAAAGGTGAAGATCTGCACCGGCTATCGTCTGCGCGGCAAGGTGCTGGATTATTATCCGTCGCACGCCGCCGATCAGGCCGCTGTTGAGCCGATTTACGAGGAAATGGATGGCTGGCAGGGCACGACCGCCGGTGCGCGTTCGTGGGCCGATCTGCCTGCGCAGGCGATCAAGTATATCCAGCGCGTTCAGGAATTGATCGAAACGCCGGTCGCACTGGTTTCGACCAGCCCCGAGCGTGAGGACACGATTCTGGTGCGCGATCCCTTTATCGATTGATATTGATTTCAAGGGTTTGAAAAGGGCCGTCCGGCTGCCTTTATGGGGCATTCGGACGGCCTTTTCGTTTGGCGGGGCGGGGCAATTGCCTCCGAAACGGATGATCTGTTCTTCTCTGTTTTCTAAATGTTCCATTTTTGATCTTGACGATGTTCTGGTTTGTTCTAGGTTCTACGTATTCCTACTAGGAACTTGAAAGACGGAGTCGGATATCATGCTCAATGCGCCCTATGCTGGTTTTTCGGATGCCGCCGATGATTTCGCCTATGGTTCTAGCCATGATGTCTCGGGCCTGCGGATGAAGGTTTCGATCTTTGCCGACCGCCCGCATCTGCGCGATCAGATGCGCGAGGATGCCGAAGGTGCCGGTTTCCGTCTGGCTCAGGCCAGCCCGATTGCTCACCTGCTCTCGGGCGAGGCGATGCCGTTGGGCGATGTCGTGCTGCTCGATTGCCCGGTTGTCGATGGTGAGGTTTTGGCGGCGCTTTCGCGGCTCGATCTGCGCGCGGGACATACCGGCGCGGCGCTGGTGGTTTCGACCAGCGTGGATGCGCTTGACGATGTGTTCGGCTGCCTCGATCAGTCCGACCCGCAAATTCTGGTCAATCCCAGCCGCGCCGAACGCCTGATCGCGCTGGGTCAGGTGATGGCGCGAATGCCGGCCAAGCGCGTGCGTGAATTGTCGGACGAGGATCGCATGGTGCTGCTGCGTCTGACCGAACAGGTCACGCAGATCGGTGAGCGGTTGAACACGCTGACGCCAGGAATGAGCGGCGGCATGAGCGGCGGTATGAGCGGCGCGGCAACACAGGCGACCCCTGCGCAGAATAACGCCGCCTTCCGCTTTGACGGCATCGCCAAGGATGCCGCAGGCGACAGGCTGGTGAATGCGCCGCGCCCGCAAATGCCCGATCCGCGCATGGTCCGCCGTATCATCCGCCAGCGCCAGATGCGTGCGCGCTTTTTCGACGGCGATCTGTTTGCCGATCCGGCATGGGATATGCTGCTCGACCTGACGGCGGCTCATGTCGAAAAGGCCAAGGTGTCGGTCACCAGCCTGTGCATCGCGTCGAGCGTGCCGCCCACCACCGCGCTGCGCTGGATCGGCCAGATGACCGAGGCGGGGCTGCTCAAGCGGATCGAGGATGAATCAGACCGTCGTCGCGCCTTCATCACCCTGACCGACAAGGCCGCCGATGCGATGGCGGGCTATTTCGCTGATCTTGGCAATTCGGCCAACCGCGCGGTGTGAAGAGAAGGGGGCCGGGCGCCCCCTTCGTTCAGGGCTGGGTGCTGACCGCAGGCTTGGGTTGAAAGCTCAGGCGCAGCGGGACGATTTCTCCATCGGGCTTGAGGCGAAAACGCAGGATCGCCTGTTGCGCCGGATTGCTCAGCGCGCGCTGCAATCCGGCGGCATCGCTTTGGGGCACAAAGAGACGGCCTTCGCGCGGAACGGTTGAGGTCAGGCCCGGACCTTGCGGCGGTGTTCTGGCGATGCCCTGACAATCCTTGGTCTGATCCTGATCGGTCATCGTGGTCGTGCGGCGGATGGCGGGGGCCTCGCCTTCGATACAGAGCCGGGTGAGGGAGGAGGCATCTTCTCCGGCAAAACCCGGGGTCAGGGAGGCCCCACTGTCCTCAGGCCAGATATAGCTGAAGCGGACATAATGCCCGCGCAGCGGGTCGCGCGGGTCATAGCCGGTCACGGCCACGTCCCATTCCACGCCCTGCGCCGCCGATTGCCGCGTTGCGTGCCAGCTATAGCCAAGGCCCGCCAGCGGCAGCGCGATGACCAATGTGCGCAGCAGGCCGCGCATCACGCGATCCCCCGCGCCGGGGCAAAATGGCGGGTGATGCGCAATGCCCCCCATGCCACGCCCAGCACCAGCAGCCCGCCAAGGATCAGCCCGACCCCGCTGGCCAGCAATCCGCCCGCCTCTTCAAAAGCCAGAATGATCAGCCGCAGCGCCACCACCGCGACGGCCATTTGAAACGCCCAGCGCGTTTGGGCATGAAGTGCCGCCCCGGCCAGCCCGGCCCACAGCACCATGAACAGCAGCCCCACCGCCAGCCCATGCCCGCCCAGCCGGTCCGCCGCCAGCATGGCCAGCGCCAGCATTGCGAAAACGGCAGCGCTGGCTTTGCCCTGCACGGTGCGGTCTGCCTGCCACAGCGCCAGCCCTGCCAGACCCAGCACGCCTGCCACCGCCATCAGCGCCGCATCGACATTGCCTTGTCGGTCGCCCGCCCCGCTCCCATGCCCCCAATCGCCAAAGCCCGAGGTGATGACAAACAGGCTGACCGCGCCGATGGCATAGGCAAAGCCTATCTGGCCCAACCGTCCCCAAAATCCACCATGCGCCGAACCGCCGATCATAAAGGCCGAAAGCGGCGTCAATAAAACAGGCAGCGCGCATTCGATGGCGCCCCGGATCACGCCCGGCCCGGCCTGTCCGGCCGAAAAGCCCAGTGCCGGATCGCCAAAGCGCATCCATGGCAGCGCGATGCATCCTCCCGCCAGCAGCGTCGCGGAAAGCCAGCCCTGACCTGCTCCCAGCAGCAGCGGGGCAAACAGGCCCAGCCACAGGCCAATGGCCATCCATGTCGGCGAACTGGTCTGATAGACCTGCCCCAGATGGCCGATGAAACCCAGACCCAGCGCGGCAAACACGAAGATCCCCACCTCGGCCCAGCGCCGCGTGGCATCGGCTCCCTGCGCCGGCAAGGCCCAGAGCGCAGCCCCCAGCCCCAGCAGCAGGGCAGCATGGAGCGCGAGGCGCGTTTCGCCATTGATGGCCGCCCAATTGGCCGCCACCAGCGAGATGATCCCCAGCCCGATCGACAATCCGGCCAGCCCCACCACCGCCCAGAGCGCGACCGGGCGGCTGTGTTGCGCCTCCCATGCGCGGATGCGGTCGGCGGCGGCCGCGTCGATCAATCCCGCCGCCACCCATGCCTTCAGTTTGCGTTCAGCCATAAAATCATCATGCTATGGCAGCAGTAAAGGTCAAGCTAACTTGGCACATAGATTATGGCGATAAGGGGCGATGCAAAGATGAAGCGGCAAGCGGCAAATTGGGCGCCTTTGTTGTTGGGCGCGATGACTTGTGGCGCAGGGGCATGGGGCACCGTCGCCCATGCGGCCCCGGCCAGCGCGCAGGGTCAGGTGGCGATCACGATTTATAACAATGATCTGGCGCTGGTTCAGGATGTGCGGCAATTGGATTTGCCCAAGGGGCGGGCCTTGACCGAATTTGCCGATGTTTCGGCCCAGATCCGGCCCGAAACGGTGACGATTGCCGCGCCGGGCGCAGGCGTGGTCGAACAGAATTTCGATTACGATCTGCTCAGCCCGGAAAGGCTGGTGGACAAAGGCGTAGGGCAGGCGGTGACGATCATCCGCACCAACCGCGCCACGGGCGTGGAAACCACCGAGCGCGGCACGATCCTTGCCAACAACAACGGCACGCTGGTCCAGATCGGCAACCGGATCGAGGTGCTGGGCGATATGGATGCGCGCCTCGTGTTCGACCAGTTGCCCGAGGGCCTCAAGGCGCGGCCCACGCTCTCGGTCACGCTGGATGCGGCGCAGGCGGGCAGGAGGCCGGTGGCGCTGTCTTATCTCTCGCGCGGGTTCAGTTGGAAGGCCGATTATGTCGCCATGTTCGATGAAAAGGCGGGCAAGCTGGATGTGCAGGGCTGGGTCACGCTGAACAACACCAGCGGCACGACCTATCCGGCGGCGAAATTGCTGCTGGTGGCGGGCGCGGTGGGCGACGGCGCGCCGCAGCCCCGTTTTCGCCCGGCCCGGCCCGTGGGCATCGTCGGCACGCAGGCCGCAGCGCGCGAGCAGGTGGGCGATTTCTACCTCTACCCCATCGCCAATCCCACCACGCTGGCGCAGGCGCAGCAAAAGCAGGTCAGCTTTCTGGACGTGAAGGGGGCGAGCGCGACCAAGTCCTATTGGTATCGCAACGCCTGGCTTTCCACCAATGACGAGGCGCAGAGCTTTGCCAGCGTCATCAATTTTTCCAATGCGCGTGAGGGCGGATTGGGCGATGCGCTGCCCGCAGGCACGGTGCGGGTCTATATGCGCGATGCGTCCGGCGCGCCGCAATTCGTGGGCGAGGATAATATCGGCCACACGCCGATGGGATCGACCCTCGCGCTGAAAACCGGCGATGCGTTTGACGTGAAGATCCAGCCCACGGTGGAAAAGCGCGAGAAGATCGACACCGCCGAATGGGAGCGCGTGGCCCAATATCGCATCACCCGCGATGGCCAGAGCCAGATCGTTTCGATGGACGCGCCCAAGACGTATTGGCGCACCCATATGGCCTATCGCCTGACCAATGCGCGCAGCGTGCCGGTGACGGTCGAGGTGGTGCAGGCCGGACTTGATCGCGGATGGCATGACACGCGCATTTCGGCCGAAAGCGCCAAGGGCGAGCAGCGCAATGCCGACGAGCGCGTGTGGAAGATCACCATCCCCGCGCAAGGCTCGGTCAATCTGACCGCGCAGATCGACGCACGGTATTGATCGTGCGGCGGATCGTGCTGGGCGCGGCCCTGATGGCCGCCGCGCCCATTCAGGCGCAACAGATGGTGACATCACCCGCCCCGACGAAAGTGGCGGTGACCATCTATCGCGCGCCCGACCGTGATGCGGGGCAGGCGATCGACCCGGCGTGGCTGCGCGGTTATGCGCTGATTTCCGAAGAGCGCGAGGTGGCGATCCCGGCGGGCGATGCCACGATCCGTTTCGAGGGCGTGGCGGCGGGCATGATGGCCGAAACCGCGCTGGTCGAAGGGCTGGGCGCGGGGGTTTCGGAAAAGAACCTCGATGCCGAGCTGCTCTCACCGCGCAATCTTTACGCGCGTGTCTTTGGCCGCCCGGTCACGCTGCGCCGCACCGACGCCAAGGGGCACACCCGTGAGGAGGAGGCGATCATCCGATCCGCCCCCGACGGCGCGGCGATTGTCCAGACCAGGGCGGGTTTTGAGATCGCCAGCTGCGGCGGACTGAAAGATGCCATCGCCTATGATGGCCTGCCCGAGGGGCTGAACGCGCGGCCCACGCTGTCCATCGCCACCCATGCGGCCTCGGCGCAAAAGGCGCGGGTGAGGCTGACCTATCTGGCATGGGGCTTCGACTGGCAGGCGCATTATGTCGTCAAACTGGCCCCTGGCGCGCAGGCTGCAGAGATGACGGCTTGGGTCACGCTGGCCAATGGCGACACCACCGGATTTGCGCAGGCGCAGGCCGCCGTGGTGGGCGGCAAGCCCAAATTCGAGCAAAGCCGCGAGGAGCCTGCCCAAACGCAGGAACTGGTGCTGCATTGCCAGCTTTCGCCGGTGCAGGCGCCCTTTGGCGGTGAGGCCATGCCGGTCTTTGCGGTGCCTCCTGCCCCGCCCGCGCCGGTGGTGGCGATGATGGCCGATGTGGTGGTCACGGCGCGCAAGCGCATGGCCCCGGTGGTGGTGAAGGAAGAAGTGCTGGGCGATCTGCGCCTCTATCGCGTGCCTATGCCCACCAATGTGGCGGCCCATGGGCAAAAGCAGGTGGCGCTGATGGCGGCGCGGCGGGTGAAACTGGGGCTGATCCACCGCGCGGACGTCGATGTGGCGGCGCAGGATGGCGAGAGCCAGCGGGCGCGGATCAGGCTGCGCATGGCCAACCGCAAGGTCGACGGGCTGGGCCTTGCGCTGCCCGCTGGCGGGGTGGCGGTGGTGCAGCAGGTGGGCGCGGCGGCGCTGCCGGTGGGCGAGGGCGCGATGGCGGACAAGGCCGTGGGCGAGACGGCCAATATCGAGATCGGCGCCTCGCCGCAGGTGCGGCTGGAAAGCAGGACGCGGCGGATCAATGATCGCGAGGAGGCGATCACCGCTACGGCGCGCAATGCCAACCGCTGGCCGGTGCATTTCGAATCGCAGCAACTGCTGCCCGACGGCGCGCGGGTGGTTTCGGCCTCGGTCAAGCTGGGGCAGCAGGACGGACATCCGCTTTGGGCGGTGACGATCCCGGCGGGGGGCAAGGTTAGCCTCAGTTATCGATTGCAGTTGCCGCGCTGAAGGACGCTTTGAAAAGCATCGGCTTTTTGTCCTGATCGGACCAATTGGGTGAAAACTCCGCGCAAACCGCAAGGCTCTGTGCGTCTTTTGCATCTGCAAAATGGGCGCAAAATCGGCGCAAAGCCTTGCGTGCAACTGCACAAATTGGCAATGGCGCCCAATCTGTATATATTCCATACAGTCATTGGCACTACCACCCAGAAAGGTTCCCCCGCCCGTGCTCGATTCTCGCGCTCCTCGCCGCCGATTGAACGATGCCGATGTTGCCGAAATCGAAGTGCCCGAAACCGACGGGCTGGCGGGCGCGATCAATACGGCGGGGCTGGAAAGCCTGCTGGGTTTCAATCTGGGCATTGCCTATGCGGCGCTTTCGTTCGATCTTGATCCGGCGCTGCGGCTGATGGATCTGACGCCGAAACAGACCTCGATCCTCTGGCTGGTTCAGGCCAATCCGGGCGTCACGCAATCCCAGCTTGCCCGCCTGTTCCGCATGCGCCGCGCCACCATCCACCAGATGATCGCCAGCCTGACGCGCAAGAACCTGCTGGTGCTGGAAAGCATCGAGAGCGACCGGCGCGCGCAGGGCCTGTTCATCACCGAGGCGGGCAAGGTCGCCTTGGTCGAGGCGCAAAAGGTGGTGGTGCCCATCGAGAACGCCTTTGCGGGGGTGCTGACCGAGGCGGAAATGGGCATGGCGCTGGAACTGCTGCAAAAGATTCAGGCCGGGCGCAAGCTGGGCTAAGCCGCCTAATACGCCATTTGCGCGATTGCCGCGCCCGTGTCTGCGCGCTCATCTCTGCACCATAAAAAGCAGGGGTGAAAAACGATGCCATTCGATCTGGATGAACTGCGCCGGTTATACGCCGGGGCCGGCGGGGGCGATATGCATGACCCCCATTTGCGCGAAGTGGCCGGGCTGAATTTCAAGGATGGCGACAAGCGCCAGTGGCCCTTTGCCAATCCTTCGACGCTGCTGGGCGCGCCCTATATGCCGGGCGGGCTGAATTATGAATTGCTGCGCGGGCTGGATGTGGCGCTGATCGGGGTGCCGATGGATCTGGGCGTGACCAACCGGCCCGGCGCGCGCTATGGCCCGCGCGCCTTGCGGGCGGTGGACCGGATCGGGCCTTATGAACATGCCTTGCGCATCGCGCCGATGAACATGCTGCGCGTGGCCGATCTGGGCGATGTGCCGATGAACAGCCGCTATGATCTGGCCGGATGCCATGCCGATATCGAGGCGGCCTATCGCATGATCGCGCGCACGCGGGCGGTGCCGCTGTCGGTGGGGGGCGATCATTCGATCACCGGCTCGATCATGAAGGGGCTGGCCGAACGCAGCGGGCCGATGGGCATGGTCCAGATCGACGCCCATTGCGATACGGGCGGCATGTGCGAAGGCTCGCGCTTTCACCACAGTGCGCCCTTTCGCGAGGCAGTGCTGGCGGGTGTGCTGGACCCGCGCCGCTGTGTCCAGATCGGCATTCGCGGCGGGGCGGCCTATCTGTGGGAATTTTCCCATGCCAGCGGGATGACCGTGATCCATGCCGAGGAAGTGCAGCAACGCGGCATCGACTGGGTCATCGCCAAGGCGCGCGAGGTGGTGGGCGACGGGCCGACCTATGTCAGCTTTGACGTGGATGCGCTCGATCCTGCCTTTGCGCCGGGCACCGGCACGCCCGAGGTGGGCGGCCTTTCCACGCGAGAGGCGATTGCGATCCTGCGCGGGCTGGCGGGCATCGACATCATCGGCGGCGATGTGGTCGAGGTGGCGCCCGAATATGACCCCGGCACGATCACCGCGCAGGCGGGCGCCCAGATGCTGTTTCAACTGCTCTGTCTGGTCGCGCTGCGCACATGACCGATAGCCAGCGCCGCACCGCCATGGCATGACCGGCCCCGGAAAAGGGGAGGGGCCATGCTTGGCGCGCGGGTGCTGGTTCTGGCGGTTATGCTGTATCTGGGCGCGCTGGCCTGGGTGGGCTGGCGGGCGGACCGGGTTTCGGGGCGTGATGATCGCCGCTGGCGGGGCCTGCGCTATGGCCTCTCGCTGGCCACGCTGTGTTCGGCATGGACCTATTTCGGCGCGGTGGGCGATGCCAGCGGGGGCAGTTGGCTGTTCGTCGCCAATGCGTTGGGGCCGGTGCTGGCGCTGACGGTGTTTGCGCCGGTGTGGCGCCGGATCGCGGTGCTGGCGAAACAGGAGAATGTCGGCTCGCTGGCCGATTTCCTCGCCGCGCGCTTTGGCAAGAGTCGCCCGCTGGGCATTGTCGTCACGCTGGTGGCGACGGTGGGCACGCTGCCCTATATTGCGTTGCAACTGGCGGTTTTGCGCCAGGTCTGGGCCTATGCCGCGGGGCGTGAGGAAACGGCCAGCGTGACGGCATGGCCGCTGTTTCTGGCGCTGGTGGCGATGACGATTGTGTTCGGCACGCGCTCGCCCAATCTGACGCGCCATGCGCGCGGGTTCGTCAGCATGATCGCGGTGGAATCGCTGGTGAAGCTCTCGGGCCTGCTGGCGGTGGCCGGTTTCTGCCTGTGGTCATTGGGCGGGATGCGGCCTCTTGCGCATCTCCCTCCTTTTCAGGGCGGCTCGCTTTCCACCTTCCTCATCCTCACCTTCCTGTGCACCGTCACCAGCTTCACCCTGCCGCGCCAGTTCCACCTCGGCTTTGTCGCGCTGGAGCGTACCGAGGATATTGCCGGCGCGCGCTGGAGCGTTCCGGCCTATTTCGGCCTTTGGGTGCTGGCCACGATGGTGATCGCGGGGGGCATTCGCGGCGGGCTGGGCGTGGGTGGGGTCAGCCCCTATCTGCAAATGTTGGCCATGCCCGCCGCGCGGGGGGATTACGGCATTGCGCTCTTGGCATGGCTGGGCGGGGTGTCGGCGGGCGGGGCGATGGTGGTGGTCGAACTGACCGCGATTTCGGCGATGGTGTCCAATGAGATCGTGCTGCCGCTGCTGCATGGGCGGCTGCGCGAAAGATTGCTGATGCGGCCCGATCATGACGGCGTGGGGGGCGAGATCCTGCTGGTGCGGCGCATTACGGTGGTGGCGGTCGCGCTGCTGGCGTGGGCCTATTACATCGGGGTCAAGAGCATCGAGGGGCCGACCGAACTGGGCCTGACCGCGCTGACCGCGTTTGCGCAATTGGTGCCGCCGCTGATCGGGGGGATTTACTGGCGGCGCGGCCATGCTCATGGCGCGCTGGCGGGGGTATGCGCGGGGGTGGCGGTCTGGGCGGTGGCGATTGCGGCGCCCGCATTCTTTGCCGCGCCCGATATGGGGGCGGACGTTTGGATGGCGCTGCGAGGCGGGCTGGCGCGCTGGGCCATCCTGCTCAGTCTGGTGGTCAATATCGCCTGTTATGTCGGCTTTTCGCTGCTGGCCCGCCCGCGCCTGATCGACCTGATTCAGGCGAGCAGTTTTGTCGCCGCCGCCGATCCTGCTCGCGATTCGGGGCGTCTGGCGATTGATGCCAGCCTTGGCGATCTGCGCCGCCTGCTCCGGCAATTTCTGGGCGAGGAGGAGGCGGGGCGCGCGGTGCTGGACATTGCCATGGCCGCGCGGCGCGGCGCGATAGGCGACGATCAGCCCGTCTCGCCCAATATGGTGCGCGCGGCCGAAAGGGTACTGGCGGGCGTGATCGGGGCGTCCTCGGCGCGTAATGTGGTGGCCATCGCGCTGGCCTCGGGCGAGAGGGATGCGACCGAGATCGGGCGCCTGCTGGACGAGGCGGGCCATGCCGTCCATTTCAGCCGTGAATTGTTGCAGACCACGCTGGAAAGCCTGCCCCAAGGGGTTTGCGTGGTCGATGACGAGGCGCTGGTGGTGGCGTGGAATGCGCGTTTCTTCGCGCTGCTGGGGCTGACGGGGCAGGGGATGAACCATCAGGGGCTGCATATGGGCCGCTCGCTGGAGGATGCGCTGGCGCAGGCAGGCGAGGCGGCGATGGCGGCCACCGGATGGCGCGCGGCGCAGGCCACCGGCAAAGCGCTGGCGCAGGAACTGGCCCTGAACGACGGGCGCGTGGTCAGCCTTGCCGGGCGGGCGCTGGCGGGGGGGGACTACCTGCTGATCCTGACCGATATTACCGAGCAGAAACAGGCCGAACAGATGCTGGAAAGCCGGGTCGAGGAGCGCACCGCCGCGCTGAATGAAGCACGCCGTCAGGCTGAACAGGCTTCCGGCTCGCAAAGGCGCTTTGTCGCGGCGGCCAGCCATGATCTGGTGCAACCGATGCATGCCGCGCGCCTGTTCATCGGCAATGCTCTGCTCTCGGCGGATGATCCAGAGCAGCGCGACCTGCTGACCAAGGCCGATCAGGCGGTCGAGGGCGCGCATCGCCTGCTCCATGCCCTGCTCAAGCTCTCGCAACTCGAACTGGGTGCGTTAAAACCCCAGCCCCAGCCGGTCGATGCCGGGGCCTTGCTGCTCTCGCTGGGCGATGAATTCGAGCCGATGGCCAAGGCGCGCCATTTGCAACTGGTGATCCTGCCCACCGCGCGCTGGATCAGGACCGACCGCGATCTGCTGCGCTCGATCCTGCAAAATCTGATCGTCAATGCGCTGCGCTATACGCCCCATGGCCGGGTCGTCGTGCTGGCGCGGGTGCGGGCCGATCATCTGCGGCTGGAGGTGCGCGACAGCGGGGTTGGCATTGCCGATGAACAATTGCCAGCCGCCTTCCGCGAATTCACCCGTCTGGCGCAGGGGCAGGATATGGCCGAGGGCGCGGGGCTGGGCCTGTCCATCGTGGCGCGTATTGCTCAGGCGCTGGGCCATGGCATCGAGGTTGCCTCGCGGCCGGGCCGGGGCAGCACCTTTGCCGTCAGCGTGCCTTTGACCGCGCCCGCGCCGCGCCTTGTCCCCGCGCCCGCGCCCGCCTTTGACCTTGGCGGGATGAGCGTGCTGTGCCTTGACGATGATGAGGATGTGCTGGCCGGAACCAGCGCACTGATCGCCCGCTGGGGCGCGCAGGTCACGCCTTGCGCCAGCATTGCCGCCGTGCCGCAGGATGGGCGGTGGGATGTGGCGATTGCCGATTACAAGCTGGGCGCGCGTGAGAGCGATGGCGATGGGCTGAGCCTGTTGCGCGCAATAGCGGATCGTTGCGGCGCGCGCATCCTGATGACCGCCACGCCCGAACCGGGCTGGGCCGAAACGTTGCCGCGTGAGGGCATTCACCTGATGGCCAAGCCCTTGCCGCCTCTCGCCCTGCGCAGCCTGCTGGGCCGCGAGAGGGAGCGCCTAATCTCTGGCTAGCGTCAGCAATTGCGCCCGCGTCTGCACCCCCATCTTGCGGAAAATCCCGGTCAGATGGTATTTGACGGTCGCCTCGCTGATGCCCATTTCATAGGCGATCTGCTTGTTCATCAAGCCGCGATGGACGCCCTCGACAATGCGCGCCTGCGCCGTGGTGAGGGGCGCGCGGCCATGGTCCGGTCCGGTTTCGGTGAACCATTCCGCCCCGGCCAGCAGCGTTTCAATCGCGGCGGCCAATTCCTCGACGCTGACGGCCTTGGAGATAAAGCCGGACGCCCCGCAGGCCTGCGCGGTCTGGACCGTTTCATGGTCATCGCTGGCCGAAACAATCGCCACCGTGGCGGCGGGCGCCTGCGCCTTTAATCCCAGCAGGCCGGAGATCCCATGGCTGTCGGGCAATTTCAGGTCGAGCAGCACCAGCGCATCCTCGCCCGCACCCAATGCCGCGCGTGCCTCGCCCAGCGTATCGTAATGTTCGATGCTGTGTTCGGGGGCAATCTGGCGCACAGTGGCCGCCAGCGCCTGTCGGAACAGGGGGTGGTCATCCACCAGCAGCACGCGCATTTTTCGCTCTCCTCTCATACGGGCACGGGTTTAAACCCGCGCGGGCGCTGCGCCAAGGGCGGCCCGGCTCGACCAACGTCTAGGCGCAAGGGGACGCATAGGCCACTAACGCTGGCATGGGGGATGACGGAAAGGAAGCAAAGATGCTGCGAAGGCTTTTATGGGCTTTCACGATGGTGGCGGTGTGGATGGGCATGGGTCCAGCGGCGCAGGCAGGGGGTGTAGCCAATCTGGCCCCGGTCGCGCCGGTCATGGCCTGCGCCAGTCTGGCCTCGATTGATCTGTCGGGTGCGACCGGTGCCAAGACCGATTTGGCGGCCAGCGAAGTGACGGGCGCCAAGCCCTATTGCCGCGTGACCGGCACCATCGCGCCCGCGATCCAATTCGAGGTGCGCCTGCCGCTGGCGGGCTGGACCCAGCGCTATCTGCAAACCGGCTGCGGCGGGCTTTGCGGCAATTTGCGCATTGATGCGGGCAAGGCCGAGAGCTGCACCCCGGTCACCGACGGCTCGGTCGTGCTGGCCAGCACCGACATGGGCCATTCGGGCATGGGCGGCGCATGGGGCAAAAGCGTGCAACAGCGCGAGGATTTCGCCCATCGCGGCGTGCATCTGACCGCGCTGGCGGCCAAGGGGCTGATCCGCGCCTTTTACGGTCAGGCGCCGCGCTATGCCTATTTCTCCGGCTGTTCGGACGGTGGGCGCGAGGCTCTGATGGAGGCGCAGCGTTATCCGCAGGATTTCGACGGCATCGCGGCGGGCGCTCCGGCGCTCAATTTCACGGTGCAGAACAGCTTCCACCATGGCTGGCTGGCCAAAGTGAACACCGGCGCGGATGGCAAGGCGATCTTGCTGGCCGATGATACCAAGGCACTTCATGCTTTGGCGCTGGCCAGTTGCGATGCGATGGACGGGCTGGCCGATGGACAGATCACTGATCCGCGCGCCTGCCGCGTCAATCCGGCGCAGATCCTGTGCAAGGGCGCTTATGAGGCGGGCAAATGCCTGACGCCCGCCAAGGCGGAGGCCGCGCGCCTCATCTATCAGGGCGCACGCACGGCTGATGGCAAGGCGCTGGAAGTCGGCCCGCTGATGCCGGGCAGCGAGGAGGAATGGGTGGGCGTTTTCGTGCCGCGCACCCCCGATGGCATGATCGGCAGCGCGATGTTTGCTGGTGATACGATCAACCACCTGCTGTTTACCCCCAATCCGGCCACGCCCTTCACGCCCCAGACCTTCCCCTTTACCGAGGCGATGTATCGCGCCGAGGAACCGGCCCGCGCGCTCTACAGCGCCGACAATCCCGACCTTTCGGCTTTCAATGCGCGCGGCGGGCGACTGATCCTGTGGCATGGCTGGGCCGATCCGCATATCAGCCCCTTGAACACGATCGACTATTACGAACGCGTCGGCGCAAAACTGGGCAAGGCGCAGCGTGATGGTTTCATCCGCATGTTCCTCTTTCCCGGCATGGGCCATTGTTCGGGCGGCGACGGGCCGAGCGAGTTTCCGCTGCTGGCCGATCTGATGGCATGGGTCGAGGGCGGCGATGCGCCTCAGGCGATGATCGCCCACCGCGCGGGCCAGACCGGCGAGGGCGTGCCCGTCGGGATCAGCGGCGGACCCAAGCCGGAAGGCCCGCCTCCGGGCATGTTCCCCCCGCGCAAACTGCTGCCCCCGCGCAGCCGCCCGGTCTATGCCTATCCGCAGGTCGCGGTGTATAAGGGCGCAGGCCCGGTGGATGACGCGGCCAGCTTTGCCGCGAAACTTACGGCCCCGGTCAATGGTATTGCCGCTTGGATCGGCGCGGGGCGTTAAAGCCTCATCAGGCGGCGGGGCTCTCCTGTCCCGCCGCCGCCATGGCGGCGCCTTCTTGTCCTGCCGCCGCCATGGCGGCGCGGTGGCCAAACACCATCGCCGGGCCAAGGTTGATCCCGCCCGCCGGATAATGCCCGCCCATGATGCTGGCCATATCCGCGCCGGCGGCAAACAAGCCCGCGATGGCCGATCCATCCTCGCGCAATACCCGCGCATCGGCGTCGGTTTTCAGTCCGGCAAAGCTGCCGAAGCTGCCCGGAATGACCTCGATGGCGTAAAACGGGCCGCGCTCGATGGGGGCGACATTGGGGTTTGGACTCCGCTCCGGATCGCCCTGATAGCGGTTATAGGGCGACCATCCGCGTCCGAAATGATCGTCGCGGCCCTCGCGCGCGCCCCTGTTATAATCCGCGACCGTCTGCGCCAGTTGCGGCGCGATGCCCAATTGCGCCGCCAGCGCCGCAATCGTGGGCGCCCGGTGGAGATAGCCGCTCTTGATCCAATAACCCAAGGGCAGCGGGGCAGGGCGCACCACCCCCAGACCCCAGCGCCGGATGAACGCATGGTCGCAGATCATCCATGACCGCGCCTCCTCACCTTCGGGCGTCGCGGCCAGCAGCGCGCGGACATAGTCGTGATAGCCATTGGCCTCGTTCACAAACCGCCGCCCATCGGCGCGCACGGCGATGACGCCGGGTTTGCCGCGCTCGATAATATGCGGGAAGATGCCGCGCGCGCCATCGCTCCATGTCACATGGCTGACAGGGCACCACGCGCCATTGGCGGCCAGATCATCGGCAAAACCCGCGCCCAATGGCCGCGCCAGCGCCAGACCCGCGCCATCAGCCTCGGGCACCGCCAGCGTCTCGTGATTATCCGCATGAGGGAACAATTGCGCGCGCAGGGCCGGATTGGCTGAAACACCGCCCGTGGCCAGCACGACCCCGCGCCGCGCATGGACCATTTCGCGCCCATGCGGCGTTTGCAGCACCGCGCCCATCACCCGCCCTCGGCTCTCGATCAATTCCACCGCAGGCGATGACACCATCCACCGCGCCCCATGCCGGTCGGCCAGTTCAAACAGCCGCGCGATCAACGCCACGCCGTTGAGCAAAGTCGTCGCCCGACCATGGCGTGCCATTTCCCAGCCATGGCGGATCAAACGCCGCGCCACATGGGCAAAGGCCGCCGGTTTGCGCGTGGCGTTGAGGAAAGCGCCCAGATCAGGCCCCGCCTGTATCGGCATGCCCTGAAAGGATGTCTCGCGCTTGGTAAGGCGCAGGAGGCCCAGCTTCTCGCCCAGTACGGTTGCGTCATAGGCGGCGGCGATCAGCGAGCGCCCGCCAGTTCCCGCGCCGGGTTGGTCGCCATAGATGTCGCAGATCTTGTTGCCCGCTTCGAACAGGAAACCATGTTGCGTCAGGAACGAAACCATCGCCGGGGCGGTGTCGATAAAGGCGTCGATGCGGGCCGGATCAAAGCGATTGCCCAGCACGGCGGCCAGATAATCACGCGGCGCCTCACGCGGTTCCGCAATCCCCGCCGCCACGGCCAGCGGGTTGCGCGGCAGCCACATCCACCCGCCCGACCATGCCGTTGTTCCGCCCAGCACCGGCGCGCGTTCGGCCACCACCACATCAAGGCCCAGCACAGCCCCCGTCGCCGCAGCGCATAGGCCCGCCGCGCCCGAGCCGATGACCAACAGATCGCATTCAGTCATTCTGGCCAGCCTTTTCCATCACCCGGCGCATGGCCGTGATGGCCAAAGCGGCGCGTTCGCGTGGGCCGACGCCCAGCAAACGCAAGCGATCCGCCGGGATTTCCAGACTGATCGGCAAGGTGGGATAGCGCGCAAGGATGCCCGCCAGATCAACCTCGCCCTCGCCGGGGAACAGGCGGTCGGCGCGGGCTTCGGTCAGGATCGCGTCCATATCGGGGATGGGGCCTGCAATATCGCACAATTGCAGATAGGAAATCGCCGGATCGCCCGCGACCAGTTCATCGACCCGCCCGCCAGAGCGCACCAGATGGAAAGCATCGATCAGCATCGCCACCCCGCGCAATCCCTGCGTTCGCGCGCGGGCGGCGGCAAGATTGGGCGCATGGGTCCATGGCATGAATTCCAGCGCGACCACCGCGCCCGCGCCATCGGCTATCTCGCCCATGCGCGCCAGATTGTCGCGGCTGCGCCCCGCATCGGGGTCATTATCGGCCACAAGGATGCGTCGGGCGTCAACGGCTGCGGCATAATCGGCGGTGGCGCGCACCAGATCCCAGTCGATCGCATCGGTAAGGCGCAGGATCTCCACATCCAGCACGCCCACCCCTTCGCCATCCAGCGCGGCGCGGATTTCGCCCGCCAGCGCGGCGTCGCTCATCATCGGCCAGTGGCGTTCCGTGGGCGTGGCCGCCACCGGGCGCAGGCCGACATGGGTATAGCCGCAGGCCGCCGCGATGCGGATCGTTTCGACCGGCCCGGCCTCCAGCACGGTGAGGGCGGCCAGCGAAATGGCACGTGTCATTTGAGGCACCTTTTCATCAGGGTCCGGATCACCTCGGCGCGGCGCTCTTCGACAAAGGCGGGGTTTTCGTAATCCACCGCGAAGATCGTGCCAAAGGTGTAGCGGTTGGAATGGAAGTGAAAGCACAGCGCGCTGAGCGACATATGCAGGTGGAGCGGAGTGGCATCATCGGCAAACACGCCCGCCTGTTTGCCCCGGTTTAGGATGCTGCGGGTGATGTCGAGCACCTTGGCGCGCTGCACGGTCTGATCGTCGGCGGCCAGATGGCTGCCCTGATCGAGGTTTTCCGACATGATGATGCGGATGATATGCGGGTTGGCCCGGTGCGTATCGAACGAGATGCCGATCAGTTGTTCGAGCGCGGCCACCGGGTCCATCGCATCATAATCGACCGCCGTTTCGGCGCTGCGGAAATCGGCATAGGCCTTTTCCAGTACGGCGCGGTACAGGCCTTCTTTACTGCCAAAGTAGTAGTAAATCATATGTTTGGAGGTTGCTGTGCGCGAGGCGATTTCCTCGACTCGGGCCCCGTGCAGGCCAACGCGGGCATATTCCTCGGTGGCCACCTGAAGGATGGCTTCGCGTGTTGCTTCGGCATCGCGCTGTTTGCGCTTTTTGCCATCTGATGGTGCGGGCGTCATCGGCATTCTCTCCAAACCGTGGATTTATCTAGCCGCAAGCGACGCGGGATTGCAATAACATTCCAACCAGAATGTTTGTTGTTGACATACCAAACGGTCCGTATAAAAGCGAATCGTCAAATGGCTCGACCTAAGGCTAGTCGCCCAGCGGGGTAATTGGGCCTAGTCGGGCAAGGATGAGGATTACGGCGCGCCAAGGGGCTGCGAGCCAAATGTTGGCCGCATCGGGGCGCCGCTAAACAGGGAGAGTGTGTATGAAGGCGTTTCACGCCCGGATTTCGTTCGTCTCGATGGCATGTGCTCTGGCGGTATCGGCTCCGGCCTTTGCCCAGCAGGCCGCAGAGGCTCCGCAGGCCCCCGGCGACATCATCGTGACCGCGCAAAAGCGCTCCGAGCGCCTGCAATCGGTGCCGGTGTCCATTCAGGCGGTCGAGGCGGCCACCTTGCAGAAGATGGCGATCCAGAGCCCGAAGGAATTTGGCCAGATCTCGCCCACGCTGAACTTTCAGGCCGCCGATGAAGCGCGCCTGTTCAACTTCTCGATCCGCGGCATCGGCACCGAAACCTTCTCGGTGGGTGTCGAGCCTTCGGTTTCCACCATCGTCGATGGCGTGGTTTACACCCGCGTGGGATCGGTCTTTGACGGGCTGAACGATCTGGAGCGCGTCGAAGTTCTGAACGGGCCGCAAGGCACGCTGCAGGGCAAGAACGCCTCGGCGGGCGCGGTGGTGATCGTCACCAAGGGGCCGGACCGCAAGAAGCTGGGCGGCAAGGTCGAACTCGTGGCGGCCGCCAACAATGAATATGGCGTCAATGCCATGCTGACCGGCCCGCTGTCCGACACCACCGCGTTTCGCGTGTCGGGCTATTATCACACCGAGGACGGGCTGGTCATCAACAAGGCCACCAATTCGACGGTCAACAATTCGCAGTCCTATGGGGTGCGCGGCAAGTTCCTCTATGAACCCTATGACGGCCTGACCTTCACGCTGGCGGGCGATTGGGCCTATCGCAAGGCCGATTGCTGCGGCGAACCGATCCGCGTGGCCGCCGCCAGCGGCAATGTCACCGCCGCCTATACCGGCACGCCCGTCGGCCCCGACAACCGCTATGTCAATTTCGACACGCAGCAGGTCGGCTGGCAGAAGAATCGCGGCGTCTCGCTGACGGCCGAGGCCAAGCTGGGCGATTTCACCCTGACCAGCATCACCGCCTATCGCCAGTACCGCGACTTTGCCATTCGCGACCGCGACGGCACCAACGCGCCTTTTACCGGCGTCACGCCCCAGCAATTGTTCAGCGCCACCAACCCCGGCATCACCGCCGATGCTGCGCTGGCCAAGATGCAGGCGCTGCTGCTCAACCCGCTCAGCTTTGCCTGTCGCACGGTCAACGGCAGCCTGCTCTGCGGCGAAAGCAACAGTCTGGAAAAGAGCGACACATTCAGCCAGGAACTGCGCCTTGCCTCGCCCACCGGCGGGTTTGCCGACTATATCCTGGGGGCCTTCTACTATAATTCGATGACCGAGCGCGATCTGTCGATCGGCGGCGTGCGTTCGAACATCGCGGGCAATGTGGCCTTCCCCACCGCCAACACGGTGACCGTCACCAATCCCAACGCCTATGTGTTCGCCGACCTGATCACCAAGGTGCAGAACATCAATTCGGCCCTGTTCGCCAATCTCAACCTGCACCCCACGTCGAAGCTGACGCTGACGGGCGGGATGCGCGTGGTGCATGACGAATTGAAGTGGAACCACAAGAAGGTGACCGGCCCCAATGGCGACCATATCGGCACGCCCACCACGGGCGGCGCCAATGCCGGCACGCCGAACTGGGATTTCTATCGCACCTTCAGCGATACCGCGCTGCTGGGCCGCATCACCGCACGCTATGAATTTACCCGTGACCTGATGACCTATGCCTCTTTCGCCAAGGGCTATAAGGGGCAGGCGGTCGATGCCGACATGTATGTGACCGCGGCGGGCATGGCGGCGCTTCCCGCTGCGCCCGAAACCTCGACCTCGTATGAAATCGGCATCAAGAGCCAGTGGTTCGACCGCAAGCTGACGATCAACCTGACCGGATACAAGACCACCTTCGACGGCTATCAGACATCGTCCTCGGGCACCGACGGCTCTGGCGCGCCGGTGCTGCGTTCGGCGGGCAAGCTCTATACCAAGGGCATCGAAGGCGACATCGTGCTGCGCCCGGTTCCGGCGCTGCGCCTGTCGGGCAACTTCCTGTTCTCGAAAAACGAATTTGGCGATCTGTTCCTGAGCGCCACCCAGAACATCAAGGGCGGCATGCCTTTGAACGCGCCGGAGGCCAAGTGGGGCCTGACGGGCAGCTATGATGTTCCGGTGGGCGGCTGGGAGGCCAATCTGTCGACCAACTATACCTGGACCGGCAAGACGCTGTTCACCAATTTGGCCGATGCGACCAATCCAAACTCGCCCTGGCTGCGTCCTTCCTTCGGCGTGGCCAATGCCTCAATCACCTTCACCTCGCCCGAAGGCAAGTATAAGCTGGGCCTCTATGTGAAGAACCTGTTCGACGAGCGTTATGTGGCCGGTATGCGCCGCATTTCGGGCTCGGTGGGCGGCGCGGGCGCGGTGGCTCAGGCCTTGCCGCGTGACTTCTACCGCTATGTCGGCGGCACCGTGTCGGTGTCCTTCTGATGCGCGCCCCGTCCGGCAGCCCGACCCCTGCTCTGACCGTCAAAGCGGGATTGGAGGGCGGGCTGCTCGGCGGGGTGGTGATCTGGATCTATGAGGCGGTGGTGTGGGTCGGCGTGCAGCATATGATGCCGCTCGCCGGAATTGCCCGCAACGCCACCGGACTGGTGTTTGGCAAAGCCTTTCAGGAGGCCCTCGGGTCGCTTGCCTATCTGCTGGGGATTGCCATCCACTTTGGTTTCGCGCTGGTTTGGGGCGTGCTGTTTGCGGTGGCGTGGCCGGGGCTGCGCCGTCGCGGATGGGAGGCCAGCCTTGCCGGGCTGCTGCTCGCGCCCGTTTTGTGGGTGGTGATGCATGTGGCCATCGCTATCGCGGGCCATGAACACCCCGATTACCTTGACCCTGCCGTCATCATCGGCGGCATTTTCAGCCATATTTTCTATTCTGTGCCCATGGCGCTGTGGATCAGGCGGCGTATGGCGTAAATCTTCCCTACCCTGACTGCCGGGAGGGCGGCTCATGCCCTCCCGGTCTTTCTTTTTCCGAGATTGTTTTCATGACCCATGTTTCCCCCTCGCTTTCCTCCCACGCTGTCGGCCTGATCGGGCGGGGCATAGGCGCCAGCCGCTCGCCCGCAATCCATGAGGCCGAGGCGCGGGCGCTGGGTGTGCCGCTGACCTATCGCCTGTTCGATTTCGACGCGATGCATTGGGGCGATGAGGAACTGGGGCGGGCGGTGCGCCTGATGGCCGATATCGGCTATTCGGGCAGCAATGTGACCTTTCCCTTCAAGCAGCAGGTGATCGAGCATTGCGATGAATTGAGCGATGAGGCGCGCGTGCTGGGCGCAGTCAACACGCTGGTGTTTCGTGATGGGCGGGTGCGCGGCGAGAACACCGACTGGATCGGCTTTTCATGGCTGGTCGAGCGGGCTTTCGGCTCGATTGCGGGCGCATCGGTGGCCCAGATCGGCACCGGCGGCGCGGGCAGCGCGACCGCTCTGGCGCTGGCGCAACTGGGCGCGGGCGAGGTGGTGCTGTTCGACCCTGAGGCGGCGCGGGCAGAACGGCTGGCCGACAGCCTGTCGCAGGCCGTGCCCGCCTGCCGCTTTACCGTGGCCGATGATGTGGCAGGCGCGATTGCGGGCCGCGCGGGCGTGGTCAATGCAACGCCGGTGGGCATGGTCAAATTGCCGGGCGTGCCGTTTGATCCCTCGCTGATGCGCGCTGATCAATGGCTGGCCGACATCATCTATTTCCCTTTGGAAACAGAGCTTTTGGCTGCCGCCCGCGCGCAGGGGCAAAGGGTGGCCAATGGCGTGTCGATGGTGGTAGGACAGGCGGCCGAAGCCTTTCGCCACATCACCGGCGTCGCTCCTGATCGGGAGCGGATGCTGGCGCGTCTGTTGGCGGATATTGCAGGAGAACAGGCTGCATGACCTCCCCGTTTCGTTCCTCCATCGCCACTATCTCCATCAGCGGTACTTTGGCCGAGAAGCTGAACGCCATTGCCGCGGCCGGCTATCAGGCGGTGGAGATTTTCGAGAACGATCTCCTCAGCGCCCCGCAATCGGCGGTTGAGATCGGGGCGATGTGCCGTGATCTGGGACTGGATGTGGCGATGCTCCAGCCTTTCCGCGATTACGAGGGCCTGCCCGCCGAACAGCGCGCGCGGGCCGAGGAACGGATGCGCCGCAAATTCGCGGTGATGGAGGATCTGGGCACCGATCTGGTGCTGCTCTGCTCGAATTGTTCGCCCCATGCGGCGGGGGATCGCGACACGCTGCTTTCCGACCTTTCCCGCATCGCGGGAATCGCGGGCGAGCATGGCAAGCGCATCGCCTATGAGGCGCTGGCATGGGGCGCGCATGTCAACGATCACCGCGATGCATGGAGCCTTGTGCGCGATGTCAATCATCCTGCGCTGGGCCTGACGCTCGACAGTTTCCACTCGCTCTCGCGCAATATCCCCAACGCCAGCATCGGCGACATCTGGCCCGACAAGCTGTTCATCGTGCAATGGGCCGATGCGCCGCGCCTGCAAATGGACCTGCTCAACTGGAGCCGCCATTTCCGCTGTATGCCCGGCCAAGGCGATTTTGCGCTGGATGAATTTGCCGCCCAATTGCTGCGCATCGGCTATGACGGCTATTGGAGCCTTGAAATCTTCAACGACCGTTTCCGCGCAGGCTCGGCCAGTCAGGTCGCGCGCGATGGTCTGCGCGGGTTGAAGGTGCTGCATGACGGCGCATCGCGCGCGCTGGGGCGGACGCCCGAAATGCCCGCCGCCATCGCGCCTATGGGCGTTGAATTCATCGAATTTGCCGCCAGCCATGCCGAAGCCGAGGAGTTCACCGGCATTTTCAAGGCGCTGGGTTTTGAACGCACCGGCCGCCACCGTTCCAAGCAGGTTGAGCGCTGGCAGCAGGGCGGGATCAACCTCGTCATCAATTCCGAGCCTGAAGGTTTGGCCCATAGTTTCGACATGGTCCATGGCGGCTCGGTCTGCGCGATCGGCCTTGCCGTGCCCGATCAATCCGCCGCGATTGCGCGAGCCGAAGCGCTCGACATTCCCCGGTTCAGCCAATCGGTCGCCCCCGATGAATGGCAAATCCCGGCGGTGCGCGGGGTGGGGGGCTCGCTGTTCTATCTGGTCGATGCGGCCACCGATGCCGATATGTGGGCGCAGGAATTTCCGGGCAGCGCTGCGCCCGGCGCCACCGGCCTGACCCGCGTCGATCATATTGCCCAGACGATGCAATATGAGGAAATGCTGAGCTGGCTGCTCTATTACACAGCGCTGTTCGATTTCGCCAAAACGCCCCAGCTCGAAATCTCCGACCCCATGGGCATCGTCTATTCGCAGGCGGTGGAAAGCCGCAACGCGGCCAAACCGGTGCGCTTCACGCTCAATGGCTCGATGGCGGCCAATGCGCTTTCCACGCGCTTTCTGCATAATTACTTCGGCGCCGGGGTCCAGCATATCGCCTTTGCCTGCGACGACATTTTTGCCGTGGCCGCGCGGGCCAAGGCGGCGGGTCTGCCCTTCCTGGCCATCGGTCCCAATTATTACGAGGATCTGGAGGCCCGCTTTGGCCTTGAGCCTGCGTTGGTGGCCCGGCTTGCCGAACACAACATCCTCTATGACCGCGATGATGCGGGCGAATATTTCCAGTTCTACAGCCGGGCCGTGGCCAAGCGCATCTTCTTCGAGGTGGTCCAGCGGCGCGGCTATGACGCCTATGGTGCGACCAATGCCTCGATCCGCCTGAACGCGCAGGCCGCCCACCGCGATCCTGTCCAATTCTAAAAACCCCCGAAGGATAGACCTCCAATGGCCTTTGTCTCCGCTGCTCCTGATACTGTCCACGATACGACTGTTGATACGGCGGATGACCATTGGACCCGCAAGGCGATGGCGATTGTCGCGCTGTGTTTCGCGCTGAACATGGCCGATGGCATGGATGTGCTGGTCGTCTCCTTCATTGCGCCCTCGCTGCAAAATGAATGGGGTGTTTCGCCTGCGGAACTGGCCATCGTGTTCAGCACCGGCCTTGCGGGCATGGCGCTGGGGGGCCTTGGCCTTGCGCCGATGGCCGACCGGTTCGGGCGGCGGCGGATGGTGGCGTTGGCCATGGCGCTGATGGCGCTGGCTATGGCGGTGTCCAGCTTTACCCATTCGGTGCTGGAACTGGCCTTTGTGCGCTTTTTCATCGGCACAGGTATCGGCACGGTGCTGGCCTGCATTTCGGCCATCGCCGCGCGCGTGGCCCCGCGCAAGCATCGCAATTTTGCCGTGGGCGTGCTTCAGGCGGGCTATCCCATCGGGGCGATGTTTACCGGCTTTATCACCGCATGGGCGCTGCCGGTCTTTGGCTGGCATTCGGTCCTGCTGGGCACGGCGGCGGTTTCGGCATTGCTGGTGCCCGTGATCCTTGCGGTCTTGCCCGCCGGATTGGACGCGGGCGCATCGGGGCAACAGGCCAGCATCGGAGAAGTGGTCAGCGGCCCGCGCCGCGCCAATTCGATCCGCCTCTGGGTGGCCACGATCTGCGGCTTCATGGCGCTCTATTTCATCACCAGCTGGATCACCAAACTCTCGATCGAGGCGGGCCTGCCCCAGACGCAGGCGATCATCGCCAGCGCGATCTATAATTTCGGCGCCTTTGCCGGAACTGTGGCGATGAGCATCGCAGGCACCCATTATGACGTGCGCCGCCTGTGCAGCATTCTGCTGGCGGCAACTGCGGGCGTGTTCCTGTTCTTTGGCGGGGTGTCCATGCCGCTGTGGGGCGTGCTGGCCTCGGCCTTTTTGATGGGCGTCACGCTTCAGGGCGGCTTCAACATGCTCTATCCGCTGGCCGCGCAGGTCTATCCCGATGCGGTGCGCGCCACGGGCATCGGCTGGGCCTTTGGCATTGGTCGGATCGGGGCGTTTACCGGGCCTTTGCTGGGCGGCTGGGCGCTGGGCCAGCATTGGCCGCTGGTGGCGATCTTTGCCCTGTTTTGCGGGCCGCTACTGATCGCCGCCATTTCGGCCGCCGGGGTCAGCAAGGACGCCTGATCCTATTCACGCCATGGATAGCTGCCCATCGGCGGATTGAAATAGAAGCCTCGCGCCAAAGCGCCTAATCAAGGGACAAGAGAAAATAGGCCCCCAAAGCCGGGGCCGCACATCGGGAGAATATGCAGGTGACAGGCCACCATCAGCCGGGTTTCATGACAGGCCTATCGCTGCTTATCCCGATCACGCTTTCCACCATGGCCATCGTGCTGCTGGCGCCGATCCTGCCGGGGTTGCTGAACGAGTTTTCCGGGATTCCGGCGCATGAATATTGGGTGCCGATGATCCTGACGGTGCCTGCGCTCTGCGTGGCGATCTTTTCGCCGGTGGCGGGGATGCTGGGGGACTGGTTCGGGCGGCGGCGTTTGCTGATCTGGGCGCTGGTGGCCTATGCGGTGGTGGGCATCGCGCCGGTTTTCCTCACCGATCTGACCGCGATCATCATCAGCCGCATCGGCGTCGGCGTGGCCGAAGCGCTGATCATGGTGCTGACCACGACAATGATCGGCGACTATTTCAAGGGCGCCGCGCGCGACAAATGGCTGGCGGGGCAAACGGCTTTCGCCTCGATGTCGGCGCTGCTGTTTTTCAACATCGGCGGGCAATTGGGCCGCTTTGGCTGGCGCGCGCCTTTCTGGGTCTATGGCTGCGCGTTGGTCATGCTGGCGCTGGTGCTGATCTTCACCTGGGAACCGTCCGGGGTGGACGCCGACGAGGAGGCGGATCATGCCCCGCATCACGGCGCTTGGGCGGGTTTCCCGTGGAGCCGGATGGCCGGGATCATCGCCATCACCATCTATGGCTCGGTGCTGTTCTATACCGTGCAAATTCAGGCCGGGCGGGGCATTGCCCTGCTGGGCGTGAGCGATCCGGGCCAGATCGGCTTCCTGACCTCGGTGGCCAGCATTGGCGTGCCGATCGGCACCTTCATCTATTCGCGGATCGGGCGGGCGCGGGTGGCGTATCTGCTGCTGGGCGAGTTTGCCTTTCTTACGGTCGGCTTCCTGCTGATGGGGCGGGCCGGGTCAACCACGCCCTTCCTGATCGGCTGCTTCATCAACCAATTGGGCGCGGGCGTGCTGTTGCCGACCTTGCTGGTCTGGGCGATGGACGGGCTGCCCTTTGACATTCGCGCCCGCGCGGCTGGCCTGTGGACCGGGGCCTTTTCCATCGGTCAATTCCTCTGCCCGGTGGTGGTCACTTTGGCCAGCAGCCGCGCAGGCGGGCTGATGGGGGCGTTCAGCCTGCTGTCTGGCGCGGCGCTGCTGGGGGCGATTGGCGCTCTGGTCGGATCGCTGCGCAAAGGGCAGGCGTTGGACGCAGGACAGAAGGTGGCGCTCCATGGCTGATCGTTTGGCGGGCCCAGGTCGTCTGATGGGCAAGGTGGCGGTGCTCACCGGGGCGGGCAATGGCATTGGCGCGGGTTGCGCCGAGCATTTCCGGGAGCAGGGCGCAACAGTCATCGGCGTCGATATTTCCGGCGCGGATCGGGATTGCGATCTGACCGATGAGGCCGCGGTGGCCGATCTCTTCGCTGCCATCGGCGCGGAGCATGGGCGGGTGGACATCCTGCTCAATGCAGCGGCTTTCGCGACTTTCGCGTGGATCGAAGAGATGACCTATGCCCAGTGGAAGCGGACGCTGGTGGGCGAACTCGACATCGTGTTCCTGCCCACACGGGCGGCATGGGGCCTGCTGAAGGCCAGCGGGCGGGCCAGCATCATCAATTTCGCCAGCGCCAATGCGGCTCATGCGTTGGAAGGTTCCGCCGCGCTGGCGCATTGCGCGGGCAAGGGCGGGGTGCTGGCCATGACGCGCCAGTTGGCGATGGAGGGCGCCCCCCATGGCATCCGCGCCAACACAATCGCGCCGGGCTTTATCCTGACTGCCGCCACGCGCGCGCATATGGAAAGCGAACCTGCCCTGCGCGAGAAAGTGCTGGCCAAAAACATGGTCAAGGTTTTGGGCGAACCGCAGGACATTGCCCATGCCGCGACCTGGCTGGCCAGCGACGAGGCGCGCTATGTCACTGGCGCCAACATCGCGGTGGATGCCGGGGCGACGGCGTGGTGACGGGAGCGATCAGCTCCCGTCGGTAATCAGCGTCCCGCCATCCACCACCAGATTGTGGCCGGTGACAAACCCGCCCGCCGCGCTCGACAGAAACACCGCCGCGCCCGCCACTTCCTGCGGCGTACCGGGGCGGCGCAGCGGGGTCATCCCCATGCGGCGGGTCATGAATGCCTCGTTGGCCAGCAAGGGAGCGGAAAGTTCGGTGGCGATGAAGCCGGGCGAAATCGCATTGGCCCGCACCCCATGCGGCCCCCATTCCACGGCCAGATTGCGCGCAAGCTGCGCCACGCCCGCCTTGGCCAGCGCATAGGCATTGATCGCCCCATTGCCGCGCAGGCCCGACAGGCTGGCGATCAGCACCGCATTGCCGCCCCGCTCGCGCAGATGCGGATAGGCCAGATTGCACAGCACGACCTGAGAGCGCAGGTTGATCGCCATCACGCGGGCGTAATCCGCCATGTCAATGGCGGCAAAGGGGCCGGGCCGCCCGGTGATCCCGGCATTGCACACGACAATATCCAGCCCCCCCAGCGCCGCCACCGTGCCATCGACCAGCGCGCCCAGCGCCGCATCATCGGTCACATCGCAAGGGATACCCAATGCGCCCATCTCTGCGGCGGCGCGGGCGGTGTCGGCGGGGTCTTCGCTGGATATCACCACGCGCGCCCCGGCATCCATCATCGCCTGCGCAATGGCGCGGCCGATCCCGCGTGTAGAACCGGTGACAATTGCCACCTTGCCCGTCAGATCGAACATCATGGTTTTACTCCTGCTGCGGCTCGACCCTGATGACATGAAAGGGTGAGGCCATGGCCCCACCCCATCATGATCCCATCACGGTCAAAACCGCGGCTTGTTACTCGCCCATTTCCCCATAGGCGGGGTGGACCTGCTCGGGCTTGGCCTCGTCCAGCGGCACGCCATTGTGCTTGTAGGCGGGTGCCTCGATCAGGATGAAGGCGATGCGGCATACCTGATCGGTGGTGTTGCGCCAAAGGTGGTTGGTGCCGCGCTGAACGATGATGCCGCCCTCGCGGATGGTCTTTTTGCGGCCATCGTCCAGTTCCAGCTCGATTTCGCCCTTCAGCACTATGCCGTAATCGACGCTGTTGGTGCGGTGGAACGGGCTTTCCTTGCCGGGCAGCATATCGGTGATGCGGATCACGCTGCCGCGCTCCAGCGTCAGGCCGGTGGGCAGGTCGCGCCCGTCGCGCTCATCGTTGAGGTCGGCGGGAACGGTTTCGGTGGACCAGATGGTCAGGAAGCTGGCGTCGCCGCTGGGGATCATCTTGGTGGGGGTCACATCTTCGGATTTGAAGATGGCGCGGCCGTTTTCATCATGGCCGGTGACCACGCGCTGGATCGGCGGCAGGCCGGAATCAGACATTTCCATGGTTTCAATCCTTTGGCTGGAAACAAAAATCTTGGGGCTGGTGACCAGCACCGAGGCCGGGGCATCGGCAAAATAGGCTTGCGCCGCGGCGGTCAGGGCATCGGCCAGATCGGCGGGAATGGGGCCGCGCAGCGACACTTCATCAAACAATTCCGCCGGGGCGGGGCCTTCCAATGTGCGGGCAACTGTGTTGATGCGCCACGCCGCAATTGGCCCATCCTCGCCCTGTGCGGCAAGGATGGGGGCCAGTTTTGCGGCCCAGCCTTCCGCATCCTGCGCATCGGCGCCATGCCGGAAAGTGAAGAGCTTGCGCGCAACATCCTCCGGCCCGGCCAGAACGGTGGTTTCGGACAGCAGCATGGCCAGCGATCCGGCCAGTTCGCGGAAATTATCCTCGTCCGGCCCGACGATCTGGGCATAGGCGGGCGAGGCTTTGGAGGCGATCATATCCTCGATACGGGCAAAGTGGATGATGGTCAGCGCATCGCGATCCGCCAAAGCTGCGCCCAGCGGCGATGGCTCATCCTGCACATAGTGATGGACATAGCCGGCAAACATGGCGCTGACCTCGCCATGGGCCATGACCAGCGGGCCATGGGAGTCCGCCAGATAGGCCTGCAATCCTTCGCGGCTCAGGCCCTCACGCGTGCGGGGCAGGATCGCGAGCTTGATGCTCATGCCTGCACCACTTTTTGTTCCAGCACGCCAAAGGGCGCGCGTCCATCGGGCAATGTCGCCTCCATGCGGACGGTGTCGCCATAGGTCATGAATTCGGTGCGCGGGGCGCCTTCGTCCACGATCTCGATCCCGCGCCGCTCGGCGATGCAGGAAGAGCCGACCTCGCGGAAATTCTCGTTCGAGACGGTGCCCGAACCGATCACCGTGCCCGCCACCAGATTGCGCGTGCGCGCGCCATGGGCCAGCAGATCGTCGAAGCCATAGGCCATCGGCTCGCCATAGGCATTGCCGAATTGCGCGCCGTTCCATTGTACGTTGAGGTGCAGCGCGGGGCGGAAATTGCGCCAGTTTTCGCCCAGTTCATCGGGCGTCACGGCAAAGGGGGCCATGCCGCAGGGAGGCTTGGCCTGAATCCAGCCAAAGCCGGTCTTCATTTCCGGCCCGGCCAGTTTACGCAGCGACCAGTCGTTGATCTGGACCACCAGCGCGATGTGATCACCGGCCTTGGCGGCGGGCGTGCCCATCGGGACGGCGGTGGTCAGGATGCCAAATTCACCCTCGAAATCAATGCCCAACGCTTCGTCGGCCATCGGTACATCGGCACGCGGGGCATAGAACGTGTCCGACACGCCCTGATACATCAGCGGCGCATTGGGCTTTTCCGGCTCGATGCCCAGCACCTTGTCCATCAGCGCGCCATGGCTGGGATAGACCGAGCCGTCGAGCCATTGCCATGCGCGCGGCAGGGGGGCGAGCAGCTGATCCACATCGAGGATCTCGGGGAAATTGGTAATCGCGGCCAATGCGGTTTTGGCATTGCCCCAATCCTCCAGCGCCGCCTGCATCGTTTCGATGGGGGCGGGCGCGTAATGTGTGGCCGAGGGCGAGATCACGATCAGCCGCCCATCCTTTGTGCCATTATTCAGCGTGGCCAGACGCATTGCATATATCTCCCGGAATTTATCATCTGGCGTGGAACCTAGCGCGCGGGCGCGAGGCGGCAACGGCATTTGGTCGATAGCAAACCATCGATAACATGCGATGGTCGGGTGGCGGAGCGCATGTCAGATGACAGCCAAACAGCCTTTCATGGGGAGATTTTTGCATGGCCATCTGGCTGAAGCGCGGCGCGGCTGCGGAAGAGAAGGCGGCGTCGGATCGCAAGGTTCGTGATATTGTCGAGGCGGCGCTGGGCGATATTGAGAAGCGCGGCGATGATGCGGTGCGGGATATGTCGATCAAGTTCGAC
>NZ_JACIDX010000013.1 GCF_014196525.1 Novosphingobium sediminicola | reverse complement strand
GACCGGATCGCCTCTTTAAGGACAGGCGGACAAACTACCCTGTCCCGGCAGCGCATGTATGATAGGGGGCAAAGGCCCTTTATCCAAGGGCGGGATTAGCCGCTTTGATCGCCGCCGTTCACCTGCAACCGGGGTATTTGGGGGTAGGTTTGGGGGTATGCCTTGAAATTGAAGTCACAAAAACGGCGAAAATATGCCGATTTCAAGGTGTTTTGAGGTTCCCGCTACCGAATCGCACTGATAGCCGCCAGTATCCCAGCAAATCAGCCACTCCTCCCCCGATCCAACAACAGGCCACAGCCCCATGTCAAAAAACGATGAGCAGTCTCCCGCTACCCGCTCCAATCACATCACCGCCATCCACCCCATCAGCGTTGCCAAAGAGGCGATGGTGGTGATCAGGATCGTGGCTGAGGTCAGGGCGGCTTCGCGGCGGTAATATTCGGCGACCATGAAGGGGCCGGTGCCGGTGGGCAGGGCGGCCAGCAGGACTGCCGCATGGGTCAGGCCGGGGGTAAGGTGGAAGATCTCGACCGCCAGAAACCATGTCAGCGCCGGATGCAGGATCAGCTTGATCAGGCTGAGCGCGCCGATGGAGGTCCAATGGACCGAAGCCTCGCGCTTTTCGGCCAGAAACAGGCCCAGCCCGACCAGCGCGCAGGGCGAGGCCGACCCGCCCAGCAGTTTGAGGAAAGCATTGACCGGCGCGGGCACGCCAAACCCCGAGAGCAGAAAGACCGCCCCCAGCGCAGGCGCCACCAGCAAGGGGTTGCGCGCCAGCGAGAGCGCGACCTTGCGCGCCATATGGATCGGTGCGCCTGTGCCTGAAGCCCGATTTCGAGCAGCACCAGCGCCAAGGCAAACAGCACGCAGACCGTCAGGATCGAGGCGATCAGCGTGGGCGCCAGCGAGGCCGGACCCAGCACCGCCAGCAGCAGCGGAAAGCCGATGAAGCCGGTGTTGGCATAGCCTGCGTTCAGCCCGTCGATGGCCGCATCGGCCAGGGGCCTCCCACGGCTCATGCCTACCCCCAGCGCAAGGGCAAAGACCGCCGCCCCGCCCAGCGCAAAGACCGCCATGAAGCCCGGCTGCCAGATGGTGGCGATCTTGGCATTGGCGACAATGTCGAACAACAGCGCGGGCAGCGCGAGGTTGACGACATAGCGGTTGATCTCGCCGCTGGCCATCGGGCCCATCACGCCGATGCGCCGCGCCCCCCATCCGGCCAGAATGAGCGCAAAGATCGGCAGAGTGATGCCAAGAATCGAGAGCATGAGTTTATCCGGTTGATGCCCGGCCAGAGGGCGCAGAGGCGCGGTCTCGCTGGCGCGGCGGCGCGGCAAAATCAACCCCGCCGCGCCCGCCGATGCCGGGCGCAGACGTTTTCTTTGTCGCAAAGGGCAAACTGATAAGGCTTGTGCAACGGATTGTTTACGCCATGGTGGGCAAAATAGGCCGTCCTGGTCCTGCCCTTGAAAGGGGCCAATATGCCGTTTCTTCGCCAATTGATCGAATCGCGCAATGGCGCTCTGTCGCAACTGGCCGCGATTGCCGCCGATATGTTTGACGTGCCCATCGCGCTGGTCAGCATTCTGGATGGCGACCGGCAGGTCTTTGTCGGCCGCCATGGGCTGGATGCCGAGGGCACGCCCATCGAGCAATCCTTTTGCCGCCATGCCGTTGTGCAGGATGCGCCGCTGGTGGTGGCCGATGCGGAGCTGGATCCGCGTTTCTGCGCCAATGGGTTGGTGTGCGGGGCGCCGGGCATTCGTTTCTATGCGGGCGTGCCGCTGCGCGTGCGGATGCGCACGGGCCAGAACGCGGCCGGCATCGGCGCCTTTTGCCTGATCGATACCGTCCCGCGCGAATTTTCGGCCGCCGATCTGGCGCGCCTGTCCAGCCTTGCCTGCGGGGTTGAGGCGATCCTGCAATCCATGGTGTCGAGCATGGCGATGGCGCTGGATGCCGGGCGAATCACCCGGCTCTATGCCGACCAGCAGCGCCTGCAGCGCCAGTTCCGCCAGGCCGAGCAGATGGCGGCGATGGGGTCGTGGCGGCTGGATGCCGCGCGGCAGACGGTGACATGGTCCGAAGGCGTCTATGACATCCATGATCTGCCGCCCGGCGACGGGATGCCGGTGGCCGATGCCATGTCCTATTATCCGCCCGCCGATCGCGAAAGGATCACCGGGCTGGTTGAGCAGGCGATCCGCACCGGGGCGGCCTATGATGTCGAGCTGGATTTCATTTCGGCGCGCGGCGTGTGCAAAAGGGTGCGCGCAATCGGTGAACCGGAGCTGGAAAACGGGCGCGTCATCGGGCTGATCGGCGTGTTTCACGATGTTACCGAGCGGCACGAATTGTTCGTCGAGCTGGACCGCCGCGCCAATACCGACGAGGTGACTCATGTGGCCAGCCGCCATGCCTTTGTCACCCATGTCGACGAATGCGTGGAGCGCGCCCAGCAGAGCGGCGAGCGCATGGCGCTGATGCTGATCGATCTGGACCATTTCAAGCACGTGAATGACACATTCGGCCATGGCGCGGGCGACGATATCCTGCGCAAGGTGGCCACCGAATTGCGTTCGCCATGGCTGGGGGACAGTCTGGCGGCGCGGCTGGGGGGCGATGAATTCGCGCTTGTCATCACCGATCAGGCGATGATCGCGCAATTGCCCCGCGTGGCGGAAAATCTGCTGCGCGTGCTGCGTTTTCCGATGGGGCGCGGGGCGGACCCGCTGGTGGTTTCGGCCACGATCGGCGTGGTCGAATTGCGCGGGGCCGATGATTGCCGTCACGACCTGTTGCAACGCGCCGACCGCGCGCTCTACAGTGCCAAGCACAAGGAGCGGGGCACATGCGAGATGGAATGGTCGGACAGGGCGGAGCGGCAGGTGCTGAAAGCGGCAGGCTGACAGGTGACGCGCTGGAGATCCGCCCGCTGACGGGGGATGAGATCGGCGCGGCCATGGGCGATCTGGCGGCCTTGCGCATCGCGGTCTTTGCCGCATGGCCCTATCTTTATGATGGCGACGCGAATTATGAGGCCGACTATCTGCGCGAATTTCTGAGCGCGCGCGATGCGGTGCTGGTGGCCGCGATAGATGGTACTGGGGATGGCGGCCGGATCGTGGGCGCGGCCACGGCCAGCCCGATGGCCGAGCAGAAACCTGAATTCCGCGCGCCCTTTGAGGCGCGGGGCATCGACACATCGCGCCTGTTCTATTTTGGCGAAAGCGTGCTCTTGCCGCACTATCGCGGGCGGGGCGTGGGCCATGCCTTTTTCGACCACCGCGAGGCGCAGGCGCGGCGATGCGGGGCCGATGCGGCCTGTTTTGCCGCCGTGGTCCGCCCCGAAGATCATCCCGCGCGGCCCGGCGATTACCGGCCGCTTGATGATTTCTGGCGGGCGCGGGGCTATGCGCCGATCCCCGATTTTATCACCCATCTGGCGTGGAAAGAGCATGGCGAGGCGCAGGAAAGCCCCAAGCCTCTGCAATATTGGCACAAGGCGCTGGTTTAAGCTCTGAGCCGCTCGAACGCCTGTTCGCGGATGGCGTGGAGCGTGCTTTGCCCGCGCTGGTTCAGCCAGATGGCCAGCTCGCCCGCCGGCATCGGGCGGGCGAGATGGAAGCCTTGAAACTCGCGGCAGCCGCGCGCCTTGAGATAGGCCATCTGCTCTGGGCTTTCGATCCCTTCGGCGATGACCTTGTGGCCCAGTACCTTGGACACGGTGATGATCGCGGCCAGCATGGATTCGGTCTTGCCATGTTCGCCGATGCTGCCCACCAGCGAGCGGTCGATCTTGAGCGCGTCATAGTCCAGCCGCGCCAGTTGCGAGAGATTGGAATAGCCGATCCCGAAATCGTCGATCGAGATCGAGATCCCCGCCTTGCGCAGCGTATCGACCCTTTCGCGCGTGCGGGCGAAATCGGCCATGGCGATGCTCTCGGTGATTTCCAGTTCGAGCCATTGCGGCGGCAGGCCGAAATGGTCGAGCATGGCCAGCACGGATTCGACAAAGCCGGGGCGTTCGAATTGCACCGGCGAGACATTGACCGCAATCGGCAGCGGCCGCCCCGCGTCCAGCCATTGCCGCGCCTGACGCATCGCGCTGCGCAGGATCGAATGGCCCAGCGGCACCATCAGCCCGCATTGTTCGGCAATATTGACGAAAATTTCGGGCGAAACCGGCCCCAGCCCCGGACAGTTCCAGCGCGCCAGCGCCTCGACCCCGGTGACGTTCAGCGTGTCGGCGTCGAATTTGGGCTGATAATGCAATTCCAGCGTGTCATGCTCGATGGCATGATGCAATTCGCGCTCGATCAGCGCGCGTTCCTCGACCTTGCCTTTCAGCGAGGAGTCGAAGAAAACATGGGTGTTCTTGCCGCCTTCCTTGGCCCGGTACATGGCGATATCGGCATAGGCCAGCAATTGTTCGGGCGTATCGGCATCTTCGGGCATCCGCGCAATGCCCATGCTGGCGCCGATAAAAACCTCGTTGTTGAACACGGTAAAACATTCGGCCAGCGCCTTGTGGATGCTGCGCGCCACGGTATCGAGCACTTTATTGTCATGATGGCCGGGCAGCAGCAGCACGAATTCATCCCCGGCAAAGCGGGCAAAGACCGGGCGCGTGGGGCAGGTTTCGCATAATTCGCCAAAGGAATTGGTGCAGGTTTCCAGCTCTTCGAGCGCCAGCCCCATGCCGCGCACGATGATCCGCGCGGCCACCTGACGCAGCAATTCGTCGCCCGCATCATGGCCCAGCGTGTCATTGACCCGCTTGAACCCGTCCAGATCGATGAACAGCATCGCCCCGGCGCAGGGCTTGTCGCTGTCGCGCTGGCCCAGCGAGAGGATATGCGTGATGACCGAGCGGTTGGGCAGGCCGGTGATCGGATCGGTATAGGCCAGCACATTCATGCGCAGCATATTGTGATTGAGCCGCGCCACCATCGCGCGAAAACTGTCGGCCAGCCCGCCCACTTCGCAGGCGCAGTCAATGTCGATGGGGCGCGACAGGTCGCCCTCGACAATCGCCTGCGTGCTGTCGCGCAGGGTGCGGATCATGCCCGACAATTTGCGCGCGGCCAGATAGCTGACCGTTGCGGGCAGCATCAGCAAAGCGGCCAGCGCCGACACCATGCCCGCACTCCACGGACCCGCCAGCCATACGCGGGCCACCAGCGCCACCACCGCCGAGGTGACAAGCGCCATCAACGCGAAACGCCAGGGAATGCTGTTGAGCCCACGCTCGCGTCCGAGCAGGGGGTTGCTCCATGCCATCGATTGCACTTCCTTCCTCGCTCCGATTATACGGCGCCGAAGGTTTCCTCATGGCCAAGGGGGTGTTGGTGGAATCTACGCAGGAAGGATGGCGATAAGCCATTGAAAGATGGCCCGCGCATCACGTTTGCGCGGGCCGTGAGGGATCTCAGTCAATGGCAAAGGGCATGTTCTGGAAACAGACCGGGCGCAGAAAGCGCGCCATGGCCAGCGTGCCGACCGAGGTGGTGCGCGTATCGGATGTGGCGGGGAAGGGGCCGCCATGGACCATCGCGCGCGAGACTTCGACGCCGGTGGGCCATTCATTGGCGATGACGCGCCCCGCCTTGTCGGCCATGATCGGCAAGAGCGCCTGCGCCAGCGGCCAGTCGGCCTCGTCGCCGTGGAAACTGGCGGTCAATTGCCCTTCGAGCGAGGCCAGCACGGCGGAGAAATCATCGGGCGAGGCGCAGCGCACCACCATGCCCGAAACGCCGAACACCTCCTCGCGCAGGGCCGGATCGGCGATGAAGCGGGCGGCATCGACGGCAAAGATCGCCGCGCCGCAGCGGTCCTCGGGGGCGTTCTGGCGCAGGATGGTGGCCACGCCCTCGCGCCCGTCCAGCGCGGATACGCCGTGGTGATAGGCGCGGCAGATGCCGGGCGAGAGCATGACCTGCGGCGCGGCGGTATCGAGCGCGGCGGCGGCTGTGGCCAGAAACGCATCGAGGTCCGGCCCGTCCACCGCCAGCAACAGGCCCGGATTGGTGCAGAATTGTCCCGCGCCCATCGCCAGTGAGGCCGCATAGGCCCGCGCCAGCGCGCCCCCGCGCGCGGCCATCGCGGCGGGCAGCAGCAGGACCGGGTTGATGCTGCTCATTTCGGCATAGACCGGGATAGGTTCGGGCCGGGCCTGCGCCTGTGCGATCAGGGCAAGGCCCCCTGCGCGGCTGCCGGTGAAACCCACCGCCTTGATCGCCGGATGGCCGACCAGCGCGGCGCCCAGCGCGCGATTGTTGCCGGGCAGGAAAGAGAACACGCCCGTCGGAAAGCCGCTGTCGGCCACGGCCTTGGTCACGGCGCGGGCGACATATTCGCCGGTGCCGGGATGCGCCGAATGGCCTTTGACCACGACCGGGCAGCCCGCCGCCAGCGCCGCAGCCGTGTCGCCCCCGGCCACGGAAAAGGCGAGCGGGAAGTTCGAGGCGCCAAATACGGCCACCGGCCCCACCGCCCGGTTGATCCGCCGCAGCGAGGGGCGGGGCGGTACGCGGGCAAGGTCGGCCGGTTCGAACACTTCATCCTGCCAGCCAAAGCCGTGCAATTCGGCGGCGAACAGGCGCAACTGGTTGACGGTGCGCATCCGCTCGCCCTCCAGCCGCGCGCGGGGCAGGCCGGTTTCGCGCATCGCCGTTTCGATCAGACCATCGCCAAGGGCGAGGATTTCCGCCCCGATGGCTTCGAGCAGATCGGCGCGGGCCGCCGCATCGCGGGCAAAAACGGGCGCGGCATCGCGCGCGGCGGCGCAGGCGGCATCGACATGCTCGGGCGTGGAAACGCTGAAATCCACGCCGAATGGCTCGCCGCTGGCGGCATCGATGGCGGAAAATCGGGTTTCGGTCTGAAGCGCTTGGCCTGCGATCAATAGTCTGCCGTCGATCATCTGTCTCATCCTGTTGGCGCATGAAAATCCCCGCGTCCGGCGGGAGTGTTGGGAGTGCCGGACGCGGGGATGGGGTGGGGTCTGTCTTCGGTTTAGAAGGTGACCTTGGCCCCAAGGTTGAACTGGCGGCCGCTGTGAGTCAGCACGTTGAGGCGGTTGGTCGCATCGACATACTGATCGTTGAGCGCGTCGGTCAGGTTGATCATTTCAAGGCTGAACTTGATCCGCTCGATGGGCGCATAGGTGATCTGCGCATCGACGTTGATCGTGCGGTTGGTGCCGTTCCAGCTCTGGCCTTCGGTGCCGGGGACGGCGGTCAGATATTTGGAACGATAGGCGATCGAGCCGCGCACCGAGAACTTCTTGTCCTCATAATAAAGCGTGCCATTGGCGGCATATTTCGACAGGCTCACCAAAGGCGCGGTGACCGAGGTGCTGCCATCGGCGCTGGTCAGATATTGGATGTTCGAGGAAACATAGGTGAAGTTGCCCAGAACGCCGAAATTCTTGCCGATCCCGCGCAGGAAGCTGAAGGGCTGCTGCATGTTCACTTCAAAGCCGCGCAGCATGCCGCCGCTCGAATTGACCGGGGTGCTGGCGATGAACACATCGCTGGCGCTGGCGGTGGTACCGGTCAGCAGCGATGCGGGCAGGCCCAGCGACGAGAAGGGCACGGCGGTGCTAAGCGTTTGGGCAAAGCTGGAGATGTTCTTCTGGAAATAGGCGACTGAATAGATCGCCCCGCGCGCGGGGTAATATTCGACCGACAGGTCCAGATTGGTCGATTCGGTGGGGCGCAGATCCGGGTTGCCCGCGCTGAACGTGCGGCTGCCGCCCGAAACCGACAGGCTGCCGCCCGGCGTCAGCGAGGCGATCCCGGCGCGCGCCAGCGTCTTGGCCGCGCCAAAGCGGACCAGCAATTGCCGGTTGATGTCATAGACCACATTGGCCGAGGGCAGCAGGCGGCTGTACGAACGGTTGGCCGTCACCAGATTGATGGTCGCGCCCTGGCTGGCATAGCCGGTCGAGAACTGTTTTGTGTTCACATAGCGCAGGCCGATGTCGCCGCGCAGCGGAATGTCGCGGTCGCCAAGGTTGAATTCGCCCATGCCCCAGACACCGGTGTCATCCTCGCGCACAGTGATGAAAGATCCGCGTGCGGTCGCATTTTCAATGCCGCCAACCGCATAGGTCGGGTTGGTGTAGATGCCATAGAGATTGGCAAAGGCGTTGAGATCGGGAACCACCCACGCCGTGGGCGTGCCCGCCGGAACCGCAAGGCCACGGCCAAAGCCGCTGAACACCGTGGTGGCCGCCGCGATCTGCGAGGCGTTGAGCGAATTGACCACGGTTTCGCCCGAAAGGCGGCGCTGCTCGGTCGAGCCATAGGTGAAGCGGCGCCAGTCCAGACCCGCCTTGATCTTCAGGATATCATTGGCTTTCCACTCCAGCGCGCCCTTGGCGGTGCCGAAAGCATTGTCCACCGTCTGCGGGCGGATGCGGACTTCGGAGGTGCCGCTGGTGAAGGAGAAATTGGCCGGATTGGTGATGTCGACGCCGGGGCGGATGGTGGGGAAGCGGGTCGAGAAATCGTAGAAGAAATTGCCCGTATTCGCCGCGTCCAGCGTCACCGTGGTCTGGATCGGATTGGTGAAGGCCGATTTGGAATAGCCGACAAGGCCGGTGAACTTCAGCCGGTCGGAGAAGGAATGTTCCAGATTGGCGGTCAGATTGTAGAACGTCGTGCGCAGCACGTCATAGCGGGCCTGCGTGCGCAGATCGACATTGTCGAACGTGCCCGAAATCAGGTTGCCATTGCCATCGACGGTGCCGTTGCGGATGATCGTCTGGGGCTTGCCGGTGCCCGAGCGGCTGAAGCTGATCGCCTGAAACTGGCTTTCGGCGCGGGTACCGTCGAGATAGGAGAACAGCCCGTCGAGCGTCAGCAGCGTGCGGTCGCCGGGGCGCCACTGGATCGAGGCCGAGGCGCCAAGGCGCTTCTGGTTGATGTCATAGCTGACCAGACCGGGAATGCGCGGGTGATACATATTGGCGCTGTTGATCTGGCCAATCGTGTAGCCCGGCACGGTCGAGGCCGCGTTGAAGCCACCGTTGAAACCGCCATAGGTCCAGCGCGTGATGTTTGCGCCTTCTTCCTTCAACCGGCGCGCTTCATAGGAGAAGGACATCAGCACGCCGAAGGTCTGATCGTCATTGCTCTTGGTGACCAGAGCCGAGAGGCGCGGCGTGGTCTTGCGGGCAAGGTCATTATAGCTGCCCTGCGCCGAGAAAGTGGCGGTGGGCTTTTTGAAGTCAAACGGGCGGGCGGTCTGCATATCGACCGTGGCGCCCAGCGAGCCTTCTTCCACATCCGCGCTGGCGCTCTTGCGCACCGCGAGGCTGTTGAAGAGGTCGGAGGAGAAGATGTTGAAGTCAAAGCCGCGACCGCGGTTGACGCCGCCCGAATTGTCGGTGCCGCCGGTGGTGCCGATGGCCTCCATGCCGTTGATGCGCACGCGGGTGTAATCGGCGCCAAGGCCGCGCACCGAAACGTTGCGGCCTTCGCCGTTCACGCGGTTGATGGCCACGCCCGGAATGCGTTGCAGCGATTCGGCCAGATTGAGATCCGGAAATTCGGCAATATCCTCGGCCTTGATGACATCGACGGCGGCGGCGGTGGCCTTTTTCACGCCCAGCGCGCTGTTGAGGCTGGCGCGGAAACCGGTGACAACAATTTCAGCGGCAGCCGGTTCTTTAGCGATGGAGGCAGGTGCTTCCTGCGCCATGGCGGCGGGCGCGGCGATGATTGCGCTGGTGACAAGCAGGGCGGCCTTCGCGCCGCGGCGGATGGAATGGGCCATCAGTAATCCCCTCAAAATCCCATACCGGTCAGGATTGCCGGATTGAGCGTGGGATAGACCGAGCTTGTGCAAAAACGCCAACCTGATTCCGGCATCAATCATTGCAGAATCCGCACTGATGGGCCTGCAATCGTTATATTTAATTCCTATCATGCCGAAATTTGGCTGGATCATCGCGTGATTTGCCTTGGACGGTTTTGCCCGTTACGCCTATCGGAATGGGGTCAAAAATGACCATCCGGAGAGAAAAGATGCATGGCCCGGGCGCCCAGATTCCCACAAGAACGCGCTATAAAATCATCGCGCTGATCTTCCTTGTGACCACGCTTAACTATGCGGATCGGGCCACTTTTTCCATCGCGGGGAGCGCGGCGGCCAAGGAATTATCGCTGACACCGGTAGCAACTGGATACGTCCTTTCGGCCTTTGCATGGGCCTATGCGCTGGCGCAGATTCCGGGCGGCGCATTGCTGGATCGTTTCGGAACCAAGCGGATTTACACCATCGCCATCGCTATCTGGTCGGTGTTGACCGCCGCGCAGGCTTTGGTCGGCATTGTGCCGGGCGTTTCCGCGGTCGCCGCGCTTTTCTGCTTGCGCTTTCTGGTCGGTCTGGCCGAGGCGCCGTCTTTTCCCGGCAATGCGCGATTGGTGGCGGCATGGTTTCCCGGCGCCGAGCGCGGCACCGCCTCGGCCATTTTCAACAGCGCGCAATATTTCGCGCTGGTGGCCTTTGCGCCGATCATGGGCTGGATGGTGCATGCGCATGGCTGGCGCTCGGTGTTCTGGATGATGGGCGTGGTGGGCGTCATTGCCGCGCTGATCTTTGCCAAGATGATCCATGGGCCCGACCGGCATCCGGGCGTCAACGCCGCCGAGCTGGACCTGATCCGCGAGGGCGGCGGCCAGATCGCGCTGGAGAGCAGCAGTGGGCAATCGCTGGCTTTCAACTGGGCCAATATCAAGCCTTTGCTGGCCAATCGCATGATGCTGGGCATCTATATCGGCCAATACAGCATCAATGTGCTGACCTATTTCTTCGTCACATGGTTTCCGATCTATCTGGTCAAGGAGCGCGGCCTCTCGATCACGCAGGCCGGTTTTGCCGCCGCGCTGCCCGCGATCTGCGGCTTTGGCGGAGGATTGGTGGGGGGCGTGATCTCGGATCGCATCCTGAAACGCAGCGGCAGTTTGGACCGGGCGCGCAAATTGCCTTTGGTGCTGGGCATGGTGCTGGCCTCCTCGATCCTCGGCTGCGTCTGGCTGGATAATCAGGCCGCCGTGATCGCGGTGATGGCGCTGGCCTTTTTCGGCAAGGGCGTGGCCTCGCTCGGCTGGGCGGTGATGGCGGACGTTGCGCCCCGGCGGCTGGCGGGTCTGTCGAGCGGGGTGTTCAATATGTTCGGCAATGCGGCGGGCATCGTGACGCCGATTGTGGTGGGCTATATCGTTGGCGCAACGGGGTCTTTCGATCTGGCGCTGCTGTTTGTGGCGGCGCATTGCGTGCTGACCATTGTGGCCTTTACGGTGATCGTCGGGCCGATCCGGCGTCTGGAGATTGCGGCATGAAGGTGGATCGTCGTCAGCTTTTGACCGGGGCTGCCGCGCTGGCTGCCAGCCCTGCCATGGCCGCCACCGCCCCGCTGCGGATCACCAGCCCGATGCAGGCCCCGCGCTGGGCGCAATTGCAGCGGCAGTTGCTGTCCGCCCATACGCAGGCCTGCAAGGACTATTACGCCACCTATGTCGATGCGCAGGATCACCTGAAATGCTTTGAACGCTGGGGCGCCAATGACGGGCCGGACGATGCGGCCGAGGCGACCAATGACTGGGTGCTGCTGCATGCGCTGGGCGCGGATGACAGCCTGCTGATCATGGCGCAGAAGTTCTGGGAAGGGCATTTGCGGCAATATACCGGCATCCAGACCCGCGATGTGCCGATTGCGCGACAGGGCATGTATTACCGCGAATTTCCGGTCCAGATGGACTGGCAGCATAATTCCGAGGGGCTTTCCACCTTCAACGTGATGGGCCTGTCGGCGCCGCGCGATCCGCGTTTGCTGATGCGCACGCGGCGCTATGCCGATTTCTATACGGGCGCGGATAAAAGCGTCGGCAATTATGACCCGCAACACCGCGTCATCCGCTCGATCCTGAACGGCAGCCGGGGGCCCATGCTGCGCAAGGCCACGCCCTTGGACTGGGCGGGGGATCCGTTTGACGCCAGCAGGTTTCATCTGGAGCATGGCGAGGACAGCTATGAGCAGTTCCTGCGCCATTATGATGAATATGATGATGTGGCCTGCGATACGCCGCTCAACCTGCACTCGACCACCTTGGGCCTCAATGCCTATGCTCTGGGCGCGGGAGAGAGGTTCCGCCGCTGGGTGCTGGATTATACCGATGCGTGGATGGATCGCGCGCGGGCCAATGGCGGCATCTTTCCCAGCAAGGTCGGCCATGACGGCAAGGCGGCGGCGGATTGGTGGGGCGGCACCTATGGCTGGAATTTCGCGCCCCGCGTGCCGCAAACGGGGGTGCGCGAAGGGCGCAACCGTGTGCCCCGCGCGATCACCGCTTTCTTCAACGCGCTTTTGCTGACGGGGGATCGAGAATATCTCTATGTCTGGCGGCGTCAGAATGCGTTGATCAATGCGCAGGCCCGCATGGTCGATGGCAAGCTGCAGACGCCCACCCTGTTCGGCCCGGATGGCTGGCATGGTTGGAAGGGCGGGCCGTATCGTCAGGGCGCGTTCGAAATCTGGTATGCCACGCAAGCGCCCGAGGACCGCGCGGCGGCGGGCAGCGATCCGTGGATCAGCTTCCTTGAGGGCGCGAACCCGGCCTATCCCGAAACGGCTTTGGAGGCCGATCTGGCGCATCTGGCCAAGCGGGATGCGGCGAGGCGGGCGGATCATACCACGCCCGACACGCGGCTGGCCGACTGGACGCTGGATTTCAACCCGGCCAGCGCCAAGGCCTTGGTGCAACTGACCACGGGCGGGCTGCATATTGCGCGCCCCACTTGGAATGCCGACAGCCCGCCGCAGGGCGGGGTCACGCTGCATTGCCGCTTGCGCTATTTCGATCCGGCGCGGCGGCGGGCGGGATTGCCAATGGATGTGGCGGCGCTGGTGCATTCGCTGGGCGATACGCAGACGCAGGTGACTCTGGTGAACACCGGCGATAAACCGCGCCGTGTGATCGTGCAGGGCGGGGCCTATGGCGAACACCGGGTCGAGAGCGTGGAACTGGATGGGCGCGGGCACCCTGTGGGCGCGCGGCATTTCACGCTGGATCTGGCGCCCGGCGCAGGGGCGCGGCTGGTGCTGGCGATGAAGCGCTATGCCAATCGGCCCAGCCTTGCTTTCCCTTGGGCCTAACCGATCGCCTCGGCGCACAGGCGGCGCATCGGGTCGAGGGCGGGATTGGCATTATCCCGCCGCCAGGCCATGATCAGCTCGACCGGAAATTCGGGCTGGGTGACCATCTGACGGAACTGCACATCGTCCGGATGCAGGCCCAGCGCCGATTGCGGCACCACGGCGGCGGCAAGGCCAGCGCGCACAAGGCCCAGCATCGAATGGATCTGCGTCACGTGCTGAACGAAATTGGGGGCCACCTGCGCCTCGTCAAACAGGCGCACCAGCATGTCGTGGAAATAGCCCGCGCCTTGGCGGGCGTACATGATCAGCGGCTGGCCATCGAGATCGGCGGGGGTCAGCGTCGACAGGCCCTGTCGCGGATCGCCTGAAGGCAGCGCGACCAGCAATGGTTCGTGCAGGATGGTGAGCGTTTCAAATTCGGAGCGCACCACGGGGGGGCGCACAAAGCCGATGTCGATCAGGCCCGTGAGCAGCGCATCGGTCTGCTCGGTGCTGACCATTTCGCGCAGGTCCAGCTCGATATTGGGCAGGCTGGCGCGCGCCTGCGCCACGATTTGCGGCACCAGCGTATAGCCCGACACGGCGGTAAAGCCGATGGCCACCTTGCCCGCATCGCCCTTGGCCACGCGCCGCGCCGACAGAGACGCGCTTTCCGCCAGCCGGACGATGCGCCGCGCCTCGATCAGAAACACCCGCCCCGCAGGCGTCAGCGACACCGTGCGGCTGGTGCGTTCGAGCAGCGTCACATCCAGAATGCGTTCAAGCAACTGGATCTGACGGCTGAGCGGGGACTGCGTCATGTTGAGCCGCATCGCCGCGCGGCCGAAGTGGAGTTCTTCGGCCGCCGCGACGAAGCAGCGAAGCTGGCTGAGTTCGAACATGGAACCCAGCCTAGCGGTTTCAGGCAGGAAGCGGGAGAGCATAAGGCGCGACTTTTTCAATCAGAGCGGCCAATTGCGCATCCTCTGCCGCCGAAAGGTCGGTCAACGGGCTGCGCACCGGGCCTGCATCGCGCCCGATCACGCGGCAACCGGCCTTGACGATGGAAACCGCATAACCGCGCCCCTGATTGCGCAGGTTGATATAGGGCAGCACGAAATCGCGCAATTGCTGTTGCACATGGGCGTGGTTTCCGCTGCGCACGGCCTTGTAAAATTCCAGCGCCCATTGCGGCATGAAATTGAAAATGGCCGAGGAATAGGTGGTCACGCCCATGGTCAGATAGGGTGTGGCGAAAGTTTCCGCCGTGGGCAGCCCGCCGATATAGGTCAGCCGGTCGCCCATGCGGGCATAGATGCGCGCCATCAGCTCGATATCGCCCACGCCATCCTTATAGCCCACCAGATTGGCGTTGCGATCGCACAGCCCGGCCAGCGTTTCATCATCCACAATCGCATTGCCGCGATTATAGACGATGACGCCAAGGCCCGTCGCGCGGCACACCGCCTCGATATGCGCGGCCAAGCCTTCCTGCTTGCCCCCCATCAGATAGGGCGGGAGGAGCAGGATGCCATCGGCCCCTGCGGCCTCGGCCTTGCGCGCAATGTCCACCGCAATCGCCGTGCCATAGCCGCAGCCCGAGATCACCGGCACATTGGCCTTACGCTCGGCCACAGCGGCGCGCACGACATGGGCCACCTCGTCCGGGGTGAGGGAAAAGAACTCGCCCGTGCCGCCTGCGGCAAACAGGCCCGACAATTCATGTTCGAGCATCCATGCGCAATGGGCGCGAAACGGGCCTTCCTCAAATGCGCCATCGGCATCGAAGTGGGTGACCGGAAACGACAGCAGGCCTTCGCCCAGCCGGTGCGCCATCGAGACGGGATCGAACATTGCTATCTCCTGATATTGTGCGCCGCCAGGCGTTGGGCCGGGGCGCTGTTTCTGCCGCCCTGCCTAGGGTTTCGGCCGCGACAGGTCCAAACCAAAGGGGCGGTGGATTGATGCAGGATTTGGCTTGATGGGGCCGGGCGCGGGGCGCGCGCCATGATGAACTGCGCAATTTGGCGGTTTGTCGGCCCATGTCCGGCCTGTCAGTCTGCGGGCTCTGATCGCCATGGGGGGAGCCGCGCGTGAAATTTGCCAAAGCCTGTCTGATCGCGCTGGGCCTGCTGGCCGCGCCACTCCCTGCCTATGCCGAGGATGGCTATGCCCATTACATGGCAGGCGACCGCAGCCTGCCCACGCCGGGGTGGCGCGCGCCGGGCCTGTTGCTTTCGGGCGGGGGCGATTGGGATGTGGAGGCGTTCCGCTGGTTTGTGGCGCGGGCCGGGCATGGCCATATCGTCGTGCTGCGCGCCTCGCAAAAGGGCGAGCTTGGCGAGGCTTTCATGAAGGAGATCGGCGGGGTAGCCTCGGTCGAAACCTTTGTCTTTTCCCAGAGGAAGGCCGCCTATGATCCGCGCATCCTTGCCGCGCTGGAGCGGGCCGATGGCGTGTTTATCGCCGGGGGGGACCAATCGCGCTATGTCCGCTTTTGGCAGGCCACGCCTCTGTCGCGCCTGATCGACCGGCTGGCGCGCGATCGCCCGATCGGCGGCACCAGCGCTGGATTGGCGATCATGGGATGGTGGGGATATGGCGCCTTTGGCGATGATGGCATTACCAGCCCAGAGGCGCTGGACAATCCGATGGGGCCGGGGGTGACTGTGGTGAACCGTTTCCTGCACCTGCCCCGGATGCGGCGAATTTTCACCGACAGCCATTTCATGATCCGGGCGCGCATGGGGCGGCTGATTGCTTTCCTCGCCAATGTGCGCGCAAGGGGAGCGAAGGATGTCGTCGGACTGGGCATGGATGAGCGCGCCTCGCTGGTGGTGGACGGGGCGGGCCATGCGCGGCTGATGGCGCCTGCGGGCACATACGGCTGGCTGGTGCAGCCGGCGGGGCGGGCGCAAAGGGCGGTGCTGGGCGAGAAGCTGGACTATGCTGGGGTGAAGATCACCGGGATTGGCGCCGAGAGTCGGTTCGACCTCAACACCTTGCAGGTGAGCTATCCGGCCTTTTCCGGCGTGGCGCAGGTGCGCGGGGGCGTGCTGACGGGGGTTCCGGCTCCCTTGCCGTGAAACCGGCGCGCTGTCATACGCGGGCGATGATAGTGGAGAGCATGCAATGAGCGTCGCCTTTCGCCGCGATGGCGATGAGGAACATCTGGAGCCGAAATTCGAGCTGCCCATCCCGCCCGGCCCCAATCTGGTGACGGCGCGCGGCAAGGCTGGGATCGAGGAGAAATGCGCCCAGTGGGAGGCCGCCGTAGCCGCCGCGCCGGATGAGGAAGCGGTAAAATCCGCCCGCCGCCATCTGCGCTATTGGCGCAACCGCGCCGCCACTGCGCAGGAGATGCCTGCGCCCGACGGCTCGTGCGTTGCCTTTGGCGCCACTGTGCAATTCCGCCTGAACGGTCAGACCCGCTCCATCACCATCGTGGGCCATGACGAGGCCGATCCCACCTCTGGCCTGCTCGCTTTCTCCGCCCCTTTGCCGCGCGCGATGATGGAGGCCGAGGCGGGCGAGCTGGTCGATTTCTCCGGCCGGGCCGAGGCGATTGAGATAATCTCAATTACGGTTTGAACGCTGGCAAAGGTGGGATTTAGCCGTTAACCCGGCGGGCGAAATAGCCGGGAGAATGCGATGTTTGGCCCATTACCATGGATGGCTGCGGGTTTGCTGGGGCTGGGCGCTCTGGCCAAGGTGGCGCTGGACCATGGGGAGCCGATCAATGCGCTCTGGCTGGTGGTGGCCTCGCTGGGCTGTTTTGTGGCTTCCTATCGCTTCTATGCGCGCTTTATCGGCGCGCGGGTGATGGGGCTGGACGGCGCGCGGCCCACGCCTGCCGTCCGGCGGCCCGATGGGCTGGATTATGTGGCGACGGATCGCAATGTCCTGTTCGGCCACCATTTTGCCGCGATTGCGGGCGCGGGGCCGCTGGTCGGGCCGGTGTTGGCGGCGCAGATGGGCTATCTGCCCGGATCGTTGTGGATCATCTTTGGCGTGGTGCTGGCGGGCGCGGTGCAGGATTTCTTGGTGCTGTGCATCTCGATGCGGCGCGACGGCAAATCGCTTGGCGAAATCATCCGCATGGAAATGGGCGAGGTGGCGGGCGGCATCGCGCTGCTGGGCACGTTCATGATCATGGTCATCATTCTGGCCGTGCTGGCGCTGATCGTGGTGAAAGCCTTGGCCGAAAGCCCTTGGGGCATGTTCACCGTGGCGGCCACCGTGCCGCTGGCGCTGGCGATGGGTGTCTATTCGCGCTGGATGCGTCCGGGGCGGGTGGGCGAGGTTTCGCTGCTGGGGCTGGTGGGCTTGCTGGCCGCGCTGGTCTTTGGGCAGGATGTTGCGCAATCGGCGTTCTGGGGGCCGCTTTTTACCTATACGCCGATCCAGATCTGCTGGATTCTAATCGTCTATGGCGCGGTGGCCTCGCTCTTGCCGGTGTGGTTGTTGCTGGCCCCGCGTGATTATCTTTCCACGTTTTTGAAAATCGGCACGATCATCGCGCTGGCCATCGGTATTCTCATCATGGCTCCGGCGCTCAAGATGCCTGCGCTGACACAATTCGTGGACGGCGGCGGGCCGGTGTGGTCGGGCGGGCTGTTTCCATTTCTGTTCATCACCATCGCCTGCGGGGCGGTGTCGGGTTTTCATGCGCTGATCGCCAGCGGCACCACGCCCAAGCTGATCGCCAGCGAGGCCGACGCGCCCTTCATCGGCTATGGCGCGATGCTGGCCGAGGCCTTTGTGGCGATCATGGCGCTGGTGGGCGCATCCATCATCGAGCCGGGCATCTATTTCACCATGAACAGCCCAGCCGCGCTGATCGGCACTACGCCGCAAAGCGCATCGGCGGCGGTGTCGGCCATGGGCTTTGCCATCACGCCCGAGGCCATCGTGCAATTGACCAAGGACATTGGCGAACACACGATCCTCTCGCGCACCGGCGGCGCGCCCACGCTCGCCGTGGCCATGGCGCAGATTTTCAGCCATGTGGTCGGCGGTGCGGCGATGAAGGCGTTCTGGTATCACTTCGCCATTCTGTTCGAGGCCCTGTTCATCCTGACCGCTGTGGATGCGGGCACGCGGGCGGGGCGGTTTATGGTCCAGGACCTGCTGGCCCGCGCGGTGCCGGGGTTTGCGCGGATCGGCGGCATGGCGCAGGGCCTGATCGGCACCGCGATTTGCGTGGCCGCATGGGGTTTCTTCCTGCATCAGGGCGTGACCGACCCGCTGGGCGGGGTGAACACGCTTTGGCCGGTGTTCGGCATTTCTAACCAGATGCTGGCGGCCACCGCGCTGATGCTGGCGACGGCCGTACTGTTCCGCATGAAGCGACAGCGTTACGCCTGGGTCTCGGTGCTGCCGACCGTGTGGCTGTTGATCTGCACCTTGTCGGCCGGGTGGCTCAAACTGTTTTCCGATGATCCCAAGGTCGGATTTTTGTCGCATGCGGCGAAATTTTCTTCGGCGGCGGCGCAGGGCAAGCTGCTGGCCCCGGCCAAGAGCATGGCGCAGATGGAGCGAATCATCTTCAACGACCGGGTCGATGCGGTGCTTTGCGGGTTCTTTATGGTGGTGGTGCTGGCCGTTTTGGTGGCGGCTGTGCGAACCTGTCTGGTGGCCCTGCGCAGCGATGCGCCCACCGTGTACGAGGTGACGGCATGAGCGGGTTTTGGCGCCGTTTGATGGGCGCGCTGGTGGGAATGCCCGATTATGACGCCTATCTGGCGCACCATCTGGCCCATCATCCCGAACGCGCGGCGATGACCCGCAAGGAGTTTTTCCGCAACCGCCAGGAGGCCCGCTATGGCAAGGGCGGCGGGGGCAAATGTTGCTGAATTAAGGCTTTTTCACCCGGTTCTGTTCCGCCTCGAACAATTCGCAAAGGGCGTGTATCGTGCCCGAAACGATCCGGTCCTTCAGGCTGTACCAGCGCGTCTGGGCCTCGACCCGCACGTTCACGATATCCTCGGCGCGCAGCAGCGCCAGATGTTGCGACACGCCCGATTGCGAGAGGCCGGTCATCGTTACCAACTCGTTCACGCTGACCTCGCCCTCGTCCATCCGGCACAGCATCAACAGGCGCTCAGGGTGACTCATCACCTTGAGACGCGCAGCCATCATCGCGGCATTGGCCTTCAGTTCTGCAAGATCGGTTGGCTTCATTACGCCGGAATTGGCGATTTACGGGCCGTTTTGCAAGAGGGTCAGCAGGGACGGGCCGGTGCGGAGTCGTTGAGCGCCGCTTCTGTCCGCGTCATTTCCGCCAGCGCCAGGGCCACTTCGGCCATACGCGGGCGGGCCAGTGAATAGAACACCTGCTTGACCTCGCGCCGCCCCTGCACCAGCCCGGCCTTGCGCAGCAGCGCGAGTTGCTGGCTGATGATCGACAGGCTGACCCCATTGCGTGCGGCCAGATCGCCCACCGCCACCGGGCCTTGCGCCAGTTGTGTAATCAGGTTGAATCGCAATGGATGGCCCAGCAGGCGCAGCGCCTCGATCAGGTCGGACACCAAAGGATCATGCGAGGGGCAGGCGGCAGGGCGCGCGGCGCTGTCGGCTGGTTCCATCACTTCGCATTGCTCCCATCTGGCCCTAACCGCGCGGGTTCCGGCGGCGGGTGTCTATCCTAAAGGATTGCGAAGTTGAGAAATTGACCGCGATCAATCGGCCACCTGCAAAGAATGGGTTTTCATTCCAATCAGGATGTTCCCAAATGGTTCGTTAACCACCCGTTACTTTGCGCGGAAAATGGGCAAAAAAAACCCGGCCGGAGCCGGGCTTTGGAAGTTTGGGAGAGGATGCCTGAAAGGCAAGTTCTGGGTAGGTGAATCAGCTGATTCGCGCAACTGTAAAAGATGTTAACTAGCCAAATGGGTATTTATAATGCAATGTAAAAACCAAAATGGCCAATATGGCGAAAATTCGTTCATATTGCGGTAAATTTCGCCACCCTGGTCCGACAAATCACCCTAGCGGAACGTCCATATTGTCGATCAAGCGCGCCTTGCCGATTCGCGCCGCAGCCAGCAAACGCGCGGGTCCCGTGCCGCGCTGAGTCAAAGGAGCCAGCGTATCGGCATCGCAGATCTGCGCATAATCGACCGAGAGAAAACCGCCCGCCAGCACCGCCTGCTCCATCTGGGCCAGGGCATCGCCGATGGCCATGCCGCCCGCCACGGCCTGCGCCGCCGCCTGCATCGCGCGGGGCAGCGCCACCGCATCGGCGCGTTCCTGCGCCGACAGATAGGCATTGCGCGAGGAGCGGGCGAGGCCATCCTCCTCGCGCACCGTGGGCACGCCGATGATCGCATCGACATGGGGCGCGGTCAAATCGAGATCGCGCGCCATCCGCCGGATCACCGCCAGTTGCTGCCAGTCCTTTTCGCCAAACAGCGCGACGTCGGGCGCCACCTGATTGAACAGTTTCAGCACCACCGTGGCCACGCCGTCGAAATGGCCGGGCCGGGCCGCGCCGCAAAACCCCTCGCTGACCCCCGAAACGCCGACATTGGTGGAAAAATCGGCAGGGTACATTTCATCGACCGTGGGCGCCCAGAGCAGAGCCACGCCCTCGCTCTCCAGCGCGGCCTTGTCGGCGGCCAACTGGCGCGGATAGGCGTCCAGATCCTCGCCCGGTGCAAATTGTCGGGGATTAACGAAAATGGACGCGACCACGTGTTCGGCATGCCGCCGCGCCTCACGCATCAGCGTTAAGTGCCCGAAATGCAAGGCTCCCATCGTCGGGACCAATGCCACGCGGCCGCTCTTGCGCAGCTCGGCAACCGCTTCGCGCAGCAGATTGAGGTGATTGATGGTTTGCACCGGCACGGCCCCCTTGGTAAGGTTTTGACACTGTTCGCGCGGTGGCTGATAAGCCGGGGCGGCGCGGGCAGCAATGCTTTTGCGGCCCTGTCGCCTGTGATGCCAACCCTGTGATGAGAGAACCGCCATGTCTGGTCCCCACCGCATCGTTTTCGCCAATGAAAAGGGGGGCACGGGCAAATCCACCACCGCCGTGCATATCGCCGTGGCGCTGGCCTATCTGGGCGCGCGGGTGGGCACGATCGACCTCGATTCGCGCCAGCGCACCATGCACCGCTATATGGAAAATCGCGGCGAGACGCTGCGCCGCCGGGGCATCGACCTGCCCACGGTGGGGTTTGACGTGTTTCGCGGGACGACCACCGATGAACTGGACGAATTGACCGCGCGCGTGTCGCAGAATGTCGATTACCTGATCTTTGACACGCCCGGCCGCGACGATGAATTCGCCCGCCATGTGGCGATGAGCGCCGATACGCTGGTCACGCCTTTGAACGACAGTTTCGTCGATTTCGACCTGATCGGGCAAGTGGACGCCGAGACGTTCAAGGTGCGCCGCCTGTCCTTCTATGCCGAAATGATCTGGGAGGCGCGCAAGAAGCGGGCGCTGGCCACGATCAACGAGCATCGGCGCGAGATGGACTGGGTGGTGGTGCGCAACCGCACCCAGCATATCGAGGCGCGCAACATGCGCCGTATCGACAGCGCGCTGGCCGAACTCTCGCGCCGGGTGGGCTTCCGTATCGCCCAAGGCCTGTCCGAGCGCGTGATCTACCGCGAATTGTTCCCCAGCGGGCTGACCCTGCTGGACAAGGGCCATCTGGGCGATCTGGGCACCAGCCATCTGGTTGCGCGGCAGGAATTGCGCACGCTGGTGGCGGGCATGAACCTGCCCGCGCCCCGCGTGCAGCGCGATACGCAGGCGATGTCGGCGGGCTGACATGGTCAAGCTGCTCCTGCTGCTGGTGCTGGCGTCATGGGCGTGCCGCCAATGGACGGGCCAGTGGCCATGGGTGCATTGGCAGCGGATGACCGGGCCGACCCCGGTGGAGCGGGCGCGCCGCCTGCTGGGCGTGGAGGCCGGGGCCGGGCGCGGGGCGATCATCGAGGCGCATAAGAAGCTGATCACGCGGGTTCACCCCGATCGCGGCGGCGATGCGGCGCTGGTGCATGAGGCCAATGATGCGCGCGATCTGCTGCTGGCGCGGCTGGGAACCGAAACCGGGGCCAAAACCGACCAATGACCGATCCGGCGATCTTCCGGGAATATGACATTCGCGGCACCTATGGCTGCAATCTGTTCGACGATGACGCCTATGCGATAGGCCGGGCGGTGGCGCAGGCCTTGCGGGAGCGCGGCGGACGGCGGATTGCCGTTGGGCGCGACGGGCGGCTCAGCGCGCCCGCGCTGGAGGCCGCACTGGTCGAAGGCCTGCGCGATGGCGGGCTGGATGTGGTGCGGATCGGGGTGGGGGCCACGCCGATGCTCTATTACGCCGAAGCCTCAATGAAAGAGATAGACGGCGGCATTCATGTAACTGGCAGCCACAATCCCCGCGATGATAATGGCTTCAAGATAGTATTTTTTGGTGGAGCCCTGTTCGGCGCCGAAATTCAGCGGATCGGGCTCCTCGCTGCGGATGTGGCGGCTGCGAAGCGGAGCGGTGTTGCCGGAGAAGGTGTTGCCGGTGAATGGATCGGCGGTGATCTCGTCCATCGCGGCGCGGTGGAAGGGCAGGATATTCTGCCCGGCTATGTCGCGCGGCTGGTCGATGGTCTGCTGCCGGGGCTTTGGGACAAGGCGGGCGATCTTCGGATCGGCTGGGATGCGGGCAATGGCGCCGCCGGCCCTGCCATCGAGGCCCTGACCGCGCTCTTGCCCGGAGAGCATCATCTTCTCTTCACGCAGGTTGACGGACATTTTCCTCACCACCATCCAGATCCGACTGTTGAGGCAAATCTCGCAGACTTGCGGGCCCTGGTCGCCTCCAGACATCTCGATTTCGGAGTGGCTTTCGACGGGGACGCGGACCGGATCGTGGTCATCGACGGGCGGGGACGCTCGATCCTTGGGGATCAGTTGCTGGCGCTGCTGGCGCAGGATCTTTTGCTCGATTGTCCAGGCGCGGTCATTCTGGGCGATGTCAAAGCGTCACAGGCGGTTTACGACCGGATCGCCGCGCTGGGCGGGGTGCCCGCGATGGGGCCTGCGGGGCATAGTCTGATCAAGGCCGAAATGAAGGTGAATGGCGCTTTGCTCGCTGGGGAGACCTCGGGGCATATCTTTTACAAGCACCGCTTCTATGGTTTCGACGATGCGCTGTATGCCGCCGTGCGACTGATGGCGGCGGTTTCGCGCCGAAATGGATCTATTGCGGATTGGTTCGACGAGCTGCCGGTCTGCTTCAACACGCCCGAATTGCGCTTTCCGGTTGCCGCAGATCGTAAACGCGCGGTGGTTGAGGAAGTGGCCGCCAGACTGGCCGCGCAGGGGGCGCAGGTCAACCGAATGGATGGGCTGCGCGTGTCTTGCGATGATGGTTGGTGGCTGTTGCGCGCGTCCAATACGCAGGAGATGCTGGTGGCCCGCGCCGAGAGCGGCAGCGAGGCTGGCCTTGCCGCGCTGGTGGCGCAACTGGACGCAGAACTGGCGCAAAGCGGGGTGAGCCGGGGGTGAGGCAGGTTCACCCGCGCATTGCCGATTGGTTCGCCGGGCGCGGGTGGCATGTCCGCCGCCATCAGGCCGAAGTGCTGGCGCAGGTGGGCGCGGGGCATCATGTGCTGCTGGCCGCCGACACCGGGGCGGGCAAGACGCTGGCCGGGTTCATGCCGACGCTGTGCGATGCCGCCGAGGGCGTTTTGGCGGATGGGCTGCACACGCTCTATGTCTCGCCGCTGAAAGCCTTGGCGCATGATATTCAGCGCGGCCTGTTGGCGCCGGTGGCCGAGATGGGGCTGGGCCTGCGGGTCGAGGCGCGCACCGGCGACACATCCTCGGACCGCAAGGCGCGGCAGAGGCATGACCCGCCCCATGTGTTGCTGACCACGCCCGAATCTTTGTCCTTGCTGCTGTCCTATCCCGAAAGCGCGACGATGTTTGCGGGGCTGCGCTATGTCGTGGTGGACGAAATCCACGCGATGGCGGCGGGCAAGCGGGGCGATCTGCTGGCGTTGTCTTTGGCCCGCTTGCAGGGCCTGGCGCCCGATATGCGGCGCATTGGCCTGTCGGCTACGCTGGCCGACCCGGTAGGTTTTGCGCGTTGGCTTGCTCCAATTGGCGAGGATGCGGCGTTGGTTGCTGGCGAGGAGGGCGCGCCCGCCGATGTCTCGATCCTGCTGCCCGCGGGCCAGCGCATACCGTGGAGCGGCCATGCGGCGAGTTGGGCGGTGCCGCAGATCCTCGACCTGATCCGCGCCCATCGCACCACGCTGATCTTCACCAACACGCGCTTTCTGGCCGAATATACGTTCGGCCTGCTGTGGGATCGCAACGAGGAAAACCTGCCCATCGGCATCCACCATGGCAGCCTGTCCGCCGAGGCGCGGCATAAGGTCGAGGCGGCGATGGCGGGCGGGCGGCTGCGCGCGCTGGTCTGTACTGCGAGCCTCGATCTGGGGGTGGATTGGGGCGACATTGATCTGGTGGTGCAGATGGGGGCGCCCAAGGGCTCGTCGCGCCTGTTGCAGCGGATCGGGCGGGCCAATCACCGGCTGGATTGCCCGTCCAAGGCGGTGCTGGTGCCCGGCAACCGGTTTGAATTTCTCGAAGCCGTGGCCGCCGTTGAGGCGGTGCGGGCGGGCACGCGCGATGGCGAGGACCTGCGCCCCGGCGGCCGCGATGTGCTGGCCCAGCATGTGCTGGCGCTGGCCTGTGCCGGGCCGTTCGATGGGGCCGCCCTGCTGGCCGAGGTGCGCCGCGCCGCGCCCTATGCCGATGTCAGCGAGGAGGAGTGGGGGCGGGTGCTCGGCTTCGTTTCGAACGGGGGCTATGCGCTGCGGGCCTACGATCGGTTTCGCCGGATCACCCATGGCCGCGATGGGTTGTGGCGGCTGAGCCATCCCGATCTGGCGCGCTCCTATCGGTTGAATGCCGGGATCATTGTCGATGCCGATATGGTCGAGGTGGCCTTTCGCAATGGCCGCGCGTTGGGGCGAGTGGAGGAGGACTTCGCCGCCTCGCTGGGGCCGGGCGATACGTTCCGTTTTGCCGGGCTGGATCTGGAGGTCGAGTCGCTGCGCGAGGGGGCCTTGCTGGTGCGCGCCTCGCGGCGGTCGGCGGCGATCCCTTCGTATAATGGCGCGCGCATTCCCATCTCGTCCCATCTGGCCGACCGGGTGCGGGCGATCCTGAACGATCCGGCGCGTTGGGATGATTTCCCCGAGGATGTGCATGAATGGCTGGCCGTGCAGGCGCGGGTGTCGGTGTTGCCGCGACCGGGCGAATTGCTGGTCGAGAGCTTTCCCCATCAGGACCGGTTCTACAGCGTGTTCTACACCTTCGAAGGCTGGCCCGCGAATCAGTCGCTGGGCATGTTGATGACGCGGCGGATGGAGGCGTTGGGGCTTTCGCCGCTGGGCTTTGTCGCCAATGATTATGCGCTGGCGGTCTGGGGGCTGCGGCCCGTTGAGGACCCCGCCGCGCTGCTCTCGCCCGATATTCTGGTCGAGGAATTTGTCGAGTGGGTGGAAAATTCCTATCTGCTGCGCCGCGCCTTCCGCGAGGCTTCGGTCATCTCCGGCCTGATCGAGCGGCAGATGCCGGGCAAGCGCAAGACCAACCGGCAGGTCACTTTCTCCAGCGACCTCATCTATGACGTGCTGCGCCGTTATGAGCCGGACCACTTGCTGCTCAAAGCCGCATGGGCCGATGCGCGGCAGAAGATGACCGATGTGGCCCGCGTGGCCGAGGTGCTGGACCGGGCGCAATCGGCCATCCGCCATCAACGCCTGTCGCGCGTCAGCCCGCTGGCCGTGCCGACGCTGACCATGATCGGGCGCGAGAGCATGCCCGCCGGCGCCGCCGATGATGAGCTGCTGCTGGAGGCCGAGGCGCTGGCCGCCATCGCCATGGGCGAATAGGGCGCGGGAACAGGGCGCAAAAAAAGGGGCGGATCGCTCCGCCCCTCTCTCTTGCCGTTTAACGCAGCGTACCTTGGCCTTACTTGGCCCCGGCAGCCTTGTTGAAAGTGGCATAGCGCTCGTTGCCGACGAAGCCGAACTTCGTCACTTCCGAGGCCTTAATGATGTTCAGCACATTCGCTGCCAGTTCATAGCCCGACTGCGCATCCGGCTCGAACTGAAGTTCGGGCTCGGGGGTCATGCTGCGCGAAGCCTTGAGGTTCGCGCCCAGAACGCTGCGGTCGATCGGCGTGCCGTTCCACAGGATCTGGTTATCCGGGGTAAGCACGACCTTGTTCTTGATCGGGTCGACCGGCGGCTTGGGCATATTCGGCGGCGGCGGCGAAGGCAGGTCGATGTTCACCGCGTGGGTAGCCACGGGGATGGTGATGATGAACATGATCAGCAGAACGAGCATAACGTCGATCAGCGGAGTCGTGTTCATCTCGCCCATCGGCTCGCCGTCGTCTTTACCAGCTGACATTGCCATGGGATGTTACTCCTGAGTTAAAGGGCTTATCAGCCGTTCGGATCGACCGGGGTCGAAATGAAGCCAACCGTGGGATAACCCGCGCGCTGCACGTTGAAGATCGCACCTGCGACACAGCGCCAAGGCGCTTCGACGTCGGCACGAACGTGAACCTGCGGCACCTTTTCGGGGTTATCGCGCAGCACCTCTGCACCGCCCTCGCGCTTGATGATGTCGTCAAGGCGCTTGAACGCCTGGTCGTACAATTCAGTCGAGTCAACGGGGGTGATGTTGTTGAAGTAGATGCGGCATTCGCCACCACGCGACGCGCCTTCGAAGCCGGGGTCGCCGGCGCTGCGACCAGCAGCGTCGGTGGTGCTGACCGTGATCAGCAGGTTTTCGACCTTATCCTTCGATTCCTGCGAAACCATCACAGGGATCTTCAGCTTCTGGATCGTCTGGATCGCAACCGGAACTGCGATCAGGAAGATGATCAGCAGCACCAGCATCACGTCCACCAGAGGGGTGGTGTTGATGTCGGACATCGGCTTTTCTTCGCCGCCCGCGCCGCCAACAGACATTGCCATGTTATGATCCTACTCTTGCAATGCCCTCTTTCGAGAGGAGGGATTGGGGGGAGGGGAGGGCCGGGAAATCATGCCGCATGCCGCGCATGATTTCCCGTACATCCGGGCAGACTGGCCGCCCGGATGCCTGCCTCATGTCTTACTTCTTGGCGGCGGGAGCCGGAGCAGCCTTGACCGGAGCAGCAGCCACGACGGGCTTGATGGCGCCCTTCGAGTTGATGTAGGCCAGCACGTCAGCCGAGAAGCCGGTCAGCAGCTCGTTGATGCGCTTGTTGCGCGACTGCAGGAAGTTGTAGGCAAGCACGGCAGGCACAGCGACGAGCAGACCGATGGCGGTCATGATCAGAGCTTCACCCACGGGGCCGGCAACCTTGTCGATCGAGGCCGAACCGGCCAGGCCGATGGCGATCAGAGCGCGGTAGATGCCGACCACGGTACCGAACAGACCCACGAAAGGAGCGGTCGAACCGACGGTGGCGAGGAAGGGCAGGCCGCGAGCAAGGAACGCGCCGATCGAGGCTTCGGTGCGGGCCAGCGACGAGTGAACCCAGTCGTGGGCTTCAAGCGAGTCAGCCATCTTGCCGTGGTTTTCTTCAGCCAGGATACCGGCTTCGACGATGTCACGGAACGGGCTGGTCTTTTCCAGCTTGGCGGCGCCTTCCTTGAGCGAAGCGGCCTTCCAGAACGTGCCCAGAGCCTTGTACTGCTTCAGGATCTTCGACTGATCCGACCAGCGGGTGAACAGCACGAAGAACGAACCGAACGAGAAAATCGCCATGATGGTCACGGTCGACTGAGCGATCAGACCGCCCTGTTCCAGGGCTTCCTTGAAGCCGAACTTGTTCTGCGGAGCCGCGCCAGCAGCGGCGGTCAGAATGTCAATAAGCATGCGATGGTCCTCTCAAAGGGCTCTCGAGTAGAGAATAGGGTCATTTACAGTAGGGACCGGGCCTTCATGCCGCAGATCCCCTGGGGAGTGTGGCTCAGTCCTTCGGGATGACCCACTTCACGCGATTGGCATAAACGCCGGTGGTGGGCTGGCCTTCGCCATCCTTGGCGGGCGTGAAACGCGCGCGGCTGGTGACGTATTTGCAAGTCGCAGCGTCCAGTTCGGCATTGCCCGAGCTGGCCGTGATTTCGCAACTCGACACGCGCCCATCCGTGGAAACCGTCAGACGGAAACCAGTGGTGCCCTGAACACCTTCACGCAGGGGGCGCGAGGGATAGTCTTCAGGCGTCGCCCAGTTGGCAGGGTTGCCCTTGGGGGCAGCGCCAACAGGCGTAAAGCGCGGCGGCGGCGGAGCCGAAGGCGCAGGCGGTGCCAACACAGGCGCCGGCGGCGCCGGCGGCGGTGCAACCGAAACCGTCTCGATCACGGGCGCGCTAACGGGCGCCACGTTCACCGGCGGCGGCGGAGCGACGATCGGCGGCGGCGGAGCGTCCTTCGGCGGCGGCGGAGGCGGTGGCGGCGGTTTCTCCTCTTGCTTGATATCGACAGTCGTTACTTTTTTCATGACCTTCTGAACCGCCGAGTAGGCAAGACCAGAGACCAAGGCATAACCAACGACGATGTGAATCAAGGCAACGATGATAATGGCGGTAAGGCGATTACCGCTCAATTGTTGATCAGCGTAGGCCATTCAGACGCATCACTCCATACAAAAACCCGGGCAAGCCCCGGGCCGACCATGAACCGAACCCGAAGGCGAAGTCCATGGGGAAAAGCTCATATCCACCCTGCCGGATTTACCGGATATTCGCCAAATGCCTTATGTGTCGGCTTTCGGCGAACGCATCGGCCCCCTTTATTGGGGGTCCGCTTTTTTGCCAATCCTAGCCACCTTGCCGACTCGGCGCAACGCCTTATGCGCAGGGGGGTGGGGTTCAGGCAAAATTCATTTGTGTTAAAGCCTATCTAACGGGCACCCTTGGGGGCCTTTTGCAGGGGTTATGCGCCAATGGCGAATTTTTCGGAGTTTTCCGCGATGTTTCAAGGCATCCGAGGGTGGAAATCGGCTTGCTTTGCGGCTCTATTGCCGCTGTTTGTTCCGGTGTCTGCAGGGGCTCAGACCCCGCTTACGCAAAATGTCGTACAATCGTATGCTGACCTTGTTGGTCTGGCCGAATCATCGCCTTTGGTCGTCTTTGCCGAGCTGAAAAAGGTGATTCCCATGCCCGAGGCCAGGGATGTTTCGCCCTTTGCCACCGTCCAGCGCGCCTATATCGAGGCGCAGGGAATTGATTTGTTGAGCGGAACCGGCTCGGTTTCGGCCTCGGTGCGCTATCTGGCCGATGTCCGGCTCGATTCGCGCCACAAAATTCCCAATCCAAAGAAGCAGATGGTGCTGCTTTTCGCCCGCCCTGGAACCACGCCGGGCGACATTCAACTGGTTTCTCCCGATGCGCAATTGCCGTGGAGCCAGCCGTTGGAGGCCCAGATTCGCAAGATTCTGGCCGATCTGAGCGCGCCTGATTCGCCGCCCCATATTACGGGAATCAATATGGCGCTCTATCAGCAGGGCGATCTGGCGGGGGAGGGCGAGACTCAGATCTTCCTGACCACCACCAAGGGTACGCCTGCCGCGATCATCATCCAGCACCGCGCAGGCCAGCCCTCGCGCTGGAGCGCGTCCTTCTCCGAAGTGGTCGATGCGGCCAATGCCCCGCCCGCGCAGGGCACGCTGGAATGGTATCGTCTGGCCTGCTCGCTGCCCGAAATGCTGCCTGCTTCGGCCAATCTGGGCGAAACGCAGGAGGCCAAGGATCAGGCCGTGGCCGATTACCTGTTGGTGCGCCGCGATCTGGGGCCTTGCACGCGCACGCGGGTTTCGTGGGGCGGGGATATCGCCAAGCCGGGCAAATAGGCTTGATGGCAATCCAATTGCCCCCTAGGTGGCCCAGCGTAAAGCTGAGGATTCCATGATGACCGACACCGCCGATAACGCCGCTCTTTCGCCCCAATCCGGCAAGCCGCCGCTGCGCATTGCGCTGGCCGGCCTTGGCACGGTGGGCGCGGGCGTCATTCGGCTGGTGGAGGCCAATGCCGATCTGATCGCCCGCCGCGCGGGCCGTCCGATCAAGGTTTCCGCCGTTTCCGCGCGTGATCGCGGCAAGGATCGCGGCGTCGATCTCTCGCCCTATGCGTGGGAAGATGACATGACCGCGATGGCCGCGCGCGATGATGTGGACGTGGTGGTCGAACTGGTGGGCGGGTCGGACGGCCCGGCGCTGGTGCTGGCGCGCAATGCGATTCGCCATGGCAAGGCGCTGGTGACGGCCAACAAGGCGATGATCGCCCATCACGGCATGGCGCTGGCCAAGGAAGCCGAAGCGCAGGGCGTGGCCATGCGTTTCGAGGCGGCCGTGGCGGGCGGCATCCCGGTCATCAAGGGGCTGCGCGAAGGCGCGGCGGCCAACCGGGTCGAGCGCCTCTACGGTATCCTCAACGGCACCTGCAATTACATCCTCTCGACGATGGAAGACACCGGCCGCGATTTCGCCGAGGTGCTTTCCGAGGCGCAGGCCAAGGGCTATGCCGAGGCCGACCCGACCTTTGACATCGAAGGCATCGACGCCGCGCACAAGCTGTCCATCCTGTCGGCCATCGCCTTTGGCGCCAAGATCGACTTTGGCAGCGTAGACACGCAGGGCATCAGCCGCATCCTGGCCGCTGACATCGCGCAGGCCGATTCGCTGGGCTATTGCATCCGCCTGATCGGCACTGCCGAGGCCGATGCCGGACCCGACGGCACGCCCGGCCTGTTCCAGCGCGTTGCGCCCCATCTGGTGCCTTTCGACAATCTGCTGGCCCATGTCGATGGCCCGACCAATGCGGTCGTGGTCGAAGGCAATTTCTCGGGCCGCCTGCTGTTTCAGGGCGCGGGCGCGGGTGATGGTCCGACCGCTTCGGCGGTGGTGGCCGACCTTATCGATATCGCGCGCGGCATGGACACCGGGTTTGAAGCCGACATGGCCTTCTCGATCCCGGTTGACGGTCTGGAAGACATGGCCCCGGCGCCTGCCGGTCATCGCCTTGGCCGCGCCTATATCCGCTTCCTTGTGGCGGACCGTCCGGGCGTGCTGGCCGAAATCACCGCCGCGATGCGCGATGCGGGCGTTTCCATCGAGAGCCTGATCCAGAAAGGTCAGGCAAGCAAGGATGGCGCGGTTATCGTCGCCATCGTCACGCATGAAGTGCCCGAAGCGGCCGTGGCCAAGGCGCTGACCTTGCTCGAAGGTTCGCCCAGCCTTGTTGGCCAGCCGCTGGTCATGCAGATTCTGGGCGCGTAACGCGGCGTTTCAGCCTCGCTGAACACGCGGGGCAAATGCGCAGTAACTCAGACAATTTCGACGCCGGGGGCCATGCCCTCGGCGTTTTTCTTTGCCCGCTCCATGGCTGGGTTCGTATGTTGCCCGATTTGGGCCGCCGCCCTCGCATCTGCGGCATTTGTCCGCTCGACAATCGGGTTATGCATAGGTAAGCGGACGTGTCTGCATAGGTATTCACAGCATGCATTCACACCGCCGACCAACAGGGCCGGCATAGGGGCCATACATTCCTGAAGGAATCGGACAGATTATGAGCGCTACTCCTGCCAGCAAGATTCTCGACCGCGTTCTGGTGCTTGAAATGGTGCGCGTGACTGAAGCGGCCGCCATCGCCTCGGCCAAGCTGATCGGGCGCGGCGACGAGAAGGCCGCCGACGCGGCGGCAGTGGAAGCCATGCGCGAAAAGCTCAACGAGCTGTATATCGACGGCACCGTGGTGATCGGCGAGGGCGAGCGCGACGAGGCCCCGATGCTCTATATCGGCGAGAAGGTCGGCGCGGCCGCGGGCAAGGGCCCCAAGATCGACATCGCGCTTGACCCGCTGGAAGGCACGACGATCTGCGCCAAGGCCGGTCCGAACTCTCTGGCCGTGCTGGCGATCGCCGAAGAGGGCGGTCTGCTCAACGCGCCCGACACCTATATGGACAAGCTGGCCGTGGGGCCGGGCTATCCCGATGGCATCATTGATCTGGCCAAGAGCCCGACCGAAAACGTCAAGGCCGTGGCCGCCGCCAAGGGCGTGCCGCCCGAAGACATCGTGGTCTGCGTGCTGGACCGCCCGCGCCACACCGATCTGATCGAGGAACTGCGCGCGCTTGGCTGCGGCGTCTATCTGATCGGCGACGGCGATGTGGCGGGCGTGATCGCCACCACCAACACCGAAGAAACCAACATCGACATGTATATGGGCCAGGGCGGCGCACCCGAAGGCGTGCTGGCCGCTGCGGCTCTGCGCTGTGTCGGCGGCCAGTTCAAGGGCCGCCTCGTGTTCCGCAACGAGGATGAAAAGGCCCGCGCCTACAAATGGGGCATCACCGATCTGAACAAGATCTATGACCTGACCGAGCTGGCCAAGGGCGATTGCATCTTTGCCGCCAGCGGGGTGACCGATGGCTCGCTGCTGAAAGGCGTGAAGCGCCTGCGCACCGGCCGCCTGACCACCGAAAGCGTGGTGATGCGCGCCAGCACCGGCACCGTGCGCTGGGTCAAGGGCGACCGCCGGGCTTAATCTGCGCTGCGATTATCCTAAAGGGGGCAGGGGTTTGCGCTTCTGCCCCCTTTTGTATGCGCGGCAAACCTTGCAATCCTGCCGATCTTGGCTAGAGGCACGCGCGAGGGAAGCAACGCGGCGGCTGAGTCTTTCACGCCGCGTGCAGTGGAGATACGCGAATGAAGATCCTTGCCGGTAACGGTAACCTGCCGCTGGCGCGCGCGATTGCGGGCTATCTGGAACTGCAGCTGACCGACGCCAGCGTGCGCCGGTTTGCCGACGAGGAAGTCTTCGTCGAGATCAATGAGAACGTGCGCGGCGAGGATGTCTTTGTCATCCAGTCGACCAGCTATCCCACCAATGACAACCTGATGGAACTGCTGATCTGCATCGACGCGCTGCGTCGCGCCTCGGCCAAGCGCATCACGGCCGTTATGCCCTATTTCGGCTATGCCCGTCAGGACCGCAAGCCCGGCCCCCGCACGCCGATCTCGGCCAAGCTGGTGGCCAATCTGATCACCACGGCGGGCGCGGACCGCGTGCTGGCGGTTGATCTGCACGCCGGTCAGATCCAGGGCTTCTTCGACATTCCCACCGACAACCTGTTTGCCGCCCCCGTGATGGCCGCCGACATTCTGGCGCGCAATGGCGATGCCGGTCTGATGGTGGTCTCGCCTGACGTTGGCGGCGTGGTGCGCGCCCGCGCGCTGGCCAAGCGTCTGAACAATGCGCCGCTCTCCATCGTGGACAAGCGCCGCGACAAGCCGGGCGTGTCGGAAGTGATGAACATCATCGGCGACGTGAAGGGGCGCACCTGCATCCTGATCGACGACATCATCGATTCGGGCGGCACGCTGTGCAACGCGGCGCAGGCGCTGATGGATGCGGGCGCGGCTTCGGTCACGGCCTATATCACGCATGGCGTGTTGTCGGGTGCGGCGGTGTCGCGCGTCAACAATTCGGCGCTCAAGGAACTGGTCATCACCGACTCGATCCTGCCGACCGAGGAAACGCAGGAATCGAACAAGATCCGCCTGCTGACCATCGCCCCGCTGATCGGCGAGGCGATCCGCCGTATTGCGGATGAAAGCTCGGTGTCGAGCCTGTTCGACTAAGACTTATAAGGCCCTCTGCCGCTGGCGGGGGCCTTTACTGCCAGGGGCGCCTTTTACTGCCAGGGACGGTTGCCGCCAGGCGGCACGCGCTCGAGCGCTTCGAGCCTTTTGGCCTGCCGCGATTCCAGCGCCAGCGTCAGCAGCGGATTGGGCGTGCGCACAAAGCGGCGCGGGGTCACGCCGAACAATTCGGTAAATTCGCGCGTCATCTGCGCCTGATCGAAATAGCGCAGGATCAGCTCCTCGGCCTCGGCCTCGTCGGCCACGCCGTGCAGATGGCTGGCCATGTCGAGCGCGCGGGCGCGGCGCATCACCTGTTTGGGCGGCATGCCGAAATCGCGCCGCACGATCCGTTCCAATTGCCGCGTGCTGATCGCCATTTCGGCGGCAAACTCGCTGATGCTGGCGTTGGGATGGGCATAGGATAGCGCCTCGAAGGCGGTGCTGATCGGATTGGGCAAGGGGCGGCCAAGGCTTTCCACCAGAATGCGAAAACGCCGTTCGAGCAGATCGGCAATCGCCACCGGGTCCTCGGTATGGCTGAAAGCGGCCAGCGTTTCCTCGCTGTTGAGCCCGTAATGTTCGAGCGGGACCAGCCGGTTGACCATCTCATGCGCGCTGCGCCCGAACAGTGCATAGCCCGCGCCAGCATTGAGCGCATAGCCTATCGAGGTGAAACTGCCCTCGACGGTGACGGGCATGATCTTGCTTTGCGGGCCAAAGATCAGAGCCGCTCGGCCAAGCTGGTGGATGCCATCTGCGGTATGGGCGGTCCATTTCCCGCCCAGTTGGATGCGCACCATCGAACTGTCGTTAAAGATGCCTGATGAGAGGCAGTAATCGGGCGGCAGATTGACCGGCGTGACATAGATCCGCCCCAGCCACGGCGCCAGATCGGGCGCGGGCGCGCGATTATACGACAGCGGTTGGCCCTTGCTTGACCGACCGGCCAACGGGGTTACCGCCTCATCAAGGGCCGGTTTGGTTGGCTTGAGCATAAATATTGGACCCGATATTCGTTTTTGTTGTGAAAATCATTTCCTGAACCTGAGTAGTTCAATTTCCCTTGTGGGCCGCTTTGTCAACCGATTGTCATCTTATATTGCCAGCCTTGCGGCTTGACCCGACCCCATGGGCAAAGGCACAAGCAGCCCCATGAAACTGAACCTTGATGCCGACATTGATCTTGCCCAACGTCTTGCCGATGCGGCGGGCGCGGCGATCCGCCCCTTCTTCCGGTCCGGCGTGGCCAGCGAGCGCAAGGAGGACGCCAGCCCCGTCACCCTTGCCGATCAGGCGGCCGAGGAAGCGATGCGCGCGATCCTGCGCGTCGAGCGCCCCGATGACACGATCATCGGTGAGGAATATGGCATTACGGCCGGAACCTCGGGGCGCAGTTGGGTGCTGGACCCGATTGACGGCACCGCGGGGTTTTTGGCGGGCCGCGCGATCTTTGGCACGCTGATCGCGCTGGTGATCGAGGGCTGGCCGGTGCTGGGCGTGATCGATCAGCCGATTGCGGGGGAGCGCTGGGTGGGCGCATCGGGCCGCAAGACGACGTTCAATGGCCAGCCGGTGAGCACCCGGCGCTGCCGCGAATTGTCCGACGCCACCATCGCCACCACCGGCCCGCATTATTTCAGCGACCATGAGGGCGAGCATTTCATGGGCCTGGCCGCCAAGACCGATTATCGCCGGATGGTGATGGGCGGCGATTGCTATAATTACGCGATGCTGGCCAGCGGCCATCTCGACATCGTGTGCGAGGCCGGGCTCAAGCTGCATGACTGGGCCGCGCTGGTGCCGGTGGTCGAGGGCGCGGGCGGTTTGATGTGCGACTGGAACGGCGATCCGCTGCACGCCGGTTCGACCGGGCATGTGCTGGCGCTGGGCGATCCGGCGCGGCAGGATGATGCGGTCGAGGCGCTGGCCTGCAATCACGATCACCAGCACGGGCACCACCACGAGCATTGAGCCTGCATTTCTTCTTCTATGGAACATTGATGGCGGGCATGGGCAACCGGCATGAACGGGCCGTCCATGCCTTGCTGGAAAGTGGCCGCGCGGCCAGTGTGCGCGGGCGGCTCTATGCGGTGCCTGATCCGGCGGGGTGGTATCCGGCGCTGGTGCCGGGCGCGGGGGTGGTGCGGGGCAGGGTTTATCGCGCGGGGCCGCGTTTCAATGCGCGGGCGCTGGCGCGGATGGATGCCTATGAAGGGCCCGAATACCGGCGGGGCAGGATGAAGCTTGGCGCGATCACCGCCTATGCCTATGTCTGGCGCGGTGCTTTGCCGCGCGGGGCGCGCCGGATCGCCTGTGGTGATTTTCGCGCATGGCTGTTGGCCCACCGACGGCGGCGGGCCTTTGCCGCTTAATCCTTGGGCGCTTCGCTGTTGAGCTGGATGTAGTTCTGGATGCCCATCCGCTCGATCATGTCGAGCTGCTTTTCCAGCGTATCGACATGGCCTTCCTCGCTTTCGAGAATCTTCTGGAACAGGTCGCGGCTGATGAAGTCGCGCACGCTTTCGCTATAGGCGATGGCGTCCTTAAGCAGGGGGATCGCGTCCATTTCCAGCGCGAGATCGGCCTTGATGACTTCTTCGACCGATTCGCCGATGCGCAACCGGCCCAGATTCTGGAAATTGGGCAAGCCTTCGAGAAAGAGGATGCGATCAGCCAGCAGGTCGGCGTGCTTCATCTCGTCGATCGATTCATGGCGTTCGAACTGGGCCAGCTTATGCACGCCCCAATTGTCGAGCAGCCGGAAATGCAGCCAGTACTGATTGATCGCGGTCAGCTCGTTATAGAGTGCCTTATTCAGATACTCGATGACCTTGGCGTCGCCCTTCATGGTTTTGTCTCCGGCTTGGCTTGAGCGGCCAGCCTAACGTGCCGGAATGGGGCAGGCAAATGGATCTTCAGGCCGGAACGGCGCTGCGCTCTTCGGCCACGATCTGATCGGCATCTTCGAGGCATTGGCGGCATTGCGGGCGACAGCCGAGGCGGTTGTAGAGCGTTTCGGCATCACCGGCATGACAGCGGGCGGTGGCGCGCAGGTCTTTTTCACGCAGGGCATTGCAGATGCAGATATACATTGCCACGAGGCTCCAGAGAGAATGAATCGCCTTATAATGCGAAACACTCGCAATAGCAAGCTTCTTGCGGATCATTCGCAAAAGGCAAGGGTGTCAGTTGTTTGTGAGTTGGCCGGGGGAGAGGGCTGGCACCGGGCCGTGACACGGATATGTCGGGGCAACATCAAAGGCTCCACCCCCATCAATGCCCTTGCATTTGGGGGGCGATACCCCTAAGGGCCGCCCCTTCAACCGGTTCGGAGGATTTGCCGCAAGGCAGATTCGCTCGCCTGCCTGGCCATCAAGGGCTGCCACGGCAAGCGGGACGGACCGCTAGATCAAGGAGATGAAAATGCCCAAGATGAAGACCAAGAGCGGTGTGAAGAAGCGCTTCAAGATCACCGCCACCGGTAAGGTCAAGCATGGCGTCGCTGGCAAGCGTCACCGTTTGATCAGCCATAATTCGAAGTACATCCGTCAGAACCGTGGCACCGAGGTGATCTCCGACGCGGACGCGAAGGTGATCAAGAAGTGGGCGCCCTACGGGCTGAACTGAGGAGTTACTGAGTTATGGCACGTGTCAAAAGGGGTGTTACCACCCGCGCCAAGCACAAGAATATTCTGGAACAGGCCAAGGGTTACCGCGGTCGTCGCAAGAATACGATCCGCGTTGCTCGTCAGGCCGTTGAAAAGGCCGGTCAGTACGCTTACCGCGACCGCAAGGTCAAGAAGCGTACCTTCCGCGCTCTGTGGATCCAGCGTATCAACGCTGCGGTTCGCGCCGAAGGCCTGACCTATTCGCAGTTCATCAACGGCATCAAGCTGGCTGGCATCCAACTGGACCGCAAGTCGCTGGCCGATCTGGCGCTGAACGAAGCGGCCGTGTTCTCGGCTGTTCTGGCTCAGGCCAAGGCTGCTCTGCCCGCCGCGTAAGCGCGCAGGCCGATTGGACAGAAAGGGCGCGGGGGGCTTCTCCTCCGCGCCTTTTTTGTTGCCCGATGCGCGTAGGTGAACTTGCCTTCACCTGTGGGATGCGCCATCAACAGGGCATAAGGTTCGCAAAAAGATAAGGCAAAAAGATAAGGGATGCCATTGACGCGCGGATCATCGGTCCGAGCCCGGTTCTTCGCCCCTCCGGCGGAGCTGGCGCGGTATTTCACGACCTTCTATTTGGCCGAGATCGATCTCGCGCCCGGCCAGCGTGTGGTCGATTATCTGCATCCCGAATGGGCCAATCTGCGTTTTTCCTCCGGTGGGCCGCTGGCCGCGCGCAATGCGCGGGGCATGGGCATTGCCGATTGCCATTTTGCGGTGACCGGCCCCAGCGGCCATGCGGTGCGTTTCGAAGTGGGGCCATGCCGGATCTGGGGCGTGGGCCTGTTGCCGCTGGGCTGGGCGCGATTTGTCGGATTGCCCGCGTCCGAACTGGCCGATGCGGTGCTGGACGGGGCGGGGCATGATGGCTTTGCGCCCTTCATGCCGCTGGCCGAGGCGATTTTCGGGCCTGAACCCGATGTCGAGGGCGAACTGGGGCGGATCGGCCGGTTCTTTGCCGAGTGGCCCTCCATGGGGCCGGGTGATGATCAAAGGGTTCAGGCGATTCATGCTGCGATGATCGATCCGGGCGTTTCCAGCGTGGCCGAAATGGCCCGCCGCGCGGGAACCAGCGCGCGCACGGTTGAGCGGCTTTGCCAGCAATCCTTCGGCTTTGGCCCGAAAACCTTGCTGCGCCGCCAGCGCTTCATGCGCAGCCTTGCCCAGTTCATGCTCGACCCATCGCTCAAATGGATCGGCGCGCTGGACGGACATTATCACGATCAGGCCCAATTCGTGCGCGAGTTTCGGCAATTCATGGGCATGACCCCGCGCGAATATGCCAAAATGCCGCATCCGATCATCGAGGCCTTTGTGCGCGAGCGGGCGCGGATTGCGGGCGCGGCGGTGCAGGCGCTGGACGGGCCAAACGGGGCGCGGTTAGGGCGCGGTTGATCTTGACGCCGCGCCGCCCTAGAGGGTGCTGGCGCATGGCCCGATGCCGGCGCGCCCATCAGCAAACGGACAGAGCATGGATTACGAAAGTCTCGGCGCACAGGCGCTCGACAGCATTGCAAAGGCGCAGGATCTGGACGCGCTGGAGGCGCTGCGCGTGGCGTTTTTGGGCAAGCAGGGTTCGATCTCGGGCCTGCTGAAAACGCTGGGCGCGATGAGCCCGGAGGAACGCCAGACCACGGGCCCCAAGATTCATGCGCTGCGCGAAGGCGTGACGAATGCGCTGGCCGAAAAGAAGGCCGCTCTGGAGGGCGCCGCGCTGGAGGCCAAGCTGGCCGCCGAGACGGTCGATCTGACCCTGCCCGCGCCCGAAAGCGCCCGTGGCAGCGTGCATCCCGTGTCTCAGGTGATGGACGAACTGGCCGAGATCTTTGCCGATCTGGGCTTTGCCGTCGCCACCGGGCCGGAGATCGAGGACGACTGGCACAATTTCACCGCGCTCAACATGCCCGAGAGCCATCCGGCGCGCGCGATGCATGACACCTTCTATATAGATAAAGACGCCAGCGGTTATGAAACCGAGCAGGACATGGTGCTGCGCACGCATACCAGCCCGGTGCAGATCCGCGCGATGCTGGCCGCGGGCGGTGACAAGCCCTTGCGCATCATCGCGCCGGGCCGCGTCTATCGCAGCGATTCCGACGCCACCCACACGCCGATGTTCCATCAGGTCGAAGGCTTGGTGATCGGCAAGGACATCACGCTGGCGCATCTGAAATGGACGCTGGAAACCATGCTCAAGGCTTTCTTTGAGCGGGACGATATCGTGCTGCGCCTGCGCCCCAGCTATTTCCCCTTCACCGAACCCAGCGTCGAGGTGGACACCGGCTATTCCTATGTCGATGGCCGCCGCGTGGTGGGCGGTTCGGGCGATGCGCCGGGCCATTCGTGGATGGAACTGCTGGGGTCGGGCATGGTCAACCGCCATGTGCTGACCGCTGGCGGTTATGACCCGGATCAGTGGCAGGGTTTTGCCTTTGGCGTGGGCGTCGATCGCTTGGCCATGCTGAAATATGGGATGAACGATTTGCGGGCCTTCTTTGATGGCGATGCGCGCTGGCTGGGCCATTACGGCTTTTCCGGCCTTGATGTGCCGACCCTTTCGGGCGGCGTTGGCGTACAGGCATAAGGGGCTTCGGCATGAAATTCTCTCTCTCGTGGCTCAAGGCCCATCTGGAAACCGAAGCCAGCGTCGAACAGATCGCGGGCAAGCTGAACGCCATCGGCCTTGAAGTCGAAGGCATTGAGGACCCGGCCGAAAAGCTGAAGGGCTTTCGCGTTGCGCGCATCCTGACCGCCGATCGCCATCCCAATGCGGACAAGCTGCAGGTGCTTTCGGTCGATACCGGCGATGGCGCTCCGCTTCAGGTGGTCTGCGGCGCGCCCAATGCGCGTGCGGGATTGGTCGGTGTGTTGGGCCTGCCCGGCGCTGTCGTGCCTGCCAATGGCATGGTGCTCAAGGTTGCCGCCGTGCGCAGCGTCGAATCGAACGGCATGATGTGCTCGATGCGCGAGCTGGAACTGGGCGAGGGCCATGACGGCATCATCGAATTGCCCGAGGACGCGCCGGTCGGCACCGCTTTTGCGGACTATCACGGCGCCGATCCGGTGTTCGACATTTCGGTCACGCCCAACCGCCCTGATTGCATGGGCGTCTATGGCATCGCGCGCGATCTGGCCGCCGCCGGTCTGGGCACGTTGAAGCCCATCGCCGCGCCGGGGATTGCCGGTTCCTATGCCTGCCCGGTCGAAATCCGCACCGAGGATATTGATGGCTGCCCCGCCTTTTATGGCCGCACCATCAAGGGCGTGAAGAATGGCCCCAGCCCGGAATGGCTGCAGGCTGCGTTGAAGGCTGCTGGCCAACGCCCGATTTCGGCGCTGGTGGACATCACCAATTATGTGATGCTCACCTATGGCCGCCCGGCCCATGCCTATGATCTGGCCAAGCTGTCGGGCGCGGTCGTGGCACGCCGCGCGGTTGCGGGCGAGCAGTGCCTTGCGCTGAACGGCAAGACCTATGATCTGACCGACACGATGACTGTGATCGCCGATGCGGCGGGCGTGCATGACATTGCCGGGATCATGGGCGGCGAGCATTCGGGTTGCAGCGACGATACCAGCGATGTCATGCTGGAAATCGCCTATTTCACGCCCGAACGGATTGCCGCCACGGGTCGCGCGCTGAACCTGACCTCGGACGCGCGCGCGCGGTTTGAGCGCGGGGTGGACCCGGCTTTCCTCGATACCGGGCTTGATCTGCTGACCGGCCTGATCCTTGAGATCTGCGGCGGTGAGGCATCCGAAGTGGTGCGCGCCGGTGCTGCGCCTGCCATGCCCAAGGTTGTGGCTTTTGATCCCGCGCTGGTGACCAAGCTGGGCGGGGTGGAGATTGCGGGCGAGGAGCAGAAGCGCATCCTTGCCGCGCTGGGCTTTGCCGTGGGCGATGACTGGGCGGTGACGGTGCCGGGCTGGCGCCCGGATGTGGACGGTGCGGCCGATATTGTTGAGGAAGTGGTGCGCATCCACGGCCTCGACGGGATCGAGAGCATGCCGCTGCCCCGCGAGGATGGCGTGGCCAAGCCGACCGCGACCCCGGTGCAACGCCAAGAACGCCGCCTTCGCCGTGCTGCTGCCGCACGCGGGTTGAATGAGGCGATTACGTGGTCGTTCCTGCCTGAGGGTGAGGCCGAGCATTTCGCAGAAGGCGTGCTGTGGCGTCTGGCCAATCCGATCAGCGAAGACCTGAAAGTCATGCGCCCCAGCCTGATCCCCGGCCTGCTCTCTGCGGCCAAGCGCAATCTGGCGCGTGGCGGCTCTTCGCTGCGTCTGTTTGAAATTGGTCGCCGCTATTTGCGCGATGCCAATGGCAAGGGTGCCGAGCGTCTGACGCTGGCCGTGGTGCTGGCGGGCGACAAGACTCCGCGCGGCTGGGCTACGGGCAAGGCGCAGGCGTTCGATGCTTTCGACGCCAAGGCCGAGGCGCTGGCCTTGCTGGCCGAGGCGGGGGCGCCGGTGGACAATCTGCAAATCATGGGCGAGGCGGGCGCGCAGTTCCACCCCGGCCAGTCGGCCACCTTGCGGCTTGGGCCCAAGAATGTACTGGCGCGTTTCGGCATGTTGCATCCCACCACCGCCAAGGCGTTTGACCTTGATGGCCCGGTGGCGGTGGCGGAAATCTTCCTCGACGCCATTCCGGGCAAGAAGGGGGCTGCTGGTTTCGCCCGCGTCAATTATGCGCCTCCGGCCTTGCAGGCGGTGAAGCGCGACTTTGCTTTCCTGGTGAAGGCCGATCTGGCGGCGGGCGATCTGCTGCGCGCGGTGAAGGGCGCGGACAAGGCGAATATCATCGCCGCGCGCCTGTTCGACGATTTCCGCGGGGCGGGCGTGCCGGAAGGGCAAAAGTCGCTGGCCATCGAGGTCACGCTGCAACCTTCGGAAAAGAGCTATAATGACGCCGACCTGAAAGCCATTGCTGACAAGGTGACGGCGGCGGCGGCCAAGCAGGGCGCGGTCCTGCGCGGTTGATTTGCTAAGGGGTTGAAAGAAAAGGGCGCTGCGGGCATTCTCGCAGCGCCTTTTTTATTGGCCGGATGGGGAATGGTGTGAGCGAAGAAATGGTGAGCCTTGTTTCGGGCGAATGGCGCGCGCTGATCCATCCGCTGGGGGCCGAACTGCAATCGCTGCGCGATGGGGCGGGGCGCGAATATATGACCGACGCCGATCCGGCCTATTGGACCGGCCATGCGCCCTTGCTCTTTCCGATTGTCGGTGCGCTGCGCGGCGATGCGTTTCGGCATGAGGGGCGCGAATATGCCCTGCCGCGCCATGGTTTTGCGCGGCGCAGCCGGTTTGCGATTTGTCAGCAGAGCGCAGATGCGGTGAGTTTTGCGCTGGAGGACAGCGAGGCGACGCGGGCGGTTTACCCTTTCTCCTTCCGGCTGGAGATGGCGTTTCGGCTGAAGGACGGCGCCTTGAGCATGGCGGCCACGGTGCATAATCGCGGCGAGGCGGTGATGCCTTTCAGCTTTGGCTATCATCCCGCCTTTGCCTGGCCCTTGCCGGGCGGGGGCGAAAAGACGGCGCATCGCATTATCTTTGCGCAGGACGAACCGGGACCGGTGCGCCGGGTCAGCAAGGCCACGGGCGAATTGTTGCCGGGGGGCGAGGAGACGCCGGTGGCGGCGCGCGAACTGGCGTTGCAGGAAGGTCTGTTTGAGGCCGACGCGATGGTCTGGATCGGGCTGGCCAGCCGCGCCTTGCGCTATGCCTCGCCGGATGGCCCCGCGCTCGACATTGCCTTTCCCGACAGTCCCGACCTTGGCCTGTGGCAGGTGCCCGGCGCGCATTATCTGTGCATCGAACCATGGGCGGGCTATGCCGACCCGCAGGGCTTTGATGGAGAGGTGAGCGAGAAGCCGGGGATCATCCTGTTGCCGCCGGGTGAAAGCCGCAGCTTCCGCATGGACGTCTGCGTCGGCCAGACGGCGGGTGCGTAAGCGCGGGATAGACGAAAAGCGCGGCGCAATGTAAGCGCCCGGCCATGACCGACTCCGCCATGAACCAGCCTTTTGCCACCCGCCGCACCTTTGCCATCATCTCGCACCCTGACGCGGGCAAGACCACGCTGACTGAAAAGCTGTTGCTGAACGGCGGTGCGATCCATCTGGCGGGCGAGGTGAAGGCGCGTGGCGCGGCGCGGCGCGCCCGGTCGGACTGGATGAAGATCGAGCAGCAGCGCGGGATTTCGGTGACATCCTCGGTGATGACCTTTGCGCGCGAGTTTGAAGGGTTGGGGCATATCACCTTCAACCTGCTCGACACGCCGGGCCACGAGGATTTCTCGGAAGATACCTATCGCACGCTGACGGCGGTGGATTCGGCGATCATGGTGATTGACGCGGCCAAGGGCATCGAGCCGCAGACGCGCAAGCTGTTTGAAGTGTGCCGGATGCGCAATGTGCCGATCATCACCTTCGTCAACAAGGTCGACCGCGAAGGCCGTCCGGTGTTCGAAATCCTCGATGAGGTGGCCGACGCGCTGGCGCTGGACGTTTCGCCGCAAAGCTGGCCGGTGGGCATGGGCGGCCAGTTCGAGGGCATCCTTGACCTGAAAAGCGGGCGCATCAGCCGGCCCGAAGGCGACAGCCGCGAATTTCTGGGCAAGGTCGATCATGAGCCGGTGCCGGAGGAATTTGCCGAGGAGATCGAGCTGGGTCAGGCGGGCTATCCCGAATTTGACCTTGAGGCCTATCGCCATGGCGATTTGACGCCGGTGTTCTTTGGTTCGGCCTTGAAGAATTTCGGCGTGGCCGAATTGATCGACGCCATCGCCCGCATCGCCCCTCCGCCGCGCCCGCAGCCCAGTGAAGCAGGCACGATCGACCCGTCGGGCAATGAAGTGACGGGCTTCATCTTCAAGGTGCAGGCCAATATGGACCCGATGCACCGCGACCGCATCGCTTTCATGCGTCTCGTCTCGGGCACGTTCCGGCGCGGTATGAAGCTGACGCCATCGGCGCTGGGCAAACCGATTGCGGTGCATTCGCCGATCCTGTTCTTTGCCCAGGACCGCGAGATCGCCGATGAGGCCCAGCCCGGCGACATCATCGGCATTCCCAACCATGGCACTTTGCGCGTGGGCGATACTTTGTCGGAGACGAACAAGGTGCGCTTCACCGGCCTGCCCAATTTCGCGCCGGAAATCCTGCGCCGCGTTCAGCTCAAGGACCCGACCAAGACCAAGCAGCTGCGCAAGGCTCTCGACGATCTGAGCGAAGAGGGCGTGATTCAGGTCTTCTATCCCGAAATCGGCAGCCAGTGGATCGTGGGCGTGGTGGGCCAGCTTCAGCTCGACGTGCTGATTTCGCGGCTGGAGGCTGAATATAAGGTGGGCGCGATGCTGGAGCCTGCGCCTTTCGACACCGCGCGCTGGGTCAAGGGCGAGGCCAAGGCGCTCTCCGATTTCGTCGAATTCAACCGCGCCAATCTGGCCAAGGACCGCGATGGCGATCCGGTGTTTCTGGCGCGCTCGTCATGGGATGTGTCCTATCAGCAGGAACGCAATCCTGAGCTGACATTCTCCGCGACCAAGGAGCGGTAAGGGTATTACCCGCTTTTGCAGTTTCAACAGGCGCGCCGGGATAGAAATTCCGGCGCGCCTGTTTTTTGCGCGCGCGATGCGTTTGACGGCTTTTGCCTCCAAAACGCTGCCTAAATTTTGGGCAGATGCATAGGAATCGGGCGCAGGGCAGGCCCAATTAACCACCAGACGGGTGTAATCGGCCCGATGAATCCCCGGAATCTCAAAAAACCCTAAATTGGCACACCCCTTGCTATACCTGTTTGCATGCCGGCGCTGGGCCGGTTGGCTAATAGGGGATAGGCATGAAGTTCATCATCGCCATCATCAAGCCGTTCAAGCTCGACGAGGTGCGTGAAGCCCTCGGCGCACTTGGGGTCGCCGGTCTGACGGTGTCCGAAGTGAAGGGCTTTGGTCGGCAAAAAGGGCAAACCGAGATCTATCGCGGCGCCGAATATTCGACCAACATGCTGCCCAAGGTGAAGATCGAGATCGCCGCCAGCGACGAACTGGCGCCGCGCGTGGTCGAAACCATCCAACAGGCCGCCAGCACCGAAGCCATCGGCGATGGCAAGATCTTTGTGCTTGATCTGGCCTCGGCCGTCCGCATCCGCACCGGTGAAACCGGGGATACCGCTCTGTGAGCGGCGCTAGCCTTAGGAGTGAACCCACTATGATCCGCAAGATGATCTGCGGCGCTGGGGCTTTGGGCGCATCGCTCTTTGCCGCCACCACCGCTTTTGCGCAGGCAGCGCCGATCAAGGCGCCGACTGCCGAACAGATGGCCACCATGGTCAACAAGGGCGACAACAGCTGGATGCTGGTGTCCTCGGCGCTGGTGCTGCTGATGAGCATCCCTGCGCTGGCGCTGTTTTACGGCGGCCTGGTGCGTACCAAGAACATGCTCAGCGTGCTGATGCAGGTGTTCATGATTGTTTCGGTGGCCGCTCTTGTGTGGGTGTGCTGGGGCTATTCGATGGCCTTCACCGGTGGTTCGCCGTTTGTCGGCGGCTTCTCCAAGGCGTTCCTGATGGGCGTTTCGGCCAGCACCTATGCGGCCACCTTCTCGAACAACGTCTATCTGCCTGAATACACCTATGTCATCTTCCAGATGACCTTTGCCTGCATCACGCCGGCGCTGATCGTGGGTGCTTTTGCAGAGCGCGTGAAGTTCACTCCGCTCATCATCTTCACCGTGCTGTGGCTGACCATCGTCTATTTTCCGATGGCCCATATGGTGTGGTATTTCGCCGGTCCCGACTTCCTGTCGGCCAACACCGCTGATGCCGGCTATCTCTATGGTCTTGGCGCTCTGGACTTTGCCGGCGGCACCGTTGTGCACATCAACGCAGGTATCGCCGGTCTCGTCGGCTGCCTCGTGATCGGCAAGCGCGTGGGCCATGGCAAGGAAGCCACCCCGCCGCACTCGCTGACCATGACCATGATCGGCGCTTCGCTGCTGTGGGTTGGCTGGTTTGGTTTCAACGCCGGTTCGAACCTCGAAGCCAATGGCCTTGCCTCGCTCGCCTTCATCAACACCTTCGTCGCCACCGCTGCTGCTGCTGTCAGCTGGTCGCTGGTTGAACAGGTCAAGCATGGCAAGCCCTCGATGCTGGGCGCTGCTTCGGGCGCTGTGGCCGGTCTGGTCGCTATCACCCCGGCTTCGGGCTTCGCTTCGCCGATGACCTCGATCGTGCTGGGTCTGGTGGTTTCGCCGATCTGCTTCTTCTTCGTCTCGACCGTGAAGAACAAGCTGAAGTATGACGACACGCTCGACGTTTTCGGCGTCCACTGCATCGGCGGTATCGTCGGCGCGATCGGCACCGGCATCGTGGCCGATCCCTCGCTGGGCGGTCAGGGCTGGGTTGACTACACCGTGTTCCCCTCGAAGGCCGGCAGCTATGACATGGTTGCTCAGGTCATCACCCAGATCAAGGCTGTGGTGCTGACGCTGGTTCTCTCGGGTGTCGGTTCGGCGGTGCTGTTCTTCGCTCTGGACAAGACCATCGGTCTGCGTCCCACGGAAGAAGCCGAGCGCGAAGGCCTCGACATCACCGAGCATGGCGAACGCGCCTACAACTACTAAGTTTCAACAGTTTGGCGGGGCTGGGGATCTCCTCCCTCTCCTCCTCCCCGGTCCCGCCTACCGATGTTCCTCCTGCGAACGACAAACTTATAAAGGGCCGGAGCCAGCCGCTCCGGCCCCTTTTTTATGCGCAGGCCCGGGACAGGGAAATGGATATGAAAAAGGCCGCAAACGCTGGGCTTGCGGCCTTTTCGTGTTTGGGGGCGGGGCTTAGCGGGCCTGTGCGGCCAGCATGTCCATCAGCGGGCGCACCGGGCTGACGTCATAGCCCGCCGAGGCGGCCTGTGCGGTGACTTCGTCGAGATCGGCGCCAAGGCTGGCCTGCGCCAGCGACCAGAGCAGCGTCGAGCGCGTGCCCGAGCGGCAATAGGCGAGGATCTTGCCTTCGCCCTTGAGGGCATCGACCATGGCGGTTACCTGCGCTTGGCTGAAACCGGCATGGGTAACAGGGATGGCGACATAGCCGAGGCCAGCCGCAGCGGCGGCCTGCGCGATGGCGTCGCCCGGAGTCTGGTCGTCGCTTTCGCCTTCGGGGCGGTTGTTGATGATGAGGGTGATGCCCTGCGCGGCGGCGGCATCGACATCGGCAAGGCCGATTTGCGGGCTGGCCCAGACGCTCTGGGAAATCTGGCGGAACATGATCGTCTCCTGTTCTTGGCAGGCGCGAAGGCGGAAGGGGCCGCGCCAAAAGGCTGGATTCGCTCTGCCAAGGGGCGGGGAATCAGACAAGCGGGGATTTGCGCAAGGGGGCGTGGTCGCGCTTATGGCGTATTATTTTCGGATATTCCGGGCTGGCCGCGCGAATCTATTCGCTATGACGCGGAATTTAGGATAAGGCGGAGAGTGCAGAGGAGAGGGTCGCGTTTTTTGCGCGGCTGCTTGCCCTGTCGTTTGGTGCGATTCGTCCTCGCGCTACGCGATTTGGATCAGGGCGAAGCGAAGGTGCTTTCGGTTTTATGGGTTTTGATAGAGGGCGTCGCGGCAGGGGCCGAGACAAGCGCGACGGGTTCGGCGAAGAAGGTTTCGATCCCTTCATGGGCGGTGGCGACCGCTTTGGTGGTGGCGACCGTTTCGGCGGCGGTGACCGCTTCGGCGGCGGCCGTGATCGCGGCGGCTTCGGCGGCGGCGGTGGTGGCGGCTTCGGTGGCCCGCGCAGCGGCGGTGGTGGCGGCGGCTTCGGCGGCCCGCGCGGCGGCGGTGGCGGCTTTGGCGGCGGCGGTGGCGGCATGCCCGCTCAGGTCGTTGGCCAGGGCAAGGGCGTCGTGAAGTTCTTCAACGCTCAAAAGGGTTTTGGCTTCATCCAGCGTGAAGACGGCGGCGAAGATGTGTTCGTGCACATCAGTGCGGTCGAACGCGCCGGTCTTGAAGGTCTGGCCGAAGGTCAGGGGCTGGAATTCACGCTGGTGGATCGTGGCGGCAAGGTGTCGGCCAGCGATCTGTCGGTCGTGGGTGACGTGATCGCGGTCGCCAAGCGCGAGCCCGCAGCTCCCCAGCGCCAGCTGACCGGTGAAAAGGCTACCGGCACGGTCAAGTTCTTCAACGCGATGAAGGGCTTCGGCTTCATCACGCGTGATGACGGCCAGCCCGATGCCTTCGTGCACATCAGCGCGGTCGAACGTTCGGGTCTTCGTGAAATCAACGAAGGCGACCGTCTGGAATTCGACATCGAAGTCGATCGACGAGGCAAGTACTCGGCGGTCAACCTCTCGCCGCGTCAGGGTTGATCCCGAACCTCTTGTCTTAAAGAGGACGCACGGCCCCCAATGGGCTCAGACCTGATTTCCTTTAAGGACAGGTTTGACCCGGGGGCGGCGACAGCATAAACGCGCGCAAATGGCGGCAGGTCCGAAGGATTCGCTTCGGGTCGCCGCCATTTCGCGTTTTCAGCTTCCGCCGAAATATTCTACCGAACATTGTCTGGATTGAAGAGCGGCCTCGCGCTTTTGGGGCCATTCTGGAATGCAAAGGAACTATCGATGACCATTTCGCCGTTGATGCCTGTTTACCCCCGGACCGCCTTTCGGCCGGTGCGCGGTGAGCATTGCCATCTGATTGGCGAGGATGGCCGCCGATATCTCGACTTTGCCGCCGGGATCGCCGTGAATCTGCTGGGCCACAGCCACGAAGGGCTGATTTCCGCGATTCAGAAGCAGGCCGCGACGCTGATGCATGTGTCGAACCTGTATGGCAGCCCGCATCAGGAAAGCGTGGCCAAACGGTTGGTGGAATTAACCTTTGCCGACACGGTGTTCTTCACGAATTCCGGCGCCGAGGCGGTGGAATGCGCAATCAAGACCACGCGCGCCTATCACCAGCAGATTGGCAATCTCGACAAGTATGAGCTGATCACCTTCAAGGAGGCGTTCCACGGGCGCACCATGGGGACGATCTCGGCGTCGAATCAGGAAAAGATGCATAAGAATTTCCTGCCGATCCTGCCGGGCTTCAAATATGTCGATTTCGGCGATCTGGAAGCGGTGAAGGCGGCCATTGGCCCCAACACCGGCGGCATCATGATCGAGCCGATTCAGGGCGAGGGCGGCATCAAGGTGCCCAGCGACGAGTTCCTGCAGGCTCTGCGCGCGCTGTGCGACGAGCATGACCTGATGCTGATCTTTGACGAGGTTCAGTGCGGGGTCGCGCGTACCGGCACGTTCTATGCCTATGAACAATTCGGCGTGGTGCCCGACATTCTTGCGACGGCCAAGGGCATTGGCGGCGGCTTCCCGCTGGGCGCTTGTCTGGCCACAGAAAAGGCGGCGCGCGGTATGGTCGCGGGCACGCATGGCAGCACCTATGGCGGCAATCCGCTGGCGATGTCGGCGGCCAATGCCGTGCTGGACGCGGTGGCCAATGAGGAATTCATGGCCCATGTGCGCGATATGGGCGCCAAGCTGACCAGCCGTCTGGAGCAGTTTATCGGCAATTATCCCGATCTGTTCGAGCTGGTGCGCGGGCGCGGCCTGATGATCGGCCTGAAGATGAAGGTCGAGCCGCGGCCTTTCGTTGCTCATCTGCGTGACAATCACCAGTTGCTGAGCGTTTCGGCGGGCGACAAGACGCTGCGCATCTTGCCGCCGCTGGTGATCGACGAGAGCCATATCGACGAGTTCATGGAAAAGCTTTCGGCCGCCGCCGCCAGCTATCAGCCTGAAGAGGTGGCGTGATGGCTCGGCATTTCCTGAACCTCTCCGATGCGGGGGGGGATGCGGTTGTCGCTATGCTGAATGACGCGCTCGACCGCAAGCGGGCGCGCAGCAGTTGGACCAGGGGGCGTGTCGATGCCGATGCGCCTTTGGATGGCCATGTGCTGGCGATGATCTTTGAGAAGAACTCGACCCGCACGCGCGTGTCTTTCGACATGGCCATGCGCCAATTGGGCGGCAGCGCGATCGTGATGGATGCGGGCGGTATGCAGCTTGGTCGCGGCGAGACGATTGCCGATACGGCCCGTGTGCTCAGCCGCATGGTCGATGCGATCATGATCCGCACCAATGATCATGCCAAGATCGAGGAACTGGCGCATTATGCCACGGTTCCGGTGATCAACGGCCTGACCGATGCCTCGCATCCGTGTCAGATCATGGCCGATCTGCTCACGCTGCTGGAGCGCGGCGTGGCGCTGCCGGGCATGGAGATGGCGTGGCTGGGCGACGGCAATAATGTGCTGCATTCGCTGATCGAGGCGGCGGGGCTGTTGAAGTTCAACATTCGCGTGGGGGGCCCCAAGGGCTTTGAGCCCGATGCGAGCTTTGTTGAACAGGCCCGCGCGCGCGGCGCGAAGATCACCTTTACGCAGGATGCGGCCGAGGCTGCTGGCGGTGCGCAGGTGGTGGTGACCGACACTTGGGTGTCGATGGGGCAGCCCGGCGGCGAGGCCGTCATCAAGGCGATGGAGCCCTATCAGGTCAATGATGCGCTGATGGTGCAGGCGGCACCGGGGGCTTTGTTCCTCCATTGCCTGCCCGCGCATCGCGGCGAGGAAGTCACCGACAGCGTGATCGACAGCGCGCAAAGCGTCGTCTGGGATGAGGCGGAAAACCGCATTCACGCCCAGAAATCGGTGCTGCGCTGGGCATTCGAACAATTGTGAGCACGGGTATGGATTGCGTTCTGCATTTTACCATCCCGTCGCGCGATGCACGGGGGCGGGCGGTTCGGCTCGGCCCCGTGCTCGACCTTGTGCAATCGTCGCATGATTATCCGCCGCCGATTCGTAAGCTGTTGGCCGAGGCGCTGGTGCTGGGGGCGCTGATGGGTGCCTTGCTGAAGGATCAGGACAGCCAGTTGACCATGCAGGCGCAGACGCAGGATGGCGTGGTTGACCTGCTGGTCTGCGATTATCGCAATGGGGAAGTGCGCGGGTATGCGCGCCATGATGAGGAGCGTTTGGCGGCTCTGGGGCCCAATCCCACGTTGCATGATCTGTTCGGCAAGGGCTATCTGGCCATTACCTTCGATCTGGCCGTAACCGGGCAGCGTTATCAGGGGGTTGTGCCGCTGGAGGGCGACTCGCTGGCGCAGGCGTGTCAGGCCTATTTCATCCAGTCCGAGCAGGTGCCGACGCTGATCCGTGTGGCGACATCGGATGTGGGCGGTCATTGCGTGGCCGGTGGTTTGCTGGTGCAGCATCTGCCTGAGGGTGAGGAAGGCCGCGCGCGCCTGCACGTGCAACTCGATCATCCGCATTGGGAGCATGTGGCGGCGCTGGCCGGATCGACGCGTGATGCCGAACTGGTGGATGCCGATCTGGCGCTCGATCAATTGGTTTGGCGGCTGTTCCACGAAGAGAGCGAAGTGCGCGTTTCGGAAGATGCGCCGCTCAAGCGTGGGTGCCGGTGCAGCGAGGAGCATTACCGCACGATTCTGGAACGCTTTGGCGAGGCCGAATTGGCCGAAATGCGGGATGAGAATGGCGCGATCACCATCGATTGTGCCTTTTGCTCAAAGCTTTTCCCAATTTCGATGTAAGGTGGGGTGGGGCCTGCGGGCCCGGCCACAATAGAGATGGAATGATGACCCAGACTCATGTTCCCGCAGGCCGCAAGGCGGTTGTTCTGCTCTCGGGCGGGCTGGATTCGATGGTTTCAGCAGGTTTGGCCCGTGAGGCGGGTTATGAGATCTATGCGCTGACCATCGACTATAATCAGCGCCACGCCTGCGAGATCGATGCGGCAAAGGTGCTGGCCAAGGAACTGGGGGCGGTGCGCCATGTTGTGCTGCCGTTGGACCTGCGCCAGTTTGGCGGCTCGGCGCTGACCGATGACATTGACGTGCCCAAGGATGGGCTGGAGCCGGGGATTCCGGTCACCTATGTCCCGGCACGCAATCTGGTGTTTCTGTCATTGACTCTGGCCTGGGCCGAAGCGGTCGGGGCGCGGGATATTTTTATCGGGGTCAATGCGCTCGACTATTCGGGCTATCCCGACTGCCGCCCGGAATTCATTGCTGGTTTTACCGAGGTTGCGCGATTGGCGACCAAGGCGGGCGATGAAGGTGGTGAATTTACGATCCACGCGCCGCTGCAATTTCTGGGCAAGGGCGATATCGTTCGCGAGGCGGTTCGGCTGGGATTGGATGTGGGGCATAGCTGGTCTTGCTATGATCCGCAGCCCGATGGTTCTGCTTGCGGCCTTTGTGACAGTTGTCGTCTGCGTCTTGGCGGTTTTGCCGAGGCAGGGGTCGAAGACAAATTGCGTTACGCCACCAAATAGTGCGATCGTTAAAAGCTGCTGATCCGGGCCGGGCTCCTCATGGGGTTCCGGCCCAATTCTTTTGCGCGTCAACCTTTGTTTCTGGCTGGATAAGCCGGACAAAAAGAAGGGGCAGCTTGCGCCGCCCCTCCCATTTTTGCCTGAAAGGCTGGACTTAGTTGCCCGAACCCGGACCGTAGGTGATTTCCACGCGACGGTTCTGGAGTTCGCGAACGCCATCGGCGGTCGGAACGCGCGGATTGGCTTCACCGAAGGCCTGGCTCGAGATCGCCGAGTCAGCGACGCCATGCGAGGTGAAGTAGCCGCGGACCGAAGCGTTACGACGGGCTGACAGACCGATGTTGTACTTGGGAGTACCCGAACGGTCAGCGTAGCCAGCCAGAACCACCGGAACCGAGGCGCAGTTGCCATAGGCCTGAATGGCGCTGTCGAGGATCGACGCGGCTTCAGGGGTGATGTCGGCCTTATCCCAATCGAAGAACACGATGTAGGGACCCTTGTTGCACACCGGAGCCGGGGGCGGCGGAGGCGGCGGAGGGGGCGGCGGAGGCGGAGGCGGCGGAGGCGGCGGGGGCGGCGGGGGCGGCGGGGGCGGAGCCACCGGTTCAGCGCCGAAGTTATAGGTCAGCGTCGCCAGCAGCGAGTGCGAGTGGAACGATTCCGACAGCGAATTGCCGGTCAGGCCCACGAAACGGTTTGCACCCGGAGCATTGAAATAGCGATACTTGAGACCCAGATCCCAGTTCTTGCTGATCGGCGCGCGAATGCCGGCCAGAGCCTGCCAAGCAAAGCCGGTGGCCGAATCGTCCACGCCATTGCTGACCAGCGAGGTCACGTTGAAGCTCTTGACGCGAGCCACGCCAACGCCGCCGCCGACAAAGCCCTGCAGGCCATTGTCGGGACCAAAGTCGAGCAGGCCGTTGGCCAGGAAGCTCAGAGCGCTGGTGTTGCCGATAACCTGGTTGTTGTCGGCGGTGTAGATCGTGCCGTTGGCCGCTTCAAAAGACTTGGTCTTGACGCGACGATAGCTTGCTTCGGTTTCCAGACGGAAGGGACCGAAGTCATACCCGACGATGCCGCCGAAGTCATAGCCAAGCTTCGACTTGATGTTGCCAAGAGCGGTGCCGCCCGTGGTGACGTTGGCAAGCGGGTTGGATTCGACGATGACAGCACCGGCGTCGCCTTCGACGTACCAAGTCTTGTCTTTGGCCAGTGCCGGCGTAGCGAGGGCAGTAGATGCCAGCGCCAAGCCCAAGGCAATCTTGCGCATGTGTTTTCCCCTTGTGCGAGTGAGAGGCTACCAATTGCGCGCAGGTCTAACCCCTCGCTTACAGGCGTGCAAGCCGAGAAATACTTAGGATCGTTGCAAATTTGCCACAGGTGAGGCAATTTCAATTCTTGGATTGCGGCATTTTGGCCTCTGTATGGCGCCTTAAGGCAAAATGCCCGCTAACCTTAACGCTACGATTAACTGGCTCACCGCGCTGCGGGCTTCCGAATCCACCGTTGAGCCCCCGGTTGGTGCGCTGATCGATGAAGGGATTTTCCAGCCTGACGAGTAGAGCCAGAAGCAGCCGGTCGAACGATCGAAAACCCTCATTCCATTGCTGGGCGTAACATAGAGCCAGTTTCCGCTCTGCCGACAGGCGATCTGACCGACATGGCTTGCCCAGTCTCCGGTGGCGCCGGTGTCGATGCTCCAGTTCTGGCCGTTGGTCGGAGAGGTGGGCGGTGTGGTTGCAGTGCCTTCGATGGCGCAGTGCATCAGAGCATCGGCGATGGCAAAGGCCTCGTTGACATAGAACTCCTTTTGCGCCTGCCCGGAATAAAGGAAGGGCAAGCCGAAGCGCGGGCTGGCATTATCGAAGGTGAGGGGATCGCTCATAGAAATTCTCCTGTTGCTAGGACATCTCGCGCAGGGCAGGGATCACAGGTCGAACAAGTGCAGAGCATCGGAGGCCTGATAGGTGCCGATCTGTTTGACCCACAGGGCACCATGACCATGGGCGGAAACCAGATCGCTTTGCGTCGCGGCGGTAAGAATCAGGCTGGCCGAAGTTACCTCCCAAAAGGCGTAGGGGGCCGAGGTCGCGCCATAACCGACCTGATAGGCTTCCTTTTCCTCCTTGAGCGGGACATCGACATAGTCGGACCAGACCCAGGCCCCGCGCGCCCGTCGTGTCCAACTCAGGCCCAGCGAGCCATCCGATTGCAGCGCTGCCTGCCCCTGCACGGGCGAGAGGGGGCGCGTGGCGATCCCGCGACAGACAATCGCGGTTTCGACCGGATCGCTGTCGCCCAGCCCCATGGCCGCGATCAGGCTGCCGGTTGAACTGCCCAGCTTGCTCTTGTCCAACTCGATGACGGTGTCATCGAGGAGGACGAAAGGCTCGTCGATGGCATGGTTGCCGATGGCCGCTTCGGTTCCGGCGCGCCCGCGCAGCAATTGCTCCAGCCGCCACCGCGCACCGCCCAGCGGCACCGCCCGACCAAATTGCACGATTTCCGTGCCCAGCAAGGCGCGATTGTTCCCCGCCGACAATTGGCGCAGCGTTGCATCGACCAGCGCCAGATCCGCATTGGCAAGTTCGATTTCAACCGCATTATACCGATCCAGCATATGCGAAGGCCCCGCCGCCAGCACAGTCAGCGCCTTGCCCAAAGTGGCCAGTTGCCGCCCGCTGGTCCCGATCTGGGTCAAGGCCCCCGTGCCATCATCGACATAGAGGACCGCCCCCTTCCACGCGCTGCCTGAGGATGAGAGCGCGGCATAGATCAGCCCGGCATCGCCCGTGCTGCTCCCATCGGAGGGCAATTCAAAAGCGACGATCCGCGTCTGCCCAACCGCCAGATCAGAGGCCAGATTGGCCTGCCCGGAGGCGGTGGCCGCCCGGATCAGCGCCTGCGCAGGTGCGATGCGGGTAAGGCTCAGTTCGATCCCCGTGTCGCGCCACTCCCAATCCTTGACCTGCCACAGGCCTTGAATCGAGGGCAGCGTCACGCAACTGCCCGGCGCCACCGCCGGATCGAGTTCAGCGCAGCGCCACTGGATCGTTTCCTGCGACCAGTCATCGCTCTGCACCGCGCTGCAGATCAGGCGATAGGCTTCCTCGCCGGTCGTGCTGACGGGCAGATCGATCGTCTTGGGCTGGCCCGAAAGGGCGCCGCCGGGGGCTCGCTGCGATCCGGGCTGATAATCCAGATCGACATCGTAATAGCGCAGCGACCTTGGCGGCGATTTGGCGGGCGGCGTGCGCTTCCAGCTATAGCCGCCCTTACCGCCGAAATCCCCGGTGCCGGTGGCCGCGACCGGCTCGTCCAGCATCCGTACCGCCGCGACATCCTGCGGCGCAATGGTCAGCCCATCGCCATCGGCATCGCAGACGATCGGCATAATCGGCAACCACGCCGCCAGCGTATCGGCCAGCGGGTCCGAACAGGAAAAGCCCAGAATGCCATCGACCGGCACATCGACTTGCGCTTCCTCCATCGCATCCTGAACCAGAGTGGCCAGATTGAGCGTTCCTTCATCGCAAAAGACCTCGAAATTGAGGCTGGGAATGCGATTGCCGAATTCGCCCAGTTGCAGATCCTCAAACACCACATAGGCCGTGCCGCGAAAGGCGGGGCACCGATCGCCGCCCAGCAGTGAGGCCATCAGCGGATCGGCGGCCTGATCCTGCGTCCCGGCATGAATGCGCAAGGTGCCCCCAACCTTGAGATCGCCCGAAGACCCGCGCAGCAATTTGCCATCGGCCCAGATCCGGCCGATCCCGATGATCGGGCGACTGGCCAGCGCCACGGCGAAGGAGGAGGTATAGCTGTAGGTGGTGGTCGATGCCTGACCCTTGCCGCCCCCGCTGGTCGAACTATGCTCGCTCAGATCGGTGGCCCAGATGATCGTGCCACCCACCCGCATCTGTCCATAATGGCGCGGCAGAGCGGCGCCATAGGTCGATGTCGTGACGCTCATGTCTTGCAGACGTGCGCCCTGACGCTTGCTGGAGGTGCCAAAGATCGACCCATCGATCTGGCTGCCCACCAAGGCGCCCAGCGCGCCGCCCAAAGGCCCGCCAAAAGCGGTGCCAATCGCCGTGAACAAAATCGTAGCCATGGTCTGCTTCCTTAAAGGTTTGGATCAAGGCGCCAGTGTTCGACCATCACGCCATCGGGCATGGCGGGCGAGCGCAGCACCTGACGCTGGCCGGCATGGGCGTGGACAAAGCCGCCGCCCGAAACGGCGATGACGAAATGCAGCGCCGCCGCCCCCATGCGCAGCAGGACCACATCGCCGGGAAGGATCGCGCCCTCGACCGCTACAAAACCCCACCGTCCGGCCAGATCCATCGCGCGCTGCGGATTGGCGTTGCGCCATGCATAGTCGGTGGGCAAATCGTCGGGCCGCCCGGTCGCCCGCAACGCCACCGCCAGCACGCCCAGACAGTCCAGCCCATGTTCCGGGTGGCGGCCATGCAGGCGAAAGCGCGTGCCGACCAGATCCTCGGCAGCCTGCGCCAGATCCAGCGCAGAACTCATCCTGCCACCCCATAGCGCACCACCAGATCATTGCCGGGCAGGAACGGCTCGCCGCGGAAATTGGCGGCATTGCCAAAGCGCTCGCCACATGTGGCCAGCGTGTGATCGCAACCTTCGCGCAGCGCCACCCGCAACCCGCTGGTCAGCGCCAGATCGAGCGGATGATCCAGCATCAGGAAGCTGCCGGAGCGGCCGGTGATCGTCATCGACAGGCCCGCATAAGGCCCATCGATCCAGCGCAGCGTCCCGCCCAGCAACAGTCCCAGATCGAGCGAAGTGGTCAGATGGATCAGATTGCTGTCCAGATTATGCGCCAGAAGCGTTGCCTCATGGCTGAAACGCGCCGCCGACAGCGCGCATTCCCGGTCGCAGAATTGCGCACGGCATGTGGGGCTGGTGCGCGGGATCGGATCGCGGGCCAGCTCGGCCTTGCTCGATTCCAGTTCGGCAACAAAGCCCTGCATTTCCTGACTGACCGTGCCGATCGCGCCGCGATAGAGCGGTTGATGCTCCATCGTTTCCCAATCGACCACCCCGACCACCACGCGCGCGCCCTCGAACCGGCCCGATTGCAGGTCAAAGGCGCTGATCGCGTCGTGGCTGATGGCGCCGGTGATTTCGGCCGAATCATCGTCCAGTCCCGATGTGCGTCGGATCGCCGCAGGCATCATGCCCGGCGCCGCCATATGGTTGAGCCCATCAAACCACAGATCGCGGTCATGGGTGGTAAAGCCCAATGCCACGCCATCGCCGCGCACGATGCGCCAATAGGTGGCCACGGTTTCCAGTTCCTGCGCGAACCATACCCGGCTCATACCGCCTCCCGCACTTCGATCAGGGGAACGGAGGGCGCTTCTCCGGCCAGAAAGGTCAGGCCCGAAATGTCGAGGCGATCCTGTTCAAAGCGCACCGGCACATCAAACAGGAACCCGGCGCACACGATAGCGCCAGCAGCGGGCGGCGTGGTGAATTGCACGATCCCGCCCGCGCCCAGCACCCAGCCGCTGGCCTGCGCCACGCCATTGACGCTGACCAGCACCGAGCCGCTGCGTGGGCGGGTGATGCGCCGCAACTGGGCATCCTCATCTGCGCCATAGCGTTTGGCGAGCGGGAAGCTGGCCAGCAAGCCGTCGCCGGTGCCCAATACCTGATCGCTGGCCGATGGCGTGCCGGCCATGCCGTTCGAGCTGAAATCGCTGGGATCGCAAAGGCGGAAACCGCGTGCCGGGCCGCGCCGCGCGCGGAAGAACCCCAGCAGAATGCCCAGATCCTGTTCCGAGCGAATGCCCGGCCCGACATCGAAACTCAGCTTTGCATCGCTCCACAGGCTGTTGCGGCGTTCAAAGCCGGAGGCCGTGGTGGTCACGCTGGTGGAAAAGGACGGGCTGATCTTGGTGTCCAGCCCCAGCGGCAGCGGATAGGCCACATCGTCAAAAGCGTTCATATCGTTGCTGTCCTCTGAAACGGGCAGGGCGACAAAGCCGTCGCGGCAGACCTGCGGCAGCGCCCAGACGAAAATTTCATGCGCCTCGCGCTCGCGGGCCTCGCCAATCCCCTGATCAACCAGACGCCATTGGCCGGACTGGCTGGGCAAGAGGACGAAACCGGCCAGATAATCCTGCTGTTCGGGCGGATAACCCAGCCGGTCATTGACCAGTTGATAGGCGGCCTGACGCTGGGCCTCGGCACCTGCGGTCAGCCAGTCGTAATCCTCAACCTGAAGCCGATCAAAGGCGGGGCTGGCCCAGCCGACCGGCATATTGGCCCGCCGCGCCTCAGGCGTCGCTGGGTCAAGGACCGTGGGAACGAAGGTGAGCAACAATGTCTCGCTTGCCACGCCCGCCGCCTGCGCCACCGCCCGCGCCGCCTCGGCCAGAGCGATGGTCGAGGCCGCCAGCATGGCGCCTGCCTGATCCAGCAAGGCGGTTTGCGCCGTGGTCAGGCCAGCGCGCAGATCGGGGATCGCCACCGGGTTGCCGCCAAAACCCGCCTTGGCCGCATCGTCATAGATGCAGATCCGGCCGTCGCTCATCACCCACCACCATGGCTCGCCCACCTGAAAGCGCACCGTGCAACCGGCATCGACCAGCAGTTGGGCAAAGGCGGCGGCTACCGATTTCTGCCATGTCATCGCCGCCGTATTGGCCGGAGACATCAGCGCCGAGGGCGGCGACCAGCCGGTCAGCGCCGGATCGCCATTGGCCGCGCGCTGCTGCCATGCCGGCGGGCAATGCGCGGCCAGCACTTCATAGGAAAGCGAGGCGATCGGCGAATAGCCCCATGCCTTGCAAGCGGCGAAGAACTCACCATGCCAAGCCCGTGCGGGCAGGCACAAAGGATCGCCCGACAGGCCCACCAGATAGCTGCCGCCCGATGCGGTCAACTGGAAGAAATGGCTCATCCCGACATAGTGCAGGATGCTGCCTCGATAGCCGAGTTGACGGACAGAGCGCAGCAGGCGGGCGGGCGTCTGGTTGAAGCTGTCGTCATAGGCCGTGGCCATGGCCAGCCCATGAGGCGGCACAAAGACATTGCCGATCCGCAGCATCGCCTTCTGGCCGGTGCAGCGGATATTGGTCATTTCCACCCATGCATTGGCGCTGGCGCTTAAAGGCGTGGTCGATCCGGCGGTATAGCCATTAGGCACCAAGGAGATGAACATGCGGTCGATGTCGGCGGGATAGAGCGGGTCCATTCCGAAATCGCGCGACCAGCCGCCGAAGACCTCGGAAAAGTTTAGCCTAATCTGCGCATCTTCGCCCGATCCGCTGGCAAAATTCCACAGGCGGACATACCATGTGTGCGCCGCGCCGCCCGCATCGCGCCCCTCAATGGTCAGCGTCGGGCCATTGGTCTGATCCAGCGCGATCAGCCCGCCAGACCTCCAGCGGAATGATAGGGTCGCACCCGAATAATCGCGCGCCGCGGCATAGGCGAGCAGCGGATGGTCGAGCGTATCCTCGCTCTCCCAAATCAGCCCGGCCAGATCGCCCTGCGTCAGAAAACAGGCGTCGAGCCGCAACGCATCAGGCGCAGGCGTGGTGATCGCAGCCATCATTGGGCGCGGGAAATTCACCGTCCAGAAGCGCGGGTCAAAACGCTGGATCCAGTCGGTTTCCTGTCCCTCGCGGGTGGAGGCAAGCCAGAAGGCCATCGGTGATTCCTACTCTGTCAGGTTTGCGGGGGCAGGATTGCGGCGTCAGGATTGGCTCAGCGCGCGGCGCACGGCGCTGGCCACTTGGCGGCTGGATCGCTGCATGGCGGCGGGGGCATCGCTGCTTCCACCGCTTAGCTGGATCGACACGGTGACATTGCGCGATGCGGAGTTGAGCGCGCCATTGGAGGCGACAGAGCCAGCCGATGTCGGCACGAACAGCTCCGGCCCGCGTTCACCCACCATATAGGCCTGTCCCGGCGAGACCGGACCCCCGGTCGCCCGTCCGGGCAGGCCGAGAACCGAGCTGATCAGCGAGGAGATGCCTGAGGTGGTGCCCGAGCTACTTTCCAGCCCCAGAGCGCTGGACAGAAGGCTGCTCGACGCGCTGGCGGCAATATCGGCCAGCGCCTTGAGAGCGGTGGTGCGCAGATCGCCAAACCCGCTGCTGCCCCGCTTCAACGCCTGCGTCAGCGCGCTGTCGAGCGCAGAGCCTGCCTGCGTAAATCCGGGCAGCAGCGTGGTGTCAAAGCCGCTGCGCATGGCGGAGATGTCTTGGGCAAAGCCCTGCGTGCTGGCGCGCACGTCGATGAGCAGGCTCTGGACCGTATCCGATCCGCTGGAACTGGAAGTGTTAGCCATGGTCGCGCTCCATCAAGCGGTTCATTTCCTCGCGGCTCAGCGGTGCGGCGCCGGGGGCGGCATCGGGGGCCAGAATGGCGGCCAGTTCAGCAGGGGTCGCGGCCCAGAATTCATGAGGCCGCCATCCCAGCAGCCTTGCCGCCAGCCCCGACAGCCTTCGCGCGCCTTGTCCGAAACAGACGCCTTCGGTCATCACCCTTCGCCTTGCAGGATCTGGCCCAACAGGCCGCGCAATTGCGGCGAAACGCCGGCCAGCCCCTGTGCCACCACCGCCTCGCCCAATTGTTCGCGGGTGATGCCCTCACGCCGGGCAAGGCAGTGCCAGAACAGGCCGATCAGCTCGGCCAGCCGCAATTGTCCCGCCGCCGCGCGCTCAACCAGAGCGAACAGCGGCCCCAGCTCCTCCTCGGCGGCCACCAGTGCGGCAAAGCTGGGGCGCAGCACGCGCGTCTCGCCCGCCACGATCAGGCTGGATTCGCCGCGCCAGGGGTTGGCGCCGCTCATACCGACACCACCGGACCGGAGCTTTCGAGCTGGATCGTGTATGAGCGTTCACTGTTGTAATCGCCCGAATATTCCAGCTTCTGGACCAGGAACCTGCCCTGCATTTTGCTGCCGTCCTCAAAGCTGAGCTGATAGGTGTCGATCACCCCGCCCAGCGCATTGTCGCGGATGCGGGTTTCGGCGGCCGACCCCATGAACACCCCTGCGGCGCTGACCGAAATGGTGCGCGCGCCAGCCCCTGAAAGCAGGTCGCGCCAGCCCGCGCTGTCCTTGGTGGTGATGGTCACCGCCTGTCCGGCAATCGACATTTGGGTGGTGCGCAGGCCCGCCACGGTGTTGAACGTGGGCGTTGCGGCGCCATCGGTGATTTTCAGCAGAAAGGCGGCTCCGGATTGAGCGGTCATGGTGTCCTCCTTGAAAGGAAATGGGTCAGACAGCGATGGTGCGGAAGCGATATTCCAGCAGCATCGCGCGCGTGTTGTTGGCCCGCGCCTCGGCGCGGCTGCGCAGGAAATTCAGCGTGACGATGCGATAGGTGCCCTGATCATGCGGCAGACTGGCGATGCGGGCCTGAACCGCGCTGGTCACGGCGGCGCCATCTTCGGGCCGGTCGCCGCGCAGATGCAGTTCGATTGCGATGCGGGTTTCGCAGCCCGCCTCGGTCTTGGTGCTCCAGTCCACGCTGGCGCTGGTGGCGATGGCCAGCCACGGCAGAGCGGTGCGGCTGGGCGCTTCCTCCACGATGGCATTGAGCATGCTGCCCAGCGTGGCATCGCTGGCCAGCCAGCCGATCAGGCTGGCGCGCAGGGGAATTTCCATGGGGCCTATCCTCCCTGATTGGCGGTAAAGGCGGGCCAGAGCAGGCGCGCATCGCGCCAGATGGCGGTGGAATCATTGCCGCTTCGGGCCTGATTGGCGGCTTCTTCGGCGATGGCTTCAGCCTGCCGGGTCAGCACATTGGCCAACTGGCCCAGATCGGGCTGAAACGTGGCGGCGATCATGCCATGCGCATCCGGCGCCATGGCCGCCACAGCGCGGTGACCGAGGCGGGCGGCAGGGCATCGGCCCCCGCGCTTTCGCGCTGGCGATAGTGATGCGCGGCAAGGCGCATGATCCCATGGCGCAACGATTCGGGCAGACCCGACCATTGATCCGCCAGTCCGGCGGTAAAGCGCACCACCGCGCGGTCCAGCCCGATGGCGGCGGGAATGCGGATCGCGCATGGCCCATCGCCGTCGATCCGCACCGAATACTGGGTATCGGAAAGGGCGCTGCGCGTGCCCGTGCCGCTCAGTGCTTCGACCGAGATCAGCGCCGAGACAGGGCGCAGGCCCAGCCGGTGCCAGCCATCATTGCCAATCCGCCCGCGCCAGTCGCCGGGGAAATGGCAGCTTTGCCAATCGGCCGGGCCGGGCATGGCGGAGCGCCCCGTGGGCACGCAAAGCGTTTCTTCATAGGTGGCGGCCAGCGGCACCATGCCGATATAATCGGCGCAAACCTCCAGCGCGGTGCCGAGCAGGCTGGTCAGACCCGCATCGTCCGCCGAAATGGTGATGCCAAGCCAGTCCTTCAGCTCGGCCAGCGCCGCAGGTGCCAGGACCGGTGGCGTGACGATAACACGCGTCATGGCGGTCTCCCTTATTTGCATGAACGAAAAGGTGCCCCTCGCGCCGAAACGGCGTCGCAGCGCGAAGGGCCAGGCGGGGAGAGCCTTTAGGCGGTGATCTTGAGCAGCTTGATCGCGTCGCTATCCAGCACCTGTCCGCCCACGCGCTTGGTGGCGTAGAAGTTGACATAGGGCTTGTTGCTGTAGGGATCGCGCAACAGGCGGGTGCCGAAGCGCTCAGTGATCAGATAGCCGTTCTGGAAATTGCCGAAAGCGATCGGCAGGGCGCCCGCGGCCACATCGGGCATATCGGAGGCTTCGACCACCGGATAGCCCAGCAGGCGGTTGGGCTGGCCCTCCATCACCGAGGCCTGCCAGATATAGGCGCCGGTCGAATCCTTGACCTTGCGGATCTGGGCGATGGTGGCCGCATTCATCACCCAGGCCGCGCCCTGACGATGGCCGGGCTTGAGCGCCATCACCATGTCGATCAGCCGATCATCGGGCGCCGTGCCAAGGCCCGCTGCATCACCCGAGCCCAGATGCTGGAGCGTGCCAAAGGTGCGGCTGGTATCGTCGGCGGTGCTGGTGGCGCCGGTCAGAAAGCCCAGCGGCTGATTGGTGCCCGTGCCCGAAACGAAGGCGGCCCCTTCGGCGCGGGCGAATTCATTGGCGATCTGGCCCGCCAGCCAGCCTTCGACATCGAAACCGGCATCGTCCAGCATGAATTGCGTGGCCGAGGGGTTGGCATAGAGTTCGCCCGAGGGGGGGATGATTTCGGCGAATTTGGGCGCTGTGGTTTCGCCCCGTGCTGCGGTCTGGCTGGCCCAGCCCGACTGCGGCGCACCCGTGGCGATCAGCTTGCGATAGTCCGAGGTGGTGGTCTGGACGACCTGCGCGATCGAGCGGATCGGGCTGAGGCGCAGCAGGCGCTCGGCGATCTGCTGATCCAACACGGTGGGGATGACGAAGCCGCCATCGCCCATCACCGCGGTGTTGAGCGACTTCAGCTCGGTATCGCGCCCGGCGCGCAGATAGCCATCGACAAAGCCCTTCAGCTCATGATTGCCGCCATGGGCCGCGCTCAGCGGCGGGCGCGACGTGCGAAAGCGCGACTTCACTTCCTCGATCTCGCCGCGCAGGGCGCTCAGCGCCGCATCGGCGGCTTCCTGACGGGCCAGGATGTCGAACGAGGCGTCGAGACCGGCGTTGAGGTTTTCATGTTCCATGAGGTATTTACCTTTCTGACAAAAAAGCCGCCCCCAAAAATGGCGGCTCGACGAAAAACGGGAAAAGGGGATGGTTGGGCCGCGTTCAGGCGGCCGAAGGAGAAGCGATCATGTGAACCCGCGCGTCATGCTGCATCGGGTGGCTAACCAGGCTGACCTCGAACAGGTCGATGTCGCGCAATTCGCGGCCCTGCGCATCGCGGTCAAAGGCGCGGGCGCGATAGCCAAAGCTAAGTCCCGTGACCTTGCCGGTTTTCAGCGCGGAGGCCGCGCCGCCCGCCGGATTGTCGATCCGGGCGATCACGCGCAGGCCCCGCTCATCCTCGGCGGCATTTTCGATCCAGCCGATCTGCTGGTCCGGGTTATGCTGCCAGAACAGGGGCAGGGGGCCTTGGCGGCGGGCGTCGCGCTCGGCCAGCGTGCGGGCAAAGGCGCCGGGGCGGATCGTGTCGCGCCCCGCATCGCGCTTGTCGAACAGGGCGGCATAGCCGGCAAAGCGCAGGCTATCTTCAGGTTCTGCCGTCATTTCAGCAATTCTCCCGCGCCCGACCGCATCGCAATGCCCACCAGCACCGCGGCCAGCCCGGCGCGCACCGCCCAGTCGATCACCGCTTTCCACATGCTGCGCTTGGCATCGCGCCATGCGCGCAGCAGTTCGCGCAGTTCCGACAGGTCATCGGAGGCGCCATCATCGCTCAGCCCCATGCGCGCCAGCATCCGCGCCGCGCCCAGTTCACTGGCCTCCTCGACAATCGCGCGCAGGGTGATCAGATCGCCCCCATCGGCATTTTCCTGCGCCATCAGCCGCGCCAGCATATCCTCGCGCTTCATGGCTGCACCAGCGCCGGAAGGCCCAGCATCTCGCGCTTTTCCGCGTCCGTCAGGAAACCGGCAGCGTTGATCTGGCTCCACAGCGCCTGCCGGTCCTCGGCCAGCGCGGGGATGCGGTCGAGGTCAATGGCCAGACGCGCATCGGGGAACCATGTCTCCAGCCCCTCGGCGATGGCGGAAAGCAGCTTGTCGGCCAGCGGCAGGAGGGTCAGCCGCCAGAGCGCCTTGTTGGCCTCCTTGTAATTGTTATAGGTGCTGTCACCCGGCAGGCCGAGCAGCATCGGCGGCACGCCAAAGGCCAATGCAATATCGCGCGCGGCTGCGGATTTGAGGGCGGCGAAATCCATGTCGGCGGGCGACATCGACATCGACTGCCATTTCAGGCCCCCTTCGAGCAGCATCGGCCGCCCGGCATTGGGAGAGCCGGAAAAGACCCGGTTCAATTCCTCGCGCAGCCGGTCGAACTGTTCGCCCGAAAGGCCCGCGCCATTGCCCGCATCATAGACCAGCGCCCCCGATGGCCGCGCCGCATTTTCCAGCAAGGACCGGTTCCAGTTGGCCGCCGCATTATGCGTGGCCACCGCCTGATCCGCCGCACCAAGGCAGCCCGCACCATAGTGGTCGTCGCCCGGATGATAGCCCTTGATATGGATGATATTGGGCGAGGCATCGGCATCGCACATCGGGATCGTCATCGACCTTTCGCCCACGCGATAGGTGATGCCCGTGGGCCAGCCATCATTGCCGAACACCAGCGTCACGCGTTCCGGACGCAGGGCAAAGAGTTCGACCGGATAGCCCAGCCCATCCTTCAGGATCTGCACATAGGCATTGCCATGGAGCAGCAACTGGCTGGCCAGCGTTTCGAGCAGCGACTGCCCCGCCGAGGTTTCCAGCACCAGCATGGCCAGCGACGGATCGGTCGGCGCCAGCGGCGCCCCGGCAATGCCATCGGCCACCAGCCGCACCGCGCGATGCGCCACCGGATTTTCCAGATAGGCATGGCGCACCGCACGGTGATAATCGAAGGGCAGGCGCCCCCCGCCGCTCTCGCCAAACATCCATGGCGAGACATAGGATTGCGCCAGCGGCACGCGGGCTCCCTTGCCCTTGAAGGCGGAAGCGATTGTTTCAAGGAAGGTCATAGGATCGCCTTTCAAAACAAGTGGTTGGGCGAAGAAATCACAGATCGAGCACGCGCGGCGGGGCACGGGTGGAAAGCATCAGTTCGGTCAGCGCCCAGACGGCGGCATCGGCGCGGTCGGGCGATCGGCCCGGCCCCTGATAGGCCCCGCCCGCCACCAGACCGCAAAGCTGGTCCTCCAGCGCGGGGAAGGCGCCGACATGGCGCACCCGCCCGGTTTCATAGAGCGCGGCGACCGGTTCTGCCCGCGCCGCTTTGCCCACGCTGGCGTGGACCAGACGGATGGGCAGGGTGACACAGGCCGCGCGCAGCACGCTTTCCACCATGGCACCGCCCTGATTGGCCTCGGCCACGACGCGGTCGGCGCGCCATTTTGCGGCTGCTTCGGCCACGGCGCGGGCCCATTTTTCCGGGCTGGCGCGCTGGACCGTGGCGTCGGCAAGGATCCGCGCCACGCCGTCATCGCCTAATTGCGCGACGATGATCCCGCAGGCATCGCCCGCCGCCGAGGCCGGGGGATCGACGCCGATCACCGTGCGCACAGGTTCTGCCCCCGCGCAGGCCTCGCGCGCCGCCTCGATCATCGCGCGGGTCCAGAGCGCCCCCTCGATGTCGGTCAGCAATTCGCCGTCCAATTCCTGCCGAGCCAGCGCCGAGCGGCCAAAACTGCGGCGCATATCCTTGAGGAAGCGCGCGGGCAGGTTTGACAGATTATCCTGCGTGCGCCCGCGCGTGATGGTCACATCCTCCTGATCCAGCAGTTGCATCAACAAAGGCACCGCGCGCGGCGTGGTGGTGGCCAAAGCCTGAGGATTTTCGCCAAGGCGCATACCGAGCAGGAGGTTGTTCCAGCCTTGCTCTGCCCGCTGCGCGGCATTATCCCATTTGGCGATTTCGTCGCACCAGGCATGGCTGTGCTGCGGCCCGCGCAGGCTTTCGGGTTCGCCTGCCGAGTACAGCGTCGCCTGCGCCCCGTTGGGCCAGACCAGCCGCCGCAGCGAGGGCTCAAAACGCGGGCGACGGCGGGGGGGAGAGCAGGCCAGAATGCCGCTCTCGCCCTCGACCATCACCGCGCGGGCATCGCCCAGAGACGCACCCACCAGAGCAATCCGCGCATCGGGATTGTCGGCGGCCACGCGGCGAACCCATTCAGCCCCCAGCCGCGTCTTGCCAAACCCGCGCCCGGCCATCACCAGCCAGATCCGCCAGTCATCCTGTGGCGGCAATTGCTCGGGCCGCGCCCAAAGTTCCCAATGGTGGCGCAATTCGGCACGCTCGGCCCCGGTCAGCACCGCCAGCGCCGCCAGCCTTTGCGCCATCGGCTGGGCCAGCAGGCATTCCAGCAGGCGCGGCTTACTGCTCATCGGGCGCCTCCGTTCCTGCTTCCGCTCCGGCTTCCTTGGCGGCCAGCCAGCGCTCGCGCATCTTTTCCAGCTTCGCGTTGATCGAGGCGAGGATCGCATCGGCGTCCTCCTCCTCGCGGATGGCGCGTTCGCGGGCGACCGTCTCGCGGTGGGCGGCCAGCAGGCGCAGCGCGGTGGCATTGTCGAAACTGCGCGAGGCTCGCTTGGCCCCGGTCGGCGGTTTCAACTCGCCCACCCGCAGGCGATAGAGCAGCGCCATTTCCAGCGCGTCATACCCTTCGCAAAGGGCCGAGCGCCAGGCGCGGGCAAATTCGGCATCGTGGCGGCGCGTGTCATAGACCACGCGGGTCGAAACCCCCGCCTTGGCCGCCGAGGCCGTCACATTCGATGTCGCGGCCAGTTCAGCCAGAAAGATTGCGCTCCATCCGGCATGGGCACACCGTGGAGACGCCGTCAGTTCATCCTGACGGCGGGACTTGCGATTGTCCGCCATAGTTTTGATCCATTGCTTGAAGGTTTTCGCGGCCGGAGCGACTCGGTCTTTCGCGATGTTCCCTATATGTACCTATTGAGCGTGACGCTGTCAATAAAAAAGTGCCATATGGGTTAGGTGATCCGCGCTTGCCCATAGGCTCCGCGCTGGCTAAGCAACGGGCGGATAGAAGGGGAAATCAGATGCTTCGCCGCCTGTATGACTGGACCATGGGCAAGGCCGCCGGGCCGTTCGCCGAATATTGGCTCGCGCTTTTCGCCTTTGTCGAGGCCAGCTTCTTCCCCATTCCGCCGCATCCGGTGCTGGGGCTGATGTGTCTGGCGCGCCCGGAACGCGCGATTCGCTATGCAATTATAACCACATTGGCTTCTGTGGCGGGCGGGTTGCTGGGCTATGCCATCGGCCATTTCGCCTTTGCGATGGTGGGTGAAAAGCTGCTCGACGCGCTGCACCTGACCGCCAGCTTCCCCTATGCGGCCTGCAAATTGCGCGGCGAGGCGGGCTTTATCGCCATCATCGCCAAGGGCGCGACGCCGATTCCCTTCAAGCTTATCACCATCACGGCGGGCTTCATCGGCATGCCCATCGCCAAATTCCTGCTCGCCAGCGTGATCTCGCGTTCGATCAGCTTCATGATCGTGGGTGTGCTGTTCCGCCTGTTCGGCGCGCCGATCAAGGCTTGGATCGACAAGTATCTCGCCGTGGCCGTGGCCGGGTTTATCGTGCTGGTGGTGGCCGGGTTTGTCGCCGCCGCGATGCTGAGCGGGCACAAGGGTGCCAAGAGCGATGAATGCACCGGGGTGACGATGGAGTCGCTTGCTTCGGTGAAGTGAAGGGGGGCCTCCGGCGGGCAAAGGGCGGGGCCCCTTTGCAATCCCGTTATGGGGTGGCGCTTTGATGGCAGCGTTGCGCCGATAAAATTAAAGCCTGCGGCGCATTCAACGGCGCCGCAGGCTTTTTCATTTCAACGCCGGGTCCGACCAAAATGCCGAACCCTATGCTGGGAGCGCGAGGGTCTAGACCCTCACATCTTTAATCCCTTGAACGGACTTAAATAATCCCAACCTTCTTACCGGCCCGCTCAAACATGCCGATAATGGTCTGCACCTGCTCGGCCGAATGCGCGGCGCACAGCGAGCAGCGCAGCAGCGTCATGCCCGCAGGCGTTGCCGGGGGCCGCGCCAGGTTCACATAGAGCCCTTCGTGCAGCAGCGCTTCCCACATGGCCGCGCCGCGTTCGAGGTCGGGCATGATCACCGAGATGATCGCCGACTGGGGCGTTTCGGTGCCCAGCTTGAACCCGCGCTCGCGCAGGCCGCCATGCAGCACGCGCGAATTTTCCCACAGATGGGCGCGCTTGTCGGCGGCATGCATCAGCTTGCGCACGCTGGTCGCGGCCGTTGCCACAACCGAAGGCGGCAGCGAAGCCGTGAACACATAGGGACGGCAGACCAGACGCATGATCTCGAACTTGGGATGGTTCGAAACGCAGAAGCCGCCGACCGTGCCGACCGACTTGCTGAACGTGCCGATCACGAAATCGACCTGATCCAGCACGCCCTGCTCTTCGGCCACGCCGCGCCCGTTGGGGCCGATAAAGCCCATCGAGTGGGCCTCGTCCACCAGCACCATCGCGCCATATTTCTTGGCGACCGCGATCATTTCCTTGAGCGGGGCAATATCGCCCAGCATCGAATAGACGCCTTCGAGCACGACCAGAATGCCCGCGCCTTCGGGAATGCGCTTGAGGCGCTTTTCCATCGCCTCAATGTCATTGTGCTTGAAGGGCACGACTTCGGCGTCGCCCATCTTGCACCCGTCCCAGATGGACGCGTGGCTGTCGATGTCGAGGATGATGTAATCACCCTTGCCCGCGATCGTGCTGATGATGCCCAGATTGGCCTGATAGCCGGTCGAGAACACCATGGCATGATCCATGGCGTAGAAGTCGCAAAGCGCCTGTTCGACCGCCTTGTGCCCGGCATAGGTGCCGTTGAGCACGCGGCTGCCCGTGGTGCCGCTGCCGAAATCGTCCAGCGCCTGCTTGCCCGCGGCGATCACGTCCGGGTCGAACGTCATGCCCATGTAATTATAGGTGCCGAGCAGGATCGTCTCGCGCCCGTTGCACATGGCAACCGTTGGCGAGATCACCTTTTCCATCACCAGCCCGAAAGGATCGGTGACGCCCGTGGACAGAAGATCCGTCCGCATCTGGATCAAGGGGTCGAATTTGGAAAAAAGATCAGTCATCTTCAACCCTTGAGCTTGACCACGGCGTCGACGAGCTGGCCATAGGTTTCGATTTCGGCCTGCTGGTTCATCGAAATGATGATGTCAAACTCGTCCTCGATGGCGGCCACGAAATCCATCACCGTCAGGCTGTCGAATTCCAGATCGCCGGCAAAGCTGGTGGCGTCGGAAATGGCGATGCCCTTCTTGTTGAAGGGCTCGATCAGCGCGGCGATCTTTTCGCTGGTGGCGGCGCGGTCCATGCAAGATTCCTTATGCAAATGCGATGAAGGCCCTCTGGCCGACAATTACGGCGCAAAAGGGGCGGGGCGGGGCAAATGTCAAGCGGGCGCGTTTTCCAGCAGACGTTTGACCGCCGCCATGAACGGGCCGATCGAAACCGGCTTGGCCAGATAGCCATCGGCGCCCGCCTCGCGGATGCGATCCTCGTCGCCCTTTCCGGCATAGGCGGTGACGGCCAGCACGGGAATCATACGCAGCAAGGGATCGGCCTTGGCCCCCTCGATCAGCTCCAGCCCGGAAATATTGGGCAATTGGATGTCCATGATCATCAGATTGGGCACAAAGGCCCGGGCCTTGTCCAGCGCCTCCAGCCCGTCGCCCACCGGCTCGACGGTAAAGCCCTGACTCTTCAAAACATCGCAGAACAGCTTGCGATTGAGGTCATTGTCCTCGACAACCATAATTCGCTTTGCCATGCGCCTGCCCGTGATCGTAATGCGTTCGGGCCAAGGCTCTAGGACCTATCAAGGGGGCTGACAATTCTGCGCATGCTGAAAAAGGATGATGGAGAGCCCGAAGGTCTGGCTCTGGCGGCTTTGGGCTGGATTTTGTCCGATGACGATCATGCCGACCGCCTGTTGGCGCTGACCGGGGTCAGCCCGGAGGAATTGCGCGAAAGGATCGGCGAGCGCGTGGTGCTGGCCGCGATATTGGAGTTTGTTTTGAGCCACGAACCTGATCTGATCGCCTGCGCCGATGCGCTGGGCGTGCCGCCCAAGGCTTTGGAAAAGGCCCATGCCGCGCTGGCTGCGCCGATGGATGATGCGGATTGGGGGGCATGATGGGGCGCCCTCTGGTCATTTCCGATTGCGACGAAGTGCTGCTGCACATGATCGCCCCTTTCCGCGACTGGTTGGCGGAGACGCAGGGCGTCACCTTCACCATGAACGGCAATGATTTCTCGCGATCCATGCATTACGCCGATGGCAGCGCCGTGCCGGGGCCGGAGATGTGGCGCCTGCTGGGCGCTTTCTTCGACACCGAAATGCACCGGCAAGCGCCCATCGCGGGCGCGATCGAGGGCATGACGGCCTTGTCGCGCGACGCTGATATCGTGATCCTGACCAATCTGGAGGATCATCGGCAAGAGGCCCGCACAAGGCAATTGGCCGATCATGGCCTGAACATCCGCGTGTTCACCAACCAAGGCCCCAAAGGCCCGGCGATTCGCGCGATCCTCGACGAATATCGCCCCAGCCGCGCGGTGTTCATCGACGATATCGCCCAGCATCACGGCTCGGCATCCGAGGTGACGCCTGACATCGCCCGCCTGCACCTTTGCGGCGAGCCGCTGCTTGCCCCACATATCACTTGCGCTTTCACTCAAGGCCATGCTCACGCCCGGATCGACGATTGGGCCAGCGCTTTGCCTTGGCTGACGGCCCGACTGCATGGAGACACCAATGACTGATTCTGTTGAAGCTCGTCTGGCCGAACTCGGCCTTACCCTGCCGGTCGCGGCTGCCCCGGTTGCTGCCTATGTGCCGGTGGTCGAGGCGGGCGGGCTTGCCCATGTTTCGGGGCAATTGCCTTTCATCGATGGCGCTCTGGTGAAGGGTCGCCTTGGCGAAGATGTCAGCACCGAGGAAGGCTATGCCGCCGCGCGCGCCTGCGGGTTGATGCTGCTGGCCCAATTGAAGGCCGCATTGGGCAGCCTCGACCGCGTTGAACGCATTGTAAAGCTGGGCGCTTTCATCAATTCGACCGGCGATTACATCGACCAGCCCAAGGTGGCCAATGGCGTCAGCGAGCTGATGGTGGCCGTGTTTGGCGACGCCGGCAAGCATGCTCGCAGCGCGGTGGGCGTGCCGGTTCTGCCGCTGGGCGCGGCGGTCGAGGTGGATGCTATCGTGGCGATCAAGGCCTGAGGATGACGGAAAGGGTCGATTGGCTGCGCGGGGCGGTGATCGCCCATCGGGGCCTGCATGATATGGCCCGATCCGGCGAACAATGGATTGGCCATTGGGCGGAGAACACACTCTCCGCCTTCACCTGCGCCATCGCGGCCGGATATGGTATCGAATGCGATGTCCGGCTGGCGGGCGACGATACGGTGGTGGTGTTTCATGACGCCGTGCTGGATCGGCTGACACATGCGCGGGGGCCGGTGAAGGACCACGGCATGGAGGTGCTCTCGCGCCTGCCGATTGCGGGAACGCGCGATGTGATCCCCACGCTGGTTCAGATGCTGGATCTGGTGGCGGGCCGCGTCCCGCTGCTGATCGAGATCAAGCTGGAAAAGCGCGAGGATCCGGCGCCTTTGTGTGAAGGTGTTGCGCGATTGCTGGCCGATTATGTCGGGCCGGTGGCGATCATGAGTTTCGATTCGCGCGCGCCGCGCTGGTTTGCGCAAAACGCGCCCGATGTGGTGCGCGGCATGGTGCTGGAGGCGCGCGACATGTCCGGCTGGCGCGCGAAATGGCTGATGCCTCGCCGGTTTTCTGCCGCAGAAATAGAGTTTCTCGCCGTGGATATTCGCGGATTGCCCGATGATACAGTTGCGCATTGGCGCGAAACGTGGCCCATCGCCACATGGACGGTGCGCCGCGCCATCCAGCGCGACGTGGCGTTGGACCACGCCGATGCGCTGATCGCCGAAGGAGATGGTCTGGCGTGAGCGAAGTCCAATATACCGCGCATGTGCAGCCCGGCGTGTCCGGCCTATCGGCGCGGGAATGGGACGCTTTGACCAATGGGGCCAATCCCTTTGTCTCCCACGCTTTCCTTTCCGCGCTGGAGGATTCGCAAAGCGTGGGCGAGGGAACCGGATGGACCCCGGCACCCATCACGATCCATGATGAGGCGGGCCATCTGGCCGCCGCGCTGCCCGCCTATGTCAAGACGCATAGCCAGGGCGAATATGTTTTCGACCATAGCTGGGCCGATGCGTGGCAGCGGGCAGGGGGCGATTATTACCCCAAATTGCAGATCGCGGTTCCCTTTACCCCCGCCACTGGCCCCCGATTGCTGACGCAGCGGCCCGAGTTGATGCCCGCCCTGATTCGCACCGCCGAGCAGATGTGCCGCGATGCGGAACTGTCGAGCGCCCATGCCACCTTTATCGAGCCCGATCAGGTGGCAGCGTTTGAAGCGGCGGGCTGGCTGATTCGCCATGATATTCAATTTCACTGGGCCAATGCCGGTTACGCCGGGTTTGACGATTTTCTGGGCGCGCTATCGTCCGACAAGCGCAAGAATCTGCGCAAGGAGCGGCGCGCGGCGCAGGATGGCGTAACGATTCACGCGCTGACCGGCGATGCGATTCGCCCTGAACACTGGGATGCATTCTGGCGATTCTATCAGGACACCGGCAGCCGCAAATGGGGCCATCCCTATCTGACCCGCGCGGCGTTTGACCTGCTGGGCGAGAGGATGGCGGACAAGATCCTGCTGGTGATGGCCTTTGTAGAGGATCATCCGGTGGCGGGCGCGCTCAATTTCATCGGGCGCGATTGTCTCTATGGCCGCTATTGGGGGGCAATTGTGGACAAGCCCTTCCTGCATTTCGAACTGTGCTATTATCAGGCGATTGATGCGGCCATCGCACTGGGCCTGCGCCGGGTCGAGGCCGGGGCGCAGGGTGGGCACAAGCTGGCGCGCGGCTATGCGCCGGTGCGCACGACATCGGCGCATTTCATCGCCCATGCCGGTTTTCGCCGCGCGGTTGAGGATTTCCTGCGGCGCGAGCGCGAAGGCATTGCCGCAGATCAGAATTTTCTGGAAACCAGAACGCCGTTCAGGCGCGGCGGGTAATTCAGGCCGCGCGGCGGGTGTTGGCCGCGATCCATGCGCGGGCGCGGCGCTGGGCCTCGGCAATCTCGCGCGCGGTCATTTCCTCGGAAACTTCGGCGCGGCAATACGCGGCTTCGTCATGCCCGCCCACCGCGGCCAGATTGAACCATTTATGCGCCTCGATCAGATCGCACACCGCACCATGGCTGCCGGTGGAAAAGGCCACGCCCAGATCGAAATAGGCATCCACGCAGCCCTGACTGGCCGCGATCAGGCAATTGGCAATCAGGCCGGTGATTTCCCCCGCTCCCTGATGGCCCGCCGCCTTATGATCGGAAGCGCCTAACAGATGGTCCTGCGATTGTGTCCAGTTGTATCCCATGTCGAAGTTCCCCATTTCCCGTTCATGAGATGGAAGCTGTCGGAAGATGGATAACAACTGGTAAATGGCCCGCTGATTTCTGCGGCCAGTAGGGGGGCGTCATTCGGGTGCGATTGCGCGCATGTCATGATCCTGTCACGCAAACATGGGCAAGGCGCGCCCTATTCGTAATTTTGCGGTGGTTTAAGCTGCCCAAACTTGGCTTTGCCGCTTGTGGACCTTCAGGGGGCAAACTATAGGCCGGGCGATAGAATGGGATGCTTATCAATCCCGCGGACGGAATTCGGAGGGTTATAATGGCAAGTGGTCTGGCAGACGAAATCGATGTGCTGGTCAAGGCCAGACGATCGCTGGCCGGTGATTATGTCCCGTCCGACGGCGATGAATACATGAACGCCGAACAGCTGGACTACTTCCGGCGGCTGTTGCAGCAGTGGAAAAAGCTGATCCTGAGCGCGGCGGCCGATACGCTGAGCCAGCTTCAGGAAGGCCCGCTGCGCGAACCCGATCTCAATGACCGCGCCTCGTCGGAAACCGACTGGGGCATCGAATTGCGCACCCGCGACCGCCAGCGCAAGCTGATCTCCAAGATCGACTCGGCGCTGCGCCGGATCGAGGAAGGCGAATATGGCTTTTGCGAAGTCACCGGCGAACCCATCGGGCTTGGCCGTTTGATCGCACGCCCGATCGCCACCATGACGGTTGAAGCCCAGGAAGCTCATGAACGCCGTGAACGGGTATCACGCGACGATTAACGCCGATATCCGCATGTTACCGGATAGATTTACGCTTTGTTTGCCATTTTGCGTTAACACGTTGTTGTGAATTAGCGGGCCTGTCCTGGTTTGGAGTGATCCATGCCGGGATGGGCCATGGCAGCGGGAAGTGAGCCTACGCATGTCCGGTGACGAGCAACGCCAGATCAATCGGGACAGCCTGTTCATGCTGGCCTGTCTGCGCCTGAGCGAGCGCGACCCGGTGCATCGGGTCAAAATTCGTAATCTTTCCAGCGGCGGGCTGATGGCCGAAGGCGATATGCGCGTAGTGTCGGGCATGGCGCTTGAGGTGGAATTGCGCAATGTCGGCTGGGTGGCCGGGTCGGTGGCATGGGTTCAGGGCAACCGTTGCGGCATCGCCTTTAATGAAGAAATCGACGCCAAGAGCGTGCGCGCTGCGCAGACCGCCCCTGACGACTCGGGTTTTGTGCCCCTGCGCCCGCTGGCGGCGATGAAACAGGTCACGCCGGGCCAATTGCGCAAAATCTGACGGGTTAAGCATAAGTCGCGTGCGCCGGGCGTTCCTCTGCGCGGCAAATTGTTCTAGGCTTGGCGCAATCATGCTGCGCAAAAACCGCATTTCCGTCCTGATCGCCGCCCTGTTGGCTGCGGCATGCCATGGCTCGGCCCAGCAACAGCCGCTGCGGGTGGTGATGGTCGATGATTCGGGCCCATCCTCGCTTGAGCGCGAATTGCGCGCCGCCACCGCCGAAGGGCTGGTCAGCCTTGATGAGGAAGGCAAGGTCGTGCCCGGCCTTGCCGAACGCTGGATCGTCGCGGACGAGGGGCGCGGCTATATCTTCCGCCTGCGCGACAGCGCATGGCCCGACGGCACCAGATTGAGCGGCGAGACGGCGAAACAGGCGCTGCGCCGCGCCATGGCCGCGCAAAGAGGCCGCGCGCTGGGGCAGGATCTGGCGGTCATCGAGGATATCCGCGCGATGGCCGGGCGCGTGATCGAGATCCGGCTGGCCCAGCCCATGCCGAATTTCCTCCAACTACTGGCCCAGCCCGAACTGGGGCTGGAGCATCGCGGACGGGGCGCGGGGCCGATGCTGCGCAAACATGTCGATGGGCTGGACTGGCTGACGCCGATTTCGCCCGATGCGCGCGGCCTGCCGATGTCCGAGGGCTGGGCGGCCAGCGTGCGCCCGCTGGCGGTCAGCGCGATGGGCGGCGAAAGGGCGGTGGCCGATCTGGCGGCGGGCCGGGCTGATGTGGTGCTGGGCGGGCGGATAACCGATCTGCCGCCGATTCAGCGCGGCCTGCTGGGCCAGCGGTCGGTGCGATTCGATGTGGCGCCGGGCCTGTTTGGCCTGCTGGTGGAAAAGGACTCCGGTTTTCTGGCGGTGCCGACGAATCGGGCCGCGCTCGCCATGGTGATCGACCGGACGGGGCTGGTGGCCGCGATGGGCGCGCAGGGCGGCGGCGTGCCGGGCTGGGGCCCGACCACACGGCTGATTTCGCCCGGCATTGGCGAGGTGCAGATCCCCGAGCGATGGACCGATATGGATATGGACCAACGCCGCGCCGTAGCTGTCCAGCGGGTGGCGGTATGGGCCAAGGCCCGCAGCGCTTCGGCCAGGCCCGAGGATGGCGACGGGTTGAATTTGAGCATTGCGATGCCGGGCGGGGTGGGGGGCAATGTGTTGTTTGCCCGGCTGGCGCAGGATGTGGCGGCGATCGGGCTGCGCCTGCGCCGGGTGGGGATAGCCGAGTCGGCCGATCTGCGTCTGATTGATGAAGTGGCGCGTTATCCTTCACCGGTCTGGTTTTTTAACCAGTTGCATTGCGGTGTGCATTCCATATGCACCCCCGATGTCGACCATCTGGTGGCCCAGGCATGGAATGTCGAGGCCCCTCTCGTCCCGGCCCTTTATGCCGAGGCCGAGCGTGAGGTGATGGAGGCCAATCTGTTCATTCCACTGGCTTTGCCGGTGCGCTGGACCATGATCGGCAGCGGTTCGGGCAACCGTTTACGCGGTCTTTCTCCTAACATTTACGGGGTTCATCCCCTTTACCCTTTGTCGGGCGCGTCGCATTAGGGACGTTTACGAGTTCCCCTAAAAAAACGGGGGCTTCCGCGCTGGTTTACATTAAATTAACCTTTCGCGTTCATTCCTCCTATGGTTAATAGCGGATGCGTCTGTGAAGATGCGTTCGTGGGTTTCGGGGCAAGGGGGTTCACCCATATGCGCGTGCTGTTGATCGAAGACGAGCCGACTACGGCCAGGGCCATCGAGTTGATGCTCACCACAGAGGGCTTCAACGTCTATTCGACCGATCTCGGGGAAGAAGGCCTCGATCTCGGCAAGCTCTATGATTACGACATCATCCTGCTGGATCTCAATCTGCCGGACATGCATGGCTATGACGTGCTCAAAAAGCTGCGCGTGGCCAAGGTTCAGACGCCTGTTCTGATCCTTTCGGGCATTTCGGAGATGGATTCCAAGGTCCGTTCGTTTGGCTTTGGCGCCGACGATTACGTGACCAAGCCCTTCCACCGCGAAGAACTGATCGCGCGCATTCACGCCGTGGTCCGCCGGTCCAAGGGCCATTCGCAATCGGTCATCCGCACCGGCAAGCTCTCGGTCAACCTCGACGCCAAGACGGTGGAAGTTGACAGCGCCCGCGTGCATCTGACCGGTAAGGAATATGCGATGCTCGAGCTGCTTTCGCTGCGCAAGGGCACGACATTGACTAAGGAAATGTTCCTCAACCACCTTTATGGCGGTATGGACGAACCCGAACTCAAGATCATCGACGTGTTCATCTGTAAGCTGCGCAAGAAGCTGGCCCATGCCTGCGGCGGTGAGAATTACATCGAAACCGTCTGGGGGCGCGGCTATGTGCTGCGCGATCCGGGCGAGGATGCTGTAGCGGCCTGAACCGGCCCACCCCCGAACAGCCCGACATGAAGGCCCGCCTCCGCAAGGAAGGCGGGCTTTTCATTTTGGGGTCAGCGTTTGCGGCTGGCCTTGACCAGCGCGAGGGCGGCGGTGGCGCTCATCAGCAGGGCGGCGATCAGGCCGATGCCGGCGCCCCACAGGCCCATGCTTTGCCCGCCCATCACCAATCCGGCGATAAAGCCGAGCAGCGGCAGAACGATCAGCGCAAGGCAGCCAAGGGCAAACATGGCGCCTCCCATTGCCTGCTGGCCCTTGACCCTGCCTTAACGGCCTGCCAATCGCGCCGGGCGAAATCTTGAAGGCACAGACATGACCGCGCATAAAGAAGGCGATCCCACCACGCTCAACCGGCTCTATGGCCGTTCCAAGGGCAAGCCCCTGCGCGCCGGACAGCAAGGGCTGGTGGACACGCTGCTGCCCCAGATCGCCGTGCCGCTGGAAGGCGAGGTGACGGCCCAGCGCCTGTTTGGCGAGGATCGCCCGCTGCATTTCGAAATCGGCTTTGGCGGGGGCGAGCATATGGCTTTTCGCGCCGACATGCTGCCCGATCATGGCTTTATCGGCGCCGAACCCTTCATCAACGGCGTGGCGCAGGCGCTGACTCATGTGTCGGGCGACAATGGCGCCCACGCCCCGATCCCCAACGTGCGCATCCATCATGGCGACGCGCTCGAGGTGCTCTCGCGCATTCCCGATGGCTCGCTCACCATGCTCTATCTGCTGCATCCCGACCCATGGCCCAAGGCGCGCCATGCCAAGCGCCGGATGATGAATGACGGCCCGGTGGAAATGTTCGCCCGTAAACTGAAGCCCGGCGGCGAGTTCCGATTCGGCACCGACCATGCGGTCTATGTCCGCCATGCGCTGATGGTGATGCAGCGCCATACCGACAAGTTCGAATGGCTGGCCAAGGAGGCCAAGGATTTTCAGGTCCGCCCCGGTGGCTGGCCGCAAACGCGCTATGAGCATAAGGCGCGCACGGTTTACGGACATGAGGTCTGGTACTTCCGCTATCGCCGTAAAGACTGATTTAGCTCGATAATTGCCATTTTGCAGGCCGCCTCAACCCCGCCGGGTTGAGGCGGTTTTTGCATGTTTCTCGTATTCATTCCATAAAACGTGCGTAAATGTATATTTACAGGTAAAATCGTACGGCACATAATGCGCCCATGGACAACAATCTCCCCCTTGGCCGCCGCGAGGTGATCGCGCGCCGACTCGATGAAGGACAGGCCGTGGTGGCCAATGTGCTGGCCGCCGAATTTGATGTGTCCGAGGATGTGATACGGCGCGATCTGCGCACCCTCGCTGCTGAGGGGCGGTGCCGCAGGGTCTATGGCGGCGCGCTGCCGCTCTCGGCCCCATCGACCCCGATCAACCAGCGCATTGGTCAGAGTGATGAGCGCAAACGGGCGCTGGCCGCCGCTGCGGTCGCTCTGATCGGCGCGGGAGAGATGATCCTGATCGACAGCGGCAGCACCAATCTGGCGCTCATCCCCCTGCTGCCCGATGGCATAGCGGTGGTGACCAATTCGGTGGTGATCGCCGGGGCGCTTCAGGCGCGCGGCACCATCGCCACCTATATGATCGGCGGCAAAGTGGACGCGCAGGTGGGCGGCTGCGTCGATGCGGGCGCGGTGCAGGCGCTGGGACAATTCAACATCGACCGGGCGTTTCTGGGCGCCTGTGCGGTGTCGGGCGAGGAAGGCATTGGGGCCTTTTACGCCGATGACGCCGCCTTTAAACGCGCCACCATCGAGGTCAGCCGCCACAGCGTGGTCATGGCCACCAGCGACAAGCTGGACAGCCGCACCCATTTCCGCATCGCGCCGCTCGACCGGATCACGCATCTGGTGCTCGAACATGATGCCGCAGCGCTGGCGCCCGCCCTGATGGCGCAAATCGGGCAAAGGGCGATCCTTGCCCGCGCGCCCATCTGATCTTTCGGAGTTTCTCCCCAATGTCTGACAGCCCTGCGGCGCGGCTTGCCACGCGCCTGTCCTTTCTGGTCGCCGGTTTCGGGATCGCCTGCTGGGCGCCGATGGTGCCTTTTGCCAAATTGCGGCTGGGGGTGGATGAAGGGATGCTGGGCGCGCTGCTGCTCTGTCTTGGCGCGGGGTCGGTGGTGGCGATGCTGGCTACAGGGGCGCTCAGCAGCCGGTTCGGCACGCGTCCGGTCATTCTGATCAGCGGCTTCGGACTTTGCGCGGTGCTGCCGCTGCTGGCGATTTTGTCCACGGTGCCCGCGCTGGGGGCGGCGCTGCTGTTGTTTGGCGCTTCGCTGGGGTCGTTGGATGTGGCGATGAACATTCATGCGGTCGAGGTGGAAAAACACGCCGGGCGTCCGCTGATGTCGGGTTTCCACGCGCTGTTCAGCATCGGCGGTTTTGCCGGATCGCTGATGATGGCGCTGCTGCTCTCGCTGGGGGGCAGCGCGTTGGCCGGGGCTTTGCTGGGGGCGGGGCTGATGGCGCTGGCGCTGATAATGGCCGCGCCGCGCCTGTTGCGCACGCGGGCGGTGGAGGACGGCCCGCATTTCGCGCTGCCCCATGGCATCGTGCTGTTGCTGGCCGGTCTGACCGCAATCACCTTTCTGGCCGAGGGGGCCTTGCTCGATTGGGGCGCGCTGCTGCTGACCGAGGGTGGGCTGGTCGATGTGAAGCGGGCCGGGTTCGGCTATATGTTCTTTGCCATTGCCATGACGCTGGGGCGGTTGACGGGCGATGCGCTGACGGCGCGGATCGGGGATCGGGCGGCTCTGCTGTGGGGCGGGGGCGTGGCGGTGGCGGGCTTTGGCGTGCTGATCGGCGCGCCGGTGGCGGCGGTGGCATGGGCGGGCTTTGTGCTGATCGGGCTGGGGGCGGCCAATATCGTGCCGGTCCTGTTCCGCCAGGCCGCATCCCAGAACCAGATGCCCGCCGCGCTGGCCATCGCCTCGATTTCCACCACCGGTTATGCGGGCGTGCTGCTGGGGCCGGCGGCGATTGGGCTGGTAGCCCAATATGCCGGGCTTTCCATGTCCTTTGTCATGCTGGCCGGGCTGGTGTGCCTTGTGCCGCTCTGTTCGGGGCTGGTGGTGAGGGGGAGGGCTTCCGGGTAATTCCCCCTAGGCAATGTCCTTGATTCAATAGGGTTATATCGAAGAGGATTTTACATCAATTTGTGGCACACGCCGATCTCGGAATAAGGGTGGTGCGCTGTGACCGCATATTTTGACCAATGCCCCGATGGTGAACCGCGCGACGTGACGGGGGTTTCCGCCTGGCTTGATCGTCTGCGGGGCGGCATAGGGGCAGGGCGCAAGGACATGACGCTTTGCGACACGTTGCTGGGCCTGTTGCTGCTCTCGCTGATGACGGTGCTTTACGAGCTGGACCGCCATGGCATGAGCCCGATCATTGCCCCGGCCGACCTGCTGATCTCGCGCCTCGTGACGATTGCGGCCATCGCGCTGCTGCTGGGCCTGATCGTGTTCAGCCGTCGGCGCATCATGGCCTCGCTCGATACGCTGGAACAGGCGCAGGAGGCGCGTCATCAGGCCGACGAATTGTTCAACCTGACCGATATGCTGCAAAGCGCCGACAGCTATGAGGACGCCACCGCCGTTCTTCAGGTCACCACGCAGCAGATCCTGCCGAGCCTTGGCACGGCGCTGTATATTTTTAATCAGGCGGGCGATCAGCTCGAATTGAGCGGCGCATGGAATCTGCCGCAGGGCTGCGAACCTTCGCCGACGCTGGCGCCCAACAATTGCTGGGCCCTGAAACGCGGGCGCAGCCATTTGAACGACCCGCTCCATGGCTCGGTCTGTTGCAGCCATCATACCGGCAGCACCGTCACGCTGGAATTTCCGATGCAGGCGCGCGGCAGCGTGTTCGGCCTGATCAAATTCATCGGCGAGGGGCAGGAGGGCTGCGTCAAATTGCGCCATGCCGAAAGGATCGGGCGGGCGATTGCCGAATCGATCTCGCTGGCCCTGTCCAATATTCAATTGCGCGAAACCCTGCGCCATCAATCGCTGCGCGATCCGCTGACGGGCCTGTATAATCGTGGCTATCTGGATGAAACGCTCGACCGGCTCCAGCGGCTTGCGGAACGCAATCAGTCGCATCTCAGTCTGGTGATGATCGACCTCGATAATTTCAAGGCTTTGAACGATACCTATGGTCATGCCAAGGGCGATGCGGTGCTGAGCGATGTGGCCCATGTCATTCAGGGTAATCTGCGCTCATCGGATCTCGCGTGCCGCTATGGCGGCGAGGAATTGGTGCTGATCCTGCCCGATTGCTCGCTCGATCAGGCGCTGACCAAGGCCGAGCAATGCCGGGGACGGATTGAGGCGCTATCGAGCCTGCATCACGTTCCGATTACCGCCTCTTTTGGTGTGGCCACTTATCCGGAAACCAGCAAGAGCTGTGAGGGTCTGATGGGCAGCGCGGATGCGGCGATGTATCAGGCCAAGGCTTTGGGACGAAACCGGGTGGAATGGACGGCCTGTCCGGCCTAGGGGGCTTTATTGACCGGGGGCGGGCGCGTCCGACAGCAATTTCTGCATAAAGGCCAGATCGAGCCAGCGCCCGAATTTATGGCCGACCTGCGGCATAAGCCCGACCTGCGCAAAGCCCATGGCCCGATGCAGGGCGATGGAGCCGGTGTTGCCGGCGTCGATCCCGCCGACCATGGCGTGAAATCCCGCCGCCTTTGCCCGCGCGATCAGCGCATCGAGCAAGGCCCGCCCGATCCCGCGCCGATGCGCAGAGGGGGCGACATAGATCGAATGTTCGACAGTTTGCGAATAGCCCGGAAAGCTCCGAAAATCGCCATAGGAGGCAAAGCCCAGCACCGCGTCATCCTGGGCCGCCGCCAGCACCGGAAAGCCGCGCTGATGCTTGGCATCGAACCAGAGGTGGCGTTCCTCTATCGTGCCCGGCGTTTCGTTCCACACCGCCGTCGTGTGCAGAACGGCATGGTTATAAATGTCCAGAATTGCGGCCAGATCATCCCGGCCCGCATCGCGGATCATCATCGGGCGCATCTCCGGTATGGCTGGCGCGAGGACGATCCCCGCGCCAGCCTCCTTGACTGGATTACCCGGTGATACCAGCCGCCGCCAGCACCGCCAGCGTCAGCACATCGGGCGCAATCGCGGTCATAGGCACGATCTGCACCGGCTTTTCCATGCCGATCTGGATCGGGCCGATGGCCGTATTGCCGCCCAGTTCGCGCAGCAGCTTGGCCGCGATATTGGCCGATTGCAGACCCGGGAAGATCAGCACATTGGCGGGCGCGGTCAGGCGGCTGAAGGGATAATGCTTCATCACCGCCGGGTTGAGTGCCGCATCAGGCGTCATTTCGCCTTCATATTCAAAGTTTTGCGGCTCTGAATCGAGGATCGAGATGGCGCCGCGAATGGGCTCCAGCCACTTGCCCGTGGGGTTGCCAAAGGTCGAGAAGGACAGGAACGCCACGCGCGGTTCATGACCCAGACGACGCGCCACATTGGCGGTTTCCTTGGCGATCACCGCCAGCTCTTCCGAACTGGGGCGCTCGTTGCAGGTCGTGTCGGCCAGGAAGGTGGTGTTGTTCTTGCCCACCATCACATGGATGCCAAAGGACAGGTGGCCCGGCTTGGGGTCCAGCACATGGCGCACTTCGCGCATGGTCTGGCCAAAGGGGCGGGTCGCGCCCGTCACCATCGCATCGCCCACGCCCATCTTCAGCAGCGCTGCGGCAAAGCCGTTGCGGTCCTGATTGACCATGCGCTTGATGTCGCGCTCCAGATAGCCGCGGCGCTGCAGACGCTCGTAAAGCATCAGGCCCATTTCGGCGACATGCTCGCTGTCGGCGGCATTGTGGATTTCATAGGAATCCGGCTTGCCCACGCCCAGTTCGACCAGCTTGTCGCGCACGGCTTGCGTGCGGCCCACCAGAACCGGCGTGCCATAACCGAAATCCTTGAACTGGATCGCGGCGCGCAGCACCACTTCGTTCTCGGCCTCGGCAAAGATCACGCGCTTGGGGTTGGCCTTGACCTGATCATAGACATTGGTCAGCACCGAGGTGGTCGGGTTCAGACGGCCCTTGAGCTGATGACGATAGGCGTTGAAATCCTCGATCGGCTTTTGCGCCACGCCGCTGTCCATCGCGGCCTTGGCCACGGCCATCGACACCACCTCCATCAGGCGCGGGTCGAACGGGGCGGGGATGATGTAATCGCGGCCAAAGCTATGGTTCTTGCCATAGGCCAGCGCGACTTCTTCGGGCACCTGTTCGCGCGCCAGTTCGGCGATCGCATGAGCGGCGGCGATCTTCATTTCTTCGTTGATCGCGGTGGCGCGCACGTCCAGCGCGCCGCGGAAGATGAAGGGGAAGCCCAGCACATTGTTCACCTGATTCGGGAAATCCGAACGGCCGGTGGCGATGATGCAGTCGGGGCGCGCGGCCTTGGCCTCGGGCGGGGTGATTTCGGGCACCGGGTTGGCCATCGCAAAGATGATCGGTTCGGGCGCCATTTCCTTGACATAGGCCGCAGGCAAAGCGCCCGCCGCCGACAGGCCAAGGAACACGTCCGCGCCCACCAGCGCCTGTTCGAGCGTGCGCGCATCGGTATCGGCCGCATGGGCGCTCTGCCACTGGTTCACCGGCTTTTCACGGCCGCGATAGATCGGGCCGTCGCGGTCGCACACGATCACGTTTTCGTGACGCACGCCCATCGACTTGATCAGCGAGGTGCAGGCCAGCGCCGCCGCGCCCGCGCCATTGACCACGACCTTGATCTCATCAAGTTTGCGGTTGGTGATCATGCAGGCGTTGATGATGCCGGCGGCCGAAATGATCGCGGTGCCGTGCTGGTCATCATGCATGACCGGGATCTTCATCCGTTCACGCAGAGCCTGTTCGATCACGAAACATTCGGGGGCCTTGATGTCTTCAAGGTTGATCCCGCCAAAGCTGGGCTCCATCAGCGCGATCGCTTCGATCAGCGCGTCGGGGTCTTCGGAATTCAGCTCGATGTCGATCGAGTCGACGTCGGCAAAGCGCTTGAAGAGGACCGCCTTGCCCTCCATCACCGGCTTTGACGCCAGCGCGCCCAGATTGCCAAGGCCCAGAATGGCCGTGCCGTTGGAAATTACCGCGACCAGATTGCCCTTGGCGGTATAATCATAGGCGGTGGCGGGATCCTTGGCGATGGCTTCGACCGGAACCGCGACGCCGGGCGAATAGGCCAGGCTGAGGTCTCGCTGCGTGGCCATCGGCTTGGATGCGATGATCTCGATTTTGCCAGGGCGGATCGTGTTGTGGTAGAACAGCGCTTCGCGCTCGGTAAACCGGACGTTGGCTTGCTCGGGGCTTTCCTCGGACACCGAAACTTTCTCCTTCTTGCAAGGCTGCCCTAACCAAAGAGAACGCGCCGCGATAGGGGAAAGCGTGGGTATCAAGCATTCCATCGTATCGATTCTACGGCTAACCCATCAGCATGAGTGAGAAATCCGCCCCCCCAGCCGCAACGCCCATGATGACGCAATACCTTGGTCTAAAGGATAAGGCCGATGGTTGTATGCTGTTCTATCGCATGGGTGATTTCTTCGAGCTGTTTTTCGAGGATGCGAAACAGGCCTCGCAGATCCTCGACATCGCGCTGACCAGCCGTGGCGAACATGGCGGGGCGCCGATCCCGATGTGCGGCGTGCCGGTCCATGCCGCCGAATCCTATCTGGCCCGCCTGATCAAGGCCGGATGCCGGGTGGCGATTGCCGAACAGGTCGAAACCCCCGAACAGGCCAAAAAACGCGGCGGATACAAAGCGCTGGTGATGCGCGACATCGTGCGATTCGTCACCGCCGGGACTTTGACCGAAGAAGCCCTGCTCGAACCGCGCCGGGCCAATGTGCTCGCATCAGCCTGTTTGCTGCGCGACAGGGTAGGCGTGGCGGCGGTGGATATTTCCACGGGCCGCATGGAGCTGGAGGAATGCGCGCCCGAGGATATGGGCGCGGCGCTGGCCCGCCTTGGCGCCAGCGAGACGATTGCGCCCGACAATTGGGGCGAGGCGCCTTTCGATTCGATCCCTCGTGGGGCTCATGAATTTTCCAGCGAGGGCGGGACGGACCGGCTCTGTGGCATTCACGGCGTGGCCACGCTCGATGGTTTCGGCACATTCACGCGGCCCATGCTGGCGGCGGCCTGCGGGCTGTTGGCCTATCTCGACCATGTGGGCCGGGGCAAATTGCCGCTGCTGCTGCCCCCCGTTGCCCGCCATGGCGAGGCGCATATGGCGATGGACGAGGCCACGCGCGGCAGTCTGGAAATCTTGCGCTCATCAACCGGGGGCCGTTCGGGCAGCCTGATCGAGGCGGTGGACCGCTGCGTCACGGGTGCCGGCGCGCGGCAATTGGCCGAGGATCTTTCGGCGCCCTTACTGGATCGCGCCGCCATCGAGGCGCGGCTCGAACTGGTGCAATGGCTCTATGATGACGCTCTGCTGCGCGAGGATCTGCGCGGGCAATTGCGCAGCCTGCCGGACGCCGGGCGGGCGCTGGGCCGCGTGGTGGCGGGGCGCGGATCTCCGCGCGATCTGGGGCAATTGCGCGATGGTCTGGCGGGCGCGGCGCGATTGGCGGCGCGACTGGCGCGGGTGGAGGGTCGCCCTGCGATGCTCGATGGCCTGCTGCCTGCGCTGGTGGGCCATGATGGCTTGATCGACCTGTTCTCGCGCGCGCTGGTGGCCACTCCGCCGACCGAACGTTCTCAGGGCGGTTTCATCGCCGAGGGCTATGATGCCGATCTTGACCACCTGCGCCGCATTTCCAAGGACGCCCGCACCGCCATTGCCGCGCTGGAGGCCAATTACCGCGAGCAGACCGGCATTTCCGCGCTGAAAATCAAGCATAATGGCGTGCTTGGCTATTATATCGAAGTGCCTGCCCGCCATGGCGATCAGTTGATGGCGCCCGACAGCGGCTTTACCCATCGCCAGACTATGGCGGGTGCGATGCGCTTCAACGCGCTGGCGCTGCATGAGGAAGCAAGCCGGATTGCCGAGGCGGGCGGCCATGCTCTGGCCGCCGAGGAAGCGCATTTCGAGGAATTGACCGCCGCCGCGATTGGCGCGCGCAACGAGATTGCGCAAACCGCCGCTGCGCTGGCCCGCATTGACGTCGCCGCCGGACAGGCCGAGCGCGCCGCCGAGGGCAATTGGTGTCGCCCTTTGATCAGCGAGAAATGCGAACTCGCCATTGTCGAGGGTCGCCATCCGGTGGTCGAAAACGCTCTGGGCGCGCAGGGTGAGCGTTTCGTCGCCAATGACTGCACGCTCAGCCAGTTCGACCGGCTCTGGCTCTTGGGCGGGCCGAACATGGGCGGTAAATCGACCTTTCTGCGCCAAAACGCGCTGATCGTCCTGTTGGCGCAGGCGGGCGGCTTTGTTCCTGCACGCAGCGCCACCATTGGCCTGGTCGACCGCCTGTTCAGCCGTGTCGGCGCCTCGGACAATCTGGCGCGGGGGCGCTCGACCTTCATGGTCGAAATGGTCGAAACCGCCGCCATCCTGCAACAGGCCACGCCGCGCAGCTTCGTTATCCTTGACGAGGTGGGGCGCGGTACCAGCACCTATGACGGCCTCGCGCTGGCATGGGCGGTGGCCGAGGCGGTGCATGGGGTCAACCGCTGCCGATGCCTGTTCGCCACCCATTATCACGAACTCGCGCGGCTGGCCGATACGTGTGAGGCGCTGACCCTCCACCATGTTCGCGCGCGCGAATGGAAGGGCGATCTTGTGCTGCTGCATGAAGTCACGACCGGTCCGGCGGAAAGCTCCTTCGGTCTGGCCGTGGCGCGACTGGCGGGGGTGCCGGGACCGGTGGTTTCCCGCGCCAAATCGGTGCTGGCCAAGCTGGAGAAGGGCCGAGCGGAAACCGGGGGCATTGCCGCAGGCCTTGGCGATCTGCCGCTCTTTGCCAATGTGGTCGAGGAGGCGCCCAAGGGCGACCCCTTGCGTGAAAAGCTGGCGGCGCTTGATATTGACGCGCTTTCCCCGCGCGATGCGCTGGGCTGGCTTTATGAATTGAAACGTGAGATCGGTTAACCATTCTTGGCGGCGCAAGGTTTAACCGGGTCGGGTGTAGACCTTGCGCCATGCTTCCCTTCGGCCCCCGCCTGACCACCGTTTTCGCCAGCCGCTGGAAGGCTTTGTTCTGGGCGGCGGGGGTGATGGCGACGGCCTATTTTACCGCCAGCGAAGCCAAGCATGACGGCCCGACCGACAGCCATGCCGCTCCGGTGGTGCAACCTTCCTCCGGCGGCAACCCGTCCTCGCCCTGGGCCAAATAAAGCCTATTCCCGCGCTGCGGCCGGGCCCAGCGATTCCTCTTCGTCATCGTCATTGCGTTCGCCGCGATAGGCATCCATGTCGATGCGGCCTGATGCCTCCATGTCGCGCATGTGATCGACCAGATCCTGAACATCGTCGCTGACCTCGCCGCTGACCGGCTTGCTGCTGTCCTCCAGCACGAATTTCTCACTGTCGAGCTGCTGCGCCGCCTCGCCATAGGTCTGGGCCTGTGTCGGCTCATCTTCCTGAGAGCGGTTGACGGTTTCGGGCGGCGGATCGTCGGTCAGATCGGGCAGGCCGGGGCCGGGCTGCGGCGGAGGGGGCACCTGTGGCTCGATGGCGGGGGGAATGTCGGGCGTCGGGATTTGCGGAACGGGGTTTTCCGGGACGGGTTGGTTTGGCGTGCTGGCCATGGGGCTCTCCTGTCGCGCCCGAAAGGACGCTGCCTACAGGAAAGCCGCCGGGGCAGCCTCAGGTTCCCTTGCCCTTGCGCGTTTCAGCGCGTGGGTACGGGTGTTTCGCCGCTGTAATCGTAAAAACCGCGCCCGGTTTTGCGACCCAGCCAGCCCGCCTCGACGTATTTGGCCAGCAGCGGGGCGGGGCGATATTTGCTGTCGCCCGTGCTGTTGAGCAGAATGCGGGTGATTTCGAGGCAGGTGTCGAGGCCAATGAAATCGGCCAGTTCGAGCGGCCCCATCGGATGGTTGAGGCCCAGCTTTGCCCCCGTGTCGATGTCCACCACATTGGCCGTGCCCGCGCCAAGGGTAAACACCGCCTCGTTGATCATCGGCATCAGGATGCGGTTGACGATAAAGCCCGGCTCGTCCTGCGAGAGCACCACGGTCTTGCCCAATCCGGTGGCAAATTCGCGGGTCGCGGCAATCGTTTCTGGGCTGGTGGCAAGGCCGGGAATGATCTCGATCAGTTGCATGACCGGCACCGGATTGAAGAAATGCAGCCCGATGAAGCGCGCCGGATCGGGCGATTGCCGCGCCATGCGGGTGATCGGGATGGATGACGTGTTGCTGGCCAGAACGGCCTGCGGGTTTAGAACCTTGCCAGCGGCTTCAAAGATCTTGGCCTTGATATCTTCGCGCTCGGTGGCGGCCTCGATGATGAAACCGGCCTCGCCCATGGCGGCATAATCGCCCACCGGGGTGATGCGTGAAAGGGTTTCGGCGGCCGCCTGTGCCGAGATCTTTTCCTTGGCGACGAGCCGGTCCAGCCCCTTGCCGATCTTGGCCTTGGCCTTTTCCGCCAATTCCACCGACACATCGGCCAGCAAAACCTCATGGCCGAACGCGGCAGAAGTCTGCGCAATGCCCGAACCCATCTGGCCCGCGCCGATCACCCCAACAGTCGTCATCTGCATCAACCCCTTAGTATTCAGGCACCCCGGCTTGCGCCCGGCACCCACAGTATATCGTCTGCGCCATTGTTATTGAGCGCGCGTGCCAGCACAAACAGATAATCCGACAAACGGTTGATATAGGCCAGCGCCGCCGGATTGACCGGCTCATCCGCAGCCAGCGCCACGCAGGCGCGTTCGGCCCGGCGCGCGGAGGCGCGGGCGATATGGGTGCGCGCGGCCCCTTCCGATCCGCCGGGCAGGATGAAGCTGGTGAGGGGATTGAGGTCGGCATTCGCCGCGTCGATCGCGCTTTCCAGCCAGTCCACCTGAGCGGGAATGATGCGCAGGCTCATTGGGCCGGGCGCGAAATCATCGCCCGGCGTGGCCAGATCCGCGCCCAGATCGAACAGATCGTTCTGAATCCGCAGCAGCGCCGCCCGATGCGCGCCATCGACCGCCAGAACCGCCAGACCCAGCGCGCTGTTGGCCTCGTCCACCGCGCCTATGGCCTCCATCCGTGCGGCGTGCTTGCCCACGCGCGACCCATCGACCAGACCGGTGGTGCCATTATCGCCGGTGCGGGTGTAAATCTTGTTCAGCTTGACCAAGGTTATGTCCTGTTCGCAACTATCTCGACGCGGCCAATAGCACCGCGACCACGATCACCGCCAGCGCCTGATATTTGATGCGGGCAAACATCATCTCGTTCTGTTTCAACTGCATCGGGCTGGGGCCGTTTCCGCCGCCGCTTTCCAGATCATCGCGCGTGGTCTGCAGAAAGGCGATGATCCCCTTGGCCAGGCTGACCACGACAAAGCCCATGGCCACCACAATCACCGGAATGAGGATATATTTCAGCATCGCCCGTCTCCCAATTTCTTATGGGACGCAGCCTATGCCCGTTATCAACGAAAGGCCAGCGGGCAAAAGGGCATGACGCAGGTCATCGGCCAAGGCCCGCCCATCCACGCCATCGCGGCGCATATCGGCCAGCGAAGGGCTGCCCCGCCGCTTGGCCAGTTTGCGCCCGTCGCCTTCGACAATCAGCCCATGATGATGCCAGCGCGGCACGGGCAGGCCGAGCAGGCCCTGAAGCAGGCGATGGACATGGCTGGCCGCAAACAGATCGGCGCCGCGCGTGACCAGTGTGATGCCATCGCCGGCATCGTCCAATGTCGCGGCCAGATGATAGGAAGCGGGCGCCTCCTTGCGCAGCAGCACGATGTCGCCGAAGATCTCGGGCGTGGCGGTCTGCGGCCCGGCCAGTTCATCCTCCCACACCAAAGGCCCGGCGATCTCCACCGCCCGCGCCATATCCAGCCGCCATGCCGCACCCGCCGGATCAATGTCGCGCCCGCGACAGGTGCCGGGATAGATCAACCCGTCGGGGCCATGCTGCGTCGCCACCGCCGCGATTTCCGCACGGGTGCAGATGCAGGGATAGAGCAGCCCCATCGCCCGCAAGCGATCCGCCGCCGCGCCATAGGAGCCCAGCCGCGAGGATTGCCAGACCACCGGCCCATCCCATTCCAGCCCCAGCCATTGCAGATCGGCCATCATCGCCTCGGCCAGTTCGGGGCGCGAACGTGCGGCGTCAATATCCTCGATCCGCAGCAGGAACTCGCCGCCATGGTACCGTGCCAGATCATGCGCGACAATCGCCGCATAGGCATGGCCCAGATGCAGCAGGCCATTCGGGCTGGGGGCGAAACGGGTTCGGATCATCGCATTTTGCCCTCTGGCACCCCTTGACCTTGGCGGCAAGTCAGTGTTGATTGCGCTTATGAATTGTCGCCAAACCGTCATTCCCGCTTGTTATCAGGAGCCATGCTCAAGGCGGAGCTGATAGAGCGCGCGGCCCGGTTCCGCAGCGCCGGGGAGGATCCCTCCCGCCATTTGAGCGATTGTCCCGCATTGGTGTTGAACGCGGACTTTACTCCGCTTTCCTATTATCCCTTAAGCCTCTGGCCATGGCAGACCGCGATCAAGGCGGTTTTTCTGGAAAGAGTAGATATTATAGCCAGTTACGAGCGCGAGGTGCATTCGCAAAGCTGGGCGATGCGCTTGCCTTCGGTGATCGCGCTGCGCCAATATGTGAAGCCTTCGGAGTTTCCCGCCTTCACCCGCTTCAACGTGTTCCTGCGCGACCGGTTCTCCTGCCAATATTGCGGCAATCCGCATCAATTGACCTTTGACCATGTGTTGCCGCGCCGTCTTGGCGGTCGGACAAGCTGGGAAAATATCGTCGCGGCATGCTCGCCCTGCAATCTGAAAAAGGGCGGGCGCACCCCGCGTGAGGCGCATATGCCGCTGCTCACTCATCCCATCCGGCCGACAAGCTGGCAGTTGCAGGAGCGGGGCCGCGCTTTTCCGCCCAATTATCTGCACGAGACATGGCGCGACTGGCTCTATTGGGATGTCGAGCTGGAGGCCTAGGTCCCCAGCTCGCAGTTGGTCAGCGCGGGATCATCCAGCGGATCGCATTGCTGTAGCTGCCCGCCATCGGCTGGCCGCTTTCATCCTGCGCCGGGTTGAACCGGGCCCGTTTCGCCACCAGCGTGCAGGTGGCCGCATCCAGCCCCGGCCATCCGCTGCTCTGCACCACAGTGCAGGAGGAGACGCGGCCGTCGCTGCCGATGGAGAGTTGAAAGCGGACCACGCCCTCATGGTTCATGCGCAGTTCCATCGCGGGATAATCATCCTCATTGGCCCATTCGCCCGGACGCGTGCGCGGGCTGGCAATCTTGGGCTGGCCATGGGGGCGGGCCGGTTCGGGGGTGAAGCGCGGCTCCGGCGTGGCGATGGGGGTGATCTCGACCCCCTGCGTGGGCATGGGATCGACCGTGAGCTGCGGCATGGGGTCGAGCGGCAGGGTAATCACGGTTTCGGGCGCCAGAACCGGCTTGGTATCGGCCTTCTGGCTGGGCTTGACCTCGGGCTGGGGCAGGGGCGCCAGCGGCATATTGACCGCATCGGTATGATGCTCGGGCGCGATCACGCGATAGGCGGCAAGGCCCGAGACCAGCACCACCGCCGCGCCGACATGGAGCAGCGCGACCGCCCCGAGCGAGGCCATACGGGATTTAAGACTTGTCTGTGCAGTATACGTCATGACAGATCTCCCCTTCTGTCACCCGATCCGGTCCACCCTGTTTTGTTACGTCCGTCAATGCCGACCTGATTGGGTGATGGTGTATCGTAACATAAATTTCATGCCGTCCCAGCGCTAATTTCACGCTTGCGAATTCGGTGCGGCGCGCGCAAATCTTGGCCTATGAACGCTTTTTCCACCCCCATTCTTGCAGTGATGACCGGCCGCGCCGTCCGTTTCCGCTTTGCTGATGAACATGGCGCCGACGAACACAGCGCGATTGCCAAGCAGCCTGTTGAAGGTCCCGTGCGCGTCGGCTTTCTGGGGATCGAGGGCGATGAGCAGGCCGACCGCAAGCATCATGGCGGGCCGGACAAGGCGATCCATCACTATGCCTTTGACCATTATCCCACATGGGCGGCCGATCTGGGCGATCATCCCCTGCTGAGCGCGCCGGGCGGTTTTGGCGAGAATATTTCCACGCTGGGCCTGACCGAGGACAATGTGCTGCTGGGCGACCGATTCCGGCTGGGCAGCGCGTTGATCGAGGTCAGCCATGGGCGTCAGCCTTGCTGGAAGCTGGGCCATCGCTTCGACCATGCGCCGCTGGCCGCGCGGATCGTCAAGAACCGGCGCAGCGGCTGGTATTATCGCGTGATTGAGGAGGGCGCGGTGCAGGTGGGCGATGCTCTCGAACTGGTCGAGCGGGGGCACGCCGAATGGCCGGTGTCGCGCCTGTTCCATGTGCTGATCGGGGGCGGGCACAAGGCGGACCCGAGCGTGCTGCCCGATCTGGCCGCGATGCCCGTATTGGCGCAGGCCTGGCGCAAGCGGGCCGAGGATCTGGCGGCCTAACGCTTGCCAACCAGCGCTTTCTGACGGCGCCGCTGCACCGAGGAGCCAAGCCCGATCGCCTCGCGATATTTGGCCACGGTGCGCCGGGCCAGTTCAAAGCCCTTGGCCTTGAGCAGATCGACCAGCGTGTCGTCCGACAGGATCTTCTTGGGGTCCTCATTGTCGATCAATTGCTTGATCGCGGCCTTGACCGCCTCGGCCGAAACGCCTTCGCCATCCGCGCCCGAGACGCCGCTGGTGAAGAAATATTTCAGCTCAAACGTGCCGCGATCACACAGCAGATATTTGTTGCTGGTCACGCGGCTGACGGTGGATTCGTGCAGCCCCACCGTCTCGGCCACCGCGCGCAGGGTCAGCGGCTTCAACTGGCTGACGCCATGCCGGAAAAAGCCTTCCTGTTGGCGCACCAATTCGCTGGCCACTTTCAGGATGGTCTTTTGCCGCTGATCCAGCGCTTTCACCAACCAGTTGGCATCGGCCAGCTTTTCCGACAACCAGCCGCGATCCTCCTTGGCAGCGCTTTTTCCGGCGCCATTCTTGCCCGAACAGGCTCCGCGCATTTCCAGATAATAGCTGCGGTTGAGGATCAGCTTGGGCAGGGTGGCCTGATTGAGCGCGACATTCCAGCCGCCATCGGCGCGCGCCGTAATCAGAATGTCAGGCACCACGGGCGCGGCCGCCCCGCCGCCATAGCGCAGGCCCGGCTTGGGATCATAACCGCGCAATTCGGCCAGCATATCGGCGAAATCTTCCTCATCCACGCCGCACATGCGGCGCAGGCGGGGGAGTTCTCCGCGCGCGATCATTTCCAGATTGTCGATCAGCTTGGCCATCGCTGGGTCGTAACGATCCGCTTCCCTGGCTTGAAGCGCGATACATTCCGACAGGCTGCGCGCGCCGACGCCTGTGGGGTCGAGCGATTGCACCAGCGCCAGCGCGGCTTCGACCTCGGCGGGCGTGACTTGCAGATCCATGGCGACTTCGCGCAGGGAAACGGCCAGATAGCCAGCATCATCCAATTGATCGATCAGGAAGCGCGCGATGAAGCCCAGCTTGGCATCGCGTGCTACCGCGCCGATCTGATCGTGCAGATGCTGGGCCAGTGTCTCGTCAAAGGCGCCGTAATCCTCCATCGCCGGGGCCTCGCCCCCGCCGGAAACCTGCGCTTCGCCTTCAAAGACGGATTCGTATCGTTCGGGCGCATCCCCCGTGTCGTGATCGACGTCCAGCGTCTCGGCGCTGATGTCCAGAGGGCGGTCCTCGGCGGCCATGCCTTCGCCGATCAGCTGGTCGCAGGGGCTGCTTTCAAGGCTGGTGCGGCGGGCCTCGATTTCGATGGGCTCGACCGGCGCGGCCTCGCCCAGTTCGAGCAGGGGGTTGGCGTCCAGCGCATCGCCGATGAACGCCTCGATTTCCAGATTGGACAGCGTGAGCAGCTTGATCGCCTGCTGCAACTGCGGCGTCATCACCAGCGATTGCGTCTGGCGTAGATCGAGGCGCGGCCCCAGCGCCATAATCCGTTACGCGCCCCCCGCTGGCATCACAGCGTAAAGCCCTCGCCCAGATAGAGGCGGCGCACGTTTTCATCGGCCACCAGCGCCTCGGGGGTGCCCGCGAACAAGACCTGTCCGCCATAGATGATGCAGCCGCGGTCGCAGATTTCCAGCGTTTCGCGCACATTGTGGTCGGTGATCAGCACGCCGATGCCGCGCTGCTTCAGGTCATGCACCAGATGGCGGATATCCGCGATGGACAGAGGATCGATGCCCGCAAAGGGTTCGTCGAGCAGCATGATCGAAGGCTTGGCCGCCAGCGCGCGGGCGATTTCGGCACGGCGGCGTTCGCCGCCCGACAGCGCCATCGACGGGCTGGCGCGCAGCCGTGTGAGGCCAAATTCCTCCAGCAAGCGTTCGAGTTCGCCCGCCCGCGTGGCGGGGTCGGGCTCGACCAGCTCGAGCACCGTGGCGATGTTCTGTTCCACCGTCAGCCCGCGAAAGATCGAGGTTTCCTGCGGCAGATAGCCAAGGCCCAGAATCGCGCGGCGATACATCGGCAGGTTGGTGATATCGATCCCATCGAGCAGGATGCGGCCCGAATCCGGCCGCACCAGCCCCATGATCGAATAGAAACACGTCGTCTTGCCCGCGCCATTGGGGCCGAGCAGGCCCATCACCTCGCCCTTGGCCACCTCCAGCGAGATGTCGGTCAGGACCGCGCGCTTGTCATAGCTTTTGGCGATGGACACGACCTGAAGCCCGGAAAACGAGCCATTGGGATCGGACTGGCGGCCGGCCTGGCCAGCTTCGGGGGCGATTGTCTGGGTCATCTGGGATCATTTTAGGCATCGCGGCCGCATTGGGCAAGGGCGATGCGGCCGATTGGCAGGTTTCATGCATGGCTGGGACAAATCGCCCATGCGCGACGGGGCGATTGCGCTTGATCGGACCGGCCAAGGATGTTTTACTCATACCAAAGGCCAATAGGGCCAGCGGCCAACAGGCCGGGATAGGGGAAGAGGGTTCATGGCCAAGGCACGCCTTGATGCGCCTGCCGATGCGTTTGCCGACGCGGTGTCGCGTAAATCGCGCCCGCATGCGGATCACGTATGGGCCCCTCGCAAACAGGGGGGCATTTTGCTGGATTGGCGCAAGCGGATCAGCGATCATATCGCTTATGCCTTGCTGGTTTACACCGGCCTGCAGATCTTCGTGACCATTGCCGCCCTGCGCGAGGGCAGCGCCTCGGTGCTGCCGGGGCTGGCGCTGGTGGTGCTGGTGGGCGCCATCATTCCGGCATGCCGGATGATGGAGCGGCGCTGGACCAGGCTGAGCGATGCCGAGGCGGGCGATCCGGCGCGTGCAGGGGCCTTTGCCCGCGATCGCGCGATGGTCTGGGCCGCCGCGATTGGCCTGCCTTTTATCGTCACCGGCGGCTTTCGTCTGATCGTCATGATCATGGGATGATTGCTCTTGGCCGGAGGGGGCGTTAGAGCCTGCCCCCTACCAAGGCTTCAGGAGTTGCCCAGACCGCCATGCTTACCACGCTTCAGGCACAGGAACGGGCGCAGGCCCTGATCGAACGCGCGCGCAAGGCAGGGGCGGACGCCGCCGATGCGGTCTATATCGCCGATGCTTCGGAAAGCGTGTCGGTGCGGCTGGGGCGGCTGGAGGATGTTGAGCGGTCGGAAAGCGAGCATATCGGCCTGCGGGTGTTTGTCGGGCGGCGGTCGGCCTCGATTGGGTCGTCGGATCTTTCCGATGATGCGCTGGCCGAGCTGGCCGCGCGGGCGCTGGCCATGGCGCAGGGCGCGCCCGAAGATCCCTATGCGGGTCTCGCGCCCGAAGAATTGCTGTTCAAGGGGCCGTTTCCCGACCTCGATCTGATTGATGGCGGCGAGCCCAGCCCGCAGGAATTGCGCGCCCTTGCCGAAGAGGCCGAGGATGCCGCGCGCGCCATTGCGGGCGTGACCAATAGCGAGGGCGCGGGCGCATCGAGCGGCGGGGCCGTCATGGCACTTGCCACCAGCCATGGTTTTGCCGGGGCCTATGCCGCCACCAGCCGCTCGATTTCGGCCAGCGTGGTGGCGGGCGAGGGTGGTTCGATGCAGCGCGACTATGCGCACCGCATGGCGCGCCACCGCGAAGATCTGATCCCGCCCGCCGAGATCGGCCGACAGGCCGGTGAGCGCGCGGTGGCCCGGCTCAATCCGGGGCGGATGAAGAGCGGCCCTGCGCCGATGGTGCTGGACCCGCGCGTGGGCGGCTCGCTGGTCGGCCATTTGCTGGGCGCGATGTCGGGCGCCTCGATTGCCCGGCGCTCCAGTTTCCTGATCGGGCGGCTGGAGGAGCAATTGTTCGACAGCGCGGTGCGGATTGTCGATGATCCCTTGCGCCTGCGCGGGTTCCGCTCGCGCCCCTTTGATGGCGAGGGTTTGCAGACGGCCCCGCGCGATGTGGTGCGCGATGGGCGGATCACGGGATGGCTGATGGAATGCGCTTCGGCGCGGCAATTGGGCCTTGCGCCCACCGGTCATGCCGGGCGCGGCGGCGGTGGCGCGCCGGGCGTGTCGCCGGGCAATCTGCATCTGGAGGCAGGCAGCGCCTCTGTGGCCGAACTGATCGCGGATATTGAGGATGGCGTTTATGTCACCGAGCTGATCGGGCATGGCGTCAATGGCGTGACGGGCGATTACAGCCGGGGCGCTTCGGGCTATCGCATCCTTGGCGGCCAGATCGCCGGGCCAGTGGCCGAATTTACCGTGGCGGGCAATCTGATCGATATGTTCCGCGCCATGACGCCCGCCAACGATCTGGAATGGTATCGCACGATCAACGTGCCGACCATCCGCGTCGACGGCATGACTATTGCGGGGGATTGAGCGCGGGGGATTGGGTTGCCCCGCGCTGCGCTCTGGCCAGAGCCTTCATCAGGAATTTGCGGGCCGGTTTCTCGATCAGCAGAAAGACCGCGACCGAAAGGGCGACGGTGAAAACCGGACTGACCACGCGGTCATAGGGCGAGGGCACCAGCGCCCGGCACAGATTTCTGGCCGGGCCTTGCAGGATATAGAGCGCATAGCTGGCCCCGCCCAGCAGGCCCAGCACCCGCCCGCCCAGCAGACGCGACAAAAACCCGCGCCCATAGGCCAGCGCCAGCAGCAGCAGGCCCACCAGAATCGCGAAAAGCCCGCTCGCCTGCGGATCGAGATCGCGCGTCAGCAGCCCCAGCGTAGCCAGCGCCAAAAGCCCTTCGACCAGCGTTGACTGTGCCGCCGAGAGCGGGTTCCGCAGGACCAGAAACAGGCGGCACAGGCCCATGCCATAGATGAATTCGGGCAACCGCAGCACGGGTATCCATGGCGCCACGGAAAATCCGCCCAGAGAAATGGGCAAAGGGGCCGCCGCGCCCAGCGGGGTGCCCAGACCATAAATCAGCGCGCAGGCAACCAGCATGGCGGCCATGGTCGCCGCCAGATTGAAACAGCGGCTGATCGGCAGGATCAGCGGGAAAAACGCGTAGAAGAACCATTCGACCGACAGTGACCATGCCTGAAATATCCAGTCATGATCGTGGGTGTCGCCCGGAAGCTGCCATGATTGCACCAGCAGCAGCGATTTTACCGCCACGGATCCCGGCAAGGGATTGGGCAGCACGGGCAGCGCCATCAGCAGGGCGAAGAGATAGACCGGATAGATGCGGGCCAGTCGCGCCACATAGAAGCGGACAATAAAGGCCCCGTCGATCCGCTCACCCTCATGGGCATAGCTCAGGATAAAGCCGGAAAGGATGAAGAACAGGGGCACGCCAAGGCTGCCATTATGCAGGATATTGGCGATGGCCACGGGCGCGCCATGGCTTTGGGCAAAGGACGAGCCGTAGTGGAAGAGCAGAACGGCAAAGGCTGCAAAGAATCGAATGCCGGTAAGAGCCGGAAGATTGCTTCTGAGGCTGGGGCTTTGCACCTTGAACCTTTGCATTCTGACCTTTGCATTCATGGCGCGGGCGAAGGCGGCGCCAAAAAAGGGGCGGAAATGATCCCGCCCCTTCTTGCCTCAGGCCTTCTTGCCGGCCTGATAGCGTTCGATCGCTTCGATCACGATCTGGCGTGCGTCGGCTGCATTGCCCCAGGTGCCCACGCGCACCCACTTTTCGGATTCCAGATCCTTATAGTGGGTGAAGAAGTGTTCGACCTGCTGCGCGATGATGTCGGGCAGATCTTCCTTTTCCTTCACGTTGGCATAGTAGGGGAAGGTCTTGTCGTCGGGGACGCAGAGCAGCTTTTCATCGCCGCCGGCTTCGTCCTCAAGGTTGAGCACCGCGATCGGGCGGCAGCGCACCACCGAACCGGGCACGAAGGGTGAACGGGCCACCACCAGCGCATCAAGCGGATCGCCATCGGGCGAAAGCGTGTGCGGTACAAAGCCATAGTTGGCGGGATAGCGCATCGGCGTGTGCAGGATACGGTCCACGAACAGAGCGCCCGAGTCCTTGTCGAACTCATACTTCACAGGTTCACCGCCAGTGGGAACCTCGATGATGACGTTCAGGTTGTCAGGCGGGCTCTTGCCGACCGAAATTTTGCTGATGTCCATGGCACCGTCATTTTTATATGTGAGCGACACCGCCCCTTGCGGGTGCCGCGCAGGAATCTGCGGGGAAAGCCCTAGCGGTCGCTGTATTGCATTGCAACAGCGGCGCGGTCTTAATACCTGCACCGAATTGGTGAAGTGATTAACTGCCCGCCGTGACGTTGATGGTAAAAGCCAGCACAACCAGATTGTAGAAAAAGGCCAACGCGCCATGGACCGTTGCCACCCGGCGAAGACGCGGGCTGGTTATTTCCACATCCGATGTGGCAAAGGCCATGCCGATGGTCAGCGCGAAATAGAAAAAGTCCCAGAAATTAGGGCAATGCGATGAGGTGGGGGCCGATCCGTCATGGTCCGGCGCGGGAAAGCGCAGCCCACCTTCATGTTCTGCACCATAATAGATATGGGCGTAATGCAGCGCGTAGATAAGGTTCGAAAAAAGCCATGCCAGAACCAAACTGGCGAGAATAAGCACCAGCGCTGCCCCCTTGGCATAGCCGGTATCGCCTCTGGCATGGGGCAGATCGACGAAAAGCGCGGTAACGATCACCAGCATGATCATCGCGCTGATCACCAGCACGGCAAAGCGGTTGGCGTCATTCTGGCGGGCATGCAGCCGCATCTGGGCCGCATTATTATCGCGCGAAAGCGGCCAGAGCGACGCGATGAACACCAGCGCCCCCAGATCAAACCCGCCCAGCACCGCCTGACCCCAGCGCAGCCCGTTAAAACCCAGCAGCCCTGTGCCCAGCGCGAACAGGGCCAGAAACAGCGAAAAGCGCGCAGGCAGCGGCCAGCGCAAACCTGCGCGCTTTTTCATTTACTTGCCCGCCGTGCGCTTGGGCGCCAGCAGCAGGTCGAGCCCGTTGGGCTCCTTGCCGTCGCCCACCCGTTCGAGCGAGGGGTAGCGCAGCCCGTCGTGATAATTGAGCGATACGGTCTGCACCTTCTCGCCGCGCTGGGTGACCAGCGTGATGGGCTTGTCGCTGCTGCGGGCCGAGATGATGGCGGTTTTCATCACATCCTCATTATAGGTCGCACCATTGACGGCGACGATCTTGGTGCCGGTCACCAGCGAGGCCTCGAAGGCCGGGCTGTTCCACAAGGTACTGGTGATCACGCCTTCGCGGTTCACCACGATGCCCAGCGAATGGGCAAGGCTGAGCACCTTGGCGGCGGCAAAGCGGCCCTTGTCATAGGGGTTGGGCGTGTCGCGCCAGACCAGCTTGTAGCCGCCCTTTTCGATTCCGGCCAAAGGCGCGGGCTGACCGGGCTGGTTCATATGCTTGTCGAGGAAGGTTTCCCAATCATAGGCATAGACGCCGTTTAGCGCGGCGGCCACATCCTTGAAATTATAGGTAACCTCGCCCCAGTCGCCATTCTTGATGCCAAAGAACGCACGGGCGAAATCGTCGAGGCCCTTTTTGCCCTTGGTGCCTTCACGGATGATCTGATCCGCCTCCAGCCACATCAGCGCGCCCTCGGTGTAATAATCCTCGTTGCGGTTGATGCTGGCATAGGGCTTGGCGCGGCGGCCCGAGATGACCGGATCAAAGCCGGTATCCTCGACGCTGCGCCAGTCGCGGCCCGGCCATTGGGTGAACATGGCGGCATTGGCAGCAATCGCGCCCAAAATCGTTTCCTTGCTCTGGATGCCCGAGCGCGCGGCCAGCACATAGCCCCAGAACTGCGTCTGCCCTTCATAGACCCAGAGCAGATTGCCCTGCATCGGCTGGCGATAATCGGGGGTCCACAATTTGTCCGGGCGGCGGAATTTGCCGTCCCAGCTATGGGTGAATTCATGGCTGATCACATTGCGCGCCCAGTCCATGTCCTTCCAGTCGGTCCAGGCCTTGGGCATCATCGCGTTTTCCGAACTGCGGTGATGCTCCAGCCCGATCCCGCCCAACCGGTCGGTCAGCGCCAGCAGGAAATCGTAATGGTCGAAATGCTGCGCGCCAAAGGTGGCCCATGCTTCCTCGACCAGCGCCTTGTAAGTGCTCAGATTTTCCGAACGGATATCGAGCAGCTCGGGCTTGTCGGCCACGACATTCATCGCCACCCCGCGCCCAAGGTCGAAACGCTTGAAATGCGCACCGGCAAAGATCGGCGAATCGACCAGCGCCTCATAATCGATGACATCCCAAGTGACTTTGTTGCCCGACACCTGCTTGCCATCCAGAGCTGTGGCGACCTGCCATCCTTCGGGGAAGGTGACTGTCGGCTTATACTTGATCTGGCGGGTGTAATAACCGGCCGGATAGAGGCTCATCTGGTTCCATTGCAGATTGAGCATTTCGGGCGTCATCGTGATGCGCCCCTCGCTGCTCTGCAAAGGCGAGGTGTGGACGAATTTGGCCACCACCGCCTTGGCGCCTGCGGGCACATCGATGTGAAAGGCAAAGACCTCGACCGGATCGCGCCACCAATGCAGCAGCTTGCCATCGGCATAGAATTTGACATCGACGAGTTGGTCGATCGAGCCTCGCGGATTGTGGCCGCCCGGAATCCATTGCGGCAATTGCAGGATCAGGCTTTTCGCGCCCGCCGCCACCGGCACGGTCTGCGTCACGCGGAACAGGCCGCGCGCAATGTCGGTCGCGTCAATATCCAGCGTGATCGTCCCGCCCGGATAGGGGGTATCCTTGGCATCGGGCACGCCCTGCACCACGGGAATAGCCGTGGGCGCGGAACGTTCGGCCAGCGCGGGCGAGGAGAACACGAGGGCGGCGGAAAGGCCCAAAGCGATGCGGGCGCATGAATTCATGGGTTTTGTCATGATGACTTCATGACGCGAAGCAGGGCCGCCAGCAAGAGGGCTGAACGGGATATTTACCGTATTGTCAGCAAGGCCGGTTTTCACCCCGGCTCATCAGGGGGCTTCACCTTGGGCGCGCCTGCGTATAGGGGGCAAATCCATGAGCAAGCCCCAGATCGAAACGCCGCAGGCCATCCGCGGCACCCAGGACATTTTCGGCGCCGATGCCGACGCTTTCGCCTTTGTGGTGGAGACGTTCGAGCGCGTGCGCAAATTGTACCGTTTCCGCCGGGTGGAAATGCCGGTCTTTGAAAAGACCACGGTGTTTTCGCGCAGCCTTGGCGAGACAACCGATGTGGTGTCGAAGGAAATGTATTCCTTTGAGGATCGCGGCGGGGAATCGCTGACCTTGCGCCCGGAATTTACCGCTGGTCTGGCGCGGGCCTATCTGACGAATGGCTGGAAGCAATATGCGCCGGTGAAATTGGCGACGCACGGCCCTCTGTTCCGCTATGAACGCCCGCAAAAGGGCCGCTATCGCCAGTTTCACCAGATCGACGCCGAAGTGATCGGCGCCGCCGAACCCACCGCCGACGTTGAACTGCTGGTGATGGCCGATCAGTTGCTCAAGGAACTGGGCATTGCCGAGGGCGTCACCCTCACGCTCAACACGCTGGGCGATGGGGAAAGCCGCGAGGCATGGCGCGCGGCGCTGATCGAATATTTCCGCGCGGTGAAGGGCGAACTTTCGGAAGATTCGCAGGAGCGGCTGGAAAAGAATCCTTTGCGGATTTTGGACAGCAAAGACCCCCGCGACAAGGCTTTCCTGCCGAACGCTCCGCGTATCGACGATTACCTGTCGTCCGAAGCGCAGGATTTCTTCGCCGCCGTCACGGGCGGTCTGGACGCAGCGGGCGTGGCATGGACGCGCAACGGGGCGCTGGTGCGCGGGCTGGATTATTATCGCCACACCGCGTTTGAATTTGTGACGGACCGTCTGGGCGCGCAAGGCACGGTCCTTGGCGGCGGGCGCTACGACGGTTTGATGGAAAGCCTTGGCGGCGCGCCCACCCCGGCGGTCGGCTGGGCGGCGGGCGTTGAGCGGCTGGCGATGCTGGTTTCGGGCAGCGGGCTGATTGCCGAGGATCGCACCGATGTGACCGTGGTGGTCGAGGATGACCGCGCGATCACCGAAGGCGTGGCGATTGCCGCGAAATTGCGCCGTGGCGGCCTGTCGGCTGAACTGGTCGCTACCGGCAGCCCGCGCAAGCGTTTCGACAAGGCGGTCAAGACCAACACCCGCGCCATTCTCGCGCTGGGCTGGGGCGAAGATGGCGTGACGCAGCGTCTGCGCAATGTCGATGCCGATGCCGCGCGGATCGAGGCGCTGATCGCCTAAATGAGCATCCCTTCCACCCGTCTTGCGCAAATCTCGGCGCGTTTTGCCGAGCTGGAGGCGCGTCTGGCCTCCGGCACGCTGGAGGGGGCCGATTTTGTGGCCGCCAGCCGCGATTATGCCGAGCTGGAGCCGGTGGCCCGCGCTGCCGGGGAAGTGGCGACGATGCGCGGCGAGCTGGAAAGCCTTGCCGCTCTCGACGATCCCGACATGCGCGAGCTGGCCGAGGAGGAGATCGCCCGCATCCGCACGGCGCTGCCCGAGGCCGAGCGGGCGCTGTCCATCGCCATGCTGCCGCGTGACAATGCCGACAGCCGCCCGGCCATGCTGGAAATCCGCGCCGGAACCGGGGGCGACGAGGCCGCCCTGTTTGCCGCCGACCTGTTCCGCATGTACGAACGCTTTGCCGCCGAGCAGGGCTGGCGGGTCGAAATGGTCAGCGCGAACGCCAGCGAGATCGGCGGTTTCAAGGAAGTGGTCGCCCATGTCAGCGGGCAGGGCGTTTTCGCCAAGCTGAAGTTCGAATCCGGGGTTCACCGGGTACAGCGCGTGCCCGTGACGGAAAGCGGCGGGCGCATCCATACCAGCGCTGCCACGGTGGCCATCCTGCCCGAACCGGACGAGGTGGATGTGCAGATCGAGGACAAGGACCTCAAGATCGACGTTTATCGTGCGAGCGGCGCGGGCGGGCAGCACGTCAACACCACCGATTCGGCCGTGCGCATCACCCACCTGCCGACCGGCACCGTCGTCACCTGTCAGGATGCGCGCAGCCAGCATAAGAACAAGGACAAGGCGATGCAGGTCCTGCGCGCCCGCCTGTTCGAGGCCCAGCGCGACGCGGCCCAGGGCGAGGAAGCCGAGGCCCGCAAGGCCATGGTGGGCAGCGGGGATCGCAGCGAACGCATCCGCACCTATAATTTCCCGCAAGGTCGCGTCACCGATCACCGGATCAACCTGACGCTCCACCGCCTGCCCGAGATCCTCGAAGGGCCGGGTCTGGGTGAACTGGTCTCGGCGTTGATCCATGAGGATCAGGCCAAAAGGCTGGCGGCGCTGGGTGAATAATCACGCGCGAATGAGCGTCGCATTGGCGATCCGCGCCGCTGCCGAGAGCCTGAGCGCGACCAGCGACACCGCAAGGCTGGATGCCGAGGTGCTGATGGCCCATACGCTGGGATGCAGCCGCACCGATCTGTTGCTGCGCCATATGGGCGATCCCGCGCCTGAGGGGTTCGATGCTTTGATCGCGCGGCGGGCCGCTCATGAGCCGGTCGCCTATATCACCGGCCATCAGGAATTCTGGGGCCTGCCCTTTCGCGTCACGCCCGCCACGCTGATCCCGCGCGGCGATAGTGAGACGATTGTCGAGGCGGCGCTGGAGGCCTTCCCTGCGCCCGCCCGCGTGCTCGATTGCGGCACGGGGACGGGGGCCTTGCTGCTCTCGGTCTTGCACGAACGGCCCGGGGCGCAAGGCGTGGGCGTCGATGCCTCGAGCGATGCGCTGGCCGTGGCGCAGGGCAATGCCGAGGCGCTGGGGTTGACCGCGCGGGCGCAGATGGTGCTGGCCGACTGGACACAGGCGGGCTGGGCCGATGGGTTGGGGCGCTTCGATCTCATTCTGGCCAATCCGCCCTATGTGGAATCCTCTGCCGCGCTTGATCCCAGCGTGCGCGATTATGAACCGGCCAGCGCGCTGTTTGCCGGGGCCGAGGGTCTCGATGATTATCGCATCCTGATTCCCCAATTGCCCGAATTGCTCCATCCGGGCGGGCTGGCCGTAATTGAAATAGGCTATCAGCAGGCCCAAGCAGTTGGACAAATCGCCGCACAGGCCGGTTTTGCCGTAAAATTGCGGCTTGATCTGGCCGATCGCCCCCGCGCGCTGGTGCTTTCGCAGGAAAGACAGGCGATGACGTAAGATTCCGCTTGGCTTTTGCGGGCGGGGCTTTTAATTGAGCAACAGGACCGCCGAGGGATGGGATCTTCCCCTCTGGCTGGTGCTACTCCAGCATCTTCGTCAGGATATGCCGATTAAGGCTGGACCCGACGAAACAGGGCCACGCCGCGATTTCGCGGTGAGGCGTAAGACAGGACGAGGAGCACGCCGGCAAAGAGGCCGAGCGGCGATCCGGGGTTAAGGAATACTCACCCTTGAACAACAATCGTGGGAATAACCGCCGCCGTGGCCGGGGCAACAACAATGGTCGGCCGCAAAATGGTGGTCAGCAGCTTAACCGGATCGATAGCCGGGCGCGGGGCAATGCTCCGCAATTGCTGGAAAAATATCGCAAGCTGGCACAGGACGCTCATCTTAATGGCGACCGTGTTCAGGCCGAATATTATCTGCAATTCGCGGACCATTACTTTCGCGTGATAGCCGATACGCGCCTGCGTCAGGAAGAATCGCGCGCACGCCGCGATGATCGCTGGCAGGACAATGGCGATGCCGGTCGCGACGATGGCGACGATCAGGGCGACTTTGGCGTGGACAGCGATTTCCCCGCTTTCGACGCGCCGCCGGTCTATACCCGCCGCGAGCGCGAAGAGCGTCCCGAACCCCGTCAGGAAGCGCCGCGCCGCGCCGAGGAACCCGCGCAGGAGGCCAGCGAAGAGCAGGCCGAGGATGCAGGCGAAGCCGGTGGCGAGACGAGCGATGCGCAGGGCAATATTTATGAGCCGGCGGAAAACCCGTTCCTGCGCGAAAATCGCAGCCCGCGTGCGCCGCGTGGCCGCCGCGAGGAACGCCGCCCCCGCCGCGATGATCGCCCGCGCGAAGAACGTGCGCCCCGTGAGGAACGCGCTCCTCGTGAGGAACGCGCCCCCCGCGAAGAACGCGCTCCGCGTGCGCCGCGCGCTGCGGCGGAAAAGCCTGCCGTTTCGGTGGATGGTTCGGGTCTGGAAGCGTCTTTGCCGCCCGCCATTTCCTCCAGCCCCCGCAAGGTGGCCGAGCCCAAGGCTCCCAAGGCTGAAGCTCGGGCTCCTGTGGTTGAAGCTCCGGTCGCCGTTGAGGCCGAAGCCGCTCCGGCGCCCAAGCGTCGCGCGCCCCGCCGCAAGGTGGCCGCGCCCAGCGAGAGCGCAGAGTAATCTGCGTTGATATTGCCAAGGCGGGGTGACGGCATAGGCCGCCCCCGCTAAAGCATGCCGCCATGGATGACGCGGCAAAGCCTTGGCACGACAAATATTTCGGCAAATACAAGCGCAAGGCGAAGCTTTTCGCGCGCGCCTGCTGGCATTGGGGCTGGCGGGGAGCGGCCTTGGCCGCCATCGGCGCGATTGGCGCGCTGGGCTTTCAGCCGCTCGGCCTTTGGCCGCTCACCCTGTTCAGCGTTGCCCTGTTGCTGTGGATCGTCGCGCGTCTGCCCCATGCGGGCTGGGCCGCTCTGGCGGGCTGGCTGTGGGGCGTGGGCCATTTTACGCTGGGGCTGAACTGGATCGCCACGGCTTTCACCTATCAGGCCAAGATGCCGCCATGGCTGGGCGGGTTGGCGGTGTTCCTGCTCTCGCTCTATCTGGCGTTGTTTCCGGCCATGGCGATGGCGGGGGGATGGTTCCTGCGTGGAAAAGGCGTCTCGCGGGTGCTGGGCTTTGCCGGATGCTGGATTCTGGCCGAGGCTTTGCGCGGGTTTCTCTTTACCGGTTTCCCTTGGAATCCGCTGGGCGCGGCGCTGCTGGGCGGCGATGCGCGGCCGGGTCTGGCATCGCTGGGGGCGTGGCTGGGCACATATGGCCTGTCGGGGCTGGTGGTGGCCATGGCGGGCGTGGTGGCCGAGGGGCGGATGCTGTGGTTTGCGGGGCAGCGGCGAGGCGGCGGCGCGATGATGGCGGGGCCTTTCGCGGCGGGCCTGCTGGCCATGGCCCTGCCGGGACCGGCCACGCCGCAGGGCCATATCGCCTATACGCTGATCCAGCCCAATATCGCGCAGGAGGATCTGGACGATCCCAATCATTTCGAGGCGCAATATGTCGCCTCGGCCAAATTGTCCGCGCCCAAGACGCCGGGGCAGAAGCGGTTGGTGCTGTGGCCCGAATCGGGGGTGCCCGATTATGTCCGCGATGGCTATCCGGCGTGGTATTATCAGTTCACCTTTGGCGGCGATCCGTGGCTGGCGCGCTGGCGTCTGGCGCGCACGATCGGGGCGGGGGGGCTGCTGCTGACCGGCACGGTCGATCTGGACCTGAAGGGCGTGAATGCCATCGGGGGCCAGAATGTCATTGCCGGGATCGACGATCATGGCCGGATCACGGCCCATTATGCCAAGGCGCATCTGGTGCCTTTTGGCGAATATCTGCCCGCGCGTGACTGGCTGAAACAGATCGGGCTGGAGCGGCTGGTGCCGGGCGATTTCGACTTCAGGCCGGGGCCGGGGCCGGAAACGCTCGATCTGGGGGCGCTGGGCAAGGCGGGGATGCAGATCTGTTATGAGATCATCTTTCCCGGCGCGGTGGTCGACCGGACGCATCGGCCCGATTATATTTTCAACCCCTCCAACGATGGCTGGTTCGGCAGTTGGGGCCCGCCCCAGCATCTGGCGCAGGCCCGTCTGCGCGCGATCGAGGAGGGGCTGCCGGTGCTGCGTTCGACCACCAATGGTGTGAGCGCGGTGGTCGATGGGCATGGTGTGATCCGCCAGAAGGCCCTGCGCGGGCAGGCGGCGCGGCTGGACGGGATGGTGCCGCCGGCGCTGGCGCCCACGCTGTTTGCGCGTTGGGGCAACATGCTTTCGATTGGGATCGGATTAGTTCTTCTTATGCTGGCCGCCCTTGTGTTGCGGCGCACTCGGAGCTAGTAGGGGGCTCGCATAAAGAAACCTTTATATGGCAGGATTTCCATGTCCGATAACGTGCGCAGCGATTACCTCTTCACCTCCGAAAGCGTTTCGGAAGGTCATCCCGACAAGGTGGCGGACCAGATTTCGGACGCTATCGTCGACCTGTTCCTGTCCAAGGACCCCGAGGCGCGCATCGCCTGCGAAACGCTGACCACCACGCAATTGGTGGTGCTGGCCGGTGAAATCCGCTGCAAGGGCGTGTATGAGAATGGCGCATGGGCGCCGGGCGCGCAGGCCGAAATCGAAAAGGCCGTGCGCGATACGGTCAAGCGCATCGGCTATGAACAGGACGGTTTCCACTGGGAAAAGTTGGAATTCATCAACCGCCTGCATGGCCAGTCGGCGCATATCGCGCAGGGCGTGGATGCGGGCGACAATAAGGACGAGGGCGCGGGCGACCAGGGCATTATGTTCGGTTACGCTTGCGATGAAACCCCCGACCTGATGCCCGCCACGCTCTATTACAGCCACAAGATTCTGGAACAGCTTGCCGCTGACCGCCATTCGGGCGCGGCGCCTTTCCTTGAACCCGACGCCAAGAGCCAGGTCACGCTGCGCTATCACCATGGCAAGCCGGTGGGCGCCACCGCCATCGTCGTTTCGACCCAGCACAAGGCGGGCTATGACGAAGGCGCGAAGAAGGCCGAACTGGAAGCCTATGTGAAGCAGGCTGTCGGCGCGATCCTGCCCGAAGGCTTCATTTCGGACGAAACCGTGTGGCACATCAACCCCACCGGCAGCTTTGAAATCGGCGGCCCCGATGGCGACGCTGGCCTGACCGGCCGCAAGATCATCGTGGACACTTACGGCGGCGCGGCCCCGCATGGCGGCGGCGCGTTCAGCGGCAAGGACCCGACCAAGGTTGACCGCTCGGCGGCCTATGTTTCGCGCTATCTGGCCAAGAATGTCGTGGCGGCGGGCCTTGCCTCGCGCGTAACGATCCAGCTTTCCTATGCCATCGGCGTGGCGCGGCCATTGTCGCTCTATGTCGATACCGATGGCACCGGCACCGTGGCTGACGCCGCGCTGGAAGCCGCGATTGCCAAGGTGGCGGAAGAAAAGCTGGGCGGTCTGACGCCGCGCGGCATCCGTCTGGGTCTGGGCCTGAACAAGCCGATCTATGGCCCCAGCGCCGCCTATGGCCACTTTGGCCGCACCCCGGATGGCGACTTCTTCCCGTGGGAACGCGCCGATCTGGCCGATGCGCTGAAGGCCGCTCTGGCCTGAGCCTTGCGCCATTAAGGATTGGAGGCGGCGGTGCATTGCGCATCGCCGCCTTTTTTCGTGTGCGCTCTATTGGATGGCGTGGCTTGACCTGAGTCATGGTAGGTTACTTTTGCAGGAGTATTGTTGCCCCCACGGATGGGACACGGTCCATAGAAAAAAGGGAGACCGAATATGCGCTCTATTCTGGTTTATGCCGACCAAACCGAGGAAACCCCCGCAAGGCTGGAAACCGCGCTGTCGTTGGCGCGCACCACGGGCGGCCATGTCAGCGTGCTGATCGATACGCCGGTGGCCCGCTTTATGGCGATGGATGCGCTGGGCGGCGGCTATCTGGCGGCGGACGCGGTGCGCGAGGCGGTCAAGCGCGACGATGAATTCGCCGAGGAACTGGCCCAGCGGCTGCGCGGCGAGGATGTGCCTTTCGACATCTTGCGCGGCGAGGAGGAGCCGGTCGATGCGATGACCGAGGCTTCGCTGCTGTCCGATGTGATCGTGCTGTCGCGCGGGTGTGAATTTGCCGGGCAATTGGCGGTGGATGGCAAGGCGCCGATTCTGGTCGTTGATCAGGACCGCCCGTTGACCACGCCGGTCAATTGCGTGGCGGTGGCTTGGGATGGTTCGCATGAGGCGGCGGTGGCGCTGCGCGGGGCCTTGCCTTTGTTGCGGCTTGCCGAATCGGTGCATGTGTTGACCGTGGGCGACAAGGCGGGCGTGTTTCCGCCGCTGGACGCGGTGCAATATCTTTCGCGCCATGGCGTGAAGGCGGAAATCGATTCGCTGGTCCGAGTCGGCTCGATCGAGGAAACTCTGGCGGCGGCGGTGGCCCGCTTGCAGGCCGAATTGCTGGTGATGGGGGCCTTTGGCCACAGCCGGTTGCGCGAATTCCTGCTGGGCGGGGTAACGCGCTATTTTCTCGACCTCAAGGAAGGGCCGAGTCTGCTGTTTGCCCATTGATGGCGGGCATCGTTAATATTGGGGGCCGGAGCATGTGGGGGCATGCTTCGGCCTTTGATTTGTCTTGCATACGTATTGCCAAAAAAATGCATCATGATGGGCGATTGGTAACGCGATGATTTACCTAAGGAAATCACTGAAAGTTTGACCGTTGCGTTTCTCGCAATCGGCCATGATGAATGTGCATTTGCTGCAAGGCACCACGATAGGCATAGAGGCGAGGCCTTTCAGGCATCCTCTCCCAAAACTTCCACGGCCCGACCGGCAACGGTTGGGCCTTTTTTTGCGCCATCGCTTTTTGCGGTGCAGCGCGGGGATGCGCGATGCGTCCATGGGGCGTGGAAGTGCAGATTCTCGCCATTTTCTAAGATTGCGCTATTTGCAACAAGCGTCTCAGATTTCGCACTTGCACAAAAGCGCGGCTGGGGTCATAAAGAGCATGCCTTTCAGGCATCCTCTCCCAAACTTCCAAGCCCGGCTTCGGCCGGGTTTTTCTTTGCCCGCGTTGCGCGCAACTGCGGCGGAGCAAATGATTGCGCGCAGATGCTCCGCGCGCAATCAGGTTTCTGTGCAAAGCGCATCGGGTGCGTTAACCCGCAGCCATTCCAGCATCACCTCACGCAAGCCGCTGCGCAAAGCGCCAAGGTCGGCCGGGTTCGCGGCGCTGACCAATAGCTTGAGTTCGACCGAGCCAACGCGCGACTCCGACACCACCAGATCGCCGGTGCGCCGATCCCATGTCTCCATCTCGTCAATCGCGGCGCGAAACGCCTGACGGATGGGATCAATGGCGAAACCGGGGCGAATTGGCAGCACCACCGATCCGGTGATCCCACCCACGCGGGTCCAGTTCTGAAAGGTGGCATCAAGAAATTTGACCGTTGGCACGATCAGCCGCCGCTCGTCGCCGGTACGTATCACGACATAGGACAGGCGGATGTCCTCGACGCGGCCCTGCTCGCCCTCGACCACGACGAAATCACCGATGCGAATCGGTTCGGTCAGCGCGATCTGCAAACCGGCGATCAGCGATTTGAGCGCAGGCTGGGCCGCGGCGCCGACCGCCAGACCCATCAAACCGGCCGAAGCGATCAGCGTCGCGCCAATATGGCGCACCGCCGGCACCCCCAGCAGCATCAGCGACACGGTGATGAAGATGATGACAAAGGCCATCGAGCGCGAAATCAGCGCGATTCGCGTGGTGCGGCTGCGCGCGGTCAATTCATCGCCCGATGTGATCGCGCGGCGGGCCATCAATTCGGCGCCGGTCTTGACCAGCGCATAGAGCACCCAGCCGGTGAGCGCGGGGACGACAAAGCCTTCGATCCCGCTCCACAGCTTGCCGATCAGCTTGTTGCCGCCCGCCGCCGAGGCCATGCCGCCCGCCAGAAAGGCCCAGCGGAAGGCATGATAGAGTTGCGCGGCGGCCACCGCCTCGGCAGGGTTCTCGCTGCGCCGCGCCATGCGCCGCAGGAAAGCAAAGCAGGCCAGATGCAGCACCAGCGCCACGCCCAGCCCGATCCCCAGCACCACGGCGGCGTGAGTCATCCGGCTGGACCAATGCATCACCTCGTCGATCGAGGGCCATTGGTCGGGATCGAGTGCATCGGCGGGCAGCGCCAGCGGCAATTTGCCCTTGGTAAGGTTGGTGATGGTGATCATCAGTGCGCGGCGCCCCAACTGGCCCCCACGCCGATTTCCACGCCCAGCGGCACGGAAATCGCCACGGATGGCCCGGCGGCTTCCTCCATGACGGCGCGGATGACGGCTTTGGCGGCTTCGACATCGCTCTCGGGCAATTCGAACACCAGTTCGTCATGCACCTGCAGCAACATCCGCACATGGGGCAGGCCCGCTTTGGCCAGTGCGGGCTGCATCCGGGCCATGGCGCGCTTGATGATGTCGGCGCAGGTGCCCTGAATCGGGGCGTTGATCGCGGCGCGCTCGCTGCCCTGCCTTTCGGCCTGATTCTTGGAATTGATGCGCGGGAACCAGCATTTGCGGCCAAACAGCGTTTCGGAATAGCCCTTCTCGCGCACGGTGCTGAGCGTCTCGTGAATATAGCGCTGAATGCCGGGGAAGCGGGCGAAATAGGTGTCGATCATCGCCTGCGCCTCCTCGGACGTCACGCCCAGACGCGGTGCGAGGCCCCAGCGCGAGATGCCGTAGAGGATGGCGAAATTGATCGTCTTGGCCCGCCCGCGCGTCTCGCGGTTGACCTCGCCGAACAATTCCTGCGCGGTTGCAGCGTGAATGTCGGCGCCGCTGGCAAAGGCTTCCTTCAAGGCGGGCACATCGGCCATATGGGCTGCAAGGCGCAGCTCGATCTGGCTGTAGTCGGCGGCCATCAGCACATTGCCCGGCTCGGCCACAAAGCAATCGCGGATCTGGCGGCCGATTTCGGTGCGGATCGGAATGTTCTGCAAATTCGGCTCCGTCGAGGAAAGACGGCCCGTCTGTGCCCCAACAAGGCTGTAGCTGGTGTGAACGCGGCCCGTGACCGGGCTGATCGCGGCCTGCAGCGCCTCGGTATAGGTCGAGCGCAATTTGGCGAGCTGGCGCCATTCCAGCACCTTGCGGGCAATCGGTACGCCCTCGGCCTCCAGCTTTTCGAGAACCGACTGATCGGTGGAATACTGGCCCGACTTGCCCTTCTTGCCGCCCTTCAGCCCCATCTGGTCAAACAGGATTTCGCCCAATTGCTTGGGGCTGCCGATGGTGAAGGGATTGCCCGCCAGCGCGTGGATCTCGCCCTCCAGCGCGGCAATCGCCTCGGCAAATTGCTGCGAGAGGCCAGCCAGACGCTCGCGGTCGACTTTGATGCCATAGCGCTCCATCTGGGCCACCACGGGCACCAGCGGGCGATCAACACGCTCATAGATCCGGCTTGCGCCCTCGGCGGAGAGGCGGGGCTTGAGCAGGCGATGCAGGCGCCACGTCACGTCCGCATCCTCGGCGGCATAGTGCGTGGCGCGTTCCAGCGGGACTTCGGCAAAGCTGATCTGCTTCTTGCCGGTGCCGCAAACGTCCTTAAAGGCGATGCAGGTGTGGCCAAGGTGGCGCTGGGCCAGTTCATCCATGCCGTGCCCGCCGCCGATGCCTTCCTCGCTGCGGCCCGCGTCCATGTCAAAGCTGATGACCATCGTGTCGTCGATGGGCGAAACGGTGATGTCGAAACGGGCCATGACATTGAGGTCATATTTGATGTTCTGACCCACCTTCATCACCGCGTCCGATTCGAGCAGCGGCTTCAAGCGGTGCAAAGCCTCGTCGCGATCGATCTGGTCGGGTTTTTCGGCGAACATATCGCTGCCGCGATGCCCCAGAGGGATGTAGCAGGACTGATTCGGTCCGACCGACAGGCTGATGCCCACCAGATCGGCACCAATCGCGTCCAGCGCGCTGGTTTCGGTGTCAAAGGCCACAAGGCGCGCGGCAAAGCCCCGCTCGATCCAGCGGTCCAGTGCTTCAAGGCTCTGCACGCATTCATAGGCGGCAAGGTCGACGGCGGGCATCGCGGCGGTGTCCTGCCGCGCGGCGCCGGTGGCGGGCGTGTTGCCGGCCGTGACGGCTTTGGGCGGATGCAACTGGGTGGCCCGCTCCGGGCTGCCCCGCCCGCCATCAAGGCGCTTGAGCAGGCTGGTAAAGCCATGTTCGCCAAGGAAGGCCGCCAGAGGCTGCGGCGGGATCGCACCCAGCTCGAAGGCGTCCAGAGGCAGGGGGAGGGTGCAATCTTCCTTCAGCGCCACCAGAACCCGGCTCAGACGAGCCATATCGGCATGTTCGATCAGGTTCTCGCGCAGCTTGCTGGGTTTCATCGTAGCCGCGGCCGCCAGCGCATTATCCAGATTGCCATGTTCCTGGATCAGCTTGGTCGCCGTTTTGGGACCAATGCCGCGAATGCCGGGCACATTGTCCACCGCATCGCCCATCAGCGCCAGCACATCGCCCACCAGTTCGGGCGCCACGCCGAATTTCTCGGCCACCTCGGGGAGGAAGATGCGCTGGTTCTTCATCGTGTCGAGCATATCGACTCGCGAACCATCCGGGCCATCGCCAACCAACTGCATCAGATCCTTGTCCGAGGAAACGATGGTGACATCCCACCCCTGCGCCTGCGCGGCGCGGGCATAGGAGGCGATCATATCGTCGGCCTCCAGCCCTGCTTCCTCAATAAGGGGCAGCGAGAAGGCGCGCGTGGCGTCGCGAATCAGGGGAAATTGCGGAACCAGATCCTCGGGCGCGGGCGGGCGGTTCGCTTTATAAGCGGGAAAGATGTCATTACGGAAACTTTTTCCCGATTTATCGAGAATCACCGCAAGGTGAGTCGGCCCATCGGCCTTGTGCAGGTCTTCGGCCAGTTTCCACAGCATCGTGGTATAGCCAAACACCGCGCCAACCGGGGTCCCTGCCGGATTCGTCAGGGGGGGGAGCCGGTGATAAGCGCGGAAAATATAGGCCGATCCATCGACCAGATAGAGATGGGGGCGGCGCGGTGTCGTGTTTTCCATGGATTATCCATAGGGCCAAGGCGGCCCCACGAAAAGGCGCAGGGGGGCCGGATTCGGGGGGAAAATAGGCCGAGCCAACCCGGTTATCCTGATGCAAATGCGATGGGATGCACAGGTAAATGCGACTAGAGCTTGCATCGAATGAACAAGCCGTTTATTTGGCGCGTGAAGTCTACTCCTGCGGTAGGCTTTCCGCACGGCGCGACCACCCCGGTGGACAGTGTCGCGCGTGGTCCACTCGCTGTTCAAGGATACACACATGCGCAAGATCATTCTCGCCGCTGCCGTTGCTGGCGCTGCTCTGTCGCTCGCCGCTTGCTCGAAGACTGAAGAAGCCGCTACCTCGGCTGAATCGGTTGCTTCGGACGCTGCTTCGGTTGCTGACTCGGCTGCTTCGGTTGCTGACTCGGCTGCTTCGGAAGTTGCTTCGGCTGCTTCGTCGAACTAATTCTTCTGCGCGAAAGCGCGAAGTTTTAGAGGTCAGGGCGCGTGGGGTTTCCTGCGCGCCTTTTCCTTTGCCTGAAAAGGGCAGATTCGCTCCGAACAGGGCATAGGCGCCTGTTCGCGCCCCCAAGGGCCGGGACAGGCCATAAAAAAGGCGCCGGGCGATAGATCGCCAGCGCCTTTTTGCTGAAACTGTGTGATGCGCCCTAGCGCGACCCGCCGATCATCGCCAGATCGCTGGCCATCGGTTCGGCCTGATAGCCGTCATAGATCGCACGGGTGATGCTGGCGATCCGCTGATCGCGGCCGGGCTTGCCCCCTTGACCCGTCACATAGATCGCCACGGCAATCGTGCGACCATCGGTGCTGCGGATAAGGCCGACGTCGCTTGACGTGTTCGACAGCGTGCCTGTCTTGTGGCCCACCATCGCATCGCCGGGCAGGGCGGCGCGCATACGGTGAACGCCCGTGCGGCAACGCGCCATCGCGCCCAGCAGCACTTCGCGGCTCTGCGCGCTCAACCACTGGCCCTGATACAGGCCCGCCAGCAGCACGGCCATCGCCTGAGGCGTGGTCGAATCGCGCAGATCGATCTTGCGGGCGGGGTCAACCTCGCCATCGTCGCGCACCATCGTGGCAATATCGCGGTCCAGCCGGATGCCGTTGATTCCATTGCGGCGCAGCCAGCGTGTCACCACCTGCGGCCCGCCCATCGCGGCCAGAAGCGCATCGGTGGCGTGATTGTCGCTGCGGGTGATGGCCAGTTCGATCAATTGTTCGGCCGAAAGCATCGCGCCGGGGCGCACGGGGGCCACGGCGGTCGAGAATCGCGCCGAGGGTACCGGCATCATCAGCGGGAATCGGTCGGACAGCTTGTAGCGGCCCTGATCCACCCCTTCGAGGAAGGTGGCGACCACGGCGATCTTGCCCGTACTGGCCAGCGGGAAGGGCTGATCGCCCATCACCGAGACGCCGCGCCCGGAGGAAAGGTCCACCGCCGCCACGCCGATCCGGCCCTGCGAAGCGCCCGCCAATTGAGCCAGACGTGCTTCGAAGCCGCTGATGCTGGTGGGGTTCTGCCGGGGCAGCAGAGGCGCGGGTTGAGGCGGTCGTGTGACATTGCCGCTGAACACGCGGTCGAAAGCCTGTTCCAGACCATCGACATCGCCTTTGGCCAGCACAGGGGGAGCGGCAATTGCCACGGTGAGCGCCAAAGCGCCGAGAATCGCGTTCTGAGCTTTTAGCATGTTCTGGAAATAGGCCCGTTTAAGCTAATTTCCCGTAAACTCCAATTTCTGTCCAATGTCATCCCGCCTGTCGATGAAGCGCCCCGTGCCTGCGATAGACCTAGGGAACCTCCCTAAACATAAGGAAAAACCCGAGGGGATCGCTCCCCCCGGGTTCCTCATTTTGCCTTGGATAAAGCGTGGACTTAGAAGTCCATGCCACCCATGCCGCCGCCCGGCATTGCGGGCATGGCAGGCTTGTCTTCAGGCTTTTCCACGATACCGGCTTCGGTCGTGATCAGCAGGCCAGCCACCGACGAAGCGTTCTGCAGAGCGGTGCGGACAACCTTGGTCGGGTCGATCACGCCTGCGGCCAGCAGGTTTTCGTAGGTTTCGGTCGCAGCGTTGAAGCCCAGCGTTTCATCGGCCTGATCCAGCAGCTTGCCGGCCACGAGGACGCCATCGACGCCGGCGTTTTCAGCGATCTGCTTGATCGGAGCGGTGATCGCCTTGCGGACGATGTCGATGCCGCGGGTCTGGTCTTCGTTCACGCCCTTCAGGCCTTCAAGAGCCTTGGTGGCATAGAGCAGAGCCGTGCCGCCGCCGGGGACGATGCCTTCTTCGACAGCAGCGCGCGTGGCGTGCAGGGCATCGTCAACGCGATCCTTGCGTTCCTTGACTTCTACTTCGGTCGAACCGCCGACCTTGATGACGGCCACGCCGCCGGCCAGCTTGGCCAGACGTTCCTGCAGCTTTTCGCGGTCATAGTCGCTGGTGGTGACTTCGATCTGCGCCTTGATCTGCTCAACGCGACCCTTGATGTCGTCGGCCGAACCCAGACCGTCGACGATCGTGGTGTTGTCCTTGTCGATCGTGACCTTCTTGGCCTGACCCAGCATGCCGAGCGTGACGGTTTCCAGCTTGATGCCCAGATCTTCCGAGATCATTTCACCGGCGGTCAGCGTGGCGATATCGCCCAGCATGGCCTTGCGGCGGTCGCCGAAGCCGGGAGCCTTGACGGCAGCGATCTTGAGGCCACCGCGCAGCTTGTTGACCACGAGGGTGGCCAGCGCTTCGCCTTCGATGTCTTCGGCGATGATGAGCAGCGGACGGCCCGACTGAACCACGGCTTCGAGGATCGGAAGCAGCGTCTGGAGCGACGAGAGCTTCTTTTCGTGGATCAGGATATAGGGATTATCCAGTTCCACGGTCATCTTTTCGGGGTTGGTCACGAAGTAGGGCGACAGGTAGCCGCGGTCGAACTGCATGCCTTCGACGACATCGAGTTCGAATTCGAGGCCCTTGGCTTCCTCGACGGTGATCACGCCTTCCTTGCCGACCTTTTCCATCGCTTCGGCGATCTTCTGGCCGACTTCGGTGTCGCCATTGGCCGAAATGATGCCGACCTGAGCGATCTGGGCCGAATCAGCCACCGGCTTCGAGCGGGCGGCCAGATCAGCGACCACAGCAGCAGCGGCGGTGTCGATGCCGCGCTTCAGATCCATCGGGTTGATCCCGGCGGCAACGGCCTTGAGGCCTTCGCGCACGATGGCCTGAGCCAGAACCGTGGCGGTGGTGGTGCCGTCACCGGCCTTGTCATTGGCCTTGCTGGCCACTTCGCGCAGCATCTGTGCGCCCAGGTTTTCGAACTTGTCCTTCAGTTCGATTTCCTTGGCGACCGAAACGCCGTCCTTGGTAATGCGCGGGGCGCCGAACGACTTTTCGATGACAACGTTGCGGCCCTTGGGGCCCAGCGTCACCTTGACGGCGTCGGCAAGCGTGTCCACGCCCTTGAGAATGCGTTCGCGAACGTCGCGACCAAATTTCACGTCCTTAGCGGCCATGATATAATCCTTTGAAATGAGATTGTTAAAAGACGCGTATCAACTCAGCCGATGATGCCGAGGATATCGCTTTCCTTCATGATCAGCAGGTCTTCGCCGCCAACCTTGACTTCGGTGCCGGCCCACTTGCCGAACAGCACGCGATCGCCAGCCTTGACTTCCAGCGGGGTCACAACGCCAGCTTCGTTGCGGGCGCCGGTGCCAGCCGAAACGATGATGCCTTCAGCGGGCTTTTCCTTGGCGCTGTCGGGGATGATGATGCCACCGGCGGTCTTTTCTTCGGCTTCGACGCGGCGGACCAGCACGCGATCGTGCAGAGGACGGAACGACATGGGAGTGTTACCTCTCTCAAGTTGAAAATGCTTCTTGGCACTCCCACCCTGAGAGTGCCAACGCGCTGGATATGGGTGCGGGGCCAAGGGGCGTCAAGGCTTGCCCCCAACAAAAAATCGAGCCCGATGAAAAATTCAGCCCCGCGCGTGCAGCAGCCCCAGCGCTTCGCGCCGGTTCCAGCGCCACAGCAGCATCGCGGCCACCACGGCAAGGCCCGTGGCAAGGCCAATCCACACGCCAAACCCGCGCAGCCCCGTGCCCAGACCCAGCATCACCGAAACCCCAAACCCCGGCACCCAATAGCCCAGCAAGGCAATTGCCATCGGCACCTTGGTATCCTGCAATCCGCGCAGCGCTCCCGCCAGAATGACCTGTGTGGCATCGACCAACTGAAATGCGGCGGCCACCACCAGATAGCGCACCGCCAGCGCCACCATCACCGCGCGCTCGGCCGCGTTCACGTCAATATAGGCCGAGAGCAGCAGGCGCGGGGCCAGCACCATCAGCGAGGAGGAGAACAGCGCGATACACAGGCCGATCTGCAACGAGGCCCAGCCCGCGCGCCCCATCGCCGCCCGGTCGCCCGCGCCGTAATGGTATCCCACGCGGATGGTCGCGGCCTGGCCGATGCCCATCGGGATCTGGAACGTGAAGGCGGCGATCTGCAAGGCCACCGTATGCGCGGCCAGTTCCGCCTCGCCAATCCGCCCCATCAGGAAGGCCGCCGCCCCAAACAGGCCCGCCTCGGCCAGCACCTGAAAGAAGATCGGCGCACCAATCGCGGCAATCTCGCGCAGGCGTTGCCAATCAGGCCGCCACAGATGGCCGAACAGATAATGCCGCCGCAGCCGCCGATTGGCGAAAATCGCCCCCGTATAGGCCAGCGCCGTCACGCATCCGGTAATCACGCTGGAAAGTGCCGAACCTTGCAGGCCCAGCGCGGGCATCCCCCAATGGCCGAACACCAGCGCATAATTGCCCGCCGCATTGACCGCGATGGCCAGCGCGGTGATGAAGGTTGCAAACACCGGCCTTCCCAGTGCGGAAACCACCGAGCGCAGCACATTGGCGATCAGCATCGGCACCATCGCCCATTTCAGCACATGCAGAAACCCGCCGGACAGATCGGCCACTTCGCGCGCCTGTCCGGTCAGCAGCAGGATCTCGCGCCCGAAACTGCACAATATCATGGCCAGCGTGCCCGTGCCCACCGCCAGCCACAGGCCCATCCGCGTGGACCGCCGCACCGAACGCACCGCATGATTGCGCGCGCCCAACTCGGCCGCCACCAGCGCCGAGACCGCTCCCGTCAGGCCCGACAGGCTCCACGCCAGCAGGCCGAACAGGCTGACCGAGAGGGAAGAGGCGGCCAGCGGGGTCTGACCCAAGCGCGCGACAAAGATCACGTCAATGGCATAAACCGCCATTTGCAACAGATTGGCCGCCGCCAATGGCACCGCCAGTCGCAGCGTGGCCAGCGCTTCGCTGCGCCAGATTCCCGTGTTCGCCCCCGTCGTCATCACGCGCGGGCATAGGCGTGCTTTGTTGCGGGACAAAGCAATTTCGTGTTGCTGAAAAGAAAAGGGGCGCCCCGGCAGAGCGCCCCTTGCGATCTTATTGGCCCAATTGCTGGCCCGTTCCGCCGCCCAACGATTGGTAGAGCGCGACAGTATCAACCAGCCGCGCCGCGCGGGCCTGAACCCATGTGCTGCGCGCCTCGGCCCTTGCAGCCAGAACCGGGAGCAGGGTGAAAGTGCCCACCGCGCCCAGCTCATACTGGCGGCGGGTAAAGTTCAGACTGTCGGCCGAAGCGCGATTGCCCCGGTCGGCGGCGGCCAGCGCATCGCCATCGGTCTTGATCGCGGTCAGCGCGTTCGAGACATCGGCAAAGGCCTGAAGCGCGGTCGAGCGGTACTGCGCCTGCGCGGCCTCCAGCGCGGCCCTTGCGGCGTGGCTCTGGTGCAGCAGGCTGCCCGCGTGGAAGATCGGCGCCGAAACCCCGCCCAGCAGCGTCCAGAACGGATTGCCGCTGGCGAACATGTCGGCAAATGTGTTGGCCGTGCCGCCATATTGCGCGCTCAGCGTGAAGGAGGGCAGGCGGGCGGCCACCGCGGCTTTCATATCGGCCGAGGCGCCTTCCATGATCGCGGCGGCGCTGCGCACATCGGGGCGATGGGCAACGACCTGCGCGGGCAGGCTCAAGGGCAATTGCGCGGGCAGGGTCAGTTCATCCATGCGCGGCACGGGGGGCAGGGATGAACCCGGCGCCACCCCGATCAGCACCGCGATCTGGGCCTCCTGCGCCTTGCGCGCGCGCTCCAGCCCCGGCAATTGCCCCTCGATCGCGGCCAGCGCGGTTTCCTGCGCCGCCACATCCGAAGCCCCCACCGCGCCGATCTTCTGGCGCAGCTTGATCAGCGCCAGCACATCGCGATAGGCGGTGACCGCATCGCGCGTGGCGTCGATTTCCTCGCCCAGCGCGGCATATTGGATCGCCGACTGGACGAGATTGGCCACAACCATCGAGCGCGCCGCATCGGCCCTTGCAGCCTGCGCCCGCGCCGCCGCCCGCGCCGAACGCACCCGCGCCCGCCCGCCGCCGAACACATCGGGCGACCATGACAGGCTGACCTGCGCGGTGTGGAGCGTGTAGAGCATCACATTCTGATCGGCCAGAACCGGCGCGATCGTGTTGCTGGTCCGCGCGCGACTCGCTTGATAGCCCGCATCGACCTGAGGCAGCAGACCGCCCACCGAGGCGCGGGCCAGTTCCTGCGCCTGACGCAGGGTGGCGTCGGCTGCGGCAATATCGGGATTGGCCTTGAGGCCGCGCTCGACCAGCGCATTGAGCGCATCATTGCCGAATTCGCGCCACCATTGCGCGGGGACCGGGGTCCCCACGGCGATGGTCTGCGCCGGGCCGCCTTCGGGGGCGACCGGGGCGCTGAGCACCGAGGCCGGCGCATTGCCCGCAGGCGTCGGGGGCAAAGGCAGAGCCGGCACCGTTGCTGCCAGCAAAAGGGCGGTCATGTTCATGCCGTTTCTCCCTCATGATGATGGGGCAGATCGCGCTCATCCTTGCCATGGGCCACCGCATATTTGTTGGGCACATGCTTGGAATAGCGCCCGATCAGCAGCGGCAGCACCAGCAGGATCAGCACCGGGGCCAGCGTCATGCCGCCCACCACCACCAGCGCCAGCGGCTTTTGCACCTGAGAGCCGATGCCGGTGGCAACGGCGGCAGGCAGCAGGCCGATGGCCGCTACAAGGCAGGTCATCACCACCGGGCGCAGCGAATTGCGCGTGGTGGTCTTGAGTGCTTCCTCGCGGCTTTGCCCTTCATTGAGCGCGGTGTTGAAATTGTTGACCACCAAAATCCCGTCCATCACCGCAATGCCGAACAAGGCGACAAAACCGATGGCGGCCGAAATCGAGAAGGAGGTCCCCGTCAGCACCAGCGCCAGCACGCCCCCGATGATCGCCATCGGAATGGACGACAAGGCAAGGCAGGCGTCGCGGATATTGCCGAAATTGGCATAGAGCAGGGCAAAGATGATCAGCAGGCTGATCGGCACCACCACTTCAAGCCGCGCCACGGCATTCTTCAGGTTCGACATTTCGCCCGCCCATTCCAGCGTATAGCCGGGCGGCAGCGTGATCTTCTGGGCGATGCGCGATTGTGCCTCGGCCACGGCGCTGCCCAGATCGCGGTCGCGCACGCTGAACTTGATCGGGACATAGCGGGTCTGATGTTCGCGATAGATGAAGCTGGCGCCCGAAACGAGGCGGATGCTGGCCACCTCGGACAGGGGAACCTGCGTCACGCCGCCGGTGGCATTGGGCGTGGCCACGGTGATGTGGCTGATCGTGTCAATGCTGTCGCGCTGCTCAGGGCGGAAACGTACGATGATCGGGAAGTGCCGGTCGGTGTGCGGTTCGTACAATTCACCCGGCGATGCGCCGCCCACGGCTGCCGCCACGGTCTGGTTGATGTCATCGGGGGTCAGGCCATAGCGGCCCGCCTTTTCGCGGTCGACATCGATGCGCACCGTGGGCTGGCCCAGCGACTGGAACACGCCAAGATCGGCAATGCCCTGAATCTTGGACATCTCATCCTTGATCTGATTGGCGATCTTTTGCAGCGTTTCCAGATCAGGCCCGAACAGCTTGACCGAATTGGCGCCCTTCACCCCGCTGGCCGCCTCGGACACATTGTCCTCGATGATCTGCGAGAAGGAGAAATCGACGCCGGGGAAGTGATCGGCCAGATCCTTGCTCATCTGGGCAACGAGCTTGTCCTTGTCCATGCCCGATGGCCATTCCTTCTGCGGCTTCAAAGGCACGAAGAATTCGGCGTTGAAGAAGCCGGTCGGGTCGGTGCCGTCATCGGGTCGGCCCTGCGTCGAAAGCACATTCTGCGTTTCGGGATAGGAGGCGATGCGGCGCCGGATCGCATTGGTGGTGGGCAGGCCCGCCTCCAGCGAGATCGAGGTCGGCAATTCGCCGCGGATGAACAGATTGCCTTCTTCGAGATGCGGCAGGAATTCGACGCCCAGCGTGCGCACGCCCACCATCGCCGCGCCAAACAGCAGCAGCCCGCCGCCCAGCGTCACCACCGGATTTGCCAGCGCAAAGCCGGAGGCCGGTTCGTAAACCCGGCGCAAACGCTGGACGATCCAGGTTTCCACCTCCGACAATTTATCGGGCAGCAGCAGCGCCGACATCACCGGAGCCACGGTAAAGGTGGCGATCAACCCGCCCGCGATGGCATAGGCATAGGTCTTGGCCATCGGGCCGAAGATATGGCCTTCCACGCCCGTCAGGGTGAAGAGCGGCAGGAAGGAGGCGATGATGATCGCGGCGGCAAAGAAGATGCCGCGGCTCACTTCGCTGCTGGCATGCAGGATCGAGCCAAGGCGCGTGGCAAAGGAGAAGTGGCTTTCGCCCCGCTCCACATGTTCGGATCGTTCGACCATATGGCGGAAGATATTTTCCACCATGATGACCGTGGCGTCCACCACAAGGCCAAAGTCGAGCGCGCCCACCGAGAGCAGGTTGGCGCTTTCGCCCTGAAGCGTCAGGATCAGAACCGCAAAGGCCAGCGCGAAGGGAATGGTGGTGGCCACGATGATCGCGCTGCGCAGATTGCCCAGCAGGCCCCATTGCAGCGCAAAGATCAGCGCAATGCCCACCACCAGATTTTCCATCACGGTATGCGTGGTGACATCGATCAGCTTGGACCGGTCATAGTTCGAAACCAGCGTCACGCCCGGAGGCAGGATGCCGCCCGCATTGATCTTCTCGACCTCTTCCTTGACCGCGTTGATCGTGGGCATGGATTGCGAACCGCGACGCATCAGCACGATGCCCTCGACGATATCGTCCTCATTGCCAAGGCCCGCCACGCCAAAGCGCGGCTGGTTGCCCACCTGAACGCTGGCGACATCGCGGATATAGACCGGTACGCCCGCATTGTTGGTGACCAGCGTGTTCTCGATTTGAGCCGGCGACTGGATCAACGCCACGCCGCGCACGATGGCGGCCTGGGGGCCAAAGTTAATCGTCTGCCCGCCGACATTGGCGTCGCCCTTGCCCAGAGCGGCGATCACGGCGGCAACGCTGGTCTGATGCGCGGTCAGCTTGGCCGAATCGACCACCACCTCATAGGCGCGCTCCTTGCCGCCCCAGCCGGTGACGTCGATCACGCCGGGAATGGCCTTGAAGCGGCGTTCCAGAATCCAGTTCTGGAGCGTTTTCATGTCCATCACCGAATAGCCCTTGGGGGCCTTGATGCGATAGCGATAGATTTCGCCGATCGGGCTGGTGGGCGAGAGTTCGGGCACCACGCCGCCGGGCAGGGTGCCCAATTGCGACAGCCGGTTGATCACCTGCTGCTGGGCCTGTTCAAAGGTGAAATCGTAGGTGAACTGCACCTTCACGTCGGACAGGCCGAACAGGCTGATGGTGCGGATCGCCGTCATATGCGGCAGGCCCGCCAGCTGCACCTCGATGGGAATGGTGACGCCGCGTTCCATTTCCTCGGCGCTGGAGCCGGGGGACTGGGTGATGATTTCCACCATCGGCGGAACGGGGTCGGGATAGGCCTCGATGTTCAGGTTGTAAAAGGCAATGCCACCGGCCACCAGCATCCCTGCCAGCAGCCCCATGATCAGCATGCGCGAACGCAGCGCAAAACGGACAAGACTGTTCACGCGCCAAATCCCGCTTCGTTCACAAAGATCGCGCCCGAGGTGACAACCTTTTCGCCGCCCTTGAGGCCCGAAGTCACATCGACCCGGCCATTATGGCTCTCGCCCAGCGTGACATCGACGCAGCGGAAGCGGTTGGGCGAAATCTGGATCCACACGCGCGCATTGTCGCTTTCGCGGATCACGGCCTGCGCGGGAACCGACATCACGGGGCGACCATTGGCGGGGGCGCTGTCCTGATGGCGGATGGTGAAATTGGCGAACATCTGGGGCTTGAGCGCCCCGTCCGGATTGGCGATCGTGGCGCGCACCGGCAGGCGGTGGCTTTGCGGATCAAGCGCGCTGGCGATATTGTCGACCACGGCCTGGAACACGCGCCCCGGAAACGCCGAGACGGTTACATCCACCTGGTCACCCAAATGCACATGGGGCGCATCGCTTTCGGCCAGTTGCGCCACCAGCCATACCCGGCCCGGATTGGCGATGGTCATCACGGGCGTGGTGCCGCCCACCTGAACGAACTGGCCCGGGCTGACCGCGCGGCTGGCGATCACGCCGCCGATGGGGGCGCGGAATGTGGTTTCGGGGTGATAGCCGTTGACGTCATGCGCGCCTTCCAGCTTGGCGATTTCGCCCTGGCTCTTGCCATAGATTTCCAGCTTGTCGCGCGCGGCGCCAAGGGTGGCCTCTGCGCTGCGCAGCGCGGCCTGCGCGGCGACGGCGTCGTTGCGCGCCTGTTCATAATCGCGCAGCGCGCCGCCGGCGGTGCGATAGATCTGTTCCTGACGCTTGAGGTTTTCCTCGGCCAGCTTGGCTGCGGCAAAGGCGCTCGACCGGCTGGCCGCCGCGCCGAACAGCGCATTGCGCGCGTCCACCACATCGCTGGTGCGCAAGGTCAGCAGGGGCTGGCCCTGAACCACCGTGGCGCCCTGCTGGACCATCACCTGCGTGACCTGCCCCGAATAGGGCAGGAAAATCGGCGTGGCGCGGGTTTCATCCACCGCGATCATGCCCGTGGCGGCGGTCTGCAGCCAGCCATCGCCCCCGCCCACGGCTTCCACCTTGAGCGTGGCCAGTTGCGAAGGCGACATTTCGACAATGCCTTCGGGCAGCGGCGCGGGCGCCACCGGCTCTTTATACGTGAAATGGCGATAGGCCAGCACCAGAAGCGCAACCGCCCCCACTGCCAGCACCGCCTTGAGCAAAAGGCCAAGCTGATTCTTGACCGAAAGCGTGCCACCCGCTTGATTATCCGTCACTTTTATTCCTCGCCTGCATCGTGCCGCCAATCCCTATCAGCCCCTAGCACGCCCAGCTCTTCGAGTTTGCTCCAAGCACGGGGGGCGCTGAATTGAGGATGAACGGATATAAATTTTTTATATAAACACAAGAACAACCCCTTAGGCCGCCACCGAAACCGGCCCTACCATCTGATTCTCAAGCTTCTCCCGGTCATTGCCCATTCACTCTTTTGCGCTAGAAAGGTCAATTGGAAGAGATAAGAGCAGAATATGACCGAAGAAGAAAAACGACTGTCTCGCCGTTTTTATAAGGCCGAACAGGAAGCAGGCTTTGTTGAAAAGCATGCAACCCGCACCGCCCAGACCCAAAGCGCAAGCTACAAGCTGGCTTTTCGCGACACCGAATTTCTGCTGCGCGAGGAATTGCGCCCGGTGCGCTTTCAGCTCGAATTGCTGAAAACCGAAATGCTGCTGGACGAGGCCGGGATCGGCTCGACACTGGTATGCTATGGCTCGGCCCGCATTCCGGCGCCTGAAAAGGTCGAGGAGCGCATCGCGGCCGCCACCACGCCCGAGGAAAAGGCGATTGCCGAGCGCCTTGCCGCCAATGCCCGCTATTATGACGAGGCGCGCAAACTGGCCCGTATCGCCAGCCAATGCGCGATTGTCGAAAAGGGCATGCGCCAATTCGTGATCTGTTCGGGCGGCGGCCCCTCGATCATGGAGGCGGCCAATCGCGGCGCATCCGAGGTCGGGGCCGAAACCATCGGGCTCAACATCGTGCTGCCCCATGAACAGGCGCCCAATCCTTATGTCACGCCGCGTCTGGCGTTCCAGTTCCACTATTTCGCGCTGCGCAAGATGCATTTCCTGCTGCGCGCGCGGGCGGTGGCAGTGTTTCCGGGCGGGTTTGGCACGTTCGATGAATTTTTCGAACTGCTAACCCTGATCCAGACCGGCAAGATGAAGCCGATCCCGATCCTGCTGTTCGGCGCCGAATTCTGGAACCGGGTCGTCAATTTCGAGGCTCTGGTCGAGGAAGGCGTGGTCAACCGGCGCGATCTGGAACTGTTCACGCCGGTCGAAACTGCCGAGGACGCTTGGGAGCACATCACCGGCTATTACGGGATCGACTGCTTTCCCAAATTTGCCGAATGATCAGAGTCTGACGGCCTGATGTCCTAGGGGCCCATGGCCCGCGCCGAAGCCCGGCGCGGCCAGCAGGGCGGCATGGACGAAATCGCCCGCGCGTTTGACCGCCTCAGGCAAGGCCATACCTTGGCCCAGCCCGGTGGCAATCGCGCTGGCCAATGTGCAGCCGGTGCCATGGGTGTGGCGGGTGTCGATGCGCTCACTGGTGAAAATATGCTCGCCATTGGGGGAGATCAGGCGGTTTTTGATCACCGCCCCTTCGCCATGGCCGCCTTTTATCAGCAAGGCTTGCGTCTTGGTCCTTACCGCCGCCTCGCCGCCCAGCGCGGCCAGTTCGGGCAGGTTGGGCGTGGTCAGCGCGGCCAGCGCCATCAACCGCCCGAAAGCCGCCACCGTATCGGCATCCGCCAGCAGGCCCCCACTGGTCGCCACCATGACGGGGTCGAACACCACGGGTGCGGCGATCTTTTCCAGCCGGTCGGCTACGATATGCGTGATCGCCGCGCTGCCCAGCATGCCGATCTTCACCGCATCGACGCCGATGTCATCAAGGCAGGCGTCGATCTGGGCCGCCACCATCTCGGGCGAGAGCGGCTCGACCGCAAAGACGCCGCGCGTGTTCTGGGCGGTGATGGCGGTGATCGCGCTCATGCCATAGCCGCCCAGCATGGTGATGGTTTTCAGATCGGCCTGAAGCCCGGCGCCGCCGCTGCAATCCGATCCGGCAATGGTGAGAATCCGAGCAGGCTTCATCCCTTGTAATGCCGCACTGTCGAGGGCGGGTTCTTGGCATGGTGCTTTTTCGCGCGGGTGGGGCGGTCCATCAGTTCGCCGCCGCAATTGGGGCAAAGGTCGTCCAACTCCTCGCTGCATTCCGCGCAAAACGTGCATTCGAACGAGCAGATAAAGGCGCCGGGGGCCTCGGCGGGCAGGTCTTGCCCGCATTTTTCGCAATCGGGGCGCATTTCGAGCATGATGATGGGTTTTCCAAGAAAAAGGTATGAGCAGGGGATCTAGACCCCCTGCACCCCCATTACTGTCATTGTTGCGTCACAGGTTCAACCACAGCGCAACTCTGCCGCGCCGCAGGCTTTTAAACCGCCGCTCCCCGGCAGGCCATGCGCCACCCCATTAAAGGGATTGCAAAGGGTCCAAGACCCTTTGCCCGCCGGAGGCAAACTTACGTTAAACCGCCGCCTTCACCGCCTCGCAAATGGCATCCACCACCTGCTCTACTTCGGCCGCATCATCGCCCTCGGCCATCACGCGGATGACGGGCTCGGTGCCCGAGGGCCGGATCACCAGACGACCGCGCCCGGCCAGTTGCGCCTCGGCGTCCGCGATTACCTTTTGCACGCTTTCGGCCTCCAGCGGCTTGCCGCCTGAGAAGCGCACGTTTTTCAGCAATTGCGGCACGGGATCGAACAGGTGGAGCAATTCGCTCGCTTTCTTGCCCGATTGCACCAGCGCCGAGAGTACCTGAAGCGCGGCCACGGTGCCGTCGCCGGTCGTGCCATGGTCGAGCATGATCATATGGCCCGACTGTTCGCCGCCGACGTTGAATCCGCCTTCCTTCATGCGTTCGAGCACATAACGGTCGCCCACCTTGGTGCGCTCCAGACTCAGGCCCTGCGCGTTCAGATAACGCTCCAGCCCCAGGTTCGACATGACCGTGGCCACCACGCCCCCGCCGCGCAATTCGCCGCGCTGGTGCAATTGCGTGCCGATCAGCGCCATCAACTGGTCGCCATCGACCGTCTGGCCCATTTCATCGACCACGATCAGCCGGTCGGCATCGCCATCGAGCGCAATGCCGATGTCCGCGCCCGAGGCGACCACAGTTTCCTTGATGAGATCAAGATGGGTCGAGCCGCATTTGTCGTTGATATTCTTGCCGTTGGGCGTGACGCCCACCGCGATCACCTCTGCGCCCAATTCCCAGACCGCCGAGGGGGCCACCTGATAGGCCGCGCCATTGGCGCAATCGACCACGATTTTCAGGCCATCAAGGCGGATATTATGCGGCACCGAACCCTTGACCGCGTGGATATAGCGCCCGCGCGCGTCCTCGATGCGCCGCGCCCGCCCGATCTGGGGGCTGTCGGCCAGAGGCAGCGCCTGACCCAGCATCGATTCGATGGCCAGCTCATCCTCGTCCGAGAGCTTGAACCCATCTGGGCCGAACAGCTTGATGCCATTGTCCTCATAGGGGTTGTGGCTGGCCGAGATCATCACGCCAACGTCCGCGCGCAATTCGCGCGTCAGCAGCGCAACGGCGGGCGTCGGCATCGGGCCCAGCAGCACCACATCCATGCCCACGCTGGTGAACCCCGCCACCATCGCGTTTTCCAGCATATAGCCCGAAAGCCGCGTATCCTTGCCGATCACCACGCGATGGCGATGCTTGCCGCGCAGGAAATGCGTGCCTGCGGCCTGACCCACCTTCATCGCGATTTCGGCGGTCATCACCCCGGCATTGGTCCGCCCGCGGATGCCATCGGTGCCGAAAAACTGTCGTCCCATTCGTCTGTCCCCAAACCGATCCGTCTTTTTGCGCATCGCTCATGCTGTTCCGGGCATGGCACGCGCAGCTTGCCTTGCTATGTGACGCGGCGAAGTTAATGTCACGCAAACAATGGTAAGGCGGGCAATGGTAAACCACAGGGGCATTCGTTGACGGATCAGGTTGAGCAGGCGGAAAAGGGCGGTTTCAACCTGCCGGAAATCCGGGTGGCCTCGCTGGGCGCTTTGGTGGCGCTGGGGGCAGGGCTGCTGTGCGGGCTGGTGCTCTCGCGCTTTCCTGCGGCCTTGCCGGTGGTGCGGGTGATCGAGCCTTTGGGCACCTTGTGGCTCAAGGGTTTGCAGATGACGATTCTGCCGCTGGTGGTGGCGCTGTTGGTGCTGGGGCTGGTTCAGACAGCGGCGGCCGCGCGGGCAGGGGCCATGGCGCGGCGGGCGATCTTCTGGATTCTGGGCTTCTATCTGGTCAGCGGCGCGGTGGCGGTGGTGGTCATGCCGCTGTGGCTGGACATGTGGCCGATCCCCGGCGCAGCGGCGGGAGCCTTGGCGGGCAGCGCGGCGCAGAGTGCCGGGCCGGTGCCGGGCCTGTCGGAATTTCTGCTGGCGGTGCTGCCCTCCAATATCGCTTCGGCGGCGGCGGGGGGCGAGATGCTGCCGGTGGTGGTGTTCTTTGCCGTTTTCGCGCTGGCCATGGGCAAATTGCCCGAAGGGCCGCGCCGCCACATGATCGGTTTCTTTGAGGCGCTGGCGGGCATCATGATGGTGATGATCGGCTGGGTTTTGTCGATTGCGCCCATCGGTGTGTTCGCGCTGGCGCTGGGGCTGGCGGTGAAGACCGGGACGGCGGCGCTGGGCGCGCTGGCGCATTATGTCACGCTGGTGGCCGGGATCGGCGGCCTGGTGCTGCTTTCGGCGCCGGTGATCGCGGTGGTGGCGGGGCGGTTGGCGCTGGGGCAATATCTGCGCTCGATGCTGCCTGTCTCGGTGGTGGCGGCCTCCACGCAAAGCTCGCTGGCCAGCCTGCCCGCGATGCTTTCGGCCTGTTCGCGCCTCGGCATCCGTTCGTCGAGCGCGGAATTCAGTCTGCCTTTGTGCGTGGCTTTGTTCCGCGCGACGGGGCCGGCGATGAATCTGGCGGTGGTGATCTATGTCGCCCATCTGACCGGCACGCCGCTGGGCGTTTCGGCCATGCTGGCAGGGATCGCGGTGGCCGCGCTGACCGAGCTTGGCACGCCCTCGCTGCCCGGCTCGATCAGCTTTGTGCTGTCCATCGGCCCGGTGGCGATTGCCATGGGCGTGCCGGTGGGGCCGCTGGCGCTGTTGGTGGCGGTGGAAATGCTGCCCGATCTGATGCGGACGCTGGGCAATGTGTTCATGGATGTGGCCGTGACCAGCAGCGTGGACAGGGCCGGGTCTCAGGATTAATCCTTGGGCGTGATCCGGTCGAGTTCGGCCATCAGCGCGCGGCTGCTCTCGCTGGCATTGCCGCGCGTGGGAATACGGCCTTCCTCGATCATCGCGGTCAGTTGCGCGCGGCCACGACCCACCCGGCTCTTGATCGTGCCCACCGCGCATCCGCAGATCGCGGCGGCCTCTTCATAGGAAAAGCCACCCGCGCCCACCAGCAGCAGCGCCTCGCGCCTTTCGGCGGGCAATTCCATCAGCGCGCGCGACAGATCGGCCAGATGCAGCGGCGCCTCCTGCCCCGCGGGCGAGGTCAGGATGCGGTCGGCCACGGCCTCGTCATAATCGGCGCGAAAGCGGTTTCGCCGCATTTCGGTAAACCATGCATTGCGCAGGATCGTGAAGGTCCAGGCCCGGATCGAGGTGCCCGCCACAAAGCGGTCGCGCGCGGCCCATGCACGCAGCAACGTGTCCTGCACCAGATCGTCGGCCAGATCGGGCCGCCCGCAAAGCCCGCGCGCAAAGGCGCGCAGATGGGGCACGACCTGCGTCAGCTCGCGTTTGAAATCGGGCTGTTGGGTCTGGGACGCGCTCATTCGTCGTCGCGGTCGAGCCGGGACAGCAGGTCGGACAGGAAATCGGGCAGCGGTTCTTCGACTACCTGTTGATACATATCGCGCAGCGGCGCGGCCCATGGCGGCGCTTCGTCGCAGCCGCCATCTTTTTGATCGTGATCCCTGATTTCGGCCTCGATTTCGGGCGTCGCGCCGGTTTCGTCGGAAACGACCGCCTTGGCCAGATCTTCGCCCGAACCGGGTGATCGGGCAACAACATCGCCCGTTACATCAGCATTGCGTGGCTTTTGCTCGCGATTCACATCAACCTGCCCAATTTGAGCGCCCCGCCCAATTCGCCAATCTTACATAAACTAACTGGCACGGGAACGAAGCTTGCCCAGCTTGGTTCCCACGCGCAACCGTTTGTTGCATGATAGCGTTGCAAACTGGCACAATTGGCGGGGCAAGGGGCGGATTTTGGACCGAATCATCGCACATAAGGTTGGCACGCAAGGCTGGTATGAACGCATGCCGCGCGCGCTGCCGATAGCCGGTTTTGTGCTCGCGATGCTGGCCACTCTGCTCTACGCCTATACCACCGAACGCACCGAAAATCGCCAGCGCCGGCAACAGGCCCGCGCCGCAGCCAGTGTGGTGGGGGCCTCGCTGGGGCGGCGGGTCAATGCGCATACGGCCTATCTGCGCGCGACGGCGCTGTTGCTGGAAAAGCGCAATGATATGACGCAGGCCGCATTTATCGTCCTGTCGCAGGAATTGTCGGGCGACGATGAATATCGCGGTTCCGAGGGTATCAGTTGGGCCGAGGCGATCACGCCGGGCCAGATCCCCGCCTTTGAGGCCGCGCGCCGGGCGGAGGGGATGACGAATTTCACCGTCCACCCCGCCCCCGCGCCGGGCGCGCGGGTTTTGATGCCGGTCACCTATCTGGGCGATCCCACGCCGCGTCGCCGCCTGTCCTATGGCTTTGACATGTATTCCGAAATCCAGCGCCGCACCGCCATCGACCGGGCCGAGCATGAAAAGCGCCCCATCGCCACCGGCCCTATTCGGCTGGAAATGGATCGGGGGCGGCCCGCATGGCCCGGTTTTCTGATCTATATGCCGCTGTTCGATAAAGGGACGGGGCGGATACGCGGCGTTCTGGGCGCGCCTTTCAACGCTCAGGTCTTTTTGCAATCGGTGATCGAACTGGAGCCGGTGAATGATTTTGCCGTGTCGCTTTATGATGGCGCGGTGCGGCCCGATCGCCTGTTGGCACAGGTGGGACCGGCGGAAGGCTCGGACGGGCAGGTGCAGATGCCGGTGATGGTGGCGCATCGCCCGATGGTGCTGGTGGTCAGCCCGCCTGCGGCGCCCGGCCTGTCCAAGGTGGCGATTATCACGCTGGCGCTGGGTTCGGTGGTGGCCGGGCTGCTGGCGGGGATGGCATGGCTGGTCGCGCGGCAGGCTTCGGAGGATCGCGCCTCTTTGGCATGGCTGCGCGAACAGGCCTCGATCCGCGGTGTTTTGAGCCGCGAGCTGAACCACCGGGTGAAGAACACGCTGGCCAATGTGCTTTCGATCATCGCCCTGACGCGGCGACGAAATCGCGATCCGTCATCGCCTGCGCTCAATGAATTTGCCGACGCGCTGGAAGGGCGCATCAGGGCGCTTTCGGCCACGCATGATCTGCTGATCGCCAGCAATTGGGGCACGACCCCTTTGCGCGGTGTGATCGAGGCGGAACTGGCGCCTTATGCGCGGGGGGATACGGTGATGCTCGAAGGGCCGGATGTTGAACTGGCGCCCAATGATGCGCTCTCGTTGGGGCTGGCGATCCATGAACTGGCCACCAATGCCAGCAAATATGGCGCGCTGTCGGTCGAAGGGGCGTGCGTCTGTATTCGCTGGGCGCTCTATGGCGCAGACCGGGTGCGGGTCAATTGGGAGGAATGCCGTGGGCCGCCTGTGCCCGAACAGCGCCAGCGCGGCTTTGGCACAGAATTGATCGAGCGTATTCTGGCCCATGAACTGGGTGAGCGGTTCGAACTGGTCTTTGCCCGCGAGGGGGTGCGCTGCGAAATGCTGCTGCCCTTGCGTTCGCCCGCCATGTTCAAGATGCGGGCGAAACGTGGGGAAGGCGCCGATCAGCTCTGACGGAAGAACAAAGCCTGCGCCATGGCCGCCTGCACGGCATCCTCGCGGAAGGGCTTGGTGATCAGCCAGGTCGGCTCAGGCCCGTTGCCGGTCAGCAGTCTTTCGGGAAAAGCGGTGATGAAGATCACCGGCACATCGGCCACAGCCAGCAGATCGGCCACGGCATCCAGCCCGGACGATCCGTCGGCCAGTTGAATATCGGCCAGCACCAGCCCCGGCACGCCCTGCGCCACCAGTTTCTGCGCCTGCGTGCGCGTGGCGGCGGTGCCGAAAATGCTGTGGCCCATGCTGGTGACCAGCGTTTCAAGCTGCATCGCGATCAGCGGTTCATCCTCGATCACCAGCACGCTGGTCGCGCTGTCGCGGGCGATGTCGGCCACCGCGCCGCGCGCAAGATCGGCGGTTTCCTCGGGCGTCAGGCCAAGAATTTGCGCAGCCTGCGATGGGGTAAAATCCTCGATCGTGGTCAGCAGCAGCGCCTGACGGGCCAGCGGGGCGATCCGGCCCAGCCGCAGATCGGCGGGCGCGCGCGCAGGGGAAAGCGCTGGGGCGTCCTGAGCGATGAACAGATCGGAAAAGGCGCGATAGAGCGGCAGGCGCCCACCGCCCAGCCGCGCGCGCAATTCCGGCTCGGCCAGTGCGCTTTCCAGCAGGCGGCGCACCAGACCATCGCCCGTCTGCTGATCCCCGGTCAGCGCGCGCGCATAGCGCCGGAGAAAGGGCAAATGCGATGCGATTTCAGTTCCCAAAGGCATATTGACCCTCAACCAGCGGCAGGTGCCCGTCTTTTCCGATACATAGAGCGGATTGGACAGCCTTGCATCCTAGCAATTGCGATCATTTGCGCCATGACGAAAATAATTTTCAAAAATACGGGAACCAAATTTTGCGACGTGAGTTTTCCCTTTGTCACCGTTGCAGACCCCCCTCCCGTCCTAGCGCGGCGGTGGCGCGATCCCGTGAAGGCCCTTGCTCCCCCCAGAGCAAGGGCCTTCTAATTTATGGATGGGAAATCGCCTCCGCGATTGCCCTGTGGGTGGTAGGGCTGGGGGACAGGGTCGGTGCCGCAACCCCCAAAGACCGCTCACAGGTCCTTTTGATAGATCTGATATTCCTTGTTCACCGTCGAATGGATTTCGCGGGCAATGGAATTCATCCCCTGATTATCGTCCAGAATCCAGCCGATCTCGCCTCGGCTGGCGCCATAATTGGCCACCGAATTGCGGCGGATATATTCGATCATCATAAAGGCCAACTGGCTGGCCATGCGGCTCGATTGCAGCCGCTTGCGCACGCCCATCAAAGGCACGCGCATCGTGCGCACTTTCGGGCGCCAGATCCACAGCAACAGTCGAATCCAGCCCAGCGGTGAGGGCTTGGGCCCGATCTTTTTCAGGATCTCGTTCATATCGGGCAGGGTCATCATGAAGGCGACCGGTTCGCCGTCATATTCGGCAATCTGCACCAGATCGGATTTAACCAGCGGCTTCAGTTTCTTGCCCGTATAGGCCACTTCGCTGTCGGTAATGGGAACGAAACCCCAGTTGTCGCTCCACGCATCGTTGAGGATGTCGAGGATGATCGCGGCTTCCTTGTCGAATTCCTTCAGATTGACGCCGCGGATGTTGATGCGCGGGTTCTTCTCGCCCGATTTGACGATGCGCTGGATCAGCGGCGGAAATTCTTGCGTGATGTCCAGTTCATATGTGTTGAGCATCTTGGCAGGGGTGTAACCGGCCGCTTCGATCCAGGGCTGGAACTTGGCGTTCTGGTGGCCCATCATCACCGTTGGCGGATGATCGTGGCCCTTGACCAGCAGGCCCGGCTCTTCCCACACCGATAGATTCATCGGCGCCAGCACCCGATGCATGCCCTTCACCCGCAGCCAATCTTCGGCGCTGGCGATCAGGATATTGGCGATTTCCTGCGTCTCTGCCTCCAGCGCGCCCCAATTGCCGGTGCCCGGCCCCATGCCCTGTTCAACCGGCTGGCTGGTGGCCTGATGGTCGATGATCGCTGCGATGCGGCCCACGATCCGCCCGCCGCGCCGCGCCAGCAGCAATTGGCAATCGGCATGTTCATGGAACGGATTGCCGCCTGCGGTGACCTTCTCGATTTCCTCCATCCGCAATTGCGGCACGAAATTGGGATCGCCCGCATTGGCCACATAGACGTAATCCACCCATTGCGCGCGCTCGGCCTTGGTGTTGGCGGGCGTGATGGTGATGGCGGTCATCTGGCGGTTCTCCCTTGATCTGCGGTGCGATGTGTAGCGGGGCGTGCTGGGAATAAAAGAAAAATGCGAGGGCGGTCAGGCCCTCGCATCATCAACTTTGTATCAGGCGAGAATTTTCGCGCCGATGGATCAGGCCTCGGTGTCCATGCCCACCGCTTCGGCGGCATGGGCCAGGATCTGTTCCTCGGTGGGCGCTTCGGCCTGCGCGGCCAGTTTCTTGGCATTGACGATGGCGCGGCGGCGGGGATGGTCGCTGGCGATGCCGCCCGACAAGTCCTTCACCCAAGGGTATTTCTTCGCCACTTCCTCGGTATAGCCAAGGTTGAACACGGTGGGGCTGCGGCCAGGGCGGTCCTTCTTTTCATAATAGGTGCCCAGCACGTGATCCCAGAAATAATTGGTGATCCCGAAATTGCCGTCCTCGTCCACATAGTGGTGCTCATTGTGGCGCTGCTTCATGTGCTGCACCCACTTCCACTTCGGCTTGAAGGCCAGATGCTGGATGCAATGCATGAATTCATAATAGCAGGTGGTCAGGATGCCGATCGAGAAGGCGAGTGCCGCCCCGCCGATGCGATGTCCGTCCTCGGCGATCAGCGCGCCGACCGGGGCCGTGGCGATGAAGATCGTGGGCACGGTGGTGTGCAGCGCGCCGAACAGAACCTCCAGATGGTTGGGGTCCTGATGGTGGTCATAGTGGATGCGCTTCCACGTGCTGGCCAGCAGCTTGAACTTATAGGGCCACTGACCATGCAGGATATATTGGTGGAGCAGATGCCAGACCAGCGGATAGACCGCCGCGGCCGCAGCCACGATGGCCGCTGCGCGCCACAGGCCGGTAGGGTTCCACCCAAACACGACAAAGCCCGCCACGGCCAGCGCCAGATAGGCGATGATCGTGTAATGCTGGAAATAGGCGAACACCAGATCGCGCAAATTCATGCGGTCAAGATAGTGCGAACGCTTCCAGAAGGGCAGCTTGGCTTCGTCCAGTGCGGCGTTGTTGGTGGCCACGTGATCGGTTCCTCGAAAGTCTTGGCGCGTATTTAAAGGTCCGAGGCGGGCGGGGCAAGGGCCTCTGCCTTTATGGGAAGCAGGGCGCGCTCGTCTCTTGCGCGCCCTAGACCATGCAATTGGGGCATAAACGGGGCAAGGCAGGGGGTAGGGCGTTTTATGCCAACCGGTTTGACCGGCCTATTCCTCGGTACGCACCAATACGGTTTCGCCCACCAGCAGGAACAGGATGAACGGCGCCCATGCCGCCACCAGCGGCGGATAACCGCCAAAATTGCCGACCGCGAGGCTGAGATTGTCGACCACGAAATAGGTGAAACCCAGCGCCATGCCCAGAATCGCGCGGATGAACAATTGCCCTGAACGCGCCAGACCAAAGGCCGCCACCGAGCCGAGCAGCGGCATCAGCAGCGCCGACAAAGGCCCCGAGATCTTGTGCCACCATTTGCTTTCCAGATCCGAGGTCCGTCGCCCGCCCGCGCGCAGCGCCTGAATGGTCCGGTGCAACTGGAACAGGTTCATGCGGTCGGCGTCGGCCTGGGTGATGTCGATCTGGGCCGGGGTGATGCCCTTGGCCACCACCATCGGGCCGGGGCGGGTCAGCACCGCGCTGGCCACATCGAAGCTTTCGGGCTTGTCCAGCCGCCAGCCCGGCGCGGCATAGGTGGCCAGCGGCGCAATCACGCGGCGGGTGATCAACCCCTGAGGGTCGCGTTCATACCATGTCACCCCGTGCAGGCGGATCGCCTTGCCGCTGCCGTTCATCGTATCGGCGCCAAGGATATTGTACCCGTCGGCCAGATAGAGATTGGTGCGTTCGGCCGGTTCGTTAGGGATCTCGCCAAATTGCACATTCTGCCATGCCTTGAGATCGGCGGTGGCGCGGGTGACGACCATCTCGTTGAACATAAAGCTGACGCCCGAGACGACCAGCGCGGTGGCCAGCATCGGGGCGAGAATCTGATGCGCGGACAGGCCCGCCGCGCGCATCGCGATCACTTCGCTGTTCTGGTTGAGCGGAAAGAAGGTGAAAAGCGTGGCCAGCAGCACCGAATAGGGCAGGAAGCGCGCCACCAGTTGCGGCGCGCGCAGCGTGACATAATGCCAGATCTGTGCCTGACCATTGCCGGGATGGGCCAGAATATTGCCGCTCTCCGAGAGCAGGTCCAGCACCTGCAGCACCAGCACCAGCATCACCAGCACGCCCAGAATGCGCGTGATGAACAGGCGCGACAAATAGAGCGTGAGCGTGCGCGAGGGGAACAGGTCCATCATGCGTCGGCCTCGCTCTTGCGGGCGCCCTTTTGCGCCGCGGTGCGGTCCAGCAGGCGCGTGATCGCCTTGCCCAGCGTGGCGGCAAAGCGTTCGAGCGCGCCGATTGGCTGTCCGCCCGGCACATAGGCCAGCGTGTAATACATCCACGCAATCATTCCGGCAAAGACCGCAAAGGGCACCCACAGCGCCAGCGCCGGATCGATCCGGCCCAGTTCGGCCACCGATTGCCCATATTCATTGACCTTGTGATAGGCCACAACCATCACAATCGAGACGAACACCCCCAGTGAGGAGGATGAACGCTTGGGCGGCACCGCCAGCGCGACCGCCAGCAAGGGCAGCATCAGGATCATCACCACTTCGACCAGACGATAGTTGAGGCTGGCCTTGACCACAGTTTTGTCATGCTCGCTGCTGCCCTTGTCCCAGCCGATCTTCAGCAATTCAGGCAGCACATATTCGCGCTCGCGCCCGCCGCGTTTGCGGAATTTTTCCAAGGCGGGCAGGTCGATGGGCAGGTCATGCGTGCTGAAGCTGAGCACGCGGGGGTTCAATCCCTTGGGGCTCTGCACGATCTGACCGTCGGTCAGGCGCAGGATCACCGTATCGAGATTTTCCTGAAGCGCGAGGAAGCGGCCCCGGCGTGCGCTGATCGAGAGGACCTCGCCATTGGCCTCGGTGACGCGCGCGAAAATGCCGACCAGCTCATGGCCATCCTCGCGGCTCTGCTCGATGCGCAGGCTCATCCGGTCTTTCAGCGTGTTGAATTCGCCCACCTTGATCGAGGCGCCCAGCGCCCCGGTGCGCAGTTCGAAATCAAGCTGTTCATAATAATAGCGCGCCATCGGCTGGACATAGCCGACGATGATCAGATTGATCGCCGCCATCAGCAGCGCGATCATGAAAGGCACGCGCAGAAGCCGCGTATAGCTGAGCCCCACCGCGCGCATCACGTCCAGCTCGCTCGACATGGCCAGTTTGCGGAAGGCCAGCAAAATGCCCAGCATCAGCCCGAGCGGAATCGCCAGACTGGCATATTCGGGCAGCAGATTGGCCAGCATCTTGAACACCACGCTGACCGGTCCGCCCTCTGTGGAGACGAATTCGAACAGGCGCAGCATCTTGTCCACCAGCAGCAGCGAGGCCGCGATGATGAACACCGCCAGCATCGGCATCAGCACCAGTCGGAAGATATAGCGGTCGGCGGCGGTAAAGAATTTCATGCGTGCCCCGCGACGGCGGCCTGGCGATAGAGGGTCGGGCGGGATGTCACGCGATGGGGGCTCTCTTCACACAGCGGGCCGGGCGCGCCAATGCAAAGGCGCACCGCAACCCGAGTTTCGCGGTTCAGTTAAGCGGGGGAACGGCCCGGCGCAAGGGGGCGCGAGGTCGCCTGTCGCAAATCGGCTGCGAGGTGTGGCCTCAGGCCTTTTCCAGCGTGCATTGCAGCGGATGCTGGTTCTGCCTTGCGCAATCCATCACCTGATTCACCTTCGTCTCGGCGATTTCATAGGGAAAAATGCCGCAGACCCCCACGCCGCGCTGATGCACATGCAGCATCACACGGGTGGCCTGTTCCAGATCCATGTTGAAGAAACGCTTGAGCACCATGACGACGAATTCCATCGGTGTATAATCGTCATTCAGCATCAAGACTTTGAACTGGCTAGGCTTTTTAGGTCGCGCGCGGGTGCGCGTGGCAAGGCCGATCTGTCCCTGACCGCCGCGATCATCATCCTCACCGGCAAAGATGGGGCGCGCATCGGCGGCATGATGGGGATGTGCGGCATCCATGCATGGGGCCGCCAAGCCACATGTGGCCGAGATAGGGGAACGGGAGAGAATCATCCGGCCCAAATACCGCGAATCATGGGGGCAGGACAAGCGCTTCTATGCGCGAGCCTGTCGCATATTCGGTCAAAACCATAACCGAGGTTCACAAAGTTGGCGCATTATCGCGCATCATGCAAACGGAAAGTCGGCCCGAACAGGCGGCAAAAAGCCCGGCAATCCGGTGAGAGGGCGGAAAAGCCGGGCTTTGCAGGCAAGGGCGGCACAGGGCCGCCCCGCATTAATGGATCAGGCGGCAGCCTTGATCTTTTCGACCGCCAGCGTCACGCGGGTCGAGATCGGCTGAGCCGCTTCGTTGGCCAGCTTGACCAGCGCTTCGGAATGCTTCGAAGCGGCGGCGACGGCGTCGTCGAAGTGCTTCTTGGCCAGATCGTTCTGCAGCTTGAGGAAGTCGGTCGGGCTCTTGGCAGCGGCCAGTTCCTTGACTTCGGCGGTCAGCGTTTCAAAGCCGGCGCGGCCTTCCGACACATAGGCCGAGGTCAGTTCCTGCAGGCCGGCAGCCAGGATCTTGCTCGATTCGACCAGAGCTTCGACGTTGCCCTTGGCGAATTCGCTGTAATCGCCAAACACCGAATTGCCCTTTTCATAGGCGGTCTTGGCCTTTTCCTGGAAGTCGGCAAAAGCGGTCTGGAAGGGGGCAGCGAAATCGAAGCTGGGGAACGTGGACATGGCAAACTCCTTGGCGAAGATATTGGGCCAGCGCGGCGGCTGTGCGGCGGTTTCGGTCGGCAACGGGGCTTGGGCGCTCACCTCCACGGTGGGGGCTTCAACCTCGGGAACAGAGGTGGGGGATACGGTTTCGGGCTTGGCCGCAACCTTGCGCGGGGCAGGCTTGCGGACGGGCTTGGCCACCGGTTCTTCGGCGACGATGGGCGCAACCGGCGCCTCGATCTTGGCCTCGGTCTCGACAGCAGGTGTTTCTTCGAAGGGAGCTTCGACAGCGACCGTTTCGGCGACCGGCTCGGGAGCGGCCTCGACAGGCGCTTCCTCGGCAACGGGTGCTTCTTCAACCGGCGCGGCTTGTTCGGCCACCGGCGTCACTTCGATCTCGGGCTCAACGGCTGCGACTTCGATGGCAGGCGATGCCTCAGCAGGGGCCTCAACAGCGGTTTCCGGAGTGATCGACGACGCGGCGGGCTTGGCAATGGGTGCGCGCGTGGTACGAAAGGTAGCCTTGGTAGTGGGCTTCTTGCTCATTGGACCTGCTTCCCGTTCAACCGACTGTTGAATTGGTGCATAATCCCAGTGCGTCCGATGTGATCGGGCCTGCCGAGATCCTCACCTTTGTTGCGATGCACAATGATGATTCGGCGCCTCGGAGTCAAGCGCTTTTTGTGCGCCGCAGCATATGATTACCCCGTATCGGAGACGATTTCGCCCAAGCTTGATGAAAATCAAACAAATAAGGCGTTTTCGTAATAGATTTGCGGCGCGAAAAGCTCATCAGGCTCGCGGGTGAAAATCCAGCATTTCGCACTTGCAGCATAAAGGGGGCTCGCAGGCCCTCTATCGCGCCCTTACGTAATCGCCCGGCGCATCGGCCAGAACCTTGTCGCCGCGCCCGCCCGGAATGCGCTTGCCCTTGGCAGCCACCTGTTCGGGCGCCTGCTCCTGCAGCCAGCCCAGCCAGTGATTCCACCAACTGCCCGGCGTTTCCTTCGCCTGTGCGACAAAGGCGGCCAGATTTTCGGCCTGCTCATCATTGGTCCAGAACTGATACTTCTTGGCCGCAGGCGGATTGACCACGCCCGCAATATGCCCCGACCCGGCGAGAACGAACACATGTGGGCTGTTCTTCAACTGCCCGCTCAGACGCCACACGCTCTCGGGCGGCGCGATATGATCCTCGCGCCCGGCCTGAATATAGGCGGGCGTGGTGATGCGCGACAGATCGATGGGCGTGCCGCAACCGCTCAGCGCATCGGGCTGAACCAGCAGATTGTCGCGATAGAGGTCGCGCAGATAGGATTGATGCCAGCCAGCGGGCAGATTCGTGCTGTCGCCATTCCAGAACAGCAGGTCGAAGGCCGAATAATCCTCGCCCAGCAGGTAATTGCGCGTCACATAGCTCCAGATCAGATCCTGCGAACGCAGCAGGTTGAAGGTTGCCGCCAGATAGCGCCCGTCGATCACCCCGTTCTGCGCCAGCGCGCCGATCGCGGCCAGTTGCTGATCGTCGATAAAGGTCTTGAGCTCGCCCGCCTTTTCAAAATCGACCTGCGCGGTGAAAAAGGTCGCGCTGGCCACCTTCTCGGCCTCGCCCCGCCGCGCCAGCACCGCCAGCGTGGCCGCCAGCGTCGTGCCCGCCACGCAATAGCCGATAGTGTGCACCGAGGGCACTTTCAGCCGCTCGCGCACCACGTCGATGGCCTCGATCTGGGCGCCGATATAATCGTCCCATGTCACCGCGCCCCAATCCATGTCGGGGTCATTCGGATCGGCCGATTTCCAGCTCACCAGAAACACGGTGATCCCCTGATCCACCGCCCATTTGACGAAGCTCTTCTTCGCATTGAGGTCGAGGATGTAAAACCGGTTGATCCACGGCGGAAAAATCAGCAACGGCGTGGCCATCACCTGTTCGGTGCTGGGCGAATATTGGATCAATTCGTAAAACGGGGTGCGATGCACGACCTTGCCGGGCGTGGCGGCGATATTCTCGCCCACCTTGAAGGCGTCCCGGTTGGTATGGCTCAACTGCCCGCGCTTCACATCCTCAAGCAGATGCTCCAGTCCCTTGACCAGACTTTCGCCGCGCGTCTCGATCGCCTTTTCCATCACCAGCGGATTGGTCAGCGCGAAATGGTCCGGGCTGAGCGCCTCGATCATCGTGCGCGTATAGAAGCGCAACTGCTCCTTGCGCGGTTCGTCCAGCCCTTCGACCGAATCGGCCATCGCCGTGATCTGTTCGGCCATCAACAGATAGGTCTGATGCACCAGCGCGAAATAAGGCGTCTCGCGCCATGCCGCATCGGCAAATCGGCGGTCACTGCGGGGCAGGGCGGCGGTCTGCGCCTCGCCCTTGCCGGTATGCAGCCCCCATTGCGCCAGCACGCCCTCCCACAGCTTCATCCCATCGGAGAGCAGCTTTTGCTGGGTTTCTGGCCGCACCAGCGGGATCTGTCGACCCCATTGCGCCAGCATCTCGTTCATCGCGGGCGAGAGCGAGGCGAGGCCGTTCAACTCGGCCTTGAACAGATCGCCTGAGAGCAGGCCCGACATCGCCTTGCCCGCCTGCTGGGTCTGGAATTCCATCCATTTGGCCTGCATCCGCCCGGCCACATCGGCCCAATGCGCGGCGTCCTCGCCATTGCCTATCGGGCCATCCCCGGCCAATCCGGCATCCATCATCGCGCCAGCCTGTTCCAGTACATCGGGAAGCGCGGTCTTGGGATTAAGCCATTGATCCATCGTCTGACTGGCCACCTCGAACGGGAGCATCATCAAGCTCGACAGCGGATCGAGGGAGGGGGCCTTGGTGCCGGCGCCTTCGATGCCATCGGTTGTGGTGCTCATGCGCTTGTTCTCCCGGTCGCCTCAATTCCGGCCCAGCATGATACGACTGTGCGCCTGCGGCAAGCATTTGATGCGCCAGCATGGCGTAAAATTGATGACGGTCTTTTCCTGATTTTGCGAGCGCGCCGGGGCCGCTTGCAAATTTTTTGCATCCCGCTCTCGCGTTTCGGGGCAAAAAGGCGCATGGGAGCGGCCTCCCCCGCCGTGGTGGCGCCGCTTGGGCGCCCGCACTTCGCCATGGTGGCGTATGTGTCGATGCGTGTTCGTGGGGAAAAATACAGGAAAGGTCCGATGTCCGAAGAATTCTACCGCATGAAGCGACTGCCGCCCTATGTCATCGCCGAAGTCAATGCGATGCGGGCCGCAGCACGAGCTAGCGGGCAGGACATCATCGACCTTGGCATGGGCAACCCCGATCTGCCCCCGCCGCCCCATGTCATCGAAAAACTGTGCGAAGTGGCGCAAAAGCCCAGCGCGCATGGCTATTCGGCGTCCAAAGGCATCCCCGGCATCCGCAAGGCGCAGGCCAATTATTATGGCCGCCGGTTTAACGTGGATCTCGATCCCGAAACCGAAGTGGTGATGACGATGGGGTCTAAGGAAGGGCTGGCCAGCCTGGCTACCGCGATCACGGCGCCCGGCGATGTCGTGCTGGCGCCTAATCCGTCCTATCCGATCCACACGTTCGGCTTCATTATCGCGGGCGCGACGATCCGCTCGGTGCCCACGACGCCGGATGAGCGTTATTGGGATTCGCTGGACCGCGCGATGAAATATTCGGTGCCGCGTCCCTCGGTGCTGATCGTCAATTATCCCAGCAACCCCACCGCCGAAACGGTCGATCTGGCGTTCTATGAGCGGCTGGTGGCCTGGGCCAAGGAAAACAAGGTGTGGATCCTGTCCGACCTTGCCTATTCCGAGCTGTATTTTGACGGGAACCCGACGCGCTCGATCCTCGAAGTGCCCGGCGCCAAGGATGTTGCGGTGGAATTCACCAGCATGTCCAAGACCTTCAGCATGGCCGGCTGGCGCGTAGGCTTTGCGGTTGGAAACAAGCAGTTGATCGCGGCGCTGACGCGGGTGAAATCCTATTTGGATTACGGCGCGTTCACCCCGATTCAGGCGGCGGCCTGTGCGGCGCTCAACGGCCCGCAGGATATCGTTGAACAGAACCGACTGCTTTATCAAAAGCGCCGCGATGTGATGGTGGAAAGCTTTGGCCGCGCCGGTTGGGATATTCCCAGCCCCAAGGCCAGCATGTTCGCATGGGCGCCTTTGCCGCCTGCGCTGGCGCATCTTGGGTCTTTGGAATTTTCCAAGCAATTGCTGACTCATGCCGAAGTCGCCGTGGCGCCGGGCGTGGGCTATGGCGAGGATGGCGAAGGCTATGTCCGCATCGCCATGGTCGAAAACGAACAGCGCCTGCGTCAGGCCGCGCGCAACGTAAAGCGCTATCTGACCAGCATGGGGGTTAATGTTCCCCCGGGCAAAACGGGCTGAAATTTTTAAGATTTTGGAATTAACATGACGCCCGGTGCAGAGATGCGCCGGGCGTTTTGGTTTAATGTTTTCTTTGTCATGCGCGCCCCAAATGCGCCGCCTATGCCTAAATGAGCGTTAACTTTTTGGCATTACCAATGGCTCAGCTATTATGCCCACTGTCCCCGATGATGAATTGTTTTTCTGTTTGGGGGATACGCGGTGCGGTGTTTTCACTGGCTGGCCGGACGTTCGATTTTCGGGGACGTCGATCTGCGGATCTCTGGGTGGCGCATGCAGTCGGACGATATCAATTCGCCCGAAGCCATTCGTGCACTGACGCCTGACACTCCGATTCTGATTGATCATGAAACGGTGGATGCCGGTGTATGGCGCTGGCTCAATGGCGCGCGCGGCGTGCGGTTGCGGCGCTGGGCGCTGGTGATCGGCATGAGCGACGGGCAGGAGCGCGCGCGCCTGTTGCGGCGCGGTTTTGGCGATATTTGCGATTTGACCATCGGCCTGCCCGAATTGCATGCGCGCGCCTTGCGCATCACACAGCAGGCCGAAGCGCTGGTGCGCTGGCGTCAGCATGGGCCGCTGCGGCTCGATCTGATCGAGCGTGACGCCTTTGTGGGCGACAAGTCGGTGGGACTGCATCCGCGCGAATTTGCGGTCCTTTGGCGGCTTATGGATTCGCCGGGCGAAACGGTGGGCAAGCGCGAATTGCTGCGTGATGTGTGGAACCTGTCCTTTGTGCCGGAAACCAACAGCGTGGCAGTTCATACGAGTCGTTTGCGTTCGAAACTGGCCGTGGCGGGCTTGCCGGGCTGGATTCAGACGGCGCCGGGGGGTGGTTATCAACTGGTTGGACGTGCTGAAATGGACTTGATGAATACAGAAAATATCCAGATAGGTGTATAATTGGCGATTGAAGCCAATTTGGATTTCAATTATATTTAATATATCCAAATAGGAATTTCAGACAATTCTGGCCTTGCCGATCCGGCCATTCCAGCCCATATCGGACGTGCCTTTCAGGCATCCTCTCCCAAACTTCCACGACCCGGCTTTGGCCGGGTCTTTTTTTGCCCGCTGAACGGGTGGCCTATCCATTTTGGTTATATGGTGTAAAAACGCCCCGCAAACCCTTGGGCGCGAGGCGTTGAAAAGCAATCTTGGAAAAAGCGCCTATGCCCCGACCTGGTGCATCCAGTCGGCCAGATTGTAATAGACGCCAACCCGCGCGATCAGCCCATCGCGAAAGCTGAAAAACGCGCCCGCCGGCAGGACGTAACTCTGCCCCTTCGCCTCGGGCAGCCCTTCGTCCGTGGCGAGATATTGCCCATGCACGGTAAATTCGGCCGCCCCGCGCTCGCCCTGATCATCGGCCATCAGCACGATATCTTCCAGCCTTTCGCGATAGCAGCGATCCATATGGGCGAGGAACTGGCGGAAAGCCTCTTTGCCGATCTGTCGCGCGCCCTGATTGATGTCATGGGCAACATCCTCGGTCAGGCAGGCAAGCATCGCTTCATTATCGCCCGCATTGAACGCGGCATAATAACGCCCCAGCAGGGCCAGCGCTTCATTCTGGTTCATCTCAGGCCTTTGCCGTTACAATGCCCACCGCCGCGCGGGCGATTTCGGACAATTGCGCGCGATCGGCCGCCGCGATTCCGGCCTTCATGCGTGGGTCCCAGAAGTCGATGATATGCTGGGCGGTCTCGCGGATCGCCACCTCTTGCCCTTGGGCGGCAAGGTTGGCGGCGATCTGGTTGGCCATTTTGATCAGATGATCGGTCGTATTCATTCGGCTGCCTCGATCCTGCGCGCCTGCTGGGCCTGCGCTTCATAGTCGCGCTGCCACGCGGTCGGCCCGTTCGAGGGCATGACTTGCACCGCCGTCACCTTATATTCCGGGCAATTGGTGGCCCAGTCGCTGTTCTCGGTGGTCACCACATTGGCCTGCGTATCGGGGTGGTGGAAGGTGGTGTAAACCACGCCCGGCGCCACGCGATCGGTCACCAGCGCGCGCAGGGTCGTCTCACCCGCCCGGCTTGCCAGCTTCACCCAATCGCCACTGGACAAGCCCCGGTTTTCCGCATCGGTCGGGTGGATTTCCAGCACATCCTCGGCATGCCACACGGAATTGGCGGTCCGCCGCGTCTGCGCGCCCACATTGTATTGGCTGAGGATCCGCCCCGTTGTCAGCAGCAGCGGATAGCGAGGCCCGGTACGCTCATCGGTGGGGATATATTCGGTGACGACGAACTTACCCTTGCCGCGCACAAAGCCATCGACATGCATGATCGGGCTGCCATCGGGATGCGCCTCATTCACCGGCCATTGCAGCGAGCCTTCGGCATCCAGCCGTGCATGCGACACCCCGGTAAACGAAGGCGTCAGGCGGGCGATCTCATCCATGATCTGGCCTGCATCGCTGTAATCCCAATCCAGATCCATCGCGCGGGCCAGCAATTGCGTGACCTGCCAGTCCTCATAACCGTTCGCCGGATCCATCACCCGGCGCACCATCTGGATGCGCCGCTCGGCATTGGTGAAGGTACCGGTCTTCTCAAGGAAAGTGCTGCCCGGCAGGAAGACATGGGCGTAATTGGCGGTTTCGTTGAGGAAAAGGTCATGCACGATCACGCAGTCCATCGCCGCAAGCCCTGCGGCAACGTGATGCGTATTGGGGTCGGATTGCAGGATATCCTCACCCTGAATATAGATCGCGCGGAAGCTGCCATCGACCGCCGCATCCAGCATATTGGGAATGCGCAGACCCGGTTCCGCATCCAGCGCCACGCCCCATTCCGCCTCGAACTGCGCCCGCGTGTCGCCATCGGAAATATGGCGATAACCGGTCAATTCATGCGGGAACGAGCCCATGTCGCAGGCGCCCTGCACATTGTTCTGCCCGCGCAGAGGGTTCACCCCCACGCCGCGCCGACCGACATTACCCGTCGCCATCGCCAGATTGGCAATCGCCATGACGGTGGAGGAACCCTGCGAATGTTCGGTCACGCCGAGGCCGTAATAAATCGCGCCATTGCCCCGGGTGGCAAACAACCGTGCCGCCGCCCGCAATTCCTCCGCCGGAACCCGCGTTACCGGCTCCAGCGTCTCAGGCGAATGGCGAGCATCGGACACAAATCGCGCCCAATCCTGATACTCATCCCAATCGCAACGCTCGCGGACAAAAGCCTCATCGGCCAGCCCTTCGGTCACGATCACATGGGCAAGCGCCGTCAACACCGCGACATTGGTGCCCGGTTGCAGCGCCAGATGATGCGCGGCCTCGATATGCGGGCTGCGCACCATGTCGATCCGGCGCGGGTCGATGACGATCAGTTTCGCCCCTTGGCGCAACCGCTTCTTCATGCGCGAGGCGAACACCGGATGCCCATCGGTGGGGTTTGCACCGATGATGAGGATGACGTCTGAATCCTCGACGCTGTCAAAATCCTGCGTCCCCGCGCTGGTGCCGAAGGTGGTCTTCAACCCATAGCCGGTGGGCGAATGGCACACCCGCGCGCAAGTATCGACATTGTTCGAGCCAAACCCTCCGCGCACCAGCTTCTGGACAAGGAAGGCTTCTTCATTGGTGCAGCGGCTCGACGTGATCCCGCCCAAGGCTCGCGCGCCATATTGCGCCTTGATCGCCTTCAAGCGGTTGGCGGTAAAGCTGATCGCCTCCTCCCACGACACCTCGCGCCAGGGCTGGGTGATCGCCTCGCGGATCATCGGCTTGGTGATCCGGTCGGCATGGTTGGCATAGCCCCAGGCAAAGCGGCCCTTGACGCAGCTATGCCCGCGATTGGCCTTGCCATCCTTCCACGGCACCATGCGCACCAGTTGATCGCCGCGCATTTCCGCGCGGAAGGTGCAGCCCACGCCGCAATAGGCGCAGGTCGTCACCACGGCGCGTTCGGGCTTGCCGATCTCGGCCACCGACTTCTCGTTCAGCGCCGCCGTCGGGCAGGCCTGAACGCAGGCCCCGCAGGAGACGCATTCGCTCGACAGGAAATCGTCAGCCTTCGCCCCCGCCGAAACGCCCGAATCAAACCCGCGTCCCTCAATGGTCAGCGCAAAGGTGCCCTGCACCTCTTCGCAAGCCCGGACGCAGCGCGAGCAGACGATGCACTTGCTGGCATCGAACGCGAAATAGGGGTTGGACAGGTCCGGCGCCTGACCCAGATGGTTCTCGCCCGCATAGCCATAGCGCACATCGCGCAGGCCGACCTGCGCGGCGGTATCCTGAAGCTCGCAATCATTGTTCGCGCTGCAGGTCAGGCAGTCGAGCGGGTGGTCGGAGATGTAAAGCTCCATCACCCCGCGCCGGATCTTCTCCAGACGCGGCGTCTGGGTCTTCACCACCATCCCCGCCGCCACCGGCGTGGTGCAGGACGCGGGCAGGCCCCGCGCGCCCTCGATCTCGACCAGACACATGCGGCACGAACCAAACGCCTCGACGTTATCTGTGGCGCAGAGTTTGGGGATCGCCCCGCCAATCTCGGCGGCGGCGCGCATCACGCTGGTGCCCGCCGGAACGGTGACGGCGCGCCCATCAATGGTCAGGGTTACCGGAGCGCCATCACGCGCCGGGGTGCCGAAATCGGGCTGAATTTCATAGGCCATGGATTGCCTCCTCGCATTGGGCGAGATCGTCGGGGGAATTGATATTGGCGGGCGGGCGATGCAGCGTGACGCCCCTAGCGCCGGTCGCCTCGACCAGCGCGCGCAGCGAATGTTTGCCGTCACCGCGCAGGATCGCCTCGACCGCATCGGCGGCATGGGCGGGCCACAGGCCGATCACGGGCTGGCTCTCGACATAGGCGGGCGAGGGGAAGAGTTGACCCAGCAGGCGGTCATCCAGCCCCACCGCATCGACAGAGACGCACAGCACATCGGTAAAGCCATTGTCGCGCGCATGGCGCAGCGCGGCGGCCAATCCGCCCAGCGGCCCCATGCCCGGCGCGGGCCAGTCGGGGATGCAGGGGGCGGGGCTCTCCTCGCGGCCGACCACCACCACCGCGCTGCATTGGCGGGCCAGCAAGGCCACCGCGCGCGCGATCAGCGTCTGACCGTCTAGCACGGCCAGCGCCTTGTCGCTGCCAAAGCGGGTGGAGAGGCCGCCGGCAAGAACCGCACCCAGAATCATGTGAAATCCTCCGGCCAGTGCTTCAGCGCTGACAACACCGGATAGGGCGTGAACCCGCCCAGAGCGCAGAGCGAGCCGAATTTCATCGTATCGCACAGCTCTTCCAACAGAGCGATATCCTGATCGGCGGTGCGGGCCACTTTGGGCGCATTGTGCATCTGGGGCAGAGCGCCTACGGGATCGAGCACCTCGGCCCCGGCGCGTATGCGGTCGAGGAGTTCAACCCCGCGCGTGGAGCCGATCCGGCATGGCGTACATTTGCCGCAGCTTTCCACCGCGCAGAATTCCATGGCGAAACGGGCGAGGCGGCCCATGTCGGCGCTGTCGTCCACCACCACCACGCCGCCATGGCCGATCAAGGCATCGGCTCTGGCATAGGCTTCATAATCAAACGGCAGATCGAATTGCGTCGGGGGAATATAGGCGCCCAAAGGTCCGCCCACCTGCACCGCCTTGACCGGGCGGCCCGAGGCCGTGCCGCCGCCGACGGTATAGACCAGATCGTGCAGCGAAATGCCAAAGGCTGTTTCATACAGCCCGCCATGCTTGATATTGCCCGCCAATTGGATCGGCTTGGTGCCAAGGCTGCGGTCCACGCCCAGCGCGGCATATTCCGCCGCCCCGCCTTCGGACAGGATATGCGGGATGGCCGCGATGGTCAGCACATTGTTGACCACCGTGGGACAGCCGAACAGACCTTCGAGCGCGGGCAGAGGCGGTTTGGCGCGCACCACGCCGCGCTTGCCCTCGATGGAATTGAGCAGCGAGGTTTCCTCGCCGCAGACATAGGCGCCCGCGCCTTCGCGGACTTCCATGTGGAGCGGGGCGATGATGGCGGCGGCAAGGTCAATGGCGGCGCGCAGCTTGGCGATCGCATGGGGATATTCGCTGCGGGTGTAGATATAGGCTGTCTGCGCGCCGACGGCATGGGCGCAGATCGCCAGACCCTCGATAAGTTGGAAGGGATCGCCCTCCATCAGCATCCGGTCGGCAAAGGTGCCGGAATCGCCCTCATCGGCGTTGCAGACGACATATTTGCGCCCGCCCGGCGCCTTGGCCACGGTGTTCCACTTGATCCCCGCCGGAAAGCCCGCCCCGCCGCGACCGCGCAGGCCGGATTGGGTAACCTCGGCAATCACCGCCTCGCCGGACATGGATTGCGCGCGGCGCAGGCCGGACCAGCCGCCGGTCGCCTCATAATCCTCAAGGCTCAGGGGCCGCGTCCGCCCGGCGCGGGCGAAGGTCAGGCGCTGCTGGGGCTTGATGAAGGGGTGTTCGGCAATCGGGCCGATGTTCAGCGCGCTGGTACCATCAAGGATGGCGGGCACATCATCGATCGTGGCGGGGCCATAGCCGATGCCGTCAATCTCAACCAAGGGTTCGAGCCAGTGCATACCCCAGCTCGACACGCGCTCGACCGTGGCGCCCGCCGCCGCAAAGGCAGAGGCCAGAGCATCAGCCCCCAGCGCGAGGGCGAGCGAATCATCGGAAATGCGGACGATCATCATGCCGCCTCCACCAGCCGCACCAGCGAGGCCGCATCGAGCCGCGCATGGAGCGTATCCCCGATCCTTGCCGCAGGGCCGACGCTGCACAGGCCAAGGCAATAAACGGGCGAGATCCGCACCCGGTTCCCGGCGGCGGCCTCTGCAGCCCCCACCAGCGCCTCAACCCCGCGCGCCTGACAGGCCTCGGCCCGGCAGAGCTGAACGCAGGGGCGCGGGTCGGCTTCCTCGGTGAAGTCGTGGTAAAAGCTCACCACCCCATGCACCTCGGCACGGGACAGGTTGAGCGCCTGCGCGATGGCCTGCTGTGTGTCGGCCGACACACAGCCAAAGGCCCGCTGCACATCGTGCAATATCGGCAACAGCGGCCCTTCGGTCCCGGCATGCCGGGCGAGGATCTCTTGCAGGCGCTCGTTACTCATTATGCCTTTTCCGTCAGATCGACAAAGGCGCAGATCTTGTTGCCATCAAGGTCGCGCAGATAGGCGCCGTAAAGGTTGCGGCCCGGCATCGGGCGCGGTCCGGGCGCGCCTTCGCAGGAGCCGCCATTGGCAAGGCCCGCCGCGTGCCATGCCTCGACCATGTCGGTGCTGGTTGCGGCAAAGCCGATGGTGCCGCCATTGGCATAGCTGACCGGTTCGCCATTGGCGGGCAGGGTGAAGCCAAAGGCCCCGCCATTATGCTGATAGAAAGCGCCCTTGCCGGTGTCGAAACCGGGGGTGCCGCCCAGCGCGCCGAAGAGCGCATCGTAAAAGACCTTGCTCTTTGCCGGATCGCTGCAGCCGACCATGATATGGGTAAACATCATTCTTTCTCCCGATTTAGAACACGACGACCGAGCGGATCGACTTGCCTTCGTGCATGAGGTCAAAGGCGGTGTTGATCTCTTCAAGGCCCATGACATGGGTGATCATGGGGTCGATCTCGATCTTGCCCTGCATGTACATGTCGACGATCTTGGGCACATCTGTGCGCCCCTTGGCCCCGCCAAAGGCCGTGCCGCGCCAGTTGCGCCCCGTCACGAGCTGGAACGGACGCGTGCTGATTTCCTTGCCCGCCTCGGCCACGCCGATGATGATGCTGGTGCCCCAGCCGCGATGGCAGGCTTCAAGGGCGGTGCGCATCACCTCGGTGTTGCCGGTGGCGTCAAAGGTGTAATCTGCGCCGCCATCGGTCATCACCACGATGGCCGCCACGATTTCCTCGCGGCTCATGCTCTTGGTGTTCAGGAAGTCGGTCATGCCGAAACGGCGGCCCCATTCCTCACGGTCGGGGTTAAGGTCGACGCCGATGATCTTGTTGGCGCCGGCCAGACGCGCACCCTGAATGACGTTAAGGCCGATGCCGCCGAGGCCGAACACCACCACATTGTCGCCCACCTGCACCTTGGCGGTGTTGACCACCGCGCCCACGCCCGTGGTCACGCCGCAGCCGATGTAGCAGGCCGACTGGAATGGCGCGTCGCTGCGGATTTTGGCCAGCGCGATTTCGGGAAGGACGGTGAAGTTCGAGAAGGTCGAGCAGCCCATGTAATGGAAGATCGGCTGACCTTTGTACGAAAAGCGGGTCGTGCCGTCGGGCATCAGGCCCTTGCCCTGCGTTGCGCGGATCGCGGTGCACAGGTTGGTCTTGCCCGAGAGGCAGCTTTTGCACTGGCGGCATTCGGGGGTGTAGAGCGGGATCACATGGTCGCCGGGGACAAGGCTGGTGACGCCCGCGCCTACTTCGCGCACGATGCCTGCGCCTTCATGGCCCAGAATGCTGGGGAAGATACCTTCCGAATCAAAACCATCGAGCGTGTAGGCGTCGGTATGGCAAATGCCCGTTGCCATGATCTCCACCAGAACCTCACCGGCCTTGGGGCCTTCGAGATCGACTTCCACGATTTCGAGCGGAGTTTTGGGCGCAAAAGCAACGGCGGCGCGGGTCTTCATCTGTATGCTCTCCTGAATAGGCCGATGAGTCCCCGACCATTTTGTTTGCTTTACATACAAACCGGACGGGGGCGGCGTCAACGCCCCAATGGCATCAAGGCGATGGAAAGATAATTGTGGTCCCGCAAAGGGCCAATGGCAAGGAGGCAATCTCCGGCGCGGAGTGGTCAGTGTTGTTCCGAAACCGCGATCATAAATTTGCAAGAATCGCTGTTGCCAAGCGCCTCGACCTCGTCTAGTGGCAGCGCCTCACCGCATGGATGGCCCGATGGCGGAGTGGTGACGTAGCGGACTGCAAATCCGTGCACGCCGGTTCGATTCCGGCTCGGGCCTCCAATTTTGCCTCTCAGGACGTCTGAGAAGGTCCCGTAAATGGCTGTTTTCTGCCATTTTTGTCTGGTATTATGCCTCGCGTGATGTCGAGGCATTTCACCAAATCTCACCCATATGATGGATGAAGTGATGGTAGGCTCCGACATGCCGATACGGAGATACCATCATGACGTACGGGAAGCGGCAGAAATCCGGGCTTACAGCGGCATGGGTGTCGCGCGCGAAATCCAAAGACAAGCCCTACAAACTGAGCGACCGCGATGGTTTATACCTGCTGGTTGAGCCAGCCGGTGGTCGCGTATGGCGCATGAATTACCGCATTTACGGCAAGCAGAAAACCATAACTTTTGGGCGTTGGCCGGAACTCCTGCTGGGTGAAGCGCGCGAGCGCTTACTTGATGCGCGTCGGCTGTTGGCCAAAGGTGTTGATCCTGTAGAGCAGGCCAAGCTGGACAAGATTGCGCGAACACTCGCAGCTGCTCATACCTTTGAGGCGGTGGCCGCGGAATGGCTTGATAAAATCATTGCCGAGGGCGCAGCGGCGATGACGGTTAAAAAGGCCCGGTGGCTGTTGGCGAAGCTTTATCCCGCCATAGGGCGCCGTCCGATCCGAGAAATTACGGCCCATGAACTGCTTCTGGCATTGAAGAAAATCGAAGCAACCAAGCGTTACGATACCGCCAATCGAGCGCGCACCGCTGCGAGTCAGATTTTCAGATATGCCATCGCCACGGCGCGCACTGAACGAGATATTGCCTCAGATCTGCGCGGAGCGTTGGCGACGCCTAAAACAACTCATCGTGCGGCAATCACTACCCCGATGGAGGCAGGAGCCTTGCTGCGGTCCATTGATGATTACGATGGGCATCCTCTTACCGGGACTGCTTTGCGGTTGCTGGCTCACGTCTTCGTGCGGCCCGGAGAATTGCGTTGGGCTGAATTCAGTGAGTTTGATCTGGAGAGGCGGGTATGGACGATCCCGGGCCATAAGATGAAAATGCGTCGCCCGCATGCCGTTCCATTGTCCCGGCAGGTGATTGCCATACTGGCAGAGATCGAGCACGATTCGGGTTATAGTCCTTTCCTGTTTCCCTCCCTTCGGGCGCTTGATCGACCTATGTCCGACAACACGATCAACGCGGCTTTGCGTCGACTGGGCTATGCCAAGGATCAGATGACGGGCCATGGATTTCGAGCAATGGCGGCAACGTTGCTCAACGAAATGGGGTGCTGGAATCCCGATGCGATAGAGCGTCAGTTAGCCCATGCCGACGGCAATTCAATCCGGCGCGCCTATGCTCGCGGGCAGTATTGGGAAGAGCGTGTAAGGATGATGCAGCACTGGTCGGATTATCTCGACCAATTACGTGTCGGCGCAAAGATATTGCGGCCCCAATTTGGACACAGTGGATCGTAGGCTTAGGGGCATCGAATGGGTTTCCTCTGGCGAGTGAGTGTCGCTGATTGAGGGGTGAATCGATACGTCCCTTTCGGGGCGCTGGTCGAGCCGAGCAGCCTTTCATTCAGGCTGTCCGGCGGCAGTTGCGTCTGACGATCCGGAACTGAGAGGACTCACGCGGCGCGTTAGATTCTCAGGTTTCGCAGTATCTCGATGCTGATCAATCGAATTCCGCGGAACCAGCAATGGATATTCTCTAATCGGGAAGCCGAGTGCACCATAGTCAGTGAAACATCCTTGATAGCCGATCAGGTGGAATGTCATTTGATGCAGTAGAACCTCGACGCGCAAAATTTTGTCGAAAAGCGGTTGCATCTGTGTTGGAGCAGGTTTGGCCAGATCCTTCAGCTTGGGATGGACATGCCGGTTTCTGAGATCCGACCAAGCATCGATATAATCCTTCTCCACCAGCCCTTTCAGAGCAAGGGCGTGGAGAATGTCCTGGGGTCGCTTGGTGCCCATCGTGCCGATCAAACCCTTGGCACGTTTCGCAATGGAGGCCGGCAATTCGGTCTGGGCTTCAAGCCAAGAGCGGATGCTTGTCTGAAACTCCTTGACCTCTTTATCCTGAGTTCCGTCACCCTCAATCTTGATGAGGCTCGCAACAGCTTCGACTGCGACGCAGAGCCCAACGGCTCTGGCATTGATCGAATTTGCGGTTGCTTCATAGGCACCGTGGAGGTGATAAGCGACCGGATTCCAGTGCGTACCTTGTGTTTTAGACGTAACATAGGTGAGGAACGCAGAGAAGAGGCACCAGCCATACTCCATGTATTTCAACGATACGCTGGAAATTGGTGTTGAAAATTGGGTGCGTGGTGATTTGCGCCACGGAGAAGCAAGCTCAAGGTGAAGCTCTTGATCATGGCTTTGTAGCCTTGCCCGCCAGAAAGCTGGCCTAGCGATAATAAATTGGAGTGCTTCCTGGACGCGCAGATCAAACGAGGCAGGCAGGGGATCGTCTGAGGCTATCTCCACAGTCGTTTCGCCATGGGTGTGCTTGCGAATTTCGAATGCAGCTCCGTCAACATTGAATTCAGCGCGATCGCGGTTGTAATTGATCGCCCCATGATCCTCTATCTTACTCATCAAGGTGCAGGGGATGTCGAACTCCTCGAAGAAATGAAGGTTGAGGACGTGCTGGCGCTGGGGCATCGTCAGATGGGCAATGATCGATTGCAGGCTTCCTTCGATCAGAACAATGTCATCGTTGGCTCCCCAGTGGATTCTGGGGAGCATACGTGTTCCAGTCCAGTCTGTCCCATCATAGGCCGTCGCCTTGAGCAGATAGTATGCGTCGTCCGGGATCATTTTTCCCGGCGCTTTAGCCATTTGTGCGGCTATATGCTGCATCGGCGCACCATTATGAGACGTCACATAGATCTTGAATGCGAGTGAGCCATCGTCCGTTTGGCGAATGTAACCGTTGCCCTCAAAGTGCTCTCCATCGGCCTTCTCCTGGATGAGCGTCATCCGATAGCAGTCGATCTCGAGATCCCCCTTGCGAAAGGTTTCGATAGCTTCGTTTGGGATTAACATTATTATTAATACCTTGATCCGGTACGTTGAGGAAATTAGCAGAAACAACACTATTATTGTACATTAATTCAGTCAATTTTAACTGTTTCGGGGTTGCCGGAGGGTTTCTATCGATGAATTGACCGGAGGCGCTGGAACCAGCAGAAGCTGTCCAGAACCGGTCGCAAATGGCTGGTCTCGATTGAAGCGGATGGTACGAAACCGCCCGCCCCGGAATGGTCGATTGGCTGCGGTTCCTTCCTCACGCCCCGATCTCCGCGCAAGTGGCCCCCGTGCTCCTTCCATAGAGCCGGAGCAAAGTAGCAGCATCTGCAGTCATCCGACACAGTAGGTTTCATTGACACTACGGAGAACCTGCGGTAGAGATGGAGTTATAACTTTCACCGAGGGCACGAGCATGAGAAACGATAGCCGGGAATTTTCGGGGCGGTTTCAAATAAGAATAAGTTCAGAATTGCACAAGAAACTGTTCGATTTATCGAACGGAATGAACTGTTCTATGAATGATATTTTAGAATTGTCGGCAGATTATGCCTTAAGTAGAGCAGATTTTTTGAATTATTTAGACGATTATATTCATGGTTCAATTATAATTATTGAGAATAATTCTCCTGTTGCTCACCTGGTAAGGAGAAATATTATTTCATTCTCTTATGTTGAGCAGAGAATAATATCGATAGAAATAAAAATAAAGCGCGGAAGTGTTTGGCGGCAGGCGAAAGTGTCAGCTGATTTGGATCAGAACCCGAAACTTCTCGACCGGTTTAATGAATGGTCAATCCCCCATTGAAGCGTCTCTACACAGCGTTCGACTATATCAGTTTGAGCGATAGGTTCAGGCACTCAAATTTTTGACCGTTCCAGTTGTAATAGGGCATTCACTTTCGACTACGTGAACGACGGCTTTGTCCTAGGCCTAGGTATTCCAGCGCGCTGCGATGGCTGTGAACTAATGACAGGTTCAGGCGCCCCGATCGGGGGACATGAACGCCGAGTTTGGGACGGTTCAGGCATCTGATCGTTGAAGTGCCTGATTTTGTGATTGAACTGGTTCGAAAGATGCTTCTTTCAACTGACATTGTATGTTGCTGGTCAGCCTCACTGCTTTGCACGAATGAGGACGTGAGGGCCGTAGGGGCTACGGTGCGCATAGCGGCATCTAAGACTATTTGGTGGATAAGGCCCAAAAACTAGGCGCCTAGATCTGGGATTTCCAAGAATATACCGGACGAAAGGGTGCACACAGATGGGCCCCCCATGTTTGATGGGCTGCATAATTTTTGATGTTATAACCTCTATTTACGGCATGGTCTCAGTCTGTACGGTTCTGTAACGGTGGAGAGGGGGCGTGGCCCCGGAACGCAACAATGATTGATCTTGACACGAGTTTGACCTGCGATCGCGAGACCATCCGGGTTTGCAACATTAATCTTGAGAAAGTGGGCAAGGTTCGGGAGATTAAAAAGCGCCCTGCTAATCGGCGTCGTCAAAGAATTTTTAGATTTAATGAGCGCGAATGTAGTGTGGAAAGCTCTTGATTCAGCAGACGCTGCCTTATTGCGGTTGCGAAATTCCCCATCCACCAAGCCAGGCGCAATATGGTGCGGTTTTGGATTTCTACGGTGAATGTTGCGAAACGCCCTATCAGGCCAACACGATGCTCAGCGCGAGAGATTACGCAAGCGTGGTTGCGGGCAGCTTTGCCTTCTCAGCCCATCGCCAATTCTTCCTCTGGCAATGCCCGGTAGCCTTCATCCTCTCCGATCGAGACCTACGCGCCAAGGTTCGGGCGTGGAATATTTCGAAGCGGGAGGATCACGTTTCTACAAGCATCATCAACCGCAACCCCCACAAGCTGGATACCCGCAAAAACCTCAAAATTCTTGAGTTTTTGGCTTCCAACCGATTGAAATCATTAGGTCGAAATTTTCAGTATTGGGGTTTTTGCGGGTCTCCAGCTTGTAGTGAATTTGCCCAATGGCTGATCGATGACATGCGTGGTTCGGGAAGCTTGATCTTTGGGTGAGGCAAGAAGCGCGCCATGTGGATTATTGCCGATCTCGGTGCGACCGCGATCACTTGGCAGATCTAGAAATCAGTTCCGCCTCGATCTTCTTCGGCAGTTCAGCCAGCGCGCCGCTGATTCGGTCTCTGTAGCAGGGGAGCGCTTGCCGAAGCGCTGCGCAAAATCGTCGATCACCTCTCCATAGATCAACATATGGTAGGTAGAAGGCGTGAAGAACGTCGCCGCCGACGCTACCCTCGATCTTCGAACCACCGGTCGTGACGCCCAAGATCTGGAGCGTGTAAGCCTCGAGCGCGGCTGCTGCGATTTTCGCCGACGGGATTGCCGACGCTGCATTCTCGTCCGCCGCAATCGAGTCGATGATCTCATCGCTGAGTTCAAACTCTGCAGCGGACATCCGGGCGAGTTCGAAGCTGATCGCTCGGAAAGTAGGCTGCAGGCGTGAGACAAGCAGTCTCATCTGCTTCCTGTCCTTCGCGATTCGCAATCGGCTAACGTTGTCCCTCACAGCGCTAAGGTAGCGAAACACCATTGCGCTGGCTGCGCTTATCCAACTGGGCAAAGTTCCCATCGGCCCCCATCGCTCAAAATACATGTCTACGAACGCGGACGGCGCTAAAATTCCAGAGAGCATGCGCTGGCTAGCCTCTACTGACGATATTTCGCCTCGCAGGAAGGGCGCCACCGAGGCCAGTACAGTCTCGGTTGGGAGGCCGACTTCCTCCGCGATCTTCGGCGCTAAGGTTACAAGCTCGGCGCCCCAGTCGACAGTCTCTAATATCTCCTCGGCACGCTGGCGCATCGTTAGTTCCGGAAGGCTCATCGCCAGAGACTGCAGCGCTTCGGCATGCATGCTCGCCCTTAGATCGTGCAGCGTGTCCGTCAGAGACGGGAACCATAGACGATCATCTGAAGGGATTTCGACGTTCGGAGCGCTGGCTATGAGGCCGGATTGATAGGCGCTGCGCGCGACCTCCATGGCGGCTAGCCTAGTTGTGTGGGGCATTGCGTGGACACCGCAGAGTTGTTCAGCAGCTTCCGCCTTCCTGAGTGTCGTTTCGCGATGGGCCGGATCATACTGTAACAGTTCGCTCATGATCGGCAGCGTCACAGGGAATACTACATCGCCGGCCAGCTTCCGGGCCTTGAGATCGTTGAAGAGCCTTTCGTGCTGCGCATCTCCCTTGCCGCGAAGGACGTCGCCGAAGCGCGACAGGTCCTGAGTGTCGAGGTAGACGATCAGCGGACGTTTCAACGCACTGGTCCTTGGCTGCGCCCAAAGGCGACACGGATGCCGGTCATGCTCGCCACCCGTTGTTCGCGTAGATCGCGTCGTAGCTCTGCGCTTCGACGCAGTTGATTCCTATGTTCTCAAGGAAGAAGTGTCGCCCCTCCTGCGTGACGTCGTCGGGATCGTGGATGTAGACGTACCATGCTGGCTTCCGTCGATCCGGGAATTTGGCAAAGTAGCGGGCTCTTTCGATGAGCAGCCAGCGCAGGAAGACCTCATTCTCACGAAGTCCGAGGCCGAAGATCAGAAGTGGCTTGTTGAACACGAGGTGCACCCACGTGCGCCGCCCTGCCCATTGTTCGCTATCCTTTGCCTCGAATAGCCGACTTCCCCCCCGATGCAGCCAACTACGCGTGTGTTGGACCGAACCCATATATTGTGTCAGCCCGAGGCGGATGCTGCGCGCATAGTTTGCCATCCCGTTTATGTGCCAAATTCCGAAGCCGTCGCAGGGGTTCTCGAACAGCTCGACCCCGTATCTGCTATCCCATGGATACCAGTCAGTGAAGCCCTTAACCTTCGGCCGCATCAGTTTGGCGCCTGCAGCTTCGCTCAATACCTGATCGAAATTCGTGGTGAGGATTGGCACAGCGTGCCGCTTGGACCAGTCCACGATTTGCTGGTGATGCGGAAGCGGTTGCCAGTCACGCATCAACTCGCAGAACTCCTTTCCAAGCTCCCCGCTCCGCCCGCGCGCATTCAACTCGATGATGTCGAATATCTCGGTCGCCGATGCCCCGATCGGCATCCTGTCGATATCAATTCCGTGCCGATGTGCGAGATCAAGCAGCAGGACGTCCCAAGAGTTTACTCGTTGCGGGCCGTATCGATGTATGCCGTTGCCTATCACCAGCGCCAGATTTTCATGTTTCTCCTGCAGAATATCAGTAAGTGCCATGGCGTCCATCTCCCCGCATCGCGATTACACTGCAGCATCGACGGTTGATAGTTGGTGTGAACAAATTTGAGCCAATATCTGGCGGTGGCAAGATGGACCATGCCGAGGAAATTGACCTCTTGGTGCCTCTAGGAAGGATCTGATTGGCGCATCAATCTTCCAGGCCGGGAATCCAACTTCTACCTGCCGTACTGAGAATATGTCGCAAACAAGGATCGTCACCTTGTATTTTGCGACATTGGCTTCCCAAACCTTTCGTATTCGCGCTGCTCACGCCCGATCTCGCTTATAATTCTTTAGCGGTCTCCGCTTTCCCTCGGGCATCGACAGATCGGATCGGACGAAGAAACTAGCATCGTGATAGCTGAACAGATGCGGTGGAAAGCGCATTAGCCCGATGGATTGGGCGAGCTGCTCAGGCGTTAGCACCTTGGTGGTCAGTGATCGGACAGGCGTAGCGCGTGCCTGCGCCTCGACCGTCCTGATCAACTTGAAGTCCATCGTCAGAAAACAGAACAGGCCATGCTTTTCGGCTGTATGGATATGCCAAGCGTCTTGGCTGTTTTTAATTCCTAGACATTGGACCAGCGCGTCGAACAGCTTGTCCGAGCGGTGCTGGAGGATGCGTGCTCGCTGCTGGTCCTCGGCAGACGGCAGGTTCATGTAAGACGGCCCCATCGTCGGAAACACATGCCCATCAATGCTCTCGATCTGGAGATCGCCAAATAGGTTGTAATCGAAATAGCCATAGCCGTGATAGCGTCCCGATGGCTGGCGGAATTGTTCGTCCTTGAGTTCCGCTGAAGTGTAGATGGTAACCAGGCCCATCCGCATCAGGTGCGCTAAACCAGGCAGAAAGCAGACATTCTGATACTCGCGGGAGGCAGGATCAGTTGGATGGACGGGGATACGCGCGGAATAGCCGGTGCCTATCTCGAGGGGGCCCCAATTGCTCGTTCCTGTCGATACCCAGCCTGTCTCATGTGTGACGGCATGGTGGAGGACGGTGTTGTCGACTAGGATACGCAGCTTTCCATGGGCCCTAATCCAAGCCTTGGCGCGGTTTGTCGACTTGTCGAGAAGCCAATCGACGATACGTGGGGCATATTTGAACCGGAGATGTTCCTTGAAATTGTGCCATCGCTGCGCCCGCGTCTTCATGTCATCTGAAAATCCCTATCCCTTTTTTATTATCTACCACGACGCGGTCAGTGATTCAATTGAACTGCTCTGTCACTCCCTTTTTGTTGAAGCTTTCGGCGGCTCGTGCACTGTCCCGAATTTCCAATGCAATCAAACGACGCCCCTCATCTACGAGCCATTCATAATACGATCGGTCTGTCGGGACAGTGCCATGCTGATGTAGACTCCAATAGACATAGAACTGGTCCCGGATCGCCTGGCGTTGTTCAGGTTGATAGGTATCGATCTTGCTAAGCCCGAGAAGGGCGGCCTTGGCATCCGAGACATGGTGCCAATAGGCTCCTGCAGCTTCTGCCCAAAGAGTATTCATGCGCACAGCGCGGCGAATAGCTTCCCTGTCCAGTCTGTGGGCCAGATGTGCTTCTGGGGCGCCGATTAGACTCTTGAGGACTTCCGGAGGGAAGGCATCCGGGCCAGTGCCGGGTAAGATTTTAGCTGCTTCGGTTAGGATTGCGCGGCAATCTTGGCAAATTTCCAGTGCCTGGTGCGCTCCGAAGATTCGCTCATAGTCGCCGACCTTGCTCCTGCGTTGGATGCTGTGCGCGTTGCATTCGTCGCTGTAGGTGTGGATGCGATGGATATTGCCCGTCCATCCTCCCTTGTTATTTTTACGTAACACCTCGAACTTTCTTCGCTCGCAGGTTTGACAGATCCAGTCCTCGCTGGCCATGGTCCAGAGATCCGGCCTTCTTCTGTTGTTGGAGGCCTCAAGGTCTGCGCGTGTCGGCGTGACCACCCTGCTGGGACGGGGCGCTTTTGTAGAACTGGCGTTGCCGTCGGTACGCCGTGATCGATTGGACAGGTCGCAGGCAAGACTGAGCGAGCGTAGCTGCGGTCCACCCGCTTTACTTACTAGATCCGACAGCATCATCAGTTCGCGTCGGACATCCCGGATGATTATGCCTGCGTGGTGGTGTTCTTTCTCATGCTTGCCTCTGGCGATGCGGCTTGCCATCCTGCCAGCGAAATCGAGCCTATCCGCAAAGTCGGCGCGCAACTCCTCCCAGAGCGCTTCGGCCTTTTCGACGAGAACCTTGTGGGGTCTGTTCGGCAGGGGCTCGATGAAACTCGCGATCTCGTCGGGGGAAAAGCTGAAGCTGCGTTCCATAGTGGGGATGCCAGCCTTGGCTTTTGCATCGGCCTGATTGCAGTCAGCGCAGATGATGGTGGGCGTGAACCGCTCACACAGGCTCATGACTGAGAGTCGAGCCGCAGCGCGTCTGGACATCTCTTCACCGCTCTCTTTGCCGCGGTTCGCCTTGACCAACGTCTCGACGTGGTCGCGCAGATGATCGTGATGTTCGTCGAGTTGGCAGAGTAGCACACCCTGCGGTGTCATTCGGGCGATCGACGGCTTGTCGCGGCGGCATACTGGACAGGTCCAGATCGTCGAGGTCTCTGCCCAATTGTCGTTGAGATCGAGCATCCTTGAGCCGAAATGCTGAAGCAACGCGCGGGTCTGGTGGCTCCATTGGCCGTCGAGCATGCGTGTCAGATGGTGGCGGGCTACCTCGTCGTCGTCCATCTCCGCGAAGTTCGGAAGCTCGATTATCACCACCATTCTGAATGCTCCAGTTTCGCTTGCACATGAGATTTTTCATGTCGTGCGGAACAGGGCAAGCTTGCCGAGGCGTTTGTCCTCAGTCAGGGATGGTGGAATTGGGTGTCCTAGCTCGCTTGCCGGGGCAGGGGCCTCACGGCTAGCGGAGCTTTGTTAGAGCGATGACGAGTGCAATGAGGGGGCCGACGACCGTGGCGATGGCCGGCAGGCGGTAATGCGGCTTTTTGGGATCGCACCGCACCACCCAGATAATCCCCACACAACTGAGCAGGATAAACATGCTGGCTACGCCCACAGCCAAGATGATCTGCGCGACAGGGTTCATTGTACTACACTTCCGAGCAGTGGGCTCCACATGCGGTAAGTCAGAGTCCTGATGTCGATGCCGATGTAGCTGATCGGCGTTGCGTCACCGATTTCGCGAGAGAAAATCTCCCATTCGCCGTCCTCGTTCCGGCCGATCAGGGTGGATCCTTGGACATCGAGATAGCCAGGCGGCCTGAGTTCGATCTCGGCAATGGCTTCGAAATAGTCCAAATGGCGATTGAATTTTCGGATCGCCTCCACGCTGTCCCAGGAAAAGACCAAGTCCTTTTCCTTCTGAGAAAGCTGACTTTTCTTCCTGTTCCGGAACTGATAAGCGATCGCCTGATCCCAGTCCAGTTCCACCCAGGCGCCATAGTTGTCGCGGTGGACAAGCAGGTTTGCGTGTTCAGGAATGATTTCGGAGCGCCCGTAAGTCACGGTCGAACAGCCCTTCTCGATGATTTCTCGCCTGATCTGGGATGCCTCGACAATCCTCCCAAGATTATGGATGTCGATGGCGCGCTCGGCCATCCAATCAACGGCATCGTGAAAGCGTGAGGCAAGCTGCGCCATGGCTTTCACTCCTATACCGAAATGGTGTAACTCATTGAGAATACCCGCTAGCGTTGCTTCGCAGTAGGTGAATTTACGGTGGCTTCCTCGGCCTGTACCGCCCTCTGCTGCGCGCAGCACGCCTTCACGCATCCAGTAATTGAGTGTGGAGTCGTCAAGGCCGGTGATCTCGGCGATCTGCTGCCTCGAGAACAGGTTGGTTGGATAGGCATCATGCATAGACGCAATCATACGCAAAGATTGCGTCTAGATAAACGCAAAAATTGCGTATGATTATAGAGCGCTCAAGCGTGGGCCCCGTAGTCATACAGCAACGGCTCTCAATGGCGACCACATTGCCTGATAGCGGCCTAGCTGGCCACCCAAACGGATTTGAAATTGACAAGCGGTTGTCGACCTCGATCTTGAAGGACCGCTTATGAAGAAAACTGTCATTCGCAAAAGTGCTTGTGAACGCCGGCTAGATCCCTCGGATCCCCGTCAGCCTTCGACAACAGTCGACTAGGTTCAGTCGTTCGCGCCTACATTGTTTTATGCCGTCAGCAACTTTCCATGATCGAATGGCACATGTGCGTACTCCAACTCGCGAGCAAGCAGCGTCTTCCAACTGCCACTCGCATCGAAGGGAATGTATGCGATCCCATCAAAGTCTGATGGTCTTTCGACATCATCTTTCATGAGTGCGGCAACATTGGCTGGGCCGAGCTTGCCAAGAAAGAATCCAAGCTCAAGCACAACATTTTGCCGTGCTCTCGGCTTCATTTGGGTCGCACCAGCAAGCCCGCCTTCGTCATCTGGCGTCATCAGGACTACTGCAAAAGCAGCCCCACTCGACTCTTCCTGAAATTTGGTGAGCAGGTGCCGCCCGCCGTTGGGGCGCATATGAAGAATGATCGGCTCCAGACCGACAGTGCGCAGGAATAGGGATACTTCGTTCTTTGTTGCATCATCTCGTCCATGGACAACAAACACCTTAGTGCTGATTTCAGTCACAAGTGAATCCTTCGAGTCATTATTTTCTAATATTATCAATTCTTTCGGTTCGCCCGCCGCATTTCCTAGCGCTGAGCCATTGCTTGACGGAAAACGGATGGAGATGTCAGGTGAACTGCCGCGCTCGACCGCCGCTACGCCTTTACCAGTGATCTTGGCCATGCCGGCCTCAAATCCCTCATTTCCAGAGAGTTCTTTCCAGTCGATCAGCCCTACATCCGAAAGCTGCTGACACACCCCACCGATGATGCGCAACTCAACCGGATGGGGTGCGAGAAGCGTCTCGGAAATCGGCACCCATCCACCATTACTATGCCGCAGACTGTGAAACTGCCGTAGCAATACGCCTCTGATTTCATCGTCTTCGATTAACATATTCGTTTCGCCCTCCGTCAGGTAGTTATTGCTGCTCGAGGTCGACCCGCACATCGAATTGGCCGTGACGCGATGCCGAAGTCTCAAGGCTTGCTCAAACGCATACTCGATTTAGATTATCATGGATGTCTAAACTGCGACATCCCTACATACGAGGCGGATTCTTGTCGCTCGCACAGCTGGCTCCACGAATGACCGATATTGGCATATCTGGACGATCGCGGTCGTGGCGCTGACCGGCAGCAATATCCCAGTGCTCATCTTTCCGCAGCGTTGTAGCCGACGTGAATATAGGACCGGTTTCGATGCCCCGACCCTGGGCGCTTAATGTCGCCTTTGGCGGCGGCAACGCCCACCATCCAGCACTGGCAGGTCGCGATCCAGGCTGTGTAAAAACGCGATTGGCAAATCTGTGCTTGGGTACCGTTGGCTTTGAGGACGGCGAACCTTGGTGGTTTGCACGCAGCCTCAGCTTGCGATGGCTTTCAGGATTGCCTTGCTTCCCATGATATTGAGCACTCGGGTCAGGTTATAGGCCAGAACGTGGAGCGCCATTTCGGTTGTAACACGCGGCTTGGTTTTCGTGAGGAAGTGGGTGGAGCCTATCCGGGCTTTGAGGGTACCAAAGGGATGCTCGACCGTCTGGCGTCGTATGCGCATGGCGTCGGGATTGGCGTCGAGCCGTTCCTGCATGGCTTCGAGGACGGTCTCATGCTTCCATCGGGTGACGCGCCGTTCCTTGCCCGGTGTGCATTGAACCTTGATCGGACATTTCGGGCAAGCGCTCGTCCAGTATCGGCTTACCGTCAGACCCGCTTCCACATTGGTGTAGCGATAGGTCAGCATGTCGCCGGCCGGACAGCAATAGACATCCTGCTCTGGCAGGTAGATGAAGTCAGCTTTTCCGAACCGCCCTTTCGCCTTGGCATGGGAGGTCATCGGTTTCGGCAAGGTCACGGTGATGCCTGCCTGTTCGTTGGCCAGTATCTCTTCGCCGGAGAAGTAGCCGCGATCGGCCACCACATCGAGCCGCTCTACGTCCAAAACTGCTTTCGCCTTCTTCGCCATGCCGCTCAACTGCGCCCGGTCGGTGCCTATATTCGTGACCTCGTGTGCGACAATGAGATGGTGCTCGGTATCGACAGCGGCCTGCACATTATAGCCCACAACGCCCGTTCCGCGTCCGCTGCTCGACATTGATCGCGCGTCAGAATCGGTCAGCGATATCTGGCGGTCTGGTGACGCCAGCATCTGCGCCTCCAGTCCATTGAGGCGCTCCATCACCTGCTCGAGCCTCGTGATTTTCTCCTTGAGCCTGTCCGTCTTGGCCACCAGCACATCCGTCGGCTCCTGCCGGTCGGCAGTATCCAGCTGGGCCAGATAGTGAGCAACGCTCTCCTCGATCTGTTGACGTCGGCGCTCCAGCTTGGCTTTGGTGAAGTTGCGATCCCGGTTGTTCACGGCCTTGAACTTGCTGCCGTCGATGGCGATGCTTGCACCCGCCAGCAGTCCCATTTGGCGACACAACAGGACGAAGCGCCCGCAGACCTGCCGGATCGCTTCGCCATTATCGCGGCGAAAGTCAGCAATCGTCTTGTGGTCGGGCACGAGCCGCCCGATCAACCACATAAGTTCGACGTTCCGGTCGGCCTCACGCTCCAGGTGGCCGCTCGACTGGACCCGGTTCAGATAGCCATAGATGTAGAGCTTAAGCAAAACCGAGGGATGATAAGAAGGGCGCCCCGTCGCAGCAGGCTCAACACCAGCAAAACCAAGCTTCCCAAGATCAAGCGTATCGACAAAGGCTTCGACCGCCCGAACCGGATTATCCTCTCCGATCCAGTCATCAACACACGGCGGGAAAAGTGTCGTTTGGCTACGATCCGCACCGGTGATGAAGCGCCCCATATGACCCTCCAGACTGTCTGGCCATCATACCATTTCTAACGCGTTTTCACACAGTCTGGACCAAAATGCGTCGTTACGGTTGGGTGCTTGGAATGACGGCTTATGCCAACACCTGCCGTTCTTTGCCACATAAACCTTTCGGTCGAAGCCGCCGTCCAAGGCCCCTTTCCTGACCGTCAAAAGCGTCCATTCGTTCAATCTGGACTTTGGAGCTGAAACCTCTGCCGAAAGAGGTGCTATTCAATTTTTACACCAGAGTCCGATTAGCCGAAATTATTAATATCAACAGTTTCGATGTTCCAAAATGGAAATTTGTATGCTTAGTGTCTTGCTGATCTTACACATCCAAGGATGGTAGAATAGCTGTTGTGCCCCTTACACTAACGCCTATCGATCATGAAGACCTTTGCCACGGGTGGCGCTGGGAGATTGCCGATGAGACGGACCTTGCCCGCAAGGTCGCGATGGTGGCACTCGGTCAATATCGGCATGTTGCCCAGATCTTGGCTGGCGTCGACAAAAAGCCAATGCCAACGAGAAGCGAGGCCGCTGCCGCTGCTATCGAACGTCTGACTGTCCCTGCAGGCCAGGATGCATGGCATCGAGACGGATGGGTGTTCCAGACGATATCCTGGATTGCCGCCCTACGAAGTGAAGTGGGGGTGGTTGCAAGGGCGCCGCACGCTATTCCGGCCCACAAAGGGTTCGACGGCATGCAGTTGAGATTGGACACCAAGGGGAAGTCGGTCACGGCAATCGTTATCTTCGAGGATAAGGCGACGGACTCACCTCGGGCGACGGTGCGGGAGGACGTGTGGGGCGGGGTTAAAGCGCTCGAGAGAGGTGAGCGAATGCCAGAGCTTATTCAGGAGACCACGACCATCCTAGAGGCGCAGCAGCGGCACTTTCCCGATCTCGAAGTGGATGAAGCGATCGAAACCATTCTTTGGGATGAGGTTCGTCATTACCGAGTGAGCATCTCCACCAGCGACACACATGCAAAGGATAAGGCCCGCAAACGCTTGTTCAGGGGCTTCGATTTGGTTGCACCTGGTGACCCCAAGCGACGCCGAGCCGATACTATGCATTTCGACGATCTGCGGAGTTGGATGAATACCTTCTGCGCCCAGGCGCGGGCAGAACTCAAGGCATGGGGTGACGATGTTTGATCCGGTCACTGTCGAGCTGATTGCGAGTGCACCGCCGCTTGATGAGCTCGATCTCAATGATTTGCCGCAGCAATTTACAAATGCCTATGCAGAAATCGTCGCTGCACGTGTGCGCATGCGTGGTCTTACGAACATGGCATCTCGGACTGAGGCGCTGGTCGAGTTGATCGATGAGATGCGGCGTCTTGCTGCTGCTCAGGAGGCATTCGTCGCGACTGATCCGGCGCGCGATAGCCGCGCCGCTGCGGCTTTTGTTGCGGGGACCGCCCATCAGCTCTGCCTTATGGCTGAGATCGTTGGCACCGCAACGTCGCTCGATGATGCGGATGATCTGGATAGCGAAGACGAGATGGATGAAGATCCCATCTCCCCTCGAGTGCACGCGAGCGCTGGCGGTGAGGCGGAGGTGCCGGATGAGGCAATTCCTCGGGCCACCTTCATTGACGCCGTTCGCGTGGCCCCAGAAATCTCGGCTACCCTCCTATTTCTTATCGCCGATGCTCAGCCCGATGCCGCCGAAATGGCGAAACGGATTCGAGTGTCTGAGGGCAACACGGGCGAAGCTCAGCTGGTCAGGGGCATCGCCGACCTAGCGAAGGGGCGTCTCAGTGGATTGCTTGTCACGCCAGTGACGGCTTATGATCCTCCTGCCGATATTTCGCCTGCCGGGCTCGCGACAGATGCTCTTTTGCGACGGCTTCACGCAGGTGTCGGCGCCCTAGCCACCGAGATACTCGCTCCGCCGGCCGAACTTGCAAAGGCATCGGAGGCACAGGCGATATTCCGCGAGGTGAAAGAGCTTGCATTGATGCGGCTTGATGCGGTTTTCGGCGAGGATGGGGCCGTCGCGGTTAGCGTTTTCCCTGGTCCTCTTCACCTTGCCAATCTGCTGCTTGCAGTTTCACGGGATCTGATCGAAGCAGGTGTCGCGCGGATTAAAGCGCCCGCCGGTGTCGCCGAGGATGCCTGGTGGCGGATTGTACGCGGTGCGGCACGCAAACGACCCTACCTGTGGCGAAATCATCGAGATGCGATTGAGCAAGGCTATCTGACGCCGGGTGTATCGTCGGCGGTGAGCTTCCCGACAGGCGGGGGCAAATCTACGCTCGCAGAACTCAAGATCGCTTCTGCGCTTCTTCAAGAGAAAAAAGTGGTCTTCCTGGCGCCAACGCTCGCGCTGGTTGACCAGACCGCCTTTGCACTGAGAAAGGCATTTTATGATTATGAGGTGATCGGCGATCTCGATGACGAGGCAGCCTTCTCCGACACGATCTCGCTTCCGGAGATTATCGTCACCACGCCTGAGCGATGCCTGATGCTGCTCTCCATTCAGGCTGAGGCTTTTACCGATGTTGGGCTTATCGTCTTTGACGAATGCCATCTTATACACCCTCGCGATGCCGATCGAAGCCGTCGCGGGGTTGATGCAATGCTTTGCATTCTCAATCTGACCCAGGTTGCGCCCGAAGCCGACCTTCTTCTGATTTCGGCTATGATGAGCAATGCAACGGAGCTTGCTGGGTGGCTCGAGGCGCTCACAGGACGTGCTGCTCTATCGCTGGATCTGGCCTGGAAACCAACACGTCAAGCCCGCGGATGCGTAACGTACTCTTCAACACGGATCGGGGAACTCAAAGACTTCCTCCGCGAAGCCCGTCGCACGCATAAAACTAAGGATGCCCCCGTAGCGGTGAGGTCTCAACTCACGGCTCGGCCGTTTGCCTTTTTCTGCCTGCGTCAAACCTGGGCGACAATTGATCGAAGCGATTACGCTCTCATGCCGCTGCTGGATGAGGAAATTGGCTTCAACACCGGGACAAGCCAATCCCTCAGCTGGTATCTGACGCCGAATGGCAACAGAGTGGCCACCGAAATTGCCGCTGCGGCTGCAGGCGACAAGCTCAAAACACTCATCTTCGTACAATCGACCGTTGCTGCCGAGGGAGCGGTAAAGGTTTTTCGCCAGTTACTCCCTGACCGGCGTGTCGTTATGACCGACGATGAGTCCGCGATGTACAAGCGTATCGTGGAGGAGATGGGCGGGCCGCAGTATTGCTATGTCAGCGTTGATAGCGAAGGGCGCGTCCTGGGAGGTGCTACGAGTCATCATGCTCAGCTTCTCAAGGATGAGCGCGATCTGCACAAATCCTTGTTTGAGCGCCGAGACGGGCTCGACGCTTTGTTCGCAACATCCACCGTAGCGCAGGGGATGAACCTCCCCAGTGACATCGTGCTGATCGCAGGAGACAGCCGCTGGGATAACGCGGTCGATAGGATGCAGCAACTCGAAGCTCACGAGTTGCTGAATGCTGCTGGCCGCGCGGGCCGGGCTGGCGAAAGCGGCCAAGGCTTTGTGCTGATCGTCCCCAGTAAAGTGGTAGATTTTGACGATAGCGCAAGCAGGATCGACGACCATTGGATGTCGCTGCAGGGGATATTTGCCCAGTCGGACCAGTGCCTCAAGATCGATGATCCGCTCACAGGTTTACTTGACCACATCCATGACGGTGTGGGCATTGGCGCGAACGAAAAGTACCTTCTCGCACGGCTTCCGACGGGTTCCGAAGAGGACATTGACGGCCCGGCCCGGACGATGCTTAGCCGTTCGTTTGCTGCCTATCGTAAACGCAGCGAGGACAGAGCCGCGTGGATCGAAAGCCGTATCACCGCTGCCCTGACCCTTCGTTCCGAGCAGGCCCCTCAAGAGGATGCTTCTTGGCTCGCCCAAGTTGCATCTGCGACTGGCCTCTCAATCGAGATCCTCTCCAGTTTGGCTGCCTGGATCGATGAAGGTAGATTCGGCGGCGATACCATGACCTGTATCGCGGTGCTGTTCATCTGGCTCGAGAAAAATCCTGAATATGTGCTCCAGTTGCTCAGGCCAGGTGATGTTGAAGGCTTATTCGGCAAAATTTACAAAGAATTGGCTAGCCCAGTAGCGCAGGCCCAACATGCATTACCGGTGCTGCGAGCGCTTACTGAACAGTGGATGGCTGGTAAGCCATTGTGCGACCTAGAGCGGGCAGCCGGGACGGATCCCCGGAAGCTGAAGACCTGCGAGGTCGCTCGGCATTTTGTGGTTCGGGTCGTATCGGATATCGCGTTCGTAGCGGGTCTGCCTGGGCGAATCCTTGCGGCGAGGCCAGCCACAGAAATGACTGAACCAGTTTCTCTGGTCATTGCAACTCTGCCGGGTGCGGTGCGCCGGGGGTGTAACAGCCCTGAGGCATTGGCAAATGCTGTCTGCCTTGGAGCTACTAAGTCAAGAGTGGCAGCTCGCAATGAGTTCATCAGCGTCCGGACGCACCTGCAAAATGGCGCGATAGATGAACCGTTTGATGCTACGATCGACCGTGTCGCCAAGGCGCACCTCTTGGCGGGGCTTGGTGATCTGACCAAAGGCGATGACGATGACGGTGAGGATGAAGGGGCAGAGCGTTATCTAGAGGAGCACGAGTGTGGCCTTTGTAATGGAACGGGTAACGGTTCCGGCATCAGTCCATATTCGGGTGAAGCCATGCGCTGCCACGGGTGCGAGGGTGAAGGTAAGATACGCTATTGGGTTTCTCGGTAGCCCGGCCCAGATGCTCGCCGTTGAAGTTGATGCTACTTTATTCTAGCGATGAACATTCGGCTCGGAGCTCATGGGCGGGGCGCGCTGTGGCCTCTCAATGCCGAATGACCGTGGCAGACAGCGCCATTTACCTGCTGTAGCGTTCACATGCGGATTGCGGGAAGACCGCTGGCATACCACGCTCCAGGTAGATATCCCGCCGAAGCCACTGGGTCTCCGCATCCAGGTCAGGCTGAGAAATGGTTTTCCACCAAAAGCGCATTGTCGCGTCCCACCTGTAGCCTTTAGCTTTGAGGCTGTCCTTGGCGTCAAACGGTGCATCGACTGCATTGATTCGAAAGGTCGGTTGTTCCGAAGCTGCCCGCAGTTTTGCGAGGATAGTTTCACCATCCTGTGAGGTGTGAGCCAACAGGTAGATCAGGGCGAGGACGTCATTTTCCGCACGATGACCTTCGTAGAACCACCCGCATTGTGAAACCAGATGTCCTAGAGCCCGACCATCAAAACCCAAACCGAGCCAGTCTAGCTCGGCCATTGAGCAGGCCCAAGGTTTGCCGCCGATTGCCGGTAGGCGTCGATCAACGAAGGGGCGGTCGAAGGCTGCGTTATGAGCGATAATGATATCAGCTGATTTGAGGATTTCCACGGCAGCGTTCACATCAATTGACTGGCCAAGCACGTCCTGTGCCGTGAGGCCGGTCAACTGCGTGATGTGTGGATCGATCGGAATGCTCGGGTCTTCACGCCACAAACGAGCCTTCCCGATCTGGGTGACTCGTCCAAGTGCATCGAATCGAAAGCGTTGAACAGCCAGTTCGATGATCCGATCAGCTTCGTGATCCAGGCCGGTGGTTTCAACGTCAACGGCAACTCCGACACGCGTTTCGCCCTCAGTTGGCCCGTTATAGAGCCAGTCGACATGACGCAGGCGGCGCAGCACCTTGTAGTCAGGATGCGCATCCAAAAAATCAGCGGCTTGCTCGAGCGCAGTGAATGAGGGAACCCTATCACCTTGTTTCGACATACGGCAACCTTAGCCTAAACGAGCGGCCCTTGCACTAGCATCCATTTCCATTGATTCATAGGGTTGGCCCCCAACGCTTGCTGGCGTTGGCTGACTGAACCGCCCCGGGTTTGCCGGAGGCTGTTTGGTTTAAGTTAGGCAGCCATGGAGATGTCGTCCAGCATGGCGTAATAGAGTTCTTCGGCCTCGGCAGGCGGGACGTTGCTGATGGGCTCGAGCAGGCGGCGGTGGTTGAACCAGTCCACCCATTCGAGCGTGGCAAATTCGACGGCTTGGAAGGATCGCCATGGCCCGCGCCGGTGGATCACCTCGGCCTTATAGAGGCCGTTGATGGTCTCGGCCAAAGCATTGTCATAGCTGTCACCCACGCTGCCGACCGAAGGCTCGATCCCCGCCTCTGCCAAGCGCTCGGAATAGCGAATAGACACGTATTGCGATCCGCGGTCGCTGTGGTGAATGAGGCCACCACGATGCACCGGGCGGCGTTCGTGGATGGCTTGTTCCAGCGCATCCAGCACGAAGCCGGCATGAGCGGTGCGACTGACCCGCCAGCCCACGATATAGCGGGCATAGACGTCGATCACGAAGGCCACGTAGACGAAGCCTGCCCATGTCGCGACATAAGTGAAGTCGGACACCCAGAGCATCTTGGGCGCCGGGGCATGGAACTGCCGGTTGACGTGATCGAGCGGGCATGGCGCTGCCTTGTTGCTGACCGTCGTGCGCACGGGCTTGTCCCGGATCACGCCCTGCAGGCCCAGATCACGCATCAGGCGCGCAATGGTGCAGCGGGCAACAGCAAAACCCTCGCGGTTCATCTGCCGCCAGACCTTTCGCACGCCATAAACCCCAAAGTTCTCGGCAAAGACGCGCGTCACCTCAGGCTTGAGACGCTGATCCTCCCGAGCCCGGTCCGACAGCAATTCCGGATTGCTTCGTTGTGCAACGCCCGCCCGATAGGAGGATGGGGCAATCGGCAGAACCCTGCAGATCGGCTCGCCCCCATACTCATCGCGATGTGCATCGATGAAGGCGGTCATCGTTTGAACGGGCGGTCGAGCTCCGCCTGGGCAAAATACGCCGACGCCTTCCGCAGGATCTCGTTGGCCTGGCGCAGCTCACGGTTCTCGCGCTCAAGCGCCTTCAGGCGATCTGCCATCTCGGTTGGCACACCGGCCCGCTTGCCGCTGTCGACCTCGGCCTTCTTGACCCATCCAAACAAGGTTTGGGGGACGCAGCCGATCTTCTCCGCGATCGAGACGATGGCAGTCCAGCGAGAAGGATGGTCGCCTTCGTGATCCAGCACCATGCGCACCGCACGGGCGCGGACCTCAGGCGCAAACTTGTTCGTCGTTTTGCTCATATCGGCTCCACTTTCTCAGAAGTTGGAGCCTCCGGCAAACTCGGTGCGGTTCACCATTGCAGCACAGCTCACTCGTGACAATAGCGTATACGAAGCGCCACCTGCGTTTCGTATACGCTGCATTCCGAAAATGAATTGTAGCGAATGTCGATTTTTGGCACAGACCAGTTGCGCGTCTAAGAACAGACCTTTCGGAGACCCCGTGATTGAAACTGCCCCAACCACTGCTGGTCGCGCTTTCTTTGTGGCCCTTATGGAATGGGGCGGGTTCCGTTTGGCCATTGCTTGCGCTGTTCTAGGCGCAGTCGGTATCTTCGTCGTTGCCGACAAAGCAGTGCCTGCTCAAGCTGCCGTCGGCATCCTCGTCATTTTGCTTGCCATGATCTGGATCCTTTACGAAGCGTTGAGGAGCACGATGGCTCGGTGCAATGCACTTCAGAGCGAGGTCGAAACCGTCAGGGGCGAGATTGTTTCACCCGTTCCCAAGGTGCTCAAAGCTCTGGCAAATGGGGAGCTTACGATCGTTTCGCTGCTACTCGAACCTCATCCGTTGTTTGGTCAATCTATGGCCGTTTCCATCTACTTCGATGATCCAAGCGGTTTTGAATATCTTATTGGCCATGGCGGCGTGCTCAACGTGCAAGCAAATGGCAAAATCAACATTCGGGTCACTGACTGGATCGATGGCTACGAGCATATTAGGACCAGCATCATGGCCAACGAAGCGGAAAATTTGCGGCGCGTACTGATAAGGCCGGGCGGCGCAGCGCAGACACCACAATCCGTCTGCACGATGCCATTCACCCCTGAGATTTTCGATCTTCTTTTGACCCGAGGCGGCCATGGACCAAGTTTCTGACCCTTACGCAAAACTGCCGCGAGTTATCGGACACATCGATCACTTAGGCGAAGTTATGCAGAACGAACTCTTGAAGGATTCCGAACGAGTCCTGATCAACGCAGGCTCAACCAACGGGATAACGGTCGGGCAAAGAGTGGTGGTCTTCGGAGTTGGCCCCGAAATTGTTGATCCTGTCACTCAGGAAAGCCTAGGACGCTTCGAGGTAGTACGGGGAATCGGAAAGATTGCTTCGGTCATGGATCGCATGGCAGTTGTCGAATGCACTGACATACAGCAAGATCGAAAAGTCGTGAAGGGATCGTCCCTCTTGAGCCCGCGATCAATGTTTAGCGAACCCGATGTCGAGACAATCACCATAAGGCTTCCGTTTCAGAGCGTAGCCTTGGGTGATCTTATCCGGAAGGTCTAAGCCTTAGCGCTAATCTGTTCCCGTTTCGATCTCTTCTTGCAATTTCTCCCGTGAGGGTGGGCTCTGATGCTCAAAGGGAACCATTCCAATGCCGCAATGAGTTTTCCCTAGACGGCTTCTCTTGGCTTGAGAGCGAAGCGTCAGGTTTGCACGAAACCCGTCATCCACTGTCGTGAACAGAAAAGGGCGGCTTTGTCTCATTTCTTGCCAGCCGGGGCGCATCGCCCGCGTCTCAATGTGGGCAAGTCACAACGCGCGCAATTCAGGCTGGTAACATCTGGCCTCACGGCGCTTACCCCAGTTCGGCCCTGCCATCCACCACAGTGATGATGTCTTCCAAGTCATGGCTCCCGAGGGGGTCGTTCTGACCTCTCCCGGCATAAGCCTCCAGTTTGGTGGCCAGAAAGAGGGGGGATGTGAGAAGCTAGATGACGCGCCCGCTCGGAAGGGCACATTCTATCGCCGTAGATATGCCTTCTTTATACCAGCGGTTGCTGAACCCCAAAATGTTCGGATCGTCGGGCATAAAATGGGCCTTGAGGTTCCCAAGCCAGACTCACGAGTTTGAGCAATATAACGA
>NZ_JACIDX010000012.1 GCF_014196525.1 Novosphingobium sediminicola | reverse complement strand
AACCGCTCATTATGCGAGTAGTTCAGGTTCACCTGACCCTCAACAAACATCCCCCCGACCAGATAGCGGTCGCGCAGTTCATCATTCGATACGCAATCCATCATGTCAGGATGCGTCGCGTGGTAGGTCTTGCTAAACATGGGTAGCTCTCCCGGCAAAGATTTGGTGCCGTCCGGCACGTGATTGATCGCTTGGTAGCGGGTTTTGGTAACCGGTGTCAATAATCGCCAAACATGACCTTTCGCGGACAGTCAGACGCTCGAAATCACCCCTTGAACGGCGCCGTCGAGGCCCGCTCGACCAATTCGGAACGGAAGAAAGACTTGTGTTCAGCAGCCCGATCCGGCTGGATCAGCTTGAAGGCCGCCGAACGCGCCATCGCCCGGATCGGCCAGCGCACCGTACTGAGCGGAGGCCAGATATGCGCGCCGATAGGGGTATCGTCGAAGCCTAGAATCGAGAGTTGGCGCGGCACTTCCAGCCCCTGCTCCAATGCTGCGTGGAGCACAGCGGCGGCCATCTCGTCATTGGCGGCAAAGATCGCGCTGGGGCGCGGATTTTGACTCAACACCTGCTTGGCGGCCGCATAGCCCGATTCGAACGTGTAATTGCCCGAGGCCCGCAATTCGTCAGGCAGGCTCAGACCATGCGCCAGCAAAGCCTCACGCAGCCCCGCCTCACGCTCGCGCGCCGAGCGGAAGCCGTCAGGCCCGGCGACATGACCGATCCGGGTATGGCCATCGCGAATCAGCTTGTCCACCGCCTCGCGCACGGCCTCGCGGTCATTCGATTCGACCAGATGCTCTTCATCATCCAGCCGCGCCGAGCCCATCCGCACATAGCGACAGCCCAATTCCGCGCAGAGCCGCGCCACTTCGTCATTTTCAGAAACCGGTGGCAGAACGTAAATGCCGTAGAGCCGCTGCTGCTCGATAAAATGGCGGATGTCGTCGAAAAGCTGTGGGCTTTTGCGATCCACCGGACGCACGACCAGTGCGAATTCAGTGCCCTTCATCGCGTCGAGCATACCTTCCTGCACCGACAGGACCATCTGCGCATTGGGGTTGTCGTGGATCAGGCCGATCAGGAAATTGCGCCGCAAAGCCAAGGCTCTGGCCTGAGGATTGGGCACATAGCCCAGATCGCGGATCACCGCCGTCACCTTGTCTCGCGTTGCATCGTTGAGCAAGGGCGAGTTGTTGATCACGCGGCTGACGGTCTTTTTCGACACGCCCGCAAGGCGCGCCACATCATTGATCGTCGGCTTGGGCTCACGATTGGCCACGTTGTTCCCACCTCTCTGGCTCGTCTGCACTTTTGCTGCCTTGCCCTTGCATGAAGAAGGGTGCAAGCAGGAGACTTATTGACACCGGTTACCATAAACGACATTCCCACGCAAAGGCGAAACCCCGCGTGGGGAGATTCGCAAAACGAACCCTTGGTGAGAATGATGAGCCTGCAACCCGCCCTGATCCGCGTACATCCTGAAGACAGCGTCGCCGTGGCGCTGCGGCCCATCGCGGGCGGAGAAGTGATTGCGCTTGGCGATCAGCATTACACCGCACACACCCCCATCCCCCAGGGCCATAAGCTGGCGCTGATCGCCCATGCGCCGGGCGATACGGTACGCAAATATGGGCAGCCCATCGGCAAGGCCACCGCCGCCATCGTGCCGGGCGATCATGTTCACACGCATAATCTGGCCACGGCGCTGGCAGGCGAATTGACCTATGCGCCTGATGCCCATGGCGATGTGGCGGCGGCGCGGCCCAATACGGCCCAATGGCGCGGCTATCTGCGCGAGGATGGCCGTGCGGCCACGCGCAACGAGATCTGGGTGCTGCCCACGGTCGGCTGCGTCGGCCTGACCGCCGAACAGGTCGCGCGCGAGGCCAGTGCCCGCCATACCGATCTGATTGCTGCCGGGCGGATCGACGGCATCCATGCCTTTTCCCACCCCCATGGCTGCTCGCAATTGGGCGACGATCTGGCGGGGACGCGGGCGGTTCTGGCGGGCCTTGCGGTCAATCCCAATGCGGCGGGCGTGCTGGTGTTGGGGCTGGGCTGCGAATCGAACCAGATTGCCGAGCTGATGGCACTGGTCCCTGAAAGCGCGCGGGGCAAAGTCGCCACCCTCTCCTCGCAAAGCGCGGGCGATGAGTTGGCCGAGGCCGCCGCGCTGATCGACGCCATGGTGGAACAGGCCGCATCGGCGCAGCGGGTGGACCTGCCGCTCTCCGCGCTGGTGGTGGGGCTGAAATGCGGAGGGTCGGATGGGTTTTCGGGCCTGACTGCCAATCCCCTGCTGGGCCGCTTTGCCGAAACGCTTGCGGGCGCGGGCGGAACGCCGGTGCTGACCGAAATCCCCGAGATCTTCGGCGCGGAACAGGCCTTGCTCTCGCGTTCGTCGAATGCGCAGGTGTTTGATGCCGCCGCCGCCTTGGTCAACCGCTTCAAACGCTATTACCTCGATCAGGGCCTGCCGGTTTCGGAAAACCCCTCGCCCGGCAATCTGGCGGGCGGGATCACCACGCTGGAGGAAAAATCGCTGGGCGCGGTGCAGAAGGCCGGTCACGCCGCGCTCTGCTCGGTGATCGACTATGGCGAAACCGCGCCGCTGGGCGGGCTGGCCTTGCTGGAAGCGCCGGGCAATGACGCGATTTCCTCGACCGCTCTGGCGGCGGCCGGGGCCACGATGGTGCTGTTCACCACCGGGCGCGGCACGCCGCTGGGCTTTCCGGTGCCGACCGTAAAGGTCGCCTCGAACCATCAACTGGCCGCCAACAAACCGCATTGGATCGACTTCGATGCCGCCATGGCATTGGACGAAGGTCAGGATGTGGCCGATGAGGCCTTCCTCGCCCGGCTGGTGGCCATCGCCAGCGGGGAAAGGACCGCCGCCGAACGCCATGGCCAGCGCGCCATTGCCATCTGGCGGCGGGGGGTAACCTTATAGGCAAGGCGGGCTGAAAGCCGGTTTATGCAATCGCTTGTTCTTGTGATCGATTGCGATTGACACCGGTTTCCATTAATGAATTCACCCAAAGGATTGTGGGATCAGGATGCACACTCAAGAAACCGATCAGGCCATCGCACAGGCCTTCGTCGCGGCCCGCCGCTCTGGCGAGGGTCTGGCCACCTATCCCGGCCCAGCGCCGACCACGCTGGCCGATGCCTATCGCATTCAGGACGCCGCGATTTCGATCGACGGGCGCGCGGTGGCCGGATGGAAAGTGGGCAGGATCAACGCCCCGCTGGATGCCGAATTGGGCGCAAACCGCCTTGCCGGGCCGATCTTTGTCGATGCCGTGGCTGATGATGGCGCGACCATGCCGGTATTCCCCGCAGGCTTCGTTGCGGGCGAGGCCGAATGGCTGCTCCATGTCGCCCCTGGTTTTGCCGGCCCTGTTCCCGCCGATGATGCCGCCACCAAGGCGGTCATCGACGAGGTGCGCATCGGCATCGAAATCGCCAGTTCGCCCTATCCCGGCATCAATGCTGACGGCCCCTGCGTAACTGTTTCCGATTACGGCAACAATGCGGGCCTCGTGCTCGGCGCGCCGGTGGCCGGGTGGGCCGATCTCGACCTTTGCGCGATTTCCATTGCCACCACCATCGACGGCGCGGTGGTGGGCGAGGCAACGGCGGCCACAATGCTCGACGGCCCCTATGGCGCGGTGCGCTTTTTGCTGGCCAATCTGATCTCGCGCGGGATTGATGTGTCGGGCGGGCTCTGGGTCTCCTCGGGCGCGGTCACAGGCGTGCATCAGGCCGTGGTCGGCCAGAGCGTGATCGCAAGTTTCGGCGATCTCGGCTCGGTATCCTGCACGCTGGCCCCCGCCCAGCCCCGTTAACGCGCCGCCAAGAAGCGCAATTGGAGATTGGATGATGACAGGCTTAATTGAGCTGGATCCCAAGGCTGGACGGCGGCGCTGGGTCGTGTGCGGTTTGCTGTTTGCGGCAACGGCGGTGAATTACATCGACCGTCAGATGATCGGCGTTTTGAAGCCCACGCTGAAGGAAGAACTGGGCTGGCAGGAAAGCGATTTCGCCACTATCGTGTTCTGGTTCCAGATGGCCTATGCGATCGGCTATATCTCGTTTGGCCGGATCGTGGACGTACTGGGCGCACGGCTGGGCTATGCGGTGGCCATCGTGATCTGGACCGCAGGCCACATGGCGCATGGTTTTGCCACCGGGGTCGCCAGTTTTGCCGCCGCCCGTTTCGGGCTGGGCGTGGGCGAATCGGGCAATTTCCCCGCCGGGATCAAGGCCGTGGCCGACTGGTTCCCCCAGCGTGAGCGCGCCTTTGCCATCGGTCTGTTCAACGCGGGGGCGAATGTGGGGGCGATCATCACGCCGCTGCTGGTGCCTGCGCTGGTGTTGTGGTTCGGGTGGCGATCGGCCTTTTTCATCACCGGCATTTTCGGCCTGGCATGGCTGGTGGCATGGTGGGCGCTTTATCGCCATCCGCGCGAAGAGGCCAAGATTACGCCGGGCGAACTGGCATGGATCGAGCAGGACCCGGCCGACACCACCGAGAAGATCGGCTGGGGCCGCCTGATTACCCTGCGCGAGACATGGGCCTATGCGCTGGCCAAGTTTCTGATCGACCCTATCTGGTGGTTCTTCCTGTTCTGGCTGCCGGGCTATCTGTTCGACCGCTATCACCTTGATCTCAAGAGCTTTGGCCTGCCGCTTGCCGCGATCTACATCATTTCGGATCTGGGCAGCGTGGCCGGGGGCTGGCTCTCGTCCTTCATGCTCAAGCGCGGCTATTCGGTGAATGTGGCGCGTAAACTCGCCATGCTGATCTGCGCCTTCTGCGTGCTGCCGATCTATTTCGCGCAAAGCATCGAAAGCGTGTGGGGCGCGGTGCTGGTGATCGGCCTTGCGACGGCCGCGCATCAGGCCTTCTCGGCCAATGTGTACACCCTGCCCTCCGACATGTTCCCCCGCGCGGCGGTGGGCAGCGTGGTGGGCATCGGCGGCACGGTCGGCGCGCTGGGCGGCATGGGGATGGCGCTGTTCACCGGCTATATCCTCGACGCCACGCACAGCTACGAATTGCTCTTCGCCATTTGCGCCAGCGCCTATCTGGTCGCTCTGGCGGTGGTCCACCTGCTCAGCCCTCGTCTGGCGCCCGCCACGGTGGAGTAACGAAATCCTCCCCCCATGATTGCTCATGGATTGTCTGGACCGGGAAGGCTGCCTAAAGCTTTCCCGGTCCTTTTTTTGTGAGTGCCTTATGACCGCTTCGCTTTCCCGGCTGTTGAACATCATGGCGCGGCTGCGCGATCCCGAGCGAGGCTGCGAATGGGATGTGGCGCAGACCTTTGCCACCATCGCGCCCTATACGGTCGAGGAGGCCTATGAGGTAGCCGATGCCATCGAGCGGGACGACATGGCTGGCCTGCGCGAGGAACTGGGCGATCTGCTGCTGCAAGTGGTGTTTCACAGCCGGATGGCGCAGGAGGCGGGCCTCTTCGCCTTTGATGATGTGGCCGATGCGATCAGCGACAAGATGGAGGCGCGGCATCCGCATGTTTTTGGGCCGCATGTGTTTGGTGATGCCGTCGATGAAGGCCAGTCGCGCGAGGTCCGCTGGGAAAAGCTGAAAGAGCAGGAGCGAGCGGATAAGGGCGCGTCGAGCGCGCTGGACGGCGTGGCCATGGCCCTGCCCGCGCTGATGCGGGCGGAGAAATTGCAGAAGCGCGCGGCGCGGGTCGGCTTTGACTGGCCCGATGTGGCCGGGCCAGAGGCGAAGGTGGCCGAGGAGGTGATCGAGTTGGCCGAGGCGACCACGGACGAAGAGCGCGTGGCCGAGGCGGGGGATTTCCTCTTTGCCGCCGTCAATCTGGTGCGGGCCTATGGCATCTCGGCCGAAGAAGCCCTGCGCGGGGCCAATGCCAAGTTTGAGCGGCGCTTCAAGGGGATGGAGGCGATTGCCGGGGCGCGCGGGGTGGATTTTGCCGCGCTCTCACTCGATGAGCAGGAAGGTTTGTGGCAGGAGGTCAAGAAGGGGGAAAATGCGAGGGTCTAGACCCTCGCGCTCCCGTTATTGTCTGCGTTGGGTATAGGGTTCTGCGTCAAGTATCGGACGCAGCGTTGAAATTTTAAAGCCTGCGCCGCCGTTATATAGCGCCGCAGGCTTTACAGCCCATTCCAAAACCTATGAACCTTTGCGCCACCCCATTAACGGGATTGCAAAGGGACAAGTCCCTTTGCCCGCCGGAGGCACACTTAAACCCCTTAACCGACCTACAACCTCACAAACCGCCCAAATTCCTTAGGCGTCAGCTTCACCGACATCACCCGCGCGGGTTCATCTCCCCCGGCCTCCTCGTCGGCCAGCACCTCGCCATGGGCATAGAGCCAGGCGATGCGCGCGCCATCATGGACCGGGATGGTGAAGCGATGCTCCCGCGCATCCCCGGTCAGCAACCGGTTGGCGGTTTCGAGCAATTCCTCGCAGCCCTCGCCCGTCACGGCCGAGAGCGGGACAACCACTTCGTCATCATGGGCGGCCTCACGAGCGGCGTGCCAGAGATGCGCGGCCTGTTCGGCGGAGAGCAGGTCCCACTTGTTCCACACCTCGATCATCGGCACCGAGGGAGCGCGCGTGCCCTCCTCCAGCAAGCCGAGGTCTTCAAGGACGGAGAGCACCTGCTCCTTCTGCGCGGCGGTATCGGGATTGGCGATATCGCGCACATGGATGACGATATCGGCCGCCGTCACCTCCTCCAGCGTGGCGCGAAACGCGGCGACCAATTGCGTCGGCAGGTCGGAGATAAAGCCCACCGTGTCCGACATGATCGCCTTTTCGATGCCCGGCAGGCGGATCGCGCGCATCGTCGGATCGAGCGTTGCGAAGAGCAGATCCTGCGCCATCACGCTCGCCCCGGTCAACCGGTTGAACAGCGTCGATTTGCCCGCGTTGGTATAGCCCACCAGGGCCAACACCGGCCAAGGTGCCTTTTCGCGCCGATCGCGGTGCAACCCGCGGGTGCGACGCACCTGTTCCAGTTCGCGCCGGATGCGTGCCATGCGGTCGCGGATCATGCGGCGGTCAGCCTCGATCTGCGTTTCGCCCGGACCGCCAAGGAAGCCGAAGCCGCCTCGCTGGCGCTCAAGGTGGGTCCAGCTTCGCACAAGGCGGCCCTGCTGATAATCCAGATGCGCCAATTCGACCTGCAAACGCCCTTCGGCGGTCGCCGCGCGCTCGCCAAAGATTTCCAGGATCAGGCCAGTCCGGTCAATCACCTTGCGCTTGAGTTTGTCCTCAAGGTTGCGCTGCTGAACCGCAGAGAGCGCACCATCGACGATGACGAGTTCGGCCTCATGCAGATTGCACTGGGTGATGATGTTCTGGATCTGGCCTTCGCCGAACAGCGTGCCGGGGCGGGGTTCGCGAATGGCAATCGGGACGGCCTCGGCAATCACCAGCCCGATGGCCAGCGCCAGACCTTTCGCCTCTTCCACGCGCGACTCGGTGTCGGAGGCGCTCGGGCGCCCCCGAATCTCGGGGCAGACGATCAGAGCGCGTGCGCCCCGTGTAACCTCGCCCTCGGCTTCCTCTCCGAAAATCAGGCGTCTGAACCTTCTTCACCATCCCACTCGCCGGTCAGATCGACCGGACCAAGCGGCTGAATTGTCGACACCGCATGCTTATAGGCAAGCTGCACATAACCTTCGCGTTCCAGCATCATGCAGAACAGGTCATAGGCCGCCACGCGCCCCTGAAGCATCACGCCGTTCACCAGGAACATCGTGACCTGCACGCTGGACGAGCGGATCGAGGAAAGGAACACATCCTGCAGCAGGCGGGCCTTCTTCGACGCGTCGCCGCCCTGCGGGAACAGGCGCGTGTCGATGGGTTGGCTGGGCATGATGGTGGAAACGGCGTGCTTATAGACCAGCTGCGACTGACCATCACGGCGCAGAAGGATCGAGAAATTGTCGAACCACGTGACAATACCCTGCAACTTCACGCCCTTGACGAGGAACATGGTGACGGGGGTCTTGTTCTTGCGCAGATAGTTCAGGAACTGGTCCTGCAAATTCTGGCTGCCCTTGCCCGACGGCGCGGGAACGGGTGCTGCGGCAACGACTTCGTTGCCCTCTTCGCCTTCGACTTCTTCAGGCTTTGAACGCGGACGAGCGGAAAGCGTGCGGCCAGTAGACATGGTTTGCTCCTATTGTTGGCGGCCGTTTCTACGGTCCGCATTCTGGCCAAAGGTGATTCTGCGCCTCTGGCCGATTGAGTCCCATGTCTAGCCTCTCGCAGTTGCAGCGTAAATGCCGAAATTGCGAAAGACGTATTCACTCTTCCTCGTCATCATCCCGCTTGTCGCCCATGCCCAGCAGCTTGAGTTTACGATGCAAGGCCGAGCGCTCCATCCCGATGAAGGCGGCGGTCTTTGAAATATTGCCGGAAAAGCGCCGGATCTGGACCCGCAGATATTCCCGCTCAAAGTTTTCCCGCGCCTCACGCAAGGGCACGCCCATCAAGGAGGACATGCCGGAATCTCCGGCCAGACGCCCGCTGTTGATCTCGGCGGGCAGCATATCGACCTCGATCCGCCCCAGCCTCTCGCGCGGGGCCAGAATCACCGTGCGCTCCACCACATTGCGCAATTGGCGCACATTGCCCGGCCATTCATAGGCCTGCATCGCGGCCATCGCCTCAATGCTGATATCGGGCGGCGGCATGCCTTGATCATTGGCATAGCGGGCAAAGAAATGCTGAACCAGCACGGGAATATCCTCGCGCCGCTCGGCCAGCGGAGGCACCGCCACCGGAACCACGTTGAGCCGATAGAACAGATCTTCGCGGAAGGTCTTGTCGATGATTTCCTTTTCCAGATTGCGGCTGGTCGAGGACACCACGCGCACATCAACGCGGATCTGGCGATTGCCGCCCACGCGGACAAATGCCTGCTCGGTCAAAACCCGCAGGATGCGCGCCTGAGTCGACAGCGGCATATCGCCCACTTCGTCCAGATAAAGCGTGCCGCCATCAGCCAGTTCGAGCAGCCCTGCACGCACCAACTTGCCATTGGCCTCTTCGCCGAACAATTCCTCTTCGAAGCGTTCAGGCGTGATCCGGGCCGAATTGACGCTGACAAAGGGCTTTTCCGCCCGCCCGCTCCACGAATGGAGCAGACGCGCCGCCACTTCCTTGCCCACACCCGAAGGCCCGGAGATCAGCAGGCGGCTGCCGGTATTGGCAACGCGTTTAAGTGTGGCGCGTACATGGTTGATTGCACTGGATGAACCATGAAACTCCGTGCCCTGCGCGGTGTCCAGCTTCAGCCGCGCGTTTTCCCGGCGCAACCGCTCCGTTTCCGTGGCGCGTTCGACTAGATGCAGCAGGCGCTCGGTCTCAAAGGGCTTTTCGATGAAGTCCATCGCCCCGCGCCCGATCGCGGCCACCGCCGTGTCGATATTGCCATGGCCCGAAAAGATGATGACGGGCAGATCCGGCTCACGCGTCTTGATCGCGTCCAACACCTCCAGCCCATCCATCGGCGAGCCGTGCAACCACACGTCGAGCAAAACCAGCGAGGGACGCCGCCGGTCCACCTCGTCCAGCGCGGCGCGGCTGTCGCCGGCGGTGCGGCATTCATAGCCCTCGTCGGAAAGCACACCGGCAACCAGTTCGCGGATGTCTTTTTCGTCGTCAACGATCAGGATATCGACAGCCATCAGGCTTTTCCTCTTTCCATTCGGCTCATTCCTCCGGCTCCCCTCATTCTCCCGGCTCCATCGCCCGCGTTGCGGTCAAAGGGTCGCGGGCAAAACGCAGGGAGACGATGGAACCACCGCCCTCGGCGCTGGCGAAATTCATGTCGCCGCCGTGTTCTTCGACAATCTTCTTCACAATCGCCAACCCCAGCCCCGTGCCCTTGTCGCGGGTGGTGACATAGGGTTCGACGATACGTTCCCGGTCCTGCGGCAAGCCGATGCCATTATCGGCCACCACCGCCACAATACTCTCGCCCTCGTCGATCAGGCTCAGCCGGATCGCGCCGCGATAATCCTCGCCCGCCTGCTTCTGCTTGGCCTCGACCGCCTCGGTGGCGTTTTTAAGCACATTGGTCATCGCCTGACCAAACTGATGCCGGTCGCAGCCGATAAGGCCGATGTCACCCGGCGCCTCAATCGAGAAATCAATGTCCGAGCGCGCCACCTCCTGAAGGAACAGCGATTGCCGCGCCAGATCGACCGGATCTTCCGAGCGGAACACCGGCTTGGGGATACGGGCAAAGGAGGAGAATTCATCCACCATCTTGCGCAGATCGCCCACCTGACGAATAATCGTCGCGGTCAGCTCCTCGAACAATTCGGGATTGTCGCTGATCTGCTTGCGATAGCGGCGCGACAAGCGTTCTGTGGCCAATTGGATGGGGGTCAGCGGGTTCTTGATTTCATGCGCGATGCGCCGCGCCACGTCCGACCATGCCGCCTGCCGCTGGTCCAGCAATTGCCGGGTGATGTCTTCAAAGGTGATGACATGGCCGCCCTGCGCCTCGCCTGATGCGCTGTTGTTGGCCGTCACCTTGACCGCCAGCGTGCGCAGATCGCCCCCACGCTCGGACGACACGCCGTGCTGGACCACGCCCTCGCGCTTGCCCTCATCCACCATGCCCGCGATCTGAGGCGAGATTTCGGCCAGAGCCTGCCCCACCGGCGCGCCATCGCTGCGCCCCAAGAGCAGCTTTTGCGCCGAGGAATTCATCAGCCGCACCGCCCCGGCCGCATCGAGCGAGATCACCCCCGCCGTCACCGATTCCAGCACCGCCTCCATCAGCGCGCGACGCTCGTCAATCTGCTGATTGGCGCGGACAAGGGCGGCCGTCTGACGCTCGATCTGCTCGGTCATGCGGTTAAAGGCGCGGTTAAGCAGGCCGATTTCCTCGGCCCCGCTGCGCCCCGCAATGCGGATTTCATAATTGCCCGCGCCCACCCGCTGGGCCGCGGCCACAAGGTCATAGAGCGGCTGCACCTGTCTGTCGGCAAAGCGCAGGGCAAAGACCACCGACAGGCCCACCAGCACCAAAGATATGACAAACAAGGCAATATTAAACCGCAATTGCAGCAGCCGAGCCCTTTGTGTCAGCACCTGATAGGCCTTGACGATATTGTCGGCGCGCTTGCCCTGGCTGATCGCCAAAAGGTCGGAGGTGCGCGCGGCATAGAGGTAAAGCCCGGTCCGCTGGTCAATCGCGGTCACCGCCTCGATGCGATCCGCCTTGGCGTTGACCACAATCGCCTCGCCGCCATCAACCCGGCGGCGGTCCTCGGTGGAAATCTGAACGCGCGCATCATCGCGCGCAGGATCAACGATCGCCACCGTAATCATCCGCCCATCGGCGCCCTTTTGCAGGATCGCCACTTCGTCCAGCCCGCGTTGCAGCACCTGATAGGACAGGGCCCGCTGGAAATCGAGGCTGACGATGCTGGTCTGGCTGAGGATATAGCGCAGGTCGCTGGTCATCGCGATGGCCTCGTTCGAGACGTCGCGCTGGGTCTGTTCGTAATAGCCGCGCGCCAGCTTATTAGCGTTTTCAAGCAATCCGCGCGAATTGTCCGAAAACCAGAACTCCACGCCCGACTGAAACAGCCATGAGGCAAAGATCACCACCAACAGCGTCGGCACCGCCGCGATCAACGAAAACAGGAACACCAGTTGTGTGTGCAACCGCCCCTTGCCGCCCGGAATGCTGGCCCCGCGCCGAACCGCAATCCAGCGCCCGATCAGCACGAGGATCGCCATCGCAGGCAACAACATGCCCACCAGCAGCGAAGCGGTCATCCCGCCCGAGAGCAACTGCCCCTTTTCCGCCTGATCCGACACCGCCAGCCATGCCGAAAGGCTCGCCGCCAGAAAGCCGAAGATCGAGATGCCCCAAACATAGGGCTCCAGATTGGCGCGCCGGGCATAAACCAGCGTCCGCCGCCACCAGCGGGGCCATCTTTTCGGTCTTGCCTTGTCATCGCTCACCATCGTGGCAGTATTACAACGCCCCTGTGGCAAGAATGCAAGAGGAAACCGTCAGATTACCCCAAAGGTCGCAGCCGCTTTATGGCCGGCGCAGAAAGGAATCCGGGTCTATCGACAATTCGCCAAGGCGCTTGCGCAGAGTGTTCCGGTTGATCCCCAGCATTTGCGCCGCGCGAAGCTGATTGCCCCCGGTCACGGCCAGAATGCGGTTGAACAGCGGTCTTTCAAACGCCGCCAGCGCAGCGTCATACACGGTGCCGGGCGGCGGATTATGCTCGCCCAGCCAGCGTTCGACCGCGCTGTTCAAATCGAGCGGGATGTCCACCTGCTCCTCAGCCCGTGCGGCAGAAGCCAGCATCGGTTCCAAAGCCGCCTCATCAATCACATCCTCACGCGCCAGCAACGCCAGCCGATAGATGAAATTGCGAAGCTCGCGCACATTGCCCCGCCATGGCTGACGCATCAGCATCGCCTCGGCCTCGGGCGCCAGACGCCGCCTGGGCAGGCCCTCGGTGGCCGCCAGCGCGAGGAAATGACGCGCCAGCGCCGCAATATCATCGGCCCGCTCACGCAAAGGCGGCAGATGGATCGGCACCACGTTCAGCCGGTAATAGAGATCCTCGCGGAATTGCCCCGCCGCGATCATCGGCTCCAGATCCTTGTTGGTGGCCGCCACTATGCGTGTGTCGATGCTCACCTCGTCGCGCCCGCCCACGCGGCGGATGCTGCCCGATTGCAGCGCGCGCAGCAGGCGGGTCTGAGCCTGCATCGGCATATCGCCGATTTCGTCGAGGAACAGAGTGCCGCCTGCCGCCTGCTCGAACTTGCCGATATGGCGCGCCACCGCACCGGTGAAGGCCCCCTTTTCATGGCCGAACAATTCGCTCTCGATCAGGTCAGCCGGAATCGCCGCCGTATTGACCGCCACGAATGGCCCCTTCTGTCGATGCCCCAACTGATGGATCGCCTCGGCCACCAGTTCCTTGCCCGTCCCGCTCTCACCCAAAATCAGCACGGTCAGATCATTGCGCAGCACGCGCGTAATCATCCGGTACACCGCCTGCATCGAGGCCGAACGCCCGACCAGCGGCAGGCCCTGCCCCGGCCCTTCATCCACGCCCCCGCCAAGCGACGCCCCCTGCGAACCTGCCGCCTGCCGCACGGTGCGTACCAGTTCGTCAATGTCAAAAGGCTTGGGGAAATATTCAAACGCCCCGGTGTCCGACGCGCGCACCGCCGTATCCAGCGTGTTCTGCGCCGACAGCACGATCACCGGCAGATCGGGATGCATTTCGCGCACCCGGCCCAGCGTCTCGATCCCGTCGCCATCGGTCAGCATCACATCGGTGACCAGCGCCGAAAATTCCTGTGTGGCCAGCAGGCGATCACGCTCGACAATCGAATCGCAGCGCACCACCGAAAAGCCCTCGGCCTCCAGCGCAGCAGTGATGACGATGGCAATGGACTCATCGTCCTCAACCAGCAAAATGGTCATAAATCTTATCCGTTAAGAGCGTCTTGGGCCGATTTTCGGCGGGAGCGGCCCGATGCCCCACCCAGCGATGCCCCCGTCGTCGCAATCGGCAGATGCAGGCGGAAATGGGTCCAGCCCGCCGCCTCGTCGCGATCATGGGTGATGCGCCCATTCATGTCGCGCACCAGCTTGCGCACCAGCGCCAGACCCAGCCCCTGCCCGGTCTTTTTGCTGGTGACGAAAGGCTCAAAAATCTGGTCGCGCACCGATGGATCGATGCCCGGCCCATTGTCCGACACGCGCACCTCGATGGGCAGACGCACCGCCTTGCCGCGATCGGTAGCATGCAATTGCAGCCCCGAGACGAAGCGCGTGCGCACGATGATGCGCGGGCTTTCGGTTGCCTGCGTCGCCTCGCGCGCGTTGGAGAGCAGATTGATAAGCACCTGCACCAGCCCATGCGCGCTGCCCAGAACGGGGGGCAGCGAGGGGTCGAATTCCTCCTCGATCCGCGCCTTGCCATCCTCTGCGCCCGCCGCCGACAGGATCGTGCTGGCGCGGCGGATGGTTTCATGCAGATTGCACGGTTCGACCGGATCGGCCGTGCGGCGCGAAAGCGTCTGCATCTGGTCGATCAGCTTGGCGATGCGGTCCACCTCGTCGGCGATCAGAATGGTCAGAGCGCGGTCGCTGCCCTCCACCTTACGCGCCAGCAATTGCGCCGCGCCGCGAATGCCCGCCAGCGGATTCTTGATCTCATGGGCCAGCACCTCCGGCCCGCGCAGCCGCCCATCGCCATCGCCCGGCATCGACTGGCCCAGCGGCTCGACGGTGGCGCTGTCGGCCAGAGTGACCATCATCCAGCCCGGCGCATCCATCACCGGGGTGGTGGCAATGTCGATCCGGCGGCTGCCCTGACCCAACACATGGGCGTCGACCTGACGCGCGGTAATCGGCGCATCGCTTTCATAAACGCGCTGCATCAGGCGCTCATCGTCCAGCGCCACGACATCGACCAGCGAGCGCCCCAACAGGCGACGCTGGCTTTGGCCCAGAAACTGTTCAGCCGCCGGATTGGCCATCGAGATCTTCTGCCCCGGCGCCAGCAGCAGCACCGCCTGAGGCAGGCTGAGCAACATGCGCCGCGCGTCTGGCGCCGGGGAAATGGCGTCGGGCGCCATCAGGCCGCGTCTTGCAACAGCGGCGCAAAAAATTCGTGGAGCGCGGCCTTCACATCCTTGGGATCGTCCATGAAATTGGCCTTGTTGCGAAACGATGCCGAACCATGCAGCCCATGCGTGTACCAGCCGATATGCTTGCGAAACATATTGACGCCGGTCTTGATGTCATAATGGGCCAGCATGTCCTCGTAATGCTCAAGGATCACAGCATATTTCTCGGCCAGCGATGGCTCGTCGAGACGCTCACCCGTTTCCAGCCAATGCATCATCTGGCCCAGCAGCCACGGCCGCCCATAGGAACCGCGCCCGATCATCACGCCATCGGCGCCCGATTGCTCGACCGCATTGGCCACATCCTCGATCGTGCAAATGTCGCCATTGACGATAACGGGAATATCGACCGCTTCCTTCACACGGCGCACAAAGGCCCAGTCGGCGGTGCCCTTATACATCTGATTGCGGGTGCGACCATGCACGGTAATCATCTTCGCGCCCAGATCCTGCGCAATACGCGCCAGTTCGGGAGCGTTGAGACTGTCGAGGCACCAGCCCATCCGCATCTTGACCGTGACCGGCACGTCCACCGCCTTCACACAGGCCTCAATCAACCGCGCAGCCAGATCCGGCACGCGCATCAGCGCCGAACCGGCATCGCCATTGACCACCTTTTTCACCGGACAGCCCATATTGATGTCGATGATCGCGGCGCCCTTGTCGGCCGCGATCTTCGCCGCCTCTGCCATCTGATCCGGCTCGCAGCCGACCAATTGCATCGAGACCGGCTCCTCCATCGGGTCCCACGCGGCCTTCTGGATCGACTGGCGCGTTTCGCGGATGGCGGCCGGGCTGGCGATCATCTCGGTGACGTTCAGCCCCGAACCATAGCGCCGCACGATGCGCCGAAACGGCAGATCGGTGACAGCCGTCATCGGCGCCAGCACAACCGGGCAATCGATCTGGACGGGGCCGATATGGATCGGCTTCAAGGTGGGGGGGATGGGAGTGTCTGTCATGAATGTTCTGCTATGGGGCGTGCCTAAAAAGTGGGCAGCGCATAAAGGATTGCGCGCCGCACAGCAAGGGATTACCGGCGCGATCCATGAGCAGCGCCACGACTCAAGCAGAACCACGTAACGCCGCCATCATTGTGGCCGCAGGAGCGGGCCTACGCGCGGGCCAACCCATGCCCAAGCAATTCGCCAATTGGCGCGGCAAGCCGGTGGTGCGCCATTCGGTCGAGCGGCTTCTGACCGCCGGTGTAGCGCCGATTGTGGTGGTGATCCCCGATGGCGCGCATGATGTGGCCTCGGCGGCGCTTGATGGCCTGCCGGTTCGGCTGATCACGGGCGGGGCCTCGCGGCAGGATTCGGTGCGTGCGGGGCTGGAGGCTCTGGCCAATGACGCGCCCGCCATCGTACATATCCATGATGCGGCCCGTCCGATCCTGCCTCTGGCGGTGGTCGAAAGGCTGGAAAAGGCGCTGGAGCATCAACCCGGCGCGATTCCTGTTCTGCCCGTCGTGGACAGCTTGTGTAACGCCTCGGACAATCTGATGGGAGCGCCAGCCCGCCGCGAGGCCTTGCGCCGGGTGCAGACGCCGCAGAGCTTTCGCTTTGCCGATATTCTGGCCGCGCATCGTGCGTGGGATGGCCCAACCAACGCGGGTGATGATGCACAGGTTGCTCGGGCTTATGGTCTGGGTATCGCTCTGGTTGATGGAGATGAAGCCTTGCATAAGCTGACCTATGCCAGCGATTTTGCGTCCACTCTGCCCCCCGTGCGGATGGGCACGGGCTATGATGTCCATCGCCTTGAAGATGGCGAGGAATTGTGGCTCTGCGGGGTCAAGATCGACCATCATCAGGGCCTTAGCGGACATAGCGACGCCGATGTAGCGATCCATGCGCTGGTCGATGCGATCCTTGGCGCCTGCGCGCGCGGCGATATTGGCCAACATTTTCCGCCCAGCGATCCCCAGTGGAAGGGCGCGGCCTCGGACCGCTTCCTTGCCCATGCGGTCAAGCTGGCTGGCGAAGTGGGCTATGTCATCGGCCATGTCGATGTGACCATCATCTGCGAAGCGCCCAAGATCGGCCCTCACCGCGAGGCGATGCGCGCGCGTCTGGCCGCGATCATGGGCGTCGATGTGGGATTGGTCAGCGTCAAGGCCACGACCACGGAAAAGCTGGGTTTTACCGGGCGCGGCGAAGGCATTGCGGCGCAGGCGGCGGCAACGCTGTTGCTGGCCTGATGGCGCGGATTTTCGCCCTTGCGGCTTCGGCCCTTTTGGTGATCGCGCCGGGCATGGCGCGCGCGGCTGAGCCCTGTCTGTCGCCCGCCGAATTTTCCTCGCTGGTGGGCTTCGCCCTGCCCGGCACGATTGCGGGCGTGGCCCAGCGTTGCGGCCCCACCCTGCCCGATGGCGCGTTTTTGCGCGGCCCGGCGCGGGGCATGATTGATCGCTATGCCAGCGTCAAACCCACACTCTGGCCCGGCGCCAAGGCCGCCATCGGCAAGATGAGCGCAGGCGCCCCTACCGATATTTCCGCCCTTTTGGGCCAATTGCCCGATCCGCAGCAACAGCAGATCGTGGAAACCATGGTGACCGGCATGGTCGCCGAAAAGCTCCCCATCGCCCGCTGTCCGGAATTGGACCGGCTGCTGGCGATCCTCTCCCCCCTGCCGCCTGAAAGCACGGCTGAGGCCATCGGCCTTGCCATCGGCCTCGGGTCGCGCGCCGGACAGGCGCGGTTTGGCAAAATCGTGATTTGCACACAATGACTCAAGCTTCCTTCTTCGCTCCCGACATTATGGAAATGGCCGCACAGGTGATCGCGGAAAACCGCGCGCTGGGCCGCAAGGTCGTGCTGGCCGAAAGCTGCACCGGGGGCCTCGTCTCGGCGGCGCTGACCGAAATCGCCGGTTCCTCGGCGGTGGTGGAAAGCGGTTTCGTTACCTATTCCAATGCGGCCAAGCAAAAGTTGCTTTGCGTTTCGCCCGATATTATCGACACGTTCGGGGCAGTTTCCTGCGCCTGTGCGTGGGCGATGGCCCAGGGCGCGCTGAAAAATTCGGACGCCGATGTGGCCGTGGCGATCAGCGGCATTGCCGGGCCCGATGGCGGCACCGCGCAAAAGCCGGTCGGTCTGGTGGTCTTTGCCAAGGCCGAGCGCAACAGCGAGGAAGTACTGGCCGAGGAGCGTTTCTTTGCCCCCACCAGCCGCAGCGAAATCCGCGCAGAGGCGGTCAAGGTCGCGCTTGAACTGCTTTTGCCGAAAATGGAGGTCCCGGCCGAGGAGGAGTGATCCTCAGGCCGGTTCACCACCATAGAGTTTGGCCGCGCGCTCTTCAAAAGCGGCCACCATCTTGCGGAACGCCTTGTCGAAATATTGCCCCGCCAGGCTTTCGAACAAGGGGTTGCGGAAGGTGAAGCTGACGTCGAATTCCAGCTCGCAGCCGCCATCGACGTCCCGGAATTGCCAGTGATTGTCCAGATCGCGCATCGGCCCGTCGAGGTAATGCACGGTCAATTCGCGCGGGGCGTCGAACACCACGCGGCTGGTGAATTTTTCGCGCAGCATTTTGAAGCCCACCAGCATGTCAGCCACCATTTCGCGCCCGTCATTGCTTTTCACGCGGGTGGCCACGACCCAAGGCAGGAATTCGCCATACCGGCCCACATCGGCCACCAGATCGAACATCTGCTTGGCCGAATAGGGCAGGCGGCGCGTCTCATGAATACTCGGCATTGACGTATCAGCCCTTGGCCGCCGCCTTGGCGAGCTTGGCCTCGCGGGCCGCGCGCATTTCGGCAAAATCCTTGCCCGCGTGATAGGACGAGCGGGTCAACGGGCTGGCCGCGACCTGAAGGAAGCCCTTGGCTCGCGCAATCGCGCCATAGGCGTTGAAGGCGGCGGGCGTAACGAATTCCTTGACCTCGGCATGCTTGGGCGTCGGGCGCAGATATTGGCCCATGGTCAGGAAGTCGATCTGCGCGCTGCGCATGTCATCCATCACCTGATGAACCTCCAGCCGCTGCTCGCCAAGGCCCAGCATGATGCCGCTCTTGGTAAAGATCAGCGGGTTGTGGGCCTTCACCTCTTCCAGCAAACGCAACGAAGAATAATAACGCGCGCCGGGACGGATGGTGGGATAGTTGCGGGGCACGGTTTCCAGATTGTGGTTATACACGTCCGGCCCCGCCGCCACGATGGCCTCGATCGCCGGGCGCATCTTGTTGCGGAAGTCGGGCGTCAGGATCTCGATCGTCGTATGGGGCGTGGTACGGCGCAATTCGTTGATGACCTTTACGAACTGGCTGGCGCCGCCGTCGGGCAGATCGTCGCGGTCAACCGAGGTGATCACGATATGCTCCAGCCCCAGCTTGGCGGCGGCCTCGGCCACATGGGCGGGCTCGTTCAGGTCCACCTTGCGGGGCATGCCGGTCTTGACGTTGCAAAACGCACAGGCGCGGGTGCAGACATCGCCAAGGATCATCACCGTGGCGTGCTTCTTGGTCCAGCATTCACCGATATTGGGGCAAGCCGCCTCTTCACACACCGTATTGAGGCCCAGCCCGCGCATCAGGTCGCGCGTGGCGCCATATTCGCGGCTGACCGGCGCCTTGACGCGGATCCAGTCGGGCTTGCGCTGTGTGACGGGTACGGAATCGGGCGAAGGAGGCGTGGAGAGGTCGTTCATGGCCTGCCAGATAGGCGCATGAGGCGGCTCTTTCCAGAGTTAAGTTTGAGTTTATGCTGGCCTTCGGACCGGCTTCGGGGCAATCGGCAGCCACGGGCATGGCAGGCCGAATCCCGCCCTGCCCTCCATCGTCAGGAGAACGAGATGTCAGATACGGGTAACGCCCCCGCCACCCCGCCCCTTGACCGTCTTATCGCAGGCTATCACCGCTTTCGCGAAACCGGCTGGAATCCGCACCGTGAACGCTGGAGCCAGTTGGGCGAGCGCCAGCAGCCCGAGGTGATGGTAATCGCCTGTTCCGACAGCCGGGTCGATCCTTCGCAGATCTTTGATGTCGATCCGGGCGAGATCTTTGTCGTGCGCAATGTGGCCGCGCTGGTTCCGCCGTTTGAAACCACGCCGGGCCATCATGGCGTTTCGGCAGCGCTGGAATTTGCGGTCCAGGTTTTGAAGGTTCGCGAGATCATCGTGATGGGCCATGGCATGTGCGGTGGCTGCAAGGCAGCGCTAACACAGGAACTGCATGGCGCCGAACCGGGCCAGGGCGGCTTTGTCGCCAACTGGATCTCGCTGCTGGACGAAGCGCGCGATTCGGTGGCCCATCAGCATGGCACCACTGGCCGCCCCGCCGAACGCGCGATGGAACAGGCAGGCGTCAAGGTCAGCCTTGAAAACCTGCGCAGCTTCCCTTGCGTTCAGCAGAAGGAAGCCAAGGGCAGCCTCAAGCTGCGCGGCGCCTTCTTCGCCATTTCGGACGGGGTGCTGCATCTGCTGGATGAAGCCAGCGGCGAATTTGCCCCGGTCGAATAAAGGCGGCCAAATACGAAAAGGGGGCGGCGGTTTCCCGTCGCCCCCTTCCCTTTTTTCGTAAAGGCTCAGGCCTTACTTGCCCGCGGCCTTCTGCGCCGCATAGAGCGACCAGAGTTCAGCCATTGGCTTACGCGGCCCTTCGACCTGCGCGAAAGTGGCCTGCGCACCGGCATAATCGCCCGCATCCACCTGTGCGATGCCCAGACGGGTCAGCACGACCGGCTTGTCCACGCCCGGCTTGCCCAGAGCGATCTTGTACAGCTCAGCGGCCTTGGCCGATTCGTGATAGGACAGCAGCGCATCAGCCGCGCCCGACACGGTGCCCACGGTCGCATTGGCGGCGCGCGCATCCTTTTCAAAACCGGGCAGCGAGGCCTTGTCCGGGCCGATACGGCCATTCGCGGTCTTGAGCGCTTCGGCATAGAAGGTCTTGGACGCGTCGAGCTTGCCGGCGGCAACACCGGCCTCGATCACGGCCTTCACTTCGCCCGGATTACGGCGAGCGTCAGCGGCCTGAACGAATTCGCCATAGTCGCGTTCTTCGGCCCAGCTGTTGGTGCGCGCCATAAGGCGCATCAGGTCAATCGTGTCCTGCGATGGAAGCTGACCCAGATCGCGCAGCACGGCAATCGCGGCCGACCAGCTCTTGGTCACGGGATAGGCCTTGACCAGCCCGGTCGAGAAATTCACTGCCTGAGCATAATCACGGTTTTCATAGGCAAAGCCCAGACCGCGACGATACCAGTTTTCCGGCGCCGCCGTCCCGGCAATCGCAATCGCCTTGTTCAATTCGTCAAAGCCGGCCTTGGGCTGCTTTTCCTCGAAATTGATTTCGGCCAGCCACACATGCGGCTCGGCTTCCTTGTTGCCTGCGGCGATCGAGGCATCAAGGTTCTTGCGGGCGCCCGCATTGTCCTTGGCCTGAAGCGCCATCTGGGCCAGTGCAAAATGCAGCTTGGGCAGCAGGTCGGGCGGGGTCTTTCCGCTGTCGACCATCAGCTGAATGCCCTTGCCCTGAAGCGCATCGTCCTTGGCCAGGCTGCCAAGCTGAATGCCCCAGTTGCCCGCAGTGAACTTGTCGTCGGGCTTGGTCGCGGCGGCCAGAACCTTTTCATACTGTGCGCGCAGATCGGCGATGCCTTCGGGGCTGGGCGCCTTCTTCACCTTTTCCAGAGCGGTCTGGAAAGGCACGCCGACAGCCAGAAACGGCTTGGAAAGATCGGGACCAGCAGGCGCCGCCATGGCGGGGGCCGCCACCATCACGCCAGCGCCCGCCACGGGCAAAGCCAGCGCCACGGCCAAAGCAAAGCGCGAAAGGGAAAGCTTCATTGCAATCTATCTCCTCTTTGGCATGGCAACCGATGTGCCGCCCCAAACTGAACGTTGCGCTTGTTAAGGCAAATCCGCGTCAATGCAACTATCGCCTTACTGCCCTGTCGCGTGTGAACCACGATTGAACTACGACTTTGTGCGCATGGCAGCGATTGCGCGCCGGAAGATATGCCCCGGTTGTGGAAAACGCATTCGATCCGGCCCACTAGGCGATGCAATCGCTGGCCATAGGCGACGCCATGGCCTAGAGACATGCAATCCGGGCCAGTCCCACAACAATCGAAGAATGAAAACACGCGCGTGAGCGACGAAACCACCCTGACCGCCAGCCCCATGGGCGAATTCACCCGCGTCGATATCGTCGACGAGATGAAGACCAGCTACCTCGATTATGCGATGAGCGTGATCGTGGCGCGTGCGCTGCCCGATGTGCGCGACGGGTTGAAGCCGGTGCATCGCCGCATCCTGTGGACCTGTCACGAGAACGGCTTCAATCATTCGAAGGCCTATCGCAAATCGGCGCGTATCGTCGGCGACGCGATGGGCAAGTATCACCCGCATGGCGACGCGGCGATCTATGACGCGCTGGCGCGCATGACGCAGGACTGGTCGATGCGCCTGCCGCTGATCGATGGTCAGGGCAACTTCGGCTCTATGGACCCCGATCCGCCGGCCTCGATGCGCTATACCGAAGCGCGTCTGGCCAAGGTGGCCGACAGCCTGCTGGCCGATATCGACAAGAACACCGTCGATTTCGTCGACAACTATGACGGGTCGGAGAGCGAGCCGCAGGCCCTGCCCGCGCGCTTCCCCAATCTGCTGGTCAATGGCGCGGGCGGCATCGCGGTCGGCATGGCCACCAACATTCCGCCGCACAACCTTGGCGAAGTGATCGATGGCGCCTTGGCCACCATCGACAATCCCGCGATCACCACCGACGAATTGATGAAGATCATTCCGGGGCCGGACTTTCCGACCGCCCCGCTGATCCTTGGTCAAGGCGGCGCGCGCAATGCCTATAACACCGGGCGCGGCAGCATCATCATGCGCGCGCGCCATGTCATCGAGACGGGCCGCAATGACCGCCGCTCGATCGTCCTCACCTCGATCCCTTATCAGGTGGGCAAATCGGGCCTTGTCGAAAAGATCGCTGAGGCGGCCAAGGACAAGCGCATCGAGGGCATTTCCGACATCCGCGACGAATCGAACCGCGAAGGCGTGCGCGTCGTCGTGGACCTCAAGCGCGATGCGACGCCCGAAGTGGTGCTCAACCAGATCTGGCGCAACACGCCTGCGCAGTCCTCTTTCCCGGCGAACATGCTGGCCATCCGTGGCGGCCGCCCGGAAGTGCTGGGGCTGAAGGATATTCTCACCTCCTTCATCGCCTTCCGCGAAGAGGTCATCACCCGCCGCACCAAGTTCGAGCTGAACAAGGCGCGCGACCGGGCGCATATCTTGCTGGGTCTGGTGATCGCCGTCACCAATCTGGACGAGGTGGTGCGCATCATCCGTGGTTCGCCCAATCCGGGCGCGGCGCGTGCGGCCTTGTCGGCGCGTGAATGGCCGATGGGTGAAATCGCCTCCTATATCCGTCTGGTCGAGGCCATCGAGGAAGGCAGCGACGAGCTTTCGGCGCCCACCTATCGCCTGTCCGAAACGCAGGTGAAGGCCATCCTCGATCTGCGCCTGCACCGCCTGACGGCGCTGGGCCGCGACGAAATCGGCGATGAGCTGGAAGGCCTGGCCAAGGCGATTGCCGAATATCTCTCGATTCTGGGCGACCGGGCCAAGCTGTATGGCGTGATCCGTCAGGAGCTGATCGAGGTGCGCGCCGCTTTCGCCACGCCGCGCGTGTCGGAAATCACGGCTGCTGCCGATGGCATTGATGACGAAGACCTGATCGAGCGCGACGACATGGTCGTGACCGTGACGATGGACGGCTATATCAAGCGCACGCCTTTGAGCACCTTCCGCGCGCAGGCGCGTGGCGGCAAGGGCCGTGCGGGCATGGCCACCAAGGAAGAGGATGCCGTGGGGACGATGTTCGTCACCACCACCCATAATCCGGTGCTGTTCTTCTCGACCGCGGGCAAGGTCTATCGCCTCAAGGTCTATAAGCTGCCCGAAGGCGGCCCGGCCACGCGCGGTCGTCCGATCGTCAACATGCTGCCCGCGCTGGACAAGGATGAGACGATCGCCACCGTGCTGCCGCTGCCTGAGGATGAGGCCGATTGGGGCGCATTGTCGGTGGTGTTCGCCACTGCCAAGGGCAACATCCGCCGCAACAGCATGGATGCTTTTGCCAACATCCCGTCCAACGGCAAATTCGCCATGCGCTTTGACGAAGGCGACGATGATCGCCTGATCGGCGTGGCGCTTTTGTCGGAAGATGACGACGTGTTGCTGGCATCCAAGCAGGGCAAGGCGATCCGCTTTGCCGGTGACGATGTGCGCGAATTCACCAGCCGCACCTCGACCGGCGTGCGGGGCATGCTGCTTAAGGGCGATGATGAAGTGATCTCGCTCTCGATCCTGCACCGCGTGGGCACCAGCAGCGAGGAACGCGAGGATTACCTGAAATTCGCGCCGTGGAAGGGCGAGAAGGAAGGCGAACCTTCGATCTCGGCCGAACGCATGGCCGAACTGGCTGCGCGTGAAGAGTTCATCCTCACCGTCTGCACCAATGGCTATGGCAAGCTGTCCTCGGCCTATGAATATCGCCGGACGGGTCGCGGTGGTCAGGGCATCACCAACATCGACAACATCGCCCGCAATGGCGAAGTCGTGGCCAGCTTTCCCGCTGTTCAGGCCGACCAGTTGATGCTGGTGACCGATCAGGCCAAGATGATCCGCCTGCCGCTCTCGTCGCTGCGCGTGATCGGGCGCGGGTCGGCGGGTGTGCGCCTGTTCAACGTGGCCGACAATGAGCATGTCGTCTCGGCTGTGCGTCTGGCCGATGAAGGCGGCGAGGATGAAGGTGGAGAAGAATCAGCGCCGGAAGGAACTGCGGGCGAATGAACGTCGCGCATAAAGTGCTGACTGCGCCGCAAATGGCGCAGTTCCTTGCCGATGGCGTGTTCAAGGGCGCGCCGGTGGATCTGGCCGATGGCTATATCCACCTTTCGGCCGAGCCGCAGTTGGCCGAGACCATCGACAAGCATTTCGCCGGAATGGGCGATCTGTTTATCGCCACGGTCGATCTGGCGGCGCTGGGTGATGGGGTGAAGTGGGAAGTCTCACGCGGCGGGGCGCTGTTTCCGCATGTTTATGGGGATTTGCCTTTGACCGCTGTGGTGGCGCATGGGGCTTTGGTGCGCGGGCCGGATGGTTCGGTGATTTTGCCTGCGGCATGAGGGTTTAGATGCGAGGGTCTAGACCCTCGCGCTCCCGTTACTGTCTGCGTTGCGCCATGGGTTCGGCGTTATGTGTCGGACGTGAAATTGGAAAGCCTGCGGCGCGGATAAGCCAGCGCCGCAGGCTTTCATCATTCCACCCACAACATAGCAAACCATCATCCACCCCAAAATGGGATTGCAAAGGGACGAGTCCCTTTGCCCGCCGGAGGGGGTATAGTCATATGTGCCCGGAAATATATTTCTGACTACACCCTCGGAGTGAGGGCGCCCAACGCGAGCGGCCTCACATTTGATCCTGTTAGGCAGCGGCCTGCAAACGGCTATCCAGCGCTTCAAGTTCGGCGTGGTGGAGCAATTGCACCCGCAGGCCAGTCGCTTCTCTCTTTGCTTGGGCGGTGAAACCAGCAGGAGCAACAACGCAGGCGATGGAGCCATCATACAGGTGCAAGGCAGAATATGCCTCTTGCACACCCTTGTTTCCAACGGGTTGAGCATACCGCTTGCATTGCAGCACGAGTCGATGCCCATATTTCTCTGCAATCACGTCGGCACCGTGATCCCGGCTGGCTTGCGTAACGCGCACGCTCCAGCCAAGATAGCTCAAAATATCAGCGCAGTGTTGCTCATATTGGGCTGGGGTCAGGTCGCGTGGATCAGCCACAAGTGAGGGCCTGTCGTTACGTTGTTCACGGTCCTGTTTGACGGTGAACTCGTCGACCAATTGCGCAGCCTTTTTTCCCCGCTCGCTGACCCTCCATTGTTCATAGTTCCGGACTTCGGGGACTACCCGTGTTCGCAGAAAATTATCGATGTGAGCGACCCACTTGTCTCTATATGGATTACCAAATGGATCATGGTGAATTGATGTTCTGTAGAGAGAAACAAGGGTAGATTTATTCTCGTTCATCTCGGATTGAATTTTATTATCAAAATCATCTGAAATATTTGATTGATATATATGGAATACGATTCCTAGCGATACAATAATCAAGGTAAAAACTATAGGATGATCCAAAAATTGCCTGATAATTAACGCAAAAATGAAGGCAATGCCCATGACTATTATGATTACTAAACTGAGCGCGCCGGACAAAAATCCGCTTTTCCTGCGACGCACGGGGAAAACCGTATCCCATATAAAATTGCGTGCCCACTGAAAGCCGTCGCTGCGCCGCCGTACCATCGCCATCCCTTTGCCGTATCGGTCAGGATACCATCATCCCAATTATGATGGATATAGACCGTGGTTTAATCTACGGTAAAAGTCACTTGTGCCGCCATGCACGGGCGAAAACTTATTGCGATAAATGTTCGCCGAATTCGGGTAGCGCTCGGCGTATCGCAGGAGCGGCTTGCATTTGATGCAGGCGTGGATCGCTCTTATCTTGGCGGCATGGAGAGGGGGGAAGCGAACCCCACCGTTGATGTGCTGGACAAAATCGCCAGTACCCTCGGTGTTCCGTTGGCTGAACTTTTTGCAGAAATGGAAGATGGAGCGCAGCCACCTCAAGGCCTGCCACGGGGGCGCAAACCTGCTTGAACGTCATCGCACAATCACGAGTGAAATTTACCGTTCCGGAGACAGCCTTAAAGCTCCTACCTGTTTGGCCTCTGCCTACCAGCTTGAGCATACTGCACACCATTGGGAATGCCAAACCTCACCGCAATCAATCATTCAAACGCTCCGCAACGACTAAGCAGTTACGCGCCCTTAACGATCAAAGATACTTCGAGCGGATTGTCGGAACGAGAGAAAGTCAAGAAATCAGCGCATCGAAGCGCCCTTGAAGCAGCGGTAGCTTACGATATGTGTTTTCGTCCTCAACCTTGCGCGCCTCAACAAGTACGGCCAGATCATCGTCGTCCAGAGCGATCACATATCCGCGACCGTCCAATGCCGTATCGCGGCAGCGCTGCTGAAAAAGAGCTTTATTTTTGAACTTGCGGCAAATGATAATTCCAAACTCACCGCGACTGCGGCCAAACCGACTAGAAATTTGATCCAGTTCCGGGTTCGCTATCTCGTTTCCATAGTTTTTGCATTCGATGAAAACGTGCGGCGCAGTATAGTGCTTAGCGAGCCATGCAAAGAATCCTGCGCCCGCCATGTTGGTGTATCGAATGTCGATCCGCTTACGGCCTTGGTGAAGTTCGGACTGGTAAACAGGGCTGACGAGATCGGGGTATAAAAGCGCGGTCAAAAGAGCTTCGATAGCTTTTTCGTATTTCGAAGCGTCGTCCTTGCCCGTGGGCAGAGATGTAACGTCCTTTAATAATTTATCCCAATCAACCGGCGGCATGCCTTCGACATTGTCGAAATCTTCGTGACTAAGAGGAAGAAAGGGTCTCTTGCCGACATCCCTCCTGTACTCGTCCAAAATTTGAGGATATTTTACCGTCTGCTCTATAGCCGCCTTCTTGTCTCCGCCATATTTTTCTATCAAATCAGTCTTGTATACCTTTGGTTGTTTTTTTACAATTTTAATGAGGGCAGATCCAGCCTTCAATTCTTCCCGTTGCATATGCTCTAAAAGGTAATGCCGATAATATTCCTGCATGTTGAACAGTGGCGTTCGACGAACGATCGCCTTTGGAACGAGCAAAAGCTTGCCCACCTTCGTCACTGGCAGTTCGACAAACTGCGTGATCCATTCGCGACGGCCAGCGTGCCACATCGGACCCGACGGTACCCCCTCCTCCAGTGGGATACTAAGCTGCCTGCATTGTTCCTGTGTATATTCGATCAAAGGGCCGCGAATGATATTCGTCGATATGTCCGAGACAATATCCACGCCAATGCCGGGAATAAGTAGCACGGTATCTTCAAGATCTTGCACGAGGCCAGATTTGGCGGCAGCGCTTTGACTTAGTGCACCCCAAACATCGTGTGCAGAGCCTTCACCAAGCGCTCGCCCTCGCGACTTACCGCGCGACATACCCAGATGCGTTTCATTAGGTTCGCGGAGTTCTCTCAAAAGTGCTTCGGCGGCACCGTGATTCCCTGCCTTGATATGTTGAAGCACCGTTTCGAAAAAATTTTGAACGAGCGATACACAGCCATCGCCCCAATCTGTTTGCATCAACGACAATGCGCGCGGACTGATGAAAACCTTTGTGTCTAGTTCAACATCAACGTCGACGAAGTCCAGCGTCGCTTGCGACCGCTTCAATTTGAAGATGGTAGATACTCGCTGATCCGGCTTACGTCTGGCCAAAGGCTTTCCCCCTCAAATCGTCGGCTGGCGGATCAAGTCCAATTTGCCGTTCATTGCGGCGGTCGGTTGCCAGCATCCCACGGCAGAAATATTCACTGAACCGGTGGTTTGCAACACGATGCGGTAATTATTTAGAATCGCGACTAATCGAGGGCAAAATTCGCCATGCCGTTTCTGCCACTGTCTATAATGTCTTGATCGCTTCCCCCGGACTTGCCGAATGGGCGATTGGCAAGTGTAAAGGCGTTACATGACTGGAACTCGCTGAACGCACAAAAAGAAGGGATGATGTAGCAGCCGGTGATGTGGGAGACGCGCAGCGCACCGACTATCTTCCGCCATCATGGAAAGGGTTGTGGCAACTGCTGACGTTCACCCTTGACAGATAACAGTCGCCACAATGCGAGCCAATTGCGGCGACAAGCGGCAAGCGCCGTCTTTACGGATGATAAAATCTGCTCCGGAGAATGACCGATTGCGGGCAAAGGTCAGAATCCCATTATCGACCTTGGGGCGTTCCGGTTCGATCAGGTCATAGACGTAAGCGGGGAAATCATCGCGATAGTGGTGCATGATCCCGGCGTTAGGATCGAAGCCGTCAGCCACCGCCTGAATTTGAAGCTGCGCCGCCCGCACCGCATAGGCGTAATTCAACATGGCGTTTATGGGGTGCGAGGCCTTCCGGTTCTTGCTTTTGTGCCCCGTCAGGATTGAACTGCGCGAGCGGTAGCTAAGCCATTCGGCAGGCACTGGATACCGAGTTTGGGCCGTCCAGTGTAATTCAATCCCAGCCCATGCCGCCCAATAAGCGTTCGCCGCCACGCCTTCGATGGCGCGGATCATGTTCATATCCGTTATATCGTCTGCTTTGAGGCGGTCGATGGTGGCTCGCGCCTTGGTGATTGCCGAAGTCCCGGCGCTGGTGCCGGGAAACTGCGCTTGTAGCGTGGCGATGCTGTTGACCAATTTCCGAGTAATTAAATCACGAGCGAATTCAATACGCTTGGCGTTGTCGCGTTGCATATCAAATTGCCAGCGCAGATTTTGGGAATTGGCCGCAAAGCCCGCGCCCGATGCCATCACGGCAAGCCCGCCATCAGCCGTAATTCGGGCCAAGGCGATGCTCTGCTCGCCAAGCCAGTTCAGCACGTCAAAGGACAGGGAGCCGGAACCGTCTAACAGGATGATAATCGGCGGCAGGGAAAGTTCGCCCCGGAAAAAGCGGTATACCTCTTGCGCTTGCGGATAATGGGTAAAGCCCTGCCGGATTACCAGCGACCCGGCTTCAATCCGCAAACTGGTGCCATGCCCTGTCAGGATCAGCGGGGTTGTGTTCCGATCCCTGATGCGTCGTTTTCGCTGCAATTTCCCGCATTCGGCCAGCCAAAATTCAGAGCGGCTGGCCCATTCATCGGTGGTTGCGTCGGGGCTGAAATTGGTGTTTTCAAGCATATCGAAGCATAGCAAAAATGGCCGATTTCTGCCAGTGCTTTGGCAGTTAATTGCCTGATTTTCAGAATTTAATGCGAAGGCTACATGATGTCACGCGAAGAGAAATCGATCCTTTTCGACAACTCTGTGCCCATGGTCGATGCATGGGAGGCTTTTGCATCACCCGAAAACCGCAAAGCCCTTGCTAACGCAAAAGGAGGCCTCGCCGCATTTTCGGAATTCGTAAAAAATGCCGATTATACGGAGGTGACTTCCGCAATCACTGGCGTATTCAATGTCACAATTTCTGAACTTCAGAAGCGTAATAGCATTATACGTCAAATGAAAGAAGATATTTTAGACCAATTATATAATGAAGATTTGATCGCGTTAGCGATTAGGGTGCGACCTTCAAAAAGTTATTACCCCGTAAAAATTGATGCTGATTTTTTTGAAGATGCACAAGCTGATTGGGTTCGATCAACCCTAGAAGGATTGGGCCGATTGTATGCGAATGTTCGCATTTATGACCCACGCGCCGCCGCCGCCATGATACCCGCCAAACCGCGCAAAGGGTCCGTGGACCTAATTGAGGGCGCCATCGCAGACTTAAAATCGAGCGTGCCTGATTTTTGCAATTTGCCGCGCAAATCGGCTTGCCAAATGATCCGCGAAAAATTGGGTAACTCTGAAATTTCGGGAAATGGTTTAAGCGATAAAAATCTTTCCAAACGAATTATCGCAATTTGTGGACCGCGCGGAATAACCAAATAGCGCAAATGATAAGTGCGCGGGTGGTGAGCATAAGAGGATTCGCCCAATCGTTCTAATTTTCAGACCTTTGAACCGTTCCCGGCATGGAGTCGGGTAGGTTCGAAGGTAACGCCATGTCTCGGCAACGCGATTACAAAGCAGAGTATCAGCGGCGGATAGCCAGCGCCGCGAAGCGGGGATTGAGCAAATCCCAAGGGCGTGGCCATGCCCGCGCGGGTGAAGCATCGGCTCGCCCTAAGCCGGTCAAGAGCGATGACCGACTGGAAGCGGCCCTGAAACTCTTGCGCCAATCCGGCAATCAAAGTCGCGCGGCCAAAGAGGCGGGTGTTTCAGCCGAACGCTTTCGCCGCTTTCTGAAAGATAATGCGCTGGCCGAATGGCGTGGGCGCTTCTGGCAAATCACCGATCAGCGGCATCGCGAAATGCTGGTGGTGTCGCGCGGCGAAGTGCAGCGGCGCGATTTGCGCGACTTCGATCAGTCGTCCCTCAACGGCGAGCATCTGAACGCGGTCAAGCGGTTCCTGAACTCGAACGACGCCGGGTTACTCGCCCCCTTCGAAGGAAAGTCGGTCATCGACGCCAAGGGCGAGGCGCACCCGCTCGAAACCGATCCCAATACGCTGCACCGCCTCGCCAATGCCGGGAGCGAAGTGTTCGAACAAGTTTACCGCCTCAAGAATTGAAAGGAAATTCCAATGCACGACGATCCCTACAAGCGGGAGCGCCGCAAACAGGCGCGTCTCGACAAGCTGGGCACCAACGATCCCCATTGCGGGATGTGCGGGGAAAGCGATTGGCGCACCATCGAACAGCACCATGTTGCCGATCATGGTCGCGATGAAACTGTGGTATTGCTGTGCCGCAATTGTCACCGCAAGGTAAGCGACGATCAGAAGGATCATCCGGCCCCCTTTGCCAGCAGCGAACCGATGCTGGAAACCATTGGGCATTTCCTTTTGGGCCTTGCCGATATGCTGCGAACCCTTGCGCCCCGGCTCTATGAATTTGGGCGCTGGCTGATTGACTATGCCCGCAAGGTGGAGGTGATGCCATGAACACCGCCCCTCCGATCAGCGACGAACTGGCGATTGCCATCCGCGCTTACAGTGAGCGTAAATCTAACGGCACCGATGAACCCAAGCCATTCCGCAAGCCCAATGACAGCGCAACACCTGCCTCCCCATGGGTACTGGTGTTCGACACCGAAACCACCACCGATGCAGGGCAAGCCTTGCGCTTTGGCACGTATCAGCTTCGCCGTGCTGACAAATTGGTGGAGGCGGGTCTGTTCTATGATCCAGATGGCGTAACCCCCGATGAATTACGGGTGCTTACCGATTATGCCCGCGCCCATGACCTTATGCTTTGCGACCGCGACGCCTTCGTGGATGGCGTGTTTTTTGCTAAGGCCTATCGTTTCCGGGCCACCATTGTCGGTTTTAACCTGCCCTTCGACATATCCCGATTGGCCATCGCCCACGGCACCGCACGGGCGCCGCTAGGAGATGAGGCTAACGCCATGCGCGATGGTTTCACCTTCAGATTGTCGCGGCAGAAGTTCAACCCGAATATCCGCGTCAAACATATGTCTGCCAAGGCGGCGCTGATTTCCTTCGCCAAGCCGATGGGGCAGGATGCCACACGCGGGCAGCGCAAACGCGGGTTTACCGGCAAGGCGCGACGCGGGCATTTCATTGACCTGAAAACGCTGGCCAGTGCCCTGTTTGCCCGTAGTTTTGGCTTGGGTAGTCTTAGTCGCTTTTTGGAGGTGAAAAACCCCAAAGCGGATTTCGATGATTTCGAGGGGCCAATCACATCGGATATGGCGGCCTATGCCGTGCGCGACGTTCAGGCCACATGGGAATGCTATCAGGAGTTGATGGCGCGGTTCGGGGCGCTGGAACTGCACCGTAGCATCCCGGAAAAAATCTACAGCGAGGCCGGTATCGGCAAAGCCTATATCAAGGAAATGGGCATTGCCCCATGGCGCAAAATGCAGCCTGATTTCCCGCCAGACCTGACGGCCAAAATCATGGCCAGCTATTTCGGCGGACGTTCCGAAGTGAGGATACGCCGCGAGGTGCGGCAGGTGATGCTGTGCGATTTCCTCTCCATGTATCCCACCGTCTGCACGCTGATGGGCTTGTGGGACTTCGTGATTGCGCAGGGGATGGCATGGTGCGACAGCAGCACCGCAACGCGGGCGTTATTGGCGACGGTGGATTTGCCCGCCTTGCAATCTCAAACGCTATGGCGCGATTTGACGACGCTTGTTTGCGTACGGCCCGATGGCGATATTTTCCCGGTTCGCGCCGCCTATGATGGCGAGGCGCAATCGACCATCGGCCTGAACTATCTCACCTCGGACCAAGGCGTATGGTTCACGCTGGCCGATTGCTTGGCGTCTCGTTTGCTAACCGGCAACGCGCCAGAAGTCTTGGAGGCCATCACCTTTACGCCGGGGCCGAAGCAGGAAGGTTTGCGTCCCGTGGCTCTGGCCGGAAATCAAAGCTATATTGTCGATCCGCGTGAAACAGATTGCTTTCGCCGCATGATCGAAATGCGGCAGGAGGTGAAGGGGAAGGCGAAGGCAGCACGCGGCGCGGAAAAAGATCGCTTCGACACTGAACAGCAAGCGCTCAAGATTTGCGCCAATTCCACCAGCTATGGGATTTGGGTGGAGATGAATGTCGCCCGCACACCTGCCCCCGTTGCTGTCACAGTTTACAGCACCGCCCGTGATGCTTTTGACCGCACCATCAACAAGCGCGAGATACCGGGCGCATTCTTTCATCCGCTGCTGGCGACACTGATAACGGGTGCGGCGCGGCTGATGCTTGCGATTGCCGAAAGACAGGCGACCGACCGGGGCTTGGATTGGTCGTTTTGCGACACCGACAGCATGGCCTTTGCCAAGCCCGACGCGATGGCCAGTGATGATTTTATCCAAGCCGTGCAAGGCATTGTCGATTGGTTCACGCCGTTGAACCCGTATGAATTTGGCGGTCCTATCCTCAAAGTGGAGGACGTGAATTTCGCGTGCGGGGGTGACGCCCCGGTGCAGCTCTATTGCTTTGCCATATCGTCAAAGCGCTATGCCCTGTTCAATCTTGCCGCCGATGGCACGCCCATCATGCGCAAGGTATCGGCGCATGGTTTGGGCCATTTGCTTCCACCCTATCGGGGTAATGAGGCGCCATCGGACTTTCCGAACCCGGATCAGTCTGTTTTGAAGGATGGCACCGACCGATGGCATTGCGACCTGTGGTTTCAAATCGTCAGCGCAGCGCTGGCAGGCAAGCCGGATATTGTAAGCCGCGATTATCACCCCGCCTTGAGCTTTCCCGCGATCAGCCGGTATGGCGCAACGTCGCCCGACCTGTTGCGATGGTTCAAAACCTATAATCGCCACCGCTCCTATCGCGAGCAGGTGAAACCGTTCAATTTTTTACTCGCTCTTTCAATGGGTTTTCTGTCCGGTGAGCGGGAAGCCATTGTTGGCCCGCGCAGGCGAGGACGCCCGGTGCGGAAGAAACCGCCCAAGCCGGTTGCCCCCTACAGCCGCGATCATTCCGTGGCCGCGAAAACAGCCTTCGACCGCGAGACTGGAAAACCAGTGGCGGCAGACAGCCTCAAAACCTATGCCGAGGCCTTGAGGGCTTATCACATCTCGCCTGAATCCAAGTTTTTGAACGGCGATTATTCAGATCGGGGCAAGACCCGCCGCCGTCACATTCGTGCCATTGGCGTGCGGCTGATTGGCAAGGAGGCGAATGATTGGGAGCGGCAGGCCGCGCTTGGCCTCGATCCCGATGCCTTACCGGATTACGGGGTTGTCGGGCAGGCCAAGCAGCTAGAGCCGACCGTTCGCGAAAAGCGGATGCAGGAACGGCAACAGGAGATTGATCGCCTAAAGACGATGGCTTCTAAGTTCGGTTTACGTACTGCCGCGCGAATGCTTAGGGTGGATGCCTCGAACTTGCGGCGAAAAATTAGCCCACGATCAGCGCAATAGAAGGCGAAACGTCGGCAAGCTTACTGCCCTCCATATTTTGAGGGCGGCAGAGTCGAAATTGCGGTCATAACCTACAGTTGATAGCCCTCAATCAGCCCTTTGGCGCGGAATTTAGCGCGAAGCTGGTGCAGAAGAATGGCGCGAAGTGGGCACGGGAAGACCTTGCGACTCGTCAACGCCGTGCTATCAATCAGATATGAAGCAGGCGGTTCGCATATTTTACGGCTTCTTAGCCGTCCTCTCCACTGTGGCAGTGTGTGTGATTGCGTTTTCCGAAATTAGAGGGCTTCTGCAAGGCGCACCGTCAAAGAGTGTAGTTGCCGTTGACTACAACGCAATTCTCACAGTTTTGCTTACCACTGTGACTGTAATATTTACAGTATGCGCCATTATTTTGACAGTATTAGGTATTTTTGGATTTCGTAATCTAAAGCGAGACGCAGGGCGTTACGCAGAGGCGCAAGCTTTGGCAGAAATTGGGAAGGCATTCGGTCCCAAGGGAAGCGGAACAATTCGCATTGAGCAAGAGATGCAAAGTGAAAATGGGCACCACCGTCAGTTTGTCGAACGGAGAGTTCGCTTGGAAGTGATTTCTTTGCTTCCGTTGGTGGCGGATAGGATTAATGCTGACGCACTACAGTTAGCCATGAACGAACCTACTGATGAGGGGGACGTAGACTGATGGTCGTCAATATCCCACCCGATGATCCGGCCAAACAACTCTGGCTCCGTGCGGATAAAGCTGATTTGGCGAAATTCTGGGACATCTTTGATGCCATTCCAGTGAAAGTTGGCGCTATCGCGGAGCGACTTGGACTGGAAGTGTTGAGCGTGACACTCTCTACTGATGTTTCGGGTTTAATCAGAAAGAGAGAAGATGGCATTTATGAAATACAAGTCAACAATACTGACGCAGCAGTCAGGCAAAGATTTACCGTCTGCCATGAAATATCTCACTATCTTCTTCACAGAAATTTAATCGATGCAGAAGGTATAACGGACAATATATTGTATAGATCAAAGCTGACCAGTCGTCAGGAAGTGGAGGCCAATAAATTGGGCGCCGCAATGCTGATGCCGTGGCTTAAAATTTCCGAGTGGCATTACGAAAATTATAGAACGCCGCCGCACAAGGAAAACATTGAGCAGATTGCGTCCGCTTTTCGCGCCTCAAGCCTCGCTGTTGGCTTTCGACTGGGCATCTGAAATGACAAAATTTACAAAGCGATACTATCCGACAATCTGTATTAGACGTGCCGAAATGAAGGCAATGGAGAAGCTTCCAGGAGAAGAAAAATCCAAAATGCTGCCTATCGTATTGCTGGCGCCTTGGCTGAACTCCATCGAATTCGAAAATACCTATAAAGTTATTGAAAAAAGTGTTGGCAATATACCTATCATTGTTGACCTTGATCGATATTTTTCAAGCACATCGGACTTGCCGTCACGCCAGTATTTTCGTTCACTACTTGATGAAAAGTCGGGTCCTCTGGAATGGATGGACCTGATAAAGAATCATGAAAATTACGTGCCGTGTATACAGTTGCTTGGGGTAACGCCCGATTTAGTCTCTAAGCAAATAGAAATTGCAACTGAGCTGAATCGAGGGTTTGCCTTTAGGATAGAGCTGGAGCGCCAGTATGATTCTGATCAAATCATCAATATTGTTTCAAAAAATTTGGAAAAAGACTTTTTGATCATAATTGATTATGGCTACAGTAAACAAAATGAAATATCAGAATTGCTTATATCCAGTTGGATGGAAAAATTTCTTGTCCTATCGAATAAGTTAAATTTTGTAATTACGGGATCAAGCTTCCCAAATTCATTTTCTGAGTATGATGATTTTTCTGAAAGCAAGATTATTAGCTCAAGAATAATATACAGTAATCTCTCTGAAAAGTATGGCAACTATAACTTTTTCTACGGAGATTGGGCCAGCACAAAGCCTAGGCGATATGACGGCGGAGGGAGTAAGCCGCTACCAAGAATTGATTTTCCGACTAATAACAAGTGGATTATTGCTCGCTCCAAAGAAAATGGATGGGGCTTTCAGCAAGCGGCTGAGATGGTGACGAGACTACCGGAGTGGCTAAATCGGCCTATGGTCTGGGGTACGGGTATGATCGAAAAGGCGGCGAAAGGGCTGCCCGGTGGGATTTCGACAGGGCCGCAAGCTATTGCCGCACGAGTGAATATCCATCTCTACCTTCAGAATAATTTTGGAAACCCAATATCATCGACTGGACCACAAGGTAAATGGATTGATCCAATTTAGATTAATGCGCGTCTATTTAAAGGCCTTTATTATTGATATTGATAAATAATATTTGCAAGGAATTGCATTGCTCTTGTTTTTTAAAAATTCATGAGAAATTTTTTCATTTGAAAAAGATGATAATCGAATAAATGACTTGGATTGTAACAATAGTTATTTTTTAAGGATATGCGAGGGCGCACGAGACAAACGCCCTCACTCCAAGGGTGTAGTCAGAAATGTATTTCCGGGCAGGTATGACTATACCCCCTTTGCCCGCCGGAGGCATCCCCTCCACCCAACCTTGCCCCCCTCTCCCACAATAGCTAAAGCCCCCCCATGACATATGACGTACACATCATCGGCGGCGGCCTCGCGGGAACCGAGGCGGCATGGCAATTGGGCAAGCGCGGTTTCAAGGTACGCCTTTCGGAAATGCGCGGAACCGGAGAGCGCAGCCCGGCGCATCAGGGCGATGGGCTGGCCGAACTGGTCTGCTCGAACTCCTTGCGCAGCGATGATGACACCGCCAATGCTGTGGGCCTGCTCCATTATGAAATGCGTGCGCTCGACAGCCTCATCATGCGCGCGGCGGACAAGGCACGGGTTCCGGCAGGGTCTGCTCTGGCCGTGGACCGCGATGTGTTCAGCGACACGATTGAGGCCGAGCTGACCGCCCTGCCCAATCTGACGCTGACGCGCGAGCGGATCGATACACTGCCCGATGCGGGCCTAACGATTGTGGCCACGGGGCCTTTGACCGCCGCGTCCCTGGCCGAAAAGATCGGCGCGGCAACGGGAGCGGACAGCCTCGCCTTTTTCGACGCCATTGCCCCCATCGTTTATGCCGAAACGGTGAATATGGACATCGCCTGGCGCGCCGCGCGTTGGGACAAGGGCGCCGAAGCCTCCTTCGCTCTGGGGTCAGACGGCAAGGATTACATCAATTGCCCGATGAACAAGGCCGAATATCTGGCCTTTCGCGAGGAATTGCTGAGCGGCGAAAAGACGGTGTTCAAGGAATGGGAGGCCAACACCCCCTATTTCGACGGCTGCATGCCCATCGAGGTCATGGCCGAACGCGGCGAGGACACGTTGCGCTTTGGCCCGATGAAACCGGTGGGGCTGGATGATCCGCGCAGTGTTTCAGAAAAGTTTCCCAAGGGGCGCTGGCCCTATGCAGTCGTGCAATTGCGGCAGGATAATAAGCTGGGCACGCTGTTCAACATGGTCGGTTTTCAGACCAAGCTGAAATATGCCGAGCAGACCCGCGTGTTCCGCATGATTCCGGGGCTGGAGAATGCCGAATTTGCGCGGCTGGGCGGCTTGCATCGCAACACTTTCCTCAATTCGCCCACTTTGCTGGACCGCCAACTCAGGCTGAAATCCTCGCCTCATATCCGCTTTGCCGGGCAGATCACGGGCTGCGAAGGCTATGTTGAAAGCGCCAGCGTGGGCATGCTGGCGGGCATCATGACCGCCTGCGAACTGGCGGGCCGCGATTGGGCAGAGCCGCCGCGCACCACGGCGCTGGGCGCGCTGTTGGCCCATATTACAGGCGATGCAGAGGCCGACACCTATCAGCCGATGAACATCAATTTCGGCCTTTTCCCGCCCATCGTCACAGAAAAGAAGATCAAGAAACCCGCGCGCAAGCTGGTCTATACCGAGCGGGCCAAGGCCGATCTGGCGCCTTGGCTGGCGGGTATCGCTTAATCCGGGTCATCATCGTCTGACGCAGGGCGGCCCTTGGGCGCCGCCTTGCCACAGGCGCAATCGGCCTTTGCCCTGTCACGCCCAGCGTCGCGCTCGGCTTTTTTGGCATCCTGCGCGGCGTAATAGGCGTTCAATTCCGCATGGCTCAGGATACCATCACCATTGCGATCGATCTCTTTGAAACGATTGGAGGTCTTAACCGCCCATTCTTCAAAGCTGAGCAAATTGTCGTGGTTCATGTCCAGCTTTTGAAACGCATTCACCCGGGTTGAAAGCATCTCGTTACGGTTGATCGAACCATCGCGGTTGCGGTCATAGCGGTTGAAGCGCTTCTCCTCCTTGGACATCACCTTCTTGACCGCATTGGGCAAGGCCGGCCCACGCCCATGCGGATCGGCATCGGGCAGCGCAATCGCGCTGTCGGCAGGCGGCCCGGATACGGCAGGCAAAGGTGCGGCATGGTCGAGGCTGGCCCGCCCCTGCCACCAGAAAAACCCCGCGCTCACCAAAACCAGCGCCGAGATTGCGCCGATGACCAACCGCCCCATTTTGCCCCTCCCAATTTATAGGGAGAGTACCCTAGATCCCCAGCATGCCAAGCCGCAAAAGCGTAAAAAGCGAAATGTTTTCCGCGCCCTGACGCCCCTTGGTCCGCGCGGCCAGCCCATGCAGAACCACCAGCGGGCGCATCGCGCGCGGCAATCGAACCCCGCGCCAGCCATGCGCCTCGATCATATCGGCAACCGCGGCCTGCTCCTGTGCATCGCCCAGATGAGCGGCCAAATCGCCCAGCGCCCAACCACGCGCCATGCCTTGCGCCCCCTCGCCCAGTGCGGCGCAGGCGGCCACCCGCCCCTCGATCCACGCCTCAAACGATTCGACCGGCAAAGGCGCCTCGCCCAGCAAAGCCTCCCAGCCGTCGACCAGCCCCACCAGCGCGCCATGCCCGCCATCCCAGCACGAAAGCGCCGCCAGCAAAGGTTCGCCACGCGGCCATTTATCCGCCGAATCGCGCAGCCGGTCACGCCACCATGCCAGCCGCATCTGGGCCAGAATCGGTTCACGCGCCCCGCGCACGACGCCCGCCAAGCGCACATCCAGCGCCAGCATGGTCAGCCACCGGTCGCGCGTGGCCACCGGCGCATAGGCAACCGCAAGGCGCCATGGCGCGGGCAAACTATCGAGAAGATCCTGAGACATGGGCGGGCCTTTAGCCCAAGGCGCGCATGATTACAGCCCCAGATCGGCCAATTCCTGCGTCTCGGGCCAGAGCATATCAACCATCGCGTCCAGTTCGGTAAAATCGACATGCCGCTGCATCGGGTCATAACGGCTGAGCACCATCGGCTTGGCCTGCGGGCGCAGCAACCGGCGGCGCAGCGCCTTTTGCAGCAGGGTCAGGCGCTGAACCGCCTCGACCATCGCCACCTCGGGCGCCTTGCCGCGAATGCCGGACCAGCGCGCCTCGACCTGCCCCACCCGCTCCATCACCAGCGCGCTGTAATCGCGATGCGGCCCGCGATGCATAGGCAAAGCCAGCTTCATCGCCGCCTTATCATGCGCGGGCAGCAGCAGGCCATTGCTGCGAAAATCATCGAACCCCACCCGGTCTCGCCCGATCACATCGAACATCGGGCCAAAGCAGCGCTGCGACAGCAATTGTTTGGGCAGGATATGGTGGCGCTGCAATCCCGGGTCATAATCGGGACTGCCCGACTGGTTAACGGCGCGAAAGGGAAGAGCAGGTCGAACCCGATGACGAAAATGAGTCAACGCCGCCCGCACAGAAGGAATGGTGGCGACCCCCGCAACTGGCGACACTGTGGCGAGAATGTTCGTCAGCGTGCTGGACATACCCTAAGAATTTTTCCATTTTCCTCGGGAATTACCCCAAGAATTTCCCCTTCCGGCCCTTCAACTTCGGTCGGCTCTTTCACCGTCCAGCCCTCCACCAAACTGTGGATAAGTCTTACGGCAATCTTGCCAGCCAAGCCGGGCTGTTTGGCAAGAAGTGGCTCGATTCGCAGTTCGAGTCCAGTAAAAAAACTTAATCCCTCGCTAACCACACCCCCCGCTGCATCGCGCGACAGGGCCGTCAGTCCCAGTGCGGGAAAGGCGCCCCCTTTCAGCCAGCCCGGAATGATGCGTCGGAAATGCTCGGTGCTCATGACTGTGCGTGCCGGGCCCCATGCCACCCCCATCGCATCGGGCAGATCAAGCAGCGCCAGCACCACGCCGGCCATCACCCGGACCACGGGCAACTGGCTGCGCCCGCCCGAAAGATGCGCGCCGGGCGCCAAGCGGAGCCATGCCGAATGATCCAGATCGGTGTCCGCCGCCACGCCGTAGCGCACAGCCACCTGAGGTGCGGCCACACCGCCGGACAGACCACAAAGATCAAAAGTCAGCCCACTCGACAAAAGCTCAAGCCAGTCGTCATCATCCTGCGGTTGATGCGTTACTGTCAAAATCCTTGCTGCGTCAGTAGCTTGCCTCAAAAGATCAAGCACGGCCTGCACGCGGGGGGCGCGTCCTTGCGGAAACTGGACATAAAAGGCGGAAGAGGTGGGGGTCGGAACTGTCATCAATTCAACCGCGCTATGGCCTCCAAACAAATGGCATCACACATGACGTATGGCATTTTTAGTTTCACGGCGTCGAGTCCCGGCCATTCTAACCATAGCGGCACAAGCCCTGCGCGGCATTTCCATTATCTTATTGGCACTCCATGTTTAACAAATTCCCTACCCTTTCTGTCGGGCCAAAGATGGTCTAATCCCCTCCATTATGCATGCAGAATTGACACAATGGATCCGTCCCGAATCTTCCCTTTCGGGCAAGGCCTGGCGCTGGCGCGGGGGCAATATGGACATGGCGCAGACCGCTTCGGGCGGGCTGAGCGATGATATTATCACCCAACTGCTTCTGGCGCGCGGCGTTGCGCGTGAGGATCTGCCCCGCCACCGCGCGCCGACCTTGCGCGCATTCCTCCCCGATCCGTCCGAATTCCGCGATATGGAACTGGCCGCCCGGCGTCTGGCCGATGCCATCGAGCGGAAAGAGGCAATAACCATATACGGCGATTATGACGTGGATGGGGCAACCAGTGCAGCTCTGCTGATCCGGCTGATCCGCATGTTGGGCCATGATGCGCGCCATTACATCCCCGACCGCTTGCTCGAAGGCTATGGCCCCACCGGCGAGGCGCTGGTGCGGCTGGGGGCCGAGGGCGCGCAATTGATCGTCACGGTCGATTGCGGGGCCATGGCGCATGAGGCGCTGGCCATGGCGGCCGATGCCGGGGTCGAGGTGATCGTGGTCGATCATCACAAATGCAGCGCGGAATTGCCGCAGGCGCTGGCGCTGGTGAACCCCAACCGATTGGATGAAAGCGACATTGGCGCGGCCCATGGCCATCTGGCGGCGGTGGGCGTGGCGTTTCTGCTGGGCGTGGCGCTGGTGCGGGTGCTGCGCGGGCGAGGATGGTTTGCCGGGCGGGCCGAGCCGGACCTGTTCGCGCTGCTCGATCTGGTGGCTCTGGGCACGGTGGCCGATGTGGCGGCGCTCCATGGGCTGAACCGGGCGCTGGTGGCGCAGGGTTTGAAGGTGATGGCGCGGCGCGAGAATATCGGCATGGCGGCGCTGATCGACGCAAGCCGGTTGAACCGCGCGCCCACGGCCACGGATCTGGGCTTTGCGCTGGGGCCGCGGGTGAATGCGGGCGGGCGCGTGGGTGAGGCGACGCTGGGCGTACGCCTGCTGACCACGCAGGACGCCGAGGAGGCGCGCGAGATCGCCGATCAGCTCTCACGGCTGAACGAGGAGCGCCGGGCCATCGAAATGGCCGTGCAGGAAGCCGCAGAGGCGCAAATCGAGCGGCAGGGCAACCGCAGCGTGGTAGTAGTGTCGGGCAAGGGATGGCATCCCGGCGTGATCGGCATCGTGGCGGGGCGGATCAAGGAAAAGACCGGCAAGCCCTCGCTGGTGATCGCGCTGGATGATGATGGCGTTGGCAAGGGTTCGGGGCGCTCGATTTCAGGCGTCGATCTGGGCGCGGCGATCATTGGTGCGCGCGAGCTGGGCTTTCTGGTGGCAGGCGGCGGCCATGCTATGGCGGCGGGCCTGACCGTGGCGCAGGATCGGCTGGAGGCCTTTGCCGACTGGCTGGACGACCGGCTGGCTGGCGATGTCGGGCGGGCGCAAGGGGCGCAGTCGCTGCTGCTTGATCTGGCCGTGGCGCCGCGCGGGTTGCAGCCCGAACTGGTCGAATTGCTGGAGAGCGCAGGCCCCTATGGTATGGGCTGGCCGGGGCCGCGTGTGGCGGTGGGGCCGGTGCGCGTGGTCAAGGCCGATGTGGTGGGCGCGGACCATCTGCGCATGATCGTGCGCGGCGAAGATGGGGCCAGTTTCAAGGCTATGGCTTTTCGCGCGGCCCAGACCGAGATGGGCCAGACGCTGATCCATGGCGATCACGGGCGCAAGCTGTGGCTGGCCGGGCGGGCACGAATCGATGATTGGGGATCGCGCCGGGCCGCCGAATTGCATGTCGATGATGCGGCATGGGCGTGATCCCAGACAAAATACTGATATAAAAGGATTTATGATAATTTTTGCGTTTTTTCCGATAGTAACGCGATTTGAGACTTGACCAACCGGCCCCCTCTCCATAAATGCGCGGCCTCACCAAGGCGCAAGCCAAGGTTGGCCCCTTCGTCTAGCGGTTAGGACGCGGCCCTTTCACGGCTGAAACACGAGTTCGATTCTCGTAGGGGTCACCACTAAATAGCCCGCCTTGGTTTCAAGGATGGCCCCTTCGTCTAGCGGTTAGGACGCGGCCCTTTCACGGCTGAAACACGAGTTCGATTCTCGTAGGGGTCACCATTAAATAGCCTGCCTTGGCTTCAAGGATGGCCCCTTCGTCTAGCGGTTAGGACGCGGCCCTTTCACGGCTGAAACACGAGTTCGATTCTCGTAGGGGTCACCACTTGCAAAATCAGAGCCATTTAGGCCCCTTCGTCTAGCGGTCAGGACGCGGCCCTCTCACGGCTGAAACACGAGTTCGATTCTCGTAGGGGTCACCATCTCTTCAAATTATATCGATTGCCCGGATGACCGGGTGCCGCCGCCGATGACGGCGCGCGCATTTCGGCCTGTTTCGTCCCGGCCATTGCCTTGATCCATCACCTATTCTTGCGCACATCTTACGCACAATGCTTGGTGGTTTCATAAAACTGTCATACCCCTTCCCCATGCGCTGAATTGAGCGCCTGGCCTGATGCAGGCGCCAAGGAATGGACGATCCGAGCAATGCGCGACAGCAAGCTACCCTGGCCTGCCATCATCCTCGAATTCCTGACGCTTTTGCTGCTCTATCTGGATGGGGCGGGCTTGCTGATGGTGGCTTTGACCGGGGCGTTCTGGACCTTTTCGCTGCTGGCCGTGTGGTGGTGGTGCAGCGATCAGGCCGAACCCGACGCCCCGCGAGAAATCGAGGGCAATGCGCGCCAGCAGCAGCTCGAACAGGGCCATATGGTGCGCCGCGCGCTGATCTCTGCGCTGGAGGGCACGGGCGCGCCGATGATGCTGGTGGACCGGGCGCGAATCATCGACGCCAATGCGGCCGCCCGCTCGGCTCTGGGCGAACATATTCTGGGGCAGGACCCGCGCATCGCGCTGCGCCACCCCGATGCGATCCGCCTGCTGGACAGCGCCGATGATGAAACCGCCACCGCCAGCATCCGCGGCCTGACCCGCAGCGGAAGCCTGTGGCAATTGACGCGCCGCCCGGTCTATCCGGGCCTGTGGGTGATCGAGGCGCGCGATCGCACCGCCGAGGCAGACATCAGCCGCGCCCACACCGATTTCGTCGCCAATGCCAGCCATGAATTGCGCACCCCCCTCTCCTCGGTCATCGGCTATGTCGAAACGATCAGCGAGAGTGTGGGCAAGATGGATGGCGCGGTGATGCAGCGCTTCCTCGGCACGGTGTTGCGCGAGGCGCGGCGGATGCAGGCGCTGCTCAACGATCTGATGTCTCTGTCGCAGCTTGAGGCGGAAAAGCATGACGCCCCCACCTCGCAGATCGACCTTGCGCCGCTGGCCGCGCGGGTGGTGGGCGAATTTGCGCCGCCGCCGGGTAATCCGGCCCGCGTCGAATTCGCCAAGCCCGAGGGCTCCTTTGAGGTGGCGGGCGATGTGAAGCAGATCGAGCAGGTGCTGCGCAATCTGATCGACAATGCGCTGAAATATGGCGACGCGGATCAACCCGTGACAGTCGCGCTGACCCATGCGCCGCGCGGCATGGCCGAATTTCTGGTCACAGACCGGGGCGCAGGCATTTCGGCCGACCATCTGCCCCATCTGACCCGGCGTTTCTATCGCACCGATCCAGGCCGCAGCCGCGCGGCGGGCGGCACCGGGCTTGGTCTTGCAATTGTCAAACACGTGGTCGAACGCCATCGCGGCAAGCTGGACATTACCAGCAAGGTGGGCGTGGGCACCAAGGTTTCGGTGCGTTTGCCGCTGATCCCGGCCAAAGAGCAAAAAGTCACAAGTCCGTCATAGTCCTGTCATGAAAACGATGCATGGCGCTTTCAAGGCTGGTTGGAACGGACATGGATGTTGCCTTTTGTGACATGTATGTGACGATCATTCCATCACAGCTTGAACAGGGAATTGCGTCCAGTGGCAGAACATACGGTCAAGGCCTTTGACGAGGAAATCACCACGCTGCGCGGGCTGATCGCCGAAATGGGCGGTCTGGCTGAACTGGCGATTGGCGAGGCCGTGGAGGCGCTGACGAAACGCTCGCAGGAACTGGCCGCGCAGGTGATCGAGCGCGACAAGAAGATCGACCGGCTTGAGGCCGAGGTCGATCGGCTTGCGGTCAAGATCATCGCCCTGCGCGCGCCCATGGCCGACGATCTGCGCGAGGTGCTGGCCGCCTTGAAGATCGCGGGCATTCTGGAACGCATCGGCGATTATGCCAAGAACATCGCCAAGCGCGTGTCGCGGATCGAGGGGCGGCTGAATTCCGAGCCTCAGACGCTGATCCCGGCGATGGCCGAAATCGCGGGCGAGATGGTGCATGACGTGCTGACCGCCTTTGCCGCGCGCGATCCCGCGCTGGCGGTGGACGTGATCGAGCGCGATGCCCGGGTCGATGCCTTTTATGACAGCATTTTCCGCAACATGGTCTCGTTCATGATGGAGAATCCCTCCACCATCACCTCGGCCGCGCATCTGCTGTTCATCGCGCGCAACATCGAACGGATTGGCGATCACGCCACCAATATTGCCGAACAGGTCTATTACGCGGCCACGGCCGAATATGTTGTGGACCGGCTGGAACGGCCGGAAAACTGAACGTTAACAGGGGGCACCCATGAAACAACCCCGGCTCTTGCTGGTAGAAGATGATCCGGCGCTGGCGGAACTGCTGGAATTTCGGTTTCAGGCTGAGGGCTATACGGTCCTCTCGACGCCCGATGGTGACGAAGCGCTGTTGCTGGCCGCCGAAGAGGCGCCCGATCTGGTCCTGCTCGACTGGATGATCGAGGGCACCAGCGGGATCGAGGTCTGCCGCCGCCTGCGCCGCGACAAGGCCACCGCCCATGTGCCCATCATCATGCTGACCGCGCGCGGGGCCGAGGACGATATGATCCGCGGCCTTGAAACCGGGGCCGACGATTACATCACCAAGCCCTTCAGCCCCCGCGAACTGATCGCGCGCGTATCGGCCATCATGCGCCGCATCCGCCCGGCGCTGGCGGGCGAGCAGATCACCGTGGGCGATCTGACGCTGGACGCCACCGCGCATAAGGTGACGCGCAAGGGCCAGATCCTCGCGCTGGGGCCGACCGAGTTTCGTCTGCTCAAGTTCTTCATGGAGCATCCGGGCCGGGTCTTCTCGCGCGGGCAATTGCTGGACGCGGTGTGGGGCACGGACAGCGATATCGAATTGCGCACCGTGGACGTCCATATCCGCCGTCTGCGCAAGGGGATCGAGCTGGAAGGCACACTGGACCCGGTGCGCACCGTGCGTTCGGCAGGCTATGCTCTCGAAGCGGTTTAAGTCCGCAGCATCCTGAAACAAAAAGGGCGGCTCCCGGTGGGGGCCGCCCATTTTTGTATCATGCCTGCGCGATCATACGCCCGGCAGAGGCGGCACCGGCAGATCCGGCGTATCGTCATCATCCTCATGGACTTCGACCAGCCCGCGACCGACATGGCTGCGGCTGCGGCTGTAGAAGTAATAGACGAAAAGCCCAACCAAGCCCCAGCCAAGGAACAGGCTGATCGTCGCCTTCGACAGGCTGATGAAGAGATAGATGCAGCCCGCGATCGAGATCGGCGCGACAATGTTCACGCCCGGCGTGCGGAACGGACGATGACGATTGGGGTCGGTCCGGCGCAGCACCATCACCGCCACGGACACCGCGCCAAAGGCAAACAGCGTGCCCGAGTTCGACACGTCGGCCAGCAGGCCCACCGGGAAGAAAGCTGCAAACAGCGCCACGAACACACCCGTCATGATGGTGATGACGTGGGGCGTGTGAAACTTGGGGTGAACCTTGGAGAAGAATTCGGGCAGCAAACCGTCGCGGCTCATCACGAAGAAGACGCGGGTCTGGCCGAACATCATCATCAGAATGACCGAAGGCAGCGCCAGAATGGCCGCAGCGCCCACCAGCCAGCCGACGAAGGGATGGCCCACCTGACGCAGAGTCCAGGCCAAAGCTTCCTTCGAGCAGACAACAGCGTTTTCATTGACCGCCTTGCAAGCGTCCGACAAAGCGCTCGTACCGGGCGAAAGCACTTCGCCATGCGCGCCGTAAACCGGCTGCGCGCCCACGGTGCCGATCACGCCGCCCGCCACCAGCATGTAGAAGATGGTGCAGATGGCAAGGCTGCCGATCAGGCCGATCGGCATGTTGCGCTGGGGATCCTTGGTTTCCTCAGCCGCCGTCGAAACCGCGTCAAAGCCCACATAGGCAAAGAAGATCGAGGCCGCCGCGCCCGAAATGCCCGTAAAGCCGAGCGGAGCGAAAGGCGTGAAATTGCCCGACTTGATAACCGGCAAGGTCAGCGCGATGAACATGGAAAGAGCAACGATCTTGATCGCCACCAGCACGGCATTCACCGTCGCGCTTTCCTTGGTGCCCAGCACCAGCAGGCCGGTGATGATCGCCGCAATCAGCATCGCAGGAAGATTGATGACACCCCCGTCGAATGGTCCCCGCACCAATTCGAGGGGGACCGTAATATGGAAGGTGTTTTGCACAAAGCCGATCATATAGCCTGACCAGCCGACCGACACGGCGCCCGCCGCAATGGCATATTCCAGAATGAGCGCCCAGCCCACCATCCATGCCACCAATTCGCCCATCACCGCATAGGAATAGGTGTAGGCCGAGCCCGAAACCGGCACCATGCTGGACATTTCAGCATAGCACAAAGCGGCCACGGCGCAGACGAAACCGGCAATGATGAAGCTGAGCATCATGCCCGGCCCCGCCTTTTGCGCGGCCTCGGCGGTCAGAACGAAGATACCCGTCCCGATCACCGCGCCCACGCCCAGCATAGTCAATTGAAAGGCGCCCAGAGAGCGATGAAGTGATTTTTTCTCAGCCGTGGCCAATATGGCATCCAACGGCTTGACGCGACCGAACATGCAGTTCCCCTGAACGCAATAAGCAATGGGTAAGAAAATTAACGGATCGCGCAACATTCGCAAGGGCGGATTATGCGTAGTCCACCGGTGGATTATCCATCTTGCCTTGGCGCAGGGCCCTTGTCACGCATTGATGTTACGCGCCGATCGCGCTTTACCCCATGCGCCATCGCGGGCTAGAAGCCTTGTATGTCTACGACCTTTCAGATCGATACGGCCACCAGCCGCGCCAACCCCACCCCCACGCCGATGCGCCGGCTGACCATTCCGGCCATCCGTCAGCGCAAGAAGGATGGCGTGACTGCAGAGCCTGTGGTGATGCTGACCGCCTATACCGCGCGGCAGGCGCAATTGCTGGATGCGCATTGCGACCTGCTGCTGGTTGGCGATTCGCTGGGACAGGTGATCTATGGCCTGCCCTCCTCGCTGCCCGTCACGCTGGACATGATGGTGGCGCATGGCGCGGCGGTGGTGCGCGGCAGCTGGCATTCCGCCGTCATCGTCGATCTGCCCTTTGGCACCTATGAAGCCTCGCCCCAGCAGGCGTTTGAGACGGCCGCTAGGGTTTTGCGCGAAACCGGATGCGCGGGGGTAAAGCTGGAAGGCGGCGCGGCCATGGCCGAAACCGTGGCCTTTCTCTCTCAGCGCGGCATTCCCGTCATGGGCCATATCGGCCTGACGCCCCAGGCGGTGAACCAGCTTGGCGGCTATGGCGCGCGGGGCCGCAGCGAGGCGGAGGCGGAAAAGATCCTGGGCGATGCGCGCGCGCTCGATAAGGCCGGGGCCTTTGGCATCGTCATTGAGGGCGTGGTCGAACCGCTGGCCGTGGCGATCACGCAGGCGGTGGCTTGCCCCACCATCGGCATCGGCGGTTCGGCGCAATGCGACGGGCAAGTGCTGGTGACCGAGGACATGCTGGGCATGTTTGAGCGCGTGCCGCGTTTCGTCAAACGCTATGCCGATGTGGCGGGCCTGATCTCTGAGGCGGCCGCCCATTATGCTGCCGAGGTGCGCGACCGCAGCTTCCCCGGCATCGAACAGACCTATCAGCCCAAAGCCTGATTCCCCGGAGTATTTTTCAAGTGACGCAATTTTTGAGGCATTTCGGCGGCTCGCTGATTTTTTCCGCCGTCTGTCTGGCGCTGGCCGCCGCCTATGGCTGGCACGATACCGGCTCGATCTCGGCTGTGGGCGGGATGATCTGGATCGTGCTGGTGCTGGCAGTGCTGGAAGTGTCGCTGTCTTTTGACAATGCGGTGGTCAATGCCGCTGTGCTGAAAGATATGGATGCGGTCTGGCGCAAGCGGTTCCTGACATGGGGCATGCTGTTTGCGGTGTTTGGCACGCGCGTGGCTTTTCCGCTGCTGATCGTGGGCTTTACCGCCGGGCTGGGGCCGGTCGAGGCGGTGCATCTCTCGCTGGATGATCCGGCGCAATATGAGGTGATCATGCGCCATGCGCATATCCCGATTGCGGGCTTTGGCGGCGCGTTTCTGGCGATGGTAGGCCTCGGCTTCTTCATCGACCCGGACAAGGAAACCCATTGGCTGCGCTGGGTCGAGGTGCGGCTGAAGCTGGTCGGTTCGATCAAGGCGGGCGAGGTTGCGCTGCTGTTGCTGGCGCTGGTGCTGATCGGGCGCTGGCTGCCGGGGGATGAGGCTTATACGCTGCTGGTGTCGGGCGTGTTCGGCATTGTGACGTTCATCGCGGTTGAGGCGCTGGGCCATTTCCTGGAAAGCCGCGAGGCGGCGCGCGCGCTGGCGGGCACAGCGGTGCGTTCGGGGCTTGGCGGGTTTCTCTATCTCAACGTGCTCGACTCTTCGTTCAGCCTTGATGGCGTGATCGGCGCCTTTGCCCTGTCGAACAACATGGTCATCATTGCTCTGGGCCTGTCGATCGGCGCGATCTTTGTGCGTTCGTTGACCGTGCTGCTTGTCGAACAGGGCACGCTGTCGGAATATGCCTTCCTTGAGCATGGCGCCTTCTGGGCGATCATCGCGCTGGCGGGGATCATGCTGGGTTCGGCGCTGATGGAAATTCCCGAGACGGTAACGGGTCTGATCGGCGCGGTGCTGATCGGGGCGGCGCTGTGGGCCTCCGTGCGCGAAAATCGGCGCGAGGCGGAGTGATCGTGCCAGTGTGGTTCGTTTGCCACAATGAACAGCTATTCATAAAAATGCCATATACGCCCCATTGAAGCCCCGGCCTTTCTGTGCAAATCGGGCGTTGGAAGAAAAAAAGGGAGGGGAAGGGCGGCTTTCGAGCCGCCCTTTCTTCGTTTCAGGCCCCACACCTTATCGGGTCAGAATTGTACTTATTGGTACGTCAAATCTGACAACGCTATCAGTGCTGCAGGTCATATTGCTTGAGCAAATCGTAGAGCGTGGGTCGACTGATCCCCAACAGCTTGGCGGTCGAGGAAATATTGCCCTCGCTACGCGCCAAGGCCTGACGGATCACGCGCCGGTCGGTGATTTCCCGCGCGGATTTCAGGTTGAGCGGCAATTCCTCCTCGCTCCCCGGCGCATCCAGATCAAGGTCGCCCGCATGGACCAGCTTGCCATCGGCCATGATGACCGCGCGCTTCACACGGTTTTCCAGCTCGCGCACATTGCCCGGCCATCCCCACGCATCCATCGCGGCCAGCGCATCGGGGGCAAAGCCCTTGACCGCCGGGTTCATCTCCTTGGCAAAACGGGCGAGGAAAGCCCGCGCCAACAGCGCCGTATCGCCGGGACGTTCGGCCAGCGAGGGGATCTTGACCACGATTTCGGCCAGCCGATACCACAGATCCTCGCGGAAACGCCCATCGGCGATCATCGCCTCAAGGTTTTGATGGGTGGCGCAGACGATGCGCGTATCGACCGCAATCGAACGCCGCCCGCCGATCCGCTCGATCACCCGCTCCTGCAAAAAGCGCAGCAATTTGACCTGTAGCGCGAAGGGAATATCGCCCACCTCGTCAAGGAACAGCGTGCCGTTATGGGCCTGCTCGATCTTGCCCTCGGTGGTTTTGACCGCGCCGGTAAAGGCGCCCTTTTCATGGCCAAACAGTTCCGATTCCAGCAGGTTTTCCGGGATAGCCGCGCAATTGATGGCGACAAAGGCCCCTGCCCGTCCGCTGGCCTCATGCAATCCGCGCGCCAGCAATTCCTTACCCGTCCCGCTGGCGCCCAGCAGCATGACCGAGACATTGGTGCCCGCCACCCGCTCTATGGTGCGCGCCACGCGCAGCATTTCGGGCGCGGCGGTAATCATCGTGCCCAGCACGCGATTGTCCTTGCCCGCCCGCACGGCCAACGCGCGGTTCTCCGCCTCGAGCCGGTGGAGCCGATAGGCGCGGGCCACGATCAGCGCCATTTCGTCAAAATCCATCGGCTTCTGATAAAAATCATAGGCCCCGCGCCCGATGGCCTGAAGCGCACTTTCGCGCGCGCCATGCCCGCTGGCCACGATCACCTTGGTGTCGGGCTTCAAGGCCATGATCTCGTCCAGCACGGCAAAGCCCTCGCTGGTGCCGTCCGGGTCGGGCGGCAGGCCAAGGTCGAGCGTGACCACCGCAGGCTCTTCGCTGCGCAGCGCCGCCATAGCACCGGCCCGGTCGCCCACCACGATGACCTCGAAATCCTCATAGGCCCATTTGAGCTGAGCCTGAAGGCCCGGATCATCCTCGATCACGAGCAATTTTGGACGGGCATCGCTCATGTCAGGCAACCTTTTGATCATTATCCATGGTTTTCAAAATTTCCGCCGCGCTGGCCAACGGCAGGCGGACGATAAAGCGGGTGCCGATCCCCTCGCGGCTTTCCACATCCAGCCGCCCATGCATCGCGCGCACCAATTCGCGCGCTTCATAGGCGCCAATGCCAAAGCCGCCCGGTTTGGAGGAATCGAAAGGCTTGAACAGGCGGTTGCGCACAAATTCGGGGGCCATGCCATGCCCTGAATCGACGATCTCGATCCGCCCATACAGGCCATCGCCCGAAATCGAGACGAAGACCGGCATGTCCGGCCCGCTGGCATCGACGGCATTCTGGACCAGATGGGTCAGCACCTGTTCGATACTGTGGCCCTGACCCGCCACGGTGCAGGCGTCGCGCTCGATCACCTGAACATTGTGGCGCACGCGGAAATTCTCGGCCAATTGCCGCGCCAAAGCGCCCACCTCGACCGGCTCGGCCTTGTCACCGGCACTGGTGCCATAGCGCGAAAGGCGAGCCACCAAATGGTTCAACTTGTCCGCCGAATTGCGCAAAGTCACCAGCATGTCAGCCCGGAAATCGGGGTTTTCGGCGTGCCGCTCGGCATTGCGGGCAAGCAGGGATAGCTGGCTCGACAGGTTCTTGATGTCGTGCATGACAAAGGCGATGCGGCGATGGAATTCGTCGAAACGCGCCGCCTCGGCCAGCGCCTGCTGCCCCTGATGCTCGGCCAGATAGGTGCCGATCTGTTGCGCCACCACGCGCAGCAGGTCAAAGTCCTCCCAATCCAGCTTGCGGTCCTGCGGTGGGCGGGCAAGGATCACAGCCCCCACCAATCGCCCGTTATGCTGCAAAGGCACCACCGCCCATGCCCGGCTTTCCTCGCGCAGCCATTCGGGGATGGCAATGTCCCTGCCCCCGTTTGCGCGAACCGTGTCCAGATCGACGATATGATCGCTGGCAGCCAGAAAATGCGCGGCAGCCAGCCCCAGCGCCTGGGCCGGAACATCGGCGGTCGGCCATTGCCAGCGCGCGGCCAGCACCATTTCGCCGGTGTCATCAGGCGTCAGCAGCAGGCCCGCCGGGCTGTCGGTAATGTCGGCCATCGCCTGCACGGCGCGCTGGTGCAGCGGGGCGGCGTCCCTGCCCTGCCCGCCGATGGTGCGGGCAAAACGCAGCCATTCCTCGCGATATTCATAACGGTGCTTGAAGAAATGCTTGGTGAACATCACCCGCATCCACCCGCGCATCCGCCGCGAGGGCAGCAGCAATGCGGCCCCCGAAATCGCTGCGATCAGGAAACTGAACTGCCACCACCGGCCCAGTTCGCCACCGGCGCTGGCCAGCCAGCGGGCAATCGCGATCATCCCCACGAAATAGAGGCCGATCACGATCAGCGACATCGACTGAAACGTCACCATCCGCGAAGGCTTCAAACGCAGAGGCTCACGCCCCCTCGTGGCGCCCATCGCCAGAATGCCCGCAAAACCCACATCAAGCAGGCCATGCAGCGACGCCAGCTCGACCGGCCAGTGTTTGGCCAGATAGGCCACCGTATAGAGGTTGAGTTCGAACACCCACACCACCGCCAGCGCCAGCGCGGGCCAGCGCAGCATATGGCGCCCGGTGCTGGACGCACTGGCATAGAGATTATGCACCAGCACCAGCGAGCCCACCACGCCGAGCATCGCCAGCAGGATGTTCATCTGGTAAAGCTCGACCTCGTTCAGCAGCGCGGGATTGACGCGATGCTCGACTAACTGAACCGCAGGCACCAGAATATCGACAAGGCAAAGCGCAGCCACCACCGGCCCGACCTCGGCCAGACTGGTATGGCGCCCATCGCCCGCGAACATCGCATAAATGGCCCACAGATAAGACAGGTTGCGCAGGCCCAGCAGCCCTTGGGCCACAAGGCTAAGCTCGCCCTCGACCACCACGGCAAGGCACCACAGCGCCGTCATGGCCAGCGCGGCGACAATCGCCTTGCCCGCCCCGCTATAGCGCTCGCGCTGGCCCCAGAGGCTGACCGCAACGGTGATGGCGGCGCAGGCGCCCGCCACATGGGCCGCGCTGGCTACCCAGTCCCACAGGCCGGGCCAGTCCCCCAGGCTGGGACCAGCCGCCATCCTAGCGCGCCCCTTCGTGCCAGAGCACCACGCGCAGCGTTTGCAGGATGATCAGGATGTCGAGGAAAGGCGTGTAATTTTTCACGTAATAAAGGTCATATTCCAGCTTGTTGCGCGAATCCTCAAGGCTGGCGCCATAGGGATAATTGACCTGCGCCCAGCCGGTGATGCCCGGTTTGACCATATGGCGTTCGGCATAATAGGACAGCTTGTCCTCAAGGTCGGAAACGAATTCCGGGCGTTCCGGGCGCGGGCCGACAAAGCTCATCTCGCCTTTCAGCACGCTCCACGTCTGGGGCAATTCGTCGATGCGCACCTTGCGGATGAAATTGCCGATGCGGGTGACGCGCGGGTCGTTCTTGGTGGCGAATTGCGCGCCATTGACCTCGGCGTCCAGCCGCATCGAGCGCAATTTGATAACGTCGAAATTCTGGCCATACAGGCCCACGCGGCGCTGGCGGAAAAAGGCCGGACCCTTGCTGTCCAGTTTTACAAGGATGGCGAAAAGCGCAATCACCGGCGCAGTCATGGTCAGCAACAGCAGGCTGACGATGACATCGAAGACCCGCTTGGCGGCGCTGGAAAAGGCGCGGCCCGACGAGAAACCGTCCGAGAAGATGAACCAACTGGGGTTGACCGTATCCAGATCGACGCGACCCGTCTCACGCTCCATAAAGCTGGAGAAATCGTTGACGTGGACGCCAGCCGTCTTGATGCGCAGCAGATCCTTCAAAGGCAGTGCATTGCGGCGTTCTTCCAGCGCCAGCACCACCTCGGACACGCCAAGGTTTTCGACATGCCGCTTCAGATTATGGATCGCGGTGCGCGGGATCGCTTCTTCAACCACCGGGGTGGCCTCGATCATGCCTACATAGCCGACGATGACAAAACCGCTCTCGGCCCGCTCGCCCAGTTCGCGCAGGCGCTGCGCCCGGTGGCCCGCGCCCAGCACCAGCACCCGGCGCCGAAAGGCCGATGTGCCCAGAATGCCGCCCACGATCAGCCGGTTCATCACCAGCATCGCAATCGCCCCCAGCATCGCGTAGAACAGGGTGGAGCGCCAGAAAATCTGGCTGGTGAACAAGGAGTTGAACAGCGCCAGCGCGATCACCCCCAGCGACACCGCCACCAGCAGCCGCGCCGAGGCAAAGCGCACCGAGCGCAAGGCATCGGCCCCGTAAACTCCCACCGCGATCATCGCCATCTGCATCACCATGGCAAAGGCGAAGAGCGGTTGCAGGCGCGTTTCAAAACTTTCCGACGGCATCCCCAACTGATCGGCGCGCAACCGCCAAGCAAAGTCGCCCGAAATCATCAGCAGGACCAGATCGATCAATCCCAGCAGGATCACCGAATGGGGAATGTAATGTTTGAAAAGACGAATCATCGGCCTGCTCAGGTTTGGCGCCGGCCATCAGGCGGGCTTTGGGCAAGACTTAGAGATGAGACGTAAAATGTCGGTAAATTTGACAAAGCACTGGGTAATACATTGCAACGCTTTGCCGCGACGGCATTAGAATTCGCTCCAATCATCGCCCGATGGCGCGGGGGCCAGCGCCAGATTGCCCGCGATGGACATGATATTGCGCTGGGGCGCAGCGCTTAACCGCCGCGCGGCCGCCTTGTCGCGCGACGCTTCGCGTGTCTCGATATCGCGGGTGCGGAATGTGCGCACCATGGCCGAAAGCTGCTCGGCCTCATGCGCCAGATCGCGGGTGGCCGCTGTCGTCTGTTCGACCATGGCGGCGTTTTTCTGGGTCACGCGGTCCAGTTCGTTGACCGCATTATTGACCTGATGGATGTTTTGCGCCTGCAATTCGGCGCTGGTGGCAATGTCGGTGATAACCTCGTTGATCTCGCCCACGCGGCCCATGATAAGGCGCAGCAGATCGCCCGTCTCGCGCACCAGCACGACACCGCCCGACACCTGATCGGCCGACTCATGGATCAATCCGCCAATGTTGCGCGCTGCATCCGCGCTGCGCTGGGCCAAGGCGCGCACCTCATTGGCGACCACGGCAAAGCCTTTGCCCGCCTCGCCCGCGCGCGCCGCCTCAACGCCCGCATTCAAGGCCAGCAGGTTGGTCTGAAACGCAATCCCGTCGATCACGCCCACGATCTTGCCGATTTCCGTGGCCGAACCTTCCAGCGCAGCCATCGCGTCGATCGCCCGCGTCACCACGCCCGCGCCTTCGTCGGCCTGGGTGCAGGTTTCGGCAATCGCGCGCTGGACATCGGCGGCGCGGGTGGCGGTTTCCTGCACGCCATCGGTCACTTGGCTCATCGCGGCGGCGGTTTCCTCCAGCGTGGCGGCTTGCTGGGTGTTGCGCTGGGCCATGTCGTCGCTGGCGCTGCGGATATCCTGAATGGAGGCCATCACGCTGGCCGCGCCCACGCGCACCGATCCGATCGCCTTGGCCAGCGAGATCACCGCCTGATTGAAATTGACGCGGAGTTGCTCGTAATCGGCGGGAAAGGCCGCCTCGATGCGAAATTCCAGATCTTGCGCGGCCAGCCGGTCCAAACCTTCGGTCAGCGCGCGCACCACCTTGTGCTGCTGTTCATCCGCCTCGATCTTGCCCAATGCGGTTTCGCGGAACACGGCGGCGGCGGCATACATTTGCGCCACCTCGTCGCCATGGCTGTCGCCCTCCAGCGCCGGCCCGTAATCGCCCGCCGCCATCGCGTTCAACCGCTGGGCCAGATGCGAAACCGGATCGACCACCGCGCGCGACACAAACATCCCGGCCCACAGCAAAGTGCCCGCCCCCACCACGATGGTGATCAGCGTGGTCATCACCGCCGCCATGATCAGCCCGTCCACACCGCCCTGAGCGCCCGCCGCCGCGCTCAACGCCTGATTGGCGGCATAGAGACGGTAATGGAGAAAGGTGGCGGCCGACACCTGCACCACGCTGACCGCCGCCAGCGCGCCGAGGCAAAACACCAGTTTCTGTCGAATGCCTGCGGTTGATGTGTTCCCGGAAAGCACGCGCGCGACCTCTCATCCTGTTACGATCCAAATCCGCTTTTATCGCCCCGCCGCCAAATCGGACCTTATGCTCTCCCCGGCAAAACTACCTATCCACGCGCGCGCCCGTGCATCTGTGCTCTTGCATCCGCGAAAGGATTGGCCAAAGGAAGGCGCGTGTTAGCCAGACTTCCCCGCCCCGCCGCGATCCTGTTCGCTTTGCTGATGCTTGCCGTGACGGCATGGTGTTTTTCGGTCACGCCACCGCCGATCAAAACGGCGAAAAAGGGCGGCTATACCGATGCGCGCCTGTATCACGACATCTCGGCGCAGGTGGCTCAGGGCAAGCCCTACCATCAGGCGGCGGCGGAATTGCACCGTGCGCATCACTATCCATTGAAACCCTTTTTCACCATGCGTCCGCCCACGGAAATCGAAATCACCGCCATCATCGGCTGGAAGGGTTTTCAGAAACTGTGCATCGTGATGCTGGTGGCGGGCATTTTCACATGGGCCATCGCGCATGAAGGCCGCCTGACGGGCATCGAGCGTTTTCTGGCCGGGGCGGCCATTGCGGCGGGGGGCACGGCGGTGTCCTCGGACTGGCTGATGGCGTTGCAGGAATATCCGGCGGGATTGTGCATTGCGGTGGCATTCGCAGGCGTGATCGGTTGGCCCCGGCAATGGTGGTATGTGGTGCCGGCGCTGGGCGCGGCGCTGTTCATCCGCGAACTGGCGCTGCCTTTTGCCTTGCTGGCGCTGGCCTATGCGGGGTGGAATAGGCGCTGGGTAGAGGTGGGCGTCTGGGCGACGCTCATCGCGGCATGGGGCGTGTTCATGGCGATCCATGCGCAATTGGCCATGGCACAAACGCTGCCCGGCGATATCAAGTCGCAGGGCTGGCATGCGATGCAGGGCTTTTCCGGCTTTTTGAAAGCGGTGATCTATACCACGCCGCTGCAACGCCTGCCGCTGCACTGGGCACTGTTTGGCGCGACGCTGCCATTGGCGGGCTGGCTGGCGCTGGGCGGGCGTGAGGGGGTCTTTGCCAATGTGCTGGTCTGGGGCTATGCGATCATGATCGCCATGTTCTCGCGCCCCGACACGTTCTATTGGGGCGCGATCATGAACCCTTGGTATCTGGTGGGCTATGCCCTGCTGCCGCGCGCGATGGTTCAACTCTATTGGGCGATGCAGGGGCAAAGGCGGGCCGAGGTTGCTCCCCTGCCCGCCGTTTAATCAACCTGCCGGATTGATCGTGCCGGTATAGGAACCCAGAATTTTCAGCACCGCCGCCCATGCATCGACATTCTGCTGCAATTGCGCCGGATCGATCTTGTCCAACGTATCATCGGGCGTGTGGTGCCAGTCGAAATAGCGGATCATGTCCTGATTGAGGTCGATCACCGCCAGTTTCTGCTTTTCGGCAATATAGCCCACATCCTCGCCGCCCTCTGGCGCGCCATCGCCGGTATAGATGCCCATCTTGGCCAATTCCGCCCCTATCCGCTCGGCCAGAGGTTTGTCCTGCGGGGCCATGCGGAACAGGAAGCGGAACACGCGGTCGGCCCCGGTGTCCGATTCCATCACCACCGCATGGGGCTCGGCTCCATGGGCCTTGGCATAGGCCTGTCCGCCAAAACCGCCCATTTCCTCGGTCCCGGCCCACAGCACGCGGATCGTTCGGGCCAACTGGCCCGATTTGCTGGCCTCCAGCGCGGCGGCGGTGATGATGCCGCAGCCCGAGGCGTCATCAATCGCCCCCTGCCCCAGATCCCAACTGTCGAGATGGCAAGCGACAAGGATCGGCGCCAGTTTCGGATCCCGCCCCGGCAATTCGGCGATCACATTGCCCGACATCACCTGCCCGGTGAAACGCGGGGTCAAGGTGACGCTGGCGGTCAGCGGCTTGTCCTTGGCCGCCAGCCGCGCGATCAGATCGGCATCAGGGCTGGACACCGCGCCCGAGGGCAAAGGCTCGCCCTGCGGCGGGATGCGGGTCACGCCGGTATGCGGGCTGCGCGTATGGTCGGTGCCGATGGAGCGGATCAGCAGCGCCGAGGCGCCCTTGGCCGCCGCGATGGTCGGCCCCTGCCGCCGCGCCTCGCCAAAGGGGCCATAGCCGCCGCCGTCCTGAGCCGCTTTCATTGCATGGTCGACAAAGGCGATCTTGCCCCGCAGCGACCCGTCCGGCGCCAGTTTGAGCGCATCGAGCGTGGGGAAATAGACCAGTTCACCATTCACGCCCTGCGGCGGGGTCGCGCCGGAATAGCCCAGCGCCGTCACCGCCAGTTTCTGCGGCACGGGCGCGGTGATCGCGGCCTTTTCCTCGCCGCGCACCCAACCGGTGATCGGGAAAGGCTCGGAGCGCACATTGGCAAAGCCCAGCTCCTTTAACCGCGCCACCGCCCAATCACGCGCGGCGGCCTCGCGCTCGGTGCCGCCAAGGCGCTGGCCCACATCGGTGGTCAGGTCGGTGATGATGGAAAGAGCATCGGATGAACGGGCATCTCCCCCCGCCGCACAGGCAGGAGAAGCCATCAATCCGACTGATAAGGCCAACAGGCTATAGAATTTTCGCATAGGCCAAGGCTATCGCCCAAGCGCCCGCTTGGCAACCGCGCGCCCAAGCTGTAGAGCGGCGCGCAATTCCTCATCCGTTTATCTGGAGACCGCCACGTGGCCGCCCAATATGCCTTCGTCATGAAGAACATGACGAAAACTTTCCCCGGCGCGCAAAAGCCGGTGCTGAACAACATCAGCCTGCAATTCTATCAGGGCGCCAAGATCGGCATCGTGGGCCCCAACGGTGCGGGTAAGTCGACGCTGATCAAGGTCATGGCCGGGATCGACACCGATTTCACCGGCGAGGCATGGGCGGGTGAAAACATCACCGTGGGCTATCTGGAACAGGAGCCCCAGCTCGACAACACCAAGACGGTGCTGGAAAACGTCAAGGATGGCGCGCGCGCCACGGCCGACATGGTCGATCGGTTCAACCAGATCGGCATGGAAATGGCCGAGGAAGACGCCGATTTCGACGCGCTGGGCGCCGAAATGGCCGAGCTTCAGGACAAGATCGACGCGGTGGACGGCTGGACGCTGGACAACCAGCTCGAAATCGCCATGGAAGCGCTGCGCTGCCCCCCCGGCGACTGGCCGGTGGAAAGCCTGTCGGGCGGTGAACGCCGCCGTATCGCGCTGACCCGCCTGCTCATTCAAAAGCCCGACATTCTGCTGCTCGACGAACCGACCAACCACTTGGACGCGGAAAGCGTGGAATGGCTTGAAAACCATCTCAAGGAATATCACGGTGCGGTGCTGATGATCACCCACGACCGCTACTTCCTTGACAATGTGGTGGGCTGGATCCTCGAACTCGACCGCGGAAAGTATTTCCCCTACGAGGGCAATTACTCGACCTATCTGGAAAAGAAGTCGCAGCGCCTGCAGCAGGAAGACCGCGAGGCCACCGGCCGCCAGAAGGCGATCAACGACGAATTGGAATGGATCCGCGCCGGCACCAAGGGCCGCCAGACCAAGTCCAAGGCTCGTATCAAGAAGTTCGAGGAACTGGTCGCCAGCCAGGAAAGCCGTGGCCCCGGCAAGGCCCAGATCGTCATTCAGGTGCCCGAGCGCCTTGGCGGCAAGGTCATCGAGGCCAAGGGCATTTCCAAGAGCTTTGGCGACAAGGTTCTGTTCAAAGACCTTTCGTTCCTGTTGCCGCCGGGCGGCATCGTGGGCGTGATCGGGCCGAACGGCGCGGGTAAGTCCACGCTGTTCAAGATGATCACCGGTCAGGAACAGCCCGATACCGGCACCATCGAAATCGGCAGCACCGTGCGTCTGGGCTATGTTGACCAGAGCCGCGACCATCTGGACCCGACCAAGAACGTCTGGGAAGAAATTTCCGACGGGCTGGATTACATGAAGGTCAACGGCTTCGACACCTCGACGCGCGCCTATGTCGGCGCCTTCAACTTCAAGGGTCAGGATCAGCAGAAGAACGTCGGCAAGCTGTCGGGCGGTGAACGCAACCGCGTCAACATCGCCAAGATGCTGAAGCGCGGCGGCAACGTGCTGCTGCTCGACGAACCGACCAACGACCTTGACGTGGAAACGCTGGCCGCTCTGGAAGAAGCCATCGAAAACTTCGCAGGCTGCGCCGTGGTCATCAGCCACGATCGCTTCTTCCTTGACCGTCTGGCCACGCATATTCTTGCTTTCGAAGGCAACAGCCATGTCGAATGGTTCGAGGGCAACTTCGAGGCCTATGAAGAAGACAAGCGCCGCCGCCTTGGCGATGCGGCCGACCGTGCAAGCGCGGGCGCCTACAAAAAGCTGACGCGCTGATCGCGGTTTGAGCGTATAAAGGGGGCGGCAGGCGTAAGGCTTGCCGCCCCTTTTTGTATGAACAAAGGCCAACGGCCCGGTTCAGAATGTGGACAGCGCCCCAAGCCTATACAGAAGATCACAGGAAGTGAACCGGCCGTGCGAAGGGAAGCATGGCGCCCGGCCAACGCTTCGACTGGGAGGTGGCTTATGAAGACGATCACACTGGCCAATCTGGCGATGGGCCTCGCGCTGCTTTCGATCCCGGTGCAGGCGATGGCGCAGGAAAATCACGACCACGGCAATCGCGGCGGCGGGCGGGGCCCGGAAGTGTCGGGCGGCGAACGCCGTGGCGGCGGCGCGCCCATGCCGAACGGCGGCGGTAATATGGGTGGCGGGCGCGGCGGGCCTCAGGGCCAGGCGCAACCTCAGCCGCAGGGCCAGCCGATGGGCAGCGGTTTTAACGGCGGACGCGGCGGCGGGCAGCCTTCGTGGGGCGGTGGTGGAAATCCTGCTCCGGCGGCGCGGCCTGCTCCGGCGGCACCTCCGGCACCGGCCGCACCGGGCGGCGGCGGATGGAATGGCGGCAATCGCGGCCCCGACCGTGGCGGCTGGGGCGGCCAAGGCAATGTTCAGCCCCCGCGCAATGATAGCCCCCGTGGCGATATGCGCAGTGATGGCCCGCGCGGGGACATGCAGCGCAATGACCGCCCGCGCGGCGGTAATGAGAGCTGGCGCGGCACGCCGGGCTGGCCTCAGGGCGGCGTCAATCGCGGGCCGCAAGGCTGGGACCGTGGACCTCAGGGCGCCTATAATCGCGGCCCCAACAACGGCTGGAACGGCAATCGCGGCCCGGGCGGCAATCCCGGCATGAACGCCCCGCGCGGCGACTATCGCCGCTGGACGCAGGACTGGCGCCGTGACAACCGCTACGACTGGCAGCGCTATCGCACCAGCAACCGGATGGCTTTCCACATCGGGCGCTATAACCCGCCCTATCGCGGCTATGCCTATCGCCGGCTCAGCGTGGGTCTGTTCCTGCAACCGCTGTTCTACAGCCAGAGCTATGTGATCTACGACCCCTATAACTATCGCCTGCCCGAGGTTTACGGGCCGTATCAGTGGGTGCGCTATTATGACGATGCGCTACTGGTTGATACGTATACCGGCGAGGTCGTGGACGTGCTTTACGATTTCTTCTGGTAAACAAAAGCCCAAAAGGGTCGCAAAGGACAGGGCGGGGTTGATCCTCCGCCCTGTTCTGTTTCATATCGGAAACCCATGACCAACCCTGATCCCGCACCCGACCGTGACGCCCTGATTGCCCAGGGCGATGCCGTGCGCGCCCGGCTCGATGCCGACCCCTATGCCTATCGCGTGCCGCTCGACACGATGGATATGTATGCGATCACCGATTTTCTCTCGGCGGCCGAATGCCATCGCTTTATGACGCTGGTGGACGAGGTCGCACGCCCATCGGCCACATTCGAGCCGGGCAACCAGCAGGACTATCGCACCAGCTTTTCCGGCGATGTCGACCGGGCCAATCCCTTCGTCGCCATGATCGAGCGGCGGATCGACGATCTGATGGGCATCGACCCGGTCTGCGGCGAGGCGATACAGGGACAGCGCTATGCCGTGGGTCAGGAATATCGCGGCCATTGCGACTGGTTCCCCCCGCTCTCGGCCTATTTCCAGAAAGAAGTGCCATGCGGGGGGCAGCGCAGTTGGACCGCGATGATCTACCTCAACGAACCCGATGAGGGCGGCGAGACCGACTTCATGCATGTCGGCGTCTGCGTTCAGCCGCGTCTGGGCATGTTGCTGGTGTGGAACAATGCCAACCGCAACGGTGAGGTCAACACATACACCCAGCATGCAGCCAAGCCCGTCACCAAGGGGCAGAAATATGTGATCACCAAATGGTATCGCACGCGGGAATGGTCGGCGCGGATGGCGGATGCGGAGTAGGGTTTGCAGGGGTTTGAAGGTTTGCCTCCGGCGGGCAAAGGGACTTGTCCCTTTGCAATCCCGTTAATGGGGGGGCTGGAAGGCGGGTCTGGGTGCTGATAAAATTAAAGCCTGCGGCGCGATTATTGGGCGCCGCAGGCTTTAATTTTTGAAACGCTGGGTCCGACACTCTTGGCCGAACTCATGGCGCAACGAAGACATTAATGGGAGCGCGAGGGACAAGTCCCTCGCATCAATCACCCTTCCAACGCCTCAGCAATCAGCTTGCGCGTATTCTCCACGCCATAGAGCGCGATGAACGACCCCATACGCGGCCCCTGCGAGCTGCCCAGCAGCGTCTCGTACAGCGCCTTGAACCAGTCACGCAGGCTCTCGAAGCCGAAATGCGGGTCCTTGCCGATTTCATAGACGATGTTCTGCAGCAATTCGGCCGTGGCGTCGTCGCTGGTCGCGGCCAGTTCTTCGTCCAGCGCGGCCAGAGCTGCGGCTTCACCTTCCTCGGGCTTGCGGCGGTTCAGCGTGGGCGCGATGAAGTCGCGGTTATAGGCCAGTGCCCGCGTCACCAGCGCATCGAGCGCGGGATGGGCTTCGGGGCGGGCATCCTCGACATAATTGGCAAGGTAGGACCAGACCTGATCGCGCGTGGCATGAGCGCCCAGCACGCCGACCAGATTGAGCAGCAGGCCAAAGCTGACCGGCAGTTTTTCGCCCTCACCGCCCTGATAACCATTGGTGCGCAGCAAATGCCACACCGGATTGCCTAATTGCTGCTCGATCGGCTGCGTAGCCAGCTTTTCGCGGAACTGCCAATATTCGTCCACCGCGCGGCCGATGATGCCGGGGTGCAGGCTCTTGGCGCTCTTGGGATCACGGAAGAGGTAGAAGCCCAGCGACTCCTCGCTGCCATAGGTCAGCCATTGCTCGATGGTCAGGCCGTTGCCCTTGGACTTGCTGATCTTCTCGCCCTTCTCGTCGAGGAAGAGTTCATAGATCAGCCCCTCCGGCTTCTGCCCGCCCAGCACGCGGGCGATCTTGCCGCTCTGCGTCACCGAGTCGGTCAGATCCTTGCCGCACATTTCATAATCGACGCCCAGCGCCACCCAGCGCATGGCCCAATCAACCTTCCATTGCAGCTTGGACCGGCCACCGAACACACTCTGTTCGATCACTTCGCCCTCATCCTCGAACCGGATCATGCCCGTTTCGACATCGACCACCTCGATGGGAACCTGCAGCACCACCCCGCTCTTGGGGCTGACCGGCAGGATCGGCGAATAGGTCTTGCGGCGTTCCTCGCGCAGGGTCGGCAGCATGATGCCCATGATCTTGTCATAGGCGCGCAGCACGCCGCGCAAGGCATCATCGAAAGCGCCCGAATTATAGCGGTCGCTGGCCGAAACGAACTCGTAGTCAAAACCGAACTGATCGAGGAAATCGCGCAGCATCGCATTGTTATGATGCGCAAAGCTCTCATGCGTGCCGAAAGGATCGGGAATGCGGCTCAAAGGCTTGCCCAGATTGTCGGCCAGAACCTGCCCATTGGGCACATTGTCGGGCACCTTGCGCAGCCCGTCCATATCATCCGAAAACGCCACCAGACGCGTGGGCGCGCCAGTCAGCACCTCGTAGGCGCGGCGCACCAGCGTCGTGCGCAACACTTCCTGAAACGTGCCGATATGCGGCAGGCCCGATGGGCCATAGCCCGTCTCGAACAGCACCGGCTCTCCGCCCGGTTTCCCGTTCGGATAGCGTTTCACGATCTTGCGGGCCTCCTCGAAAGGCCATGCTTTGGAAACCTGTGCGGCGGCAAGAAGTGCTTCGTCTGTCATAATGCCACGCCTTTTGCCCAAGGGGCCCAAAATGGCAAGCAGGGAAACGCCGCCGGCAACTTCGAACACATTTTGTTCTCCCGACAGGGTAAAACCGGGCGCTCCTCCATTGCCAAGCCGCCCGCGCCCCGGCATCAGTCGGGGCGATGGATGACGCCCCCGCCCCTTATGCGCCGCCCGCCGCGCTGGACCTGCCCGCTCTGCATGCCAATCACAGCGGCTGCTGGCTGCGTATGCGCGGCTGCGCCACCAATGCGGTGGGCAAGGGCGAGGCGATTGTCACCGCCGCCGATACGCCGCTGCTGATCCTCAACGCGCCGCTGGTGGCCAGTCGGCTGGGCTATCCCGATCTGTCGGGGCTGGATCTGCTTGAACTCTATGCCTTTGTGCATCCTGCGTGCTTTGTCGTGCCCACACCCAAGGGGCTGGCCCAAGCGCTGGGTTTGGCACAGCCGACGGGCGATGCCGATGTGCCGCTGCTGCTGCAACAAGCCGCCGCCGCGCTGCTGGCCCATTGCGGCGCGCCCGACTGGGCCGAGCGCGAAGGGGCATGGACCGCGTTGCAGGGGCTGGCCAAATTGCGCTGGTCATGGGCGCCGGTGTTGGCCACTGCGATTGAGAAACCGGCGCGGGCCGAACGCTGGCTGTTTTCGCGCCTGCCCGAATGGGAGGAAACCGCCGAGCGCCCCCAGCCCGCACAGGTCGATCTGCTGCAGGCCGATGTGCTGGGCCAATTGGACCATATCACCGGCCATGGCAGCGAGGCGCGTCAGGGCCAGCAGGATTATGCCGCCCGCGCCGCCCATATCTTCGCCCCCCGCACCGCGCGCGGCGCGCCCCACATGCTGCTGGCCGAAGCGGGCACGGGCACGGGCAAGACTTTGGGCTATCTGGCCCCCGCCTCGCTCTGGGCCCATGCCAGCGGCGGGACGGTCTGGGTCTCGACCTATACCAAGGCGCTGCAACGCCAATTGCGGCGAGAGGCGCGGCGCGTGTGGGGCGATTCCAACCGCGTGGTGGTGCGTAAAGGGCGTGAGAACTACCTGTGCCTGCTCAACCTTGAGGATGCGCTGCAAGGCGGATTTGGCGGGCGGGCGGCGATCCTGGCGCAACTGGTCGCACGCTGGGCCGCCTATACGCAGGATGGGGATATGATCGGGGGCGATCTGCCGGGCTGGCTGGGGACTTTGTTCCGCCAACGGGGGATCACCTCGCTGACCGACCGGCGCGGCGAATGCGTTTATGCTGGCTGCCCGCATTACCGCAAATGTTTCATCGAACGCTCCGCACGCGCCAGCGCCGAGGCCGATCTGGTGATCGCCAACCATGCGCTGGTGATGGTCAATGCCGCGCGGGGCAAGGATGTCGCCCTGCGCCCCACCCGCATCGTCTTTGACGAAGGCCACCATGTATTCGAGGCCGCCGACAGCACCTTTTCCGCCGACCTGACCGGCGCGGAGGCCATCGAATTGCGCCGCTGGGTGATCGGGCCCGAAAAGGGATCGAAAGGCCGCCGCAGGGGCCTGTCCGCCCGCCTTGCTGATGTGGCCAGCTATGATGAAGCAGGCGCCCGCGCCATCGCCGCCGCGCGTGAGGCGGCCGAGGCGCTGCCCGGCGATGGCTGGCTGCAACGCGTGGTAGAGGGCGAGCCGAGCGGCGAAATCGAGCAATTGCTGGCCGCCGTGCGCGCCACGACCTTTGCCCGCGACGAGAGCGGCGGGCAGGAGGCGGGCTATGGCGTGGAGACCGAAGCGGCCTCCTTGGATGGCCCGTTTATCGAGGCGGCGCTGGCGGCCGGCGAGGCTTTGGCTCGGCTGCGCAAACCGTTGATCCAGTTGGGGTTGCGACTGGAGGCGATCATGGACGAGCCGCCCGACTGGCTGGATGGCCAAGGCCGCGCGCGGATCGAGGGTGCGCGCTCATCCCTGACATGGCGGGTCGATCTGATCGCCGCTTGGGAGGCTTTGCTGGCGCGACTGTCGGGGCCGGTCGATCCGGGCTTTGTTGACTGGCTGGCGGTGGACCGGGCCGATGGGCGCGAATATGACATGGGGCTCCATCGCCGCTGGGTCGATCCGATGCAGCCCTTTGCCGCCACGGTGCTGAACGGCGCGCATGGGGTGATGATGACCAGCGCGACGCTGCGCGACCGGGCCGGGGACGCAGATTGGGATCAAAGCTGGGAGGGCGCCGTGGCGCGTTCGGGCGCGCCGCATATCGAGGTGGCGCCCGAAGTGGCCGCCTTTGAAAGCCCCTTTGACTATGCCAATCAGGCCGAGGTGCTGATCGTCACCGACATTCCGCGCGGTGATATTCCGGCGCTGGCCGGGGCTTATGGGCAGTTGATTGAGGCGAGCGGCGGCGGCGCGCTGGGCCTGTTCACCGCGATCCGGCGGCTGCGCGCGGTGCATGGGCGGATTGCCGACCGCATGGCGCGCAATGGCCTACCGCTCTATGCCCAACATGTCGATCCGATTGATACCGGCACGCTGGTCGATATTTTCCGCGATGATCCCCATGCGTCTTTGCTGGGCACCGATGCCTTGCGCGACGGGGTCGATGTGCCGGGAGATTCTTTGCGGCTGGTCATCATGGAGCAGGTGCCTTGGCCCAAGCCCTCGATCCTGCACCGCGCGCGGCGTCTCGCCCATCCGCAGGGCGGTCAGGCGCATGATGACCGCATCATCCGCGCCCGCCTGGCGCAGGCCTTTGGCCGGTTGATCCGAGGGCGCGGCGACCGGGGGCATTTCGTGGTTCTGTCCGCCGCCTTCCCCTCGCGCCTGCTGACCGCCTTTCCCGCCGGAACGCCGGTTGTGCGCTGCACGCTATCTGAGGCTTTACAAAGGCTGCGCGCCCATGCTTCAGGCGATGCTTCTTCTCCGCAGTCCGAGTCTCCGGCCCAAAGCCCGGATGGCCGTCAATTTGGTTGAACACATATGAAAACGCTGGGCCTGTTGCGTCACGCCAAATCCGATTGGGGCGATGCGCGCGCGCGCGATTTCGACCGCCCATTGAACGAACGCGGGCGCAAGGGCGCGCCGTTGATGGGCAAGCATATTGACGAATATTGCGCGCAGCGAGGCCTGCGCTGGGATCGCATTCTGGCCTCACCCGCAGTGCGCGCGGCCGAAACCATTGAGCTTGGCGCGCAGGGGGCCGGTTATGGCCATGCGCTGCCGGTGAATTGGGACCGGCGGATTTATCTGGCCTCCTCGGCCTCGCTGCTTGATGTGCTGCGCGATCAGGATGACAGCGTGGAATCGGTGCTGTTGGTCGGCCATAATCCGGGGTTGGAGGATCTGATCTTCGACCTCGTGCCCGATGATGGTTCGTCTCCTCTGCGCGACGTGGTCGAGCAAAAATTCCCCACCGCCGCCTTTGCAGTGATGGAGGTGGATGCAGCAAGCTGGAAAGACATTGAGGAAGGACAGGCGCGGCTGGTTCACCTGATGCGGCCGCGCGATCTCGATCCGGCGTTGGGGCCGGAGAGGCTTTAAGCTTTTACGCCAGCGCGCGGGCCAGTTGCGCGCGCAGGGCGATCAGATCATCCAGCAATTGCGGATCACCGGAGCGTTGCGAATCGGGTTCCGGCGTCAGTTCAACCTTATCGCGCGATTGCAGCCACTTCTTGGCTCCGCGCAGAGTAAACCCCTCGCGGTGGACCAGACGGTCGATGGTGCGCAGCAATTCGACATCTTCGGGCCGGTACAGGCGGCGCCCCCCGGCACGCTTCACCGGGCGCAACATCGGGAATTGCTCTTCCCAATAGCGCAGCACGTGGGGCTGGATAGACAGTTCCTTGGACACTTCGCCAATGGTGCGGAATGCCTCAGGTGCTTTTTCCGTCATGCCAGCCACACTTGCCTGTTACAGATCGCGCGCGGATTAACCCGCGACGCGGTCCTTCAGCATCTGGCTGGCGCGGAAGGTCAGCACGCGGCGAGGCGTGATCGGCACTTCGACACCGGTTTTGGGATTGCGGCCCACGCGCTCGCTCTTGTCGCGCAGCAGGAAGGTGCCAAAGCCCGAGATCTTGACGTTCTCGCCCTCGGCAAGGGAGTCTGAGACCAGATCGAGAATCGATTCCACCATGTTGAGGGAATCGGCCCGCGACAGGCCCAGTTTGCGGTTGATGGCTTCGGCCAGATCAGCTCTTGTCAGCGTAGACATAGATCGCACTATTATCCCCTCCAAAGGCCTCTTGTGGGCACCCCTCGCCCCACAAGATAGCAAATATCGCGGGCAATACAATGCTATCCCGCGTCGATTTCGACGCAATATAAGCAAATCCGAAAGAAAGGGTTTAGATGCGGATCAGGCTTGCGCCCCATGTAAATCCGCCGCCCATAGCCTCAAGCATGACCAGCTGGCCCGGCTTGATCCGGCCATCGCGGATCGCGCAATCCAGCGCCAAAGGCACCGATGCAGCCGAAGTATTGGCATGATCCTGCACCGTCACCACGACCTTTTCCGAAGGCATGTGGAGCTTCTTGGCGGTGGCCTCAAGGATGCGGGCATTGGCCTGATGCGGCACCAGCCAGTCGATATCTTCCGACTTAAACCCTGCTTCTTCAAGCACTTCGCCAAGCACAGTGGCCAGATTGACCACGGCATGACGGAACACTTCGCGCCCCTTCATCCGCAGCTTGCCCACGTCCCCGGTGGTCGAAACGCCGCCATCGACAAAGAGCAACTGGTTGTGCGCGCCATCGGCATGAAGCTTGGTCGCCAGAATGCCCGGAGCATTGGCGTCCTCGCTTTCGCGCGCCTCCAACACCACCGCGCCCGCGCCGTCGCCGAACAGAACGCAGGTCGTGCGGTCCTCCCAATCGAGGATGCGGCTGAAAGTTTCCGCACCGATCACCAGCGCGCGACGCGCCTGACCACAGCGCAGCATCGAATCGGCCACGCCCATCGCATAAAGGAAGCCCGAGCAGACCGCCGCCACGTCAAAGGCGATTCCGCCATTGGCGCCAATCGCATGCTGCACGATCGTGGCCGTCGCCGGAAAGGTCTGGTCCGGGGTCGCCGTGGCCAGAATGATGAGGTCAACGTCCTTGCCATCGACGCCCGCAGCCTCAAGTGCCTGCCGGGCCGCGGCCGTGGCCAGCGAAGAGGTCGTTTCCCCCTCGCCCGCCAGATAGCGTTGACGGATACCGGTGCGCTCGACGATCCATTCGTCGCTGGTATCAACCTTTTCGGCCAGTTCCGCATTGGGAACAACCCGCGTGGGCAGCGCGCTGCCCGTACCGATCAGAACCGAACGCCGCGTCATCCCTGCCCAGCCTCGGCCGTAACCTTGTGAGGAGCGCGCAGCGTTTCGGTGCCGAGCCTTGCCAGGTCAGCCTTGATCCGTTCGGTCAGATTTTCCTCCAGCAGCCGTTGGGTTACCCCAACCGCATTCGCCACCCCCAGCGCATTCGCGCTGCCATGGCTTTTGACAACGACCCCGTTCAGGCCGAGAAACACGGCGCCATTATGATTATTGGGGTCGAGATGATGTTTGAGCAGGTCGGTCGCAGGGCGTGAGATCAGAAAGCCGATCTTCGAACGCAGCGAGGACGAGAAAGAGCGGCGCAGCAGATCACCCACAAAACGGGCGGTGCCTTCAATCGCCTTAAGCGCGATATTACCGGAAAAGCCATCGGTTACAACGACATCGACCTCGCCGCGACAGATCTTGTCCGCCTCGGTAAAGCCATCAAAGACCATCGAGAGATCACCGGCCCGCTCCTTGAGCAAAGCGGCGGCATCGCGCAATTCCTCGGTGCCCTTATTGTCTTCGGTGCCGATGTTCAGCAGGCGCACACGCGGCTCGGGCTGGCTGTTCACGATCCGCGCATAGGCAGCGCCCATGATCGCGAATTGCACCAGATTGCGCGCGTCGCATTCCGTGTTGGCGCCCAGATCGAGCATCACAACGTCGCTGGGCTGAAGCGTGGGCATGATCGCGGCCAGAGCCGGACGGTCAATGCCGGGTATCGTGCGCAGGGCCAGCTTGGAGATGGCCATGAGCGCGCCGGTATTGCCGGCGCTCAGGGCCGCGCCTGCCGAACCATTCTTAACGGCATGGATAGCCATGCCCATCGATGTGGTTCGCGCGCGGCGCAGAGCCTGACTTGGCTTTTCCTCCCCACTGATGACATCATCAGCGTGGAGGATCTCTACCAGCGGACGCAGGGCCGAATGTCGATCCAGCGTCCGCTCAATCCTCGATTGGTCACCCACGAGGAGGAAGCGCACCTGCGGATAACGGTCCGCCGCCAAGGCCGCACCAGCGACCATGACCTGCACACCTTCATCCCCGCCCATCGCGTCGATTGCGATACGCGGAAAATTCATGATGCAACTACCCCTTCACAGGCCCCCAACCGGGGGCCGGACATCAAAGACCGACTGCGATGATCTCACGACCATTGTAATGGCCGCAAGACGGGCAGAGGTTGTGCGGGCGCTTCAGTTCGCCGCAGTTCGAGCACTCGTGGAAAGCTTCGACCTTCAGCGCATCATGGCTGCGACGCATGCCGCGACGGCTGGGGGAAGTTTTTCTCTTAGGGACAGCCATTTCGGCACCTATTCCTGAAAAATACGAATTAGACGACAAAAGCCGCCAGACATGCGTTGCCGCATAGGCGGATGCGAAGCGGCGCCTATACCGGATTTCTCGTGCGTTGCAAGTCGCTGATGGCTATGGCGCCCATGAAAGATCGCAAGGGAGTTACAAATATGAACCTGCTGGGCCTTACACCCGTGCTTTTGCCCACAACTCTGTGCCTTTGCGCGGCGGCGGCCGTTATCAATTTCTGGCTTGGCGTGCGCATCGGGCGGCTGCGCATCGCGCGAAAGGTGGAAATGGGTGATGGTAATGACCCGCTGATCTATGCCCGGATGCGGGCCCAATCGAACTTTATCGAGAATACGCCCATCACCCTGATTCTCGTCGCGGTGGTCGAACTGGCGGGCAAGGGCGGCTGGTGGCTGCCGGTGGCGGGCGCAGTGTTCATGGGCGGGCGCGTGATGCACGCCTTTGGCATGGACGGAAATTTCAAGCCCGGCCGCCCCTTCGGCACGGCCAGCGCCTATCTGGTGCAACTGGCCCTTGCCGTGGTGGCGGTGCTGACGGCGGTTCGCGTGATCTGAACCGCCGCCCGCCCACAATTAAACGATGTTATCCATAGATGCTGCCCACAAACGGGTTGGTCAGCATCTCATGGCCAAATGTGCTGCATGGCCCATGGCCGGGGACGAATGTGATGTCCTTGCCCAGGGGCCACAGCTTTTTGGTAATCGAATCGATCAGTTGCTGATGATTGCCCTTGGGGAAATCAGTGCGCCCGATGCTGCCCTGAAACAAGACATCGCCCACGATCGCCAGACGCGACGGTTCATGGAAGAACACCACATGGCCCGGCGTATGGCCCGGACAGTGGATCACCTGAAACACCAGTTCGCCCACGCTCACCGTATCGCCATCGACCAGCCAGCGGTCCGGCTCGAAACTCTGGCCAGCAATCCCCATGCGCATATTGGGATTGTCCAGCCCCTCGATCCAGAAGCGGTCATCCTCATGCGGCCCTTCGATGGGCAGGCCCAGATCCTGCGCCAACACGCCCGCCAGCCCGCAGTGATCCATATGCCCATGCGTCACCAGCAGCTTTTCCAGCGTCACGCCGCGCGCCGCGACTTCGGCCTTCAATTTGTCCAGATCGCCGCCCGGATCGATCAGCGCACCGCGCATGGTTTTCGTACACCACACCAGCGAGCAATTCTGCTGGAACGCAGTGACAGGGATGAGATGGATGCGCAGCGGCGGTTCCCCGCTTGCACGCGTGTCAGTAGGTTTGCTTTCAGCCATGACGGAAATCCTAGTGCCAGCCTCGCGCGATGGCCAGTAGAGATAGCAGCAGGGATCGCTATATATACTCTATCTACTTAGTAAGGATTACCCGATGCGTTTCTTCCTCGCCGCCGCCGCTGCCGCGCTTGTTGCCGCCCCGGCCATGGCCGCCCCCGCCCCGCGCCTGCCCGAGGCCAGCTTTGCCGCCCTGCCCCAGCCGCTGCCTCTCCCCTATGACGAGGCGGCCGATGCGCATAAGGACGTGACCGCCGCCATCGCCCGCGCGAAAAAGGAGCACAAACTGGTGATCGTCGATCTGGGCGGCAACTGGTGCCCCGATTGCCGCATTCTGGCCGCGACGATGGCGCTGCCCAGCCTGAACCCTTGGCTGAAGAAGCATTATGAATTGGTGACGGTCGATGTGGGCCGCTACACCAAGAACCTCGACATTGGCGCCACCTATGGCGTGACGCGGCCCAAGGGCGTGCCCGCGCTGTTCATTGTCGATCCGCGCACGAACAAGCTGCTCAACCCCACCACCTCGGTGACGGCCCTGTCGGATGCGCGCTCGATGACACCTCAGGCGCTGGCCGACTGGCTGGCCCAGTGGACTAAGTAAAAGAGGCTGGCGGGCGGTTTTAGAGCCGCCCGCCCTTCCACACCACGCGGCCGATCACGGCCACTTCCTCGGGCGCCAGATCAATCGGATCATAGGCCGGATTGTCGCTTTTCAGGCGCACCCGCCCCGGATGCCCCATATCGATTCGCTTGACCAGCACATGGTCCCCCACGCGCACCACATGGATGCCATCGCGCAAGGCGCGGCGTGAACTGTCCACCAAAATCTCATCGCCATCATTGAGCACGGGATGCATAGAATCCCCGGCCACCGCGATCGTCGTCAGATCTGCCGGGTTCAGCCCCATGCCCCGCAGCCAGCCTTGCGAGAAACGCAGCGCGCCAAAGGGCTGCTCACCGTCCGCCAGCGCGCCCGGCCCGGCCGAGGCGTCAAGCGCAAGGCGGGGAACATCGACCCAATGCTGACGCGCCGGCTTTCCTATGGGAGAAAAAGATTTTTCCTCCATTCCGCCCAACCGCGATTCGTCCACACCGAAGAATTGAGCCAGTTTTCGCCGGTCCCCCTCCTCCAGCTTACGCGGGCTCCCTTTCTTGACGAACTGCTGTAAATAGCTGGAATTACGTCCAATCAGCGACGACAATGCCGCCAGACTGACCCCGCGTTCAGTCGAAAGAGCCATCAGAGCGGTTCGGGCATTTTCCTGTTCCATGTCCAAATTTATAGCATAGGAAATTTCCTAGACAAGATGGCAAAAGAATGAGAACAAATGAGCAACGGATTTGCCGAATCGGACGAATCGTCAAGGGAATAAAGGGGGCCTTCATGCTGTTGCGAATGATTGAGGATTTCCTGTGCCGTACCGGCATGCCGTGGACCAAGTTTGGGCGCATCGTCGCCCATGATCCGCGCCTTGTGGGCGATATGCGCAATGGGCGCAGTCCCCGGTCCGATCTGGCCAATCGCATTGAAATTTATATCAACACCTATTCGGAGATGCCTCATGCGCTTTGATTTTCGCACCAGCAACGACATCGATGCCCAGCGCGTTGCCCTCTTCAGCCCCGCCGCCCGGCTGAATCCCGGCAAGGGCGTGGGTGCGCCGCGCGCCCGCGTTCGCCACCCTTCGGTGCAATTGCTCGATGCGGTGATGCGTCTGGCGGGCGAACATGGCGAATTGATCTCGCATGGCGAGCGTCCCTGGGCCAGCGCGACCTTTCACGGCACGCGCCACACGATCACCCTGCTCTTCAACGGCAAGGATGGCGCGGCGGCGGCCGATGAATTCGTCACCGTGCTGCCCGAGCATGAGTTCACCATCCGCGGCCAATTGGTCGCCGATGCCGTGGTGGCCGAGGTCACGCATGTGACGCTGCCGGTCGAACGGATGGTGGTGGAGGCCGAATTCCTGCTGCTGGCTGATGGGTGAACCCTGTGCCTTTGGCGGGCAAGGGGCGTCATGCCCCTTGCATCTCCGCATCAGGCCAGTTTCCATTCCCAACCCAGCGGGTCGCCATCCATCGCTTCCACCCCGCGCGCGGCCAGTTCATCACGCAAAGCGTCAGAACGGGCAAAATCCTTTTCCGCGCGCGCTTCCTTACGCTGAACCAGCACCGCCTCGATCTCTTCCTCGGTGATGGTCGCAGTTTTGGGGCGCAGACGCAGATCTGCCCGCTCAAGACCCAGCAGGTTCAGCCCCAGCACATTGTCCATTGCCGTGATCGCGCCCAGCTTTTCCACCGCGGGCACCTTCTTCATCCCGGCCACTTCTTCCAGAAGCGTCAGCGCCACCGCAGTGTTCAGATCATCGCTGATCGCGGTATCGAAACGCTCCATCAAAGGCGCGATCTTCTGGCCCCAGCCGCCGATGGCGGCATAACCGGCGTCGGCGCATTGCGCCTTCACCTGCGCCGTGGCCATCAAAAGGCGCTTCAACCGCACCAGCGCCGCGCCCAGACCTTCCCAGCTAAACTCCAGTTCACTGCGATAATGCGCCTGAAGGCACATCAGGCGATAGGCCAGCGGGTGATACCCCCGGTCGATCAGCAATTGCAGGCGCAGAAACTCGCCCGAGGATTTCGACATTTTCCCGCTGCGTTCGACGAGGAAATTGTTGTGCATCCAGAATTGCGCGCCCGAATGAGCCGCCACATCCAGCGAGCCACACCCGCACGCCGCCTGATTCTGCGCAATTTCATTGGGATGGTGGATTTCGCGGTGGTCGATCCCGCCGGTGTGGATGTCGAATGGAAAGCCCAGCACCTCGCCGCTCATGACCGAGCATTCCAGATGCCAGCCCGGCGCGCCGCGACCCCATGGGCTGTCCCATTCCATCTGGCGCGTCTCGCCCTGCGGCGTCTTGCGCCAGATGGCAAAGTCGGCGGCATTGCGCTTGCCATCGACCTTTTCGATGCGGCCTTCACCCTCTTCGGTGTTTGCACGCGCCAACCGCCCATAATCGGCCACGGTCGACACGTCGAAATAGAGCCCGCTCTCCAGTTCATAACAATGGGTGGGCGCGATCTTTTTTGCAAATTCAATCATCTGCGGCACGTAATCGGTGGCGATGGTCCATTGCGCAGGCTGGCGAATGTTCAGCGCGCGCACGTCGGCCCAATAGGCCTGCTTGTAATGCTCGGCGATGTCCCAGATCGACTTGGCCTCTTTGGCGGCCATCTTCTCCATCTTGTCCTCGCCCGCATCCGCGTCATCGGTCAGATGACCCACATCGGTGATATTGATCACATGGGTGAGTTTGAGCCCCTTGAACGAGAGCGTGCGGCCCAGAATATCGGCAAAGACATAAGCGCGCATATTGCCGATATGGGGGTAATTATAGACCGTCGGCCCGCAGGAATAGACCCTCGCCTCGCCCGGATGGACGGGGGTGAAGGTTTCCATCTGGCGGGTCAGGCTGTTAAACAGCTGGAGGGGCGTTTGCTCGGTCATGGCAGGGGCCTATCCCTGCCGCGCGGCAAAGGTCAAGAGGGCGCGAGGATCAAGATGTCTCAGGGCCGCATCGCCATGGGCAGCCCCATCACTGCGTCCCCGCGCAGCGCTCCCGCCTCGGCAAGGCCCATGTCATCCTCGTCGATCATCTTCAATTTCTGCGCGCCATATTCGCTCTTGGACGCAGGCATCAGCGTCGGCCGCGCGATCAGCGCGCTCATCCGCATCCGACAGGCGACATAGGCGACCTGCCCCGCCGCCAGATCCATCCGCAATTCATCGCGCGTCTCGCCGGTGGCGCGAAATATATGCGTTCCGGGCGAAACCGAGGCCGCAAACCACCGCCCCGAACCCAGCGAGGAAACCTTGCGCCCATCCTCGGACACGGTGCAGCCGATAGCCCGCCAAGACAGCGCGGCGGGGCGGAAAAACACCACCAGCGCCCGCTTGTCCGAAGGCGCCGCCACCGCAGCCACCCCATCCTGCCATGTCAGATAGGCCGCTGTTCGCGTGCCCGCCGCCAGCGCCACCTCCCCCCCTTCGCGGAACACCGTTATCAGATTGAGCGGCAGCGTACGGATCGGCGAGATGAACACATTGCGCTCAGCCGATTTCAGGTCGCCCGCCATCCGGTCGCGCCCCTTCATCGTCGGGTCGGCCAGACGCAACGGAATTTGCCGTCCCCCCACCTCCAGATAGCGCAGGCCCAGCGTCAGAATACCCGGCGTGCCGCCCCCACGCGCAGGCTTGGCCTCAATCACCTCGCCCACGCCCAGCGCGCCGGCGGCCAGCACCTGCTCTCCATCGACCATCACCGGTTCGACCAGCCGGATCGGGAACATATCGCCGCGATGGCTGGTCTGGCTGGAAAGGCCGGTCATCACCTCAATGGCGACCAGCGGTTCGTTGGCGCCGGGGCGCTCCCTCTCTGCTCGGGGCGCGGGAGACGGGTTTAACGCCAAAGCCTGCGTGACAAGCCCCAGCGCGATCAGTGCCGCCAACCCATGCCCCCGCATCCAATCCCCCCCGCTTAATCGTCCTCGAACAAGCCCGCCAATTGCTCGATCATCGTGCCGCCCAGTTGCTCGACATCCATGATCGTCACCGCGCGGCGATAGTATCGCGTCACATCATGGCCGATGCCGATCGCCACCAGTTGCACCGGCGACTTATTCTCGATCCAGCCGATCACGCGGCGCAGATGGCCCTCAAGATAACCCGCCGCATTGACCGAGAGCGTGCTGTCATCGACCGGCGCGCCATCGGAAATCACCATCAGGATGCGCCGATCCTCCGGCCGCGAGAGCAGGCGGTCATGCGCCCATTTCAGCGCCTCGCCGTCAATGTTCTCTTTAAGCAGCCCCTCGCGCATCATCAGGCCGAGATTCTTGCGTGCGCGGCGCCAAGGCTCATCAGCCTTTTTATAAACAATGTGGCGCAAGTCATTGAGACGGCCCGGATGTGCAGGCTTGCCCGCCGCCAGCCACGCCTCACGCGATTGCCCACCCTTCCACGCGCGGGTGGTAAAGCCCAGAATCTCGGTCTTCACCCCGCAGCGTTCGAGCGTGCGCGCCAGAACGTCGGCGGAAATGGCGGCAATCGAAATCGGCCGCCCGCGCATCGACCCGGAATTGTCGATCAGCAGCGTGACGATCGTGTCCTTGAACTCGACATCGCGCTCAACCTTATAGCTGAGCGAGGAACCGGGGGCGACGACGATGCGCGACAGGCGCGCGGCATCAAGAATGCCCTCCTCCTGATCGAAGTCCCAACTGCGGTTCTGCTGGGCCATCAGGCGGCGTTGAAGACGATTGGCCAGACGCGTGACGATGCCCTGCAAGCCCTTCAACTGCGCATCCAGATAGGTGCGCAGGCGCGTCAGTTCATCATCGTCGCACAGATCATGCGCGGCGATAACTTCATCATATTTCTCGGAAAAGACCTTGTAATCAAAGTCATTGGGCAGATCGGTCCAGGGGCGGTTCGGACGGGTGGGCAACATGCCCTCCTCGCTGTCCTCGCCCTCGTCGTCCATCTCGCCCTGATCTTCGATCTCGCTCTGCTGGTCGCTGTCGCCCTGCTCGTCGCCCTGGCTGCGGTCTGCGGCCATTTCGACGGGCTGTTGTTCCTGTCCGGGCTGATCCTCGTCGCTCTGCTCTTCCTTGTCCTGCTCGGCGTCCTCATTGTCCTCATCCTCGCCGGGTTCGTCCACGGCTTCGGGTTGGGTCAATTCCAGATGGCGCAGCATGTCCAGAGCAAGGCTTTGAAACGCCTTCTGATCGCCCAGCTTGTCGGCCAGCGCGGCAATATCGCCGCCCGCTTTGTCCTCGATAAAGGCGCGGCGCATTTCAACACCGCCTTTCGCCATTTCCGGGATCGGCTGGCCGGTCAGCTTCTCGCGCAGGATCAGCGCCAGGGCGGTATGCATCGGCACTTGTTCGGCGCGTTCGGCGCGGGCGATGGCGTCGGTGGCCATCCGCATATCCAGCGCCGCGCCCAGATTTTCGCGCATCCCGGCATAGTCATTGGCCCCGAGCGCCTCAAAGCGCACGGTTTCCACCGCATCATAGGCCGCGCGGGCCACCGGTTCGGTCGGCGCATTCTTGCGGTGCAGCACCTCATTATGGTGCTTCAACCGCAGCGCATAGGAATCGGCAAAGCCGCGCGCCTCCATGGCGGCGGCGCGCGGGATGCCCCGCCCCGGCATCGGGACACGAAAGGTCGTGCCCGTCTGGCTGGGGTTATCGGGGCTCCAGTTCACCTCGATGTCGCCCCGCTCGGCAATTGCCCGCGAGGCGCCGGTCAGCGCAGCCTTGAAGCGGTCGAGAGGAGTGTCCTCGGCCAATGTCTATCCCTTGATTCTATTAAAGGCTTTGGCCCGTCTTGGCCCAGTCCGCCATGAAGCCTTCAATGCCCTTGTCCGTCAAGACATGCTTGACCAGACCCTTGATGACGGCGGGCGGCGCGGTCATCACATCGGCGCCGATGCGCGCGCATTCCAGCACATGCACGCCGTGACGGATGCTGGCGGCCAGAATTTCGGTTTCATAGGCATAATTGTCATAGATCAGGCGGATGTCGCGGATCAGATCCATGCCATCAAAGCCGTTGTCGTCATGACGGCCGATGAAGGGCGAGATGAACGAAGCGCCCGCCTTGGCGGCCAGCAGAGCCTGATTGGCCGAGAAGCACAGGGTCACATTCACCTTGGTGCCGTCGCTGGTCAGCGCCTTGCAGGTCTTGAGACCGTCGATGGTCAGAGGAACCTTGATGCAGACATTGTCGGCGATCTTGCGCAGGATTTCGGCCTCGCGCATCATGCCTTCGTGATCCAGCGCGATGACTTCGGCCGAAACCGGGCCATCGACGATGCCGCAGATTTCCTTGGTGACTTCGAGGAAATCACGGCCCGACTTGGCGATCAGCGAAGGGTTGGTGGTGACGCCATCCAGCAGGCCCGTGGCGGCCAGTTCCTTGATGTCGTTGATCTCGGCGGTGTCGACGAAAAACTTCATGGGGTGTCCCCTGACTTGAGTTTGGCCCGGCGGGCGGGCGCGATTCTGTAATGCGGCTGAGGACCGCCTATAGGCAGGTGCGGCGCGATACCCAACCCCCTTTACTAGCCTTGCGGTTCCTATGCACCCGCCCCATAGGGAAGCCATGACCCGCGCCCGCCTGCTTGTGATGAACTCCGCCCTGCCGGTGCTGGATTACCGCGTGCCCCATAGCATGGAGGTCGAGCATGGCAGCGTGGTCCTCGCCCCGCTTGGCCCCCGGCAAGTGATGGGCATCGTGTGGGAGGCTGACCGTCTGCCCGGCGAGGAAGTGGGCGACAATCGGCTGCGGCCTTTGCTCTCGGTGCTGCCGGTGCCGCCTTTGCCGGCGGCTTTGCGGCGGTTGATCGAATGGACCTCGGATTATTATTGCGCGTCTTTGGCCAGCGTGGCGCGGATGGCTTTGTCCTCCACCGCAGCGCTTCAGGGCGGGCGGATGATGACCGAATATCGGTTAAAACCCGATGCAGAGCCGCCAAAGCGTCTGACGCCCCAACGCGCTGCCGCGCTCGAAGCCTTGCAAGGTGCGCAGGGGACCTTGCGCGAATTGGCCGAGGCGGCTGGCGTGACCGAGGCGGTGCTGCGCGGCATGGTCAATGGCGCGATGATGGAAACGGTGCGGGTTGATCTCGACCGGCCCTATCCGCCCGCCGATCCAGCGTTTGACCAACCCGACTTGTCCGATGGACAGCAGGAGGCCGCCGATCAGATGGTCGATGCGGTGCGCGGCGGATTATTTGCCCCCTTCCTGCTCGACGGCGTGACCGGATCGGGCAAAACCGAGACCTATTTCGAAGCCGTGGCCGAGGCGATCCGACTGGGGCGGCAGGTTCTGGTGATGCTGCCCGAAATCGCGCTGACGCAGAATTTCCTGCGCCGGTTCGAGGCGCGTTTCGGGGTGGAGCCGGTGCTGTGGCACTCCAGCCTCAAATCCGCCGAGCGTCGCCGGGCATGGCGCGCGATTGCCGGGGGGCAGGCGCAGGTGGTGGTGGGCGCGCGCTCGGCACTGTTCCTGCCCTTTCCGCGCCTCGGCCTGATCGTGGTGGACGAGGCCCATGAGGTCTCGTTCAAGCAGGATGATGGCGTGCGCTATAATGCCCGCGATGTGGCGGTGATTCGCGCCAGGTTTGAAAAGATCCCGGTCGTGCTGGCCTCGGCCACGCCTGCGCTCGAAAGCCTGACGCTGGCCGAGGCGGGCGTATACAAGCGGATCATCCTGCCCGACCGTTTCGGGGGAGCGCAATTGCCCGATATTCAGATCGTCAATCTGATCCAGCATCCGCCCGAACGAAACCACTGGATTTCGCCGCCTCTGGTCAAAAAGCTGGTGGAGAGGCTGGAGAAGGGAGAGCAGTCGCTGCTGTTCCTCAACCGGCGCGGCTATGCGCCTTTGACGCTGTGCCGGTCCTGCGGCCATAGGTTTCAATGCGATACGTGCAGCGCGTGGCTGGTCGAACATCGCCTCTCGCGCCGCCTCGCCTGCCACCATTGCGGACAGGAGCAGCCGATGCCCACCGCCTGTCCCGAATGCGGCGAGGCGGATTGTCTGGTGGCCTGTGGCCCCGGTGTGGAGCGCATTGCCGATGAGGTGGCGCAGATATTGCCCGAGGCCCGCGTGGCGCTGGTGACGTCAGACACGATGAATACGCCGGATAAGGTGGCCGAATTTGTCGCGGCGGCGGAAAACAAGATGATCGACGTGATCGTCGGCACGCAATTGGTGACCAAGGGCTATCACTTTCCCGACCTGACGCTGGTGGGGGTGATTGATGCCGACCTCGGCCTTGAAGGCGGCGATCTGCGCGCGGGCGAAAGGTCCTATCAACAGATCGCGCAGGTGGCCGGGCGCGCGGGGCGCGGGGAAAAGCCGGGCGAGGTGCTGATCCAGACCCGCCATCCCACCGCGCCCGTCATCGCCGCGCTGGCGGCTGGCGACCGCGATGCCTTTTACGAGGCCGAGGCCGAGGGCCGCCGCCATGCGGGCGCGCCGCCCTTTGGCCGCTGGGCCGCGATCATTGTATCGAGCGAAGAGGAATCCGAAGCCAAAGAAGCCGCCCGCGCGATTGGCGGCACGCGGCCCAATCTGCCCGATGTGGCGATCCTCGGCCCCGCGCCCGCGCCTTTATCCTTGCTGCGCGGGCGTTATCGCTATCGCCTGCTCGTCAATGCGAAACGCAGCGCGGAATTGCAGAAGGTGCTGCGCGAATGGCTGGGCGCGCTCAAATTCCCGCAAGGCGTGCGCGTCAGCATCGACATCGACCCTTATTCCTTCGTCTGAACGCCCTCACGCGCCAGCAACTCCTTCTTCACCCCCTCGCCCCAGGCATAGCCGCCCAGCGCGCCATCGCCCCGGATAACCCGGTGGCAGGGGATCAGCACCGCCACACGATTGGCCCCATTGGCGCTGCCCGCCGCGCGGCAGGCGGCAGGGCGGCCGATGGCGGCGGCAAGCTGTGCATAAGATCGCGTCTCGCCCGCCGGGATCTGACGCAGGGCGGTCCAGACGGACTCCTGAAAGGCGGTGCCGCGCACGTCGAGAGGAATGTCCGATGCCTCGCCGGGGGCCTCCACGGCGCTTAGAACCCGCGCAAAGAGGGTTTTGAACGCCTCGCCCCCTTCGACCAGTTCGGCATGGGGGAAAAGGGCGCGCAAATCCTCGACGCCCACACCAAACGCCAGTCGGCAGATGCCGCGATCCGTGGCGGCCACCAGCATCGCGCCCAAAGTGGTGGGCATCACCGCCCAGTGAATGGTGACGCCTTGGCCACCCTTGGCCCATGCCGATGGGGTCATGCCCATGCGCTCCTTTGCATTGCGATAGAAGGTGGAGGGTCCGCCAAAGCCTGAAGCATAGATTGCCTCGGTGACGGATTGCTGCCCCAGCACCTGTCCCGCGCGCTCGATCCTGCGGGCGCGGGCATAGGCGGCGGGTGACAGGCCGGTGGCCCGTTTGAAGATTCGCTGGAAATGCGACGGGCTATATCCGGTCGCCTCGGCCAGAACGGTTAAAGAAGGCGCATCATCGCCCATCATGCGCAGCGCAACCTCGACCGCCGCACCATCGCGCCCCGCCTCATCGGGGCGACAGCGCAGGCATGGGCGGAAGCCATCGACGCGCGCCGCATCGCCATCGGCAAAGAATCGAACATGATCGCGCAACGGCCGCCGCGCCGGACAGGACGGGCGGCAATAGATGCCCGTGGTCGAAACCGCGAAAACGAAGCGGCCATCGGCGCCCTTGTCGCGTGCCACCACGTTTTCCCAAAAAAGTTCTGTTTGATCGCAGTCCATGAAAACATGCCTAGCACAGGCGCCGGGGCGATGCTTCCCACCCCTTGCGATCAAAGTTTTTTCGGGCAAACTGACGCATAGGAATGCATTGCGCATTTCTCAGACAAACGGGCCGACTTTGCGCTCGACCATGGACTTTGGAATCAGGTGGCAATGGGCCGCTTGCATCGCGCGGTAATCGTCGCTATGCGCGCCGCCCAAGGGGGACAGATACGCAGTTTAACCCTGCGTGTCCTTTCCTTTGCGAACCGGCATAGAGCCTTCCGGCAAGAGGGGACGTAAAAGCGTGGACAATTCCGCCGGCATTACTGCCAGTCTTCAGGGGCGCTACGCGTCCGCCCTGTTTGAACTGGCGCAGGATTTGGGCGTGGTTAGCGCCGTAGAAGCGGACCTTGAGGCGCTGGGTGCGGCAATTGCCGAATCCGACGACCTGTCCGCCCTGATTCGTAACCCGCAGATCAGCCGCGATGCGGCTGGCCGTGCGGTCGAGGGTGTGGCCGGGGTCCTTGGCCTTGGTGACGTAACCCGCAAATTCCTTGGCGTGCTGGCTGCTGGCCGTCGCCTTTCGGCCCTGCCCGACATCATCCGTGCCTTTGCCGCCATCGCGGCGGCTGCGCGCGGCGAAGTGACGGCGCAGGTAACCAGCGCCCACCCGCTGAGCGACGATCAGCTTGCCGCCCTGTCGGGCAAGCTTGCTGCTCGTGAAGGCAAGGCCATCAAGCTGAAGACCAGCGTCGATCCCGAACTGCTTGGCGGTTTGGTCGTGCGCATCGGCAGCCAGCAGATCGACAGCTCGATCCGCACCCGTCTCAATTCTCTCGCCCAAAAGATGAGGGGCTAACAGGCCCCTCCTAAAGGGTCGATTGCGGGGCCACAGCCCCCAACAAGGTTCGATGAAAGGCTGAACATGACAATTCGCGCCGCTGAAATCTCGAAGGTCATCAAGGACCAGATTGCCAACTTCGGCACCGAAGCTCAGGTTTCGGAAGTAGGCTCTGTGCTCTCGGTGGGTGACGGTATCGCCCGCATCCATGGTCTGGACAAGGTCCAGGCCGGTGAAATGGTGGAATTCGCCAATGGCGTTCAGGGCATGGCCTTGAACCTGGAAGCCGACAATGTCGGCGTCGTGATCTTCGGCTCGGACAGCGAGATCAAGGAAGGCGACACCGTCAAGCGCACCGGCACCATCGTGGACGTTCCGGTGGGCAAGGGCCTGCTGGGCCGCGTGGTTGACGCTCTTGGCAACCCGATCGACGGCAAGGGTCCGATCATCTCGGACAAGCGCAGCCGCGTCGAAGTCAAGGCTCCGGGCATCATCCCGCGTAAGTCGGTGCATGAACCCGTGCAGACGGGCCTGAAGGCCATTGACGCTCTGGTTCCGGTTGGCCGCGGCCAGCGCGAACTGATCATCGGCGACCGTCAGACCGGCAAGACCGCCGTGGCGATCGACACGTTCATCAACCAGAAGGCCGTCAACGCCGGTGATGACGAATCGAAGAAGCTGTACTGCATCTACGTCGCCGTGGGTCAGAAGCGTTCGACCGTCGCGCAGATCGTGCGTCAGCTCGAAGAAAACGGCGCGATGGAATATTCGGTCGTGATCGCCGCCACCGCTTCGGAGCCCGCTCCGCTGCAGTATCTGGCGCCCTACACCGGTGCGGCCATCGGCGAATTCTTCCGCGACAACGCGATGCACGCCGTGATCGTGTATGACGACCTTTCCAAGCAGGCTGTGGCTTATCGTCAGATGTCGCTGCTGCTGCGTCGTCCCCCGGGCCGCGAAGCCTATCCCGGCGACGTGTTCTATCTCCACTCGCGTCTGCTGGAACGCGCTGCCAAGCTGAACGATGACATGGGCGCCGGTTCGCTGACCGCTCTGCCGATCATCGAAACGCAGGCGGGCGACGTGTCGGCCTACATTCCGACCAACGTGATCTCGATCACCGACGGCCAGATCTTCCTTGAAACCGGCCTGTTCTATCAGGGCGTCCGTCCGGCCATTAACGTTGGTCTGTCGGTGTCGCGCGTGGGTTCGTCGGCTCAGACCAAGGCGATGAAGAAGGTTGCCGGCTCGATCAAGCTGGAGCTGGCCCAGTATCGCGAAATGGCCGCGTTCGCTCAGTTCGGTTCGGACCTCGACGCTTCGACCCAGAAGCTGCTGAACCGCGGTGCGCGTCTGACCGAGCTGCTCAAGCAGGCTCAGTTCTCGCCGCTCGGTTTTGAAGAGCAGACCTGCGTCATCTTCGCGGGCACCAACGGTTATCTGGACTCGATCCCGACCAACCGCGTGACGGAATATGAAGCCGAACTGCTCAGCTTCCTGCGTTCGCAGCATGGCGATCTGCTCGACCTGATCCGCAACACCAAGGATCTGGGCGACGAAGCCAAGGGCAAGCTCAAGGCCGCTCTGGACGCTTTCGGCAAGCAGTTCGCTTAAGTCAGGTCTAGCTACGAAAGGTAGTTGGCAATGGCCAGCCTTAAGGAACTCAAAGGCCGGATCAACTCGGTCAAGTCGACCCAGAAGATCACCAAGGCCAAGCAAATGGTCGCGGCGGCGAAACTGCGCAAGGCGCAGTCCGCTGCCGAGGCCGCGCGCCCCTATGCCTCGCGGCTGGCGGGCGTTGTCGCCAGCCTCGCCTCGCGCATCGTGGTCAGCGAAAGCAGCCCCAAGCTGCTGGCCGGCACCGGCAAGGATGCAGTGCATCTGCTGGTGGTGGCCAATTCGGATCGCGGTCTGTGCGGCGCCTTCAACTCGAACATCGTCAAGGCGGCTCGCCTGAAGGCCAAGGCTCTGGAAGCCGAAGGCAAGAAGGTGCAGTTCTATCTGATCGGTCGCAAGGGCCGCGCGGTTATCCGTCGCGAATTCCCCAATGCGATCATCGGCGGCTTTGACACCACGACCGTTCGTGAAGCAGGCTACGGCGAAGCCGATGCGATCGCTGCCGAACTGGTGGCGCTGTATGATGCAGGCAAGTTTGATGTAGCGCATCTGTTCTTCAGCCGTTTCCGCAGCGCCCTGCTGCAGGAGCCGACCGAACAGCAGATTATCCCCGTTCCGGCCCCCAAGTCGGCTGTGGCGGCGGATTCGGTGGTCGAATATGAGCCCGAGGAAGAAGAAATCCTCGCCGCTCTGCTGCCGCGCTATCTCAAGACGCAGATTTTCGGCGCTCTGCTGGAAAATGCGGCCAGCGAACAGGGTGCATCCATGACCGCCATGGATAACGCCACCCGCAACGCAGGCGACCTGATCAGCAAGCTGACCATCCAGTATAACCGCAGCCGTCAGGCCGCGATCACCACTGAACTCATTGAAATCATCGCGGGCGCCGAAGCGCTCTGACGACGACACAGCAGGCAAGGAAGAAACCCATGTCCACCAGCACTGGCAAGATTGCCCAGGTTATCGGCGCCGTCGTCGACGTTGCCTTCGACGGGGAACTCCCGGCGATTCTGACCGCTCTGGAAACCGACAACAACGGCAACCGTCTGGTTCTCGAAGTTGCTCAGCACCTTGGCGAAAACACCGTCCGCACCATCGCGATGGATGCCACCGAAGGTCTGACCCGCGGCCAGACCGTGACCAGCACCGGCGCGCAGATCTCGGTGCCGGTCGGCCCCAAGACGCTGGGCCGCATCATGAACGTCGTGGGCGATCCCATCGACGAACGTGGCCCGGTCGGCGCCGATCAGGTTGCCCCGATCCACGCCAAGGCTCCCGAATTCATCGACCAGTCGACCGAAGCGGCGATCCTCGTGACCGGCATCAAGGTCATCGACCTTCTGGCTCCCTATGCCAAGGGCGGCAAGATCGGTCTGTTCGGCGGCGCAGGCGTGGGCAAGACGGTTCTCATTCAGGAACTGATCAACAACATCGCCAAGGGCCACGGCGGCGTGTCGGTGTTCGCGGGCGTGGGGGAACGCACCCGCGAAGGTAACGACCTTTACCACGAATTCCTTGACGCCGGCGTTATCGCCAAGGACGCCGAAGGCAACCCGACCCCCGATGGTTCGAAGGTTGCTCTCGTATTCGGCCAGATGAACGAACCGCCGGGCGCCCGCGCTCGTGTGGCTCTGTCGGGTCTGACCATGGCTGAATACTTCCGTGACCAGGAAGGCCAGGACGTGCTGTTCTTCGTGGACAACATCTTCCGCTTTACCCAGGCCGGTTCGGAAGTGTCGGCTCTGCTGGGCCGTATTCCTTCGGCCGTGGGTTATCAGCCCACCCTGTCGACCGACATGGGCGCGCTGCAGGAACGCATCACCTCGACCACCAAGGGTTCGATCACCTCGGTTCAGGCGATTTACGTTCCCGCGGACGACCTTACCGACCCGGCGCCGGCTACCTCGTTCGCCCACTTGGACGCAACGACCACGCTGAACCGCGCAATTTCGGAACTTGGCATCTATCCGGCGGTTGACCCGCTCGACTCGACCTCGCGCGTGCTGACGCCCGCCGTTGTCGGTCAGGAGCACTACGAAACCGCCCGCCGCGTTCAGGAAACGCTGCAGAAGTACAAGTCGCTGCAGGACATCATCGCGATCCTGGGCATGGACGAGCTTTCGGAAGAAGATAAGCTCACCGTGGCCCGCGCCCGCAAGATCCAGCGCTTCCTGTCGCAGCCCTTCCACGTGGCCGAAGTGTTCACCGGCATCAGCGGCAAGTTCGTGCAGGTCGAAGACACCGTGAAGTCGTTCAAGGCTGTGGTCGATGGCGAATACGACCACCTGCCCGAAGCGGCCTTCTACATGGTCGGCGGCATCGAGGAAGCGGTCGCCAAGGCCAAGAAGCTGGCTGAGGCTGCCTAAGCCATGGCGCTGCATTTCGAACTCGTCACGCCTGCAAAGCTGGTTCGTTCCGAGGAAGTCCACATGGTGGTCGTCCCCGGTTCGGAAGGCGAGTTCGGCGTGCTGGAAGGCCATGCGCCTTTCCTCTCGACCATCGCCGATGGCACCGTGAAAGTGTACAAGAGCGAAAACGCGGCTCCGGAAGAAATCGCCATCGCTGGCGGTTTTGCCGAAGTGACGCCCAAGGGTCTGACCGTGCTGGCTGAAAAGCTGGTTGGTTGATCGTTGGTGATCGGCGGGGCTGATGGCCTCGTCGATACGCTTTGACGGATAACAGATTAGGGGTCGGAAAGGGGTTAGCGCCTTTTTCCGGCCCTTTTCTATTGGGATGAGGTGCCTCCGGCGGGCAAAGGGACTTGTCCCTTTGCAATCCCGTTATTGTCATTGTTGCGCATCCGAGGCAGCGTAATGGTGTCAAAGGCCATGTTTAAATTTTAAAAGCCTGCGGCGCGAAGCAGCGCAACATCGCCGCGCCGCAGGCCATTAAACCGCTTCGCGGATCAGCGCTCCATAGCCGATCTCAGGCAACCCCATAACGGGATTGCACAAGGCCCCCGCCCTTTGCCCGCCGGAGGCAAACCTTACCCCCTCCCCCTCCTCGCAGTCGGCACATGAAAATCGGGGTCCTTTCCCGCCACCCAGTTCAGAAACCGCGCCAAAACCTCATGCCCGCGCAACATCGCGACATCCTCGCCGATGCGCGCCAGTTCGGCATTGGTGAAATTGGCATGCAGCGCCCGGTGACAGATCGGATGCACGCCGACCACGCTGCGTCCGCCGCGTGATTTGGGAACCGGGTGATGCCATTCGGCCCTCTGCCCCAGCGGCCTTTCGCACAGCCAGCAAGAAGGCGCCGGTGGGGACGCAGATGCCTCATCCGGATCGTTATAATCGGTATTTGCCCGTGATCGCCGCTTGGCCATTAGCAAATCCTCAAAGTTTCCACTCTATTCACCTTGCTCAATTGGCACAGGCAGATCGCATTCCCAAACGGTCGCATGCGACATCTGTGCGGTATGTGAAGGAATGGACGACGATGAGCGCATTCGGTCGACGCACTGGCCCCGGCAGCTTCGGCGCTGGGGCAAGACCGCAGTTCGGCGTAGCGCGCCCGATGCGGGCCGATGGATTGCCGACCGGCGCACCGCCGCCGCCGCCTTCGGGCGGGGACCAATTTCCGCCTTTGCCCGCCGAGACCGAGATGTCGATGGACAGCAAGGGCGGCGATGCCATGGCGCGCCTGGCCGAGCGGATGAATTCGACCGTCGAATCCACCCGCCAGGCTGAAGGTTTCGAGGCCAGCGTTCACAAAATCAAGGAGCAGGTGCTGCCCCGCCTGCTGGAACGCGTTGACCCGGAAGCGGCGGCCACGCTGACCAAGGATGAGTTGGCCGAGGAATTCCGCCCGATCATCATGGAGGTTCTGGCCGAACTGAAAATCACGCTGAACCGGCGCGAGCAATTCGCGCTGGAAAAGGTGCTGATCGATGAATTGCTTGGCTTTGGCCCGCTGGAGGAATTGCTTAACGATCCCGACGTGTCCGATATCATGGTCAATGGCCCGGACCAGACCTATATCGAAAAGAAGGGCAAACTTCAGCTTTCCACGATCCGTTTCCGCGATGAACAGCATCTGTTCCAGATCGCCCAGCGCATCGTCAATCAGGTCGGCCGCCGCGTTGACCAGACCACGCCGCTGGCCGACGCCCGATTGAAGGACGGCAGCCGTGTGAACGTGATCGTGCCGCCGCTGTCCTTGCGCGGCACGGCGATCTCGATCCGTAAGTTTTCCGAAAAGCCGATCACCATCGACATGCTGCGCGATTTCGGATCGATGAATGACCGCATGGCCACAGCGCTGAAAATCGCGGGCGCATGCCGGATGAACATCGTGATTTCGGGCGGCACGGGTTCGGGCAAGACCACCATGCTCAACGCCCTGTCGAAAATGATCGATCCGGGCGAGCGTGTGCTGACCATCGAAGACGCGGCCGAACTTCGCCTGCAACAGCCGCACTGGTTGCCGCTGGAAACGCGCCCGCCCAATCTCGAAGGACAAGGCGCGATCACCATTGGCGACCTTGTGAAAAACGCCCTGCGTATGCGCCCCGACCGCATCATCCTCGGCGAAATTCGTGGCGCGGAATGTTTTGACCTGCTGGCCGCGATGAACACCGGCCACGATGGCTCGATGTGTACGCTCCACGCCAACAGCCCGCGCGAATGCCTTGGTCGTATGGAAAACATGATCCTGATGGGCGACATCAAGATCCCCAAGGAAGCCATCAGCCGCCAGATCGCCGAATCGGTCGATCTCATCGTTCAGGTAAAGCGCCTGCGCGATGGCAGCCGCCGCACCACCAATATCACCGAGGTGATCGGGATGGAGGGCGATGTAATCGTCACGCAGGAATTGTTCAAATTCGAATATCTGGACGAAACCGACGACGGCAAGATCATCGGCGAATGGCGCTCCTCGGGCCTGCGTCCCTACACGCTGGAAAAGGCGCGCCAGTTTGGCTTTGATCAGACCTTCCTTGAGGCATGCCTCTGACCGGCTGATGCGGGCGCGGCATCGCGCGATGCGCAAAATAGCGGTGCAACAATCGTCCCCGATGGGTTAAGGGCCGCGCGTGCCTCAACATCAACGCCCCTTTCTGGCGCTGGGCCTGCGCCTTGCCGCCACGCTCGCGCTGGCCACGCTCTATATGATGGTCAAGCTGCTGCATCAGCGCGGCGTGGCCCTGCCCGAAATCATGTTCTGGCGTCAGGCTTTGACGATCCCCTTGCTGGGCGGATGGCTAGCGGTGCGGGGCAAATTGTTTTCGCTCTATACGCGGCGGCTCAAAACCCATGCCTTGCGCACGATCACCGGCTCGATCGGCATGGTCTGCTTGTTCGGCGCGCAGGTCTTGCTGCCTTTGCCGGTGGCCACCGTGCTGGGGTTTACCACGCCGCTGTTTGCGGTGCTGCTGACGGCGATTGTCTATAAATCGCCGCCGGGGCGGCTGCGCTGGATGGCGGTGGCGCTGGGTTTTGCGGGCGTGCTGATCATCACCGCGCCGCGCGATGGCGCCTCGATTGCAGGGGGAATTTCGCCGCTGGGGCTGGCGGCGGGGCTTTCCTCCGGCTTTCTGGTGGCGGTCATCAGCCTGCAGATCCGGGATCTGACCAGCACCGAGACGCCGATTGCGGTGGTCTTCTACTTCGCGCTTTTCGGCACGCTGCTGCTGACCCCGACGATGCTGTGGTATATGACGCCGCATTCGCCCGCGCTCTGGGCCGAGATCATCGCGATGGGCGTCGTCGGCGCGCTGGCGCAGGTGCTGCTGACGGCGGCGCTGCGCTTTGGTTCGGCGGCCAGCGTGCTGGTGATGGACTATGCCACGTTGATCTGGACGACGATCTATGGCTGGACGATCTTCGAGCAATTGCCGCCCGCGCATACATGGGCCGGGGCGCCGCTGATCGTGGCGGCGGGGATGATGATCGCCCTGCGCGAGCATCGGCGGGTTAAAGAGGACAGGATCAAAGCGGCCCGCGAAACCGCCTGAAACGGGCATAGAAAAAGGGCCGCCACGCGAACGCAGCGGCCCCCTCCTGCGACCCTATAGCTTAGTCCTTCCAGACCAGCTTGGGCTTGCGCGCCGCCAGCGTTTCATCAACGCGGCGCCGCGGTGTATAGTGAGGCGCGCTTTTTAACGTCACGTCCCCTGCCCGCCCGCGCTCGGCCAGCGAGCGCATCGAGGCGATCAGACGGTCGGTGCCAGCCTTGCTCTCGGTTTCGGTGGGTTCGACCAGCATCGCGCCATGGACCACCAGCGGGAAATAGACCGTCATCGGGTGGAAACCCTCGTCGATCAGACCCTTGGCGAGATCCAGCGTCGAGAAGCCTTCGGCCATGCCATTGTCGCTGAACAAGGCCTCATGCATGCACGGGCCATAGGCGGCAAAGGGCGCGTCCAGCACATCTTCCAGCTCGCGCAGGATGTAATTGGCGTTCAGCACCGCATCCTCGGACACCTGACGCAGACCATCCGCGCCGTGGCTGAGGATATAGGTCAGCGCGCGCGTGAACATGCCCATCTGGCCATGGAACGCGGTCATGCGACCAAAGCTGTTGGGATGACCATGATCGTGCGCATCGCCTTCCTCGACCAGATGCGCGACGCCATCGGCATCGAGCGTCGCGAAGGGCAGCGGGGCAAACGGAGCCAAAGCCTCGGACAGCACCACCGGACCCGAACCCGGACCACCGCCGCCATGGGGCGTCGAAAAGGTCTTGTGCAGGTTGATATGCATTGCATCAATGCCAAGGTCGCCGGGGCGCACCTTGCCGACGATGGCGTTGAAATTCGCGCCGTCGCAATAGACATAGCCGCCCACGCCATGCACTGCATCCGAGATGACCTTCAGGTCACGCTCGAACAAGCCGCAGGTGTTGGGGTTGGTGATCATCACGCCCGCGATGTCCGGCCCCAGGCGAGCCGTCAGCGCGGCCACGTCCACGCGGCCATCCTCGGTTGCGGGGATATTTTCCACACGGAAACCGGCGAAGGCGGCAGTGGCCGGATTCGTCCCATGCGCGCTTTCGGGCACCAGCACCACAGGGCGTTCCTCGCCACGCGCGGTCAGAGCGGCGCGGATGCAGAGCAGTCCGCAAAGCTCGCCATGCGCGCCCGCCTTGGGGGTCATGGCAACGGCGGGCATGCCCGTCAGCGCCATCAGCCAATCGGCAAGCTGCGTGATGACCTTCAGCGCGCCCTGCACCGTCTGCGTCGGCTGAAGCGGGTGGACATCGGCAAAACCGGCCATCCGCGCGACCTTTTCATTCAGGCGCGGGTTGTGCTTCATCGTGCAGGAGCCGAGCGGGAACGGCCCCAGATCGATGGCATAGTTCTGACGCGAAAGGCGCGTGTAATGACGCACCACTTCCGGCTCGGTCAGACCCGGCAGAGCCGGAGCGGCCTTGCGCAGGAACTTGCCCAGCGCGGGCGCGGGCGCCACGTCGGCATCGTCGAAATCGACGCCATAGGTGCCGGGCGCGGCCAGTTCGAAGATCAGCTTTTCTTCAAGGTTGAGGCCATGATCGCCGCTGACCGTGGCGGGCAGGATCGCGCCTGCCTCACCCATTTCCGGGCGCCAGCCCGAAGCGTTGGGAGCGTTCATCACAGCACCTCCTTCAGCGCCGCCACAAGGGCCGCGATATCTTCATCGCTCGTGCATTCCGTGGCCGTCAGCAGCAGCCCATTGGCCAGCGCGGGCTGATTTGTATAGAGACGGCCCAAAGGCACGCCGCCCAAAACGCCCTTGGCCGCCAGGGCATCGACGACCTCGCGCGCGTCCTTGGGCAGGATCACGGTGAATTCGTTGAAATAGGCATCGTTCAGGACACTTATGCCCGGAACCTGCATCAAAGCCTGGGCAAGCGCCTGCGCCTTGCCATGGTTGATGCGGGCCAGACGTTCCAGTCCAGCGCCGCCCAGAAGGCTCATGTGAATGCTGAAAGCCAGCGCACAAAGTCCTGAATTGGTGCAGATATTGCTGGTCGCCTTTTCGCGGCGAATATGCTGTTCGCGCGTCGAGAGCGTCAGCACGAAGCTGCGGCGCCCTTCGGCATCCACCGTTTCGCCGCACAGACGACCGGGGATCTGACGCAGGAACTTTTCGCGGCAACCGAACAGGCCCAGATACGGCCCGCCAAATTGCAGGCCCACGCCCAGCGACTGCCCCTCACCCACGACGATATCCGCGCCCAGCGCGCCGGGAGCTTCGAGCAGACCCAGCGCCACCGGCTCGGTCACCACCGCGATCAGCAGCGCGCCATGCGCCTGCGCCGCCGCAGCGATGGCGGCCAGATCTGGGATGCGGCCCAGAATATCCGGGTATTGCACCACAACCGCGCTCGTCTCGCCATCGATGGCGGCGATGATTGCGGCATCCTCGGCATCGCCCGACAGCACCGGGGCCTGCGCCACCAGCACGTCATCGGTGAAACGCGCCATGGTCTGGGCGGTCGCCACATAATGCGGATGCAGGCCGCCGGTCAGGATCGACTTCTTCCGCTTGGTCACGCGATGCGCCATCGCGATCGCTTCCCAGCAGGCGGTCGAGCCGTCATAGAGGCTGGCGTTGGCAATATCAGTGCCCAGCAGGCGCGCGACCTGCGTCTGGAACTCAAAGAGCACCTGAAGCGTGCCCTGCGCGATTTCGGGCTGATAGGGCGTATAGGCGGTGAGGAACTCGCCGCGCTGGATCAGGTGATCGACGCTGGCGGGGATATGGTGCTTATACGCGCCCGCGCCCAGAAAGAAGGGCGCCGCGCCCGCCGAGAGGTTCTCTCCGGCAAGGCGGCCCATATGGCGTTCGACCGCCATTTCGCTCGCGTGTGCAGGCAGGCCCGCAATGGGTCCGGCCTGCAACGCATCAGCGGGCACATCGGAAAACAGCGCGTCAATATTGTCCACGCCGATCCGCGCCAGCATCGTGGCGCGGTCGGCCGGAGTGAGAGGCAAATAGCGCATGAGGGATTACAGCTCCGCAATATAGGCGGCGTAAGCGGCCTCATCCATCAGATCGGCCAGCTCGCCGGCGTCCGAAACGCTCATGCGCCACAGCCAGCCTTCGCTCTCGGGCGAGGTGTTGACCAGTTCGGGGGCTTCTTCCAGCGCCGCATTGCCTTCGATCACTTCGCCCGAAACGGGGGCGTAAACGTCGCTGGCGGCCTTGACGCTGTCGACCACGGCGGCGGTGTCGCCCTTGCTCACGGCCTTGCCCGCTTCGGGGACTTCGACAAAGGTGATGTCGCCCAGAGCGTTCTGCGCGAAATCGGTGATGCCGACGGTCGCCACATCGCCGTCAACGGAGATCCACTCGTGGTCCTTGGTGAAATAACGGGTCATTTTGCGGCTCCTTTGCGGAAATAGCGATGGGGAACGAAAGGCATGGCAGCGACGGTGGCGGACAGTTTCTTGCCGCGCACGTCGATGAAAAGTTCGGTGCCGGGCGCGCCCAGAGCGGCGGGCACATCGGCCATGGCGATGGGGCAGCCGAGGCTCGGCGCAAAGCCACCAGACGTCAGCACGCCGACCTTATCCTCGCCGCTGTACACCTCGGCGCCTTCGCGCGCGGCCTGACGGCCCGAGAGTTTCAGGCCCACGCGGACCGTTTCGGTGCCCTGCGACAGGCCGGTCAGGATGCGGTCGGCGCCGGGGAAGCCGCCTTCGGCGCGGCGGCGCTTGGAAATGGCGAAGGACAACCCTGCGCTGATGGGGTCGATTTCCTCATTCAGATCATGGCCGTAGAGCGGCAGGCCCGCCTCCATGCGCAAGCTGTCACGCGCGCCAAGTCCGATGGGCTTGACCGCTTCGTGGGTGCACAGCATCTCGGCCAGCGCCTCGGCGCTTTCGGCCGGAACGGCGATTTCATAGCCATCTTCGCCGGTATAACCACTGCGGCTGATATGCAGTTCGACGCCGTTCCACACATAGGGACCGGCCTGCATGAAGGAGAGCTGGTCAACGGGCACGATCTGCGGCTGGGCGGGCGCGATGCCGAAAGAGGCCAGCGCCTCGGCGGCGCGGGGGCCTTGCAGCGCCAGCAGGGCAAATTCGTCACGGTGAGTCAGCGTGATATCGTCGGGCAGGAATTCGCGCAGATAGCCAATGTCGTCCCACTTGGTCGCGCCATTGACGATCAGGAAAAAGCCGCCCGGCCAGCGCGTGATCATCAGATCGTCGATGATCCCGCCGGTTTCATTCAGCAGCAGCGAATAGCGCTGGCGGCCAACTTTCAGGATCGAGAGATCGGCGGGCATCAGCGCTTCCAGAGCGGTGACGGCGTCCTGCTGATCCTCGTCCTCGCTGGACACGACCAACTGGCCCATGTGGCTGACATCAAACAGGCCAGCGTTTTCGCGGGTCCACAGGTGTTCGCCCATGATGCCTTCGTATTGCACCGGCATCCAGTAACCGGCGAATTCGACCATACGGCCGCCGCGCGCGCGGTGCCATGCGTCGAGGGGAAGCGTGAGGGTTTCGGGGATTTCGGCTTCTTCGCCTGCATCAATATTGTATGTGTCGCTCACAAATCAGCCTTCCGCACAGCGTTGCACCAGTCCTGGTGCCCCCTCTGTCACGGAAACCTGAGAGCTTAGCCCGCGCATGGGAATGCGCAGATTTACCCCTTCGGCGGCCCCTGCGCCCTATGGCCCAGTTGCACTTTCCAGAGCGTCGCTATTGACCGACACGGTCCTTATTGCCTGAGAGATTCCGGGGCGGTTGCTCCTTCGGCGCCGGGCAATTCTTGCGAATCACCCGAACTCTCCCGCATCGTTCAGCGACTGATATTCGCCATCTCTTTTTGCGGCGCAAAAGTCAAACAGCCTGTCAGAAATTCTACCCCAATACGTAATCCGCTCCATAAATCCGGCGCAATCGGGGTCAGACGTTACTCAATCCTTCGGGGGCTGTGCCGTGGATCATGCGGTATTGTGCGATGGCGAAACGGTCGGTCATGCCCGCGATATAGTCCGCGATATGGCGGCTGCGTTGCGGCTCGGCCTGCGGCAGGCGGGCGGCCCATGCCTCGCCCATACGCGAAGGGTCCTCGCGATAGGCGGCGAACAGGCCCGATACGACCTGATGCGCCTTTTCCGCCGTGGCCAATTGCTCCGGGTGGTAATAGAGCCGGTCATACATGAAGCGCTTGAGGGCCCGCTCAGCCTCAGCCATGGCGGGCGAGAAGGCAGCGCTGGCGCGGGATGCGGCGCGGATCTCGGCAATGCCGGCCATACCATGCGTGCGGCTTTGCGTTTCGGCAATCACGTCGTTCACCATGATGCCGATCTGGCTGCGCACCAGCTCGCGCAGTTTGCGGTCATGGGGGGCGTTGGGGTGTTTAGCCTCCACCGCGCGCCATTGCTCGGCCACGAAGGGCTGGGTCAGCAGATCATCGAGATGGAGGAAACCGGCGCGCAGGCCATCGTCAATATCGTGATTGTCATAGGCAATATCGTCGGCAATCGCGGCCACCTGCGCCTCAAGACACGACCATTCGCCCAGATGCAGCGGATAGGCCGCGTCCAATTCGGCCAGCGCCCAGTTTGGATGCATAACGGGCCCGTTATGCTTGGCCAGCCCCTCCAGCGTCTCCCACGTCAGGTTCAGCCCCTCATGCTCGCAATAGGGGCTTTCCAGACGCATCAGCGTGCGAAGCGTATTGGCATTGTGGTCCCAGCCGCCCTGCTCCTTCAGGGCCTCGTCCAGCGCATCCTCACCGCTGTGGCCAAAGGGCGGATGGCCGATGTCATGCGCAAGGCACAACGCTTCGGTCAGATCCTCGTCCAGCCCCAGAACGCGGGCGATCACGCGGCCGATCTGGGCCACCTCTAAGCTGTGCGTCAGGCGGACCCGGTAGTGGTCACCATCGGGGGCGACGAAAACCTGCGTTTTATGCCGCAAGCGCCGGAACGCAATCGAGTGGATGATCCGGTCGCGGTCGCGCTGATACGGGCTGCGCGGGCCGCGGGCGATCGAACCTTCGAGCGCGAATTCACGGCCAAGGGTTTGCGATGGGTCGCAGGCCAGGGGGGATAGGGGCATGGGTTTGGGGTAGCGAAGATCAAAGGAAAAGGAAAGATGCGAGGGACTTGTCCCTCGCGCTCCCGTTACTGTCTTTGTTGCGCCACAGGTTCGGCGCCCGGTGTCGCACGCGATGGTGAAATATAAAGCCTGCGGCGCGGATAGGCATAACCCTAAAGCGCCGCAGGCCTTAAAATTCAATCTGCGCGCGCAGATTAAGCACCACCCCATTCATGGGATTGCAAAGGGTCGAGACCCTTTGCCCGCCGGAGGCAAACCTTCAAATCTTATCTTTCCCAACCCGACATGCACAACCCGGCCGCCGCAGCCGTCACCCGAATAACCTCAGGGTCCTGAATCCGACGCACCGCCATCACATAATCGAACAGCGACCGCTTAGGCCCCTGCAGCGCCTCCAACTGGCGCAATTGCGAAATGGTCAGCTTGTCCACCATATGCTCGGCCATGCAGGCCGAAACCGGTTCGGACAGCCCCGCCCCCACAAGGGCAGATTTCACCCGGCCCCGGGCAATCCCCTGAACACAGCCCGAGAGGGCGAGGGTAAGGGCAAGAACTGTCAGAAAACGGCGCATTATCAGACCTTTATCAATGGGCCAGCGCCTTGACGATGTCTTCCACCATCTTCTTGGCGTCGGCCAGCAGCATCATGGTCTGGTCCATGTAGAAGACATCATTATCAACACCTGAATAGCCTACGCCACCCATCGAGCGTTTGACGAACATGACGGTCTTGGCCTTTTCCACGTCAAACACGGGCATGCCGTAGATCGGGCTGGACTTGTCGGTCTTGGCGGCGGGATTGACCACGTCATTGGCGCCAATGATGAAGGCGACATCGCACTGGCCGAACTCGGAATTGATGTCCTCCAGCTCGAAGACTTCATCGTAAGGCACGTTAGCTTCGGCCAGCAAGACGTTCATATGGCCCGGCATTCGCCCCGCAACCGGGTGAATGGCATATTTGACCGAAACGCCTTCCTTCTTCAGCACATCGCCCATTTCGCGCAGCGCATGCTGGGCCTGAGACACCGCCATGCCATAGCCGGGGATGATGATGACACTCTCGGCTTCCTTCATCAGGAAGGCCGCGTCTTCGGCAGAGCCGCGCTTCCACGGACGCTGCTCCTTGGGCGCGCCGCCCGCGCCAGCCTCAGGCGCAGCGCCGAAACCGCCCGCGATGACGGAAAGGAAGCCCCGGTTCATCGCCTTGCACATGATATAGCTAAGGATCGCGCCCGAAGAGCCAACCAGCGCCCCGGTGATGATCATAGCGGTATTATGCAGCGTAAAGCCCATCGCGGCGGCCGCCCAGCCCGAATACGAGTTGAGCATCGAGACCACCACCGGCATATCCGCCCCGCCGATCGGGATGATCAGCAGGAAGCCGATGATGAAGGCCAGCAACGAGATGAGACCAATCACCCACAGGCTCTGATCCACCGTGAAATAACCCACGAGGCTAAGGATCGCGATAATCGTGCCAAGGTTGATGACATGGCGGCCGGGAAGCATGATTGGCGCCCCCGACATCTTGCCCGCCAGTTTAAGGAAGGCAATGATCGAGCCGCTGAACGTGATGGCGCCGATGGCAATGCCAAGGCCCATTTCGATGCAGGATTGAGCATGGATCTGGCCACCCTCAGCAATCCCGAAAGCCTCAGGATTGAGATAAGCCGCCCAGCCCACCAGCACAGCCGCCATACCGACCAGCGAGTGAAACGCTGCGACCAATTGCGGCATCGCCGTCATGGCAATGCGCCGCGCAATGACAAAGCCGATGCCGCCGCCAATCGCCAGCGCGCCGATGATTTCCGGCAATCCGGCAATCTCATGCGTCACCAACGTCGTGGCCACGGCAATCACCATGCCGATCATGCCATAGCGGTTGCCCGCGCGGCTGGTGGCCGGAGACGACAACCCGCGCAGCGCCAGAATAAACAGCACGCCCGAAACGAGATAGGCGAACATCGCCCATGAAGGAGTTGTGACATGTTCCATCACTTCTTCTCCTTCTTCTTATACATGGCCAGCATGCGCGCCGTGACCGCAAAGCCGCCAAAGATATTGACCGAGGCCAGCACCACCGCGCCCAGCCCCAGCCATTTCGACACGCCACCCGCAGCGCCAAGACCACTGGCCGCCGCCGCGATCAACGCGCCCACCACGATCACCGATGAGATCGCATTGGTCACCGCCATCAAGGGCGTGTGCAGCGCGGGCGTGACCGACCACACCACATAATAGCCGACGAAACACGCCAGCACGAAGATCGAAAGGATCGAGATAAAGTCCATAACGCCCTCCCCTCAGAGCAGTCGCGGATTGACGACCTGACCGCCTTGCGTCAGCCGGATCGCATTGCCGATTTCCTCGTCCAGAACAGGCTTGCCCTGCTCCTTGTCCCAAAAGGCCGAGAGGAAGTTGTAGAGATTGCGCGCAAACAAAGCCGAAGCATCGGCGGGCAAATGCGCGGGCGTATTGGAATAGCCGATGATCTTGACGCCGTGACGATCCACGATCTGATCGGGAACGGAGCCTTCGACATTGCCGCCCTGCGCCACGGCAAGGTCGAAAATGACGCTGCCCGGCTTCATCGTGGCGATCTGCGCGTCCGAAATCAGACGCGGCGCGGCCCGACCGGGGATCAGCGCCGTGGTGATGACGATGTCCTGCTTGGCGATATGGCTGGAAACCAGTTCGGCCTGCGCCGCCTGATATTCGGGGCTCATTTCGGTGGCATAGCCGCCCGCGCCCTCGCCCTCGATGCCCGCAACGTTTTCCACGAAGATCGGCTTGGCGCCAAGGCTCTGGATCTGCTCCTTGGTCGCGCTGCGCACGTCGGTGGCCGAAACCTGCGCGCCCAGACGGCGCGCGGTGGCGATGGCCTGAAGCCCCGCCACGCCCACGCCCATAATGAACGCCTTGGCCGCAGAAATCGTACCGGCCGCCGTCATCATCATCGGAAATGCCCGGCCGTAAACGCCCGCCGCATCGATCACGGCCTTATATCCGGCCAGATTGGATTGAGACGAAAGAATATCCATCGACTGCGCGCGCGTGATGCGCGGCATGAATTCCATCGCCAGCGCCTCAACCCCGGCGGCCGCATAGGCGTCAATGCGCCCGCGCTGGCCAAAGGGATCAAGCCCCGCCGCGACCCACACGCCCGGCTTTGCACCCGAGAGCAGGCCCACATCAGGCCCCTGAACCCCCAGCACAATGTCCGCGCCCGCGACCACCGAAGCCGCATCGCCCAGGACCGCACCGGCGGCCGCATAATCAGCGTCAGCAATCGAGGCGGCATGCCCCGCCCCGCTTTCCACCGCCACAATCGCACCAAGGTTTGTGAATTTCTTCACCGTTTCCGGCGTCACGCAGACGCGCGTTTCCCCCGCCGCTCTTTCTGTAAGAGCGGCGATACGCAATTTATCCGTCATTCCAGACCTTTCAGCGGGAGATGAGATAGACGACGAAAGCGGCCACGATGGCGATGACCGGGGTGCTGACCTTGATCAGGCGAATGAAACCCTCATAGGTTTGCCGTGCGGTGGTAATATCCTGAGTGTTTGCCATTGATTTTACCCCTGTCCCATTATTCTTGTGCAATTCTTATCACCCTCAATCCTCAGCACAAGGCCAAACATGATCCGCGGCAAAAGATAAATTGCACCATGGGTCAAAATTCATTTTCCGTCGTGATGCCCAACATGGTGGACGCCGCCCCGGAAAAAATCAGGACCGCTGACAAGACGCGTTTAAGCAGGTCTTTACCCAATTTGGCTAAATCCTGCCTTTATGACGACAGACCGCGCAAATATGGCAGAAACCGAACAGCGCCTGCTGATGCTGATCGACGATGAGCCGGCGCAGAGCCGCCTGATCACGGCACTGGCCGCGCGCGAGGGCTGGCGAACGCTGGTGGTGGGCGATGCCGAAACGGCGGTGGCCATGCTGGGAACGCGGCAAGGCATGCAATTGGGCGCGGTTATCCTTGACCAATGGGTGCCGGGCGATGAAGCCTGCTCGCTGATCGCCGATCTGCGCAGCCGCCGTCCCGCCCTGCCGATCCTGATGCTGACCACCTCGGCCTCGCCGCTGTTGGCGGTCGAAGCCATGCGCGCGGGTGCAACCGATTACCTCATCAAGCCCATCGCGCCCGACCGCTTGATGAGCGCGCTGCGCAACGCTACCACGCGCGAAACACCGCGCGATGAATTACAGCCGTTGACCGAAAAGATGAACGGTCCGGCCGATTTCGAATCCATGATCGGCGCGGCTCCGGCTTTCCGTACCGCCCTTGCCATCGCTGCAAAATCCGCGCGCGGTCAGGGCCACCTGCTGATCGAGGGGGAAAGCGGCACCGGCAAGGAAATGCTGGTGCGCGCCATCCACGCCGCATCGCAACGCGCCAAGATGCCGCTGCGCATGGTCAATGCCGGGTCAACGCCGGGCAATTCGATCGAATCGGCCCTGTTCGGCCATGAAAAGGGCGCCTTCCCCGGCGCGTTTGACCGCCAGATAGGCGCGATCCAATATTGCGACGGCGCCACGCTGGTCATCGACGAAATCGACCGCCTGCCCATGGGCGTGCAGGAACGGCTGGCCGAATATCTGACCACCGGATCATGCCGCCCGATTGGCGCGCGCCATGCGTTTCGGGTCGATGTGCGGCTGATCGCGGCGTCGAATTATCCACTCAAGGATCTGATCGTCCACGGCGACTTCCTGCCCGAACTCCATGCCGCGATCTGCGCGACCACGGTGTCGCTGCCGCCGCTGCGCGCGCGGCTGGGCGATATTCCGGCGCTGGCGCGACATTTCCTTGCCCGCATCGGGGAACAGCCGGGCCTGCGCGAACTGGGCATCACCGATGGCGCGCTGGCGCTGCTCTCGGCCTATGACTGGCCCGGCAACGTGCGCCAGCTTCAGGCCGTCCTGTTCCGCGCCGCCGTCTTTTGCGATGGCGACGCGCTGACCGCTGACGATTTCCCCCAGCTCTCCAGCATGATAACCGCCGAACCGCTGGCCATCAGCAATGGCGTAGCCCACGAAAGCGCGGGCGTGATGCTGTTTACCGCCGATGGCAATCTGCGGCCTTTGGAAGACATTGAGGCGGACGTGATCCGGCTGGCCATCGGGCACTATCGCGGCCGCATGACCGAAGTGGCGCGGCGGCTGGGGATCGGGCGTTCGACACTGTATCGAAAGTTGAGCGAGCTTGGGATTGGGGACGCGGCTTAGGGGTTTTGGGTTTTTGCCTCCGGCGGGCAAACCCTTCCAATCCTTCAATCCACCAACTGCCCAAAATCGGTCAAAGCCGCATCGCGCAAACCGCGCCACACATGCAGCGCCTGCACCGTTTGCGCCACATCATGCACGCGGATAACCTGCGCCCCGGCATCCATCATCCGCCCCGCCAGCATCAACGACCCGCCCAGACGCTTGTCCGCAGGCGCCTCGTTGGACAGCGCCCCGATCATCCGCTTGCGGCTGGCCCCCACCAACAGCGGACAGCCCAGCGCATGGAACAGCGGCAACGCATTCATCAGCGCGAGGTTTTCCTGCAATGTCTTGCCAAAGCCGATGCCGGGGTCGAGCAGGATGCGATCCCGCGCCAAGCCCGCCGCCTCCGCCGCATCACGCCGCGCGCGCAACCAGTCGAACACGTCCAGCACGACATCGCCGTAATGGCCGTCCTCGTGGAGATCTTCACCCTTGCCGGGCGCATGCATGATGCAGACGGGCGCGCCGGAATGGGCGGCAAATTCAAGGCTGCGCGGATCGTGGCGCAGACCCGAAACATCGTTCCACAGATGCGCCCCCGCCGCCAGAGCCGCCTCAAACACACCCACCCGGCGCGTATCCACGCTGATCGCCGCACCGCTGCGGGCCAGCTTTTCGATCACCGGCACCACGCGCTCGATCTCGTCGCCTTCCCACACCGGAGGGGCGCCGGGGCGCGTGCTTTCGCCGCCAATGTCGATCATCGCCGCGCCCGCCTCCAGCATCGCGCTGGCATGGACCATCGGCACATCCGGCCCGGAAATATTGCGCCCGCCATCGGAAAAACTGTCAGGCGTGACGTTGAGGATGCCCATCACCTGCGGCTGATCCAGCCGCACCGTCCGCGCGCCCATCTGCAACGGCGCGCGGGGCGCTCGCAGCGCTTCCCACTGCTCCTCCGCCTCGCCCCGGATCACGCGCCCCGCCTCGGCCATGCCAAAACGGGTGCGTTCGACCACCTTACCGCCCTCGCGCCGGATCAGCGCGAAACGGCTGGCATAGGTCAGCCCCCCGGCCAGACGAAGGGCTTCGCCTTCCTCGGACTGGGGGCTGTCAGCAAGGGCGATTGGGCGCAGGTAAACAGTCATACCCGCGCTTAGACCCGATCAGTCCTCGTTTGCCAGCAGATAAAGCTGACGGATCGCGTCGAGAGGCTTGACCTGCCCCTCATGCTCGATGTTCCAGAAAGTCCAGCCGTTGCAGCTGGGCGCGCCCTGCAATTGGGCCCCGCAGGAGTGGATCGACCCTTCGGTCTTGCCCGAAACCAGCGAGCCATCGGCGCGCACGGTGGCGGTGAAAGCCGGACGATTGCGCCCCTTCTTGCCGGTCAGCACGGTGCCGGGCTTGATCCAGCCGGTCTCGATCAGCGTGCCGAAGGGAACCTTGGGCGCGGCGCGCTTGCTCTTCATCGTGCTGATGGCGGATTCATCGAGAGGCAGCGCCATCTCGATCCGCTCCATCGCGGCCTCGCGGTAATTGCTCTCGCGCTCGCAACCGATCCATTCGCGGCCAAGACGCTTGGCCACGGCCCCGGTCGTGCCCGTGCCAAAGAAGGGATCGAGCACCACATCGCCCTTGTTGGTCGTGGCCAGCATCACGCGATAGAGCAGGCTTTCGGGCTTCTGCGTCGGGTGGACCTTGGCCCCGCCCTTCTTGAGGCGCTCGCCCCCGTTACAGATCGGCAGCACCCAGTCCGAACGCATCTGAAGTTCGTCATTGAGCGTCTTCATCGCGCGATAGTTGAACGTGTACTTTGCCTCCTCTCCCATGCTGCACCAGATCAGCGTTTCATGGGCATTGGTAAAGCGCGTGCCCTTGAAATTGGGCATCGGGTTCGACTTGCGCCACACGATGTCGTTCAGGATCCAGAAGCCCATATCCTGAAGGATCGCGCCGACGCGGAAGATGTTGTGATACGAACCGATCACCCAGAGCGAGCCATTGGGCTTCAAAACGCGGCGCGCCTCAGCCAGCCAGGCGCGGGTGAAACGGTCATAGGTGCCAAAGCTGTCGAACTTGTCCCAGTCATTGGTAACGGCATCGACATGGCTGCCATCTGGGCGGGCCAGATCGCCGCCGAGTTGGAGGTTATACGGCGGATCGGCAAACACCATATCGACGCTGGCCGTGGGGATCGAGCGCATAGCCTCGATGCAGTCGCCATCCAGAATGCGGCCCAGCGGCAGTTCGCTGCGCGGCGTTTCGACCGGCTTGAGGACAAGATCCTTCCTGATGCGGCTGGCCAGTTTGCGCGGCGCCGGAGTGGAGCGGGTGCGCTCCTTGAGAAGGACAGTGCCCATGAGGATTCCTGTGAATAAGTGCGTTGAACGGCCCCCTCAATGAGTCATTCGCAGACTCACGTCAAGGCCCGACTCGTGGAGTCAGCACGAGTCGCAAGGGTAACACCGAGTCAAGGACATGAGAACAGAAAGAGTCTGACACAAGGGATAGAGTCACACGCGACTCGGCAGACTCAACATCTAGTGGCGTGGCAATCGGGACTCAGGGGACGATTTTTTATAAAAATGACAATTGCGCGACCGGCGCAAACGTCCGTCGGTGATGCTCGCAAGGGCCGTGTTCACGCAGGCCCGCCAGATGCTGCGCCGTGCCATATCCGGCATTGCGCTCCCACCCGTAATGCGGGTGCGCCAGCGCCAGTTCGCGCATCACCCGGTCGCGGTGCTCCTTGGCGATGATGCTGGCCGCGCTGATCGCCGCCTCAGTGGCATCGCCCCCCACAATGGCGCGGGCCGCCCAGCGCCAGTCGCCCACGCGCCCCTCCGGCGTCTTGTTGCCGTCGATCAGCACCATCGCCGGATCGCCCACCTTGACCGCCAAGGCGCCGACCGCCCGCGTCATGGCCAGCATCGTGGCGGCAAAGATGTTGATCCGGTCGATCTCCTCGGCCTCAACCACGCCGATGGCCCAATGCGCCTCGGCCATGATCCGCGCCTCCAGCGCCGCGCGCCGCTTGGCCGACAATTTCTTGCTGTCGGCCAGCCCATCGATCGCACTGTCGCAAAGCCACACCGCGCCCGCCACCACAGGCCCCGCCAAAGGGCCGCGCCCCGCTTCATCCACGCCAAAAATCATAGCGCCCCGATTGCCGCCCCCACGCCGCGCCCGCAAGCATTTCCTTGCATCATGCGCCCCCCTGCCCTAACGCGCGCGGCATTATGGCAATCGAACCCTCGCTCATCCCGCTTGATAATGTCGATCCCTCGCTGGTCGAGGAATTGCTCGACCGCGCGTTTGAGCCGGAGCGACGCGGGCGCACCGCCTATAAGGTGCGCGGTGATGCCGAATGGCTGCCCGCCCTCTCCTTTGCCGCAGTGGACGAGGAACAGCATGTGGTCGGCTCGATCCAGTGCTGGCCGGTGGCGCTGACCGATCCCGATGGCCGCCGCCATCCGATGGTCATGGTCGGCCCCGTCGCCGTCCTGCCCGAGGCGCAGGGGCGCGGGTTTGGCAAAGCGCTGGTCACGGCCGCCATTTCAGCGATGAACCCCAAGGCGCCCTTGCCCATGGTGATGATCGGCGATCCGGAATATTACGGCCGCTTCTGGGGCTTTACCAATGCGCCCACGGGGGAATGGGATCTGCCCGGACCGTTTGAGCAGCACCGCTTGCTGGTGCGCTGTGACAATGCCGCCGTCCTGCCGCAACAGGGCATGTTGGGCCCTTGGGCGTGACCACTGGCGCATAGCGCCCGCCTGCCCCATATTGCCGCCATGCCCTATACGCCTCCCCCTGATCTGGCAGCACTCTCGCTGGAAGATATCGCCCGCATGGTGGCCGAGCGCCGCCTGCCCCCGGTCGATCAATGGCATCCGGCCGAGGAACTCGACAGCCAGATGGAGATCCGCGCCGATGGATCATGGTGGCATCAGGGCGGGCCGATCACCCGCCCGTCCATGGTGCGCGCCTTCTCCACATTGCTGATGCGCGATGATGCGGGGCAACACTGGCTGGTCACGCCGCAGGATCGGCAGAGGATTGCGGTGGTCGATGCCGCCTTTGTCGCGGTGGATGTGGCGCGGATTGACGGGGCGCTGGCGTTCCGGCTGAACACCGATGACACGGTGATCGCCGGGCCGGAACACCCCCTGATCGCACGCGGGGACGCGGAAACGCCCGCGATCTATCTGGCCGTGCGCCATGGCTGTCTGGCGCGGATCAACCGCTCCACCTGGGGACAATTGGTGGATATGGCGCTGGAAAAACCCGGTATGGATGAGGGTACAGACGGTGGACTGTCTGTGGATAGTCTGGGGATAAGTTTCCCCCTAGCGCCTCAATGAGCAATCTGCGGCACAAGCTGGAGCGGCTGTATCACGCGGGCATGGCAGAGCCTGCACCCACGCTGTTTCCCGATCCGCGCACGGCGGGCATCGAAGAATTCAAACCCGCCGCCGTGCTGATCGCTGTGACGGAGCGTTCCGCGCCCGGCGTGCTGATGATCCACCGCCCCGGCACCATGCGCGCCCATGCCGGACAGGTCGCCCTGCCCGGCGGGCGGCTGGACCCCGGCGAAACCGATATAGACGCCGCCGTGCGCGAGGCACAGGAAGAATTAGGCATCGATCCGCGCCACGTCGATGTGATCGGCCCGCTCGATGTGTTCCTGACCGGATCGGGCTATGCGGTGACGCCGGTGCTGGCGCTGATCCCGCCCGATCTGCCGCTGGTGCCCAATCCCGATGAAGTGGCGCAGTGGTTCGAGGCCCCCTTCGGCTTTGTCATGGACCCGGCCAACCATCAGCGCCGCGCCATCGATTGGGAGGGCAAGACCCGCCATCTGGTCGAAATTCCATGGGAGGGGCATCGCATCTGGGGCATCACCGGGGCCATTCTGGCCAATCTTTCCAAGCGGCTGAGTTGGTATGACTGAATATCTGAAACGTGAAGGCTGGTTGGTACGCCCGGATCTGGCCGAACTGGTGGCCGCGGTTGGCCCTTTGCGCTGGGTCGGCGGGGCAGTGCGCGATACGCTGCTGGGCTTCGCCGTAAAGGATATGGATGCGGCAACACCCCTGTTGCCCGACGAGGTGATCGCGCGGTGCAAGGCGGCGGGCATCCGCACCGTGCCCACCGGCATCGAGCATGGCACGGTGACCGCGCTGACGCAGGGCGGGCCGGTGGAGATCACCACGCTGCGCCATGATGTGTCGACCGACGGGCGGCGCGCGACCGTGGCCTTTGCGCAGGACTGGCGCGACGATGCGGCGCGGCGCGATTTCACCATCAACGCACTCTATGCCGATCCGGCCACGGGCGAGGTGTTCGATTATTTTGGCGGGCTGGAGGATCTGGCCGCACGGCGGGTGCGTTTCATCGGCGATGCGGCGCAGCGCATCCGTGAGGACCATCTGCGCATCCTGCGCTATTTCCGCTTTCAGGCCCGCTTTGGTCAGGAGGCTGACCCGGAGGCCGAACGGGCCTGCTCGGCGCTGGCCGCCATGCTCAAAGGCCTGTCGCGCGAGCGGATCGGGATGGAGATGATGAACCTGCTGGGCCTGCCCGATCCGGCGCCCACGGTGGCGCGGATGGCGCAGTTGGGCGTGCTGGCGGTGGTTCTGCCCGAGGCTTGCGTAGAAGCGCTGGCCGATCTGATCGCGCAGGAGCGGGCGCAGGGCGTAGCCCCCGATGCGCTGCGGCGGCTGGCGGCGCTGCTGCCTCCGCAGAGCGGGCTGGCCGAACAGGTCGCCTCGCGCTTTCGCCTGTCGGGGGCGCAGAAAAAGCGCCTCTCGCAAGCCGCCGCGCGCAAGGATGAGGCAGGCGATGCCTATGCCTTGGCCTATGCGCTGGGCATGGAAGGGGCGATGGACCGGCTGCTGCTGACCGGGGGATCAATTGCGCCTTTGTGCGGCTGGACCATCCCGTTTTTCCCCCTAAAAGGCGGCGATATTGTCGCGCGCGGCGTTGCTGCCGGGCCTCGCATCGCCCATATTCTCCGCTGCGTCGAAGGGCGGTGGGTGGCCGAAGGCTTTCCCGATGCCGCCCGCGTCGATGCCCTGTTGAACGAGGCCTTGTTGAACGAGGCCCCTTGAGGAGAGACTATGACCGCCGCCCATACAGGCGCCCATTCCGATAAGGCAGGCGCGGCGCTCGATCGGTTGATCGAGGCCGGTTCGGCGATTTGGGCGCAGGCGGTCGAACTGGTGATGACCCAGCCGGTGCTGGGCTGGGCGCTGGTCTTTGCGGGCTTACTGATTATGGGCAATCTGCTGCGCTATCGGCTGCCGATGCTGGGCGGATTGCTGCGATTTTTCGGCAATCTGGGGCTGATTGTGGCCTTGATCGTCGCGCTGCTGGGGGTGGTCGATCTGCGCCGCTTTGGCATCACAGCCGCCCTGCCCGAGGCGATCATGCGCCATCTGCCCAAGGCAGAAGAGCCGCAGGTGGTCGAGGGCAAGGTGACGCGCGTCCCCCTGGCCGATGACGGGCATTTCTGGGTCCGCGCCTCGATCGACGGAGCGCCGCGCCGGTTTCTGGTCGATACCGGCGCCACGCTGACCACGATCTCGCCCGAAACGGCACAGGAGGCTGGGCTGCGCATCGCGCGCGACGGGCCGAAAATCGAACTGCGCACCGCCAATGGCAATGCCACCGGGCGCATCGTGGTCATCCATGAACTGAAGGTCGGCAATGCCGTGGCCCGCAATATAGAGGCCGTGGTCGCCCCCGGCCTTGGCGAGACCAATGTGCTGGGCATGAACTTCCTGACCAAGCTCAAAGGCTGGCGGGTGGAAGGGCGCGTGATGGTGCTGGAGCCGCATCACCCGGCAAAAGCCGATCCGTCCCAAGCTGGCACGGATGAGGTTGGTTAACACAATTGCCGCGCGCGGGCCGCGCGCAAATAGTGGCGCATCATCCGATTGTTTCGAGAGCCTGCGCGATGCCCCTGTTCGACCTTCTGCTGGATTTGCCCAACCATCTGGTGCTGGCCTCGGCCTTTGGCTTTATGGCGCTGTTGCTGGTGGGCGGGATCATCCGGGCCGAGGCCAGCGGCGCGCTGGGCGCGATGATCCGCATGGTGGGCAGCGCGGGGCTGACGGTCGCCTTGGGCATCACGCTGGTGCAGCTGGGCGGGGCGTTCATCGGCGTGCCGCTGGTGGCCGGGGTGGCGATGGCGGCGCAGGCCTCATCACAGGTGGTGCGCGGCGGAGAAACCCGCGTGCCTTTGGCCGAGGATGGGCATTACTGGGTTGACGCCGCCGTCAATGGCACGCCCCAGCGCTTCCTTATTGACACGGGCGCGACATACACCACCCTTTCCTCCGAAGTCGCGCGCGAGGCGATGGTGGAGCCGGGCGCGGGTTCGGGCCGGGTCAACCTGCATACCGCCAATGGCGATACGCCCGCCAAAATGGCGCAGATCGACAGTCTTGAGGTCGGATCAATCCACGCCGCCGATATGACCACCATCATAGCCCCCGCCATCGGCACGACCAATGTGCTGGGGATGAATTTCCTCTCATCCCTCGAAGGCTGGAGGGTTGAGGGCAAGGTGATGATCCTTACCCCCAAAGGGGCCGATTAAAACTGGGGGATCAGCTTTGAAACTTATTGTCGCGGGGGAAACCCTGCGGAGCGAAACTGCCCGCCGCACCGCGCGCCACGCGCCATTGCCGCAGGTCTTTTTCCACCCGCGTCCGGCCCGTTTCGCCGCCCATCGTCCAGCTTAGCCCGTCCTCGAACTTCAGCGTGATGATGTCGGACAGGCCGCCGTCGCGGTAACGTTGCAGCGTCACCCCCTGCCCCTTGGCCAGCACCGGCACCTCGACCAGACCGAAGATGACGATGCGGCGGTTTTCGCCCATCACCGCCACGTAATCATGCTCTGGCGGGATCTCGCGCACCACCATCAGCTTGACGCCTTCCTTGACCGTCATCACCGCGCGCCCCTTGCGGGTTTCTGCCAGCAGTTCGTCCGCCTCGGCGGCAAAGCCGCGCCCGGTGTTGGCGGCCAGCAGCAATTGCGCCTTGGGATGATAGACGATGGTGGCGACAATATGGGCCTCGGCATCAATATCGATCATCGAGCGCAGCGGCTCGCCAAAGCCGCGCGCGCCGGGCAATTTATCGCAGCCCAGCGTGTAGAAGCGCCCGTTGTCGCAGGCGATCAGCAGCTTGTCGGTGGTCTGCGCATGAAGGACAAAGGCCGGGCCATCGCCTTCCTTGAACTTATATTCCTTGTCCAGCGGCTCATGCCCGCTGGCCGCGCGGATCCAGCCGCGCGCGGAAAGGATCACCGTCAGCGGTGCCTTTTCGATCATCGCATCCATGCTGAATTCGCGGGTAGGCGCGGCTTCCTCAATGGTGGTGCGGCGGCGGCCCAACACGGTCGTCTCGGCATAATCCTTGCGCAAATTCACAAGGTCGCGCTTCAACCGCGTCCGCTGGCGGGCCGGATTTTCCAGCAGCTTTTGCAGCTCGTCCTGCTCTTTGAGCAAATCGTCCCGCTCGCCGCGCAGCTCCATTTCCTCCAGCTTGCGCAAGGAGCGCAGGCGCATGTTGAGGATGGCTTCGGCCTGCCGGTCGGTCAGGTTGAATTCGGCCATCATCACCGGCTTTGGCTCATCCTGCGTGCGGATGATCTCGATCACCCGGTCAAGGTTGAGATAGGCAATGATGTAGCCTTCGACCAGTTCGAGCCGGTTGGCGATCTTGTCCAGCCGGTGGCGGGCGCGGCGCTGCAGAATGTCGATCTGCGCCACGATCCATTGCAGCAGCAGCGGCTTGATGCCCAGCACGCCCGGCGTACGCTGCGCATCAAGAACGTTGAGGTTGAGGCTGAAGCGGCTTTCCAGTTCGGAGAGCTTATACAGGCTTTCCTTCAGCAGATCGGGATCGACATTGCGCGTCTTGGGCACCAGCACGATGCGGATCTGGGTGTCCGATTCGTCGCGCACGTCCTCAAGGATCGGCAATTTCTTGTCGGCAATCAGGCCGGCAAGCTGTTCAATCAGCTTGCCCTTCTGCACCATGTACGGAATTTCCGAGACGACCAACTGCCACTGGCCGCTGCCCAGCTTTTCAATGCCGGTGGGTTCCCAATTGCCCGCCTCGTCGCGCCCGGTGGAAAACCGCGCCCGTACCCGGATCGAGCCCTTGCCATTGGCATAGGCATGGGAAATCGCCGCCGGGCTGTCGACCACGATGCCCCCTGTGGGGAAATCGGGGCCGTGAAACACCTTCATCAGATCGGCATGTTCGGCCTGCGGATTCTCGATCAGCATCAGCGTGGCGTCGAGGATTTCGGCCACGTTATGGCTGGGAATGCTGGTGGCCATGCCCACGGCAATGCCCGTCGCGCCATTGGCCAGCAGGTTGGGGAACAGGCCGGGGAAGATCTCCGGCTCTTCATCTTCGCCATTATAGGTCGGGATGAAATTGACCGTGCCTTCATCGAGGCCCGCCATCAACTGCATCGCCGTCTTGGTCAGCCGCGCCTCGGTATAGCGATAGGCCGCCGCATTATCGCCGTCGATATTGCCGAAATTGCCCTGCCCCTCGACCAACGGATAGCGCAGCGCGAAATCCTGGGCCAGACGCACCATCGCGTCATAGACGCTGGCGTCGCCATGGGGGTGATATTTACCGATGACATCGCCCACCACGCGGGCCGATTTCTTGAACGCCTGCGCCGGGTCCAGCTTCAACTGGCGCATGGCCCAGAGCAACCGGCGATGGACCGGCTTCAACCCATCGCGCAGATCGGGCAGCGAGCGCGCCGTGATGGTTGAGAGCGCATAGACCAGATAACGCTCGGACAAAGCGGCGTCGAAAGGCGCATCGATGATGGCGTCAAACGGATCGGGTTCGGTGATGTCGCTGGGCATATCGCACCTTCCCTAACAGGCCGGCGCGCATATCCCAAGTATTACCCGCGCTGCATATCCCGGCTTTCACCGGGAATTTTTACCGTCAGCCCGTCAAGATCGGGTGCGATGGTGATCTGGCAGGACAAACGACTGGTCGCGGCCACGCCTGCGGCCAGATCGAGCATGTCCTCTTCATCGGCACTGGCCGGTTTGAGGCGCGAGAACCAGTCGGGAGAGATCAGCACATGGCAGGTCGAGCAGGCCATCTGCCCCTCGCACGTCCCTTCCAGAGGCATGCCCGCGGCCTGCGCCACTTCGAGCAGGCGTTGACCTGCGCTGGCCTGCGCCTCGACACGTTGCCCCCCGGCGGTGATGAATTGCACCTTTATCACTATAAACAGACCCCTATCCGATTATGCGACCGGCCTATTGGGCATCGGCTGCGGCATCGATTCGCTTTAAGGCCTCGGCAAACTCTCCGCTTTGCGTATAGCGCCCGAAACCGAGGCGGATAGAATTTTTTGCCTGTTTTGCCGAAAGTCCCAAGGCGGTCAGCACATGGCTGGGCCGCCCCGACCCGCTGGCGCAGGCTGACCCTGCGGAAAAGGCGATGTCGCGGCAATCGCTCATCAGGCGCGCAACGTCGAGCCCGTCGCGCCGAATGTTGAGATTGCCATGCCAGCGCTGCACCTCGCTGCCATTGAGAATCCAATGAGGCAGGATCGCACGGGCGATTTGCCACAGCGCCTCCACATGTTCCCCATCCTTTACCCACAGGTCTTTACACAGGGTCGCCGCCGCGCCAAATCCGGCACATAGCGCAGGGCTGAGCGTACCGGAGCGCAAACCGCCCTCCTGCCCTCCGCCATGGATCAGCGGGGTCAAGGACACACCATCGCGGGTCCAGAGCGCTCCGACCCCCTTTGGCCCATAGATTTTATGCGCGGAAACGGCGACCATATCAGCCCCCTCGGGCGCGGCCATCTTGCCCGCCCCCTGCACCGCATCGCACAGAAACAGCGCCCCCGCCGCATGCGCGCGCGCCGCCAAAGCGGCGACAGGCTGAACCGTGCCGATCTCATTGTTCACCTGCATCACGGCCACCAGATCGGTGCCGGGCGCGATCTCTGCATCGGCCGCCACCAACCCCTCGGCCGACACCGGCAACACATCGACCACCGCCCCGCAGGCCCGCGCCGTGTCCAGCACGGCGGCATGTTCGATGGCCGAAACCGCGATGCGGCGAGGGCGCAGGCCCTGAATGGCGAGATTGATCGCCTCGGTCGCCCCGCCGGTAAAGGTCACGCGCCCGCCCGGCGGCAGAATGCCCGCCACCTGATCCCGCGCCACGGCAACCGCCGCCGCCGCTGCGCGGCCGGGGCGATGCGGGCTGTGCGGATTGGCGAAACCGGCATCGCTCAGCCAATAGAGCATCGCCTCGCGCGCTTCGGGCGCCAGCGGCGTCGTGGCCTGATAATCGAGGTAGATCAACGCCGCAGCCCGCGCAAAACCTTGAGCAGCGCGGCCAGATCATCGCGCGTGGTGTCGCGACCGATGGAAACGCGGAACACCTCGCGCGCCTCCTCCTCGCTGCGCCCCATGGCCAGAATCACCGGGCTGGGCTTGAGGCTGCCGCTGGAACAGGCCGAACCGGCGGAAATGGCGATGCCCGCCATATCGGCGCGGATCAGCACCGTGGTCGCGTTCACGCCGGACAGACGATAGGCGCCGATCGTAGCGATGCGCTCGGCCCCCTCGCCGATCACCTCACCGCCCATGTCGCGGATCTCATCCTCAAACCATCCGCGCAAGACTGCCGCTGACAGCAACCAAGAACGATCCGCTTCAAGAGCCGTCGCCAAGCCCATGATATAGGGCAGGTTTTCTGTCCCTGCGCGATAGCCGCGCTCCTGCCCGCCGCTGGGCTGGATCAGGCCAAAACTGCGCACCAGCAGCGCCCCCACACCCGGAGGCGCTCCGACCTTATGCCCGGCAATCGCGATCATATCGGCATCGGGCAGCGACAATTTGCCCGCCCCTTGCGCGCAATCGGCCAGCCACACCGCGCCCTTCGCCCGGATCGCCTCGCCAAGAGCAGGATGGATCACGCCGGTTTCATTGTTCACCTGCTGAACCGCAATCAGATCGACCGAGGGCAGCGCCCCCGGATCGACCCGGCCAAGGCGGTCCACCGGGATCACCGCATCGCGTTCGGCAAGCCGAGCGACGGCGGGATGTTCAACGCTGCTGGCCGCGCGGCGTAGTGCCTGCGCTCGGGTATAGCCGATGGCCAGCGCCTCGCTCGCTCCGCTGGTAAAGATCACCTCGCCCGGCCAGCCCAGCGCCTGCTTAACCCTTTCGCGCGCCGCCTCCAATTGCGCGCGGGCGGTGCGGCCCGAACCATGCTGGCTCGACGGATTGGCCCATTCGCGCAAACCCTCGCCAATCGCATCGCGCACCTGCGGCAGGATCGGCGTGGTGGCGGCATGGTCGAGATAGATCGTGGACTTGGGCATTATCGAAGCTCTTTTACCGCGCGTTGTCTGAAAACATTGCTTTCGCTTGATGGCTTTCTATATAGCGCATCACCTCCATTCACAGTCCCCACCGCAGGTTTTGCGCGAATTTTGCGCAAAGGCCGCCGGGTCTGTCCACTCGATCAGGGATTTGATACATGCCCGCAGTGATCTTTCCCGGCCCCGAAGGCCGCCTCGAAGGCCGCTTTCAGCCCGGCTCGCGCCCGCGCGCGCCCGTGGCAATGATCCTCCACCCGCACCCGCAGGCCGGCGGCACGATGAATGACCGCGTGACGCAGGCTATGTATAAAACCTTTGTCGCGCGCGGGTTCGCCACGCTGCGCTTCAATTTCCGCGGGGTTGGCCGTTCTCAAGGCAGCTTTGACAATGGCATCGGCGAATTGTCGGATGCCGCCGCCGCGCTCGACTGGGTGCAGTCGATCCACCCGGAATCCAGCACGACCTGGGTTGCCGGTTACAGCTTTGGCGCGCTGATCGCGATGCAGCTCTTGATGCGCCGCCCGGAAATCCGTGGCTTTATCAGCGTGTCGCCGCCCGCAAACATGTATGATTTCAGCTTTCTGGCTCCCTGCCCGGCCAGCGGCATCATCGTGCAGGGCGCGGCCGACACGGTGGTCACGCCCAATTCGGTGCAGAAGCTGGTGGATAAGCTGCGCACGCAAAAGCACATCACGATCCACCATGACGAAGTGCCCCGCGCCAACCATTTCTATGAGAATGAACTCGATGAAATGATGCGCGCGGTCGACAATTACCTCGACATGCGGCTTTCTCCGGATTGTCCGATCCGTTGATCGGACGGGCGCCGGACTGCCCGATCCGCTGATCGGGTTTAGTTGCCTAAAACGCCCGATCCGTTGATCGGGCGTCAAGCTCCCGTCATGGCTTTCCCGAAAGCGTGGCGGGGGCAGGCAGGCTCCAGATCGCAACATTCGCGCCCAGAATCACCGCCAGCACGATCATCAATATCGCCTGCTTGCGCACCCCGCGCCGCCACAGCGCCCCGGACCCGATCATCAGCAGAATCACGGCCAGCACGGCCATGGACAGCGCAAGGTCAAGCATCGCTCAGGACTTGCCGAAAAGGCCCTTGGCCATGCCCAGCACATCGTTGAGCGCGCTGCCATCGCCATCGCGGTCAAGGAAGCTGTTGATGGAGGAAAGGATCTGCGGGTTGTTCTGCAGGATCTGCGACACCTGCCCCAGCCCTTCGACGCCGCCCAGCGCGCCCACCACCTGATTGAGCGTATCGGGCGCAATGCCCGTCTGCGCGGCGGCAGTTTCGACCGTGTCGCCTTCCTGCGCATGGGCCTGCCCCAGAGCGCTGATCGCGCTTTGCGCCGTGGCCGGGTCAATACCCACCTTGGCCGCAATGCCCGCCACATCGACGTTACCCGACAATTGCCCCAGCAGGGAATCCAGCAAGCTCATCATTTCGCCCTCCAATTGGTTAATCGGCAACATGCCATGCGATTGTTACGCGGCCAAGCAAAAGGCGCCGGTGACATAGCCACCGGCGCCCCTCCTCTCACCAATCTTCCGTGGTGTATGCGCGAAACTGAAAATTAAAGCCGGACGGGCCGCAACAGAGCACACCGACCCGACAGGCCAGCGCGATCCATGTTTCCATCAAACAGCTTGATCAAACCGAAGACTCCGCAAGAAGGGCCGGACGGCCACAGCAACAAACGGTCGATTCCAGAATGTCTCTTCGCAACAAATGCTTTAGCTGGTTGCCCCCGGCCGCAATTGCATACGAATTGACGAAACAATTCATAGACCAGCCCCCACACTACGTCAAATGGCAGATTGCATTTCCTCATATTTCCTTACGTTTGATGCAAACCTGCCACGCTTGCGCCCGCCCGCGCCGCAGGCTACCGCTCAGCCTTGGTTCAGCCGCGCCATGCAGGTCGCTATTTCGATGAGCAACAACGAGAAAGCCGCATCTTCTGCCACGCCGCGCCACACGATCGCGCTGGTCGATGATGACCGCAATATTTTGACCAGCGTTTCCATAGGCTTGCAGGCCGAAGGCTTTACCACCCGCGTCTATGCCGATGGCGCCAGCGCGTTGAAGGCCTGCCTTGAAAATCCGCCCGATCTGGCGATTTTCGACATCAAGATGCCGCGTATGGATGGGTTGGAATTGCTGCAACGCCTACGCGAAAAATCGGCGCTGCCGGTGATTTTTCTGACCAGCAAGGATGAAGAGCCGGACGAGGCGCTCGGCCTTGCCATGGGTGCAGACGATTACATCACCAAGCCGTTCAGCCAGCGCCTGCTGGTAGCGCGAATCCGTGCGATTCTGCGCCGGGTCGAGGTTGCCCGCGCCGATGCCGCAGAGCCCGCGCCCGACGATACGCCCGCCCCCGAAATGGTGCATCGCGGCCGCCTGAGCATGGACCCGGCGCGTCATGAAGTCCGCTGGGATGACCGCCCCGTCTCGCTGACGGTTACCGAATTTCTGATCCTCGAAACGCTGGCCCAGCGCCCCGGCGTCATCAAGAGCCGCAATCAGTTAATGGACTGCGCCTATAATGACGACACCTATGTCGATGATCGCACCATCGATTCGCATATCAAGCGCCTGCGCCGCAAATTCCGTCAGGTGGACCCGACCTTTTCAGCCATCGAAACTCTGTATGGCGCCGGCTATTCCTTTGGCGAGGGCGGCTGACCATGCCTGAAACGCCCCGTCGCCCGTCCCATGCGCGCGGGGGGCCCTGGCGCGGCGTTTCGCTGACCACGCGCATTCTGGCGGTCAATGTGATCGTGCTGGCGCTGATCGCCTTCAGCCTGCTTTATATCGATTCCTATCGCCGCGAGGTATTGGGTGAACGCTTCAAACGCGCCAGCGGCGAGGCCGAGATCGCCGCCGAGGCGCTGGCGCAGGCATCGGGAGATACGCGCGCGCAGGTGCTGACCACCATTGGCCGCCGCCACGCGCTGCGCCTGCGCCTGTTCCGCGCCGACGGCACGCTGGAGGCCGACAGTTTCGTGCTGGCCCCGCCCTCGTTCCATCTGGCCGATCCGGCCACCCAGCCGTGGTATATGCAATCGGCCCGCCTGCTGGACCGGGGCATGGACGCCATTCTGGGGGCGCCCGAAGTGCCCGCCTATGTCGAGCCGCCCGCCCCCACCCGCGCCAATGACTGGCCAGAGGTGATCGAGGCACGCCGCTCCGGCCAGACCGCCGTGCGCGAACATTATGCGCCGGATCGCACGCCGATCATCAATGCCGCAACGCCCGTCGGGCGGCGTGGACAGGTCTTGCTGGTCCAGCAAAACGCCCGCGATGTGACCCAGAGCGTGCGCGATGCGCGCCAGACCCTGGCGATTGTCGTGGCGATTGCGCTGCTGCTCACGGTCTATCTCTCGCTGTTTCTGGCCCGCACGATTGTTCAGCCGCTGCGTCTGTTGGTGCGTGCCTCGGTGCGGGTGCGGCTGGGGCGCGACCGGACGGTGGTGGTGCCGCGCCTGCCCGATCGCGGGGATGAGATCGGCCTCTTGGCACGCGCGCTTTCGGACATGACCGAGGCGCTGCGCACGCGCATGGACGGGGTGGACCGCTTTGCCGCGGACGTTGCCCATGAGATCAAAAATCCCTTAGCTTCTTTGCGCAGCGCATTGGAGTCGCTTGATAAAATCGACGACCCTGATCTGCGCCGCCAATTGATGGATATCGCCAATCACGATGTTCAGCGCATGGACCGCCTGATCAGTGAGATCGCCGAGGCGAGCCGGATCGACGCCGAACTGGCGCGCAGCACCTTTGAGCCGGTCGATCTGCGCGTACTGGCCGAAGCGATGGTGGGCGCGCGCGGGCGGCGCGGGGCCAACCGCGATTGCCGCCTGCTGCTCCATCATGCCGGCGACCATGAAGCGGTGGTGGCGGGCGTGGCGACAAGGCTGGAGCGGGTGCTGGAAAACCTGCTGGATAATGCAGTGTCCTTTTCGCCGCCGCACGGCGTGATCCGCATCGACATCACCGGCTCCAACGAGCACGTGGTCGTCGAAATCCGCGACGAAGGCCCCGGCATCCCCCCACAGGCACGCGAGCGCGTGTTCGAGCGTTTCCATTCGCTGCGCCCGGCAGGTGAGGATTTTGGTGCGCATTCGGGCCTTGGGCTGGCCATCGCCCGCACGATTGTCGAGGGCCATGACGGCACGCTGACCGCGCGCGATCCCTTGCCGGGCGAGCGGGGCGCGCGGCTGGTGATCGAATTGCCGACCTATCATCAGGAGGTCGAGGAGGAATGAACCACCCGACCAAACCCCATTGGGCCAGACAGGCAACCTGCGTGAGCATCGGGGCGCGCGCTATCCTGATCGAAGGCGCGCCCGGCGTTGGCAAATCCTCGCTGGCATTGGGGTTGATCGACCGGGGCGCGGTGCTGGTGGGCGATGATGGGGTGATGCTGGGCGAGGAGCACGGCGCGCTTTACGTCATGCCTCATCCCAACACGCGCGGCCTGATCGAGGTGCGCGGCGTCGGGCTGGTGACAATGCCGGTGGCCGAACGAGCGCGGGTGGCGCTGATGATCCGGCTGGAGGCAAGCGCCCCGCGCCATATCGAGGTCGCACCAAGGATTCCGGTCGGCTCGCTGGCGATTCCCTGCATCACGCTCTGGCCCGAGAGTTCGGCGCTGGTGCTGCGCGCGGAACTGGCACTAAAGTATCACGGCCTTTGGGAACCAACGGAAATCTGAAGCCTTGCCTTAAATAGCATAGGCGCGCCCTCTTCACATTTTAACTCTCTGGGCGCAGAGAAGATGCATGACAGCCTCCGACACATCCCCCGCCGCTTCGGACAGTCTCACCCTGCATGGCAATCCGGACAAGCAGCGCATCCTGCTGGTGACCGGCGTGCTGGGTGCGGGCAAATCGACGGCGCTGCGCGCGCTGGAGGATCTGGGATGGGAAACCATCGACAATTTCCCCATCCGTTTCCTTGAAAGGCTGCTCGACACCAGCCAGGAGGACCAGCCGATGGGCGGGCACGGGATGGGCGGACCTTTGGCCATCGGTTTCGATTCGCGCACGCGCGGCTTTGATCCGCAGGCGGTGATCGCGCTGGTCAAACGCTTGAGTCAGCGGCCTAATATCGAGCTGGCCACGCTCTATCTCGATTGCGGCGTGGGCGAGTTGGAGCGGCGCTATAACGAGACGCGCCGCCGCCATCACCTTGCCGCCGACATGCCCGTAGCCACCGGCATTTCGGCCGAGCGTGACATGATGGAGCCGCTGCGCCGCTGGGCCGATATCGTCATCAACACCACCGCCTTTACCACTAACGCCTTGCAACAGGCGATGCGGGAACAATTCTCACCCGATTCGGGCCCCGCGTTAACCTTGACGATCACCAGCTTCGGCTTTTCCAAGGGCATGCCGCCGCTGGCCGACTTTGTTTTCGACATGCGTTTTTTGAACAATCCCCATTGGGATAAGGTGTTGCGCCCGATGACCGGCCGCGAAGGTCCGGTGGGCGACTTCATCCGCGAGGATCCGGCCTTTGACGAGGCTTTTACCCGGATTCGCGACCTGCTTCTGCTTTTGATTCCACGCTTTCAGGCGCAGGGCAAAGCCTATGTTCACATCGCTTTCGGATGCACCGGCGGGCGCCATCGGTCGGTTTTCATGGCCGAACAAATCGGCGCAGCCTTGCGCGCATCCGGATTTTCGCCCACAATGATTCACCGTAATCTGGGCTCACGCGCAGCCGACCTTGTCGAAGGAGGAGCTGCGCGATGAGCGACCACACATGTTTGCCTGCGAAAGGTTTTGCTCCCCACATGCCGCGCGCCATTATTGTCATGATGCAACGAACGTCCGGGATGCAGGCATGATCGGCCTTGTTCTGGTGACTCATGGCCATCTGGCCGAGGAATTCGTGCGCGCGATGGAACATGTGGTGGGCCGGCAGGAAGCCGTGGCCACGGTCTGCATCGGCCCCAATGACGATGTCGAACGCCGCCGCAAGGAAATTGCCGAAGCGATCAAGACCGTTGACAGCGGCGAAGGCGCCATCATCCTGACCGACCTGTTCGGCGGCACGCCTTCCAATCTGGCGATCTCGCTGATGGAAGCGGGCCGGGTCGAGGTGATCGCGGGAATTAATTTGCCGATGCTGATCCGTCTGGCCGGTGCGCGCAAAGGCGCGACGGTGCGGGCGGCGGTTGGCGCGGCGCGCGATGCCGGACGCAATTACATAACCATAGCGTCCGAGTTTTTGGGCCAGGAAGCCTGACAGCGGTGAGAGGGAAGCATGGCTGAAGCACGGGAAACCGTTGAAATCGTGAATGCAAAGGGCCTGCACGCCCGCGCGAGCGCGAAATTTGTCAATATGGTGGCGATGCTGCCGGGCGGCGTCAACGTCAAGGTGCTCAAAGATGGCACCGAGGCGGCGGGAGGCTCGATTCTGGGCCTGATGATGCTGGGTGCGGCGCGCGGCGACAGTGTGGACATTGTCGTGGCGGGCGATGGCGCCGATCAGGCGCTGGCGCGGCTCTCGGGTCTGGTCAAGGACGGTTTCGGCGAAGATTGAAGGGTTCGACAGGGGCGCATGGCGTGGCTATAGGCGGCGCAGTTTCCCTGTTTTGCCATAAGGCTTGCCCCTGACATGCGCCGCAACATCACCGGCTTTTCCAATCCCACGGTCAAATTCCTGCGTTCTTTGCGGGAGAAAAAGCTGCGTCGCCGCGAGGGTTGCTTTCTGGCCGAAGGGCTGCGGCTGCTAACCGATGCGCGCGAGAGCGGGCGCCTGCCCGAAACGCTGGTCATGGCCGAGGGGCGCGAGGCCCATCCCCTGCTCGATACGCTGGAACAGGCCGTGCTGGACGCGGGCGGCGAGGTGATCGAGACCAGCGAGGATATTCTGGCCAAGATCACCGGCAAGGAGAATCCGCAGGCGGTTTGCGGCGTGTTCCGCGAATTTGACACATCGCTGGCGGGCGTGGACCGCCATGCCGCGCCGATCTGGCTCGTGGCGCAGGCGATGCGCGATCCGGGCAATCTGGGCACGATGCTGCGCACGGCCGATGCGGTGGGCGCGGGCGGGCTGATCCTGCTCGACGATTGCGTCGATCCGTTCAGCGTCGAGGCCGTGCGCGCCAGCATGGGCGCGATCTTTACGCAAAAGCTGGCCGTGGCGCGGTGGGAGGAATTCCTGCCCTGGCTGAGCGGCGGGGATGGGCAGTTGGTGGCCGCCTCGCTGCGTGAGGCGGTGCCTTATCGCGGGGCGCCCTATGCCGCGCCGTGTTTCATCATGGTGGGCAACGAATCGCGCGGGCTGCCCGAGGAATATGAGTTGGCCTGCGATCTGCGCGTGACCATGCCGATGAAGGGGCGAGCCGATTCGCTCAACGCCGCCGTGGCCGCAGCCGTGCTGGCCTATGAGGTTCTGGCCACGCTGGAGGGGTAATCCCCCTCCCCTTACTCTCCATCCGGCCAAGGCAGCGCCGAGGGCTCAGTCACATCGCCATGGCGCGGCTGGCTTTCAACCAGCGCGACATCTTCGATCTCGCGCTTGCCGATTTCGATGCCCTTGTCGCGCAGGCGGCGCCCGCTGGCCATGACATTGCGTTCAAAGCTGCCGACGAACTTGTTGTAATTGTCCACCGCGCTGGTCAGACCGCCGCCCACGCGCTTGAGGTGATCGCCCGCCACGGCAAGCCGATCATACAATTCGCCACCCAGACGTCCGATCTCACGCGCCTCCTGCGCCAGCATATCCTGTTTCCATACCATCGCCACCGTGCGCGCAATCGCCACCAGATTGGTAGGTGTGGCCAGCAAGACCCTGTTACGGAATGCAAAATCCCAAAGTTCCGGATCCTTTTCCATCGCCGCCGCGACAAAATGCTCACCCGGCACAAACATCACCACATAATCGGGCGCCTCGGCAAACTGGCTCTGATAGGACTTGGTCGCCAGCGTCTGCACATGGCCGCGCATACTGGCAACATGGCGGGCCAGCGCGATGTCGCGCGCGCCCTCGTCGCTGGCCTCAAAGGCCTCCTGATAGGCGTTGAGCGAAACCTTGGCGTCGATCACCAACTTTTTCTGCCCCGGAATCGAAACGATCGCATCGGGGCGCAGCCGCCCTTCCTCGGTGTCGATCGAATGTTCGGTCACAAAATCGGTATGCTCGGAAAGGCCGCATTGCTCAAGCACGTTGCGCAAAGCCTGCTCGCCCCAGCGCCCGCGCGCCTTGGGCGCATTGGTCAACGCATTGCCCAGACGCGCCGCTTCCTCGCGCACCTTCTCCTGCCCATCGCGGATCGACTGGATCAGGCCCGTCAACTGCCCAAAGGCATCGACGCGCCCCTTTTCCAGTGCGCTCACCTGATCCTCATAGGCTTTCAGACGCGCGCCAACCGGAGCCAGCACGGAATTGATCCGCTCGGCCTGCTTTTCCTCGCTCTGGGTAAAGCGGGCCTCGGCGCGGGACAGAAACGCCTCCTGCGCCCGCTCCAGCACGCGCGCGCCAGCCAGTTCAAACTCACGGCGCAATTGCTCCTGCGATTCGATCAGCAGGCGCTTTTGTTCTTCGAAATGCTCGGCCTGCGCGCGCAGGGTGGCCAGATCGCGCTGGGCGCGCAGCATATCGGCGCGCGCATCTTCCAGCGCCTGCGCCAGCCCATCGGCCCGCATCGCCCGTTCGCTGGCCCCCGCCAGATCGGTGATCGCACGGCGGAAACGCTCGTCCAGTTCGGCGAAAGCCTTTTCGCGCTCGACCAGCCTTGCCTGCGATTCGGCCACAGGGCGCTGGCCGAAAAACCAGCCCAGCCCCAGCCCGACCACCAAAGCAACAATCACAAACAAGGCAGAATCCACGGCCCACTCCAGTCAGAACGAACCGTGAACTTAGAGGGCAATCGTCCCCGAATCAAGCCAGCTTGCGCGCCTTTTCCAGCTTCTTGAGCGCCATATTGCGCTTCAGCCGCGAAAGGTGGTCGATAAACAGGATGCCTTCGAGGTGGTCAATCTCATGCTGGATGCAGGTGGCCATCAGCCCCTCCATCGCTTCCTCATGCACGGTGCCGTCCAGATCCTGCCAGCGCAGGCGGCAGGTGGCGGGGCGCTCAACCTCGGCATAAATATCGGGGACCGACAGGCAGCCCTCCTGATAGACCGAATGTTCTTCGGAAGGATCAAGGATTTCCGGGTTGATGAAGGTGCGCGGCTCGCGCTTCACCGGCTGATGCGTATGCTCATGCCCGCCATGCGAGGTGCAGACTTCAGGCTCGGCATCGGGATCGTCGGGCTGAAGATCGACCACCACCACGCGCAGCGGCACGCCCACCTGGATCGCGGCAAGGCCGATGCCCGGCGCATCATACATCGTCTCATACATATCGGCGACGAGCGTTTTGAGCTCATCATCGAACACGGTGACGGGGGCAGAAATCTGCTTCAGGCGCGCATCGGGCGCTTCGAGGATCGGTCGGATAGCCATGAGAGCCAGATAATCGCACCCTGCCCCGCGCGCAAGGCACAGTGTCCGATTTCTGTAATCGTCAGGAAACCGGGCGTCTCGCCCGGAGCGCCTGCGCCAAAGTCCCCTCGTCCAGATAGTCCAGTTCGCCCCCCACCGGCAGGCCATGCGCCAATTGCGTCACGCGCACCGGCATCCCTTCCAAACGCTCGGCAATGTAATGCGCGGTGGTCTGCCCCTCCAACGTGGCGTTCATGGCCAGCACTACCTCATCAATCCCGCCCGCGCCCACGCGATCGATCAAAGGCGCAATCGACAGATCCTCAGGCCGCACCCCATCCAAAGCCGACAGCCGCCCGCCCAGCACATGATAGCGCCCCGTAAACAGCCGCGCCCGATCCAGCGCCCAAAGATCGGCCACATCCTCGACCACGCAGATCGAGCGCGCATCGCGCCTCGGATCGGCACAGATCGCGCAAGGATTCGTCGTGTCCACATTGCCGCAGGTGGTGCATTCCACCAGCCGGTCCTGCAACACCTCCAACGCATCGCGCAATTGCCCCAGCGAAGTGTCGCGCCGCTTAATCAGCCACAACACAGCCCGCCGCGCCGAACGCGGCCCCAGCCCCGGCAGGCGCGCCAAAACCTGCGCCAGTGTCTCGATCTCTTGCGATGCCATGCGCCTCCAGATAGGGCGGCGCAGAGCAAAGGCAAAGAGCCGGAAAGTGACTTATGCGCATCATCTATATGGGCACGCCCGAATTTGCCGTTCCGGCGCTGGAGGCTTTGGTGGCTGCGGGCCACGATGTGGTGGCCGCCTATAGCCAGCCCCCTCGCCCCGGCGGCCGTCGCGGGCGCGAACTGACGCCCAGCCCGGTGCATAAGCGCGCGGCGGAACTGGGGATCGAGGTGCGCCATCCGGTATCGCTGAAAGGCGCGCAGGAGCAGGCCGAATTTGCCGCGCTGAACGCTGATGTCGCGGTGGTGGCCGCCTATGGGCTGATCCTGCCGCGTGCGGTTCTGGCCGCGCCCATGCATGGCTGCCTCAATCTGCATGGCTCGCTCTTGCCGCGCTGGCGCGGGGCCGCCCCGGTTCAGCGGGCGATTTTGGCAGGCGATGCGGAAACCGGCGTTGGCATCATGCAGATGGAGGCGGGGCTGGACACCGGCCCGGTGCGGCTGGAAGGGCGCACCGACATTGCCGCCAAGACCACCGGCGAGCTGACCGCAGAACTGGCGCAAATGGGCGCGCGGCTGATCGTTCAGGTGCTGGGCGATCTGTCAGCCTATCCAGCGCAGGCTCAGCCCGATGAAGGCATCACCTATGCTCACAAGATCGACAAGGCCGAGGCGCGGCTGGATTTCACCGCTGATGCCGAGCAGGTGCTACGCCAGATCCGCGCCTTCATGCCCGCACCGGGCGCATTCTTCGAACTTGAAGGCGAGCGTTACAAGGTGATCTCAGCTGATCTGGCCGAGGGCGCGGGCGATCCGGGCGTGACCCTCGACGACACACTGACCATCGCCTGCGGCGCGGGCGCGATCAGGGTGAGCACCATCCAGCGCGCGGGCAAACCGGCCATGGCCGTGGCCGACCTGCTGCGCGGGCGCCCCATCCCCGCCGGGACCCGCCTTTCATGACACGCTTTGCCTTCACACTGGAATTTGACGGCACACCCTTCATGGGCCTGCAACGCCAAGCCCATGGCCCATCCGTGCAACAGGCCGTGGAAGAAGCGATCCAGCGTGTCACCGGCGAACAGGCGATCATGTTCGCCGCCGGGCGCACCGATGCCGGGGTCCACGCGCTGTTCATGCGCGCCCATGTCGATATCCAAAAGGACATCGCCCCCTTCCGCCTGATGGAGGCGATGAATTACCATCTGCGCCCCAATCCCATCGCGGTGCTGGATTGCCGCATGGTGGCGGACGATTGGCATGCGCGCTTTTCCTGCGTCGGGCGCAGCTATATCTATCGCATCGTCAACCGCCGCGCGCCGCTGACCATCGGCCTGCACCACGCATGGCAGGTGAACAAACCGCTCGATGCCGAGGCGATGCATGAGGCGGCCCAAGCGCTGGTGGGTCACCACGATTTCACCACCTTCCGCTCGGTCCATTGCCAGTCGGCCTCGGCGCTCAAGACGCTCGACAGCCTCTCCGTGCGGCGGCAGGGCGATCAGGTGATTATCGAAACCGCCGCGCGCTCCTATCTCCACCATCAGGTGCGCTCGATGGTGGGGGCGCTGTCGGTGGTCGGGCTGGGCCGCTGGTCGGTGGAGCGGGTGCGCGAAGCGCTGGAGGCGCGGGATCGGCAGGCTTTGCCGGTGAACGCGCCGCCCGATGGGTTGTTTTTCAACCGGGCGGTTTATCCGGGGGAATAAATAATGCGAGGGTCTAGACCCTCGCGCTCCCGTTACTGTCTTTGTCGCGCCAAACGTTCCACGTCAGGTGTCGGACGCGGCGTATCAACAATAAAGCCTGCGGCGCTTTCGAGAGCCAAGCTTCCCGCGCCGCAGGCTTTAAACATCATCACACAATCACGGGACCAAAGCGCAACCCCATTAACAGGATTGCAAAGGGACCAAGTCCCTTTGCCCGCCGGAGGCAAAACCTCTCTTTAAATCAAGCCCGCGCCACCACGCTCTCGGGCAGATCCGTCCCAAACACGCGCTGATAATACTCAGCCACCAGCACGCGCTCGGTCTCATCACACTTGTTGAGGAACGAGAGGCGGAAGGCGAAACCGGCGTCCTTGAAGATTTCAGTATTCTGCGCCCAGGTGATGACGGCGCGGGGGCTCATCACGGTCGAAATATCGCCATTGATGAACCCTGCACGGGTCAGGTCGGCCACGCGCACCATGTCGGCGATGGTGCGTTCGGGCAGGCCGGGCACCTTCTTGTGGACGATGCCGGTTTCGGTGGCATGGGGCAGATAGTTCAGCGCCACGACCATGTTCCAGCGGTCCATCTGACCCTGATTGATCGCCTGCGTGCCGTGATAGAGACCCGACGTATCGCCAAGGCCCACCGTGTTGGCGGTGGCAAACAGGCGGAACCACTTGGACGGGCGGATCACGCGGTTCTGGTCCAGCAGGGTCAGCTTGCCCTCGGTTTCCAGCACGCGCTGGATCACGAACATCACGTCGGGGCGGCCCGCGTCATATTCGTCGAACACCAGCGCGGTCGGCGTCTGCAGCGCCCAAGGCAACAGGCCTTCGCGGAATTCGGTGACCTGTTTGCCATCCTTCAGAACGATGGCATCGCGCCCGATCAGGTCGATACGGCTGATATGCGCGTCAAGGTTAATGCGGATGCAGGGCCAGTTCAGACGCGCGGCCACCTGCTCGATATGGGTCGATTTGCCCGTGCCGTGATAGCCCTGAACCATCACGCGGCGGTTATAGGCAAAACCGGCAAGGATCGCCAACGTGGTATCCGGGTCGAACACATAGGTGTCGTCGCGGTCGGGCACGCGTTCGTCCGCCACCGAAAAGGCGGGGACTTTCATGTCGATATCAATGCCGAACACCTCGCGCACATCAACGGTGATGTCGGGGGCGCTCAGGATCGTGGTCGAGCGGCTGTCGGGCTGAATGTTCTGAATCTCGGTCATCGCGCGAAACTGCTAGCCGCTGCTTCTCGCGGCTGCAATATGTTTGCAGGGTTTGGAAACCAGATTCACCTTGGGGAGAGAAAATATTATGGAACTGTTCGGCGCCCTGTTTTCGCCTTTCGTGCGCAAAGTGGCTGTGGTCGCGGCGGAAAAGGGCCTCGCGCTCGACATGCCGCCCTTCAGCTTTGCCGATCCTTGCGACGATTTTCTGGCCGCCAGCCCGTTTCGCAAAATCCCCGCGATCAAGGACGGCGATTACCGGCTTTGCGATTCCACCGCTATCTGCGCCTATTTCGACGCGCTGGCCCCCGATGCGCCGATCTATCCGGCCGAGGCGCGTGCGCGCGGCCGCGCCGTGTGGTTCGAGGAACTGGCCGATACGATCATGGTGCCCGCGCTTGGCCCGGCGATCTTCAACCGCTTCGTCCTGCCCCGGCTGCGCGGCGTGGCGGGGGATGAAGAGGCGGCGCTGGCCGCGATCGCAAAATTCAACGAGGTGCTGACCTATCTGGAGGGCGTGACGCCCGCCGAGGGCTGGCTGGCGGGGGAATTTTCGCTGGGCGATGTGGCCGTGGCCAGCCTGCTGCGCACGGCCGAATATATTGATGCAGGGCTGGACCCGGCGCGCTTTCCGGCGATTGCGGCGTGGTATGACCGCGTGACCGCCCGCCCGGCATGGCAAAGCGTGGCCGCGATGGAGATCGGGCAGGCCAAGGCCGCAGGACTGGCCTAAACGGTCTCCGGCCTAAATAGTGTCAGGAAGCGCAAAGCAGCGGGCGAACATCATGGCCGCATAGGCATCGCCCGCCAGCGCCACATCGGGCAAGGTCGCCAGCGGCGCCTTGCCATAGATAAAGCGTTTAAGCGGCGCGGTGTTCGGGGCGGTCAGGGTGAAATCGCCCCCTGCCCCGCCCCGCGCGATGGTCAACGCGCCCTTGCGGATCTGAAGCGAAAAGCTCTCCCGCGCGATGATGATGGCGCAGGTCATGTCCACCTCCGCCGCCTTCTCCGCCACGATCAGCGCGCGCAGCGAAAGCATCAGCGCCACCGGCGAAATCGCCAGCGCCATATCCCGATCCGGCGACATCAGCGCCCAGCGGCACATGGCCAGCAGCACCGGCTCGGCCGCCTGCCCCCAAGGCGTCAGGCCATAGAGCCGCTCCTCCTCGCGTCGGACGAGGCCCGCCGCCTCCAGCCCGTTCAATCGCTCGGTCAAAACGCGAGCGCTGATCCCCGGCAGGGCAAAGCGCAGATCGGTGAACCGCCGCGCCCCCAGCATCAGTTCGCGCAGCACCAGCCCGGCCCAACGTTCGCCCAGCAATTCCATGCCAAACGCCGCCCCGCAGGCATCGCCATACCAGCGCCCATGGAGTTCAGTTACTTTTTCCAACTTCATGGTTGTAATTTGTAACCACAGTGCCACGCTCTGTCGATACGAATCGCATGAAGTTTGGGAGAGCGACATGGGTAAGCTGCTGGGAAGCTGGATTTGGTACGAGCTGATGACCAAGGACGCGGCCGGGGCCAAGACCTTCTATGAATCCACCGTCGGCTGGACCATCACGCCGGGGGCCGAGCCGCCGCTGTTCTATGGCCATATCGCCCGCACCGATGGGCGTCAGGTCGGCGGGGTGTTGCCGCTTTCCGAGGATATGCTGGCGCAGGGCGCGCATCCGATGTGGGTCGGCTATATCGGCACCGATGATCTGGACGCCACCCTGGCGCAGGTGATCACGCGCGGCGGGCGGGCGCTGATGCCGCGCATGGACATTGCCGAGGGCAGCTTTGCCATGGTCATGGACCCGTGGGGCGCCAGCTTCTATTTGATGCAGCCCAATCCGGGACCTGATGCCGCCCCTTCGGTCGCCTATTCCCCCACCGAGGCGCAGAGCGTGGGCTGGAACGAATTGTACACCGGCGATTTCGACGCAGCGCTGGCCTTCTATACCGAGGTCTTCGGGTGGGAGCCTGCCGGATCGATGGATATGGGCAGCTATGGCACCTATCAGTTCCTTAGCCATAATGGCGTGACCATCGGCGCAATAATGCCCAAGCCGCCCCATGTGCCGATGGGCGGGTGGAACCATTATATCCGCGCGGGTGATTTCGAGGCCGCGCATCAGGCGGCGCTCGCGGGCGGGGCCAATGTGCTGCACGGGCCGGTCGAAGTTCCCGGTGGAGACTGGATTATCAACGCGCTGGACCCGCAAGGCGCGGCTTTTGCCATTGTGGGCCAGAAACTGGTTTGAACGGGGCGCCATTCGCGATATTGTTCCATCAATGTTCTCGTGAGGATGCGTCATGGCCAGCTATACGTTTTTCACCAATCCAATGTCGCGCGGGCAAATCGCGCGATGGGCATTGCATGAGGTCGGGGCCGATTACGAACAGGTGATCGTAGAATATGGCGCGCCCAAAACGGCGGCTCTGCTGGCGGCTAATGGCTTGGGCAAATTGCCGACCTTGGTACATCATACCTCGGATGGCGATTATCCGATTGCCGAGACATCGGCCATCTGCGCCTATCTGGCCGAGACAGAGAGCGGCGGGGCGCTGGCCCCCACCGCGCGGGAACGGGCGGCCTATTACCGCTGGATGTTCTTTGCCGCAGGGCCGCTGGAACAGGCGATCACCGCGCGTTCCATGGGGTTTGAACCGAACGAGCGCCAGCGGGTCAGCGTCGGCTTTGGCTGCTATGATCTGGTGGTGGACACGCTGGCGGCGCATTTGCGCGGGGGCGATTATGTGTGCGGCGATCGCTTCACCATGGCCGATGTCTATGTGGGCAGCCATGTTTTGTGGGGCACGATGTTCAAGACCTTGCCCGAATTGCCTGAATTTGTCGCCTATGGTGAACGCCTGACGCAACGGACCAGCTATGTCGAGGCCAAGGCCATCGATCATGCGCTGATCGCGGCGGCGCAGGCGGCTGCTCAGGAGGCGAAGGTATGAGCCAGTGGGGGAAAGCCAAAGGCACGCTCTGTCTGTGGTATGACAAGAACGAGCATGGCGGGGCCGAGGCAGCGGCGCAGTTTTATGCCGGCCTGTTGCCCGATACGGCGGTGGGCCATGTCATGCGCTCGCCCGGCGATTATCCGGGCGGCAAGGCGGGCGATGCGCTGGTGGTGGAATTCACGCTGCTGGGTTTCCCCTGCATTGGCCTCAATGGCGGCGGGCATACGCAGCATACCGACGCCTTTTCGATTCAGGTGACCACCGAAACGCAGGAGGAAACCGACCGCTATTGGGATGCGCTGATTTCCGATGGCGGGCGGGTGATGGCCTGCGGATGGTGCGTGGATCGCTGGGGTGTGCGCTGGCAGATCACGCCGCGCGCGCTGATCGAGGGTATGGGCGATCCTGATCCGGCGGCGCGCGGGCGGGTGTTCGCCGCAATGCAGACGATGGTCAAGGTCGACATTGCCGCCATAGAAGCGGCGCGAAAGGGCGTGTGATGCTCGAACTCTATGGCCACCCCTTCTCGTCCTATACGTGGAAGGCGCTGATCGCGCTTTACGCCAACGAAACGCCTTTCACCTTTCGCATGCTGGACGGGCAGAACCCCGAATTTTACGCCAAGGTTCAGGCGGCCAGCCCGATGGGCAAATTCCCCCTGCTGGTCGATGGCGAAACGCAGGTGTTCGAGGCCAGCGCGATCATCGAATATCTGGCGCTGCATCATCCCGGCCCGGCCCCGCTGATCCCCGCCGATCCCGATGCGGCGATCCGCACCCGCATGATCGACCGGGTTTTCGACAATTACGTGATGAACGCGATGCAGGAGAGCGTCGATGAGGCGATCCGCCGTGGCTCTGCCTCGGACGAGGTGCAAAAGCGGGTCGATGAACGACTGTTGCGCACCTATCGCTGGATCGAGAACTGGCTGGGTGATTATTCGGCGGGCGATGCGATCACGCTGATCGAATGCGCCGCCGCGCCCTCGCTGTTCTATGCCGATTGGGTCACGCGTATTCCTGAGGATTGCCCAAACCTTCGGGCATGGCGGGCGCATCTGCTGGCCCTGCCCCCGGTTTCGCGCTGCATTGAGGATGCGCGGCCGTTTCGCGCCTATTTCCCGCTGGGTGCGCCGGATCGTGATTGAGGAAACGCTGTCCATGCATGAATTGTCAATCTCCCGCTATATCGCCGCCCCCACCGCCAAGGTCTGGGACATCATGGTCAACCGCCAGAACGAATGGTGGTGCCCCGCGCCATGGCGGGCCGAGGTTGTGCATCAGGATCGCCGTCCGGGCGGGGCCTGCGAAATGACCATGTTCGGCCCCAATGGCGAGGTCATGCCCATGCGCGGCATCTATCTGGCATGGGATGAAGGGCGGCGTTTTGTCACCACCGATGCGGTGAATGGCGATCTGGAGCCTTCCGGCCCCTTTATGATCGGCATCTGGCAGGTGGAGCCGGAAGGCGAAGGCACCCGCTATACCGCCAGCGCTCGCCACTGGAGCGCCGAGGCGATGGCGCAGCACGAAACCATGGGCTTTACCCAAGGGTGGAGCGCCTGCGCCCACCAACTGGCGGCGCTGGCCGAGGCTTAAGCAAACCCCGGCAATTTGCGCAGCATTTGATAGGCTTCGACCACCTGTTGCAGCTTGTTTTCGTGGGCGCGGTCGCCGCCATTGCGGTCGGGGTGATAGCGGTGGAGCAGATCGGAATAGCGCATGCGCAATTCACGCCGATCCGCATCCACCCCCAGCCCCAGCGTGTCGAGCGCGCGCTTTTCTTCGGGGCTGGCGATGCGGCCATCGGGCCATGCCATCGGGCGCATCGCTTCCTTGGCGCGGCGCGCGCGCTGGCTGATCGCGTCGAGAGGATCGGCGAAATCGGCCCAGCGCGGCGCCGAATCGACGCCCGCTGTTGGGCGAAAGGCCCGCGTTTCCTGTTCCCAGCCATGGATCGGCGATTGCGCGGCCCAGATTTCCTCCGGGCTCATGCCTTCGAAATAATCGTAACCGGCGTTGAAGGCGCGGATATGTTCGAGGCAAAACCAACGGTAATGGCCCGGCCCGTCAAAGCCCGAAGCCTTGGCGCCCGGCGCACGAAATTCGCCCGCTTCCTCGCATCCGGGCCATTCGCATGGGCGCTGTGCGTTCTTAACCCTGCCGTGAAATCTGTCGTGAACCATCTTTTCCCCTTGGCGGCAAATGGGCTAGGAGAAAAGTCCCAGCTTTGAGGAAACCTTTATGCCCGGCCCGATTGCCACGGAAATCACCCAACGCCTGAGCGCCGCTTTTGCTCCCGCACGGCTTGATGTCATCAATGATTCGAGCAGCCATGCAGGCCACATGGGCGACGATGGCACGGGCGAATCGCATTTCACGGTGGTGATCGAAAGCGCCGCCTTTACGGGCGTGAACCGCGTGATGCGGCAGCGGATGGTCAATCAGGCGCTGGGCGATATTCCCGGTCAGCGGGTTCACGCGCTGGCGATCCGCGCCTTTGCCCCCGGCGAGGCGGCGTGACGACACAGCGCCGAATTCGCCGCGCCTCGCGTATTCTTTTGCTCAATGAGGCGGAGGAATTGCTGCTCTTCCGCTTCACCCCTGATGATCGCGCGCCCTTTTGGTGCGCGCCGGGGGGCGAGGCCGAGGATGGCGAGACCTATGAGGAGGCCGCCACGCGCGAATTGCACGAGGAAACCGGCATTCACGCCGATTGCGGGCCGGAAGTCACCCGCATCATCAGCGATTTCGTGACCCTTGCGGGCGAACCGGTGACAGGCGATGATCGCTATTTCCTGCTGCGCGTGGCCAATCCCGCCATCGACACGGCGGGCCATACGCCGACCGAACAGGCCGTGATGCGCGAATATCGTTGGTTTGCGCGCAAAGAGATCGCCGGATGGCGCGAAACGATCTATCCTGAGGATATGAGTGAAATGCTGGGGCGCGTGCTGGGCGCCTGAAACGGGAAAGGTGCCTACCATGGATTCCCTGTTCGAGATCGCCGCCTATCACCCCATGCTCACGCTGCTGCTCATTATCGCGGCGGTGCTGGCGCTCAAAGCCTTTGGCATCAATCAGGAATTTCAGCGCGCGGTGGTGTTCCGCCTCGGGCGTCTGGCCGAAACCAAGGGGCCGGGCTGGTTCTGGCTGGTTCCGGTGATCGACCGCGTGGTCAAGGTGGACCTGCGCGTCATCACCTTTGCTCTTTCCACGCAGGAAACCGTCACGCGCGATGGCGTGGCGGTGCGGGTCAATGCGGTCTTGTGGTTTCGCGCGGTCGATCCGGCGCGCGCGATCACCACGGTGCTGAATTGGCAAAGCGCAGTGATTCAGGCGGCCGAGACCGGGATGCGCGACGCCATCGGGCAAAGCGATCTGGACCAGATGCTCAAGGACCGCGCCGCGATCAATTCGCGTCTGCTGACTTTGCTGGAGCAGACCTGCGCGCAATGGGGCGTGGCGGTGGATGCGGTCGAGATCAAGGATCTGGACATTCCCGAACAGATGCAGCGCGCCATCGCCCGCGAGGCCGAGGCCATCCGCGAAAAGCGCGCCCGCATCATCAAGGCCGAGGGCGAGGCCGAAGCCTCCCTCCGGCTGAGCGAGGCGGCGAAGGTGATCGCGCAGGTGCCCGGCGCGCTGGAATTGCGGCGGTTGCAAACCTTGAGCGAGATCGGCGTCGAGCATAATTCGACGATCATCGCCATGTTTCCGACCGAAATCCTTGAGGCGGCAAAAGCCATCAGCCGCAAGGATTAAACCACTCCACCCACGCGCCATGGGCATGGGCCGCGCCCAGCAGCGCCGGTTCTTCTCCACCGGGCCAATAACGCACGCGCAATTCATGGCGGAACGTGGCCCGATTCGTTTCCAGCATCACCCATGCCAGCGGGCGATCCGGCGTGGCCAGCGCGCCTGCGGCCTCCATCGCTGCGGTGATCCGCGCGCGGCGCTCATCGCCCAGATATTGCCAGACGATGGAGTGATAGAGCACCCGGCAGACGCCCACCTCTTGCGGCGCGGCAAGGCGCTGATCGACCCAATCGGCAGCATCGGCCTGCGTCAGGGTCGGCGCCAGCTCCCTCGCCAGCGCGATCACGCCATCAAGCCGCGCCATCCTTTCATGATTCTCCGCCCAGACATAGGCGCGCAACCGCAGCGCCGCCGCCGTGTCGGACAGGTCAATGGGTGCACGGTCGCAGCCTTCGATATGGGTGATCTCCACCCTGCCCAAGGGCGGCGGCGGCCCGCGCCATTCGGGGCGAATCAAAACCGGACTGCTTTCCGGCCCCACGCGAACGCCGCCCAGATCATAGGCATAGCGATCCATCATCGTATTGGCGCCCGCGCTGCACCCTATCTCATTCATTTCAAAGCGCGATCCCACGCGGCCCGACAACCATAGCAGCCCCGCCATGATCCCCGCCGAGCGCCCCGCCTCATTGGTCTGGGGCGGCCCGTCGAACCATGGCAAGAGCGCGGCATCGTGGCGCGCCACGACCTGCGCCACAATCGCGCCCGCATCCTCCACCTCGCCGCGATAGACCGGACCCAGCGCCGGTTCTGCGCCCGACAGCCAGAGATGATGCAGCCCACCCGCCAGGCGCAGCGGCATCGCATCCTCCAGTGAAAGCCCGGGCCAATTGCGCATCCGCGCCCCCACCAGAGATGGCCCCGTCAACAACCCGGCCATGCCACGCAACACCCTTGCCGTAATCGGCGCACTGTTCTGATCGCAATGGCGCGCCTGCCATTCCAGAGTGTCATGAATATGGGCGATTTCCATGATCGGATTCTGTGCTGTCATGGCGGTTGCTCTGGGCTCCAATGCAAACTAATGCGGCGCGCATGTCATTCTCGTCCAAACCGCTCACCTTTGCGATCCCCAAGGGGCGCATCCTCGATGAAGCTCTGCCGTTGATGGCGCGCGCTGGTGTCGTGCCCGAAGCGGAGTTTCATGACAAGAAGTCGCGCGCGCTGTCCTTTGCCGTCGAAGGCTCGGACATGCGGCTGATCCGCGTGCGTGCGTTCGATGTGGCCACATTCGTGGCGCATGGCGCGGCGCAGGCCGGGATCGTCGGCTCGGATGTGGTGGAGGAATTCGCCTATCCCGACCTTTATGCGCCGGTTGATCTCAACATCGGCCATTGCCGCCTGTCGGTGGCGGAACCTGTCGATGCGGGCGACACGGCCACGGCCAGCCACCTGCGCGTGGCCAGCAAATATCCGCATCTGACCCACAAGCACTATGAGGCCAAGGGCATTCAGGCCGAAGTGGTCAAGCTGAACGGCGCGATGGAGCTGGCGCCGATGCTCGGCCTGTCGGGGCGGATCGTCGATCTGGTGTCGACCGGGCGCACGCTGAAGGAAAACGGGCTGCGCGAGACGGAAGTCATCATGCAGATCTCGGCGCGGCTGATCGTCAACCGGGCGGCGCTGAAAACCGATCCGCGCGTGGGCGAATTGGTCGAACAGTTCCGTAAAATGGTGGCGGAGAAGGGCGAGGCATGATCCGGCTCAATTCGCAGGACCCCGGCTTTGCCGAGGCGTTCGAGAAAATCGTGGGCGACCGGCGCGAAAGCGATGCGGGCGTCAGCAAAGTGGTGCTCTCGGTTCTGGCCGATGTTCGCGCGCGCGGCGATGCGGCGCTGGTGGATTACACCGCGCGCTTTGACGGCCATGCGCTGGAAACCGAGGCCGATTGGCGGATCGGCGCCGAGGAATGCCGCGCGGCGTTTGAGGCGCTGGAGCCGAGCCTGCGCGAGGCGCTGGAATTGGCCGCGCAGCGCATTGCCGCCTATCACGAGGCGCAAAAGCCGGAAAATCGCGATTATACCGATGCGGCTGGCGTTCGCCTTGGTGCGATCTGGCGGCCGGTGGATGCGGCGGGGCTTTATGTTCCCGGCGGGCGCGCGGCCTATCCGTCCAGCCTGCTGATGAACGCCATTCCGGCCAAGGTGGCGGGGGTTGAGCGTCTGGTGGTGGTCACGCCCACCCCGCGCGGCGCGGTCAATTCGCTGGTTCTGGCCGCCGCGCATCTGGCGGGTGTGGACGAAATCTGGCGTGTGGGCGGGGCTCAGGCCGTGGGCGCGCTGGCCTATGGCACCGAACGGATCAAGCCGGTCGATGTGATTGTCGGCCCCGGCAATGCCTATGTGGCCGAGGCCAAGCGGCAGTTGTATGGCGTGGTGGGCATCGACATGGTGGCCGGGCCTTCGGAAATTCTGGTGGTGGCCGACGGGCGCAACAATCCGGCATGGATCGCGGCTGATCTGCTGTCTCAAGCCGAGCATGACCCGGTGGCGCAGTCGATCCTGATCACTGACGATGCCGATTTCGCCGATGCCGTGATCGCAGCGGTCGAGGTGGAATTGCAGGCTCTGGCCACGCAGACCACCGCGCGGCAATCGTGGAATGATTACGGCGTGGTGATCGTGGTCGACGATCTGCTGGGCGAGGCCCCGGCCCTGTCCAACCGTCTGGCCGCCGAACATATCGAAATCGCCATTGACGATCCCGACGCCCTGTTCGCCCACATCCGCCATGCGGGCAGCGCCTTTCTGGGCCGCCACACGCCCGAGGCCATCGGCGATTATGTTGCCGGGCCGAACCACGTTTTGCCCACCGGCCGCCGCGCGCGTTTCGCCAGCGGGCTTTCCGTGCTAGACTTTATGAAGCGCACCAGCTTCCTGCAACTTGACGAAGCGGCTCTGGCTGCTATCGGCCCGGCCGCTGTGGCCCTTGCCGATGCCGAAGGGTTGCCCGCCCATGGTCGCTCTGTGGCCATCAGGCTGGGTCAATAAGGCCTACCCAAAAAAGTTTGGCCCAATAAGGAATATTTCGATGAGCAAAGCTCCCAAGTCCCAGTCCCGCTCGGTCGCCCGCCTTGGCGCGGTGCAGGCCCTGTATCAGCATGCGATGGAAGGCACGCTGCTGCCCACGCTGCTCGATGAATTCCACCGCCACCGTCTGGGCGCGGAAATCGAGGATATCCAGTTTGCCGATGCCGACCGCATCCATTTCGACGATGTGGTCAAGGGCGTGCTGGCGCGGGCCGAGGAAATCGACGCGCGCATTTCCGAAAAGCTGGCCGAAGGCTGGCGGCTGGAGCGTCTGGACAAGACGATGGTGCAGATCCTGCGCGCAGGCACCTATGAACTGCTGGCCCGCGATGATGTGGCCGCGCCGACGGTCATCAACGAATATGTCGATGTCGCCCATGCCTTCTTTGACGAGCGCGAAGCCAAATTCGTGAACGGCGTGCTCGACGCTATCGCGCGGGCGGCGCGTTAACCCGGTTGGGGCGGGAACTGGCCTTTATCGAGGCGCTGCGCGCGCTGGCCAGCGATCCCGCCGCACGGGGGCTGACCGATGATTGCGCGGTGCTGCCCTTTGGCAGCGAGACGCTGGTGCTGACCCATGACACGATGGTGGCGGGGGTGCATTTCCTGCCCGATCAGGATCCGGCCGATGTGGCGTGGAAACTGGTGGCCACCAATATGTCGGACCTTGCCGCCAAGGGCGCGGTGCCGATGGGCGTGCTGCTGTCCTATCAACTGGCCGGCACAGAGGAACGCTTTCTCGCCGGGCTGGCCGAGGCGCTGGATGAATATGGCGCGCGACTGCTGGGCGGCGATACGGTCAGCAGCAGTGGGCCGCAGGTGCTCGGCCTGACCGCGATCGGGCGTGCGTCCTATCTGCCTGTGCCGGGGCGCGATGGCGCACAGGTGGGCGATCTGGTTTACATCACCGGGCCAATCGGCGGGGCCATGGTCGGGCTTGAGGCCCTGCGCGAGAAAGGTCCTGCCAAAAGTAGCCTCGCCTACCGTCGTCCGCTGGCCCGCATAGCTGAAGGGCAGGCACTGGCGCCCTTTGTTACCGCGATGATGGACGTATCGGACGGATTGCTGCTTGACGCCTCGCGCATTGCAAAAGCCAGCAAGGTGACGATCAACCTTGAGAGCGCGGCTATCCCCCTCGCCTGCCCGCCGGAACGGCGCGATGAAGCTTTGCGCTGGGGCGACGATTATCAACTGCTGCTGACCGCCCCGCCCGAACTGGCGCTGCCTTTGCCGATGCACCGGATCGGCGTGGTTGGCAAAAGGCAGGAGGCGCCGGTGCTGATCAACGGCGCTGTCCCCCTTGGCTCACTGGGCTATCAGCACTGATCAGACCCAACGCCCGCGGATCACGGTCTGCAGGCCCCATGCCCCGCCGATGATCAGGCCAAAGCCGATATTCGACAGACCAAAGGGCGCCTGCCAATGCCACAGGTTCATCGTCTGGGCGATGAGCGGTGCGATGAAGCCGATGCCGAACAGGAACGGCATCCAGTAAAAGAGCTGTTTGAACACGTTTTCCATCGGCTCAGTTCCCCTTAACAGCCGGAAGCGGCGACACGTCCACCCCGCGCGCCTCCAGAATATGGCGCATCGCGTAATAGGCGTGCTTGGTGCGGTGGTTGGGAATGCCCGGATACATGTGGTGGATGATGTGATACTGCATCCCCATCGACATCACGTGGCCCAGCTTGCTCTTGAACAGATTGGTGTTCTCATAGCGGCCGGTCTTGCCCTCGCGCGGGTGATGCGGCGCCCAGCTCAGATAAAAGCGGATATAGGACAGGCCGACATGGCGCGGCAGCCACCAGAGCAAAGCCGCCTCAATAGCGTAGCCATTCCACGACATCGTGAACAGCACCGCCATGAAGAACAATTGCAGCAGCATCGTTTCCTTCAGCGCGCGCTTGGCCTCGGGCGTGCCCATTTCCAAGAGGATGCGCTTGTAATGGTGGATCGAGCCATCAACGCCGGGCTGGCGGTTATACCAGGTCTTATAGATGGCCATCCACCAGTTGGGCGCCTCGTCGGTGTAATCGGGATCTTTCAGCGGATCATTGCAATGATAGTGATGCTCCAGATGCATGATGCGCGCCATGGAGAACGGGAACACGATGGGGATCGTCGAAACCGCGCCCACCGCTTCATTGAGCCAGCGCAGCTTCTCGCCCTTGCGCGCGATGTTTGAATGCATCGCCTCATGGCTGGTCACATAGCCGCCCGTGGCGATCACGCAGGAGATCAGGCAGGCCAGCGGCAGGTTAAGATAACCCATGATCGCCAGTGGAAAAAACGACACCCACAGCGCAAAGCAGCCAAAGGCCGCCACCGCGTAGGGCCACATCCGCCCGCCGTGAAACTGGCGCGCGATCTCGATCTCTTCCTTGCGCAGATCGCGGCGCGTGTGCCGGTCAAGCCCATCGCTGCGGCCCAGCGGAAGCGCGGGCGTCCCGCCCGTGTCCAGCGCGGGCTCATAAAGTGCAGGTTCGACTGGCGCCTTGATCGCACCGTGATCGAGCTTTGGATCTTCCAGCATTTTTCATGCCCCAGTTCATGCAAAACGGACCCGATTCCGGATTTGGTGAATCGGTCGATAACCATTTGTAAACCATGATGGGCTTTGGAAAAATCCCTAACAGAATCTTAATGGACAATCTGTCCCATTCCGGGGCCGGTCGGATCAAATCACCCTTGCGCTGACTTTTGCGCCCCCTATACCTATGCAAGCGATGGGCACTGTTTGATCAAACAAGAACAGGCCCGGACAGGAAATGCCGGATTTTCCCGGCAGGACCGAAAAGCAGAGGGGATAGCTATGAACCTGGTGCTGATCGCCATGGGCCTTGGGGCCTTGGCCGTTGTTTACGGTTACATCACAAGCAGACAAGTTTTGGGCGCGAGCGCAGGTTCGGCCCGGATGCAGGAAATTGCCGCCGCCATTCAGGAAGGCGCGCAGGCCTATCTCAAGCGGCAATATACCACGATTGCGATTGTCGGCATTGTGGCGGCGATCATCATTGCGCTGGCTCTGGGCAAGATTGCAGCGATCGGCTTTGTGCTGGGCGCGGTTTTGTCGGGCGCGGCCGGGTTTATCGGCATGAATGTCTCGGTGCGCTCGAATGTGCGCACTGCGGCGGCGGCCCAGCAAGGCTTGCAGGCAGGCCTGACGCTGGCCTTTCGCGCGGGCGCGATCACGGGGATGCTGGTGGCGGGGCTGGCGCTGCTGGCGATTGCCGGGTTCTTCTGGCATCTGACCTCGACGGGCAGCTTTGGCCACGGCCTTGCCCCCAATGACCGAACGGTCGTGACCGGGCTGACGGCGCTGGCGCTGGGCGCTTCGCTGGTGTCGATTTTCGCCCGGCTTGGCGGCGGCATATTCACCAAGGCGGCCGACGTTGGCGCGGACCTTGTCGGCAAGGTCGAGGCGGGCATTCCCGAGGACGACCCGCGCAACCCCGCTGTCATCGCCGACAATGTGGGCGACAATGTGGGCGATTGCGCCGGCATGGCCGCCGACCTGTTCGAAACCTATGTGGTAACCGTGGGCGCAACCATGGTGCTGACCGCGCTGCTGATGAAGGGCGCTGCCAATCTGATGGCGCTGATGAGCCTGCCGCTGCTGATCGGCGGGGTCTGCATCGTCACTTCGATCATCGGCACCTATTTTGTGCGGCTGGGCTCTGGCAACAACATCATGGGCGCGATGTACAAAGGCTTCCTTGTCACTGCGATCCTGTCGATCCCGGCCATCGGCTGGGCTATCCACACCGCTATCGGCGATTTCTCAACGCCGATTGACGCATCGGGCCTGACGGGCGGCGCGCTGTTCCATTGCTCGCTGCTGGGGCTGGTGATTACAGGCCTGATTATCTGGATCACCGAATATTACACCGGCACCTCCTATCGCCCGGTCAAGTCCATCGCCAAGGCATCCGTGACCGGCCATGGCACCAATGTCATCCAGGGCCTTGCCATCAGCCTTGAGGCAACCGCCCTGCCCACGCTGGTGATCGTGGCGGGGATTATCATCGCGTTCAAGCTGGCCGGCCTGATCGGCATTGCTTATGCGGCAACCGCGATGCTGGCGCTGGCGGGCATGGTGGTGGCGCTCGACGCCTATGGGCCGGTGACGGACAATGCGGGCGGGATTGCCGAAATGGCCGATATGGAGGCCTCGGTGCGCGAAAGGACAGATGCGCTGGACGCGGTGGGCAATACGACCAAGGCGGTGACCAAGGGCTATGCCATCGGTTCGGCGGGGCTGGCCGCGCTGGTGCTGTTTGCGGCCTATACCACCGATTTGCGCGAATTTTTCCCGCATTTGAGCGTCAATTTCAGCCTTGAAAACCCCTATGTCATCGTCGGCCTGCTGTTGGGCGCCTTGCTGCCCTATCTGTTTGGCGCGATGGGCATGACGGCGGTGGGCCGCGCGGCGGGCGATGTGGTGGTCGATGTGCGCGAACAGTTCCGCGAGAATCCCGGCATCATGGCGGGTACGTCCAAGCCCGATTATGCCCGCACGGTCGATCTGGTTACGCGCGCAGCGATCAAGGAAATGATCGTGCCCAGCCTGCTGCCGGTGCTGACGCCGGTGCTGGTCTATTATGTCATCACGCTGGTGGCGGGGCAGGATAATGGTTTTGCCGCGCTGGGTGCGCTGTTGCTGGGGGTAATCGTGGGGGGCCTGTTCGTAGCGCTCTCGATGACCAGCGGCGGCGGCGCGTGGGACAATGCCAAGAAGTACATCGAGGATGGCCATCACGGCGGCAAGGGCAGCGACGCCCATAAGGCCGCCGTGACGGGCGACACGGTGGGCGATCCGTATAAGGACACCGCGGGCCCGGCGGTCAATCCGATGATCAAGATCACCAATATTGTCGCGCTGCTGCTGTTGGCGGCGCTGGCGGGGCATGTTGGCTGATTACTTCCGGCCCTGCGCCCGGTCATCACGCCGGGCGCAGGGCCGGAAAATTTCCCGCTTATTCATACTTCCTTTCCGGCTTTCCCCTTAATCCTTGGCGCATATTTTCTGCGCTCTAGAGGTGACTGTGGCGAGCCAGCCCAATTTTATACGCGCCGAGCCTGTTGTCGCGCCCTCGCGCCTGCCGCCCGGCCCCAACCCCACCCCGCAAATGCCGCCAAAGCCGGCGCCAGCGGGCGAAATCCGCAGCGTCGACTGGCGCGATATGCAGGATATGGGGTCGATGTTGGCATGGGACGCTTTGGCCATGTGGGCCAGCGAGCCTAACCCGTTTTTCGAAAGCTGGTATCTGCTGCCTGCGCTGCGCGGTCTCGATCCCGATGGGCGGGTGCGGATATTGCGCTTTGAAATGGGCGGCGATCTGGCCGGAATCATGCCCATTGTCCGCCAGAGCCGCTATTACACCCGCCCTATCCCGCATTGGGCCAGTTGGGCGCATCCCAACGGCTTTCTTGGCGCGCCGCTGGTGGTGCGGGGGATGGAAAGGTCGTTCTGGCGGGCGCTGCTGGCATGGGCCGATGCGCAGGGCGGGCTGGGCCTGTTCCTGCATCTGGGCGAATTGCCGCTGTCAGGTGCGGTGGCCGATGGCTTGCGCGATGTGCTGAACGAGCAGGGGCGCAATGCGGCGCTGGTCGGGCGCAAACAGCATGTGATGCTGCAGAGCGATCTGTCGCCCGAAGCCTATTTCGAAGCGGCGGTTTCGGGCAAGAAGCGCAAGGAATACAGGCGGCAGGCCAACCGCTTGGGCGAATTGGGCGAGTTAGCCTTCGTCCGTCATGAGGACGAGGATGACCTGTCGGCATGGTGCGAGGATTTCCTGAAGCTGGAGGCCGCAGGGTGGAAGGGCGAGGCCGGATCGGCGCTGGCCTGTCTGCCCGCGACCACGGCGCTGTGGCGCGAAGGACTGCATGGCGCAGCGGCGCGCGGGAGGCTCGAACGGCTCTCCATGACGCTGGACGGGCGGCCCATCGCCATGCTGGCAACCTTTATGACCAAGCCGGGCGCCTTCATGTTCAAGACCGCCTATGACGAAACCTTAAGCGCCTATTCCCCCGGCGTGCTGTTGCAGCGCGAAAATCTGGCGATGCTGGATATGCCGGGGCTGGGCTGGGTCGACAGCTGTGCAGACGAAACCCATCCGATGATTACCCACCTGTGGCACGAGCGCCGCCCTGTGGGTCGTGTGTCGATCGAGATCGGCGGGGCGGTTCGGCGGGGACTGTTTGGGGCGATGGCTCGGCGGGAGTTGGGCGGGGCTGGGTTTGGGATTTAAGAGAGGGGTTTAGATGCGAGGGTCTAGACCCTCGCGCTCCCGTTACTGTCTGCGTAGTGCCAAGAGTTCAGCCGCAAGGTATCGGACGCAGCCTCGGAATTTTGAAAGCCTGCGGCGCAACATACCAGCGCCGCAGGCTTTAATGTAATCAAACAAGACACCCCGCCGCCAACAAACCCCCATTAACGGGATTGCAAAGGGACAAGTCCCTTTGCCGGCCAGAGGCACCTTCATAATACCCCCAAAAATCACCCCCCCGGATGATAGAAATCATACACCGCCCGAGCCACCGCCTCTGACACGCCAGGCGTCCGCATGAGGTCATCCAGCGACGCCGCCCGCACCCGACTGGCCGTACCGAAATGCAGCAGCAAAGCCCGCTTGCGCGCAGGCCCGATGCCGGGGATTTCGTCCAGCGGCGATGCAGTGATCGCCCGGCTGCGCTTTTCGCGGTGGGCGCCGATGACGAAGCGGTGGACCTCATCGCGCAGACGCTGGAGGTGGAACAGGACAGGCGAATTGACGGGCAGCATTTTCTCGCGCCCGTCGGGGAAATGGAAGACTTCACGCCCATCGCGGCCATGATGCGGCCCCTTGGCGATGGCGATCAGCGGCACGTCCTCGACGCCCAGTTCCTCCAGCGCCGCTTTCACCGCGCTCATTTGCCCCTTGCCGCCGTCGATCAGCACGCAGTCGGGCCACTGACCCTTATCGCGGTCTGGGTCCTCCTCCATCGCGCGGCCAAAGCGGCGGGTCATCACCTCGCGCATCATGGCGAAGTCGTCGTTGGTCTGCGCCTCGCGGATGTTCCACTTGCGATATTGGTTTTTCAGGAAACCTTCCGGCCCCGCGCAGATCATCGCGCCAAGGGCGTGCTGGCCCTGAATATGGCTGTTGTCGTAAACCTCGATCCGGGCCGGCTCGTCCAGTTCGAGGAAATCGGCCATCTCGCGCCAGACTTTCGCCTTGCTGCCGCTTTCGGCCATGCGCCGGTCCAGCGCCTCAACAGCATTGCGCTCGGCCTGTTCGACAAGGCGCTTGCGATCGCCGCGCTGGGGGATGGAGATTTCGACCTTGCCGCCCGCGCCCTCCTTCAATGCCTCGGCCAAGAGATCAGCCTCAGGCAAAGCCCGGTCGAGCAGGATGACGCGCGGCGGCGGCACTTCCTCATAGAATTGCGCCATAAAGCTTTGCAGCACCTCGCCCATCTCCATGCCCTCGGTGCGGGCGGGAAAGAAGGCGCGGTGGCCCCAATTCTGGCCACCACGGATAAAGAAGGCTTGGATCGCGATCTGTCCCGCCTTTTCGGCGCAGGCGAAGATGTCGGCATTGGGCAGGCCCTCGGCGTGGATGGCCTGCGAACCCTGAATGAACGTCGCCGCGCGCAGACGGTCGCGCAGCATGGCGGCACGCTCAAAGTCCAGATCCTCGGCCGCTGCGCTCATCTGCGCCTCGATCTCGCGCTGAACCGCGTTCGATTTGCCGCCAAGGAAATCCTTGGCCTGTCGCACCAGTTCGCCGTAATCCTCCTTGCTGATCCGGTCCACACAGGGCGCGCTGCACCGCTTGATCTGATAGAGCAGGCAGGGCCGGTCGCGGCGGGCAAAGAAGGAATCGGTGCAGCTTCGCAGCAGGAACAGCTTCTGCAAGGCATTGATCGTAGTGTTGACCGATCCGGCGCTGGCAAAGGGGCCATAGTAATTGCCCACCGCCCGCCGCGCCCCGCGATGTTTCATAATCCGCGCGAAATCATGATCGGAACGCAGCAGAATAAAAGGAAAACTTTTATCATCGCGCAGCAGCACATTATAAGGCGGGCGAAACCGCTTGATGAGCTGCGCCTCCAGCAACAGCGCCTCAGCCTCGCTGTTGGTGGTCACAATCGTCATGCCGCGCGTTTGCGACACCATGCGTTGCAGGCGCAGAGGCAGCCGGTCCACCTGCGTATAATTGGCCACGCGATTGCGCAAAGCCCGCGCCTTGCCCACGTACAGCACATCGCCGCGCGCATCCTGCATCCGGTACACGCCGGGCCGCACCGGTAATGTGGCCAGCACCTCGCGGATCGCCGCCACGCCCGCGTCCAGATCGGGCCGCTCGCCCCCGCCACGGATCAGGCTGACCGCCTTGTCCTCGTTAAACCGGTCCGCCGCGCGGTCGGGCGGATTGTTCGCATCGTCAACCATCCCGCCCAGATAGGCCCCATCACGCAAAAAGGGGAGAGGCGCAGCCCGCCTCTCCCCCAACTTTTGCCCGACCATCGAACCCGATCAGAACATCTTGCGGAATTCGATCTCGATGGTGCGCCCCTGCGCGTCCATATACAGCGGCTGATAGGACAGCGGCGTGTTGCCATTGCTGTCGGTCACGCGCTGGCGCTGGTTGAAGATGTTCTTGGCCCCGATGCTGAAACGCGCATCCTTGAAGAAGGGCGATTCCTTCACCAGCCGCTTCTGCTGCCCCAGATCGAAGAACAGCCGCGTGTTCAGCTTGAAGAGCGAACCAAAGCGCAGGTCGGTCGAACCGGGCGCCCCGCTGCCGTTGACATGGGTGGGCGCGGTCCACGTGCCGTTCATGCGCAGGCCGATGCCCTTGAAGAAGAAGCCGCCCTCGCCTTCGAGCGAGTGCCGCGCCGTACCGCCGCCCGAGAGCGCATCACCGCCCAGCAGATCGAGCGAAGGCCCGCTGGCCGCCACCTGAACCCGGTTTACGAAATAGACGGTGTGATAGAGCGAAAGGTTCCAGCGGCCTTCATAACGACCGCCACGCCCGCCGCCCGGACCACCCGGACCGCCCCCGCCCGGACCGCCCCCGCCCGGAGGAGGACCGCCCATGCCGCCACCCGGCGGCGGACCACCCGGACCACCGCCACCGCCCGGACGCCCGCCACCCGGAGGCGGCCCGCCCATCATGCCCATCGGCCCGCGTCCCTGCGACTTGATTTCCTTGCCCATATTGCCGCCGATGTTGAAACCCCAGCGGACATGCTCATCGCGCGTTTCGGCCAGAGTGATCGCGCGCCGGTCGATCGCGGTAATCAGCCCCGTGGTGGCATCGCGCGTCACGCGCCCCGGATAGGCCGTCTCAATCGCCGTGGTCAGCGTGGTCGGAAAGGCATTGGTGACATTGCTGGAGCGGTTGTTGAAATATTCCACCACCAGATTGGACGCGCCCTTCAGGATCGGCGGAGTCCAGTTCATGCCCAGCTTGATGTCGTTGCGATGCTCCTTCACCAGCGCCGAATTGCCCCCGGTGATGACCGTGGCCAACACGGTCTGGCTCTTCACAAAGTCATAGACCGAGACGTTATAGGTGGCCACCAGCGGCGAACCGAGGTTGGAGAGCGAAGGCGCGGCCTCGTCATACATATAGCTGGCCTGAAAACCCAGCTTGTCGGTGACGTTCCACGTCAGGCCCGCGCTCCAGTCCACCAATTCGCCAAAATCGGACAGGTGATCGGCCGAAGCCGCCAAATTGAGCGTGATGTCGCCCAGCGCCTCGCCCACATGCTCGCGGCGGCTGGTCAGCGGAATGCCCAGATTGAGGCCCAGCGAGGCATCGCCCCGCTTCAGGTTCGAGGTGGGGCTAAGCGTGCTGGTGCTGCTGGCGTTAAGCGCGGTGTAATTAAAGCCGCCCTTGACCGTGACGGCCATCTTGCCCGCCGGCAAGGCAACCGGGCGCCCGCTCAGGGTGACCAGTGTCGTCACCGTATCGGTTTTGCTCTTGGCGGTGGTAAAGCCGCCGCTGGGCGCGATGCCGCTGGCAAGAGCGGCGGCCAGAACGGCATTGTCGGACACGCGATTGGCGGTGGTGGTGGTCGCGTCGACATGGCTGATGTCGGCCGTGGCCGACAGGTTCCAGTCGAGCAGGCGCTTATTCAGCCCCGCCCCGGCCGAATAGGTGTCGGTCAGCGTGCGCCGCGTCAGCGCCCCGTCAAAGGTGCGCAACACATCGGTGGCGGGCGAATAGGTGTTAAGCCCCGCCAGCCCCGTCACATCCGCGCGCGAGGCCAGCGCGTTGAACGTCATATTGCCGCCTATGCCATCCTTGCCGATGGGCGCGGTATAGGTGCCGTTGAGCGAATAATCCTTGGTATTGGACACGACCGTGCGGTTCGCCGCCGGGCTGGGGTCGGTCGCAACGGTTGGAATGCTGCTGGTGGCCTGCATGATCTTGGCCTGCGCCTCGGTGACCGGATTGGTGCGGTCAGCCTTGAGCGTCAGGTTCATCCGCTTGCCCTTGTCGATCTTCAGCACCGAGGCCATGCCTTTCAGCGTATTAGCGCCAATGCTGTCGGACAGGGCCAGTTCGGCCTCGACCGTGCGGGCCTGATAGTGATCCTTGAGGATGATGTTCACCACCCGCTGATCGGCGCTATAGCCGAAGCGCAGCGCGACTTCTTCGGGCAGGACCTCGACCCGGCGGATCGATTCCGGCGGGTAATTCATCATTTCGCGGAAATTGGTAATGCGTTGGCCGTTGACCAGAATGACCGGGCCGGATGCGCCGCGCCCGCGCCCGCTGCCGGTTTGCGGTGAAATGGCGGTGATCAGATCGTCCACCGTGGTCGCGCCATAGGCGGCGATGTCTTCTTCGTCGAACACCGCCACGGGGGGCTGGGGCGCCTCGACCTGTCCCTTGATACGGTCGGCCACAACCACGATCTCGCGCCCGCGCGTTACCGGCGTTTTGGTCGCCGTGGCGGTGGCGTCGTCGGAGGCACCTTCTGCGGGCGCGTCGACCGTCGGCGCATCAACGGCGGCCAAGGGCGCGGCTTCTGCCGCCAGAGGCGCAGCTTGCGTCTGGGCCAGCGCGGCGCCACCGGAGGCCATCACCCAAACCAGCGATACCGGGACATACCCAAACCTGGCGGCCCCGAACTTGGCGGTGAACTTGCGGGCAAACTTGCGCAAAACGGATACTCCCTGAGACAGAACCTTATGATTGGTATGGCTGTCAGGGCTATGCGGATGCCGTTTAGCCCGCCCCTTCGCAAGCGCGGCAAGGTAACATATTGTCGCATCCGCGCTACATTTTCGCGGCTTACTGGCACAACTGGGCATAGGTTGCGCGAGTTTGGCTTTCCTTTTGCCGTATCTGCGTCTATGGGGCGCGCCAATCTCCCCTTTTTATAGAGAACCGAATTTTACGGATGGCGAAAGAAGAACTGCTCGAAATGCGCGGCCAAGTGGTCGAACTGCTGCCCAACGCGATGTTCCGCGTGCGGCTGGAGAACGATCATGAGATCCTCGGCCACACCGCAGGCAAGATGCGCAAGAACCGCATCCGCGTGCTGGTGGGCGACGAGGTGCTGGTCGAGCTGACCCCCTATGACCTGACCAAGGGTCGCATCACCTATCGCTTCATGCCCGGTCGCGGTGGCCCCGGCTCGTATTGAGGCCGGGCCTTTGCGGCTTGTTCTGGCATCATCCTCGCCCCGGCGGCGGGATCTTTTGGCGCGTCTGGGCCTTGTGCCCGACCGCATCGCCAGCCCCGACATTGACGAAACGCCGCTGAAGGGCGAATTGCCGCGTGCCTATGCCCGCCGCCTTGCGGTGGAAAAGGCGCGCGCAGTTGCCCATGCACCGGATCATGCGCCCGATGAGGTCGTGATCGCGGGCGATACGTCGGTGGCGCTGGGGCGGCGGGTTTTGCCCCCGGCTGATACGGTGGAATTGCAGCGCGAAATGTTGCGCGCAATTTCCGGACGGCGGCAAATGTGCATCTCTTCGGTCTGCGTGATCGACACGGCGGGGCGCGAACGCGTCAAGCAGGTCGAGACGCTGGTGATCTTCAAAAGCCTGACCGATCAGGAAATCGAGGCCTATATCGCCAGCGGCGAAGGTCTGGGCAAGGCGGGCGGCTATGCCATCCAAGGCCGCGCCGAAGCGCTGATCCGGCGCCTGTCGGGCAGCCATTCGGGCGTGATCGGCCTGCCTTTGTATGAAACGCGGGCGCTGCTGCGGGCCGCATCCTATCCTCTGGATTAAGCGGCCATGTGGCTGATCGAGCAAGGCATCGGCGAGGATCGCGCGGTGCTGCTCGACGGCGGCGAAGTGGTGGCGGCCAAGATAGACTGGCCCGGACGCGCCGCGCCGGGTCAGGTTGAGGACGCGACCCTGATCCGCCGCGCAGGCGGTTCGCGCCGGGGCATATTGCGCCTGAACAGCGGCGAAGAAGCCTTGGTCGACCGCCTGCCGCGCGAGGCGAGCGAGGGCGCGCCCATCCGCATCGAAATCCTGCGCAGCGCCATGGCCGAAACGGGGCGCTATAAATTGGCACAGTCGCGCCCTTGCGATGCGCCGCTGCGCCCTGCCCCGCGCCTTGCCGATGTCCTGCCCGATGCGCGCGTGGTGCATCGCTTCCCCTCCGGCGTGTGGGAGGATGTGTGGGGCGAGGCATGGAGCGGCGCGGTCGCTTTTGCCGGCGGCGCGCTGGTGCTCTCGCCCACGCCCGCGATGACGGTGATCGACGTCGATGGCCCCCTGCCCCCTGCCGCGCTGGCGCTGGCGGCGGCCGAGGCGGTGGCGGCGACGATCCGGCGGCTCGATCTGGGTGGCTCCATCGGCATTGATTTCCCCACGCTGGAGGCCAAGGCCGAGCGGCAGGCGGTCGATACCGTGCTGGCGCAGGCGTTGGAAGGCTGGACGCATGAGCGCACGGCGATGAACGGCTTTGGCTTTGTGCAGATCGTAGCGCGGATGGAGCGGCCATCACTGCTGGCGCGGCTGCCCCATGCGCGGGCGGGCTCGGCGGCGCGGCTGTTGCTGCGCCGGGCCGAGCGGGTTGAGGAGGCCGGAACGCTGCTGCTGCGCGCCCATCCCTCGGTGATCGCCGCCATCACGCCTGCATGGCGCGAGGAACTGGCCCAACGCAGCGGGCGGCGGCTGGAGTTTCAGGAGGATGCGGGTCTTGCTCTGGACGGCGGATTCGCGCAGGCGGTGACATTATGACCCAACAAAATCGCAAATGCCCGGTCTGCGGCAAGCCCCGCAGCGAATCACATAAACCATTTTGCTCAACCCGTTGCCGCGATCGCGACCTAATGCAGTGGCTGTCGGACGGCTATGCCCTGCCCGGAAACCCCGCAAATGGGGAGGATGACAAATAAGTTTCATCGAATGTGTTTTTTTGGCTTGCCAAGACCGATCCGGTTAGCCATAGGCCCGTCCACCGGCAGCGAGGCGATGACAACATCCTCTCCTAAACGGTGAAAAATGGTAATGCCTGGGTAGCTCAGTTGGTAGAGCACGTGACTGAAAATCACGGTGTCGGCGGTTCGATCCCGTCCCCAGGCACCATTGCCCCCTTCCAGACACATCTGAGACCGTCCTAGGGCATCTAGAAACGGCAGAATTCCGCCATTCCTATTGGCCCGCTCGACCTCGACCATATCCAAGCTGCGCTGGCTGCTCGATTTTGCCAAACCCGATATCGGCGGCCGCCCTATCACGAAACTGACGGCGCCCGAATTGCTTGATGTGCTTCGAAAAATTGGATTGCGTGGACGCCATGAGACCGCCAATCGCCTGCGCAGCACGTTCGGCACAATCTTCCGCTATGCGATTGTCACGGGCCGCGCAGTATGATGTCTCGGCCAATCTGAAAGGGTCGCTCGTCACACCAAAGACGAAGCATTACGCGGCATGGCCTGCTGCCCGTTTGATGGACACCGAGATAAGCTTCTTTAGGCTCCCCCCGCCTGGCGTTCGAAGTCGATAGGGCTGAGATAGCCCAGGGTCGAGTGCCTGCGGATGGGATTGTAGAAACGCTCGATATAATCGAACACGTCGGCTCTGGCCTGATCGCGTGACCGATAGACCTTCTTGCGGACCCGTTCGGTCGCCGCCACGAAGAAGACGCCATCATCGCCAATATCAGGGCGGGCATCATGACCCGCCATTTTGAAACGGTGCGCAAGCGCAAGGATGGCAGTCTGATCGACGTTTCCCTGACCATTTCGCCGGTCCACGATGCGACGGGCCGGTTGATCGGCGCGTCAAAAGTGGCGCGCGACATCACTCTATCGCGCCGGATGGCCGAACAGCGGCAGTTGATCCTCCATGAAATGAACCATCGCATCAAAAACCTCTTTATGCTGGCCAATGGACTGGTGGCGCTGTGCAGGCGCGAGGCCGAGACGATCGATGGTTTTGCCGCCGATCTGCAATCGCGCCTTGTCGCTCTGGCGCAGGCCCACGAGACCAGCGCCCGTCTGCCTCAGGAAGGTCATCGCACCGGCGCCATCTCGCTGCGCGATCTGCTCGAGACCATCCTCAAGCCTTTTGAGAGCCGGTCAAACCAACACATAGAAATCCGCGGCACCAATGCCATGATTCGGTCCACGCAGCCTGCCCTCCATTGCGCTGCTGCTGCATGAACTGGCCACCAATTCGGCCAAATACGGGGCGCTGCGATCTGTGGAGGGCCTGTTGCAGATCGAAATGGCGGTTATCGGGCCCAGGATCCGGCTGATCTGGGCCGAAACAGGGCCGCCCGCCCCGCTCTCGGCGCCCCTGACCAAAGGTTTCGGCCCCCTCTTGAAACCATGGCGACGCACGTGCTCAATGCGGCCATCCATCGCAACTGGCAGCCCGACCGTCTGGTGATCGACATGTCTTTTGACCGGGAAACCCTCTCCTCCTGATGGCACTATTTGCCCGGCCGAACGTTGGGCTTTTATGTCGATCTTTTCACCAGACAGCGCATTTTCCGCCGCCGACGGGGTTCGGGACGAAGCACTCGTGGAGCTGCTTGCCAGCCTCAAGGCGCAGCATTATCGCTTCATCACCCCGACCCCGGCGACCCACGGCCGCGTGCTGGCCAACAGGTCCGAGCAACAGGCGCTGAACCTGCGCGATGTGCTGGGCTGGAGCCTGCCTTTCGAGCCGGAGGTGCTGCCTTCGCCTGTTCTGGCCCTTCTCCAGACCGCGCAGGCTCTCGACAGCCTGCCCGATGGCCGCTTCCGGTCGCGCTATCGCGTTTCCAGCCTTGGCAAGGATCTGCTGCTGCATTCGGCCTATCCCACATCCTTGGCCGATGCGGTGTTCTTTGGTCCGGACAGCTATCGCTTTGTCGATTTCGTGCTGGGCGAGATGACGCGCCATCCGCCCCGGCCGGGCGAAAGTCTGGTCGATATCGGCACCGGCGCGGGCGCAGGGGCCATCGCGACGGCGCGGGCCTTCCCCGAACTGCGGATCACGATGACCGACATCAATCCGCAGGCGCTGATGCTGGCGCAGGTCAATGCCCATGCGGCAGGTCTGTTCTGCGACATGGCGCTTGGGGCCTATCTCGATCCGATCGCGGGCATGGTGGACCGCATCATCGCCAATCCGCCCTATATGGCCGACGACGAAAAACGCGCCTATCGCGACGGGGGCCAATGGCACGGCGCCCAGATCAGCATGGAAATCGCCCGTCGCGCGCTGCCCCGATTGCGGCCGGGCGGGCAATTGTATCTCTACAGCGGCAGCGCGATTGTCTTGGGCGAGGACCGGATGCGTGCGACGCTGGAAAGGCTGGCGCGAGAGCATGGCTGCACCATGCATTACCGCGAAATCGACCCCGATGTGTTTGGCGAGGAATTGGACCGCCCCCTTTACCGTCATGTCGAACGCATCGCCGCCATCGGCGCGGTGCTGGCCCTGCCCAAAAGTCCTAACATGGGTTGAGGGCAAGACCCTCTCCGCGCGCGGAACATCGCCATAACGGCGCCGTTTCATCATCATGAAAACCATGACCATCTTGCCCCCGCCCAAAGCCCAGCCATGCTATACGGCGCCGTTTCAGCAGGATCTTGCCCGTTGGAACCGCCGCCGGCTCAGCCCCCAGTTCCCCATCGGCGACTGGGACGATCATTTCGAGCGGGAGCGCCATTTCCGGCTCATGGAAACGAGCTTTCTCGAAGAATTGCGCGGCGCGGTTGCCGAACGGGCATCCCATGCGCCCCGCACCGCCGATGGCTTTGTCGCATGGTTCGAGGATCTTTGCCTGACCGGGCCGGGGCAAGGCGACCCGCTTTTCCCATGGCTGGCCCAGCACGCAACCTTTGAGCAGATGCGATGGTTCTTTGAACAGGAAGCGGCCGGGGAAGCCGGTTTCGACGATCTGGTCGCCTTTACCCAGGTCAAGCTGCCAGTGGCCGCCAAACTCGAACTGGCGCGCAATTACTGGGACGAGATGGGGCGCGGCAATGCCAAGGGAATGCATGGGCCGATGCTGGATGAACTGGTGCGCACCTTGCGCGTCGATCCCTCCATCGAAAACACGGTCTGGGAAAGTCTGGCGCTGGCCAATGCGATGACCGGCATGGCCACCAACCGCCATTTCGCGTGGCATTCGGTGGGCGTGCTGGGGGTGATCGAACTGACCGCGCCGGGGCGCTCGGCGCTGGTGGCGCAGGGGCTGCGGCGTCTGGGCCTGAGCGGCAAGGAGCGGCATTATTTCGACCTCCATGCCGTGCTGGACGTCAAGCACAGCGAGGACTGGAACCGCGAGGCGCTGCGCCCCCTGGTCGAGGAAGATCCGCGCCGCGCCACCGCCATGGCCGAAGGCGCGCTGATGCGGCTGCTGTGCGGCGCGCGCTGTTTTGAACGCTATCGCGATCACCTGTGGCGCCAAAACGTCTGATGCGGACGCCTGACGGGCCGCCTAACAGGGCGGCAGGGCGGGCTGGCGCGTTTCCAGATCGAAGCAGTCCCCCCCGCTCAGCACATGCAGGCGCACCTCATGCATGGACAGCGTCTTTTCCGGGCTGGCCTCGGCAATATTGGAATGGGTGACGCCCGCCCCGTCAATCGCATAGATCGCCCCCGATCCGATCACCCGAAACCGGTTGCCGGTCAGCACCATCGCGGTATCCTCGTCAATGCCCAGCCCCAGCACGCGCGGGTTTTGCGCCACCGCACCCAGCAGACGCCCGATCCGTCCGCGCTCGGCAAAATGCTGGTCGATGATGATATCGCGCACCAGCCCCAGCCCCGGCGCCATATGCAGATCGCCGATCCTGTGCGATTCCCGGTTCGTCCCGCGCACCAGCATCGTCTCGCTCATCACCGAAGCGCCCGCCGACGTGCCCGCCACCACGCCGCCGCGCCGGTGCAGGTCGCGCACCAGATGCTCGACGGGCGTGTCGCCGATCTGTGAGGATATGCGCAACTGATCGCCGCCGGTGAAAAACACGCCGCCCGCTCCGGCAAAGATGTCCGCAACATGGGCGTCCAGCGTCTCGGCGCGTTCATGCAGATAGAGTTCGACCAGATCATGCAGGCCAAGATCGGCGAAGGCCCGGGAATAGGTTTCGAAATAGCCCTCCGGCTCGCGGCTTGCCACCGTGGCCAGAACCAGTCGGCGCGCCCCGACCCGCTCGGCCACCTCGCGCAGGATAAGCTTGTCGCCCTCCTTGTCCTCATGCCCGCCGATGATGATCAGGGGGCCGGGTTCATCGGCCATGGCCTTGCACCTCCCATTCCCCGGCGTCGATCAGGCCGATGGGGCCTGCCATGCCTGCGGTCTGCAGCCCCACGGCGAAATGGCGGCTGTTATGCGCCACGCCGAATGACCCGAAACGGTCGATGACAATCGCCCCCGCCTCGCCGCCCACCCGCGCCATCCGCGCGGGCAGCAGGCGCGCCGCCTCCATCGCGCCCCTGTCGGCCAATCCATGCAGGATATACGCCGCCAGCGTGACCCGGATCATCGCCTCGCCCTCGCCCGACAGCGCCACCCCGCCCAGCGTATCGTCGGCCAGCAATCCGCATCCCGGCAGCGGCGAATCCCCGATCCTGCCGGGCCGCTTGCCCGACAGGCCCCCGGTCGATGTGCCCGCCGCAATATGGCCGCAGGCATCCATGGCCACCGCGCCCACCGTATCATGGCCTTGCCCCGCCGCCCGCTCCGGCGCGATCATCGCCTCGGGCGAGCAGAGGGCCAGTCCGGCCTCGACCGCGAAATCCTCCGCCCCCTGTCCGCACAGAAACACGGGGCCCGCGCGCAACAGCGCTCCGGCCGCGCGAATGGGATGGCGCAACCGTCTTACGCAGGCCACCGCCCCCACGTCCAGCGTCTGCCCATCCATCAGCGCGGCATCCATTTCCACTGTGCCTGCGCTGGTCAACACCGAGCCATAGCCTGCATTGAAAACCGGATTGTCCTCCAGCGCGGCAATCGCGGCCGCCACCGCCTCGACCGCCGATGCGCCCGACGCCAGACACGCCGCGCCCAAGCCTGCGGCCGCGGCGCATCCGGTCCGGTTGCGCGCCTGCATCGCGGGGGCAATGGTTCGCGCCCCGCCATGAACAATCACCGCCCAGTTCATGACGGCGCCATCGCGGCGGCCATATCCGGGCGATAGGCCAGCACCTGTTCCCACACTGCCTTGATCGAGGTGGGCAGCAGAACCACCAGATCGCCCGGCCGCGCCATCGCGATCAGCCTTTGTGCGGCAATGTCTTCATCCAGCACCCGCCGCACCCGGCAAGGGTCCATGCCCGCCTCCAGCGCGCCCGCCGTCATGATGGCGTTGATCTCGCCCCGCGCCCGGCCGCGCCCGTCGGATGTCTCGCGAAAGACCACCTCGTCGAACAGACCGGCGGCCAGCCGCCCCATCTCGGCAATATCGCTGTCGCGCCGGTCGCCCGGTATGCTCACCATGCCCAGAACCCGCGCATGATCGCCCCGCATATGGGCAATCACATCGCCCAGCGCGCGCAGGCCCGCCGGATTATGCGCGTAATCGACCAGAAAGCGGATGCCATGGGCGTCATGGATATTGAGCCTGCCCGGATTGTCCTCAAACGAACTGGCAAAAGAGGCCAGACCATCGCGGATCAGCGCGGGCGGCACCCCGCGCGCGCTGCATATGGCGGCGGCGGCCAGCGCATTGGCGATGTTGAAATGCACCGTTCCGCCATGGGTCGCGGGTATGTCGGCCGCGCGGATCAGGACGGTGCGCTGCCCGTCGCGGCAAAGCACCAGATCCTCGCCATCGCGCAGCGCCGCCATGCCGCCATCGGCCACATGGTCCTTTACCGGTCCCGGCATAATGCCCCCCTCGCACATCGAGAACCAGACGACCTGCCCCCCGGCGCGGGCGGCCATGCGGCGGCACATCGGATCATCGGCATTGAGCACCACATAGCCATGGCGATGGACCGCGCGCGGCACCACGGCCTTGAGATCGGCCATCTGTTCGAGCGTGTCGATGCCTTTCAGCCCCAGATGATCCTCGGCCACATTCAGCACCGCGCCCACATCGCAGCGGTCAAACCCCAGCCCTTCACGCAGAATGCCGCCCCGCGCCGTTTCCAGCACCGCCACATCCACCAGCGGATTGGCCAGAACCGCGCGCGCGCTTTTCGGCCCGGTGGCGTCATAGGGCTTCATCAGATGCTCGTTATGATACAGGCCGCTGGTGGTGGTCATGCCTACATTATGTCCCGCCCGGCGCAGGATCCGGCCCACCATGCGCACGGTGGTCGATTTACCGTTCGTGCCGGTGATGGCCACAATGGGGATGCGCGCCATGGCGCCGCCGGGAAAGAGCGCATCGATGATCGGCCCCGCCACATCGCGGCTTTCGCCCTGTGTGGGCGCCAGATGCATGCGCAAGCCCGGCGCGGCATTGACCTCGACAATGCCGCCCCCGGTTTCATGGATCGGTCGGGCAATGTCGGGGCACAGAAAGTCTATGCCGCAAACATCCAGCCCCGTCATGGCGGCGGCCTGAAGCGCAATCGAGGCGTTGAAGGGATGGATCTCGCCTGTCCGATCGGTCGCCGTGCCGCCCGAGGACAGATTAGCCGTATCGCGCAGCAAAACGCTTTGACCCGCCGAGGGCACGCTGTCGAGATGCATCCCGGCCCGCGCCAGCACCATCGCCACCGTGTCATCACAGGTAATGCGGGTCAGCATGTTTTCATGGGCCTGGCCGCGCGCCGGATCGGCATTCACCATCGCCACCAGATCGCGGATCGAATGGCGTCCGTCGCCCGTGACAAAGGGCGGTTGCCGCTGCGCCACGGCCACGATCTTTCCCGCGACCACCAGAATGCGGTGATCCGATCCGGGCAGATGCTGTTCGACGATCACCCGGCGGCGGCCTTTTTCCGCCAGCGCGAAAGCCTCTTCCAGCATTTCGACGCCCGCGACCGAGGTTGTCACGCCGCGTCCGTGATTGCCGTCCTGCGGCTTGACCACTACCGGCCAGCCCAGCCGCTGCGCCAGCAGGCGCGCCTCGGCCAGATTGGCCGCCACGCCCCCGCGCGGCACCGGCAGCCCGGCCAGCGCCAGCAATTCGCGCGTCAGTTGCTTGTTGCCCGCGATCTCGGCCCCCAGCAGTGATGTCTCGCCGGTGATGCTGGCCCGGATCCGCTTCTGGCGGCGGCCATAGCCAAACTGGATCAGACTTTGATTGTCGAGACGCTGAACCGGGATGCGCCGCCGCCTTGCCGCATCGACCAGCGCGCGGGTGGTGGGGCCAAGGGGCGCCTTTCGGCAATGCCTGCGCAATTTCGCCCTGATCTGTTCGACATCCAGCGCCGCTTCCTCGACCGGCACGCCCAGCCGGTCAAGCCCGGTCACTTGACGAAGGGCATCAGGCAGCAGAGCGCTCACCATCTGGATCGCATAGGAACCGGCCGCCACCCCGCATCCCTCATCCTCATAGGCATAAAGGACATTGTAATGGCCCGGATACCCTGCAACCGACCGCGTCTTGCCCCGGCCGGTGCGGTATCCGACCATCACCTGAAGTTCGAGCGCGACATGTTCGATCACATGGCCGAGCCATGTTCCGGCGCGCAGCCTTTCGACAAACCCCAGCGGACGTCCATAACAGCAACCATGCCGCGCCAGCCCAGGAAGCAGCCCCAGAACGCGATCGGCAAAGCCGGGCAGACGATCGGTGGGCCATTCCTGCAAGGCGCCCAGATCGAGCTTGATGCGGATCATCGGCCGGTCGGCGTGGAGACTGGGGCCGCGATAGATGTTGTGCTCAAGAATGGCGAGCGGTGAAGGTCCAGCCTCCACCAGTGGTTCAACGCCCGTATTTCCAGTCGCGATCATGGGACACCCGATCAGCGCCTTGGGGATCCATGCGCCTGTGTTCATGAAAGCCTGTCGAACGGGCGAAGTTCCACCGCCGCAAGCGCTAAATTCCCATCGAGCCTGACCGGCGCGTTCAGCCCCGGTCAGGCTCGATGGGAAGATATTGCGGGTTAAAATCGCCCAGCGCGGCAAGGCCCATCCAATTCGTGACCTTGACGATGCCCCGTTCGGTATAGATCAATCCCGATCGCCGCATTTCCTGAAGGGTGCGGTTGACGTGAACAGCGGTCAGACCGATCGCATCGGCGATCTGATCCTGTGTCATGGGCAATTCATAGGAATCGCCCTCAAGCAATCCGGCCGAGCGCAGCCGCATGGCAAATTCGCAAAGAAGATGGGCAATGCGGCCGCGCGCATCCCGGCGGCCGACATTGATGACCCATTCGCCGCAGATGGATATGTCGATCAGCGTTTCGCGCCAGAGCGCGTTGCGTATCGCCGGTCTTTCGAACACGAGCCGCTGGAGGTCTTCGGCGCGAAACAGCGCCAGCCTGCCCGGCGTCAGCATCTGCAGCGTATGGATCGCCGTGCCCAGCAGCCCGCTTTGCAGATCGGGGAAATCGTCCGGAATATGCACTGAAATAATCTGGCGCGCGCCATTGCGCAATGTGCGGTGGCGATAGGTAAAGCCCGCGAGCAGCTCGATGCAGGAGGGCGTATCGCTCCCTTCATCGAGGATGACCTGACCGGCCTCCACCTCTTTCAGCCGAAACGGAAGAGCAAGAAAAGCATCCCGGTCTTCTTGCGCAAGCGGTTCCAGCTGATTCAACTTGTTCAGCAATGGGGCAAGCGTTTCCCGCACATCGCCTCGCTCCTTATGAAATCCATGTCGATCTGTTGTCCCCAAATTTTGGGGCTCGACATAATGCCTACCACACCAACAATTTGGAGCTACAAAAGCTCCATGCTGCGCTCTCTTCTCTATGTGAGCACAAGTATGCTATGGCTTCCCGAAAGCGTATGCCAGGTTGATAAGATTGTTAAAGTTTTGTGCCATTTAAATATCAAGATCAATACAACCGGCGTGTTAATGCTTACCGAGATAAATTTATCACAATTACTTTAATGATAAAGAGAATATATTTACAGTTTTCATAAAAATATATATCGGGACACGCCGTACTCATATCGATTTCATCATGGAAAAAGATATAGAACAGCGAATTTTCCTAGACTGGAGCATGGCCTATTCAGGTCATCATCTTTTGGTTGCAGGTCAATTTGCAGCCTTTATGGCGCCCTCCGGTCAAAGCCGAAGAAGACAGGTCGCTGAACATTTGATTGAAACAATGGCATCTGTGGACGCCCCTGAAGAAGCAAGCGTAAAATTGGGTCTGGTACGTAGTCGGGTGCTGCCATCTGTCCGGCCTCTGAGTGCAGCGCCATGCTGCGGGCCCGTATGGGAGTTCGCGGATCGGATCCATATCAGCTTATCGCGCTCGAAGCGCTCTGCCATTCCCTGGTTTGCCAATCCGGTCTTGCCGACCGTTGTGCCATACCCTCCTTCGACCGCCTACGTCTCCGACGACCTCTGACGTTGGCCTCGGCTTACGCCGCAACCATCTGTGGACGCCCCTGAAGAAGCAAGCGTAAAATTGGGTCTGGTACGTAGTCGGGTGCTGCCATCTGTCCGGCCTCTGAGTGCAGCGCCATGCTGCGGGCCCGTATGGGAGTTCGCGGATCGGATCCATATCAGCTTATCGCGCTCGAAGCGCTGATAGTGGGTGAGAAGGATCTCAAAGCCTCACTCAATGGGCCGAGTGGTTGCTTGTCTGAAGCATCATTTCGGGCAGAGCCGGAAAAACATAGCGGGCCACAGCTTCAGATTCCAGAAAAGTCGATTGAACTGGGCCCTTGAAGCAAGAAGTGTTTCCGGAAAATATCCACGTGCAAAATGCAGTCAGACCCTCTGCATGCGTGCCGCCACATCCCATGCTACTCTCAACCTTAAGGCCAATTAACAACGGCTTGTTGTCCCGCGAAAGCCGACCAACATCGTCATCCCCGCCGTCATCCGAAAATCCGGCCGTTGCCGTAAATGTTTTGCTCCTGGCAGATCGCCGATGCCTTCAACTTGATCGTCATGAACACCTTCGCTTCCCCCCCGGTGAATCTTTCGAACCGGATAAGACCGCCATGCCGGCAAACTGGGAAGGTCGCCCAACCTGACGCTCGCTGAGGATTCACAAGGCCGAGACCGGATCAAACAAACACCTTAGCGATTGTTATTATTTAGTATTTTAAGATTTCATCTGCAACATTCCTTTATGTGATGCAGATCCACAACATTTTCGCAAATTGCGGATAAAATTTTCGTATTCTTTCGTTTATGGTTGCGATGGCGATCAAGTTGCGCAAAGAGGCCACCATAAAGTCTCGCCTATGCAGGGATACGTAAGGGCTTGGCTGTGCATCAGCCGTCTTATCCCGTCATGGCGAAGGCGATCGGGATATGGTGCCGCCCGTACATCCGGGGTTGGCCGAGAACGGGATTAGGGAGGATAGAATGCGCAATTCCAATCTGTTGAACTGTGCGGCCAGCGTGCTGGTTCTGGCTGTGGCAACGCCTGCTTTTGCCGAAGCGGCACAGCCCGCGCCCGAAGCGGGCGAAATAGTGGTGACCGCGCAAAAGCGCACAGAAAGCGTCCGCGATACGCCCGCCGCCGTGGCGGTTGTGGCTCCGGTCGCGCTGACGCGCGCGGGTGTGACAACCATCGACGATCTGGGCAAGGCTGTCCCGGCATTGGTCGCTTCGCCCGCCTCGACCACGCTGCGCCCGTTCTACACGCTGCGCGGGATCAGCACGAATGTCATCACCGTCGGTTCGCCCAGCGGCGTGGCTGTGATGCTCGACGGCGTGACGCTGGCCCCTGAATCGCTGGCCGCGCGCCAGTTGACCGATATTGCCAGCGTCGAAGTGTTGCGCGGGCCGCAATCGACTCTTGGCGGGCGCGCGGCCTCGATCGGCGCGATCAACATCGTCACGCGCAAGCCCACCGCCACTTTGCAGGGCAATGTCGGCGCAACCGTCACCTCGGATGGTGAATATCGCGGTCAGGCATTTGTGTCGGGTCCGTTGGCGCCCAATCTGGGCTTTACCGTGTCGGCTTTCGGATCGCACACGCAATTCGTGACGAAGAACCTGACCACGGGTGTCAAGGATCATACCGGCACCTTCGGCTTCCGCGGCAAATTGCAGTGGGAAGTGACGCCTGATCTGAAGCTGACACTGGCGGGTAATTACATCGACACAACCGATGTGGGCGCGTTCCAGACCTATGTGAATGTTGCGCCCAACGCGCTGTTTCGCGGCACCTACAGTCAGGCCGCTGCCCTGCCTGGCATCAGTCCGGTCGGCGGCAACACCGACTATCGCACGATTCATACGCCGGGCCAGCATTCGAAGGACCAGCTTTACAGCCTGATGGCAGAATATCGCATGGGCAAGTTCACGCTGACCTCGCTGAGCGCCTATTCCCATGAAAACCGCGATCTGAAATATGACGTCTATCTTCAGCAGGTGGACTGGGCTTCGATCGGGTCGGGCGGAGCCTACAGCTGGGACAATATCCAGCGTTCGCAACTGACCCTTGATGGTTTCAATCAGGAATTGCGCCTTGCTTCGGATGATCTGGGGCCGGTGCGGATTCTGGCGGGCCTCTATTACGATTATTCCAAGACTGCCTTTCAGTTCGACCGCCCCGCCTTTGGCACGCCGATCCCGTTTGGCGCCTATCGCGTGGCGGAAAACAATTCCTATGCCGCCTATGCTCGTGCCGACTGGAAATTGCGTCCGACCACCACGCTGATCACCGGCCTGCGTTTCAACCATGACAAGATCGGCTATCGCTACGATCTGCAATACAACACGACGCCGGCGTCCAATTCGGTGCCGTTCAGCCGCAGCGGTTCGGACAGTTTCAACACGCTGGTGGGCGATGTCACGCTGAAACAGGATGTGGCCGACCGGGCCAATGTCTATGCCAAATATTCGCGCGGTTATAAGCCCAAGGTCTATAATCTGGATGCGACCTTTACCGCGACCAACACGATCGCCCCGGTGGGCAAGGAACAGGTCGATGGTTTCGAACTGGGCTTCAAGGGCGATCTGCTGGACCGTCGCCTGACGCTCAATCTGGCCGGGTTCTACACCACCTACAAAAACTTCCAGGTACAAAGCGTCGATCCGGCCGCCGCCGCGCCGACCTTCCAGCTGACCAATGCGGGCAAGGCCAGCAGCCGCGGCATCGAACTGGATGCCACCTATCGCGCCGGGCATGGGCTGACGCTCAATTATTCGGGCGCCTATACCGATGCGCATTATGACAGCTTCGTGGGCGCGACCTGCTATTCCGGGCAGACGGCGGCAACAGGCTGCACCACCACCAATGGGGTCAGTTCGCAAAATCTTTCGGGCGCCCGCCTGCCCAGCGCGCCCTTGTGGAAGATGACCTTCGGCGTCGACAAGCGGACCTCGCTTACCAACAACATCGACCTCAATCTGGGCGGTGTGCTGACTTACCAGACCGGGCTGACCTTCGATCCGAACAAGAACCCGGGATCGTTCCAGCCGCAATATGCCATTCTCAACCTGTCGGCCGGGGTTGCGGGCAAGAACGATCGCTGGAGCCTGACCGCTTTCGTCAACAACGTGACCGACAAGCTCTATTACTCGTCGATCAGCGATCTTGGCGGACGCTGGGGCAACAAAGCCGTGTTCAGCGGCTGGTATGGCCGTGACGCAAGGCGCTATGCCGGTCTGAGGTTTGAAGGCAAGTTCTGATCTGAATATGCGCTCAGGAGGGCTGGAATGCGCCTTATGCTCCAGCCCTTTTAGCCTTCTGATTACGAAGGGAATATTGTTCACCCACGTCGAAATGTGGCTGCTCAGTGCCAAAGCCGGGTCGACACGGTGACCTTGCTGCTCCGTTTCGCGTCAAAGCATCTGCCCCGGCTAGCCGCTTTACCCGTTGAGCATGAAGCTATGCCATTTATGGATTGGTTTGCGGCGGCGCAAGCGACTACTCCTGCCTTCCAGCCGACTTTCGTACCGGCAAATGAACAGAAAAATGTGGGAGACGCCGCAATGCCTGACGGCCGGAACATCAAGTTTTGCGCGATCTCGCTGAGTGTCGTTTCCTTTGGCCTATCTTGTTGCATGACAGGCTCCGCCGCGGCCGCCCCTGCTGCTGCACCCACCTCCAAAGATCCGGCTCTGCGCTGCGCGGATCTGGCGTCGATCTCCATTCCTGCCGCGCTGCTGGGCGAACCTTCCGCAGGGGCAAAAGTGGTGGCCGCCCAATTCCACAAGGCGGGCGAAATCAAATTGCAAGGGCTGGACGGCAGCGCGACATTTCAGACCCCGGACTATTGCGAAGTGCGGTTCGACATCCTGCCCCGCGATCCTCAGGCGCCGCTGATCCATTCGCAGGTCAATCTGCCCATTCCATGGAACGGCAAGAAGCTGCAATTTGGCGGCAGCGGCTATAACGGTTTCCTGCAGACCGGGGTTCAGCCCAGCCGCAATGCCCCGATCCATGCCGAATTGCCGCTGAAGCGCGGCTATATGACGGCGGGCACCGATTCCGGCCATCAGATCACGATCACCGGGCCGGGCGCCGATCAACGCGGCAGCGGGGCCTCGGCCGGTTCGGCCGGCGATGATCCTCGGGCCGCCTCGGCGCGCCAATATGCCTTTGCCGGGAATGACGAGGCGCTGCGCAATTTCGGCTATGCCGCCTATAAAAAGACCCATGATGCCGCCGTGGCGCTGGGGCTCATGTTCTATGGCCGCAAACCGGCGCGCAGCTATTATCTGGGCGGTTCGGAGGGCGGACGCGAGGCCATGACCATGGCCCAGCGCTATCCGAAGGATTATGATGGGATCATCGCCATCGACCCGGTGATGAACTGGACCGGATTGCAGACTTTCAGCAACCATATCGGCGGACAGTTACAGGCTGTGCCCGATGGCTGGCTGGGCACGAAAACGCAGCTGCTGGCACAGGTCGTACGCGACACCTGCGATGCCGCCGACGGGCTGGCCGACAAAGTGATCAGCGCGCCGACCGCCTGCCTCATGCCCGTGGCAAAAGCCTTGGAAAGCCCTCGCTGTCCCTCGGGCGCAGACGAAGGCCCAACCTGCTTTTCCGAGGCTCAGCTTGCCGTCATCCGGGCGGCGCATCGTGGCTATGATTTCCCCTTTCCTCTGGCCAATGGGGTGACGCATTACGCCGGTTATCTGCCCGGCAGCGAGGATCTGCCGGGCGCATGGTCCAAGTGGGAAGCAGGCACAACAAGACCCACCGCCGCCAATCCCGACGATCCCTCGGTCAGCCGCCTGTATCAGTTAGGCAGCGTCTATGTGCGCCATTTCATCGCCCGCGATTCAGCCTTCAACACGCTGATCTATGATCCACGCAATTTCCAGAAGCGGGTGCTGGAAGTCTCGCGCATCATGGATGCCACGAACCCGGATCTGCACGCCTTTCATGCCCGAGGCGGCAAGCTGATCCTGCGCGAGGATCTGGCCGATTCCGGACAGGGGCCATTCAATTCGCTGCAATATCGCGATGCGGTGGCACACCTGATGGGGCAAAAGGCCACCGATGCCTTCTTTGCCGCCTATGTCGCCACCGGCCTGCCGCATACGTCGGGGGGGATTGATCCGGGCACGCCGGGCGCCCCGGCCTATGGCATTCCGGGCCGGATCGACTTGCTCGATGTTCTGGAGAATTGGGTGGAGCGGGGCGTCAAGCCGGGCGCCGGGCTGATGCTGACACTGCATGACGGAGCCCGGCCAGAACAGGTGATCGCCTCCAAGCCCATGTGCCGCTATGGTACTTGGCCCTATTTCACCGGAACGCCGGGTGAAGGCGCGAATGGCGCGAAATATATGTGCCGAACGGCGCACTAGGGCGAGATCAGCTCCGATTGCATCGCGTCTGTAGCCGGCTGAAAGCGCTTTGGGCCGGGTCGGGACCGCGTATGGCGCCAGTTCGCCCGACCGCGCCGACATCAGGATCGGACCGGGGGCGCACACCCTTTCGTCAACATAATAACAATTGTTATTGAACAGTTTTCCTCGCTCAAAGCATTCGCCCCGACCATCTCCATCCGGCATCAATTGATGCCGGATCAGAATGGCTGTGCCATCTGATTGAAATTCACATCTGTGGAAAATTCTCCTATACGAATTCTTGTGTCAGGTTATCCATTGCCCCGCCAATGTGCGCCGCATCTTTCCCGCGCCGCCTGACCCGATCGAAAACGAAAACAAAATCATGGAGGTCTGCATGAGAGGATCCATTCTGGCTTCGGCCAGCTCGCTTTGCCTTGGGTTGTTGCTGATGCCTCAAACCGGATGGGCGCAAACCGGCGACACGCCGCAGGCCAATGGCGCCGAGGCGATTGTCGTGACCGGATCGCGCATCGCCCGGCGCGACTATGTGGCGCAAAGCCCGATCGTCACCACCAGCCGACAGATGATCGAAAACACCGGCACGGCCACGATTGATGCCGCCCTGCTGCAAATGCCCCAGTTCCAGCCGGGCACCGGGGGCTTTACGAATTCCAGTTCGGGCGGGGCGGGCATCGGGCAATCCACGCTCAACCTGCGCGGGCTGACGGCGGTGCGCACGCTGGTGCTGCTGGATGGGCGGCGGCTGCAACCGGGCAATGCCTCGAATGTCATCGACATCAACTCGCTGCCCACCTCGGCGATTTCGGGCACGGAGGTGATCACCGGCGGTGCCTCGGCCACCTATGGTTCGGACGCCATCGCGGGCGTGGTCAACTTCAAGCTCTATCACAGCTTTCAGGGGCTGCGCATTGATGGGCAATCAGGAATCAGCGAAAGGGGCGATGCATCCTCCAAGCAGATTTCGGCCATCACCGGCACCAAATTTGCCGATGGCAAGGGGTCGATCATGTTGGCGGGCGAATATTCGGATCGCGGCGGGCTGACCTATCGCGACCGGCCTTTCTCCACGCCCTCGGGTTCATACAACGCCACGCTGCCCAACGCCGCCTATGTCGTTTCGGGCAGCAACCTGCCTTCGCAGGCCGCAGTCAATGCAGTTTATGCCAATTACGGCGTTCCGGCGGGCGCGGTGGCGCGCACGGTCCAGCAAGGCGTCAATGGCGACGGCACGCTGTTTGTGAATAACACGGCCAATGCCTATAATTACCGGGCCGACAATGCCCCCTGCATGTATCAGTCGGGCACGCTGGTGCGTTATGACGGGCTGTGCACCAACACGCTGCAGCTTCCCCTCACCCGCTATGCCTTTCTGGGCCGTGCGGAATATGAGGTCAGCCCCTCGCTCAAGCTGTTCGTTCAGGGGCAATTCGCCCGCAGCATTTCCGTCGCGCAGGGCAGCCATCCGCAATTGGCCTCGGCAGGTTCGAGTTCCTTCACGATCCCGATGAGCAATCCCTTTATCCCCGCCGATCTGCGCACGCTGCTGCTCAGCCGCCCCAATCCCACTGCCACTTTCGAGATAACCAAGCGCATAACGGACGGCGGGGTGCGCCATTATCGCGATGTGTCCGACACCTATCAGATCGTGGCCGGGGCCGAGGGGGTCATTCCGGGCATCAACTGGAACTTTGAACTTTACGGATCGCATGGGCGGACCAGTTTTTCCGACACATCCTATGACGGCTCCTACTCTCTCTCGGCCATCCGCCAGTTGGTCAATGCCGCCGACGGCGGGGCCAGCCAGTGCACCGGCGGGCTGAACCTTTTTTCCAACGCCCCGATCTCGGCCTCCTGCCTCTCCTTCATCCAGCGCAAGACGCTGAGCAAGACCTCCATCGGGCAGGATGAACTGGCCGCCAATGTGACCGGCAGCCTGTTCAAGCTGCCCGCAGGCGATGTCAAAGTGGCGCTGAGCGGCAATTATCGCAGCAACACCTTTACATCTGACCCCGACCCGCTGCTCCAGATCGGCGATATCGCGGCGGTCAACGGCATTCCCGCCATCCGGGGCAACACCAAGGTTTCCGAAGCCGCCATCGAAGTGCTGGTGCCGGTGCTCTCCGACCTGCCGCTGATCAAGGCTCTGAATTTCACCGGTGGCTATCGCTATTCGCATTACAACCTGTTTGGCGGGGTCAGCACCTACAAGCTGAGCGCGGACTGGCGCATTGCCGATCCGCTGCTGCTGCGCGGCGGCTATCAGAAGGCGGTGCGCGCGCCCAATATCGGCGAGCTGTTCCTGCCTGCCTCGGCAGGCGTGGCCAATTTGGGCACGCTGGGCGATCCGTGCACCGCGGGCAGCAGCTATCGCACCGGCGCCAATGCGGCCTCCGTGCGCTCGCTCTGCATTGCCTCTGGCGTGCCGTCCTCGCTGGTCGACAGTTTCAACGGCGCCGCCGCCATTCCGGCCACCACCCAGGGCAATGTCAACCTGCGCCCCGAAAAGGCTGATTCCTATACATTCGGCGCGGTGTTCCAACCGACGTTCGCCGGCACGGCCTTCCGCCGGATGAACCTGTCGGTCGACTATTACAGGATGAACATCAATCAGGCGATTTCCACGATCGATGTGCCTACCTCGATCGCCAAATGTTTCAATTCCGATGGGTCCAATCCCACCTATGATGCCAACAACCTCTATTGCCAGAACGTGGTGCGCAACAGTTCGACCGGTCAAATTTCCAATTCCTATCAGGCGCTGCTGAATATCGGCGCCATCAAGACGGCAGGCATCGACGTCGCTTTTGACTGGTCAATCCCGTTCGAGGCGCTGAAAATGGGTCCGGGTTCGTTCGACGTCAATTTCACGCTGAACTACCTCGACACGTTCAAGATCCAGGCCTCGCCCAACAGTCCGTTTCAGGAGGCAGCCGGGACCATTGTCGGGCCCAGCAGCACGGGGCAATCCTATGCCAAATGGAAATATTCGGGCACATTCATGGCCAATCGCGGCAAGGCCAGCCTTGGCCTGCGCTGGCGGCATATCTCGTCCTTCAAGGATTCCTCGGCCATTACCAATCCGGCCACGACCGTTCCGGGCACGCCCGCCTATGACTATTTCGACATCATCGGCCGGCTGAAAGTGAACGACCGGTTCGAACTGCGCGGGGGCATCACCAATGTGGGCGACCGCAATCCTCCGGCCGTTCAGGGCACATCGGGGATGACCAACATGGGCATCTATGACGTGATCCGTCGCTCCTTCTACCTTGGCTTCAAGGCCACGCTTTGATCCGACGCGGAGCAGGAGCATCATGCTCCTGCTCCGCTGGACAATTGCTCGCTGGCTATAAAGAGCTAAATCTACCATCAGCGCAATTTCGCCCCTAAACGCTTCAAGCTCTTCACAAATACCTTCTCTCAGCCATATGAAAAGAAAGGAATTTGTGATGGACATTCGCGCCAGATTTATTGGACTCGCCCCTTCGACGGACACCGGCGATCCAACTGACTGCTCTTGGCTTGCGAAGACTGCCGCAATAGCTGTCGGAGCCGCGGGTTTCTTCATCTTGCTCGCATTTTACTTTCGCGCATGGTGAACAGGAAGCCGAGATCAATATTTCGCGGACTGATTGAGACGGTCACAAATTAGCGTCGCGTGATTTCGTCATGGGTTAAGGCACTGCTTTGTCGCAAATCCACTGCGCCGCATTGATACCTGTCCGACAATCGAGCCCGACCATCGACAACGCGTTCTTCAGCCTTAACAATTTCCCCAGGCTGCCCAGCACGATCAATGGGGCCGTATCGGCCCCATTGATCGTGCTGGAACAGATTTGCGCAGATCAGCCTCGCTGAACAATTTCGGGGGCGACACAAATCGTCGTGGAAGATTATTACGATGACGGCAGCGGCAAGCAGCCGCGCTGCTATCCGGTCAATGCGGTCAACTCAACTGTGGAGGTCATCGCCACAGGCCAGAACCGGACTTTGCTCATCATGGCAACGCTCTGGGTCATGGCGCCCTATCTGGGGATGGCCGCGCAGTCGCAAAGAGTGCTCTATTTTTGCGTACGGCTTATGGCAATAACGGCAATAGACGGCAACGCCGCAAGCGATTAGCCCGAGACCGCGCCGCACAGGGACGCGCCATACCAACCATCGGGATCTGCATATCATGCGCCGCATCGGGGCAAACCATTTCGGACGCGCGGGCCTGATGGCCAGCCTGTTGGCGCTCGCGGCCACAGGCGCCCTGCATTCGGCGCAAACCCCTTCAACGCCGCCCCATCTGGCGCTGACCTTCAACGACAAGGCCGCGCTGTCGATGATCGAGGATTACTGCGCCTCATGCCACAACGGTATTGACGAGGCCGGATCGCTCTCTTTCGACGACCTGCGGGGGGATGACATACCGCAGGGCAGGCGAACCGAAATCTGGGAAGCGATCCTGCGCAAGGTGTCGCAGGATGAAATGCCGCCCCATAGCAAGCGCCAGCCCTCGCCCGAAATGCGCGCCGCCTTTGTGCGCTGGGTGGCCGCGGGGCGCGATGCCTTTGCCGCAGCGCATCCTGATCCGGGCCGGGCCACGCTGCGGCGTTTGAACCGGGTGGAATATGCAGCCGCCGTACGCGATCTGCTGGCCCTGGATGTCGACGTCTCGCGCGAATTGCCGCAGGACAATTCGGGCTATGGTTTCGACAATATCGCTGATGTCCTTTCGGTCTCGCCCACGCTGGTGGAACGCTATGTGGCAGTGGGCACGAAGGTGGCGCGTCTGGCCACCGGGATTGATCGGCCGCGCGCCTCGGTTGCCAGCTATATCGTGCCCAAGGACGGCTCGACCATGAATTCCGGCCGCCCGGCCTATAACGAAAGGATGACCGAAGATCTGCCGCCCGCCTCGCGCGGGGGCGGGATCATGAATTTCTATGCCCGGGCGGCGGGCGATTATGATGTGGTGGGCTGGCTCAACGCCAACACCAACAATGAAAGCGACCGCCTGCCGCAGGACCGGGTGAGCGCGCGGGTGCGGCTGGGCGCGGGGGCGCACCGGATCGGCATGGCCTTCCGCCGCGATGTGGCGCCCGATGAAAGCGTCCAGTTCCTGCGCAACAATCTGGATGCAGTGCCGTTGCCGGTGAACAAGCCGGTGATGCTGCCGCTCTATGTGCTGGTGGACGGACGGCGGGCGGCCACGCTGATGGTGCCCTCCTATCGGCTGTCGGACCGTTATGCGCAGCAGAATTTCCCGCGCGATGTGATGGAAATCGACGTGGCGGGGCCGACCGCCATCACCGGGGCGCAGGACACGCCAAGCCGACGTCGCATCTTTACCTGCCACCCGGCCGATGCGGCGCAGGAAGATGGCTGCGCAAGGCAAATTCTGGGGAGGCTGGCCTGGCGTGCCTATCGCCGCGCAACCACCCCGGATGATCTTTCGCCTCTGCTGCACGCCTATCGCGATGAACGCGCCGCAAGCGGCCAGTTTGAGCGCGGGATAGAGGCGGGCGTGGCCGCACTGCTGGTATCCCCTCATTTCCTGTTTCAGGCCGAGAGCGATCCGGCGGGAGGCGTCCCCGGCACCGTCCATCCCGTGGCGGACCGCGATCTGGCCACGCGCCTCTCGTTGTTCCTGTGGAGCAGCCTGCCCGATGAAACGCTGCTGCGCCTGGCTGAAACGCATCAGTTGCACCGGCCGGACGTTCTGGCCGCGCAGGCGATGCGGATGCTGGATGATCCGCGTGCGAAGGCTTTGACGCAACACTTTGCGGGCCAGTGGCTCTATCTGCGCAATCTGGATCAGCAACGCCCCGACACCGATATCTTCCCCCAATTCGACACGCGGCTGCGCGGCGCGATGGCGGCGGAAACCGAATTGTTCTTTGCCCATCTTGTCAAAACCAACGGCAGCCTGCTCGACTTTCTCTCCAGCGATTACACCTTCCTCAACCAGCGCCTTGCCGAACATTACGGCATTCCCGGCGTGCGCGGCACCGCCATGCGCAAGGTGGCGCTCGATCCGCGCTGGGGCCGGGGCGGATTGCTGGGACAGGCCAGCATCCTGACCGTCACCTCTTATGGCAATCACACCAGCGTGGTGAAGCGCGGCAAATGGGTGCTGGAAAACCTGCTTTCCTCGCCGCCCCCTCCTCCTCCGCCCGATGTGCCCGCGCTGAAAACCACGCATGACGGCAAATTGCTGTCGGCGCGCGAGCAACTCGAACTGCACCGCGCCGATCCGGCCTGCGCGGCATGTCATGTGCGGATGGACCCGATCGGTTTTGCCATGGAAAATTATGATGCCATCGGCGCGCGCCGCACGATGGATGCAGGGCAGGTGATCGACGCCGGCGCCACGCTGCCTGACGGCACGCGCTTTGCGGGCCTGCCGGGGCTGCGCAACATCCTGCTGGCGCGCAAGGATCAGTTTACGCAGGCCTTCACCGAAAAGCTGATGACCTATGCGCTGGGGCGCGGGATCATTGCGGGCGACCGGCCCCAGATCCGAGCCATCGCCCGCATGGCCCAAGCCGACAATTTCCGCATCCGCACCGTCATTCGCGGCATTGTTCTATCCGATGCCTTCCGCCTGCGCAAAGTTCCCGCCGGGGCCGCGCAGATGACCTTGAACACCACCACCTTGAACACCGCCACCTTGAACACAAACGGGGGGAGCCTTCGCCCATGATGATCCCGCACCCCATCCTTTCCCGCCGCACCCTGCTGCGCGGGGCAGGCGCCGCCATGGCCCTGCCCTTTCTGGAGGCGATGGCGCCTTCGGCCAAGGCCGCCGACCGCATGGCCCGACCGCGCCGTCTGTTCGTGTTCTATACGCCCAACGGCATGATGATGGACCAGTTCCGCCCCGCCGCAACGGGGATGGATTATGCGCTGACGCCCACCCTTGGCCCGTTGGAAAAATTCAAAAGCCGGATGAGCGTGATCACCGGCCTTGGCCATCCGCAGGCCGCCGCGATGGGCGATCTGTCGGCGGGCCATGGGCGCTCGTGCCCCGCCTTCCTGACGGGCACCCATGTGCGCCAGACCGAGGGCACCGACATACGCTGCGCGATTTCGATGGATCAGGCCTATGCCCGCCATATCGGCGATGCGACGGCGCTGCCCTCGATCGAGGCGGGGATCGACCAGCCCAGCCTGCTGGGCAGTTGCGACATTGGCTATAGCTGCGCCTATACCAATGGATTGTCGTGGATGAACCCCACCGTGCCGCTGCCCGTGGCGGCCAATCCGGCGGAGATTTTCGAGCGCATGTTCGGCGATGGCGACGCGGTGGATGCCGCCGCCCAGGCCGCGCGGCTGCGTCGTCAGGCCAGCCTGCTCGATTTCGTGCGCGAGGATGCGGCACGCCTCAACCGGCAATTGGGCATGGAGGACCGGCGCAAGCTGGACGAATATCTGACCGCCACGCGCGACATCGAGCGCCGCATCCAGCGCGCCGCCAAGGCCCCGATGGCACAGGCCGGAATCGAGCGCCCGGCGGGCATTCCCGACAGTTTCGATGAGCATGTCCGCCTGATGCTGGATCTTCAGGTGCTGGCCATGCAGGCCGACATCACGCGCGTCGCCACCTTTATGGCCGGACGCGAGATCAGCAACCGCACCTATCCCGAAATCGGCGTGCCTGATTCCCACCACATGCTTAGCCATCACGGACAGATGGCGGAGAAGAAGGTGAAGCTGGCGCAGATCAATCGGTATCATATGACCTATTTTGCCTATATGCTGGAAAAGCTGGACAGTGCGCGCGATGGCGATGCCAGCCTGCTCGACACCAGTTTCGTGCTGCGCGGATCGGCCTTTGGCGATTCCAACGATCATGATTTCATGGATCTGCCCATAGTGGTGGCGGGCGGGTTGGTGCGCCATATCGGCCATGCACGGGTGGAAAAGGGCACCACTATGTCGAACCTGCTGCTGACCGGGTTACAGGCGGTGGGGATGCCTGTCGAAAAATTTGGCGACAGCACCGGCGCGCTGAAGGAATTGGCCCTTGCGTAAGGTTTGGCTGCTGGCCGCGCTTGTGGCCGCGCCGCTTCAGGCGCAGGAATTGGCCGACGCGATACGTCTGGGTGACGAGCTCGGGGTGGCGGCCTCGCTGGCACAGACCAATCGCCCTCTGGCCTATGGCGAAACGCCGCTGATGCTGGCCGTGTCGCATCAGGATCGCGCGGCGGTCCGCACGCTGATCCGGGCCGGGGCGCGGGTCAATGCCGTGGATCAGGATGGCGTGGGCGCATTATGGCTGGCCTGCGAAATGGGCGATGCGGGCATTATCGGGGCTTTGCTGGATGCGAGGGCCGATCCGCGCCGCGCACGCAACGATGGCGCCACGCCCCTGCATCTGTGCGCCCGTTTCGCGCCTGCCTCGGTGGTGGAGCGGATGGCCCAAGGCGGGGTCGATCTGCGCGATGCGCGGGGGCAAACGCCTTTGATGTGGGCGGCATCCTCCGGCCGGGCAGAGGCGGTCTCGGCCTTGCTGCGGGCCGGGGCTTCGGCAAGATCGGTGTCGCAGGGTGGTTTTACCCCTTTGCTCTTTGCGGTGAAATCGGGGGATGTTGCGGCGGTCTCCGCCTTGCTGGCGGCGGGCTCCGATGCAACGGTGCGCGGGCCGGAAAACACCAGCGCGGCGCAATTGGCCGCCTATCAGGGGCGCTGGGATGTGCTGCGCCTGTTGATCGAACGCGGGGGCGTCGATCTGAACGAGCGCGACCGCGAAGGCTGGCAATTGCTGCACCGGGCCGCTGCCGGGGGCGATGTGGGCCTGATCCGCCTGCTGATCGCCCGGGGTGCAGCGGTGGAGGGTCTGTCCGGCCATTCGCGCATCACATGGGTGACCGAGGCCAATTTCGGTGTGCCGCCGCCGCCGGTGCCGCCCAAAGTGCCGCTGCTCATGGCCGCCGAAGCCGGTCAGGCCGAGGCGATGAAAGCGCTGATTACGGCAGGGGCCAAAGCGCATTTCGTGGCGCAGGATGGCGAGAACCTGTTGATCGCGGCGGCCCGCAGCCGGACACTGACCGCGCTGGATGCCGCGCTGACGGCCCTGCCCCGGCCTGATATGACCGATGCCAAAGGAAACAGCGCGCTGCATGTGCTGGCGGGCAGCAGGCCTGCGGCGGACCTGGCCGCGATGTTCATGGCGATGGCGCGGGCTGGGGCGCGGCCTGATCTGGCCAATGCGCGCGGCGCCACGCCCGCCAAAATCGCGGCCGGTGCGCAGACCGAAGTGCGCAACGCCTTCTTTGCCGCCTTTCCTCAGGCGCAGGCGGGGCGGGCTTCTCCGGCGACATAAGGCGGGGAAGCCTGCTGCGCCTCACCCACCAGGGCGCCGCAGGCCGCGCAGGACACACGGCTGCCCAGCGCTGTGGTCGCCGCCGTCGAGCCAGACAAACCGGCAGGAAAGGCATCGGAAAAATCTGGCATTTGGCCTGATCCGCTCCCCTTCGAACATATGCTCCACCGTGAAGCGTTCCTTGCCAAGTGGTTGGTAGCGGAACTGCCATAGTTTAGGCGGATACGTTGATCGCCGCCGGCTGGACCGTCTTGGGCGGGATCGCGAGGGCGTCTCCGCCGCGCTCAAACTTCTGATCACGCAAAACGCCGAGCGGGAATGCCTCGATCACATAGTCCTGGCTGCCGTCGTCACGGGCCTGAATCTGGAAGTTCTCAATGATGGCGACCAGTACCCCATTCTCACTGTCGGCGATCTTCAAATAAGAGCCGACGCGGAGAGATTTCTCAGCAATCCTGAAATTCGCACCGACTGAATAGCATATCCTTTAAGTGCCTTGGCTTCCGCACTCTTGCATAAGTTCGCACCTCAACGGGAATTTGCAATGCCATCCTTCTTCAATTTCGGCATAATATAGAACTCAGGCGTATCACGCCCATCGCGTGCAATTGGCGGCACTCCGGTCGTGGAAATGTAATGGGCCATAAGATTGTCTGCCATCGCTTCCCGAACCTGCTTCATCTTCGGGTCATCGATCAGATTGCGCAGTTCCAGAGGATCGCGCTTGCGATCGTAAAGCTCATATTGCCCACCGGGTCGCGCCACAAATTTATAGGCCGAGGTCGTCACAGCCGCCGCGCGCCTGACGGTCGCAGGCTGCTCATTCTGCAAGTCATGCTTGGCCGTGTAGAGATTGGCAGGCCCCTCCATAGGCGGTTCAAACGCCTGAGGCTCGAACGTGTCATAGCCCGCCTCGGTATAGGCGGCGCGCGTGGGATCGCCTGCTGAACCCATGATCTGCGGCATCAGGCTTTGGGCAAAATGAGTATGCTTTGCCTGAACGCGGCCAGCCTCCAGCATGGTGGCCATGACATCATAGAGTTCAACCATTTCAGAGACCACATGCCCCTGCGCCCCGCCCGGCATGCGGATCATCAGCGGCACATGGGTCAGATTGCTCTCCAGCCCGCCCGGCCATTTTTCCACCATGCCATAGTCTCCCGCATAATCGCCATGATCGGACGATGCGATGACCATCGTATCCTTGGCCCGGCCGGTGCGCTCAACGGCCTCCATCAATTGGCCAAACAGCCAATCGGCATAGCTGACCTGACCATAATAGGTGGCGCGAACCTGACGGAAATCGGCATCACCGGCCTGATCGAGATGATAGGCCTTGCGCACCGCGTCATGAAACATCGGCTTTTTGCCCAACCCTGGCGGCGCCAGCGGCGGCAGCGCTTCCGGCTTGTAGAGATCGTGGAAGCCTTGCGGCGCCAGATAGGGCGGATGCGGTTGGTTAAGCGCGATGAACAGGCAGAACGGCTTATCCCGCTCGCCCCGCTCAAGGAGTTTGATCGCCTGCTGGATCAGCAGATAGTCCGAAGTGGCCTTGGGATCGACCTTCGCGTTGATCAGCATCAGGTTGGGCTTGCCCAAATCGAAGGCGGGACCACGCCCCCCTGCGCGAGCCCAAGTGTTCACCTCGCCATGCCATTCGGTCAGGCTCAGCGGAAAGCTCTCAGGCGCCAGCGCATCATTCTTGCCCAGCCAGAACGTGTCATAGCCGCCATCCTTGAGATAGCGGAACAGGTTGGGCTCATCACGGCGCAGGAAATAGTAGAGGCTGCGATGCCCGGTGTTTGACACCGGCAGACCGGTCAGCAAGCTGCATCGGGATGCGCCGCAAACCGGATGCTGGACATGGCAATCGGCGAAGCGGGTGCCCTGCCGGGCAAAGGCATCCAGATTGGGCGTTTTGCACAAGGGATTGCCATAGGAACCCAGCGCATCGGCGCGGCATTCATCCATGAAGAAGAGAATCATGTTGGGCCGCCCCGCCCCTTCCTTCGGGGCCGCCATGGCCGGACCGAACATGGCGCTGGCAATGCCCCCGGCCACCCCGCCCAACACGTCCCTGCGCCCCAGATTCATGGATTTGCGTGTTTGATCAGACATGATGTGCCTTTCAGTCCCTGAGAGCGCCGCCCGTTGCCTTGGGCAGGTTATCCTTGCGAAAGAATTCGAACTTGCGGCGATCCGGCCATTGGGCGGCCTTGGCCAATGCTCCAAGCTGGAGCAAAACCGGGGCATTCGCCGCATAAGACTGCCAATGCAGAGTGGCCGTGTCCGGATTGCCGCTGCGCGCAAAGGCGACAAGCGATTGGGTCATGGCCTTGCTGAAACCGGCATCATCTGCGGTCCATGCACGCGTTTTGCGATAGCGGTTGAAGCTTTCCAGCGTGCCCAGCCAAAAGGGCACTTCGGAGGTGTGATAGGCCCCCGCCGTGGCCGGATCGAGATCGGAAAAGCTGACATTCGCGGCATAGGTATGAGGCCGCGCGAATTCATAGGAATAAACCTTGGCGCGGCCATGGGCGGTCATGGCATCGGCCCATATGCCCATCGCAGACGCCATGGTGCCATCGCGATCGGCGGCGGTCGCCTGCAGGTGGGCCTCGGCATCATTGGCGGCGGGGTAAAGCGCCAGAAACTCGCCAGCGCGGCTGCCGTATCGGGCTTCGGCCTTGGCCCTGTAATCGGCCAGATCCCTGACCGGCCCCAAACCGCCAAAGGATTCATCATGGGTAAAGCCGATAAGAGCGGGCACGTCATGATGCCTACCGCCGGCGAATATCTGCTCCACGCTTTGGGGCAGGACATAGCCATCCTGCGATGGCCCGATCTTTGGGCCATCGGCCGTGCGGGGCACCACGATCCGGTCAGCAGGCATCGCGCGCAATTCAGCAAGGCTTTTGGCGCGCAGGGCGGATTGCAGCTTGATCCCCTCGCGCTCCGCTTCGGCCAGCGGCGAGGTCGCGCTGGGGCCGCCTGCCAGAGCGCCGCTCATGCCCACCACGCGGTGGAACAGATGCGCGGCAAGCGGGCTGGCCTGAAGGACCTGCACCGACATGGAGCCTGCCGATTGGCCCATGATCGTGACATTGGCCGGATCGCCACCAAACCGGGCAATGTTGCGCTGAACCCATTTCAGCGCCGCGATCTGGTCGAGAAAGGCATAATTGCCCGATGTCCTGTGGGGCGATTCCGCCGACAGTTCCGGATGGGCCATAAAGCCCAGCGCGCCCAGTCGATAGTTGAAATTGACGAAAACGGCGCCGGCCTTGCTGACCGCTTCACCGCCATAAATCGGCATGCCGGAAGAGCCGATATAGAAACCGCCGCCGTGAATAAAGGCGATCACCGGCGCATTTTTCAGCCCGGGTCGCGTCCATACGTTGAGATAGAGACAATCCTCGCTGGTGATTTCCGCACCGGAATATTGATTGGCCCGCAGGTTACGCTGGGGCTGCATACATTGCGGCGCATAGCGATCCGCGTGATAGATGCTTTGCCATACTGGCACCGGCTGGGGATCTTTCCAGCGCAGATCACGCACCGGCGGGGCGGCATAGGGAATGCCCAGAAAGACCTGCCCCCCGGACGCAAGGTTGGCCCCCTCCACCCGGCCGCTGTCGATCGTGACCGCAGGCACAGAAGCCTTTGCCGGGGAATGGGCCGCAAAGGCGGGGGAAGCAGAGACAACCAACATACATGCAAGAGCAAGCCGGAACGTCATGGCGGCGGCACCTTTGACCAGAATGGAAGCACAGATTTTGGCGCCAGCCCCGTCCCCCAACGGGGCTGGCGCATACCGGGCGAAATGGCTCGCCCGGCCGGACATCAGAACTTGAAGCGCACGCCGCCCTTATAGGTACGCCCCATCAGGTCGTAATAGGCGCTGCCATTGGCAGGCAGCGGCGGGTCCTTGTCCAGCAGGTTGGCGACGTTGAAATAGACCATGTACCGGCGGTCCGGGCCAAAGCTGTAACGCAGGCCAAGATCGACATAGGCCACTGCCGGAATGTTGTTATTGCTGATGCTGGTGCTCAGCGCAGGGTTGTAGCCCGCCTGATCCGGCCCGAACTGGCCGTTATTCTGGTGCGAGGGCGAGACATAGCGGATATTACCGTTGATGCCGAACCGTCCCACCTCATAATCAAGCGTGGTGTTGACCAGCCATTTGGGCAGCCCCGCCGGACCACCGAAAGCCGCCCCCGTTTGCCCTGCACGGTCGATGCCGTTGGGGAATAGGGTGGAAATATCGGTCGAGGACCAGAACGACATGACATGGGTTGCCAACATGTTGACCGTCAGGCGGCCCTTCAGCCCGAATTCCTCCATGGGTTGGCGATAGGTGGCCTGGAAGTCCAGACCCTTGGTGCGGAATACCGCCACATTGGCCGTCACGCCCTGCACGCCCGTCATCTGCCCGGCCACAGGATCATTGTTGGCAAAGCTGATGAGCGAGCACCACGAATTGCCGGTATAGGTCCCGCCGATGAAGCAGTTGTTGACCACGCCCTGCGTGCTTGTCGACGTGATCGCGCCTTCGATGCGGATGTTGTAGTAATCCGCCGACAGGTTGAGCTTGCGGAAGAACGAGGGCCGCCAGGTCACACCCACGGTCTGGGTGGTGGAGGTTTCAGGCTTCAGATTGAGATTGCCGCCCACGATGAAGCCGGCATTGTTGGTAGGCCGCGCCACACCGTTGCGCGGATCGGTGGGCAGAGGCAGGGATTGGGTCTGGGGCGTGTAAAGCTCGATCAGGTTGGGCGCGCGGATATCGCGCGAACGCGTCGCACGGAACATCAGCCCGTCCACCACTTCCCAGGTCAGGCCCGCCTTCCATGTCGTCACGCTGCCCGATGTGCTGTAATCGGTGATGCGGGCCGCGCCGTTAAACTCGATCTTTTTGGCAAAGGACATGTCGCGCGCCAACGGCACGATGGTTTCAATATAGGCTTCCTTCACGTTCTGGCTGACCGTGGGCAGCGATGAACCGGTGCCCGACAGCCACCCGGAAGCCTGTGAGATCGCATCGGTCACCAGACGCACTGATTCCTTGCGATATTCCGCGCCCACGCCTACCGAAACCGGCCCGGCCCAGGTCGAGAAAGGCTCGCCCTGAAGATTGGCGGCAACGTCATGCAGCACGGTCTTGCCCGAACCGGTGGCGGTGCCAAGGATGTAGCTCGCCGCCGCCGCAGAGACGTTCGGGCTGCCCAGAATATTGATCGGCGCGCAGCCCGCTGCCACCGCCGCCGCGTTGCGACACACAATCTGGCCGCCCACATTGACCGCATCCAGCGCATTGCGGAAATTGGCACTGTTGAATGTGTTACCGATGGTGACATGTGATGTGTTCTGGCCGAACAGGTAGGACACGTCCCATTTCCAGTTCGCTCCAAACCGGCCCTTCAGCCCGGTCTGCACACGCACCAGTTCGTTCTGGATGGTGCGAACGCTGGGGCCGAAACCCTGGCCCGAATAGCCGAGCGAGAGGCCGCCTGCAGGCACCAGCGCCAGTTGCGCCGGGGTCAGCGCCTGCGCCAGATAGGCATTGTCCTTGGCAATGGTCAGCCCCGGCCCCGCGCCTGCGCCATCGCGACGGATGATGAGAATGCCGGTCGTCTTCACATTGGAATAGAGCGGCTCGACATAGGCCGTCAGATTGTCGTTCACATCAAACGAAACCTTGCCCATCGCGTTATAGCGCGTCTGGGCCGGGCGCAATTGCTGGGTGTTCAGGTTGTTGATGCCCGCGGCCGCGTTGGCGGCAAGGCTGCTGGGGGTGAAGAAATCGAGGCTGGCGGTCATGTTGCTAAGGCCGCGATTGAAGGTCGTGGTGGTGACCCCGCCATTGGCGCCCGGCACAAAGGCCAGCCCCTGCAGAGCGCCCGGCGTCAGGATCAGGCCACCGCTGGTGGCGGTGCCGAAATAATTGCCATAGGGGGCAAGGATCGTGTTGGGCGTGCCGGTCGGGCGGTTGGTGATGGTGGCGTTGTTCCACGCATCGCGGCCCCATGCGCGGGCGGTGTTATAGGCTGCCGTGCCGCCATCGTCATTATATTCGCCGCCCACCACGATATGACCCCGGCCATCGGCGAATTTCGCGCCATAAGCCAGCGTGGCGAACTTGTTTTTGGCATCGCCATAGCGGGTTTCGCCATATTGGGCCGAACCCTTGAGGCCGACAAAGCGGTCGTCGATCTGGAAATTGATGACGCCCGCGATCGCGTCCGAACCATAGGCCGCCGAAGCGCCGCCCGTCACCACATCGGAGTTTTTGATGAGTACGGTGGGGATGGTGTTAAGGTCCGTCGTGCCCGCCGTAGTGGTGACACCGGGCACCATGGTCTGCGGCATCCGCCCGCGATCAAGCAAAACGAGCGTGCGGATCGGACCAAGGCCGCGCAAATCCGCCAGAAACGCCCCGGTATTGCCCAAACCGCCCGCATTGGGCGATACGGCTGCACGGAACGCGGGAACGGCATTAAGCGCATCGCCGATGTTGACCGTGGCACGTTGCTGGATGAAGTCCTGCCCGATGACCGTGGTCGGCGTGGGCGCGGTATAGCCATCGCGGGCAATGCGCGTGGCGGTCACCACGATATCGCTGGCCTGAACGGCATCGGACGCACCTTGCGCAAAGGAGGCCATCGGCAAAGAGAGAGCGGCCGCACTGACCATTAAGGCAAGGCGCCTTGCAATCACCCTTTGCGCCATCCTGCATGAGCGGGCGTTGAACGAAAGCTCTGGGTAACTCATCCGAAAGATCTCCCCCATTTGGCCATCCAAAGGCCATTATTGGTTTGACCTCTTTTTAGCTTTCTGGTTTCATTCAAGATAACGCTAAATGTGAATGCATGATGATCAAAAAATGTGATAGCTGCGCTCTAACTGGTTCCATCAAAACAGATTTCATCACGGATAAACCCCATAGGAGGAACAAATTTTGAGGAAATGTGACAGTTTCCGTCAAAATCGTTCAACCTCGCGCTACAAATTGTTCGTCGGGATAGGCGATGGCAGGATCGACATTCGTCCATTTCGGTCTATCCAATCGCCCCATATTGCTCAGACATTATCGACCGGATTTTGAGTGAACCCTAAGCTTTCGGGTACGATGCAACAGCCCAAAGCGATGCGAAAGTGATCTGGTCGAACAAAAAAGGCAAAGAATGGAAAGCCAATTTCCAATTTACGCCGGAGAGAGGGACTCATGAGACTTGACCAATTCGACCTAAATCTTCTGATCGCCTTTGATGTGTTGATCCGTGAGCGCAATGTCACCAGGGCCGCCAACAGCCTGCATATGACCCAATCAGCGATGAGCGCAGCACTCAAACGGCTGCGAGATTCTTTCGGTGACGATATTCTGGTTCAGCATGGCAAGAAAATGATCCCCACAGCCCATGCCATTGCACTGGCCCCGGAAATCAGCGCAACCATTCAAAGTTTGCGCAATCTTATTGCCTCGGCCACGACTTTTGACCCTGCGGTGTCCGCGCGGCGCTTTCGCATCGCCGCGTCGGATTATATAACTACTGTATTAGTAACCCCATTGCTGACAACGCTGCAACAAGCCGCACCGCTGATCGAATTCGAACTCTTGCTGCCCGGCCCCCATTCCGGACGTGCCATGGACGATGGCGAACTCGACCTTCTGTTGACCCCTCAACAATTTCTAGCCAAGGATCATCCGGCCGATTTTCTGTTCAGCGAACGCCATGTGGTTGTGGGCTGCGCCAACAATCCTGTTTTTCAGCGGCCACTGACCATTGAGGCCTTCGAAAAGTGCGGCCATGTCGCTGTGGAAATTGAGGGCAATCCGGTCTTTATCGAGGCAGCCATCAAAGCCGCAGGCGATCGCCGACGGATCGAGGTTGTGGCTTCATCCTTTCTTCAGGTGCCATGGATGTTGCGTGGGACAAACCGTCTGGCGCTGATCCATGAACGTCTGGCCATGCTGCTTGAACGCCCCTTCTCTCTTGCCATCGCAGATTGCCCGATCAATCTTCCGGCCATGAACGAAATGATGCAGTATCATTCGGCCAGAACGGGAGATCAGGGACTGCTCTGGCTTCGCGAGCGCCTGAGGGAAGCGGCCACCCAGAGCATTCCCAGGCGTCACACCCTTGCAACAATGGTATGAGGTTGTGCTATAAAGAACTCGCGGCGGCTGGCGCATTGCGTTGACTGCAATGGATGGCCTCGCTCATCCCGGCCAAGTACGATCTTCGGCGCCAATAAACCGGACCTACTGCCGCCCCGTGCTAGGCGCATCAAGGCAGGCATCTCATAGCGGTCAGGGTCGTGTGGACGGCCTGATCCAGAGGCGTATGCGGTTCGGCGCCAAGGGTCGCGACGAGGCGCGCATTATTCAGGCGAACCGGCTTCTGCCAGAGATAGCGCATTTCCATCATCTCACGCGGAGTTACGGCAAACAGCGCCGCCACGCGGATCAGCCACCAGGGCAAAGCCCCAACCCGCACCCTGGGTTGGCCCAGAACTTTCACGATCATGTTGGTCATGGCCGTGCCGGTCGCATCCCAGTGGCCATCCATATGGTATGTTTCAAAGGGCTGAAGCGTGTCGCGTTCGACAAGGCGCACCATCGTTTCTGCAACATCGGGCAAATAGGCCCATTGGTGCCCTGTCCCACCCCTGCCCGGATTGCGAATGATGCCGGGGCGCGCGCCCGGCTTGGCCAGCCCTTGGGCAAACCAGTTATTGGCCGCATCGGGGCCAAAGAAATCGCCGGCCCGCACGATCAGCACGCGGATATCACCGGCCTCGGCGGCAAGGCGCAGTCGCCGCTCCATCTCGACGCGGATCGCACCTTTGCGGGTAGATGGCCGTTGCGGCGCCGTTTCGTCGATCAAAGGAAAGACATCCGGCCCGTAATTGTAAACCGTTCCGGGCAGCAGGACGCGCGCAGCATTCGCGCTGGCCGCCGCAATGGTGTTGTCCAGCATCGGCAACACCAGCCTGTCCCAGTCGCGATAGCCCGGCGGGTTGACCGCGTGAACGATCAGTTGGGCTCCCTGCGCGGCATGGGCGACAGTTTCACCATTGAGCGCATCACCGATAAACGGAATAAGCCGAGCCGGTAAGCGCGCGGCGCTCTCTGCGCGAACCAGCGCCCTTACCGTCCAGCCTGCATCCAGCAGCCTGCGCGCCACAGCCCCGCCAATGCCGCCTGTTGCCCCCAATACCAATGCAATTCGTTCCATGTCTGCCTCCTCGTTTCACACGCAGGAAGATGATCGACATGGCCTCTCAACGAAATTGACAGAATATGGGTATTCACTATACGAAAATAGATGAGCACGGAACCGAGCTGGGATCTCTACCGCACCTTCGCCGCCGTACTGCGGGAGGGTTCTCTGTCGGCGGCCGCACGCGCTCTTGGCATCACACAGCCCAGTGTAGCTCGGCATATCGAGGCGTTTGAACAGGCGGTGGGCGGCAAGCTGTTCCTGCGTTCGCAACGTGGCCTGTCGCCAACGGATCGCGCTCTGGCCCTGCAACCCTATGCCGAGGAACTGGTCGCGGCCAGCGCCGCCATGCTGCGCACCGCCTCGGCTGATCCGGAAGACATCGCCGGAACCGTTCGCATCAGCGCAAGCGAAATTGTCGCCACAGAGCATCTGCCGCCCATGCTTGCCGCCATCAGGCGTCAATATCCCAAGCTGTCGATCGAACTTGTGGCAAGCGATGCTGTCGATGATCTGCTGCAACGCCGTGCGGATATCGCGATCCGCATGGTCGATCCTGTCCAGCAGGCACTGGTCGCGCGCAGGATCGGCACAGTGCAACTCGGTCTTTATGCCCATCGCGACTATCTCGACCGGCGCGGCCGCCCGCAATCCATCGCCGAACTGCCCGGGCACGACCTGATCGGGGTGGACAGAAACAGCAGCCTTTCCCGCGCGATATCAGGCGCCCTGCCCGGCATCGAACATGGCGATTTCACGCTGCGGACGGACAACACGGTCGTCCATCTGGCCGCCATCCGCGCGGGATTTGGCATCGGCATCTGTCAAACGCGCATTGCGGCTCGGGATATGGCGCTCGTGTCGGTTCTTCCGGATGCTTTCGCCTTCGGCCTGCCGCTCTGGATTGTCATGCATGAAGACCTGCGCAGCAGTGCCCGATGCCGGACAGTGTTCAACGCCCTTGCCGTCGATCTGCGAGATGTCGTGAATACGTGAGCTATTCGCCCGCAGAGCCGGCATCGACAGACCTGATTGTGCTCATCGAAAACGGCAAAATATTCATACCCTGAGAATGGCTTAGGCCTGCCAATGGCACGAGCGCATTCAAGCCGGGAAAGTTAAGGATGGCACATTGGTAACTTTAGGATAAGGGGCGTTCGCCGCGCGGCCGTGCGTGACCACTCACGGCTGACCAAAC
>NZ_JACIDX010000011.1 GCF_014196525.1 Novosphingobium sediminicola | reverse complement strand
GTGTCGAACGCGGGCGGGCTGGGGATCATCACCGCGCTGACCTGTCCTAGCCCGGATGCTTTGCGGGCCGAGATCGAGCGTTGCCGCGCGCTGACGGACAAGCCGTTTGGGGTCAATCTGACGCTGCTGCCCTCGCTCAATCCGCCGCCCTATGCCGAATATCGGCGCGCGATCATCGAGAGCGGCATCAAAATCGTCGAGACGGCGGGCCACAACCCGCGCGAGCATGTCGAGGACTTCAAGAGCCACGGCATCACGGTTCTGCACAAATGCACCGCCGTGCGCCATGCGCTCTCGGCCGAGCGGATGGGGGCCGATATCATCAGCATCGACGGTTTCGAATGCGCAGGGCATCCCGGTGAGGATGACATTCCGGGCCTGATCCTGATCCCGGCGGCGGCGGACAAGGTGCGCGTGCCCTTGCTGGCCAGCGGGGGCTTTGGCGACGGGCGGGGCCTTGCCGCCGCGCTGGCGCTGGGGGCCGAGGGCATCAACATGGGGACGCGCTTTTGCGCCACGGTCGAGGCCCCGATCCACCCCGACATCAAGCGCATGCTGGTCGAGGGCGACGAGCGGGGCACCGACCTCATCTTCCGTACCTATCGCAACACCGCCCGCGTGGCGAAAAATGCCATCTCGCAGGCCGTGCGCGAGGCCGAAAGCCGGGGCGAACCGTTTGAAACCATCGCCCCGCTGGTCAAAGGCGCCCGCGGCCGCGAGGGCCTGAGCACCGGCGACACCGCCCATGGCGTCATCACCGCTGGCCTTGTCATGGGCATCATCCATGACATCCCAACCTGCGAACAACTCATCTCGCGCATCGTCAGCGAGGCGGAAGAGGTCATTACGCAGCGGTTGATGAAATTTGCATCGCCGGGATGAAACGCCCCATTGACCTTCTGATAAAAATGCACAATGGTGCAGAAAATATCAGGAGAGAATGCCATGAAACCGATGGGGCGACCGATGGGTTTGAAACGCTCGGCTGCGTTGATGCTGGGCGCGGCCTGCGCGATCTCGACGCTGCAAGGGGCTGGCTGGGCTGGAAAAACCGCGCCTGCCGTTCGCACCGACTGGCACGCTTTTGGCGGTGACAGCGACGAGCAGCATTACAGCCCGCTCGACCAGATCAATCAGGGCAATGTCAAGCAACTGGGCCTTGCCTGGTCCTATGACGTCGACACATTCGACAGCTATACCCAGCCGATCGAAGTGGGCGGGGTGGTCTATTTCGCGGCGGGCCTGAGCGTCATTCATGCGCTCGATGCACGCACCGGCAAGCTGCTCTGGAAATATGATCCCGATGTGGCCGGACAGCCCGAGGCCAAGACCCGGATGCGGGCAGGCTGGGGCACGCGCGGTATCGCCTATAAGGATGGCATGGTGTTCACCGCCACGCGCGAAGGGCGACTGGTGGCGGTCGATGCCAAAACCGGCAAGCTGCGCTGGCAGGTCAAGACGCTGGACGAGGCAGAGAACGGCTATATCACCGGGCCGCCATGGGTGGCGGGCGATGTGGTGGTCACCGGCTTTGGCGGGGCCGATTACAGCCCGACGCGCGGCTATGTCACGGCCTATGACATCAAGACCGGCAAGAAGCGCTGGCGCTTTTACACCGTGCCGGGCGACCCGGCCAAGGGGTTTGAAAACAAGGCCATGGAGGCGGCGGCCAAGACATGGACCGGCGAATGGTGGAAATTCGGCGGCGGCGGCACCGTTTGGCACGCGATGGCCTATGACACCAAATATGACCGTATTTACCTCGGCACCGGCAATGGTTGGCCGTGGAATGAAAAGATCCGCAGCCCCGGCGGCGGCGACAATCTGTACCTTGGCTCCATCGTGGCGCTTAACGCGAAAACCGGCGAATATGTCTGGCATTATCAGACCAACCCGGAAAACAGCTATGATTTCAACAATGCGATGGACATTGAGCTGGCCGATGTGACCATCAATGGCAAATTGCGCCATGTGCTGATCCATGCGCCCAAGAACGGCTTTTTCTATGCGCTGGACCGGGAAACGGGCAAATTCATCTCTGCGGGCGAATTTGCCAAGCAGAACTGGGCCAAGAGCATCGATCCGGTCACGGGCAAGCCGGAGATCAATCCCGATTCGCTCTATCAGGATGGCAAGGCCTTCGTCATTTTCCCCTTCCCCAATGGCGCGCATGGCGTTCAGGCCATGTCTTACAGCCCCAAGACGGGCCTGAGCTATATTCCGGTGATGGATGGTGGGCGCGTGGTGGTCGATCCGCCCAATGTGAAGGACTGGACCTATCGTTCGGGCATGTTTGTCAACACCGGGCTGGGCGCGCCGCCGCCCGGCGTGACGGCCCCTGCGGCGGTGTCTAAGCTGGTGGCTTGGGATGTGGCCAAGAACCGTGCCGCATGGTCGATCCCGCAGCCGGGCGTGTTCAACGGCGGCACGATGGCCACGGGCGGAAATCTGGTGTTTCAGGGGCTTAATGATGGCTCGTTCAACGCCTATTCGGCGCAGGACGGGCGTTCGCTCTGGTCCTATCCGATGCAGAACGGGATGCTGGCTGCGCCGATTTCCTATTCGATCGGCGGGCGGCAATATGTCACGATCATCACCGGTTTCCGGTCGAGCTATGCCAACACGCCCAACTGGGATTATCGTCAGCAACAGCGTCGGGTGCTGACCTTTGCGCTGGGGGCTACGCGCAAATTGCCCAAATTTACGCCGGTGGATGCGCCGATTATGGATGATCCCGGTTTTACCGTTGATGTGGCCAAGGCCAAGATCGGCTCGGGCATTTACAACACCTCCTGCGTGATCTGTCACGGCGTGGGCATGGCGGCGGGCGGGGCGGCGCCGGATCTGCGCAAGGCGCCGATCCCGATGGATGCCAATGCTTTCAACGCGGTGGTGCATGATGGCGCGCTGATGGCGCGCGGCATGCCCGGTTTCGGCAACCTGAGCGCTGATGAGATCGAAGGCCTGCGTCACTATATCCGCCAGCGCGCGAGAGAGACGATGGCTGCAAAATGAATGGTTCTGTCGGCGGTCTGACAACGCGATCAGACCGCCGATGGTTGACCGTTTCTGATCTCATGTGCATGAAAGCCAGATGACAGGTGATCGTGACATGAACGTAACAAACGAGAGCAATGAGCGCCCGCAGACCTATGCCAGCCCCGCGATCATCGAGCGGCGGCGGCGTATTCTGGAGGAAACGCGGCAGGTGATCGCCGAGAACGGCATCACCGCGCTCAACATGAACGACATCGGGCGGCGCGCGGGCGTGGCCAAGCGCACGCTGTATAATGCGTTTCAGACGCGCGAGCGGATGATCGCGGCGGCCATCCAGGAATATTTCGAGGAATACGTCAGCCGCATCACCTTTACCCAGCCTTCGGGCACGCTTCAGCACAATCTGGAGCGGATGATCTCGGTGGTGCAGCGCAACCGGCGTATTCCCAATTACATCCGCGCGATCATGGCGCTCTATTTCAGCCCCGAGGTGGACGAGGACATCTGGCTGGCCATGCATTCCATCGCCACGCGCCAGAACCGGGCGTGGATCGAAAATCTGGCTGCGGGCAAGCAGTTGCAGGCATGGATTGAGGTCGATACGCTGGTCGATGATCTGGTGCGGCTGGAATATGCGATGATCAACGATTGGGCGCGCGGGCGGATTCCCGATGATGCGATCATTGTGCGGCTGATAACGTCCTATCTGACGCTGATCCTTGGCGCGGTGCGCGGGGCGGCGCGCAAAGAGGTTGAGGCGATGCTGAAAGACATTGCCGAGCGCGGGGCCGAGGCTTTGCCGATGCGCAAGCGGGCCAAGGCGGAGGCGGCGGAGTAATCCGGATTAAAAATACACCATGATGCAAAATTCCTTGCCTCCCCGGCGCGACCTGTCATAAGGTGCCGGGAACAGGCCGCCCGGTCAGAGAGGCGCCAGAGGCAAGGAGACGTGAGCCATGACAGAGGCGCAAGCCCCTGAAATCCTGTGCGAGAAGCGTGAGGACGGGGTGGTCCTGCTCACGCTCAACCGGCCTCATGCGCGCAACACCGTATCCTTTGCCATGTGGGAGCAATTTTCCGCCGCGCTTGACGGGCTGGAGAACGGCACGCCTGCGCGCGCGCTGGTTTTGTGCGGGGCGGGGGACTATTTTTCCAGCGGCGGCGACGTGAAAAACGGCCCCGCGCGCGGTGATGGCGCGATCCGTCTGGCCGCGCGGCTGGAGATGGGGCAGCGGATCATCAACCGCCTGCGCGCTTTGCCGATCCCCACTATCGCGGCGGTGGAGGGCGGAGCCTATGGCATCGCGTGGAGCATCGCCATGGGTTGCGACATGCTGTTTGCCGCCGATAATGCCAAATTCGGCGCGCCTTTCCTCGATTACGGGCTGGTGCCCGATGGCGGTGCGGCTTGGTTTTTGACGCAGCGGCTGGGCCGGGCGCGGGCGGCCGAGATCCTATTTTCGGGCCGGACGCTGGCGGTGGAGGAGGCGCTTAATCTGGGGCTGATCAGCCGGGTTCTGCCTGCGGGCGCGGTGGTGGCCGGGGCGCTGGAGTTTGGCGCGGCGATTGGGGCGGGCAATCCCCATGCGGTCGAACTGACCAAGCGGTTGCTGCATATGGGCGAAACGGGCGATCTGGCGGCCACGCAGGCGCTTGAGCTGATCTATTGCCATACCTGCCAGGCGGGCGAGGAAGTGCCCCGCGCCCGCGAAGCATTCAAGGCCCGCGCCGCCGCGCGCAAGGCCCAGAAGGAGGCCTGATCCGATGCAATTCGATATGCGCGAACTGCCGATGGTCACGCGGTACAAGATCATTAATTCGACGATCACCCCGCGCCCCATCGCGTGGATCACCACGCTCTCGCCCGATGGCGTGGTCAATGCCGCGCCCTACAGCTTCTTCAACGCGGTGGGGACGGAGCCGCCCTTGGTGGTGCTGGGCCTGCTGAAGGAGCCGCGCAGCCGGACGTTAAAGCACACCGCCACCAACATCATCGCCAATGGTGAATTCGTGGTGAACCTTGTGTGCGAGGGCGATGCGCAGAAGATGAACGAATGCTCGGTCGATGCCCCGGTTGATGTGTCGGAAATTGACTATGCGGGCATCGAAACCACGCCCAGCGTGGTCGTTGCCCCGCCGCGCATCGCCACCAGCCCGGTCAGCTTTGAGTGCCGCAAGGTGGCCGCGCTGGACATCGGCACCCAGCAGACCGTGGTGATCGGGGAAGTGCTGATGGCGCATATCCGCGATGAATTCATCACCGACCGCGAAAGGGTCTATTTCGACACGCCCGCGATGAAGTTGATCGGGCGCACCCATGGCAGCGGCTGGTATGTGCGCAACAGCGATGCGTTTCAACTGGACCGCCCGGCCTTTGATCCCACCAGGCTGAACCCGACAGATTAAATTGAACCTCAGGTGCAATATTGCTTGCGTTGCCAGGTGATCTGGTGTCACTCTGCACGCCAACGGACAGAGCAGGCGGCGGCGATGATTCCCTAGCCTTGTCAGCCTGAAAACACGCCCAAAAGAATAAGCGGGGCGCAAGACCGCGAGAGGAGATTGCGATGCCAGGGCCACTGGATCATCTTGTTGTTGTCGAACTGGCGCAGTCGATGCCCGCCGCGATTGCCGCCATGTTGCTGTGCGATCATGGCGCCGATGTGGTCAAGGTCGAGCCGCGCGGCGGCAATTTCTTCGCCCATGACCTGACCCGCAAGAGCTGGGACCGGTCCAAGCGCAGCGTGGAACTGGACATCGAACTGGCGGCGGATCGCAAGGCTTTGCGCGGGCTGCTAACGGGTGCGGACATTCTGATCCATGCGATGGAGGAGGATGAGGCGGTCAAGCTGGGGCTGGATGAGGCCAGCCTCAAGCGCGATTTTCCCGCGCTGGTCTCGGTGGCGATGACGGCTTACGGCGCCGACACGCCCTTTGCCGGACGCCCCCATGGCGAGGCGCTGGCAGCCGCTTTGCTGGGCACGATGGTGGATCGCTCCAGCCCGTTTCGCCCCGGCCCGGTCTATCTGGGCCATCCCGCGCTGCATTACGGTCAGGCGTTTCTGGCCTCGATCGGCGCGCTGGCGGCGGTGCGCGCCCGGCGCGAAATCGGCCATGGGCAAAGGGTCGAGGCATCTCTGCTCGACGCGATGATCGCGCAATCGCCGATGAACGACTGGTGGCAGGAAGACGGCATCAGCTATATCAAGAAGGGCGATGCCGGGGCGATGGACCGCTTTGGCAATACCCGGCTGATCACCGGCATGTTCGAATGCGGCGATGGGCAATTCCTGCAATTCCACACCGGCGGTCCGGGCGGCTTCAAGGCGGCGATGGATGTGCTGGGCTTTGGCGACCGGGTGCAGACCATCGGGGGCGCGGAAATGCGCGTTCCTCTGACCGAGGATGAATATAAGATCGCCCGCGTCGAAGTCCCCGAAGTGTTCAAGACCAAGCCGCGCGATGAATGGATTCGCCTGCTGCATGCCGCGGATTGCGCGGCGCTGCCGGTGCTGCATCCCGCCGAGGTGCTGCTTGACGATCAGGTCGAATTTGTGGGCCAGCGCATCAGCCTGCCCGATCCCGATTTCGGCACGATCTATCAGGCCGCCCCTGCGGTGATCTTCCGGGGGACACCTTGCGCCGCGCCGACCCCTGCGCCCGCGATTGGTGCGGATAATGGCGATCTGGCTGGGCTGGCCTCGCGCCCTGCGCCGAAAATCGCGGCCAGCGGGCGTCCGATCAAGCGCCCGCTCGAAGGCATCCGCGTGGTCGATTTCTCCTCCTTCTTTGCGGTGGGTTTCGGCGGGCGTCTGCTCTCGGATCTGGGCGCCGATGTCATCAAGGTGGAAACGCCGGGCGGCGATCAGATGCGCCCCTTGCCCGATTGCTTCGACGCAGCCCAGCGCGGCAAGCGGGCGATGGTGCTCGACCTCAAAACGCCTGAGGCTTTGGAGGCGGCATACAAGCTGGTCGCCACCGCCGATGTGGTCACGCACAATCTGCGCCCCGGCAAGGCGGACAAGCTGGGCATCGGGTTTGAAAAGCTGCTCAGCATCAACCCGCGCCTGATCTATGCCTATATGCCCGGCTATGGCTCGCGTGGGCCGAAATCGCTGCTCAAAAGCTTCGCCCCGCTGGTGTCGGGCTGGACCGGCCTGCTGCGCGAGGGCGGGGGCGAGGGCAATCCGCCGACCCGCTCGGTCTTCGGCAATGAGGATTACAACAATGGCTTCCTGGCCGCTGCCGGTATCCTGATGGCGCTGGAGCGGCGGGCTGTGTCGGGCGTTGGCGATTATATGGAATGCCCGCAATTGCATTCCAGCCTCTGGACCACTTCGGAACATTTCCTCAATGCCGACAAGCAGGTGGTCTATGGCTTCCGGCTGGACAAGGATCAGGCAGGGATCAACGCGCTCGACCGGATTTATCGCACCGCCGATGGCTGGCTGTGCATTTCCTGCCGCTCGGATGATCGTTTTGCCGCGCTGGCCTTTGCCGTGGGGCTGCCGGAAATGGTGGATGATCCGCGCTTTGCCGATCCGCGCGCGCGCAGCGCCCATGATGGGCAATTGCAGAGCATGCTCACCCCCTTCTTCGCCGCGCGGTCCAGCGCGGATGCTTATGCCGCGCTGGATGCGGCGGGCGCCCCTTGCGAAATCGTGCGCGAAAAGAGCTGGGTGCGCGAGGCGCTGATGGAGGATTGGGCGCAGGCCAGCAACCGCGTGGTCGAGGATCTGGACTCGATGTATGGCCATGTCCGCACCTTCGGCAGCTTCATCCATCTGAGCGAGACGCCGGGCTTTGCCAGTGGCACCGCGCCGCGCCTTGGCCATCACACGCGCCAGATTCTGGGCGAGGTGGGCTATTCCGAGGCGGAAATCGACGCATTGATCGCAGGGCGCAAGGCGATGCAGGCCGAGCGCATCACGGGCCGCATCGGCGGGCCGCGCGTGTCCGCCGCGTAAAAACAAGATAAACAGGAGAGAAGAGCCGTGCAGCTCAACCTACGCTATGACATGAACCGCCCGGAATTCGGCGCTTCGCATCCCGCCCTCTATCGCGCCGCCATCGAGCAATCGGTCTGGGCCGATGGGCTTGGTTTCACGCAGGTGTTCCTGGCCGAACATCACGGGGCCGAGGGCGGCTATTGCCCCTCGTCCATGGTGCAGGCGGCCTCGATCCTGGGGGCGACCAAGAATATCGCCACCCATCTTTCGGCGTTGGTGGTGACGATGCACGATCCGCTGCGTCTGGCCGAGGATCTGGCGGTGCTGGACAATATCGGGCCGGGGCGGGTCTGGCTGACGGCGGGCATGGGCTATCGCCCGCATGAGTTCGAAATGTTCGGCAAGGATATCACCAAGCGTCTTGCGCTGCAAAATGAGGCGATGGCGACGCTGAAATCGGCATGGACGGGCGAGCCGTTTACCTTTCGCGACCGCACGGTGCGTATCACGCCCACCCCGGCCACCCCCGGCGGTCCCAAGATCTATATGGGCGGATCGACCGACAAATCGGCCATCCGTGCGGCCAAGGCGGGCTATCAGTACTTCCCCGGCCACCCGGACCTGTTCGTGCTGTATAAGGAAGAGCGTGCCAAGGCCGGTTTCCCCGCGCCCGAGGAATATCGCCAGCCCGCCGCCAGCTTCCTCTATGTGACGGAAGACCCCGAGCGCGACTGGCCAATTGTTGCGCCCCATGTCGCCTATGCCACCAACGCCTATGCGGAATGGGCCAAGGAGCGCGGCGAGGGCCAGACCCGTTACAGCCCGGCGCAAACCGTCGAGGGGCTGAAGGCCATGCCCAATATCAAGGTGGTCACGCCCGATGAATGCTTCGACTATCTGGTCGGCCTTGGTCGCGGCACGGCGGTGACGTTCCATGCGCTGCTGGGTGGGCTTGATCCAGAGGTTTCGTGGCGCAGCCTGCGCCTGTTTGAAAGCGCGGTGCTGCCCCGGTTGAAGGCGGTGCCGGGCCTGCTCGAAATGTGCGATTAAGGGGAGGCGGCGATGGAAGAACAGAACCGGCGGCGGATGCTCGGCACTTTGCTGGGCACGCCCTTTGCGATGGCGGCGGCGGGTAATGCCATGGCCGCGCCAAGCGCAAAGCCAGCAGCCAAATTGAGCCTTGCCGAACGCATCGACGTGCTGGAATCGAAAGAGGCGATCGCCTCGCTGCTCAACGCCTATGCCCGCGCCAATGACCGCGCGGACGAGGCGCTGCTGCGCAGCCTGTTCTGGCCCGAATCGACGCATAAGCATGGGCGTTTCGAGGGCAAATCGAGCGATTTCGTCGGCTTTGCCTTCAAGATCGTCTCGGCCCTCAAATATGCCTGCCACCATATCAGCAATATCAGCGTCGAGGTGAAGGGCGATCACGCCTTCTCCGAATGCTACTACTTTGCCCAGCACCGCCGCGACCGCAAGGATGGCAGCGGCGAGGAGGACGTGTTCTTTCAGGGCCGCTATCTGGACGATCTGGAGCGCCGCCATGGTGAGTGGAAGATCATCCGTCGCCGGGGTCTGTCGGATTACACCTCGCCCGCATTCCCGTCCGAAACGCTGCAATCCTCATGGCCCGCCGGACAGCATAGCGAGAAGGCGCCCAGTGACGATTACTACAAGATGCTGGCCGAGTTCCGGGCGCGTTGACCATGCGTTTCTGGCCCCTGATCGCCGCTGCGCCGCTGATGTTGGGCAATGGCGATCCGGTGGTGCGGACCGACCATGGCGCGGTGCGGGGCCAAGCCATCGAACAGGGCGCGGCGTTTCGGGGCATCCCCTTTGCCGCGCCCCCGGTGGGGCCTCTGCGCTGGCGTGAGGCGCGGCCCGTGCGGCCATGGCGCGGCATTCGCGATGCGCGTTCCTTTGGCGCGGCCTGTATTCAGCCCGCGCGGGGCGAAGCATTGGCCCAGAGCGAAGATTGCCTGACGCTCAATGTCGTGACGCCGGATCGCCATGCAAAAGGCCTGCCGGTGCTGGTGTCGGTCCATGGCGGGGCCTTTGCCTTTGGTTCGGGGCGCTATATTGCCGATCATGATCTCTCGCCTATCGTGCGGCGCGGGGTGGTGCTGGTTTCGCCCAATTACCGGGTGGGGCGCATGGGCTTCTTTGCCCATTCGGCGCTGAGGGCCGAAAACGGCCGCGCCACGGGCAATTTCTGGCTTTCCGATCAGATCGCGGCGCTGCGCTGGGTGCGCGACAATATCGCGCGCTTTGGCGGCGATCCGGCGAAGGTGACAGTGCTGGGTTGCTCGGCGGGCGGGTCATCGGTCAATGCGCTGATGGCGGCGCCTGCGGCCAGGGGCCTGTTCGCGCGCGCCTCGGTCCATTCGGGCGGGGGCTTTTTCAACGCCAGTCGACCCATGGCTCTGGCCGAGGCGCAGGGGCTGGCTTTTGCGCAAAGGGCGGGGGCCAAAACGTTGGCGCAATTGCGCGCACTCTCCCCGGCGCAGGTGCTGGCCGCCGATCCCGGTCCGCCCGATTATGGCGCGATGGAGGATGGGCGATTGGTGCCGATGGGCGTTTCGCGCGTCTTTGCAGCGGGGCGTCAGGCCCATGTGCCGCTGATCGTGGGATCGACCAGCAATGAGGCCAGTGTGTTCGGCCTGATGGGCTTTGACGCGGGGGTCTTGCGTGATCGTTTCGGGATTGATGTGGCGGTTTTGCGCCCGATGTACGAACGCAATGGACCTTTGGCTGACGCTGAATTGCTGCGCCGGATCCAGACCGACTTCATCTTCACCAGCGCCTCGCAGGGCATGGCCGGATTGGCCGCGCGCGCCGCGCCTACGTGGTCCTATCACTTCGCCTTTGTGCCGCAGGCAGAGCGCGCCACCAGCCCCGGCGCTCCGCATTGCGCGGATATGCCCTATCTCTTCGGTCTGAAAGCCTCGCTCGATCCAGAGGAAGCCCGGCTGTCGCAGGCGATGCAGGATTACTGGTACAATTTCATCGCCACCGGCAATCCCGGTCCATCATGGCCCGCCGTCCGCCCCGGCCATCCTGCGCCCATGGTCTTCAACACCACATCGCGGGTCGAGCCCGATTTTCAGCGTGAAAGGCTGGATTACTGGTGGAGCCGCTGGCTGCGTGAGAGCGACTCCACCACAGCGCCCTAGGCCGGAGCGAAACCCGCGATCTTGTGATCGCCCACCGAAACCGGGCGGAATTTCAGCCGCATCCCGCAGGCGGGCGTCACGCCCTTATCATCGACCAGCACGCCCGCGATCCGCACGCCCGGCGCATCATCCGGCTCGAACAGGATGACGGTATAAGGCACCTCATCCTTGTGATCGCCCGGCAGCAGGCTGCGCACAACGGTGGTGAACGTATAGGCATGGCCCAGCGGCGAGACGGCGCGCCATTCCAGCCGCGCATCGGGCCGACCCGGTACCACCTCGGGCGGATACCATTGGAATTCGCCGGTTTCCGCATCCACCGTCACGCGCAATTCGCCCGCGTCGAGCCCATCGTAAAAGCCCTGAAACAAGGGATCTTCGAGATGGACGGGATAGTTGGGTAGCCCCATGTCTTACATCCTTGCCAAAATGGTGGTGGAATGGTTGTTGCCGCCAAGGCCCGCAATCGCGCAGAGCCGCGCATCGGGCACCTGTCGCGCACCTTCGCCGCCGCGCAATTGCCGCACCGCCTCGATCAACAGGTTCATGCCCGGCACATAGCCGCCCGACATATGGCCGCCGCTGGTATTGATCGGCATTTTGCCCCCCGGCAAGGCATGGCCCGCAGCATAGAAGCGCGGCGCCTCGCCCACATCGCACAGGCCCAGCATTTCGGTCTGGACCAGAGCGGAGATGGTGAAACCATCATAGACCTGCGCCAGGTCGAGATCGGCGGGGCTGATCCCGGCCATCGCATAGGCCATGGCCGCCGATTCCCGCCCCGGAAATTCAAAGGTGCAGGGCTTCTGGCTGAACAGCACGCCATGGGGATAATTGTTATAGCCCAGCCCCAGCCCCTGCACCGCTACAACGGGATGGGGCAGATCGCGGGCATATTCCACAGAGGACACCACATAGGCCCCGCCGCCATCGGTGGTCAGGCAGCAATCGGCCACGCGCAGCGGCGTCGAAATCATCGGGCTGGCGCGATAGGCGGCAAGGTCCATCGGGTCGCGTCGCTGGGCCGAAGGGGTGATCGCCGCCCATGCGCGATAGGTCATGGGCAGGGCGGCCTGTTCCTCCTCGGTCATGCCATATTCGTGGGCATAGCGGTTGGCCATGCTGGCGAAATAGGTCGGCTGGCCAAAGAAACCGGCGGGCATTTCAAGGCCCGCCTTTTGCGGCTCGCGCGCGTGGAAAGCGTAAACGCCCCCCGGCTTGGTCGAGCGGATGGCGTAAGGCACCAGCACATGCTTGCACAGGCCCGCTTCGATGGCGAGTTGGGCGAGGCGCAAGGCATCGCCCGAGGTGGCCGTGCCGCCCGCGCTGTCGGTGACGGCCGAGAAAAGCTTTTGCCCCGCGCCGATGGCATGGGCGATTTCTTCGGAAGGGTGGCCCGCATATTTGTTGATGATATAGCCGTCGATGTCGGTGGGCCGCAGCCCCGCGTCCGCAATCGCGGCCAGGCTGGCGCGGGTCATCATTTGCATGACATGCTCCTCACCCTTGCGCAGGAACGGGGTTTCGCCAACGCCGGTGATGGCGATTTTGCCGGATTGCATCATGCGTTGAACCCCTTTCCTGCGGCCACCAGCCGTTCGATCAAAGGCGAGGGCGCAAAACCTGCCCCATGCGCGGCGGCCAGTGCGCGCAGTTTTTCCAGCACCACCGGCAGCCCTTGCAGATCGGCCCAGAACATCGGCCCGCCGCGATATTTGGGCCAGCCATAGCCGGTGATCCACACGATATCGACATCGCTGGCCCGCGCGGCGATGCCCTCGTCAAGGATCTTGGCGCCTTCATTGACCATGGCGAACAGGATGCGGTCGTGGATTTCCTCGTCGGAAATCTCGCGGCGGGTGATGCCCTGTTTCGCCGCGAAACCTTCGATCACCTCCATGGCGATGGGCGAGGGCGTGGCATTGCGCTTCTCGTCATAATCGTAATAGCCGCCGCGCGTTTTCTGCCCATGACGGCCCATTTCATTCAGGATCTCGCGCACATTGGCCGAGGCGGTCGCTGCCCGGTTCCAGCCCACGTCGAGGCCCACCAGATCGCGCATCTGAAAATGGCCCATGGCAAAGCCGAAGTCATACAGCACCTTGTCCACGGCCCAAGGCGTCGCGCCCTCCAGCGCCAGCGCGTCGGCCTGCGCATTGCGCGCGGCCAGAATGCGATTGCCGACAAAGCCAAAGCCATTGCCGCACAGCACGCCGATCTTGCCGATGGTCTTGGCCAGCTTCATCGCTGTCGCATAAACGGCGGGCAGCGTGTCCTTGGTGCGCACCACCTCCAGCAATTTCATGACATTGGCGGGCGAGAAGAAATGCAGGCCCAGCACATATTCGGGCCGCCCCGTCACACCGGCAATGTCGTCAATATCCAGATAGGACGTGTTGGTGGCCAGCATCGCGCCGGGCTTGGCAATCGCATCCAGTCGGCGGAAAATGTCCTGCTTGACGTCCAACTGTTCAAATACCGCCTCGATCACCAGATCGACCTGCGCCAGATCCTCCAGCGCCAGCGTGCCGTGGATCAGGCTCATGCGGGTGTCCACGTCCTCCGCCTTCATCTTGCCCTTGGCGGCGGTGGTCTCGTAATTCTTGCGGATGATGCCAAGGCCCCGGTCCAGCGCCTCCTGCGTGGTTTCGACCAAAGTGACGGGGATGCCGACATTGGCGAAATTCATAGCAATGCCGCCGCCCATCGTGCCCGCCCCGATCACGCCCACGCGCGACACCGGCAGGATCGCCGTATCGGCCGGCACATCGACCTTGGCGGCCTGGCGCTCGGCAAAGAAGACGTGGCGCTGGGCGGCGGATTGGCTGTCGGCCATTAACTGGTCAAACAGCGACCGTTCGTATTTCAGCGCCTCGTCAAAGGGCAGATCCGAAAGGGTCGCCTCGATGCAGCGGATGTTATATTCGGGCGCCAGAAAACCCCGGAATCTCTTGGCATTGGCGCGGCGGAAATCGTCAAAGATGGCCGGATTGGCGCGGGCCTCTTCCAGCTTGTCCGTTTTGTCGCGCACCTTCACCAAGGGGCGATTTTCATCCAGTACGCGGGTTGCAAAAGCCAGCGCATCGGCGCGCAGATTGCCTTCCGCCGCCAGTTCATCAACCAGTCCCATCGCCAGCGCCGCCTTGGCCGAAACGGGTTCGCCGCTCGTCACCATTTCCAGCGCCTTGGCCACGCCCACCACGCGCGGTAACCGCTGTGTGCCGCCCGCGCCGGGCAGCAGGCCCAGCTTGACCTCCGGCAGCCCGCATTTGGCCGAAGGCACCGCGATCCGGTAATGCGCCACCAGCGCCAGCTCCAGCCCGCCGCCCAGCGCCGTGCCGTGGATTGCGGCGATCACCGGTTTCGGGCTGTTCTCCAGCAGCTTTTGCAGATCGCGCAGCGACGGCTCCCATTGCGGCTTTCCGAATTCGGAAATGTCGGCCCCGGCAAAGAAGGTGCGCCCTTCGCAGATCACCAGCACCGCGCCCACGGCATCATCGGCAATCGCGGCCTCAAACGCATGGGCCACGCCCTGGCGCACCGCATTGGACAGCGCATTGACCGGCGGCGAGTTGACCGTGATGACCCCAATCCGCCCTTCGACCGACAAAGTCGTGACATCATTGACCTTCATGCAAACCTCTGTTCACTTGCTGGCCCGGCTTGGCGGAAAGCCGCTCGCGGGCGCGTTGACGGATGTAGTGGCGCAGATCCTCGATCTCGCCATCGCTCAATTCTTCAAATTGCGGCATGCCCCGTTCGCGCAGCAGCCCTTCATGCAGCACCGCGCGGAAGGATGCCGCGTCCATGGCAATCGGTGATTGGGCCAGATCGGGGGCCGTGCCGCCCGAGACCGTGGCTGCGCCGTGACAGATCGAGCAGCGCTGGGCAAAAGCGGCATTGCCCGCCGCAACGCGCGACGCCACGGGCGCAAAACCGGGATCGTCGAGCACCGGCGTTTCTACCTGCGCCGCGCGGGGCAGGCGCGCCTTGCCGCCAAGGGCAAAGGTCAGCAGCCGCCATTGCTGCGTCCGGTAATTCCATTCGCGCGGCAGGCCCACCGCGCTGGAAAAACGCGCGCCTGCGATCACGCTGACATATTGGCGGCCATGGGCGCGATAGGTGATCGGTTGGGCCATCACCGCCGTTTGCGCGTTGAAGGACCACAATTTGCGGCCGGTCGCGGCGGCATAGGCGTCGAACGTGCCGCCCGCATTGCCTGCAAACAGCAATCCGCCTGCCGTGCTGGCCGTGCCGCCGCCGCCGCGCAGGCCGGGCATGGGGACGCGCCACGCCTCGCTCTGCGTGGCCGGGTTCCATGCCAGCAGGAAGCTGGTGGCGGCGCGATCGGGCGCCACGCCGGGCGGCGGCGCGCCGGTGCCGGTGGACAGGCGCTGGCCATCAAGATGCCGCCAGCCTGCCAGCCCGCTTTCAGGATCGACGTAAACCCGCCCTTGATCCATCGTCGGGATATAGAGCAGCCCGGTGGCCGGGTTATAGCTCATCGCCTCGATATTATGCGCGCCAAAGGGGGAGGGATAGACCACCGCAGGCTTGCCATCGGGATAGCGCGCCTCGGGGTTTTCAATGGGGCGGCCAGTCGCCACATCAATGCCCTTGGCCCAATTGACCGGCACGATGTTCTTGGCCGAGATCAGCTTGCCGCTTTCCCGGTCGATCACATAGACGAAGCCGTTCTTGGGGGCGTGCATCAAAACCGGGCGCTTCTGCCCGTTCACCACCATGTCGGTCAGTTCAATGTCCATCGCGGAATTGAAATCCCACGTCTCGCCCGGATTGGTTTGGTAATGCCAGACATATTCGCCCGTATCGGCATCCAGCGCGACGATGGAGCAGAGGAACAGATTGTCCCCGCCGCCGGGCGAGCGGATCTTGCGGTTCCATGGGGAACCATTGCCGATGCCGATATAGATCCGGTTGTAACGCGGATCATAGGCCATCGCGTTCCACACCGTGCCGCCGCCGCCATAGCGCCACCATTCGCCGTTCCAGGTCTTGGCCGCCATTGCCATGGCTTTGTTTTCAAAGCCCTTCGCTGGGTCGCCGGGCACGGTGTAGAAACGCCAGAGCTGCTTGCCGGTCTTCTGGTCATAGGCCGTCACATAGCCGCGGATGGGGGCGAAATCGGCCCCGCCATGGCCGATGATCACCTTGCCCCGGAACACCCATGGCGGGCCGGAGATATAGCGTTCGTCATCGGGCTGGATGGTCATGCTCTGCCATGCCGGACGCCCGGTCTTGGCGTTCAGCGCGATCAGGCGGCCATCCATCGTGCCGAAAAAGATCTGGCCCTTATCATAGGCGATCCCGCGAATGCCCCATGCGCCGCGCATCTTGTGTCCGGCCACTTTCCACGTCTGCGCATCGTAATGCCAGATCTCGCGTCCCGTTGCGGCATCCACCGCGCGGATATGGCTGAGGCCCGAGGCGTAATAGACCACGCCGTCGACGGCGATGGGGGCCGACAGCGCGCTGCCCCCGTCATTGATGTCCTTGTACCATGCCAGGCCAAGCTGTTTGACATTGCCCGCGTTGATCTGGGCCAGCGGGCTGTAGTGGTTTTCATCCGGCCCGCCATAACCGGCCCAGTTCACATCGGGCGCGGGCGGCGTGGCGGCCAGCAGGGCGAGCGGCGCAAGAGCGGCAAAACGACGCATGGGGATCAGCCTCCGATGGTGCGGTCTGTGGGCCAGAAACGGGCGCGCAGGGCTTTCTTGTTGACCTTGCCCATGGCGGTGCGGCCGATGTCATCGACCATCTCGTATCCGCGCGGGCATTTGTATCCGGCCAAAGAGGCGCGGCAGAAGGCGTTGAGTTCCTCGGCCGTCGGCGGATCGGCGGGATCGGCGGGGATGACCAGCGCGCGCGCTTCCTCGCCCATTTCGGTGTTGGGGGCTGAAACGACCGCCACATCGCCCACCTTGGGGTGGGTGAGGAGGACATGTTCGGCCTCGGCGGGGTAGATGTTGACGCCGCCCGAGACGATCATGTCCGAAACCCGATCGGTGATAAAAAGATAGCCTTCCTCATCGACATAGCCCATCTCGCCCAGCGTGAAGACGCCCGGCGCGATATGGGCTGCGGCGGTCTTTTCCGCGTCGCCGCGATAGATGATGCCATGGCCCGATGTGTCGCGGAAATAGACCTGTCCCACCTCACGCGGGGGGAGAGGGGCGCCATTGTCATCCACGATCAATGTTTCAAACGGGGCCAAAGCGCGGCCCACCGATCCGGGGCGGGCCAGCCATTCGGGCGAGGTGATGAAGGTGGTCGATCCGGCCTCGGTCCCGCCATAGGCTTCGACCAGCACGGGGCCGAACCAGTCGATCATCGCCTTCTTCACATCGCGCGGACAGGCAGCACCCGTGTGGGCCAGACGCTTCATGCTCGACACATCATAGCGCGCGCGGGTCTCGGCTGGCAGGGCCAGCATCCGCTGGAAATGGGTGGGCACCATCACCGAACCGGCGATGCGGTGCTGCTCGATCAGCGCCAAGGCGCGCTCGGCGTCGAAATGACCCATGACGATCACGCTGCCCCCGGCAAAGACATTGCGCGCCATGCCCAAAGGCCCGGTGTGATAAAGCGGCCCCACCACCAACCCCGGCGAGGGCGTGACCCGCGCACGCAGAGTCTCGGCCAGAGCCTGAAGTGTGGCCACGCGGGGGAAATATTGCGGCGGGGTCTCGGTGGCCTTGGGGCGGCCCGTGGTGCCCGATGTGTAATGCAGATGGGGCATGGGGGCGCGGCTGGCGTCCGGCTCGGTGCCGGGGGCGGCGGCGATCCAGTCCTCCCATGCGATCAATCCGGGGCACGGGGTGCAGCGCCATCCGATCACGGTGTCGATCCCGGCCTCGGCCGCCGCCGCCATCCCGGCCTCGCATGTTTCGGGGCCGACCAGCACCGCGATTGCACCGGAGTCCTTGAGGATATAGGCCGCTTCTGCCGCCGTCAGGTGAAAGCTGACAGGCACGCTGGAAATGCCCGCCTCAATACAGGCGACATAGGCGATCACCACTTCGGCGGCGTTCTGGGCAAAGACCGCCACGCGGCGTTCGCCGGTAAAGGGCAGACCATCAAGCGCATTGGCCGCATGGTTCAAAACAGGGTCAAGCGCATTCCAGCTATAGGCCACACGTTCATCGGCCAGCGCGAGTGTTTCGCGTTTGTCCGCCGCGATGGCGGCAAGGGTCAGCGACATGAAGCGTCCTTTCGGAAAAGATGAGCAGCGCGCGCCTTAGCCATGTGGCGTTTCACGCGCGGCAATGGCGGGCGCGAGATAGCGCAGCGCCCGTCGGAAAGCGGCCCATGCCAGCACCGTGCCGCCAATCACGACCACCGCCAGCGAGGAACCAAGGGCTGCTTCGGAACCGAACACATATTGCGTGAGCGCGGCGACAATCGCCGGACCCGCGCCCAGCCCGAGCAGGGTGAAAACAAAGAGAAAGAAAGCCAGCAGCCGCGCGCGCACCTGCGCCGGGGCGATCATCGCCATGACCGAGGAGACATAGACCATGAAAGGCACGGTGATGAATTGCGCCACGCAATAACAGGCAAGGAACACCCAGACATTGGTGGCAAAGAACATATAGGCGATGACCGGAAACAAGCCGATGATCAGCCAGCCATAGAAGCGCAGATGCGCATCCTTCATGCCGCGCGCGAACAATTTGTCCACGATCCAGCCGTTCAGCACCAGGCTGACCGCCGAGATGATGTTCATGATCGACAGCGCGGGGCCATATTGCACCGGCTTCCACCCGAAATGGCGTTCGATATAGGTGGGCACCCAATTGGTCATCGAATAGCCGCAGATCGCCAGCGCCGATGTTCCCACCAGCATCAGCCCCAGCAGGCGCCAGTTGCCGCGCACAAAGTCCATTGTGACGGCGCGGACATTGGCCTTGTCGCTTTCCCCGGCCAGACGGCGGCGCGGGGGATCGGGAAAGGTGAAGACCAGCAGGCCTAGCAAGAGTCCGGGCAGGCCCACCATCATCATCACCAATTGCCACGGCTGGCTGGCCGCGTGAAAGGGCAGGGTCATGCCCTTATGCGCGGTGGCCCAGGCAATCGCGACGCCGCCAAGGCCGAAGGCCGCGGCCGAGCCGACCTTGCCCGCCATCTGAAACGTCGATGTGGCCCGCGTCAGCAGATGGGGCGGGAAAGCATCGGCAATCAGCGAATAGGCCGCGGGCAGCAGCGCCGCCTCGCCCGCGCCCACCAGAATGCGCGCGGCCAGCAGGCCTTCATAGCTCTGCGCATAGCCGCAGGCGATGGTGGCGCAGGCCCAGACCATCACCCCGCCGCAAATGATCCACCGCCGCGAATAGCGGTCCGAAGTCCAGCCCAGCGGCAGGCCAAACACCGCATAGAAGATCGCAAAGGAGGTGGAGGTCACCATGCTGACCTGAACATCGGAGAGCGCCAGATGGGCCTTGATCGGGCTGACCAGCATGGAGAGGATCAGCCGGTCCACCCAGCTTTGCACATAGAGCAGGAACAGCACCGCGACCATCCACCAGCTGCGGCCCAGTTTTTGGGATTGGTTTTCCATCGCGGCGTGCTCCTGTTTTGTGTGGGGGGGCTTATCGGACAGGAAGGGCGGACAATTGGGCGATCTTCAATTTGCCCAGTTGGGCCAGATGCACTTCGTCCGGGCCATCGGTCAGGCGGACATAGCGCGCGTTGATAAAGGCGCTGGCCACCGGGAAGTCCTTGGACAGGCCGATGCCGCCATGGACCTGTATCGCGCGGTCGGTGACGGTTTGCGCCATGCGCGGGGCCACCACCTTGATCGCCGCGATCAGATCCTTGGCCGCCTTGTTGCCATAGCGGTCCATCGCATCGGCAGCTTTCAGCGTGAGCAGGCGCGCCTGTTCAACCTCGCAGAAGGACAGAGCGACTTCCTGACGGATGCTGCCCTGATCGGCCAGTTTGCGGCCAAAGGCGACGCGTTCATTGACCCGGCGCGCCATATATTCCAGCGCCCGCTGGGCTTGACCGATCACGCGCATACAGTGGTGGATGCGGCCCGGCCCGAGGCGGCCCTGCGCGATCTCAAACCCGCGCCCTTCGCCAAGGACCATGTTGGCGGCAGGCACACGCACGTTCGTGAAGCTGACCTCGGCATGGCCGGTGGGCGAATGATAGGTGCCCAGCACGTCCAGAGGGCGCACGATCTCGATGCCGGGCGTGTCGCGCGGTACAAGGATCATCGAATGCTGCTGATGCTTGCTGCGGCTGTCATCGGGTGTGCGGCCCAGCACGATGAACAGCTTGGTGTTGGGATCGCAGGCGCTCGAAATCCACCACTTGCGGCCATTGATGACATATTCGTCGCCATCGCGGACAATCGAGGTTTCGATATTGGTGGCGTCCGAGGATGCCACCGCCGGTTCGGTCATCACATAGGACGAGCGGATCTCGCCCGCCATCAGGGGCGTCAGCCATTGCTCCTGCTGCTCGGGCGTGCCGTAACGGGCCAGCACTTCCATATTGCCTGAATCCGGCGCGGCGCAGTTGAAATATTCCGAAGCGCCGATGACACGCCCCATGATCTCGGCCAGAGGCGCATATTCCAGATTGGTCAGGCCCGGGCTGAAGGCGCCATATTCATGCGGCAGGAACAGGTTCCACAATCCCGCATCCTTGGCCTTGGCCTTGATGCCTTCGGTGCCGTGCCAGCGTTTCCACGCATTGGCGGGGTCGGCGTGAAAGCGGTCGCGCTCCTTTTCGATGGGGTAGACATAGGCGTCCATGAATTCGGTCAATTGCGCGGACAGCGCCTTCACCTTGTCGGAATATTCGAAATCCATCGGGGTGAACCCTTTGCGAAATGAGGATTTACAGAGTGAGGCCGCCATCGACGATGATGGTTTGCCCGCAGATGTAGCCCGCCAGCGGCGAGGCGAGGAACAGGGCGACACCCGCCATTTCCTCGACCGTGCCGAAGCGGCGCAGGGGGATTTTCGCCAAGGCTCGCTCGCGGCGCTCGTCATTGTCCATCGTCACCTTGGTCATCTTGGTATCGACCAGACTGGGCGCGATGCCGTTGACGCGAATGCCGTCGCCCGCCCAGGCTTGGGCCAGCGTGCGCACCAGATTGACCGCGCCCGCCTTGGACGCGGCATAGGCCGGGTTGCCCATCGTCGCGCGAAAGGCGCCGATCGAGCTGACGACGATGACGCTGCCCTTTGCGGCGGCCAGTTCGGCGTGAAAGCGCTGCGAAATATGCATCACGCTGCCCAGATTGACCGCCATCACCTTGTCCCAGCCTTCGGGGGTGAATTCCTGACGGCGGTAGAGAACGGCGCCCTGCGAATGGATCAGGATGTCGATGGTTTCAAAGGGCGCGGGGGCGGCGGCAATCGCGGCAGGATCGCTGACATCGACCTGAGTATAGGACAGGCCCGAGAGGTCCGACCCTTCCTCGCCCGCATAATTGGCCGCCGTGGCGCGCGTGCCCCAGACATGGACATGGGCGCCCGCGTCAAACAGCGCGCGGGCAATGCCATTGCCGATCCCGCTGGATCCGCCAATGACCAGCGCGTTTTTGCCGGTGAAATCGAGTGGGTTCATCGGGCGATACCTTTTTAACGGATGAGGCGCGCGGCGCGCTCGAACAGGTGGATGGCGCGGCCGTGCAGCCGGTCGCCGACATCGCGCGGCGCCTTTCCGGCGCAGGCGCGGGCAAAGGTGCCCTCAAGCAGGATGCCCAGCTTGTAACAGGCCAGAACGTGATACCAGTCGATGGCCGACAGATCGCGGGCCGATCCGGCGCGATAGCGCGCGATCAGTTCCGCAGGCGTGGGGAAGCCGTCCCATGGCGTGACCGACACCGTGCTGGCGCCGTCTCCATCGGGCCATGTGGCCAGCACCCAGCCCAGATCGAGCAGCGGGTCGCCAATCGTGGCCAGTTCCCAATCGACAATCGCGACCAGATCGGCGCTGTCGCGGCGGTACATGACATTGGCCAGATGATAGTCGCCATGCATGATGCCCGCGATGAAAGAGCCGGGGCGATGCGCATCGAGCCAGGCGCCCACCGCCCCCACATCGGGCAGCGCGCTGGCACCGGGCCATGCGGCAAAATCGGAATAGGAGGCCAGTTGATCCCGCCAGCGCGACACTTGCCGGTCAAGGAAGCCTTCTGGCCGCCCGAAACCTTCAAGCCCCACGGCGCGGTAATTGACCCGCCCCAGCGCGGCAATGCCATCGACCAGCGCCAGCCCCATCGCATGCCGCATTTCGGGCGAGGAGGCATGAGGCTCGGGCAATTGGCCGATGGGGTTGAAGCCATCGACCGGCTCCATCAGATAAAAGGCGCAGCCCAGCACTTCCTCATCATCACAGGCCGCGATCAGCGCCGGATGCGGCACCTCGCTGCCCGCCAATGCGCGCAGCACGCGGGCCTCGCGGCGCATCGTCTCGTTCGAATTGGCGCGCGGATGCAAAGGGGGGCGGCGAAACACGAAGGTCCGTCCGTTCATGGCAAAGCGCAACAGGATATTCTGTGTGCCGCCCGCCAGCGTGGTGACATCCTCGATCACGCCGCCGCCCAGCCCTTGAACACGCATCCATGCGCCCAGCGAATCGGTGTTTACGCCCAAATTCACAAGAGACATCCTCAACTTATGCGATGTGTCATCATCGTCTAATGCAAATGGATAATGCACTTGACGGACGGGCTTGGCAATGAGATTTTGCACTCATGGTCAGACTTCAAAAACCACGGGCAGAGGAAAACACCGCAGGCGGCGCTGAGCAATTGCAGCGGATCGCGCTGCGCCTGTTTGCCGAACGCGGGGTTGATGGCGTGACCGTGCGCGAGATTGCGGCGGCCGCCGGACAGAAGAATCACGGCGCCGTGGGCTATCATTTCGGGTCCAAGGAAACGCTGGTGCGCGCGATCATCAAGGATGGCGCGGTGGAGCTGGACCGGCTGCGCAACGCGGCGCTCGATGCGATGGAGGCGGACGGTGGCCCGCGTCATTTGCGCGATGTGGTCGATGTGCTGATCGGCTCGGTCACGGCGCTGTCGGATGACGATTATGTGCGCTTCATCACGCTGTTCGGCATGACTCACCGCGATTTTATGATCGAGGCGATCGAGCCGGAATGGAACCATGCCTATGGCCGGTGTCTGGCGCATCTGCGCCGCCTGATGCCGGTGATGAGCGCCCAGATGCGCAACCAGCGCTTCGTTTTCATGGGCGCGCTGCTCAGCGCGGTGCTGTCGGCGCGGGCGCGGGCCTTGGCCGATCCCACGCGGACCCATGCGATGTGGGCGGGCGACATTGGCCTGGAACATTTCGCGCAGGTGATGACCGCGATGCTGGCGGCCCCGGTCGATTTGCCGGATAGTGACGTACAAATGGCTGATTCGAAAAGGCTTGCCGATCATGGGCCGCTTGGCCCCGTCGGATAGAATACGGGAGAGAGACAGTGGAAAGCGCGACCAAAACTGGCGCCTTTAACGCGGATATGCCGCTTGATGCCATGATGGCGGCGGCCTGCACCCTGCGCGATGCGGGGCACGGGCGGGTGCAGACATGGTCGCGCAAAGTGTTCATTCCGCTCACGCAATTGTGCCGCGACCGGTGCCATTACTGCACCTTTGCCCAGCCGCCCCAGCCGGGCGAATCGCCCTATATGAGCCGCGAGGATGTGCTGGCCGTGGCGCGCGCGGGGGCGGCGGCGGGTTGCACCGAGGCCCTGTTCACGCTGGGCGACAAGCCGGAGCTGCGTTACAGCGCGGCGCGTGAGGCGCTGGCCAAGATGGGCTATGCCAGCACGATTGATTACCTGATCGCCATGTGCGCGGCGGTGCGCGATGAAACCGGCCTGCTGCCCCATGTGAACGCGGGCGTGATGAGCCGCGAGGATATGGCGCGCCTGCGTGAGGTGTCCGCCTCGCAGGGGCTGATGCTCGAATCGCTCAGCCCGCGTCTGTGTGCGAAGGGCGGGCCGCATTACCGCTCGCCTGACAAAGAGCCGGAGGCGCGGCTGGCCATGCTGCGTCAGGCGGGCGAATTGCGCGTGCCTTTCACCACCGGCATCCTGATCGGCATTGGCGAAACGCGGGCCGAACGCATCGAGGCGCTGGAGGCCATTGCCGCCGCCCATCGCGCCCATGGCCATGTGCAGGAAGTCATTGTCCAGAATTTCCGCGCCAAGGCCCGCACCCCCATGGCCGATGCGCCCGAGCCGGATCTCGACGATCTGCTCTGGACCATCGCGGCGGCGCGGCTGATTCTGGGGTCGGATATGAACATTCAGGCCCCTCCCAACCTGTCGGCGGCGGATTTTCCGCGCCTGATCGCGGCGGGGATCAATGATTGGGGCGGGGTTTCGCCCGTCACCATCGACCATGTGAACCCCGAAGCGCCATGGCCCGAAGTCACCCGCCTGCGCGCCGGGACCGAGCAGGCCGGGCGCAGTCTTGTCGCGCGCCTGCCCGCCTATCCGGCATGGCTGAGCGCCGATTGGCAGGCGCCCGCGATGCGCCGTGCGATTATGGCGGCCAGTGACGCGCTTGGATACGCGCGCGATGATATGTGGTCGCCCGGCGTGGCGCTGCCGAAACGGGCGGCGGCGGCCTCGGCGCTTTCGGTTTCCCCGGAAATTGCCGATGCGGTGCAATCGGCGCTGGCGGGCGATGCTCTGGACGAGGAGGCCATCGTCACGCTGTTCTCCGCGCGCGATGCCGATCTCGAACATGTCTGCGCGGCGGCGGATACTCTGCGGCGGGAGAAGAAGGGTGAGGCGATCACCTATGTCGTCAACCGCAACATCAATTACACCAATATCTGCACCTTCAAATGCGGCTTCTGCGCCTTTTCCAAGGGTGATATGGCCGAGGCTCTGCGCGGGCGGCCCTATGACCTGTCGATGGACGAGGTGATCCGCCGCACCGCCGAGGCATGGGCGCGCGGGGCCACCGAGGTCTGCCTGCAAGGCGGCATCCACCCGCATTACACCGGCGAGACCTATATCAATCTGGCCAAGGCGGTCCGCGCGGCGGTGCCGGAAATGCATATCCATGCCTTTTCCCCACTGGAGGTGTCGCAGGGGGCCAAGGCGTCGAATCTCTCGCTGGAGAATTATCTACGCGCGCTGAAAGAAGCTGGCCTCGATACGCTGCCCGGCACGGCGGCGGAGATCCTCGACGATGAGGTGCGCGATGTCATTTGCCCCGACAAGCTGACCACCGATGAATGGTTGGAGGTGATCGAGACGGCGCATCGCGTGGGCTTCAAGACCACCGCGACGATCATGTTCGGCCATGTCGAAACGCCCCGCCATTGGGCGCGCCACCTGATCCGCATCCGCGATCTTCAGGAGCGTACCGGGGGCTTTACCGAATTCGTACCTCTGCCCTTCATCCATATGGAGGCGCCGATGGCGATCAAGGGACAGGCCCGCCATGGCCCCACCTTCCGCGAGGTGCGCCTGATGCATGCCGTGGCGCGGCTGGTTTTCAACGGCCGCATCGATTCGATCCAGACCAGTTGGGTGAAACTGGGCGAGGAGGGGGTGAAGGCCTGCCTCAATTCCGGCGCGAACGATCTGGGCGGGACCTTGATGAATGAAAGCATCAGCCGCGCGGCGGGCGCCGCCCATGGGCAGGAAATGCCGCCCGAGGCGATGGAAGCCTTGATCCGCAGCATCGGCCGAATGCCGGTGCAGCGCAGCACCGCCTATGGCGCGGTGACACAGGAAACTCACCAGCGCGGGCTGAATGCCGAGGCGCTGACCCCAATGATCCAGACCCCGCCGCGCAAAAAGCGCGAAGGGGCCAATGATAAAACAGAGAGGTTTGAACATGCAGGATAAGGCAACCATCGCCGTTCTGGGCGGCACGGGCAAGGAAGGCGGCGGGCTGGCGCTGCGCTGGGCGCACAAGGGCCACCGCGTCATCATCGGCGGGCGCAGCGCCGAGCGCGCGGGCGAAAGCGCAGCGGCGATGAATGCCACGCTGGGCGACGACAATGTGGTGGGCATGGCCAATGTCGATGCCGCCGCGGCGGCCGATATTGTCGTGCTGGCCGTGCCCTATGCCGCGCAGCAATCCACGGTACAGGAGGTGGCCTCAGGCCTTGCGGGCAAGATCCTGATCGACGTGACCGTACCGCTGGTCCCGCCCAAGGTCAGCCGGGTGCATATTCCCGAGGGCGGTTCGGCGGTCGAGGCGGTGCAGAAGATGCTGGGCGAGGGCGTCCGGGTGGTTTCGGCCTTCCAGAACATTTCGGCCCATCACCTGACCAAGCTGGATGAAGAGATCGAATGCGATGTGCTGGTCTGTGCCGATGATGGCGCGGCGGGCGATGAGGTGGTGGCGCTGGCGCAGGAAATTGGCCTTCGCGCATGGTATGCTGGCCCCCTGTGCAATTCGATTGTGGCCGAGGGGCTGACCTCGGTGCTGATCGCGCTCAACCGGCGGTATAAGGTGCCGGGCGCGGGCATTCGGATTACGGGCGTATAAGATCCCATGGGCGAACCTACTCTCTCGATCCATGCCTTGCCCGGCGTGCCGCTGATCGCGCCGGGCGACGATCTGGGGCCGGTGATCCTTGCTGCGCTGGGCGCGGGCGGGCTGGTCTTGCGCGATGGTGACATTATCGTGCTGGCGCAAAAGATCGTGTCCAAGGCGGAGGGGCGCGCCGTGCCGCTTTCGGGTGTGCGTCCCTCGTTTGCGGCGCAGGATCTGGCCACGCGCTGCGACAAGGATGCGCGGCTGGTCGAGCTGATCCTGTCGGAAACCGACCGGGTGATGCGGGTGCGGCGTGGGGTGCTGATCGTGCGGCATCGGCTGGGCTTTGTGCTGGCCAATGCCGGGATCGACCAATCCAATGTCGATCACGGCGGGGAGCCTGTGGCGCTGCTGCTCCCGCTGGACCCCGACGCCAGCGCGGCGGCGATCCGCGACGCCTTGGTCAAGGCCAGCGGGGCCGATGTGGCGGTGGTCATCATCGACAGTTTTGGCCGCGCATGGCGCAATGGCACATGCGGCGTGGCGATTGGTTGCGCTGGCATGGCGGGTCTGCTCGACCTGCGCGGCACGCCCGATCTCTATGGCCGCGAATTGGCCACCAGCGAGCTGGGCCTTGCCGATGAGGTGGCGGCGGCGGCGTCGCTTGCCATGGGGCAGGCGGCGGAAGGGGCGCCCATCGTGCTGCTGCGCGGGGTGGCCTATGGTCGGCGTGAAGGCAAGGCGGCGGAACTGATCCGCCCGCTGGAAATGGATCTGTTCCCATGAGCATATTGGCAATAGCGGGCGGGGTCGGCGGTGCCAAACTGGCGGCGGGGCTGGCTGCGGTCTTACCTGCGGGCGAATTGACCATCGCAGTCAACACCGGCGATGATTTCGAACATATGGGCCTGACCATCTGCCCCGACATCGATTCGGTCACCTATGCCCTGGCGGGGATGAACAACCGCGAAAAGGGCTGGGGCGTGGCGGGCGAGACATGGGCCTTTATGGACATGGCGGGCAAGCTGGGCGGCGAGACATGGTTCGCGCTGGGCGACCGCGATCTGGCCACGCATGTGCTGCGCACACAGGCGCTGCGTGGGGGGCAAAGCCTTTCGGCGGTGGTAGCGCGGATGACGGCGGCGCTGGGCATCGGCCAAAGGCTCGTGCCGATGAGCGATGACCCGGTGCGCACGATTGTCTCGACCGACGAGGGCGATCTGGCGTTTCAGGACTATTTCGTGCGGCGGCAATGCGCGCCTGTGTTCCGCGCGATCCGGTTCGACGGGGCCGAGCGGGCGCAGATGGCGGCGGGCTTTGCCGCCGCGCTGGGCGATCCGGGGCTGGAGGCGATTGTCTTTTGCCCGTCCAATCCGATCCTTTCGATTGCGCCGATCCTTTCGGTGCCGGGGGTGCGCGATGCCTTGATGCGGCGCCGGGTGCCAGCGGTCGCGCTCTCGCCCTTTATTGCCGGACAGGCGATCAAAGGACCGGCGGCCAAAATCATGGGCGAACTGGGATTGGGGACGACGCCCGGCGCGGTCGCGGATCAATATGCCGGGCTGATCGATGGGTTGATGGTGGATCGCGCGGATGCCGGGGCGCTGGATGGTGTGTTGGTCTGCGCCACCGACACGTTGATGCGCGACCCGGCGGATCAGGCAAGGCTGGCGCGTGAAGTACTGGGCTTTGCCCGCAAGCTGGCGGATTGAGGCGATGGCGCGGCCGGTCATCCTGATCCCGGTAAAGCCTTTCGCGCAGGGTAAGTCGCGGCTGGCGGGCGTGATGGATGAGGCCGCGCGCGAGGATTTGGCGCGGCGGTTGTTTGCTCATGTTTTGGCGCAGGCCAAGCAGGTTGCCGATGTGCTGGTGGTCAGCCGCGATGAGGATGCATTGGCACAGGCGCGCGCGGCGGGCGCGATGGCGCTGCGTGAGACATGCGCGGGGCATAATCCGGCGCTGGCGCAGGCCTTGCTGAAGCTGGACCGGATGGCCCGCGCGCCGGTGCTGATCGTCAGTTCCGATTTGCCGTTGCTGAACGCGCAGGATTTGCGGGCGATGCTGGCCCCGCCCATGGGGGTCTCGGTGATGATCGCCGCGGACACGGCGGGGCAGGGGACGAATGCGCTCTATCTGGCCCATCCCGCGATCCTCGCCCTGCGTTTTGGGCCGGGCAGCCGCGCCGCGCATGAGCGCGAGGCTGCGCGCGCCGGGCTGGGTTGCCGGGTGATCCGGCGCGAGGGGCTGGCGCGTGATCTGGATGTGCCGGAGGATCTGCCTATTTTGCTCTCAAGGGCATAATTGGCTTGTGCCGAAGGGCCGGGGATGCCTATAATTTTGCATTACAGTATAGATTCATAAAGAAGGGATGAGGCATGGCGGAAGCCTATATCGTGGCCGTGGCGCGTTCGGCCGGGGGCAAGCGCGGCGGGCGGCTGGCCGGGGTGCATCCGGCGGATCTGGCCGGGCGGGTGCTGGCCGGATTGATCGACCGGGCGGGGATTGATCCCGCGCTGGTCGAGGATGTCATCATGGGCTGTGCCTGTCCCGGCGGCGAGCAGGGCGCCAATATCGCTCGCAACGCCGTGCTGGCGGGCGGATTGCCCGAATCGGTGTCCGGCACCCATGTCGACCGCCAATGCGGATCGAGCCAGCAGGCCGTCCACTTTGCCGCCGCCACGGTGATGGCGGGCGTGATGGATGTGGTGATCGCGGCAGGCGTCGAGAGCATGACCCGCGTGCCGATGGGCCTGCCCTGGACGCTGGCGGCCAAGCATGGGTTCGGCACCTATCGCAGCCCCGGCATCGAGGCGCGCTATCCCGACACGCCCTTCAGCCAGTTTGGCGGGGCCGAGATGCTGGCGAAGAAATATGGCCTGACGCGCGATGTGCTGGACGCCTATGCGCTGGAAAGCCACCGCCGCGCCGCCGCCGCTACGGCAGCGGGCAAGTTCGACGCCGAAATCATCCCGCTGGAGGTGGTCACGCCTGAGGGCGAGGCGGTGATCCACAAGACCGACGAAGGCATCCGCGCCGACGCCAGCCTCGAAAAGATCAGCAGCGTCAAATTGCTGACCGAGGGCGGGGTGATCAGCGCGGCCAATGCCAGCCAGATCTGCGACGGCGCGGCGGCGGTGCTGGTGGTCAACGAGCGGGGGCTGAAGGCTTTGGGCCTGAAACCTTTGGCGCGCATCCATCAGATGACCGTTCTTGGCCACGATCCCGTCATCATGCTGGAAGCGCCCATTCCCGCCACCCAGCGCGCTCTGGCCAAGGCGGGCATGGGGATCGGCGATATCGACCTCTATGAAGTCAACGAGGCCTTTGCCCCGGTGCCTTTGGCTTGGGCGCAGGCGCTGGGTGCCGATGCGGCGCGGATGAATGTGCATGGCGGGGCGATCGCGCTGGGGCATCCTTTGGGCGGGTCTGGCGCAAAGCTGATGGCGACTTTGGTCAGCGCGCTGCATTCGACCGGGGGGCGTTATGGTTTGCAGACCATGTGTGAGGCGGGCGGGATGGCCAATGTGACGATTGTGGAGAGGTTGTAAGAAAGGGAGTTTGCCTCCGGCGGGCAAAGGGGCTTGGCCCCTTTGCAATCCCATTAATGGGGTGGTGGCAAGATCGCCATGTTGGGGGCAGTTATGAAAGCCTGCGGCGCGGTAAGGTAATCTCTTAATGCGCCGCAGGCTTTATCATTTCAACATCGCGTCCGACACAAAAGGTCGAACCCGACACGCAACGCAGACAGTAACGGGAGCGCGAGGGTCTAGACCCTCGCACCTAAAACTCCCTTTTAATTCCCTCCATCCAGCAACCGCCGCGCAATCACCTGCGCCTGAATCTCGCCCGCACCCTCGAATATGTTCAGAATCCGAGCATCAGCCAGCAGGCGGCTGACGGCATATTCCATCGCAAACCCATTGCCGCCGTGGATCTGCAAGGCATTGTCCGCCGCCGCCCATGCCACGCGGGCGCCGATCAGCTTGGCCATGCCGGCTTCCAGATCGCATCGCTTGCCCTCGTCCTTGCGGCGGGCGGCGAAGTAGGTGAGCTGGCGCGCGCCCATGATTTCCGCCGCCATCATGGCCAGCTTGTTGGCCACGCGGGGGAACTCAATGATGGCCCGCCCAAATTGCTTGCGATCTATCGCATAGGCGAGGCCCACGTCGAGCGAGGCCTGCGCTACGCCGATGGCGCGGGCGGCGGTCTGGATGCGCGCGCTTTCAAAGGTGGCCATCAATTGCTTGAAGCCTTGCCCCTCGACCCCGCCCAACAGGTTGGCGGCGGGAACGCGGAAATCGTCAAAGCCGATTTCGTATTCCTTCATGCCCCGATAGCCGATCACGCCGATCTCGCCCCCGCTCATGCCGGGGCTGGGGAAGGGGTTGGCCTCGTCGCCGCGCATTTTGGGCGCGATCAGCATGGACAGACCGCTGTGGTTGCGGGTTTCCGGGTTGGTGCGCACCAGCAGCGTCATCACATCGGCGCGGGCGGCATGGGTGATCCATGTCTTGTTGCCACTGATGCTGTATTCCTCGCCCGTTCGCGTGGCGCGGGTGCGCAAGGATCCAAGGTCGGATCCCGTATCAGGCTCGGTAAACACGGCGGTGGGCAGGATCGCGGCGCTGGCGATCTGGGGCAGCCAGTGCTGCTTTTGCTCCAGCGTGCCGCCGGTCAGTATCAGTTCGGCCGCGATTTCGGACCGCGTGGCCAGCGAGCCGACCCCGATCCACCCGCGCGACAATTCCTCGGACACCACGCACATAGCGGTCTTGCCCATGCCCAGCCCGCCGAATTCCTCCGGGATGGTCATGGCGAACACGCCCATCTCGCCCAGTTCGTCGACCAGTTCGATGGGGATCAATTCGTCCTTTAGATGCCATTCGTGGGCATGGGGCGCGACCTTGTCATTCGACAGGGCAAAGAACTGATCGCGGATCAGGGTGAGCGTTTCATCCAGCCCGCAATTTTCCAGCGTCACCCGCCCGCGAGCATCGATCAGATGGCGCGCGATGGCGGTTTTCACCTCCTGCGTCCCGCCCTCGCGGATCAGGCGGGTCAGGGCGGGGGCGTCGAGCGCATCGGCATCATCGCAAAGATCGGCGGGGCGGATCACCTCGCCCTGATTCATCGCGATGCCGCCGCGCATCTGCGCGCCATATTCGGCAAACAGCAATTGCGCGAGCAGGGCCTCGACTTCGGTAAATTCCCCATCCTGCTCCAGCGCGGCGGCCCATGTCGCCACCTCGCGCAGCAATTCGGCATAGGAGGCATACCAGCCAAAGCCATGGACGATATGCTGCTCTACATCGGCGGCCACACGGTCCACTTTGCCATCGGGGGCGGCGATGCGGGCCTTCACCTGCGGCTGGGCATGGGCGACAAAAGCCGCCGCCGCATCCGCTGCCCCGGACAGCAGGGCGGTCAGCCCCGGCAGAATAAGCGTCATTCCTTATCCCCCGCCTGCTTCTTGTTGGCCGCCGCCATCGCCTTGGAGTCCAGCCCGCCGACAAGGTGGCCCGTCATCAACTGATTATGCGCATGGGCCAGATGGTGCATGTGGAACACGCCATCCATCGCCTGACGCTTGCCGCGCAGGTCCTCGACGAAATTGAACGCCTGCTTGGTCAGCGCCATGCCGAAACGGTCGCGCTCGACCAGTTCGGCGGCGATCTTGGCGACCTCTTCGCGCAAGGTTTCGCGCGGGTGGATTTCGTTGACCATGCCGAACTGATAGGCGCGCGCCGCAGGCATCCGGCGCCCCAGCAAGAGCAATTCGCGCGCCACGCGGGGCGGCAATTCAAACGCATGGGCGAAATATTCGACGCCCGGCTGCGCCATGCGCAACACCGGGTCCTGAAAAAACGCATCTTCCGAGGCGATGATCAGATCGCACACCCACGCCAGCATCAGCCCGCCCGCAATACAGGCGCCCTGCACCATGGCGATCATCGGCTTGGGGATCTCCTGCCAGCGGCGGCACAGGCCCAGATAGCCGTCCTGCTCCAGCACATATTGCCGCTCGGCCCCGCCTTTGTTGGTGTGGTCCCACCAAAGCCCCACGCGGTTGCGCGGCATATGGCTGTCCTTTTCGGGTGTGCCAATGTCGTGGCCAGCGGAAAAATGCTTGCCCTCGCCGCCCAGCACGATGACCTTGACATCATCATCATTGACCGCGCGTTTGAACGCATTGTCCAATTGGCCCAGCAGGCGATAGTTCTGCGCATTGGAATATTGCGGGCGGTTCAGCATCACCCATGCCACGCCATCGGTGACGTTATAGGTGACGAATTCGGGTTCCTCGCTCATCGGCTCTATCCCCTCAACGCGGCGCCATGCGGATGCCGCCGTCAAGCCGGACATCCTCGCCGTTCCAATAATCGTTCTCGATCATAGCCAGCGCCATGGCGGCAAATTCGGGCGGACGGCCAAAACGCTTGGGGAAGGGCACGCTGGCGGCCAGCGAGGCCTTCACCGCATCGGCCGCGCGCGCCATCAAGGGCGTATCGAAAATGCCCGGCAGGATGCAGTTCACCCGGATGCCGTCATTCATCAGATCGCGCGCCATGGGCAATGTCAGGCTGACGATGCCGCCCTTGGATGCGGCATAGGCGGCCTGACCGATCTGGCCATCCTCGGCGGCCACGCTGCCGGTGTTGATGATGACGCCGCGCGCGCCATCCTCCAGCGGCGAGAGATCCAGCATCCCTCGCGCCGATTTGGCGCAGCAGCGGAACGTGCCGATCAGGTTGATCTGGATGATCCGCTCGAACTGGTCGGTGGGGAAGGCTTTGGTTTCGCCGGTCGCCCTGTCGCGCGATGCGGTCTTGATGACATTGCCGGTGCCAGCGCAGTTCACAAGGATGCGCTCCTGCCCATGGGCCGCGCGCGCCTGCGCAAAGCCTGCGTCCACGCTGGTCTCGTCGGTCACGTCCACCTTGCAGAAAATGCCGCCGATTTCGGAGGCGACGCGATTGCCGGTCTCCTCGTTGAAATCGAACAGGGCGACCTTGATCCCCTTGGCCGCCAGAGCGCGCGCCGTGGCCTCGCCAAGGCCTGACGCGCCGCCGGTGACAATGGCCGAAACGCTGGTGTCGAGTTGCATCAATTCTCTCCTCAAGCCTTGCGCTGGGCAATGACGCCATCGGCGGACAGCGCATCGAGCGCCTCGTCCGTCATAGGCAGCCAGTCCCGCAGGATCTCGTTGGTATGCTCGCCCACACGGGGAGGCTGGCGGCGGTAATCGGCGGGCGTGGCCGACAGCTTGCCCGGATAGGCGACGGTGGGGATTTCCACCCCATCCTCGCGCGTGAAGCGGTGGACGGTGCCGCGCGCCTCGATAAAGGGGTCTTCGAACACGTCCTTGATCGTGTTGACCGGGCCGGAGGGCACGCCGCAGGCCTCGAACCGGTCGATCAGGCTATTGCGCGTGTGGGGCCGGACCAGATCCTGCACGATGGCCTCGATCTCGTCACGGTTGATCAGGCGCGCGCGGCTGGTGGCAAAACGCGGATCATCGGCCAGATGCGCCGCGTCCATTTCGACGCAGAGCGCGCGGAACTGTCGGTCATTGCCCACCGCGATAATCATGATGCCATCGGCCACTTCAAAGGTCTTGTAAGGCACAACCGTGGGATGGCGATTGCCGAGCCGCCCCGGCACGACCCCGCCCACCAGCCAGTTCGAACCCTGATTGGCCAGCATGGCGATTTGCGTGTCGAGCAGGGAAATGTCGATCTGCTGTCCCTCGCCGGTGCGTTCGGCATGGCGCAGCGCGGCTAGGATCGAGACGGTGGCGTACATGCCGGTGGAAAGGTCCGCCATGGCCACGCCCGCGCGCAGCGGGCCGCCATCTTCCTCGCCGGTGATCGACATGAAGCCGCCCATGCCCTGCGCCACGAAATCATAGCCGCCGCGCCGCGTATAAGGCCCGGTCTGGCCAAAGCCGGTGATCGAGCAATAGACCGCGCGCGGGTTGATCGCTTTCAGGCTGTCATAATCCAGCCCGTATTTCTTCAGCCCGCCGACCTTGAAATTTTCGACGATAATATCGGCCTGCGCCGCCAGATCGCGGATCAGCGCCGCGCCGTCGGGATGCGCCAGATTGATCGCGGCCGAGCGCTTGTTGCGATTGGCGCACAGGTAATAGGCGCTCTCGCCCAGTTCAGGCGCGCCATCCGCGCCGATCAGATTGGGCGGTCCCCATGCGCGCGTATCGTCGCCATTGCCGGGCAATTCGATCTTGATCACATCGGCGCCGAAATCGGCCAGAATCTGCGTCGACCACGGCCCGGCCAGCACGCGCGACAGGTCCAGCACCCGCACACCATCCAGCGCGCGCGCACTCATGCCGGTTTCTCGCAAAACTTGGTTGTGGTTGGCACGCGCCTGTCTCTCCCGTCCTGATTCTGATCTGTGGACTTGTTGTTCCTGCGATAGACTCTGGCGCGGGCGAGGGCAAGATATTTTGCACCAAGGGTTACTTTTGATTTTGCGCGATGGGCGATTGGGCGATAGGATTTGCGATGAAAATGCTGGAATTCCGCCTTCCTTATGGGCAAGATTCCTGTACTCTTGTGCAAATATCATAAAGGGATGGGATCATGGAACAGCAGCACCCGCATATGGGCGCATCGGGATTGGCGGTGGCGCTGCTGGTCAATGTGCTGTTTGCGGCCAATGTGATCGCGATGAAGGTGGTGGTCGATGCCACCTCGCCGCTGTGGTCGATTGCGGCGCGCATGGGTGTGGTGGCGCTGGTCTGCGCGCCGTGGTTTCGGCTTCCGCGCGGGCGGGTGCGGGTCATCGCGGCCTATGGGGTGCTCAACGGCGGGCTGTTCTTGCTGCTGATGAACCTTGCGCTGCATCTGGCCACCAATGTCGGGGCTCTGGCGATTGTGGGGCAACTCAGCGTGCCTTTCTCGCTCCTGCTGGGCGCGATTGTGCTCAAGGAACGGCTCTCGCCCGCGCGCGGGGTTGGCGTGGCGCTGGCGATTATCGGCGTGCTGGTGCTGGGCTTTGATCCGCGCATTGCCGGGGAATTGCCCGCCGTGCTGGTGATGGCGGGGGCGGCGATGGTCTGGGGCGGCGCGGCCTTGATCCAGCGGCGGCTGGGCGGGATCGGGGTGATGACCATTCAGGCGTGGAACGGGCTGATGGGGCTGGTCATGCTGGCGCCCTTTGCCGCGATGTTTGAGGCGGATAAATTCGACCGCCTTTTCGCCATGCCCGCCCCGGCGCTGGGTTGGTTCGCCTTTACCAGCCTTGGTTCGACCGTGCTGGGGCAGGGGGCGCTGGCATGGCTGCTGCAACGCCATCCGATCAATGCGGTGATGCCGTTGATGCTGGCCGCGCCGGTGCTGGCGACCTGTTTTTCCGCGCTCTATTTCCATTCGCCGATCACGGCGATGATGGCGCTGGGCGGGGGGATTACGCTGGTGGGTGTGGCGATCATCGCCAAGGTTAAATGAAACCGGCCATCACGGGGAGAGCGTGATGGCCGGTCTTCAATAGCGCGTTGTTCAGGCGCGCTCGAAGATGGCGGCAAGACCCTGACCGCCGCCGATGCACATGGTTTCGATGCCATAGCGGCCATTGCGCCGATGCAGTTCGCGCATCAGATTGGCCAGAATGCGGCCCCCCGTCGCGCCGATGGGGTGGCCCAGCGAAATGCCCGAACCGTTGACGTTGAGCATCTCGTTGCGGCTGTCATCCGCGCTCCAGCCCCAGCCTTTGAGGCAGGCCAGAACCTGCGGGGCAAAGGCCTCGTTCAGCTCGACCAGATCAATGTCGTCCCAGCCCATGCCATTGCGGGCAAACAGTTTCTCCACCGCCGGCACCGGCCCGATGCCCATGCGCGAAGGATCGCAGCCTGCCGCCGCCCAGCTATGGAAATAACCGATGGGTTCCAGCCCCAGTTCCTCCAGCTTGTCCTCGGCCACGACCAGACAGGCCGCGCCCGCATCGTTCTGCTGGCTGGCATTGCCCGCCGTGACCACGCCGTCCCTTTCGATCAGCGGCAGTTTGGCGAGCGATTCCGCCGTGGCGTCCTCGCGGATGCCTTCGTCGCGGGCAAATATGACGGGATCGCCCCGGCGCTGCGGCACGGCCACGGGCACCAGCTCATCGTCGAACTTGCCCGCCGCCCACGCGGCCGTGGCGCGCTGGTGGCTGAGCGCGGCATAGGCGTCGCATTCCTGACGGGTGATGCCATAATCGCGGGCCAGATTGTTAGCCGTCTCGATCATGCCGGAAATCACGCCATAGCGGGCAATCGGCTGCGACATCACGCGCCCGCGCGTCAGGCGGTCATGCATGGTGGTCGAGCCCGAACGCGCGCCCCAGCGGTGGTCCATCGAGTAATATTCGACGTTGGACATGCTTTCCACGCCGCCCGCGATCACCACATCGGCCGCGCCCGTCTGGATGCGCATGGCCGCGTCAATCACGGCCTGAAGGCCAGAACCGCAGCGGCGATCCAGTTGTACCCCCGGAATGCTTTCCGGCAATCCCGCCGCCAGCGCCGACCAGCGCCCGATACAGGGTGCCTCGCCATTGCCGTAGCCTTGGGAAAAGACCACATCGTCGATGCGTTCGGGATCGAGTTTGGTGCGCTCCATCAACGCCTTGATGACAATGGCGCCCAGATCGCCCGCCGAGATGGATTTCAACGACCCGCCATATTTGCCAACGGCGGTGCGGATGGGGGCGACAATCGCGGCTCTGCGCATGGTATTTCTCTCCCTCCCGCTCAGGCCTGCTCGGCCTGACGGATCATCGCTTTGGCAATGATGGTTTGCTGGATCTGGCTGGTGCCTTCGTAAATGCGCAGCAGGCGCACATCGCGGTAAAAGCGTTCGACCTTGTACTCGGCCATATAGCCCGCGCCGCCAAAGATCTGCACTGCGCGGTCGGCCACCCGGCCCACCGCTTCGCTGGCGTGATACTTGAGAGCGGAGCATTCAAGGCTGACCTTCTCGCCCGCATCGAACCGCGCCGCGACCGAGTTCATCAGCGCCTCGGTGGTCAGCATATCGACCTTCATATCGGCCAGCAGCGCCTGCATGAGCTGGAAATTGGCGATGCGTTGGCCAAATTGCTTGCGCTCCATCGCATATTGCAAGGCCATGCCGATCAGCCGATCACACATGCCCAGCGCCACCGCCGCAATATGGATGCGGCCCCGGTCCAGCACCTTCATCGCGGTTTTAAAGCCCATGCCGGGTACGCCGCCGATGATGGCGCTGGCGGGCACGATCACATCTTCAAGGATGACATCGGTGGTGACCGCGCCCTTCTGGCCCATCTTCTTGTCAGGCTTGCCCAGCGAAAGGCCCGGCGTGTTGGCAGGCAGGATGAAGGCTGAAATGCCGCCCGCGCCCTTATTGTCCGGGTCGGTGCGCGCCATCAGGGTGAAAACCGAGGCGCGCGGGGCGTTGGTGATATAGCGCTTGGTGCCGTTGATGCGATAATTGTCGCCCTCGCGGATGGCGATGGTGCGCAAGGAGGCGGCATCCGATCCGGCCTCCGGCTCGGTCAGGCCAAAGCTGGCCATCGCCTCGCCGGTGGCGAATTTGGGCAGCCATTGCGCCTTTTGCTCGGGCGTGCCGTCCATCACGATGCCCTGGCTGCCGATGCCCACGGTCGTGCCGATCACGCTGCGAAACACGATCGAGGCGCGGGTCAGCTCGCGGATGAGGCCCGCTTCCTCGGCCATGGTGCAACCAAGGCCGCCGAACTCCTCGGGCACGGAAATGCCGAAAAGGCCCATTTCGCGCATCTGGTCGATGATTTCGGCGGGAACGGCATCGGCCTCTTCCACCGTGTCTTCGGCCGGGATCAGCCGTTCGTCGACAAAGCGGCGGACGGTGTCGCGCAGCATTTCAAAGGTTTCTGCGTCCACGGGTGAAACTCCTCATGGGTTGAAAGGGAAGCTCAATATTCGACGCTGGCCAGCATCGCGTCGGCCCCGTCCGCGCGGATTGCGGCCAGTTGCCCCGGCACGGCCTCGCGCAGGATGATGGGCGCGCCGCAGAACATCGGCGCCACCGCGCGGAAGGCATAAGACAGCGGGCGGGGGCCATGGCGGCAGGCATGGGCAAACAGGCGTGTGGCGGTGAAAGGCCCATGCACGACGAGGCCGGGATAACCTTCCTCGCCCTGCGCATAGGGCAGGTCGTAATGGATGCGGTGGCTGTTGAAGGTGACGGCGGAAAAACGGAAGAGATCGACGCTGGTGGGGTTCCAGATCGCATCCTCGGCGGCGGGGGTCACATCGGCCGGGATCACCGCAGGCGTGGCCGCGCCCGCATCGCGATAGACGATGGTTTGCCGCTCGGTGACGCGGACCTCGCCCGCCTGGTCGATGATGTGCTCGACCTCCAGCAGGATCAGATCGCCGCTGCGCCCGGATTTGTATTGCAAGTCGCGAATGGTCGAGCGGCGGGTGGCGGGCTGGCCCAAGGTCAGCGCTGAGCCAAATTCCATGCGGCCCGCTGCGAACATGCGCCGGGGCAGGGAAATCGGCGGCATAAAGCCCCCGCGCTTGGGGTGACCATCCGGGCCGATCTGATCGGTCGCTGCGATGGGCAGGAAGAAGGCCCAATGCGCCAGCGAGGGCTGATGGGCCTCGACATCAAGGCTCTCGCCAATCGCGGCGGCAAAGCGGCGCAGCGCCTCGCCGTCCAGCACCTCGTGGCGGACTTCCTCGCGCCCGACCCATGTGCGCCAAAGGGCCAGATCAGTTTCGGGAATGCTCATGCCACCAGTCCTTCATCATGCAGCCGCCCGATGGCTCCGCCATCCAGCCCCAGAACCTGCGCCAAAACCTCATCGGTATGCTGGCCAAGGCGGGGGGCGGGGGTGAGGGCCATGCGCGCTTCATCAGCCAAAGTGGCGGCGGGGCCGGAGGCGGGATAGGTCAGTCCGCTGGGGTGGGTCAGCGATTGAAACAGCGGATTGGCGGTGAACAGGCGCGGGTCATGCGTTACGGCCTGATGCAGGCTTTGATATTGCCCCCATGTCACACCGCCCGCGTCAAAGGCGGGTATCAGAGCTTCAGCATCGCGCTTGGCAAAGGCTGCCTCGAACAGGGGAAAGAGCGCGGCGCGATGGGTGAAACGCGCGCCCTCGTCGCGGGCGAAGCTGACGCCCAGCGCGGCCTCAATGGCGCCCACCGCCTCGGACAGGTCCAGCACTTTGAGCAGACCCGTCCACTGGCGTGGGGTGATGGCCACCACGATCAGGCGCTGGCCATCAGCAGTCACGAAATCGCGGCCAAAGGCGCCGAACAGGTCATTGCCCATCCGGGGGCGGTCGCCGCCGGTCAGCACTTCGGCCACTTGCCCCAGATGCGAGAGGCTGCTGGCGGCAAGGTCGGACAAAGGCACGCGGATTTCCGCGCCCACGCCCGAGGCTCGCCGCCGCAGCAAGGCCGAGGCCGCCGCAAAGGCCGCATAGGCCCCGCCCAGCAGATCCCATGCGGGCAGGACATGGTTGACCGGGCGCGGATCATCGGCAGGCCCGGTCATCTGCGGTACGCCCACGGCGGCGTTGATCGTGTAATCCACCGCAGGCGAGCCATCGGCCCAGCCCATCACGCGCACGGTGATAATATCCTCGCGCCGGGCCTTCAGCGCCTCGTGACTCAGGAAACCCTTCACCGGATAATTGGTCAGGAACACGCCGCCCTGATCCCCCGGCGCGGTGGCCAGCGCCACAGCCAGTTCGCGCCCCTCCGGGCGGCCAAGGTCGATGGCGATGCTCTTCTTGCCCTTGTTGAGCCCCTCCCAATAGAGGCTGGAGCCATCGGGGGCGAGCGGCCAGCGGCGATAGTCCGGCCCGCCGCCAATGGCGTCGAAACGGATCACCTCCGCGCCCATCTGCGCCATATGCAGCCCGGCGGAGGGGCCGGCGATAAAGGCCGCGCCCTCAACCACGCGCAGTCCGTTCAGCAGGTCATACATGGACCGGTTCCCCCAGCTTGACCAAGGTGCGGCCCAGATTGTCGCCGCTGAACAGGCCGTTGAAGGCGGTCAGCGCGTTTTCGATGCCTTCATGCACCGTCTCGGCCTGACGGATCAGGCCCGCCTTGTGCCATGCGATCATGTCGGCCATGAATTGCGGTTCCAGATCCTTGTGGTCCAGCACGATGAAGCCCTCCATGCGGATGCTTTTGGTCATCAGCATGGTCAGGTTTTTGGGGACGGTCGGCGCATCGGTGACGTTATATTGCGAGATCATGCCGCAGATGGCGAAACGCGCGTGCTTGTTGGCCAGAGCCAGCGCGGCCTGCAAGTGATCGCCGCCGACATTCTCGAAATTGACGTCTATGCCCTTGACCCCCAAGGCTTTGACCTCGCGGGCGAGAGCCTTGGTCAGGTTGGGTTCGGCCTTGTAATCAATCGCCGCATCGACGCCCACCGTGTCGAGCAGGAAGGCCTTCTTGCGCGCCCCGCCCGCCGCGCCGATCACCTTGCAGCCCTTGATTCGCGCGATCTGGCAGGCGATGGAGCCGACCGCGCCCGAGGCCGCCGAGACGAAAACGACGTCGTCCTCACGCAGACCCGCAATGCGGATCAGCCCGGCATAGGCGGTCAGACCCGTCGATCCGGCAAAGCCCAGATAGGCGGAAGGCGGCAGGGCATCGCGGTCACGATGCTCCAGCGCGGCGGCGGGGGCGTTGAATATTTCGCGCCAGCCAAGGCGGGAGAAGACCAGATCGCCGGGTTTGAAATCGGGATGGTTCGAGGCCGTCACCTCGCCAATCGCGGGCCCCTCCATCGGCGCGTTCAACGCAAAGGGTGGGACGTAGCTTGGCGCATCGCTCATCCGCCCGCGCATGGCCGGATCGACCGCCATGAACAGGTTGCGCACCTGCACCTCGCCGGGGGCGGGGGGCGGCACATCGCGCGTGATGAGCGCAAAATCCTGAGCCACCGGCGCTCCAACGGGTCGGCGGATGAGGTGAATCTCTCGCGATTGCATCGTTCAATATCCGTTGAGGCGCGCCCAGCGTTCGCGGTGGAAAGAGGAGGAACCATAGGCCTGTTCGGCCACGCGGGACCGTTTGAGGTATAGCCCGGCGTCATGTTCATGCGTCATGCCGATGCCGCCGTGCAGCTGCACCATCTCGCAGGTGATGCGATGGGCGGTTTCATTGGCAATCGCCTTGGCCAGCGAGGCGAGCGAGGGCAATTGCGGGTCATCGGCGTCAATCGCTACCAGCGCTGCCTCCACCGCCGAGCGGGTGAGCTGCAGTTCGCCGAACATCTCCGAGGCGCGATGTTGCAGCGCCTGAAACGATCCGATCAACTGCCCGAACTGGACGCGGGTTTTGAGATATTCCAGCGTGGTTTCAAACGCCTGCGTGGCAAGGCCGAGCAATTCGGCGGCTTGCCCCACATAGGCGCGGTCGAGGATGGCGGAAAGCAGGGCATCGCCCTGGCCCAGCATGGCATCATCGCCCAGCACCACGCCATCGAAGCGCAACAAGGCCGGGCGGCGCGCGTCGATCTGGTCGAGCGGTTCGCGCGTCAGCCCCGCAGCATCGGCGGGGACAAGGAACAGCGCCGTGCCATCATCCCCGCGCGCGGCCACGATGAACAGGCCCGCGCCCATGCCATCGGCCACCGGGCGCTTGATCCCATCCAGACGCCAGCCATTTTCGGCCCGCGTGGCCGTCAGTGCAAGTATATCGGGCAGGTGATGCGCGCCTTCGTCCACCGCCAGCGCGCCGATGATCGAGCCATCGGCCAGACCAGGCAGCCACGCACTTTGCTGCGCAGCATTTCCGCCAAGCCGCAAGGCGCTGACCGCAACCATCGCGCTGCTCAGCAAGGGCAAAGGCGAGAGTGCGCGCGCCAGTTCCTCCAGCACGAAGCCGAGGCTGAAAGCGCCGAAATCGCTGCCGCCATGGGCTTCGGGGACGAGGATGCCGCTCCAGCCCATGGCGGCGACTTCGGCATAGGCATCGGCGTCAAAGCCGGTGGTGGCGTCCTTGCGCCCGCCGCCGCTGTGGTCATACAATCCGCGCGCCACGCCCACCGGCATCCGGTCGCGGACCCATTGCGACACCATGTCTTTGAGCATGGTCTGTTCTTCGTTCAACACGGCCATCGCGCGTCTCCCTTCAGCGATCCGGCAGGCCGAGCGAGCGCTTGGCCGTGATGTTGTTCTGGATTTCGTAGCTGCCGCCATAGATCGAGAAGGCTTTTGAGTGCAGCAGCGCGCGGGTCGCCTCGCGCGCGTCGGCCGGATAGGCATCGCCCGACCAGCCCAGCCCATCGGCGCCCAGCACCTCGACCAGCAATTCGGCGCGGCGCTGGACAATGTTCGACCACAGGTTTTTCAGCGTCGAGACGCCATTGCCGGGGCCGCCATTGCGCGCCTCCTCGTTAAACCTGCGCACGGTTTGCAGATAGGCCGCGTGGCGCATTGCATTATGGACAATGCGCGCGCGCGCATCCGCATCGGCAATCCTTCCTTCCGCATCCGTGCCCAGCATCGCATGGGCGATGGGGGCCAGCGGGGTGACGTCGGTCTTGACCTCCGACAGGCTGGAGCGTTCAAATTGCAGCAGGCGCTTGGCGATGTTCCAGCCCTGATTGACCGCGCCGACCAGATTGCCCTTGGGCACTTTCACATCGTTGAAGAAGACTTCGCAGAAATGGGTCGATCCGCTGATGAGGACAATCGGGCGCGCCTCGACGCCGGGCGATGTCATGTCGATCAACAGGAAGCTGATGCCGCCATGTTTGACGCTGGTGTCGGTGCGCACAAGGGCAAAGCACCAGTCGGCCTGATCGGCGCCGGATGTCCAGATCTTTTGGCCTGACACCACCCAGTGATCGCCCGCATCGACGCATTTCATTTGCAGCGAGGCAAGGTCGGACCCCGCGCCCGGCTCGGAAAAGCCCTGACACCAGCGCAGTTCATGGGTGGAAATGCGGGGCAGATGTTGCAGTCGCTGCTCTTCCGTGCCGAATTCCAGCAGCGTGGGGCCAAGCATCATCGTGCCATAGGAACGGATCGGGTTGAACGCGCCGATGGCGGATAATTCCTGCGCTATGATCTTGGCCTGCGCGGCGGAAAGTCCGGCTCCGCCATAGGCTTTGTCCCATGTCGGTGTGCCCCAGCCCTTGTCGGCCATCGCCTTGCGCCAGACCTGAAAATCGGCGTTGGCGGCGGCGGCATGGGCGTCACCCTGAAAGATCAGCCCGTTCACGCCTGTCAGCGCCGGCGGGAAGTTGGCGGATAGCCAATCGCGGACCTCCTGTCTGAATTGCTGGTCTTCCATCATCCCGCCCGGTTTTTGTTGTTGAGTCTCTTTTCGGGGCCAGTCGTGGCTGGCTCTGCTTCGATGGTGATCTGTAAGCGATGCGGAGGCGCTAGGCTAGCGATATTTTGCATCATGGGGCAGAATTGAGGTAAAATTTTTATGATGTATCGGTGCGAAATCTGCGCTTTTGGTAAGGTTTAGGGACGGAGTAGGCAGACCTTAAATTAATTATATATCTGAAATTAAGAGATATGTGTGAAGGCTGCATCCCGCCGATTGACAGCTTATAGAATTGACGTAACTGTACCGTGGTGCAATTTTGATGTGGCGCACCATGATGGCGCCCTACCGATTTCCAAGAGGCGGCCCTCATGAGCGATTCCCAAACCTGCGTGCTGTTTGCTCTTGAGGATGGCGTGGCGCGCATCGTTCTCAACCGCCCGGATCAGTTGAACGCGATCACCGTGGGCATGCATCAAAGGTTGAGCGACATCCTCGACGAGATCGAGGCCAGCGCGGACCTTCGTGTGGTTCTGCTGACCGGGGCGGGGCGCGGCTTTTGCGCGGGGCAGGATCTGGGCGAAAGACCGGTGGAGCAGGAGGGGCCGCTCGATCTGGGGGAGAGTATTGAGCTGCGCTATAATCCGCTGATCCGGCGTCTGGCGCGGCTGCCGGTGCCGCTGGTCTGCGCGGTCAATGGCGTGGCGGCGGGGGCGGGGGCGGCGCTGGCGCTGATGGGCGATATGGTGATCGCCGCGCAATCGGCCAGTTTCATCCTGTCCTTCGCCAAGATCGGCCTGATGCCCGATTGCGGGATCAGCTGGCTGTTGCCCCGTCTGATCGGCCAGCCGCGCGCGCTGGGCATGGCGATGACGGGCGAGCGCATCAGCGCCGCCCGCGCGCAGGAATGGGGCTTGATCTGGCAATGCGCGCCCGACGATGATTTCATCGAGCATGTCGAGGCGCTGGTCTCCTTGCTGGCCGCCGCGCCCACGCAAGGGATCATGGCCGCGCGCAACGCGATTCGGCAAAGCTGGTCGCGCGATTTCGACGCCCAGCTCGACATTGAGCGCGATGGCCAGCGCCGCCTCGGCCATACCCACGATTACCGCGAGGGAGTCAGCGCCTTTCGCCAAAAACGCCGCCCGCAGTTTCGCGGCCTTTGATCTGCGTTAAACGTTGACCTGATGTAAAAATTGCACGAAGGTGCATTTATTGCGCCGTCAATAAGGCCACATGGGAGAGTTTTCGTGTCTGATGCAAATGTGGCCCAAGGCCCGATCTATCCGCGCGCGCCCATGGCATGGCTGACGGTGGCGATCCTTTTTATTCTGTACATCCGCTCGCTGGCTGACCGTTATCTGATGGCGCTGATGGTCGAACCGATCAAACAGGGCCTGCACCTGACCGACACGCAATTCAGCCTGTTGCAAGGCCCGGCCTTTGCGGTGTTCTACTGCCTCTGCGCCATGCCGGTCGGGCTTATGCTGGATCGCTACAGCCGCCGCTGGGTGCTGTTCTTCTGCATCCTGCTGTGGAGCGCGGGGGCTGGGGCTTGCGGCTTTGCGGGGGCCTTTGGCATGCTGATGGCCTCGCGCGCGCTCGTCGGCGCAGGCGAGGCGGGCTATACAACCGGCGCCTATTCGATCATCGGCGACAGTTTCCCGCCCTCGCGCCTGTCGCTGGCCATGGCGGTCTTCGTCATGGGCGGGGTGATGGGGGCGGGCATCGTCTTTTTGCTGGGCGGGCCGTTGGTGGGCTTCGTGCTGGAGGGCGGCATTTCCCATTGGCCGATGATGGGCCATTTCGCTCCCTGGCAGCAGGCCTTCGTCATCACCGGCATTCCGGGCATGGCCTTCGCCTTCCTCGTCTTCTTGTTCCCCGAACCGCGTCGCCGCCAACAGGCCGCCGTCTCCGCGCTCGAAGGTTATCGCGAGGCGTGGCGCTTCATTATGACTTATCCGCGCTGTTTCAGCGGCATCATCTTCGGCATCGGCTTTGTCTATACCGTCACCATCGCGCTGCAAATCTGGAGCCCGACCTTCCTGACCCGCGTCCATGGTTGGAAACCGGGCCAGATCGGGCTGGCGATGGGCATGGCGCAATTGCTGGCCGCGCTCAGCCTGCCGGTGCATGGCTGGGTGGTGGATCGGCTGTATAATGCCGGCTATCGCGATGCGCATCTGCGCTGGTGCCTGATCACGCTGGTGCTGGCCGGGCCGCTGGCGGTCGCGGCCTATCTGGTCAGCAATCCCTATGCCACGGTCGTGCTGTTCGGCCTTTATATGACCTGCATCCATTCGACCTCCTCGATGGGGCCTGCCTCGGTGCAATTGGTCACGCCAACGGCGCTGCGCGGGCGGGTCACGGCGATCTTTGTGCTGATGACCGGCCTGATCGGCATGGCGCTGGGCACGTTCCTTGTCGGCTTTGTGACCGATAAAGTATTGGGCGATCCGGCCAAAGTCGGGCTTTCGATGGTGGCTCTGGTGGTGGCAGGGCTGATTCTCGCGGCGGGATTTTTTGCCCATGGCTGCGCGGGTGTGCGCCGTTTGCTGGCCGCGCGGGCGGAGTAAACCGGGAGGTGGCGTAAAAATCTCCCGATTTCATGGGGCTGGCGCGGGTTGTGATATTTATCCGTCAGCCTTGATGATTATGCATAGGGATGCAAATTTGCATTGACTGGCAAAATTCTCCGGCCTACAAATTCTGCAACATAGGGCAAAAAGCGAGGCGTTGGACTTCGCGGGCTTTTATGGGAGGTTGGGATGCGAATTCATACCATGTCCGTATTGTTGGCAGGGACGGCGCTGGCCGCCGCGTTTCCGGGGGCCGCCAGCGCCGCCGATGAACCCAAAGCCGCCGACATCATCGTCACCGCCACGCGCATCGTGCGCGATGGCTATACCGCGCCGACGCCGGTAACCGTCGCCTCGGCCGAAGAACTGGCCAAGTCGACGCCGACCAATATTCCCGATGCGCTCAACAAGCTGCCCAATTTCCAGAACTCGCTGGGGCCGGGCAAGTCGGCGAACAATTTTTCGGCCATTCCGATCCATGGCAACATCCTGAACCTGCGCGGTCTGGGCACGCCCACGGCCAACCCCAAGGGGCCGCTGCGCACGTTGATCATGGTTGACGGGGTGCGCGTGGCGCCCACCGAATATATCGGCACCATCGACACCAACGTCATCCCCAACCTGCTGGTTCAGCGCGTGGACGTGGTGACGGGCGGCGCTTCGGCGGCATGGGGCTCGGACGCGGTGGCGGGCGTGGTCAACTTCGTGCTCGACAAGAAGTTCGTGGGTCTGAAGGGCAATCTTCAGGCGGGCACATCGCAGCGCGGCGACAATAACAACCAGCGCATCGGTCTGGCCTTTGGCACCAAGTTCGCGGGCGACCGTGGTCATCTGCTGCTCTCGGCCGAATATTACAACAATGGCGGCATGTATCGCGATGCACGCAAGGCGGGCCAGAATGGCTATGCCTGGGTCGGATCGACGCCGGGCTGCGTCAATACCACGTCTGATGCCACCGCCTGCTCGCCGGGCGGCTCGCTCAACCCGTATAAGCTGTCCAGCAATGTGCTGATCTCTTCGGCCTCGACCTATGGCAAGCTGTATAATGGCGCCGCCGCTCTTGGCACCAAGCTGAATGCCGATGGCACCGTCTCGGCCTTCAACACCGGCACTGCCACGGGCAGCGCGGGCATCCAGATCGGTGGCGACGGCTATACGATCCCGGCGCATACCACCGCGATTGCCCCCTCCAAGACCTATCAGAACTTCGGCCGCCTCAGCTTTGATTTCAGCGACAATTTCAGCGCTTATACGCAGATGATCTATTCGCGCACCGAAATCGGCTATGACGCGATGGCCAACACGCTGGTTCAGGGCAGCCCGACCGCGACGATCTTCGCGGGCAATCCCTATATCCCCGCCTCGCTGGCCTCGACGGTGGCGACCAATGGTTCGGTGGGCATTGCGGCCTATTATTCCGACAATCGGACCAATGTGCGCGAAACCACCGATTTCATCCAATCGACCTCGGGCATCGAGGGCAAGATTGGCGGGTGGAAGGTCAAGGCCGATTACACCCATTCGGAATCGACCCATAACATGGCCCAGTCGGGCCTGTGGGACTGGAAGAAGTTCTTTGCCGCGGTCGATGTCGTATCGGTGGGCGGCACGCCAACCTGCCGCGTGCTGACCGATCCGACGGTGGCCGCGCAATATGCCGGGTGCCAACCGATCAACCTGTTCGCGGGCAATCCGGCCACCACCAGTCCGGCGGGCTATGCCTATGCCACGGGCACATCGCAATATCGCGCACGCTTCAAGCATGACTCGTTCACCGCCAGCATCAGCGGCAGCCCCTTCAGCCTGCCCGCAGGCCCGGTCGATATCGTCGTGGGCGGTGAATATCGCAAACAGTCGATGGGCCTGACCAGCAATGCCGACCCGGCCAATCTGGACACGGCGGCCAAGAAGGCGGCCTATTTCGCAGGCTTGCGCGGGGTGCAATCGGCCTCGCTCTATTACTGGCTGACCAATGTCGGCACGGCCAATGGTTCGATGGATGTCAAGGAAGCCTTTGGCGAAATCGCGGTGCCGCTGTTGAAAGACGCCCCGCTGGCGCAACAGCTCAGCCTGAACGGCGCGGTGCGCGTGACCGATTATTCGACCTCGGGCACGGTGACGACGTGGAAAGCGGGCGGCACCTGGAAGCCGGTCAGCGACTTCCTGCTGCGCGCCACCTATTCGCGCGATATTCGCGCGCCCAACCTCTATGAACTCTATCGCGGCGACACCAGCGGCATCGGCATCGTGCTGGACCCGGTCACGGGGCTGAACCAGAACGCGTCGACCGTATCGGGCGGCAACCCCAAGCTGAAGCCCGAAGTGGCCAAGACGCTGACCATCGGCGGCGTGTTCACGCCCAGCTTCCTGCCGGGCTTCAGCATGTCGGTCGATTTTTACAAGATCGACATGACCGGCGCCATCGACGCGCTGACGGCACAGCAGATCCTCAATATCTGCGGCACGGCCGGCACGGCACCTGAATGCGCGCTGATTTCGCGGCCCACATCGTCCTCGTTCCCCTCGATGGTGCGGATCACGGAATCGAACATCTCGTTCCTGAAAACGCAGGGCGTCGATATTGACGCCAGCTATCGCCGTCAGGTCGGCAAGGGCGCGCTGGGCATCCGCCTCTATGCCAACTATCTGGGCCAGTTCGACACCCAGCTCTATGCCGGACAGCCGGTGGTGCATTATGCCGGGGCCAACGTGGTGGGTTCGAACCCTGTGTCCTATCCGCGCTGGCGCGGGTCGCTCTCGGTCGATTACACGATCGGGCCGATCGGCATCAATATTGCCGAACAATATATCGGCTCGATGAACCGCTTCCTCAATGCTTCGGCGCCTAATCTGTCGAACTTTGTCGGTGGTTCGGTGCCCGCCTATGTCTATACCGACCTTTCGGTGCGGGCGCGCATTCCTCATGGCAATGGCGGCTATTTCGAAGTGTTCGGCACGGTCAACAATCTGTTCGACACCGATCCGCCGATCATTCCGGGCATCACGCCGGGCGTCAATCTGGCCACCAATATCTCGACCTATGACATGATCGGCCGCGCCTTTACGGCGGGTGTCCGCTTCAAGTTCTGACGAACCTGCCCCTTACCGGGGGGCACAGGCTGGCCGCGCTCATCTCCCGATGGCGCGGCCATTTTTTTAAAAGAAGGGTGAAAGATGCTGCGCTGGCGTTCGATGCTGTTTGCCCCTGCCGACAATGCGGGGCGCTGCGCCAAGGCGGCGCGGGCGGGGGTCGATGCGGTGATCCTCGACCTTGAGGATGCGGTGGCCCCCGGCGCGAAACCTACGGCGCGAGCTGCTCTGGCCGGGGTGGTGGCGGATGTCCGGGCGCAGGGCGTGGCGGCGACGGTTCGGATCAACGGTGCGTGGATGATGGCGGTCGAGGATCTGCGCGCGGCGGTGAGCGCGGGGGCCGATGCGATCATGGTGCCAAAAGTGGAATGCCCGCATGACCTGTGCGTGATCGCGGCGATGGTGGCCGAATTGCGCGGGGCGGCCTTACCGCTGATCGCGTTGATTGAAAGCCCATTGGGCGTGGCGCGGGCGCAGGCGATTGCGGATGTGCCCTGTGTGGCCGGTCTGGCGCTGGGCACCGAGGATTTCAGCCTTGCTATGGGGGTGGAGCCGTCCCCCGCCGTGCTCGACCTGCCTGCGCGGCAATTGGCTTTGGCGGCGGCGGGGCGGGGGCTGATGGCGCTGGCGCTGCCTTTTTCCATCGCGCGTTTCCGCGAAGAAGAAGCCTATCGCGCCATCGCGGGCGAGGCGGCGGCTTATGGCGTCAATGGCGCGATCTGTATCCACCCCAAGCAGGTGGCGGTGGCCAATGAAGTTTTCGGCCTGTCCCCCGCCGCACGCGAGGAGGCAGAGCGCATCTGGGCCGCTTGGGAGGAGGCGCGGGCGCAGGGCCTGTCGGTGGTGTCGCTCGACGGCCGGATGATCGACCTGCCCGTGGCGGAGCGGGCCAGAAAGGCTCTGGCCCGCCAGTAATGGATCAGTTCGTCTTGATCCAGACGCCCTTGGTTTGCAGATAGGCGTCAATATGCTCATGGCCGCCCTCGCGGCCAAATCCGCTCATTTTATAGCCGCCAAAAGGCACCGCCGGGTCCATGGCGAAATAGTGATTGACCCAGACCGACCCGGCGCGGATGCGTTTGACCGCCGACATGGCCTTGTCGATGTCCTTGGTCCACACCCCGCCCGCAAGGCCGAAACGGGTGGCATTGGCCCGCGCTATCACCTCGTCAAACGTGTCAAAGGGCATGATCGAGGCGACGGGGCCGAAGATTTCCTCGCAGGCAATCCGCATATCGTCGCGCACATCGGCAAAAACCGTGGGGGCCACCCAATAGCCCTTGTCCAGCCCGCCCGCCGTCACGCGCCCGCCGCCGGTAATCAGCCTTGCGCCCTGCTGCGCGCCCAACGCAAGATAATCGGAGACGCGATCGAATTGCTTGCCCGACACGATGGGGCCGATCTGCGTGGCCGGATCGAGGCTGAGGCCGACCTTCAGCCCATCGGCGAAGGCGGCAAAGCGGCCGACGAATTCCTCATAGACCGGGCGCTCGACATAGATGCGCGTGCCCGCCGCGCAGACCTGTCCGCTGTTGTTGAACACGCCCATGGCCGAGGCAGGGATGGCCGCGTCCAGATTGGCGTCGGCAAAGATGATATTGGGCGATTTGCCGCCCAGTTCCATCGTCACCTTTTTGAACGTCCGCGCCGAAGCTTCGACGATCCGTGCGCCGGTGGGGCCTGATCCGGTAAAGGCCACCTTGTCCACATCGGGATGGGCCGAAAGCGCGGCCCCGGTGGCCCCCGCGCCCGTCACCACATTGACCACGCCCGGCGGTACGCCCGCCTCATGGCAGAGTTCGGCAAAGCGCAGGGCGGACAGGCCCGCATCCTCGGCAGGCTTCAGCACGATGGTGCAGCCCGTGGCCAGCACCGGCCCGATCTTCCAAGCCGCGCTGAAAAGCGGCCCGTTCCACGGGATGATCGCGCCCACCACGCCGATGGGTTCGCGCAACGTATAGGAGAGCAGGTCGACCGGGAAGGAATTGCCCATAGTCTGGCCATAGATCGCCGTGGCCGCCCCCGCGAAATGGTGCAGCGAACGTTTCAACATCCCGCGCAGCCCGCGCGATGCGGTGATCGGGCGGCCCATCTCCAGCGTATCGAGCATGGCCAGATCATCGCATTCGGCATCGACCAGTTCGGCCAGCTTGAGGATCACCGTCTGCCTTTCGGCCGGTTTGAAGCGGCTCCATGGACCTTCAAAGGCGGCTCTGGCGGCTTTGACCGCGCGGTCCACATCGTCCCCTCCGGCCAGCGCCAATTGCGCCACCAACTCGCCGGTAGAGGCGCTGATGCTGTTGAACGTCTCGCCCGAAAGCGCGTCTACCGCCTCGCCATTGATCAGCAGTTTTTTGCGTCCATCGCCCAGCCACGCGGGGCGGAAAGCGCTGATGCTGCTATAGTCGGTCATGTCTGGCATCCTCTTGGATCTTTTGCGGATCATAGGCACATTTCTGCACATGAGGTCAATAATAAAACGTGGTAGGCGGTTTGCGCCCTGCCGCGCCCTATGGCATGGCGGGATAGGAAAAGAGAGGAACCATGGCCGACCCCGCCCCACCATTCAATGCGGCCAAACGCCACCTGCTGCTGACCGCCGAGCGCCTGTTCGCCCAGCGCGGATGCGAGGGCGTGTCGCTGCGCGAGATTGCGCAGGCGGCCGGATCGCGCAACAACAATGCCGTGCAATATCACTTCGGATCGCGTGAGGGGGTGATGGCGGCGATCCATGTCTGCCGCGTGGGCGATATGGAGACGATGCGCGAGGCGATGTTGGCGCGGGCCGGGGCGGAGGGGCTGCTGGGCGACTCGCTGACCTTGCTGCAAATCCTGTGCCTGCCGCATCTGGCGCTCAAAGGTGAGGATGGCAGCCATCCCTATGCCGGGTTTCTGGTGCATTATGTGATGCGCCACTGGCGCGCGCCCGACCCGCAAGCCGCCGTGGGGGCGGGCGGCGTGGCCCCGGCGCAAAGGCGGGTGGTCGAATTGATCGCGGCGACTTTGGGCGATCTGTCGCCGGCTTTCATCCGCTCACGCAGTATGCTGGCTCTGATGCTTTTCCTTAACGCGCTGCTGCGCCACGATCATGTCGATCGGCAATTGGGCGGCGCGGCCCTGCTGGAGGATGCATTGCGCAGCGCCCATGCCGCCCTGTGTCAGGGGGCCACAGGGCGTGCGCCTTTGCTGTTTGCCGATATGCTGGCGCTCTAACCCCCGATCTTCACCGTCACCGCGCGCAGGGTGCCGGTAAAGCGGCTGCTGGCCACACTATAGGACGGATCGACCGGCGAGATCGTGTCCTGTCCTATGTCGAAACCTTCGGTATGCGAGATGACCTGTGCGAAGGTGCGGGGGATGCGCCCGCCGCCCACCGGCGCGCCATCGAGGAGCAGCGTGACATTGCCGCCGCTGGTCGCCGCTTCCTTGTCGAGGGTAAAACGCATTTCCAGCCGATGCGCGCCTGCGCCGATGGTCTTGGTGGCGGCGATGCGGGTCATATTGGCCGGGGTCAGATTATAGGCAAACACCGGGCGGCCATGGTCGAGATAGAAGCTGTATCCGCCAAAGCGCCCGCCTTGGGCTGCAATCACGCCATTCCCGGTAGTCAGCTCCGCGCTGATGGTGAAGGAATGGCCGACCGTGGGCGGGGCGGCGCTTTCGGCAATGTCGGTGATCGGCATCGTATAGGTGAAACTGGTGCGGCCCGCGCTGGGGTCGGGCCTGCCCTTTTGCCCGCCATCGGGGCTGTGGATCGGCAGGATCTTGGCCTTGGCGGCCTCGGCCCAGAATGTCGCCTTCATCCGCTCCAGCCGCGCCGGTTCGGCAGAGGCAAGATCATGGGCCTCGCTGAAATCCTTGTCGATATTGTAGAGTTCCCATTGCCGGTTTTCGACCGCGACGCGGGGTGGGGGCGTGCGCTCCCAAGGCGTCACCATCGGCTTGGTTGCGGCGACCCAGCCGTCCTTATAGAGGCTCAGGTTCTCCGCCATGGCAAAGACCTGCGTGGTGCGGCGCGAAGGGGCGGCGGGCTGGTCCAGAGTGTAGCGCGCGCTGATGCCGGTGATCGATTGTTGCGGCACGCCGTTGAACACGTCGGGCGCGACGATCCCGGCCACGTCCAGCAGCGTGGGCATGATGTCGCTGACATGCAGGAATTGCGAGCGGATCGCACCCGCATCGGCAATATGATGCGGCCATGCCACGACCATCCCGTTGCGCAGGCCGCCGAAATGCGAGCCATAGCGCTTTGACCACTGAAACGGCGCATTGAGCGCCCAGCCCCAGCCGCCGGGATAGAGATTATAGGCGTTGCGCCCGCCAATATCGCCAATATGCGCGATGGAGCGGGCCAGATCCTCCTTCACCCCGGACAAGGGCGATTGTTCGTATAGTTTGCCGTCGAAACTGCCCTCGGCGCTGGCGCCATTGTCGCCCTGAATATAGATGATCAGCGTGTTGTCATAGGTGCCATTGTCTTTCAGGCTCTGGATCACGCGGCCCACCTGATCGTCGGCATAGGCGAGCGATGCGGCATAGGCCTCCATATAGCGGGCATAGAGGCGCTGCTGATCGGGCTTCAGGCTGTCCCAAGCAGGCAAGGTCGCGGGGCGGGGCGGGGCCTGCGTGTCGGCGGGAATGGTGCCCAGCGCCTTTTCGCGCGCGAAGATCTCATCGCGCAGCGCGTCCCAGCCCTTATCAAACCGGCCCTTGAATTTGGCCAGCCAAGCGGCGGGCGCATGGTTGGGTGCATGGGCCGCGCCGGTGGCGTAATAGGCGAAGAAGGGGCGGTCGGGCGTATTGGCCTTTTGTTCGGCGATCCAGGCGATAGCGTGATCGGCCAGATCGCTTTCCAGATGGTATCCTGGGCGGTTGACATCGGGATGGGCGGGGCGAGTGTTTTCCACCAGCGAGGGTTCAAAAGCGGAGGAATCCGCGCCCAGAAAGCCGTAGAAATAGTCAAACCCCAGCCCCGTGGGCCAGCGGTCGAAGGGGCCGGAGGCGCTCATTTCCCATTCGGGGGTGATATGCGATTTGCCGAACATCGCGGTGGAATAGCCCCCGGCGCGCAGCAGCGCGGGCAGGGCGGCGGCGCTCTTGGGAATGGCGCTGTTATAGCCTTCATAGCCGGTGGCCCAATTGGCGACATAGCCCATGCCGACCGCCTGCGGATTGCGCCCGGTCAGCAGCGAGGCGCGCGTGGGCGAGCAGATGGCGGTGGTGTGAAAGCGGTTATAGCGCAGCCCTTCGCGCGCTAAGGCGTCGAACGTGGCGGTGGGGATCGGCCCGCCAAAGGCGGACGAGGCGCCAAAGCCGACGTCATCGGTCATGATCAGCAGGATGTTGGGCGCGGATTTGGCTGCGCGGACCGGTTGCGGCCAGACGGGGGCTGAGGATTCCGCCGCCGAGATCCCGGTTTGCGCCAGAGCGGCAGCGGGCAGCAGGGCCGACACGGCCAGCAGGGCGGATTTCAGGCGTAGCAAGCGCATCGGCATTCTCCCGAACCGGGGTCTGATGCGCCGGTTTCGGGAGCGAATATGCCGGTTAAAATCTGCACGTCAATATAAATTAAGTCGATTGACTTAAATCGTCCTCCCGCAGCGATCCCCCTCGCGAAACGCCTCCAGCGCGGATCGCGGGGCCACCATGTCGCCCGCGCTCATCACCTTGTATCGCCCGCCCAATGCCTCGATCAGCCCGGTTCGGGGCGATGGCGCCACGCCCGCGACGATCAGGTCGAATGCTTCGCGCCTTTCCGCGCCGGAGAAAGCATGGCGGATCACCGCCTCGCCATCTTCGACCCGCGCCAGCAGGGATTGCGCCACCAGTTCGACGCCCAGCGTGGGGAAGCTTTTGAGATAGTCGATCAGATGGGTGAAGCCCACGTTGACGCCATAGGACATATAGGGCGTGACCACCGTGACCTTGGCCCCGCGCCGGGCGATGGCTTCGATGGAAAGCGCGGTTTCATAATTGGCGCGAATATCGACGAACAGCACGCGCAACCCGCGCATATCCAGCTTCTCGCCCTCAAACGTCCCTTCCGCCCCCTCATCACTGGAAATCACCGGGATCGAGCCGTCGCTGATGGTCTTGAGCGTGGTCGAGGGCGCGGCGCCCGTGGCCAGAATCACCGCATCGGGGGCCAGAGCATCGACCAGCGCCGTATCGGCCACGGTCTGCATCCTGATGTCCACCTTAAGCAGGCTCAACTCGCTTTCCACCCAAGCTACCGCCGAGAGCAGGTTGCTGGCATCGCCCAACTTTTCCACCGCCGCGAAACGCCCGCCAAGGCGCGCGCCCTGTTCGACCAGCGTGACCTGATGACCACGCCTCGCGGCCACCTCTGCGGCCTTAATCCCCGCCGGGCCGCCGCCCACGACCAGCACCTTTTTATGCTCCACCGGCGCGGCGTCGAGCGCGGCAAAGCGTTCCTCCTCGCCCACTTCGGGATTGTGGATGCAGGTGATGGGGTAAAGGCCGGTGCGGTCGATACAGCCCTGATTGGCCCCGGTGCACAGGCGGATGCGGTTGGCCTGTCCGCTCATCAATTTGGCCACCATGTCGGGGTCGGAAATCTGGGCGCGGGTCATGCCGACCAGATCGCAATCGCCCGCCTCCAGCGCCTGTTCGGCAAGGTCATGGGTGGGGATTTTGCCCACGCCGATCACGGGGATCGCGCCGCCGATGGCCTCTTTCAACCCCCGCGTATAGGGCAGCCATTCGCCCATTTTGTACCGATAGCTGCCGATGGCGCGGACATAATGCGCGCCGCCTGCGCCTTCGGAATGGTTGAGATAGTCGAGCATCCCGGTATCCACCGCGCCCGCCGCAATCTCGCGCAAACCCTCCGGCCCCAGACCGCCCGCGCCCGACAGGAAATCATCGGCGGAGATGCGCAGGCCAAGGATCTTGTCCGGCCCGATGGCCGCGCGCACGCGGTGGATCACAGCGGTCAGGAAAGCCAGCGGCGCTCCCCAGCGGTCAGTGCGCTGGTTGCCCCATGGGCTGAAACTCTGCTGGATCAGATAGCCATGCGTGCCATGCAGTTCGACGCCGTCGATGCCATTCTCGCAGGCCACGCGCGCCGCCGCCGCAAAGCTCTCGATGATCTCCTCGATCTCGGCCTCGCTCATCGCATGGGCGGTTTCGCCCAGCGACGAGGTAAGCGCCGACATGCCCCAGAGCGGGTGCATATCATCGCGCGCCTCGGATTTGCCGGTGGCACCATAGTGGAACAATTGCTGCACCAGCCGCGCGCCATGGGCATGGGCGCGATCCGCCAATTGGCGATATTTGGGCGCCATATCCTCCGCGTCATAGACGAAATGCATCTCTTTCTGGCTGGAGGCATGGACATGCATCGCCGTCAGGATCAGCAAGCCACAGCCCCCGCGCGCTCGCCGCTCGACATAGGCGATGTAGCGCGCACCATCATTGCCCTTCTGCCAGAAATCCACAAAGGCCGAATGGGCCGTCTGCACGACGCGATTCTTCACCTCGACCCGCCCGAGGCGGATCGGTTGCAGCAGTTTCATGAGTGTCTCTCCCTTGCGTCCCGCTTATGGCGCGGGTTGGCTCAGATCAGTTGGGTTTTGGGCAGTTGCACGACCATCCCATCCATCGCCTCGGTCACGGGGATCTGGCACGAGAGGCGGCTGCCCGCCTGCGGATCGGCGGCAAATTCCATCATCGCCTCCTCCTCCTCGCTGGCAGGCGTCAGGCGGGCGATCCAGTCATCGGGGATCACCACCTGACAGGTGGCGCAAGAGCAAGCCCCGCCGCAATCGGCCAGAATGCCGCGCAACCCGTTCTTGACCGCGCCCTCCATCAGGCTCCAGCCCTGTGGCACATCGACCACCTGATCGGTGCCATCGGCAAGGCGATAGTTGATTGTCGCCATCAATCCTCTCCGATGCTCAGCGCCCGCTCGGGGCAGGCGCGGGTGGCGCGGCCTGCCAGCGCTTCCTGTCCCGGCGGCACGGTGATGTCGCCGGGCAGGACATAGCCTTCGTCATCCAGCTCGAACAAGTCCGGCGCCAGCGCCCAGCAGCGCGCATGGCCAGCGCATTTCTCGCGGTCTACCTTGATAATCATCGTCCTTAACTCCAGTCGATCACCAGATTTTCCACGCCAAAGACAAAGCCGCCGAAGGTGACGGGGGCTGTGCCTTCCTTGATGCGGAAAGGCGGGATGCGGGCGAACCATTCATTGAGCGCGATGATGATCTCGCGCCGGGCCAGATGCGAGCCAAGGCAGCGGTGCGGGCCATAGGAGAAGGCGGTGTGGCGATTGTCCTCGCGGTTGAAATCGATGGTGTTGGGATCGGGAAATTCGGCCGGATCGCGGCTGGAGGCCATTGAGGGGCAGGAGACCAGATCGCCCTTTTTGATTGGGCATCCGCCCAGATCCATGTCGCGCGTGGCGGTGCGGATCGGGGTGACGCTGGGGAAGGCGCGCAGCATTTCCTCGACAGCGCTGGGCAGAATCGCGGGATTGTCGCGCAATTCCTGTTGGCGATCGGGGTTGCGGGCGAGGAAATAGAGGTCGAGGCCGATGGCGGTGGCCACTGTATCCAGCCCGCCGATGAAGAGCAGCACGGCAATCGAGCGGATTTCCTGATCGGTCAGGGGGCGGCCTTCGACCTGTGCCTGCACCAGAAAGGTCATGAAATCGTCGGCCGGTTCTTCCTTGCGCTGGGCGATCATGCCTTCAAGGAAATTCAGCACCTTATGCGCTGCCGCCGTGCGTTCGGCAGGCCCCATATGCAGCAGTTCATTGGCCCAGCCGACAAATTCCATCAACCGGTCATCGGGAATGCCAAGGAAGGCGAGGAACACGCTGACCGCCAGCGGGAAGGCGAATTCGGTCATCACCTCGGCCGATGTGCCGCGCGCCTTCAGCCCCTCGATCAGTTCGACCGCCTTGGCCGTGACGAAGGGTTCGAGCGCCGCCACCCGCTTTGGCGAGAGCAGCGGGTTGAGCATCGAGCGATATTTGCCATGTTCGGGCGGGTCGAGTTCGAGCGGGATTACCGGCCAGTCCTCGCCGATGGCCGAGGAGAAGATGCGGCGATAGGAGGAATAGCTCGCGCCGTCCTGAAGGACATTGCGCTGTTCTTCGGCGGTGGTGACGATCCATGCGCCTTGACCGTCGCGGGTGGTTTCGGGGGCGTAGAACACCGCAGGCCCATCGAGCAATTTGGCCACCGCGGCAAAGGGGTCGCCAAAGGGGGTGGGGCGCATTTCGGGCGATTTGTACAGGTTGAAGGCCCCCACGCAGTGCGCGGGGACGTGATCGGGAACCTTAGGCTGACTCGCCATGGCAATCCTCCAGTGTTCTGTTCTTTGGACAGGCTATAGAATCCTGCACCTGAGTGCTAGATACAACAGATGTTTTATCTGTACAACGCCTGTTTTATCGCGCAGTCATGCCGGGCCATGAACGACATCGCCCCACCCCAATCCGCCGCCGATCTGCGCCGCGCCGAAGTGATTGCCTGCGCGGCGCAATTGCTGGTCGAAGGGGGGCTGGGGGAAATCACCTTTCGCAATCTGGCGCGGCGGATGGATTGTTCGACCACCGTGATCAGCCACCATTTCCGCAACAAGGATGAGGTGGTGCTGGAAACCTATCGCCATGTGAATGCGCGGGCGGCCGCGATGCGCGATGCGGCGTTGTCGAATCGCGCGCATACGGCGGTGCGCGCCATCGAGGAACTGCTGCCCATCAGCACGGCCCAGCGCGACAATTGGGCGGCATGGCTGCATTTCTGGAGCGCGGCTTTGCATGATCCGGTGCTGGCCGCCGAACATGCGGTGGGCCTGTATCAGACGGTCGAGCGAGTGGCGGCCTATCTGCGCTCCATCGGCATGGAGGGCGATGCGGCGCAAGGCGCGGCGCAGGCGATCAGCAACGCGCTCTATGGCATCGCCATACAGGCCCTGTTCGACCGCGAGCATTGGGACGAGGCAAGGTTGCGGCAGGAATTCCGCCGCACCACGGCCTATGCGCTGGGGCCGGACATGGCCGCCAGACAGGTTTAACCCTCGGCCAGAAACGCCCGAATATCCTCCAGCACCGTCGGAAAGCGGTCATGGTGGAGCCAGTGGCTGGCATTGTCATATTCGATCAGGCGCGCGTTGCGGAAATGCTCGATCCGCCCGTCCTTGCCCGGATTGGGCATGAACGTGTTGCTGCCATGCAGGAACAGCACCGGACAGGTCACGGCCTGCCACATGGCGATTACTTCCTCTTCCGGGAAATCCAGCACCGGCCAGATGTTGAGCCGGGGGTCGAATTTCCAGCTATAGGTGCCGTCATCATTGCTGCGCAGCGCATGATGGGTCAGATGGCGGACCTGATCGTCGGAGAGATAGGGGTTCTTTTCCCGCATCCGGGCAAAGGCGTCCTCCTCGGATGCATAGCGCTTGGGGTGGCGCTTGGCCGCTTCCTGATGCAGGCGGATCCAGTTGGCGACGCGCGCGGCAAAGGGCTGGATCATCCGCTGCGAATTGCGCCCGCTCGACAGGGCCAGCCCCTCGATATTGACGAAGCGCGCGACCCGGTCGGGGAAGATCCCGGCGTAGCGCGTCGTCACCATCGCGCCCAGCGAATGGGCGCAGATGGTCAGCTTCTCCTGCCCCAGCGCATCGGCCAGATTGGCGAAATCCATCAGGAGCGCGGCCATCGTGTAATCGGCGTCAGGCGACCATGCGCTGTTGCCATGTCCGCGCAGATCGGGCGCGATCACCCGCCATTCCCCGGCCAATTCGCGCGCCAGCCAATCCATCGAGCGAGCATGATCAAAGCCGCCATGTTGCAGCACCAGCACCGGAGCATTGGGATCGCCCCATTCCAGATAATGCAGGCGCAGGGTCTGGCTGGTGAAATAGTTCGACCGGGGCCGGATGGAATCAGAGGATGACAGCTTGACCATGCGTGCAGGTTTGGATCGCCCCGCACGCATGGTCAATGGGCTTATGGCGTCTCACCCTAGGGCGCTGGCGGGCAGCACGATGGTGTTGAGCGAATCTGCCGCCAGTTCCAGCGTCAGCGCCTTGCCGCCCAGCGCATAACGCACCTTCTGCTTTTGCCCCAGCGCGTTATTGGCGATCAGCACCACGCTGCCGTCGGGATTGCGGAAGGCGATGTTGTCGTCAAAGCCAAGGAAGCTGTCGACCGAAAGCGCGCGTGCACCCGGCTTCACATAGGCGGACAGGTGGCGCATCAGCCAGTAATCGGGCGTCAGGCGCCATGATTTCGTAACCGGATCGACCACGATCAGGCTGTTCTGCGGCCATCCCCAAGGCGACAGCCCGCCCGTGGGCAGGGCTGCGTTCCAGTAATCCCACGCGCTCGCGCCAAATTCGATATAGCGGCGCAGATTGGCCCAGCCATAGCGGGCATAGTGCCAGTCATTGGTGGACGTGCCGCATTCCCATTCGGTGGCCCAGATTTCCATCTGAGGATATTGCCGCGCGATCTGGGGCAGGGCGCGCTTGCCGTCCCATTGCACACCCACGCCCTTGATGACCGCCGCCGCCTTGGGATCGGCCAGCACAGCGTCGAGCATTTCGACCTTGCCGCGCTCCAGCGTACCGAAGAACACGCGCGCGCCCACCTTGTCCATCTCTCGGCCAAGGAACGGCAGGAAACGCGCGATCCCCTGCGGCGTCCATGTGCAGGAGGCATAGGGCTGGGCCGAGTTGAATTCGTTTTGCGGCATCACCGTGCCGATGGTGATGCCCGCCTTGGCGTAATCCTCGACATAGCGGCGGAAATAGCGCGCATAGGCGTCGAAATAGCGGTCTTCCTGAATGAAGGAATCCTCGCCTTCGCGGCCGGTCTGATCGTCGCGAATGCCGGTTTCGGGCGTGCCGGGCCAGGGCTTGGCCAACGCATAAAACCCGTTCTTCTTCATCCAGCTTGGCGGGCTCCACGGGCTGGCCCAGAGTTTCAGGTTGGGGTTAAAGCCCTGCGCCGCCTTGATATAGGGGATCAGCGTCTGCTGGTCATTGGCGGTGGAGAAGCTCTTGAGATCAAAATCGCCGGGCGTTTCGTCATAGGAATACCACCGCCGCGCAAAGTCATTGGCCCCCACCGGCGTGCGGCACAGGGTAAAGGCGGCCTGATCGGGGGCAAACAACGCGCCCAGCGCAGCATGGCGATCGGCGGGCGAGAGATGCGAGAGCGCCACCCAGCCAAGCTCGTTAAAGCAGGCGCCAAAGCCCGCCATCGTCTGGCGCGGATTGGCCAGATTGATCGTCGCATCGGTGCCGAACAGGCTGGCCCGGCTGACTTCGGCCAGCGCGGGCACGCTCTGCTTTTGCCATGGCGCATCGGCCTGCGTGGAAAACCAGAGCGCGCCGGGCAGGGCGGGCGTTTCCACCGCGCGGGCGGCCACAGGCGCGACAGCCGTGGCCCCGATCAGGCCAAGCGCCACGCGGCGGGAAACGGAAAGATCAGTCATGGTCGGACACCTCGATCAGAATGCGGCGATAGCGGGTAAGGGCGGGGGCGCCATTGTCGGTGACGGCAAGGATGACATGGGCCGTGCGCACCGGCGGACATTTCATTTGCGGGAAATCCAGCCAGCTCTTGGCGCAGCGCGCGGCCACCTTCACCGTGGCGCGGGCGGTGCTGCCATTGGCGATTTCCAGCGCGGGATTGGGCGATGCGCCGTCAAACCCGGCCTCGTCATAGGCGAACCAGCGATAGGTCAGCTTGTTGCCGTCAGGATCGCGGCTGGCGGCGGCGTCCAGCGTGATGGACTGGCCGACCTTTGCCTTGATCGCGATGGGCGCAAGGCCCGCGTTGCCATTGACCACCGGGGCGGGCGCATGGTTGGCCTTGGCGGGGGATTGGATGGTCCAGTCCATCCGCGCGGCGAAATCGTTCTGAAACGCCTCGCGCCAGCGCCAGATCGTGGCCTGATCGCTGGTATGCTCGCCCACCGTGTCGGCGCTGGTCACGCGCATGAAGGCGTCGCCACCCTGCGTCCAGATCTTGTGGCTCTCGCCCGCAGGCTGGCGCAGCAGATAGCGTCCGCCCCAGCCGCCCCAGTTCGGCTTGTCCTGCGCGTTCAGCCCGTTGGTGATGAGGCCGAGGAAGGAGGGCGTGTCGCCTTCCATGATGAACATATGGCGCGGATAGGCGGCGCCCAGCGGGCCTTTCGAGCGGATGTTTTTATCCAGCCATTCGTTGGAAACGGGCGTGAAATTGGCCCCCGCGCCATTGCGGTAATATTTGTCGCCCGAAATGCCGGTCCATGTCGCTGCGGCATAATCGCCGCTGTCGGGGGAGGACGGCGTGCCGATCCAGAACAGGCCCGGATAGGTGCGACGAAGCTGCGCGCCCGCATCGTCCTGATCGCTGATGGCGTAAACGCGCAGGCGGGCGATCAGCGCGTCGAATTCCCCTGCGGGCAGGGTCTTTTGCGCATGGCCCAAAGCTTCGGCCAGCGTATTGCCGCCGCCCCACAGGCCCACCCACAGCGGGCGCGGATCAGGCCGCCGCGCCGCCTCGATCAGCGCCAGCGCGGCGGGCGAGGGATGGTCCATATCCACCGCCGCCATGCCATAGCCCGCGCGGCCAGCATAAACCCGGGCGCCTATCGCCTCGCCGGTGGGATAGGCCGGATCGTGCAGGCGCAGATTGCCCGCCACCTTGCCATAGGCGTCGATCACCTTGTGCATGATCTCGGGGCTGACCTTTTCGCGCTGCCAGACCGAGGTGGTGGCGCCAAGGCCCTCGATGTCGATCTCGTTCGAATAGAGCAGCAGGCGCACCAGCGACATCTGGTCGTCCGGCTCATTGCCAATGTCGGACAGGACGAAGAGGCGGGGATGGGGCTCTGCCGGGGCGGCCTGAACCGCAGGCGCGGCGGCCAGCAAGAGGGCAGCCGAGAGCATGGGCAGACGGGGCATCGCTTTCTCCTGTTTATTGCTGGCCCCGCCCTTGATGAAGGGCGGGGCCAAGGCTCTTTCGGCCTTCGGGTGTATTACGGTTACTTACGATTAGCCTTCGATTTTTACGACGACAACCGATTTTGCCGGAATATCGAGCAGCAATTTGCCGCCCCCGATCCGCCCGCCATTAAAAGGCGCGGGTGCGATCTCTTCCTTCTGCCCCGGCGTGTTATGCGCATCCAGCTTGGCCGCCGTCAGCACCTGCCCGGAAACCTTGGTTCCCTTCAACTCGCCAAGGTCGAGCGAGAGCTTATAGCCCTTGTCCTTGTCGGCATTGGCCACGGCCACATAGGTCTTGCCGTCCTTGGCCTTGGCCGCGCTGACGGTAAAGGCAGGGAAAGACCCGCTCTCGGCCTTGAGCATGGGGGCTGGCGCATTGACCGGGATAAAGGTCGCGTCCTGAAACGGCGTGTACATGGCAAAGGTGTAATAGGTCGGCGTTTTGGCCAATTTATCGCCATCGGTCAGCAGCATGGCCTGAAGCACATTCACCGCCTGGGCAATATTCGCCATCCGCACCCGGTCGGCATGGGCGTGGAAGATGTTGAGCGTGATCCCCGCCACCAGCGCATCGCGCAGAGTGTTCTGCTGATAGAGATGCCCCGGTTCAGTGCCCGGCTCGGTGCGATACCATGTGCCCCATTCATCGACGAACAGGCCGATCCGCTTTTTCGGGTCCATCTTGTCCATCACCGCCTCATGCCCGCGCAGGATCTCTTCCATGCGCGAGGCCTGATAAAGGATCTCGTTCCAATGAGCGGCGGGGAAACCGGTGGCCATGGCGGTGTCGCGTTGCGCCCAGTCGCCATGCCACACGGTGTAGTAATGCAGCGAGATCGCATCCATCTGCTCGCCTGCATTTTTCAGGACGACTTCCATCCATTTGGTGTCGTCATTGTTCGGACCCGATGCGACCCGGAGAGCCGAATTGTCATTATGCATGTGGAAGGTTGAACCGTTCTTGTGAAAGAAGGTTGCAAATTTCCGATATTCATTTGCGAAATATTCCGGAGTCTGCGCGCCGCCGCATCCCCATGCCTCGTTGCCGATGCCCACGAAATCAACCTTGAAAGGCGCAGCATGACCATTGGCGCGGCGCTCCTGCGCCAGCGTGTCATCGCCCTTGGAGGTGAGATAATCCATCCATTCGCGCATGACGGCGGGCGTGGCCGTGGCCATGTTGATGGCGACATAGGTGTCGGTGTTGATCTGCTCGGCAAAGTCGAAGAATTCGTGGGTGCCAAAGGCGTTGGTTTCCAATCCGCCCCACCAGTCATTTTTGCGCACCGGACGCTTGGCCGCCGGGCCAATGCCATCGCGCCAGTTATAGATGTCGGCAAAGCACCCGCCCGGCCAGCGCACCACCGGCACCTTGATGGCGCGCAGCGCATCGACCACATCGCGGCGGATGCCGCGCGTGTTCGGGATCGCGCTATCCGGTCCGACCCAGATGCCATCGTAAATATCGCGGCCCAGATGCTCGGCAAACTGTCCCTGAATATGGCGCGAGATGACCGGGCCGGGCTGGTCGGCCCGGATCGCCCCGTTAATGACGTCCTGCGCGGCGGCAGGGGTGGCAAAGGCCACCGCAGCGGTGGCCATCAGCGAAGCGATCCAGCGCATCGGGCTTACTCCTTCCAGCTCTTGGCGGGCAGGGTGATGTTCACCTTCTCGCCCAGATGTTCCGCATCCCGGCCCAGCGCAAAGCCATAGGCGCCCTTGGGCGTGACCCACTGGCCATCCTTCCAGTCGGCCAGCAGGCGCGGGTCGATGGTCAGCGTGACGGGCTTGGATTCCCCGGCCTTGAGCGACACGCGGGCAAAGCCGACGAGGCGCTGCTTCACTTCGCCATTGCGGGTGGCAAGGTAAAGCTGGGCCACTTCATCGCCATCGCGCGCGCCGGTGTTCTTGACCGTAAACGTCGCGGTCAGGCCCTTGAGGGCAAGGCCGCCGGTCTGGAACGTGGTGTAGGACAGGCCATAACCGAAGGGGAACAGCGCCTTCTGACCCTTGCGAGCAAACCAGCGATAGCCGACGTCCGAACCTTCGATGTCATAATCGGCATGAAGCTGATCGCTGCCCGAGGTGGGGTCGCCGGCGAAGTTGGGCTCAACCCAGTCGCTGCCGTCCAGCTTGGGGCGGGGGAGTTGGTCGGTGCTGGCCGGGAAGGTGATGGGCAGGCGGCCGCCGGGGTTGGTGTCGCCAAAGAGCACGCTGGCGATGGCTTCGCCGCCGCGCGCGCCGGGATACCATGCCTCGACCACGGCCTTGACCTTGCCCAGCCAGGGCATCGCCACCGGCCCGCCATTTTCCAGCACGACCACGGTGTTCGGATTGGCCGCCGCCACCGCCGCGATCAGCTCATCCTGACCATTGGGCAGATGCAGGTCGGGCACGTCCAGACCCTCGGTGGTGTATTGCGTGGCAAAGATCACCGCGACTTCGGACTGCTTGGCCTTTTCCACTGCATCGGTGATGTAGCGGCCGTCGCGGAAGGTCACCTTGGCGTCCGGCGCCTGCGCCTTGATCGCCTTCAACGGGCTGGAGCGGTGATAGTTCTGGCCGATCAGGCCCGCCCAGACGCCGTCGCCCATGATCGGGATCGTGACAGCCGGGCCGCCTTCACCCTGAACCTGCGACGATCCGCCGCCCGACAGCACGCCGCCATCGGCAAAGCCGCCGATCACCGCGATCGACTTGGCGGTCTTCATCAATGGCAGCAACCCGCCTTCATTCTTGAGCAGGACAATGCCCTGCTTGGCGGCGTCCTCTGCCACCTTGGCATTGGCGGCGAAATCGATCTTGCCGCCCTTTTGCGCGGGGAACTTGTCCACGCCCGCCGCATAGATCGCGGTCAGCACGCGGCGGTTCATGTCATCGACGCGCGCCGCCCACTTGGGGTCGGCCTTGGCCTTGGCGGCCAGTTGGTCGGTGAAGAACACGCCCTTGTCGAGCTGTTCGCCCGATTGCTGGTCAAGGCCATTGATCGCGGCCTCAACGCCCGGCACCGCGCCCCAGTCGGACATGACAAAGCCCTTCCAGCCCCAGTCCTTCTTCAGCACCTTGTTGAGCAGGAAATCGTTCGAGCAGGCGTTCTGGCCGCCCACGCGATTATAGGCGCACATCACCGAGAGGGGCTGGCCCTGTTCAATGCCGATCTTGAAGGCCAGCAGGTCGGATTCCTTGGCCGCCGCCTCGCTGATCTTGATGTCGACATATTTGCGGCCGGTTTCCTGACCGTTGAGCGCGAAATGCTTGATCGTGGAGATGATGTGGTTCGACTGAATGCCGCGGATCGCCGCGCCCACCAGCATGCCCGACAGAAGCGGGTCTTCGGACAGATATTCAAACGTGCGGCCATTGCGCGGATCGCGCATCAGATTGACGCCGCCCGCCAGCAGGACGTTAAAGCCCTTGGCGCGGGCCTCGCCGCCGATCATCGCGCCGCCGCGATAGAGCACATCGGGGTTCCACGTGGCCGCCTGAAGCACGCCGGAGGGCAGGGCCGTGGCCCCATCCTTGCGCAGACCCATCACATAGGACACGCCCAGCGAAGCGTCCGATTCCTTGAGAGCAGGCACGCCAAGGCGATCAATGCCCGCCACATAGCCAGCCCCCGGCACCGCATCGGCGGGGATCTTCGTCGTGCCAATGCCCAGATCCATCGGCATGATGCCATGGGTCAGGATGGTCTTTTCTTCGGTCTTCATCGCCTTGACGGTGGCGGCGGCGCGGGCGTCGGCCTTTGCGACATCCTGTGCATTGGGGGCCTGCGCGGCGGCGGGCTGCGAAGCCATGGCCACTGCCATCACGCTCAAAGAAGTCCAGACCTTGGGGGTGCTCATCACTGTCATCCTCGTATCTTCAGATAGGCAATAATTCGGGGGCAAACATAAAAAAAAGCGGGTGCGGCCAAAGACCGCACCCGCCCTCCCTCATGGCTCGTTTGTGGCCACTTAGAACTTCACACCGGCGCGGACGCCATAGGTGCGCGGTTCTTCCATCGTCACGGCGGGCGTGTTGCCCGCCACGGCGTTGGCCACGGTGATCACGTTTTCCAGATTCTTGGCATAGCCCTGGATGTACCAGCGATCCTGCGGCGCCTTATAGGTCACTGTCACGTCGGTCTTGGTATAGCTGGGCATGCGGAACTGATACAGCATGTTCAGGTCCGAGATGTAATATTCAGACGAGAGCTGGGTGCGCACACCGGCTTCGACATGGGCGCCATTGGCCACGTCAAAGTTGCGGGTATAGCCCACGGTCGCGGTCCACTTGGGCGCGTGGTCCAGCTGCTTGCCGCCAAAGTTCACCGTCTGGCCCGACGAATTGGTGGGCGAGAAGTTGCTGTAGCGGGCATTGGTGTAGTTGCCGGCGATCGAGAACGTGTCATCCGGGGTGGGCTTCAACGTGGTTTCGGTTTCGATACCATCGATCTTGGCGGTGCCCGCGTTCTGGATCAGGGTCTGCAACACCTTGGCGCCGGTGGTGGCGTCGGTCAGCGTGGCAGCCTGCGAAAGCTGGAGGTTGCTGTAATCATAGTGGAAGGCCGAAGCGTTGAAACGCACCTTGCCGTCGGCGAACTTGAACTTCACGCCGCCTTCATAGGCGGTGAGCTGTTCGGGGCGATAGTAGAGCTGACCGGCGCTGAGCGCGCAGCCCAGACCCGAACCGCTGACGCAGCCGTCGTTGAAGCCGCCGGCCTTATAGCCGGTCGAAACGTTGAAATAGGCAAGGCCCAGACCCGGCACGTCATAGTCAACGCCGACCTTCCACGTCACCTTTTCGAACGTGGCCGAAGCGATGTTCAGGTTGAGCGTGCAGGTGGTGCCCACGCACTGTGAACCAAAGGCCGAGGGGACCGAAGCCTGATTGGGGAAGTACAGGACCGTGGCGCCGCTGCGCGACTTGAAGTCGTTGGTGTAACGCACGCCGCCCGTGATGTGCAGGCCGGGCTGAACGTCATAGGTCAACTGGGCAAAACCGGCCTTCGAGCGCGACACGGTCGGGCCCTGCGGGAAGGCGTAGCCCGAAGCGCCCGCATAGACCATCGAGGAGAGCGGGTTGCCCAGCGTGTAGTTCAGGTGCGACTGTTCGTCGAAGTAATAGCCACCGGCCTGACCGTGCAGCTTGTTGCCCTTGCCGAAGGCCAGACGCAGTTCCTGCGAATTCTGGTGATAGCGGCCCCAGAAGGTCGCCGGGTTTTCCAGCACGCCAAGGAACAGCAGGTCCTGCGTGAAGTCCTGCTTGGATTCGCGATACGAACCCAGATAGGTCACGTCGATCGTGTCGGTCAGGGCATAGGTGAACTCGCCCATCACGCCCTTGGTCGTGTTCCACTTATAGCTGGAATATTGTTGGCCATAGCCCAGCGCGCGATAGGCGTTGGCGCTCTTGCCCGAGATATACGTGGGGTTTACGCCCACGGTGCCGGTGTTGGTGTAGAAGTTGCTGAGCGGCACAACGTTGGTCATCGAACCGCGCTGGCTCGAATAATCGCCGCGCACGACGAACTTCAGACGACCGATATCGCCGCCGAACGACAGGCGCGTCGAGAAGATCTTGCGATAGGGGTTGAGCGGATAGGCCGGGTTGCTGGCCGTTTCCAGAACGTTGCCGTCCTGACGGTCATAGTTGGCGGCCAGACGGATGCCCAGCGAGTTGCCGATCGGCGCGTTGATCATGCCGGTGTAGTTCTGGCTGTTCAGATTGCCGATCTTGGCGTCGAACGAACCTTCCCACTTGGCCTTGGGGCGGGCCGACTGAACGTTGACAACGCCAGCGGTGGTGTTGCGGCCATAGAGCGTGCCCTGAGGGCCGCGCAGCACTTCAACCTGCGCCACGTCGAAGAAGGCGCCCTTCTGGTCTTGCGGGCGGGCGATATAGATGCCGTCGAGCAGGAAGGCGGCCGAGGGGTCGCCCTTTTCGGTGCCGTCGGTGCTGGTCACGCCGCGGATGGCGATGCGCACACCGTCACCGCTTTCGGTGATGGCAAGGTTGGGGGCGACCTGAGCCAGCGAGCGCGGATCGGTGATGCCGGCCGAACGCAGGCTGTCGCCGGTCACGGCGGTCATGGCGACCGGGGTCTTGGAAAGCAGAGTGCTCTGGCGGGTTGCGGTCACCACGATGTCGCCCGAATTGGCGGCGGGTGCCGGAGCGTCGGCGCTCTGAGCAAAAGCGGGGGTCGCGACGGACAGGGCAAGGGCAACGGCAGCGCCGCCCAGCAGATTCGTCTTCATGAAATTCCTCTCTATCAAACCGGCTAAAGATTTGGGGGCAGCGCGCTTTGGGCTGCTCGGTCTTTGGCTGGGGCGGAGTTGGCTGGACCTGTCAACGCTGTCAAGGCGACTCAGGAAAAGTCCTACCAAATGAGAGGTGATTCTTGCGTATTTACTTCTCGATGTTGCGCAAATGGCACAGGCAATCCTGTCAGTCTGTTCAGGAATGGCGGATTTTGGCCATTCTTGATCTGGCGCAAATTGCACATATCCACGCTGGCCAAGGGCGCGATGGCGCGCTAGGCTTGTATTAGTTTATCAAAATATCTGGGGAAGCTGAGATGGCGCCGCTCAAGAAATCTGCTCTGGCATCACTGTGTTTCGGTGCGATTTCGCTGATTTTGCATGGAAATGCGGTGGCCCAGACGGCGCCAAAACCCAAGGATCGCGCGACCTTGCCGCAAAACATCCTGTTCGGCGCAGCCTATTATGACGAATATGCTCCGACTGATCGGCTGGACGAGGATGTCGCCTTGATGAAGGCGGCCCATATCAGCGTGGTGCGCATCGCCGAATCGACATGGGGCACGATGGAAACCGCGCCCGGCATCTTCGACTTCCACCATATCGACCGCACTCTGGCCGCGATGCAGAAGGCGGGGATCAAGGTCATCATCGGCACGCCCACCTATGCCGTGCCGACATGGCTGGCGCGGCAGCACCCCGATGTGCTGGCCATCACGCCGCAGGGACCCTACACCTATGGCCGCCGCCAGAACATGGACATCACCAACCCGGAGTTCCGCAAGGCGGCCGAGCGAGCCATCATCGCCCTGATCGACCATGTGAAGGATAATCCAGCGGTCATCGGCTATCAGCTCGACAATGAAACCAAGGCCTATGGCACCAGCGGTCCCAATGTGCAGGCCGCTTTCGTCGAGCATATGAAGCAGAAATTCGGCGGCGATCTGGATGCGCTAAACAAGGCCTATGGCCTCAATTACTGGTCCAACCGCATCAACCGCTGGGAGGATTTTCCTTCCGTCAACGGCTCGATCAACGCCAGCCTGAGCGCCGCCTTCGCCGAGTTTCAGCGCGGGCTGGTCACCGAATATCTGGGCTGGCAGGCGGGGCTTGTCCGCGCCCATGCTCGCAAGGACCAGTTCCTGACCCAGAATTTCGACTTTGAATGGCGCGGCTATTCCTATGGCGTCCAGCCCGATGTGAACCACTGGCAGGCGGCGCGCAGCCTCGATGTAGCGGGCGTCGATATCTATCACCCCGGACAGGACAAGCTGACCGGCACGGAAATCGCGCTGGGCGGCGATCTGGCGCGCTCGATCAAGAATGGGCAGAATTACCTCGTGCTGGAAACCACCGCGCAAGGCTTCCCCGAATGGACGCCCTATCCGGGGCAACTGCGCCTGCAGGCGTTCAGCCATCTGGCATCGGGTGCCAATATGCTGGAATATTGGCATTGGGGCACCACGACCAATGGGATCGAAACCTATTGGCGCGGGCTGCTGTCTCAGGATTTCAAGCCCAACGCCACCTATCGCGAAGCCGCGACGATCGGCGCGGATCTGGCGCGGATCGGGCCGAAACTGGTCAATATGACCAAGGCGAACAAGGTGGCGATCTATGTCAGCAATCGCGCGCTGACGGGGTTCGAATCGTTCAAGCCGCAGGGCGAGGGGCGCGCCATCGGCTATAATGACGTGCTGCGCGGCTATTACGATGCGCTCTATCGCATGAATGTCGAGGTGGACTTCATCACGCCCGACAGCACCACGCCGCTGTCCAATTACAAATTCGTCGTGGTCCCCGCGCTCTATGCCGCCAGCGATGCCGAGATCGACAAGCTCAACGATTACGCCAAGGCGGGCGGCCACCTGCTCTATACGTTCAAGAGCGGTTTTTCCGACGAGAACGTCAAGGTCCGCTATGCCGACCAGCCGGGCCGCATCGCACAGGCCGCCGGCATCCATTATCAGCAGTTCGCTGCGCCCGTGGGCGTCTCCCTCGATGGCGACCCGTTCCATGTGGGCGAGGCGGCCAACAAGGTGCGCTGGTGGATGGAATTTGTCGAACCCGATACGGCGCAGGTCGTCGCGCGCTACAAGCATCCCTCCTGGCCCTCCTATGCCGCGATTACGCGTAATGCCTGGGGCAAGGGGCAGGTCACCTATGTCGGCTTTATGCCGGGCGATGAAACCATTGCAGCGCTGCTCAAGGATGAAGTGGCGCAGGCCGGGGTCAGTGCCGGGGCCGAGCAGGTGCAATTCCCGCTGGTCCTGCGTCAGGGCGTGCTCAGCAATGGCCACAAGGTGCGTTATGTGTTGAACTATTCGCCCACCCCGACAACCTATGCTATCCCGGCCCCATCCGCCGAGTTGCTGAGCCAGCGCAAATATGGCGCGGGGCAAAAGCTTGAACTGGGTGCATGGGGAGTGGGGATTCTGGAAGAGGATCGCTGAAACAGTGAACGGGGCGAATGAGATGATTCTGGGGGCAGTAATTTGACCGAGCCGGAGGAAGGCCCGGAAGAAGCCGTTGCAAAGAAGGCCAAGCGCGGCACAGGGCGTCGGTTGCAAGGGGCGATCGCGCATCGGCTGGGTACGGATATTGTCTCGGGGGTCTATGCCCCCGGCACGGTCCTCTCCAGCGAGGTTGAATTTGCTCAGGCGCTCGATGTCTCGCGCGGGGCGTTGCGTGAGGCGATGCAGGTGCTGGCGGCCAAGGGGCTGGTGGAAAGCCGCCCCAAGGCAGGCACCAAAGTGTTGCCCCGCACGCGCTGGAACCTGCTTGATCCCGATGTGCTGGCATGGGCCTTTTCGGGTGAGCCGGACCCGGCGCTGGTGCGCGGCATCTTTGAATTGCGCGCGGTGGTCGAACCTGCGGCGGCGCGTTTTGCCGCGCAAAGGCGCGACCGCGAGGATCTGCGCGCGATGAAGGATGCGCTGGGCGCGATGCGTCGCCACACGCTGGCCACCGAGGCGGGCAAGGCGGGCGACCGCGATTTCCACGATGCCATCCTGCGCGCCACGCGCAATCCCGCGCTGGTGGTCCTGTCGGCCAGCATCGGCGCGGCGGTGCATTGGACCACGCAGTACAAGCAACGTTCCCGCGCCCTGCCGCGCAACCCGATTCCCGATCACGCCAAGGTCTATGAGGCGATTGCCGCCGGCGATGGCGACGGCGCCGCCGAGGCGATGCGCGTGCTGGTTGACCTTGCCATGAAGGACACCGCCGAGGAAATGGGGCTGAGCCTGTTGCCCCAACCGGGGATCGACCCGGCATAAGAAAAGGCCGGGCTGCCATGCCGCCCGGCCTTTCCCGCTATTCCCACACTGCCGGGCGCGGTGGCCCGGCAGTGCATTTCTTCATCAGTGATTGTCGCGTTAGTGATTGTCTCTGGGAAGCCCCATGGTCTGAGCAATGCGCTGATACTTTTCCGCGCCTTCCAGAATCGCGCCGCTGTTCATCTGGCCCACCAGCGCGCGCTGGATTTCCTGCCAGGGCGTCTGGCTGGCCGGATAGGCATAGCCGCCCGCCTCGGTCAGGGCCTTGCGGCGTGCATCAAGTTCCTCATCGGAAATCAGCACATTGACCGTGCCCTTGCGCAGGTCGATCCGCACCCGGTCGCCGGTTTGCAGCAGCGCGAGGCCGCCATTGGCTGCCGCCTCGGGGCTGGCATTGAGGATGGAAGGGCTGCCGCTGGTGCCCGACTGGCGCCCGTCGCCGATGCAGGGCAGGGCCGAGACACCCTCGGTGATGAGATAGGCGGGCGGGCGCATGTTGACGACTTCGGCAGCGCCCGGATAGCCGATGGGACCGGCCCCGCGCATGAACATCAGCGTTTGCGGCGTGATGCCGACGGCGGGATCGTCGATGCGGTGGTGATAATCCTCGGGCCCGTCAAACACGACCGCCGGGCCTTCAAACGCTTCGGGATCGTCCGGGTTCGAAAGGTAGCGCGCGCGGAATTCTTCCGAAATCACGCTGGTCTTCATGATCGCCGCATCGAACAGATTGCCCGACAGCACGAGGAAACCGGCTTCTTCCTTGATCGGCTGGTCAAACGGGCGGATGACCTTTTCATCCTCGATGGTCGCCTTGGCGCAGTTTTCGCCCATGGTCTTGCCATTGACGGTCATGGCATTCTCGCGGATCAGGCCCTGACCCATCAATTGCGCGACCACGGCGGGCACGCCGCCCGCGCGGTAGTAATCCTCGCCCAGATATTCGCCCGCCGGTTGCAGATTGACCAGCAGCGGGATCTTGTGGCCAATATCCTGCCAGTCCGACAGCGGCAGTTCGACGCCGACATGGCGGGCAATCGCGGCCAGATGGATCGGCGCATTGGTCGATCCGCCGATGGCCGAATTGACCGCAATCGCATTGTGGAACGCATCCAGCGTCAGAATGTCGGAGGGCTTCAGATCCTCATGCACCATCTGCACAATGCGCTTGCCGGTGTGATAGGCGCATTCCTGACGGTCGCGATAGGGGGCCGGGATCGCCGCGCTGCCGGGCAGCATCATGCCCAAAGCCTCAGCCAGCGAGTTCATGGTCGTGGCCGTGCCCATCGTGTTGCAATAGCCGGTCGAGGGGGCCGAGGAGGCGACGAGCTTGATAAAGCCTTCGTCGTCGATCTCGCCCGCGGCCAGCATCTGGCGGCCCTTCCACACGATGGTGCCGCTGCCGGTGCGTTCACCTTTGTGCCAGCCATTGAGCATCGGCCCGACCGAGAGCGCAATCGCGGGCAGATTGACCGTGGCCGCCGCCATCAACAGCGCAGGCGTGGTCTTGTCGCAACCCGTGGTCAGCACCACGCCGTCGAGCGGATAGCCATAGATCGCCTCGACCAGACCCAGATAGGCCAGATTGCGGTCGAGCCCGGCGGTTGGGCGCTTGCCGGTTTCCTGAATCGGGTGGACCGGGAATTCCAGCGCGATCCCGCCCATTTCGCGGATGCCCTCGCGGATGCGTTCGGCCAGCACGAGGTGGTGGCGGTTGCAGGGCGAAAGGTCGCTGCCGGTCTGGGCGATGCCGATGATCGGCTTGCCGCTGCGCAATTCCTCGAGGCTGATCCCGAAGTTGAGATAGCGTTCAAGATAGAGCGAGGTCATGTCGATATTGTCGGGATTGTCGAACCATGCGCGGCTGCGCAATTTGCGTGTTTCGGTCATAAAGCCTTCAATCAATGCGAAATGGTGAGGCGGTAGATCATGGCGTGGCGATAGGGCTTGCCGGGATCGACGCGGGCGGAAATGAAATTGCTGTGATTGGGCGCGTCGGGAAACTTCTGCGGCTCCAGCGCGATGCCGTCGCCCATGCGATAGAGATGTCCGTGTTTGCCGATCAGCGTGCCGTCGAGGAAATTGCCCGAATAGAATTGCAGGCCCGGCTCGGTGGAAAGCACCTCCAGCGTACGGCCCGATGCCGGATCAACCAGACGGGCAGCCAGTTGCGGCGTGGGCGTCACGCCTTTGTCCAGCGCGAAATTATGGTCATAGCCGCGCCCGGCGACGATCTGGTCGTCATGGCCATCGCGCAGGGCGTCGTTCAACCGGCGCGCCTTGCGGAAATCGAAGGCGCCGCCCGCCACCTTGCGCAACTCGCCCGTGGGGATGAGGGTGGCCGACACCGGCGTATAGGCGCCGGCCGGAATGGTCAGGCGATTGTCCATCGCGCCGCCGCTGCTGCCTTCGCCCGCCATGTTGAACAGCGCATGGTTGGTCATGTTGACAATGGTGGGCTTGTCGCTCTCCGCCTCGAACAGGATGCCAAGGTTGCCCTTTTCATCCAGACTGTAGGTGACGCGGGCCTTCAACGTGCCGGGATAGCCGGAATCGCCATCAGGGCTGGTGTGGGTCAGCACAAGTTTGGCGACCGGGCCGGAGGTGACGGATTCGACCTTCCACAGCACCTTGTCGAAACCGCGCCCGCCGCCGTGCAGCGTCTGGCCATGGTCGTTCTGGGGCAATTGATAGGTCTTGCCATCCAGCGTGAAACGCCCGTTGGCAATGCGATTGGCAAAGCGGCCGATGGTCGCCCCGAAATAGTTGGGGTGATTCACATAAGAATCGAGGTCGTCATAGCCCAGGGCAATGTCTGCCTTGCGCCCCTTGGCGTCGGGCGCGATCAGCGATTGCAGCGTGGCGCCATAGGCCAAAATCCGCGCCGAAACTCCATTAGCCGCCTTTAGTGTCACCGCCTCGACCACCGCCCCATCGGGCAGTTTTCCGGCATTTTCGCGGCTGACGGTTACGGCCATGGCATCATTCGCCGTCGTTGCCGCGCAAAGGGCGGCCAGTGATGCGAGAGCGTAAAATTTCATGCCTTTCCTCTCCCGGCAATCTTGGGCCATTGACGCGGCCGCGCGCTCTCTATAGTCCGACAAATATGATGAGCGCAAGCTGCTATGCCGTGCAAAAGGCAAGCGGCCGGCTTTTGAGAGGATCGAGATGGCCCCCCCTGTAGGTTCGAGTGCGAGTTTCGCCGCGACGGATGTGTCCCATAGTCATGGCCATTATGGTCGCGCGCTGTCGCTGCTGGCCACGCTGTTTTTCATGTGGGGCTTTATCACGGTCATCAACGGCACGCTGCTGCCCCATCTGCGCAGCGTGTTTGAGCTGAGCTATTTTCAGGCGGCGCTGATCGAATCGGTCTGGTTCATCGCCTATTTCTTCGCCTCGATCCCCGCCGCCATGCTGATCGAGCGGATCGGCTATCAGAAATCGCTGGTCACGGGTCTGCTGATCATGGCGGGCGGGGCGGTCGGCATGATGGTGGCGGCCTCGATCCCTTCCTATGGCATCACGCTGGCCATGCTTTTCGTGATCGCCAGCGGGATCACCCTGCTTCAGGTCGCGGCCAATCCCTATGTCGCGGTGATCGGTCCTGCTGAAACCGCCTCCTCGCGCCTCAATCTGGTGCAGGCGATGAATTCGGCAGGCACGATGCTGGCGCCGATGTTTGGCGCATGGCTGATCCTTGGCCGGTCCAAGGGCGGCACGGCGGCGGCGGGCACGGTGCTGACACAGGCTGAACGTCTGGCCGACGCGCATTCGGTGATCCTGCCCTATGGCATTGTCGCGGTGGTGCTGACGGTGCTGGCGATTGTGATCGCGCGCTTTCCCTTGCCCGCCATCGGCGCTGCCAATCGCCGGGTCAAGGAAGCGACCGCCGAAGGTTCGCTCTGGAGCCGTTTCTGGAATCATCCCCTGTGGCAGCATCGCAATCTGGTGCTGGGGGTTCCGGCGATCTTTATTTATCTGATCGCGGAAATCGGGGTCGGCAATCTCTTCATCAATTTCATCAGCCGCCCCGACATCGGCGGCATGACCACCGAACAGGCCGGGCGCTATCTCACGCTGTTGTGGGGCGGGATGATGGTGGGCCGGTTCATCGGTTCGGCCATCATGCAGAAGGTCGATGCCGGGATCGTGCTGGCGGTATTCTCGATCGGCGCCTTTGTGGTGATGAGCATCACGGTTGTGTCCTCCGGTCCGGTGGCGATGTGGTCGCTGATCCTGGTCGGCCTGTTCCATTCAATCATGTTTCCCACGATCTTTACCCTCGGCATTCGTGGCCTTGGCCCGCTGACCGAGGAAGGTTCGGGCCTGCTGATCATGGCGATTGCGGGCGGGGCGCTGGTGGCGGTGCAGGGCTGGCTGGCCGACCGTTACGGGCTGCAGACCTCCTTCATCCTGACCGCCGTTTGCGAGCTTTACACCCTGTTCTACGCGGTCTGGGGTTCGCGCCCCACCCATGCCCTGCCTGATTTAGAGGTGGAATGATTTTACTCTGACTAAACGCATCAGCGAGTGGTCGGGAGTGCAATGTGGAGTTTTCGATGACTGAATTTCGTTCGATTGATGCCGCCACCGGGCAGGCATCGGGTCCGGCCTATACGGTCGATGGTCTGGCGCAGGTCGAGGCGGCATGCGCCGCCGCCGATGCTGCGTTTGACGCCTATCGCGCCACCACCCGCGAGGCGCGCGCCGCCTTCCTCGAAACCATCGCCGATGAAATCCTTGCCCTTGGCGACGATCTGATCGTGGCGGCGATGCGCGAGAGCGGTCTGCCTCGCGCCCGCCTTGAGGGCGAACGCGGTCGTACGATGGGTCAGCTTCGCCTGTTCGCGGGCGTGGTGCGCGCCGGTGCATGGCAGCAATTGCGCATTGATCCCGCTCTGCCTGATCGCGCTCCTTTGCCGCGCCCCGATCTGCGCCTGCGCATGATCCCGGTGGGGCCGGTGGCGGTGTTTGGCGCCTCCAACTTCCCGCTCGCTTTCTCGACCGCTGGCGGCGACACGGCCTCGGCGCTGGCTGCCGGTTGCCCGGTGGTGGTCAAGGGCCATCCGGCGCATCCCGAAACTGGCGCTCTGGTCGCCTCGGCCATTGCCAAGGCGGTTGCGGCCTGCGGCTTGCCTGCGGGCGTGTTCGGCCATCTGGTCGGCCCGTCGAACGAACTGGGCGCGGCCTTGGTCACCGATCCGCGCATTGCGGCGGTGGGCTTTACCGGTTCGCGCGCTGGCGGTCTGGCGCTGGCCAATCTGGCTGCCTCGCGCCCCGTGCCGATCCCGGTCTATGCCGAAATGAGCAGCATCAACCCCGTCCTGCTGATGCCCGAAGCCTTGAAGGCTCGCGGCGCGGCGCTGGGCACCGCTTTTGTCGGTTCGCTGACCATGGGCGCGGGCCAGTTCTGCACCAATCCCGGCCTGCTGCTGGCGATTGAGGGCGAGGGGCTGGACGCATTCGTCGCCGCCGCCACCGGCGCCGTGGCGCAGGCCCCCGCGCAGACCATGCTGACCACGGGCATCGGCAATGCCTATCGCAGCGGCACCGCCGCTCTGGCAGGCGCAGATGGCGTGGAACAACTGGCGGCGGGCGAACCGGGCGAAGGCACCGCTTGCGGCGCGATCTTGTTCCAGACCACGGCTGCGGCTTTCCTTGCCAATCCGGCGCTGGCGCATGAGGTGTTTGGCGCGTCCTCGATCCTCGTGCGCTGCGCCGATGCGGCGGAACTGACGGCGGTTCTGAAGGGGCTGGAAGGGCAATTGACCGCCACGCTGCATATGGACGAGGCCGACGCTGATCTGGCCGCCACCGTCCTGCCGGTGCTGGAGCGCAAGGTGGGCCGCATTCTCGCCAATGGCTGGCCCACGGGCGTCGAAGTGTGCCATGCGATGGTCCACGGCGGGCCTTTCCCGGCCACCAGCGATCCGCGCACGACCTCGGTGGGCAGCATGGCCATTGACCGTTTCCTGCGCCCGGTCAGCTATCAGAACATCGCGCCTGCGCTGCTGCCCGCCGAATTGCGCGATGATGCGCGCGGCGATGGCGCGCCGCGTCTGATCGATGGCGTGCTGACACTCTGATTTTGGCATTCACCCCGCCGGAGCATCCCGGCGGGGCAAGGAGTTTTGACGATGGCCCAGCGCCTTTTGCAACATCGCGCCGAAGATGGCGCGCGTTCCGTTATTCTGGCCGATGGGGATCAGGCATGGTTCCTGAACGGCGTGGCCTCCACCCGCGAACTGGCGCAGCGTGCGATTGCCGCGGGGCATTCGCTGGCGGCGGCGGCTGAGGCCGCCGGTAAGGGCGCGGCGGTGGATATTGCCGCCGAACTGGCTGCCGGTCGCCTGCTGGCCCCGATCGACCATGAAGACCCGGCGCATCTGTGGATGACCGGCACGGGCCTTACGCATCTGGGTTCGGCGGAAGGCCGCAACAAGATGCATGCCGCCGCTGCCGCGGGCGAAAAGCTGACCGATTCGATGCGCATGTTCCTTGAGGGCGTCGAGGGCGGCAAGCCCGAGGCGGGCCAGACCGGCCAGCAGCCCGAATGGTTCTACAAGGGCGATGGTTCGCAGCTTGTCGGCCCCGGTGATGACCTGCTCAGCCCCGCCTTTGCGCAGGATGGCGGCGAGGAGCCTGAACTGGCGGGCGTTTATATCGTCGGCCTGGATGGCACGCCCTTTCGCCTTGGCCTCGCGCTGGCCAATGAATTTTCCGACCATGTGACCGAGCGCCACAATTACCTGTGGCTGGCCCATTCCAAGCTGCGCGTGGCGGCGCTTGGCGCGGAATTGCTGATCGGCGAAGTGCCGGAGGACATTCGCGGGACCAGCCGCATCCTGCGCGATGGCGAAGTGCTTTGGGAAAAGCCCTTCCTGTCGGGCGAGGCGAATATGTCGCACAGCATCGGCAATTTGGAGCAGCACCATTTCAAATATGGCCTGTTCCGCCGCGCGGGCGATGTGCATGTGCATTTCTTCGGCACAGCCACGCTGTCCTTCTCGGACGAAGTGCGCACCAACCCCGGCGACGAGTTTGAAATCAGCGCTGCGCCCTTTACCTTGCCGCTGCGCAACCGCCTTGCCATCGCGGCGGCGGAAACTGTCTCGGTAAAGGTGCTCTGAGCCATGGCCATCCGCATCGCCGTCATCGGCGTGGGCAAGATCGCCCGCGATCAGCATTTGCCCGCCATTGCCGCCAATCCGGCCTATGAACTGGTCGCTACGGTCAGCCGCCATGACCCGGAATTGTCGGTGCCGTGGTTTGCCGATCTGGATGATCTGTTGGCATCGGGCATTACGGTCGATGCGGTGGCCCTCTGCACCCCGCCGCAGGTGCGATACGGCTTGGCGGTCAAGGCTTTGCAGCACAAGCTGCATGTGTTCCTCGAAAAGCCGCCCGGCGCGACTTTGGCCGAGGTGGAATCCTTGCGTGCCATGGCCGATGAGGCGGGGGTGACGCTGTTTGCCTCATGGCATTCGCGCTATGCCGCTGGGGTGGAACCCGCGCGGGCATGGCTGGCCGGGCGCAGCATTCGCGACGTTCGGATCATCTGGCGCGAGGATGTCCGCGTCTGGCATCCGGGGCAGGCGTGGATCTGGCAGGCGGGCGGATTGGGCGTGTTCGATCCGGGCATCAATGCTCTCTCCATCGCCACGCATATCCTGCCGCGTCCTTTCTTTCTGACCGAGGCCACGCTGGAGATGCCCTCGAACTGTCAGGCGCCGATTGCGGCCGATCTGAGCTTTACCGACAGCGCGGGCACGCCGATCCACATGGATCTGGATTTCCGCCAGACCGGTCCGCAGAGCTGGGACATCATCATCCAGACCGACGATGGCGAGTTGAAGCTGGCCAAGGGCGGATCGGTGCTGACCCTGCCCGAAGGCGTCCGCGAGGATGAGGACAGGGAATATCCCGAACTCTATGCCCGTTTTGCCGCGCTGGTCGCCGGGGGGCAGAGCGATGTTGATATTGCCCCGCTGCGCCATGTGGCGGACGCTTTCCTGCGCGGCCACATGCGCGCGGTGGAGCCGTTTATCGAATAAGCGGTTTGGTCCTTCGCCGTCACACTGGGGTGGGGCGGGGGCCATTGGCCGAAAGGGGCGCTTTTCCGATGGGAAGGGCGCCCCTTTCCATGTCTGCGGTGCGGGCGCGTTGCTTGCCCGCCCATGCTTTCGGCGCGTTTGTCTGTAAAGGAATCGTGAATGTTTTCATGATTTTCGCAATGACGGCAAGATCAGACCTATTGGGATACTTTTACGGTCGCCGGATTTTGGTTGGATTGACTGATATCCGAATTGGGCAATTGGCCATTTGGTTTAGATGTATAAGGATGACGGAAATCAGCGCTTGTGGTTATCTTTGGGTGATTGATAAAGTGCATTGGTAAATTCATGTAAATAAACAAGTTATTTTTCTATGTGCCGTTGTGTGACGAAATTCGCGCCGCTTTCGTGGATAAACTATACGGTTATACATCTATTTTACCTAGACGCGGTCAAGAATTATCCTTAGCTGAACGCCAAGGTCATATCTGCGATCCACCGCACGGGGGCATGTGCGGCGCCGAATATGCGCCTTCGAATGGTTAAGGGGGTTCCATGCGTATTATTCTCAAGGCATTTGCTATTGCCGGGCTGGCTGTTGCCGGTTCGCTCACCGTCGCCTCGCAGCCGGCCCAGGCCGGTCTGCTCGGTTCGCTTGGCGCGCCCAAGCTGCCCGCTGCCGACACGCTTGTCGCGCCTTCGCCGATTGATGGCAATTCGGGCAAGTATATGTCGCCCTTCACCTCGGACGGGGTGACGGCGGAATGGGTGACGAAGGCGATGAAGGTGGGCGCGGGCGGCGCCATCGGCAGCGCGGCAGGCCAGTATGCGGGCCAGCAGGCGCTCAGCCAGGTGCCTTTTGTCGGCGGCTTTTTGGGCAAATCGCTGGGCAATTCGGCCGGTCGCGCCATCGCGCTCAAGTCGATCGGCGGCGAAGCTTTTCTCAAGAGCAGCTCGGACCTGTCGTTTGACAATGGCGATGCGATGCTGGTCTTTGTCTATGCCAAATATTCGACTCACGCCGAGTATAACAAGATCCTCGATGCGACCTATTCGATTTACCCCGAGCTGAAGGACCGTTACCAGAGCGCGCTTCAGCACGCCCAGAAGAAGTAATCGGGAATAATCGGAGCATCATGATGGCAATCACAAAATCTGGTCGTATCGCGACTTTCGCCCTGTCCTGCGGTCTGCTGTCCGTGCCGGGCGTGGCGCTGGCCGCGCCCAAGCCGCCGGCAAGTGTCTATCGCCCCACCGATTCCTCGGGCGATGTGCGGGGCGTGGGCACCGAATCGCAGGACATCATCGCGATGGCCGACCAGATGGTGCGCGACCTGCTGACGGTTCCCGCGCTGCTCAACGCCAAGACACCGCCGCGCGTACTGGTCGATCCGAGCAGCTTCAAGAACCAGAGTTCGGAAATCATCGACAAGGCGCTGATCACCGATCGGATCCTTGTCGGTCTGAACCGGGCGGCGCAGGGCCGGGTGATGTTCATCAGCCGCGAGGATCTGGAAGACATCCAGGCCGAGCGCGACATGAAGCGCAAGGGGCTGGTCGACAAGGGCACCACGGGGCAGACCGCCGCCGTGGCCGGTGTCGACTATGCCCTGACCGGGCGCATCAGCACGCGCGATGCGGTCAACACCGCCAATGGGCAGCGTTCGCGCTATACCCAGATCATGTTCCGCATGGTGGATATGGAATATTCGAACATCATCTGGTCGAATATTTTCGAATTCAAGAAAGAGGCTGGCGATGGTGGTGTCGTTTACCGCTGATCGGCGGAGCGGACGACATCTCGGCCTGAAAAAAGCGATGGGAGCAGGGGCCTTGCTGCTGCTGGCTCCCTCGTTTGCTGCGGCTCAGGGGCTGGGCGTTGTCCCGCCCTCGGGCAATGCCGAGATGTATGAAGCGCGCATCGACAAAGAGGGCGAGCGCAACCGCGTGCTCAACGAGATGGAGGTGGGCGCCCGGTCTTTCTGGCAGGGCGACATCGACCGTTCGCGGGTTATGCTCGACGATGCGATTTTGCGCATTGAATCGGTCTATAACAACAATGCGGCGGCCCAAAAGGCGCGCAGCCTGTGGTATTCGGAATCGGTGAAACCGTTCAAGGGCGAGCCCTACGAACGGGTCATGGTCTATTACTACCGCGGCCTGCTGTATCTGCGCGCGGGCGATTATGAAAATGCGCGCGCCGCCTTCCGTCAGGGGCAGATGCAGGACGCCTTTGCCGAGGAAGAACAGTTTCAGTGCGATTTCGCCATCATGCTGTTTCTTGAGGCATGGGCATCGCATCTCAACCACGATTATGCGTTGCGCGATGAAACGCTGGAGCGACTGGCCAAGCTGCGTTCGGGCTTCCCCGGCATCGGCAAGGATGACGATACGCTGATCATTGCCGAAACCGGATCGGCCCCGCGCAAGCTGGGCGATGGCGCGGCCCATGCCTATTTTGTTTACAAGCGGGGCAAGGGTTTTACCGAAAGCAGCGCGGTGCTGATGGGCGCGGGGGGCGAAGCGCCCTTCTATCCGATGGAGGACGTCTATTGGCAGGCCAACACACGCGGCGCGCGCCAGATTGACAAGATCCTCAACGGCAAGGTCGAATTCGTCAACACCAGCAATGCTGTCGGCTCGACGCTGTTGAAGGGGGCGGATATCGCGCTGACGGTCAGCAGCGTGGCGCAGAGCAACACGATCCTGCATGATTCCAGCGTTGGGCGGATAGCGGGCGATGTCGGCGTGGGCATGGGGGCGGTGGGCGGCGTGATCGCGCTGATCGCGGCCAATGCCAAGCCCACGGCCGATACGCGCACGTGGAGCTCGCTGCCTGATGGCATCCATATTCTGACGCTTAATTCGAAAAAGGCCGCCGGGGCCAAACTGGTGGCGCAATTCCGCAATCCTGACGGCACACCGGCGGGCGTGGAAAAGGAACTCGCTCTCGAACCTTCGGGCAAGAACGGCAAAATGGCGCTGGTGCGTTCCCGATAGGGTTTTACACAATAAAGCAATGGGTTAAACTAGGAGCAAGGCCGATGAAAATGTTTGTGAAGGGCGGGCTGGCTTTGGCCCTGATGGCGACGCTTTCGGGTTGCAACGAAGGCACCGAAGGCGGCGTCCGCATCGATAATCAGAATCAGATCCGTCCCGCGCTCAATTCGGTGCGGGTGGTCGATCCCACGCTGGCCCATTACAAGAACCGTTCGGGCACCAAGGTGGCGTCCGCGCTGGACATTGAGAATGTCACTGTCTCGCCCTCGGAAACAGGTTTTTCGCGCCTTTCAGTCGAAATCCGCAACAAGGTCGATGTGCCGTTGATGCTGGAGGTTCGTTCGAGTTGGTATGACGCCTCGGGCGCGCCCAGCGATGCGGCGCAGTCGTGGAGCCGGGTCAACCTGCCGCCGCAGGGTGTGACCGTGTACAAGACCGTTTCGACCAACATGACCTCGCGCCAGTATTATGTCGAGATCCGTCAGGCTCGCTGATCGACTGGCTCAATGAAAAAGGGGAGCGGGAGCCGATGCGCCCGCTCCCCTTTTTGCGTCAGCGCGCCAGTTCGCGCATCACATCGCCGGCCAGTTGGCGGCCGATGCCTTCGGGCGTGATATTCTGATCCTGCACCGCCACATAGCGGTTGCCGCGCGCCTCATACCTTGTGGGTCCGGACGGCGGCGTGGCGCTCGAAACGAATTGCGCGACCAAGGCCGAGCTGGGCAAATGCTTGATCTTGACCGACATGGCCAGATCGGTTGTGCCATTGTCAGTTTCGTTCGGCACGATTTCGACCAGATAGGTCACGCCCTGTTTAAGGGCCAGCGTTTCAAGATATTGCACATCGTCGCGCGTCTGGGCCGAAACCTTGGTGCTGAGCGAGCGCATCAGGGCATTACGGTCCAGCAACCGCCCGCCTGCATGCAGAAACTCGCTCATGAACGCGCCTTCGACCCTTTGCATCGGCACTCCGGTCAGATCGGTGGCCAGCCCGCCCGACTGGCGTTTAACGCCGACTTCGGTGTTGGTTTCATAAGAGAAATTCTGACTGTCGCCGGACCGCGATCCGCTCGAACTGGTCTGCAATGAATAGCGCGAAACGCTGTCTTCGCCCAATTCGCGGTTCCAGAACACCAGAATGCTGGGCTTGCCATGCGCTGCGTACCAGCGCTGAAAATTGCCGGCGACAAAGCGGCCGGAGGCGCGGGGATCGACCGGCCGGGGCGCTGCCGCCACCTCGGGCATGCCCATGCGATTGCCGCTGCGATCAACCTCCTGCGCCATCAGGCTGGTGCCGCCCATCACCAGAGCCATGGAAAGTGCAAATTTTTTGAATCGAACCGTGCTGATAGTCATCCCGTGAAACCCAATATTATCGACCGACTGCGAATCTCTGCGCAATCATAAAGGTCGATGTGCCGCCCCGTAAAACTTTACTATAAATTGCAGGAAAGTCCGTACAACTAAAAATATGCTAGACCTGCCCTGATGCTTTAGCCTTATGGAGCGCAGAATGACAGTGTCCGGGCGCATGGTTTCATGGATTTGATGCGGTTGCCGGTTTGTGGATTGATTTCGAAGGCAGAATAGCGCCCGGTCTTTGGCCCGCCGTCATGCACCCTGCTCTGCACAAGGCGTCCCGATCGGTCTGAGCCCGACGGATGATCGGCGCACCAACGGCTCTGATATCCCACTTCAGGACAGCAGCCATCTGCCTTCAACGATTTGGGGAATGGTGGCGATGACACACTCGAATAGATAGGCTTAACTATCTATAAAAATGTATAATTTATGCAATTGAAAGTCTGACATACCCTCATTTATACCCCCTTAGAGAAAAGGACGTTGGGTTCGTGTCCGGGGAATGCGAACTTTTATAGGTAGGTTTTGTTAGGTGGTATGATTCATGAGTCGCATCCTGATTCCTCGGAGAAGGGGTAAAAGTTTATATCGTCGGCTTGTGCGGACGAATCGGTAAGTCTCCTCCGGGGCCTGGATTGGCCCGAGCTGCCCTTCGTTCACCAGCGGCAAACTTGTCCCCTGAATGCCCATGCTGGTGGAAGGTCCGGAACGGCAGGTTACAGCCGCACAAATGGAATAGCGGACACTCGGATGCGTTGGTGTCCGCTTCCGGGTCCGACCCTTTGTCGCCATTCAGGCACCAGGTTCGGATCCTCAGTTCCGGACTGTCCGGTAACCGGCAGGTCGCGACCAGATCACGACGTTCGTTTGTGCTGGAACGAACGTCCATTTCGGGGAACAGCGGTCATTCGGATTCTACCAAACGGCTGACGACACGCGCCGGCGACTCGGCCGACAGTTCGAAGAGTGGAGAACGGCAGGCTTCGGCGCTAACTATTTGTGGCTGTTCGCCCCCAGACCCAACACGCATCACGACAGGTATGATGGAAGCTTAGAGGATCTCCGACAGCAATACCAAGCCGCCTTGCTCCATTGGCAAATCCTGCCAGCGCGTCCTCGCCGAGCTCACCATCCAAAATCCCGCCTTGATTAACGCAGATCGCTGTTAGCAGCGGCAAACCCTTCACGTGACAAAGATCGAGAAGTCGATCGAGATGCCCGTTGACACCATTCATCTGGTGTCGTGCCTTCGACCATTCGACACCGCTAGCTGCAGCAAGCGCGCCGTAGGTCGTGCAACGTTGTTCAATCGCCGCGATTTTCAAATGTTCGAGAGAAAGATCGAAGCTCATTTTTTGCTTTAATTGCGCGCGCCCGACACGTTCTATAAGCAAAGTTTTATAGAGTGGCGCATCAGTTGCCTGGCTAGTCTCATGATTCGCAATCCATTGATCAATTTGGCGATCGGTCTTTGTTGAAAAATCCATCAGCCTATACTCGAAAGTTTTTGCTGTGTGGCAGCTTCGTGGCGCCATGCCAATAAGCTATGGACGTGCAAACCGCTCAAAAGATGGCCCTTCATTGAGGCGGAATTCGACTTCGTAGCTTTTGAATGACACTGACGGCAAGGTACTCAGCGCATAATGAAGCTTGTCGTCACCGTGGGCGGCAATAACCAAGCCCTCTACGCCTTCGCCGGGCTTGGCGAGATGAGCTTTAATCCAGCCTATGTAGCGCAGGATTTGGCCAACAACAGCGTCAGACGACTTATCGCGCTTGAGTTCAATCACCAGCCAACGTGGTTCCCGCCTATGCCGGGCAAGGAGGTCTATTCTGCCAATGGGCGTCACAAACTCGTAGCCTGCGTCTGGTTCTTCACCGCGATCAAAGAGCTCCCAGTCCTTGGCTAAATCAAGTTTAGACCAATTATCGAATAAATAGTCTTGAAGATGCCGCTCTATCGCAAACCGGGTAGCTGCCCGGGTGGTGCGAATTTCCGTGATTGGTACGGATTCCTCGTAGCTGGCATCGGCATCCTCATTGTTCGAGAGATACCACCAAATGGTATCAAGCGTCCAAAGGTCGATTTCCAGCTCTCTAGCCAGTGTGGTAAGCACGGCGTTGATGGCGGCATAACGTACACCAAAACTGGCTCCGCGAGGCCACTCCGGAAGCAGGCCAAGATTAACAAGCCCGCTTTCTGAAGTGTTGTTCCACACCCCATATCTGTCAGGGTAGGCCACGATCAGGATCGCGGTTATGATGCCCTTACCGAGGCCTTTGACCTCAGTCGCTGCCCGAGTTCGCTCCTCGATTGGGCGCGTCTCATCAACCAGTTCACTCAGCGCAGAGCGCGTCATGGCCATATTGGCGCAAATCCGGTTACTTTGGCGGAAAAGGCCGGACCAATGCTTGTTGTTCTCGATAAGCAGAAAAGAGCGCAGTACCTCTTCCTCTACATGCTCAATTGCGCCTGGCCTGAATTGTGGGCCATAACGGTCAATCACACTGTCACGTGATTCAAGAATATCGCGAATTGCGGTGTCCTTTTGCATCAAAGCTTTGGCCGCACGCAGCCGGCCGAGCGCATCGGCCGAGATAACTTCGCTCATCAACATTCCCTCGCTTGAGCGTTCAACTAACTGACCTAGAGGTATTTTGATAGCGATAATTGCGAAACGTGAATGTACGTCGGCTTCGGACGGCACAACCTTGTTGCTTGAATGGCAACTTTGAGGGCGGGCAATTCCATGACGGCAAACCGGAAGCACCCGACCAAAGGCGGTTCTTCCCATCCGCGCTGATGAACGTCCTGTTTTGGCGATCCACGCCCTGCTTGAGGTGCGACGGGCGGCAAGGCCACGATACCGATCCTGTCCTATGTGTTTCGATCCACGCCCCTGCGTGAGGGGCTACGGCGCCCAACATGGGAAATGCATCCCTCTCAAGGGTTTCGATCCACGCCCCTGCGTGAGGGGCGACGCTTGCCGCCATCGGGCGGCGTGACAAACACGTCGTTTCGATCCACGCCCCTGCGTGAGGGGCGACTTTCCAGACCGGCGAAAGCGCCATGGTCTATATGGTTTCGATCCACGCCCCTGCGTGAGGGGCGACCCGATCAGGCCACCGCCACGCTGATCGCGATCCAGTTTCGATCCACGCCCCTGCGTGAGGGGCGACTGCAACAGCTTGATCACCTCCCTTCGAAATGGAGGTTTCGATCCACGCCCCTGCGTGAGGGGCGACGAGGCCGGGCATCGCCCTGAGCTGGTCAGCCGTGTTTCGATCCACGCCCCTGCGTGAGGGGCGACAGTTGCGCCCCGGCGTAGTCACGAGCTTTAACTGGTTTCGATCCACGCCCCTGCGTGAGGGGCGACGGTCCAGCTGGTCGAGGTATCGCAATCAGCGAGGTTTCGATCCACGCCCCTGCGTGAGGGGCGACCGCGGCCCGCGCGGCGCCTGCGGCTCTCGCGGTAGTTTCGATCCACGCCCCTGCGTGAGGGGCGACATCGGTATTCGGCTCGCAAGGGCTGGACGAGCGCGTTTCGATCCACGCCCCTGCGTGAGGGGCGACCTCTCGTTCACATAGACGGTGCAATTGTGCGCCAGTTTCGATCCACGCCCCTGCGTGAGGGGCGACGCGAGGTAGTATGTCGCTGCCGCATCCGTTTCCTGTTTCGATCCACGCCCCTGCGTGAGGGGCGACTGCCACGCTGCGGGACACATCACCGACTCCCAGCGTTTCGATCCACGCCCCTGCGTGAGGGGCGACAAGCCATCGCAGGCGGCGCTGCGGGCGGCGGCTCTGTTTCGATCCACGCCCCTGCGTGAGGGGCGACGAAGTTTTGGCCGTAAAGATCGCAGCCGATGATGGTTTCGATCCACGCCCCTGCGTGAGGGGCGACGCCATATAACACAATGTCCGGTCTGGCAGATGCATGTTTCGATCCACGCCCCTGCGTGAGGGGCGACCTGCGCTCGACATCGCTCAGGGCATGACCCGCGAGGTTTCGATCCACGCCCCTGCGTGAGGGGCGACACGTGCCGGGGATCAGCAGCACCGATTCCTTCTTGTTTCGATCCACGCCCCTGCGTGAGGGGCGACTGGATCGCGTATTCGTTACGCAGATCGGTGGCGCTGTTTCGATCCACGCCCCTGCGTGAGGGGCGACAACAAGCCCACGCTGATTGCAGGGAGCCGCGCAGTTTCGATCCACGCCCCTGCGTGAGGGGCGACGCCGCATGAGATATTCGACTGCCAGCATTTGGCGTGTTTCGATCCACGCCCCTGCGTGAGGGGCGACATTCGTCGTCCTCCACTTCATCGGGCATGTTGTAGTTTCGATCCACGCCCCTGCGTGAGGGGCGACATGCGGGTCATCCGGGGCAATGCGTAGGCTACGCGGTTTCGATCCACGCCCCTGCGTGAGGGGCGACCACAACCGACACCCGCGCGGGATTGGGCATCGGAGTTTCGATCCACGCCCCTGCGTGAGGGGCGACCGCCTGATCCTCTTGCTTGTGAGGTCGATGCCATGTTTCGATCCACGCCCCTGCGTGAGGGGCGACTCGCGGCGCAGATCCCTTAGCGCCGATGATGGGAGTTTCGATCCACGCCCCTGCGTGAGGGGCGACACCGGCTTTGGCGGCTTCTGGTTCGCCACTGTGCTGTTTCGATCCACGCACCTGCGTGAGGGGCGACCCAACAACGATGCCGCCATGACCAAGCGCTGATGGTTTCGATCCACGCCCCTGCGTGAGGGGCGACCTGAACCAGCGTTGCGTTGTCAGCCTGCAGCCCATGTTTCGATCCACGCCCCTGCGTGAGGGGCGACACCACCGCAGCGCAGCTTGCCACCGCCATTGCCGCGTTTCGATCCACGCCCCTGCGTGAGGGGCGACGACTTGTATACGCGCTAAGCGATACGACGTTTTGGTGTTTCGATCCACGCCCCTGCGTGAGGGGCGACCATCTTGACCGGGCGGCCATCCTCGTAATGCGTGGTTTCGATCCACGCCCCTGCGTGAGGGGCGACTCCAATAGCGCCGGTTGCCGGTCTGGTCGTGCAAGTTTCGATCCACGCCCCTGCGTGAGGGGCGACTTCTTGGCCAGCGTGTGACGGTTCGCTTTGATCCTGTTTCGATCCACGCCCCTGCGTGAGGGGCGACCTATGGACAGCCGGTGCGGATCGGCAAGTATCATGTTTCGATCCACGCCCCTGCGTGAGGGGCGACGGCCCGCGATCAGCGCAGAAGAGCGCGCGCGAATGGTTTCGATCCACGCCCCTGCGTGAGGGGCGACCTTGTCTCCCCGACCACATTTTCCGCCATTTTGTGTTTCGATCCACGCCCCTGCGTGAGGGGCGACCCGCGTCGCGCGCGGCCCCTCCCTTACCATCGGAGTTTCGATCCACGCCCCTGCGTGAGGGGCGACCAGAGCGCGGGCGATCATCAATCAGGCAGGGCTTGTTTCGATCCACGCCCCTGCGTGAGGGGCGACGAGCGCTTGCTAGCGACCAGCATGGCGCAGAGCAGTTTCGATCCACGCCCCTGCGTGAGGGGCGACGGCGAATGGAGAGCCGCTGCGGGCTTATCTCATGGTTTCGATCCACGCCCCTGCGTGAGGGGCGACCCCTGCTGCGCCTAGCACCGCTTCATGCCGACTATGTTTCGATCCACGCCCCTGCGTGAGGGGCGACCGCAGCTGGATGGAGGACCGCTGCGGCGAGGCATTGTTTCGATCCACGCCCCTGCGTGAGGGGCGACCACCTGTCCATCGTGCCGACCGAGGATCATCCATGTTTCGATCCACGCCCCTGCGTGAGGGGCGACAGGTGCCATCCGGGTACTGCGCCACGCGGCCAAGGTTTCGATCCACGCCCCTGCGTGAGGGGCGACGCGGACGCCCAAGCCCTAATTGCAGCGGGGGTGGCGTTTCGATCCACGCCCCTGCGTGAGGGGCGACGCGTGGCCTGAGCCGCGCGGGCGCGCAGGATCAATGTTTCGATCCACGCCCCTGCGTGAGGGGCGACTGTTGGCCAAATGGCAGCGCGACGAAGAGATGTTTCGATCCACGCCCCTGCGTGAGGGGCGACATCACACCTTCGAAAAATCCATCATCTTGAACGGGTTTCGATCCACGCCCCTGCGTGAGGGGCGACTAGCCATCATGCAGGCGGCAGGGCTGTCAAATATGTTTCGATCCACGCCCCTGCGTGAGGGGCGACAACAAACAATCGACATCATGCGGACGCATAAGCGTTTCGATCCACGCCCCTGCGTGAGGGGCGACCCTTGGGCTGATGGAGGGCACTGGCTCCAAGAATGTTTCGATCCACGCCCCTGCGTGAGGGGCGACGCCAGATCGTCGTGGAACTGCAAGAGCGCTATGTGGGTTTCGATCCACGCCCCTGCGTGAGGGGCGACGGGAATTGCGCGGTCATAGGCCCCGAATACCATGGTTTCGATCCACGCCCCTGCGTGAGGGGCGACTTCCCACTGTTGCCGCGCTCCAAGCATCCCGCTCTCGTTTCGATCCACGCCCCTGCGTGAGGGGCGACTGACTATCTCCACGATTTGCAAATGGACCGTGGCGGTTTCGATCCACGCCCCTGCGTGAGGGGCGACAGGGTTGCTGTTACACGATGAGAAAGAAGGAGAATATAGCCGCTTCGCGCGAAGCACGGCTTTTGCCACGCCTCGCCACAGCAATCATCCAATTAAACAAGTCAAGATATTGATAAGAAGTAACTTATTTTCGCGCGATCCTCCCGGCATTTTGCCCACAGCTTGGGGTTCGCGCATGGTCTGCCCGGTCAGAACACCAGCGGGCCTTCAAGATCCAAGGCAGGCTTTGCCCCCACATGCTCGACCCGCCGTTTACCCGAGGCGCCAAGCTGATAAAACCGCAAACTGTCTTTCCGGGCATCGATTTCCGCGATGAGACTTGCCCGCAGCATCGCCCAACGCGCCGGATCGACCTCACACTCAAACACCGAATTCTGCACTCTCTGGCCAAAGTCCTGACAGGCCTTGGCCACACGACGCAAGCGCCGTCGCCCCTCGGCATCCTGCGTATTCACATCATATGTCACCAGAACTAACATCGCTTATTTCCAAATGAAGGGCGGGTATCCGTCGAGATCCCCGCGCAAATGGCGCGCCAGTAATTGCGCCTGTATATGCACCACCAGCCCCAGCGACAGGGCCTCGCCAAGGAAAGGATGGCGCAGTTCCTCTTTCTTGCGTTCCTGCCAGGCAACCAGCATCGCCTTGCGGGCATCGTCGCTCATCCGCACCGCGCCGCCATCCTCGACAAGGAAGTCACTGGCGGCAATCTGCCTTCGATTGATCAGGCTGAGCGCCAGCCGATCGGCCAACACCGGGCGCATTTCCTCCATCAGATCGAGCGCCAGACTGGCCCGGCCCGGTCGATCAGCATGCAATAGGCCGACCTGCGGATCGAGGCCCACCGCCTCCAGGGCCGAGCGACAATCATGCCCGAGTATGGCATACAGAAACGACAGCAGCGCATTGACCCGATCAAGCGGCGGGCGGCGCGAACGCCCGACAAAGGCGAAGGCTGCATCATCGTGCCGAATCAGGTGATTGAACACTGAGAAGTAGAGCCTTGCGCAATCGCCCTCGATCCCGCGTAACTCGGCCACATCGCTGGCCGCCAGAGTGCGGCGGGCGGCATGGGATAATTGGCGTTCGACCGCTAGCAGCGCGTCCCGCGCCTCTTCAGGCATTTTCACCGCATGGTCGCGCAGTGCCCGCATCACAACCGTGCGCTGATTGGCCGCCTTGCCGGCGACGATGCCCCGCACCACCGGCAAGACCCGCGCGGCATCATCGGCCACGCGATATTGCGTGCGCCGCAGCAGAACATTGCCGCTGCGCTGCCCCTCGACCCGCGCCTGAAACCGCCCATTCGGCGTAAGAAAGGACAGACCAATCCCGGCTTCCGCACAGGCCGCCATCACCGATGGCGATGCGCCCGCCCTGCTGAAACACACAAGGCCTTCCATCATGTGGAGCGGCACTCGGCCGCGCTCCACGCCCTGAACCTCGATCACCAGATTTTCGCGATCCTTGCGCAGCCAGGCATCCTCGCTGGTGACATAGATGGTGTTGAGCAATTTGCGCATAGGCTAATCCTGCCCCAGGCTGGCGTTGAGCTGGCGCGCCAACCAGGCCGACACTGAGGGCGGCTTTTCAAGCGAGCGCGGCACGCACAGATCTTGCAGTGAACAATGTTTGCATGAGAGCTGGTAGTGGGGCGAGGGGGTAATCGCCGCGGCAATCATCGCACGCGCGGATTGAGCAGTTCCGGCGGTCAGGCTGCGCAATTCCGCATCGAAATCGACAACAAACCGGCGGCGTGTTTCGCCATAAAACAGCGCACCCTCAGGCACGGAAACGCCGAACATCTCTTCCAGACATATCGCCTGCGCACAGAGCTGCACCTCGTCCGCCCTGTGGGCCTTGGGGCGTCCGCGCTTGTATTCCACTGGATAGGGCACGGCATCGGCGCCCTTGCCATGAAACTCCACCGCATCAGCCTTGCCCGCCACGCCCAAGGCCATCGACCGGATCGCCATGCCGCGCACCGTGCGAACCCCTGCACGCCTGTCGGGCGGGCCGTTGTCTACGCGGTCATGCATGATGCGCCCCTCGGCGGTGGCACCATCTTCTGCCCACACCTGCTCGACATGAATGAGCGCGCATTGGCGAGGGCAGAACAGATAATGCTGCAAGGCCGAGAGCGGGACGAGCCCGTCCTCGGCAGCAGGGTCGGGAGTGTGCATTGACAAATCAGGCTTCTCCCTATAACTATTGGGCTGGTTTTCAAGGCATGGATCAGCGAAATGCGAAAGCGCGGTTGGAAGTTGAAAATTTCGGTTGGAAACTTCGCCCTCAGCGTCGAGTGGGAACCCTTATAGCTGTCGCCTATGCTTTAGGCGTGGATTGAAACTCCCTTTACCTTTGGGGTGAAAATAGAGGGGCTTCGGGCGCTAACCCCGAAGCCAACTTCTCTTACCGCTCGATGATCTCCACCCCACCCGTCAGGCCGCCGCGGTCGATCAAGACCTGGTAGTCCTGCCATTGGCGGGCAGGGGGCAGATTGCCGGTGCCCTCGCTGCCGATCTCGTAGGGCGCGCCCTGATAGACCCGCTGCACCGTCACCCGATCAAACAGGCTTTGCGCCCGCGCATTGCCCAGCGCGCTTTCGTGGCGGAACAGGATCAGCTTGCGCGTGGCCATTTCTCCACGCGCTGCCGAGCGGTCATGATCAAACATCTGCTCCAGCGCTTGCCACAGCAGTTCGAGGTCATCCTCGGAAAAGCCGGTGCCCTTGGTGGCATGCGAGGCCAGCGGGGCCGACACATAGCCATGCGCGCGGTAGAGACCGTAGGGCACGATATGCTTGCGCCCCATGGTGCGGCCGCCCTTATCCTCGGCATCCTTTTCGGTGGTGGCGGCCATGCGGGTGATCGAGATTTCCAACGGCAGGATTGGCTCTACCGAACGGGCAAACGAAAACTGCACTGGGCCGCGCACCTGCCCGGCATTGACCCCGGTCGACATCACCGCGCCAAAAGTGCGGATGTCCCAGAAATTGGCGCACATCCATGCCGTCAGCTCGCGGGCCTTGGCCTCGTCCTTGGGCAGCTTTTTCTTCTCTTCGGCCTTGCTTACACCGGGCATGACAGCTTTCCACGCCTCGTCATGCTGCAAATTGAGCGTCGCGCCCTCGGACATATAAATGCGATTGTCGGAGGCAAAAGCGACATAATTACGCACCTTGCGCTTCATGGCCACATCCGACACCAGCCCCTGATTGGTTTCGGGGTCGAGGCGGGGCATGTTGCCCGCATCAGGATCGCCGTTGGGGTTGCCGTTCGTCACATCGAAAAACAGGACGAATTCATAGCGGTTGGTTACAGGCGTGCTCATCAATCGTCCCCTTCTGCACCATTATCATCGTGGCCAGCCTCTTCGGGACGGCCTTTGAATTGTTCCTTGCGCTGGTGGTAATAGCCGACCGCAAAACGCCCCTGCTCGGCCAGCGGCAGCGAGCGCGGCAAATCGAGTGTCAACCTGTCGAGGATGTCCTCGATCTCACGCTCGATCCATTTGTCCTTGCCGTCCTTGCGCAAGCGGGCGAGGTGATTTTGCGCCCCGCGCAGCAGCAAGGGAAAAACGCTGGCGGGCGTGGCTGAAGCTGCCCCGAAATAGCGGTCACGGATGGTGGCATTGATCTTGCCCAGGGCCAAGCGCTGCGCGTTTTCCAGTACAGCAAACAGCCGCCCCAGTTGATAGGCCTTGTTCGGTTCGTCAGGCGCCAGACTCACAGGCACGTCCTCCTTCTGGAATTTTTTGCGATGATCACGGGTTAGCACCGCACGGATGACAGATACGTGCCAACCGGACAGCGGATCATCGCCCGCGCGCAAACGGATGATGGCCGCTGCTAGCCAGCTTTGCGGATAGCGCGCGCCGGTCAGAACCGAGCGCATCACCTCGCCAGCCAGCAACGGCGGGATATTCTCGAATTTCTCGCCGAGCGCCGTGGTTTTCATCAGCAGCCAGTTGACGCTCGGCGCGCCTGACCAGCCACGCGGGCGCGGCTCGATGTGCATATCCCGATAGTGATCGCCCAGATGGCGGGCGAAGACCTCGAAATCATCGGCCAGCCAGAACCGCACCGAAAGCCGCGCGGCATTGGGCGAGAGGCCCAGCACATGAAAGCGCGTGCCCGGTGTGAACCTGGGGCGCAATTTCTCCAGTGGGCGACCTTGCGCCAGCGCATCAAGCAAGGAGCCGATCTTGCCCGCCTCTTCGGCATCGGTGGGCGGGTCCAGCGCATCGCCAAACAGATCTTCCGCATCTTCTGCCGCTTCGGCATTGCTGGCATCCGCCCAGAATACCACCGTGGCATCGCCGATAGGGCGCCTCACCCTGTTTGGCCCATCGCGCGTGAGCATATGGTTCAGGGCGGTTCCATAACGGAAAGCGGCAATCTCGCTGGTTGGGGCATTGGCCCCCTGATCCTTTCCCAGTGAGGTGAAGGCATCAAGGTTGAACGATACCAACGCTGCCCCTGATGATTGCGCGCCCTCCACCCCCTTGATGGTGGGGTGCAGGCGGGCGAGCAGGGCTTGCTTTCCCGTAACCAGGCATGAGATGCCTTCGGCCTTGGCCCCATCTTTGGCCGCTTCAACCAGAGCGCGGGCGGCAGCACGCTCATGGATAAAACCGCGTTCGCCTTCCAGCCGGAACAGGATGTTGGCATCAAGCATTTCGGGCCGGAATGGCGCTTCGTCGAAACGTTCAGGTTGCCAGTTCTGCAAGAAGCTGAGCAAGGCCTTCAGCCCCGCATCCTTTTGCCCTGCCAGACGTTCGATATGCATGTCGACAAAGGCTGCATGCTCTTGGGCCGTCCGCTTGCCTTCCCCCGCTGTGCGGCCCAACACATAGGCTGTTTTGTCCCACAAAAAGTTGGCAGAAATACCAACGGTCCGTTTTACCGCAGCCGGAACGGAATAGAGCTTCGGCTTGGGTTTTTTCCCGGAAGTGTCGTGCAGGTCATAAACGTCGACTGGCGCACCATCGGCATCCAGAACAATGCACCAGCCAAACTTTTCCGGGCTCCACCCCGGCGCGGTCACCTCGCCGCGCTGGGCAAGGCGGTGGTAATAGCCATCCAGCGCCTGAAGAATGGTCATCGCGCGGCTCCCTCGGCCAGGCAGGCGTTCACATCAATCACGCCATCTACCATCACCGCCCGATAGAAGCGCGAAGTGTTGCCATTGGCAAAGTCTACGTCGTGCAGCATCCAGCCGAAATCGGCATGGCGTTTCTCGGGTGCCAGATCGCAGGTGGGCAAAGGCGCCCCCTCCGGCACCAGCGCGAATTCCGCGTCGAACTCCCGCGTGCCAAGGCAGGGGCGGTGGAAGCATTGTCCCTGTTCAGCCCGGCGGTTGAACATCGAGATATGCTTGGCGGCGCTGTCCTCTGGCCCGGCGCGGTCAGTCATGGTAAAATGTGCCTCGATCACATAGGCCACGTCGACCAGCGCCAGCGTGGCGCGCTGCTGGCGATTTTCATCGACGATCAGGCCAAGCCCCTGGGTCGTGCCCCGTTTCATCGCACTGGTGGCATTGGCCGCGCTGGCCTTGGCGCCCACCTCATTGCGACGGAAGGACTGAAAGCGGATCGGTTTCAGCACATGGATACGGTCAATATGCCAGCGAATGGCCGGTTTCCAATGCACGGCCTCCAGAATGCCCCGCGCGGCGGAAGGCGTTATTACATCATAGCTGACACGCTCGACTTTGAGTTCCGGGCGGGTGAAGCAGGCCCGCTCACCCCACACATGCAATCGAACCGCCATTTTTGCCCCTAAATCAAGCAAGGAATCCAAAATTTCTTCCGCTTACACCCTGTTTGACAGCAAAGTGGTCGCGCAATTGGATTTGTTCAAGTAATTTATATTCTCATCCATTGACGCCCATCAAATGACGTTGTTTTCTGCTGTGCGCCAGGTCGGGTCATCCAGCCGCAATCCTGCTTGCGGATCATAAAGGCTCTCATTGGCCAACACGGCAAAGCGATCACCATATTCCTCCGGCTTGATCAGTTGCACCGCGCCAAGGGCGATCATCGCCGCCCGGACCCGCGCAGGCACCGGCACGACATAGCGCTGCAAGCGGCGCGTCACCCCGGCGGGAGGGAATGGCGCGTTTGGATCTCGCAACGCGTCAATGTCATGGGAAACCTCGCCATCGAAAGGGATGATCACCGGGTCCATCAGATCATCGATCATGCGGAAGGCTTCTGCGATGTCGGCGAAGGGCCAGTCCATCGCCCGCGATGTGTCGGCCAGAGCGGGAAGGATGGGATAGCGGGTGCCGTTCAGCATCTTGGCTGCATCCAGCGCATCGTCCCCCTTTTGCCAATAGAGCTCTCGGTAATATTCCCTTACGGCCTCCAGCCCAAGTGGGTCATCCCAATCCTTGCGCAAAACGGTGCGAGCTGGTTGATAGAAGGACTCAAGGATCGGTGGGGTTTTGTGTTGGGAGGATTCGAACAGCACCGTGCGCCCGAAGGCTTCGCCCAGAGCGCCCAATTCTCCGCTGCGGTTGCAGCGTCCCGCGGCCTGCGCCACGCTGAACAGGCCCGCCGCTGCGCGCCACACTTCGGGAAAGCTGATGTCCACACCGGCCTCGATCAGGCTGGTCGAGACAAGCCGGACGGGCTGTCCGGCTTTCAGCGCCTCGCGCAAATCTTTCAGGACTTCACGCCGATGCTGCGCACACATCAATGTGGTGAGTTGCACCGCTCCGGGGAGATCCTCGCTGCGCATCCGTGTGAACAAGGCCTGCGCATGGGCGCGGCTGTTCACGATGCACAGCATCTGCGCCTGCTCGGCAAAGCGTCCGGCAATGACCTCGTCATCAACCGGATCGCGCAGCCATTCCACCTGCACTCGTTTCAGTTTTTGATAGAGCGCCGAGGGGGCGGGCGCCAATTCCCGTTCATCGGGGATATGCAAGCCGTCCGTCTCGCCGTCCTTGCGCCGCGGCAAGGCTTTGTCCTGAATACGCAAGGCAGGCTGGGTCGCGGTGCAGAGGATCACGCTGGCGCCATAGTTGCGCGCCAATTCCTCGATCGCCGCCATGCAGGGGCGCAGCAGATGCACCGGGATCGATTGCGCCTCGTCCAGCACGATCACACTTTGCGCCAGATTATGCAGCTTGCGAGCCTTGCTGGTGCGCGCGGCAAACAGGCTCTCGAAAAACTGCACCGCCGTGGTCACCACGATCGGGGCATCCCAATTTTCCGCGTCACGGCGCAATTTGGCAAGGCCGTTCGGGCCTTCTTCTTCCTTGTCATCGCTGGGCGGGCGTCGTTGATCCCAGTCGAAACTGGCATGATGCTCCAGCACGGCATCGCCCAGACCGACCTCCTCGCGAAACACCGCCGCCGTTTGCTCAATGATCGAGGTGAACGGGATCACATAGATCACCCGGCGCAAGCCATGCCGTGCGGCATGCTCCATCGCGAAGCTGAGCGAGGTAAGCGTTTTTCCGCCCCCCGTCGGTACTGTCAGCGTGAACAGGCCCGGCGCAAGGCTGGCCTTGGCATTGGCATGGTCCAGAATCTGCGAGCGCAACCGGTTGACTTCGGTGTTGTCGGCGCGATGGCCGGCCAGAAAGTTGCGCAATTTCTGCAAATGTTCAGGCAAAAGATGGCCGCCGCGCTCAGGCCGGGCATCGCGCGCATAGAAGGCCTCTGTTTCCAGGAAATCGGCATCCACAAGGCAGGAAAACAGCATCCGCGCCATGAATGGCACCGAAAAATGCTTTTCGATCTGATTGATCTGCGGCTTTTTTAACGCCGCCTTCAACTCTGAAGGCGAGGGCAAGCCAATGGCATAGTTCTCCCAGCCATCGTGAGGCTCCACCTCTTTCTCCAGTCGGGAGTTCAGGCTGGAACCTTCGTGGCCGCCGCCATTCATCAGTCCGCTATGGTGTCCGGCTATGCCAAACCCCATCAGGTGCCCCGCCAAACCATAGATCTCGCGAGCCCGGATGGCCCCGGCGGTGCTGTGATCCGGGCCTTTGGGGCCGCCTTCCACTGCGGGCCTGCGAATATAGGCCTGATATTGGGCTGAGCATTTGCCAATGTCATGCAGCAGCCCCATGGTTCGCGCCAGCAGGCCGCCGCCGAACGGCATGGCCTTCCGCTCCGCAGCGCTCCCTACTGCGGTCAGATGATGTTCCAGAGGTTCCCACGATGCCTCTGGTTCTCCCTGTCTGGAATGCGCATAAAACATCGCCGCTAAGACTCCGAGCAATGGCCATTAAAATCGATAATTGGAAATACTTGCAAAATTTATTGTGGTATAAATTATGGATGAAAGATCGATTTGGGAGGTCTGATCTGGTGGCGTGAACGTCTGGCCTTCGGGCGCTTACCCCGGCTCGGCCAGTGCCATTAGCCTTGCATGCACAATCTCAACTCGGCCTTCAGGACCCCTGATATTTCCGTGGAGGAAATTGTCGAAGTCAAAGTGTTGCAGCAGGGCCTGAAACTGCTCTGACAGATAGGTGCGGACATTGCCTTTCGCGGCCTGCACTTCGCTCAAGAGTTCTGCCCTGCCATCCACCACATTGATGATGTCTTCCAAATCATGGCTTCCGAGAGGGTCGTTCTGACCTCTCCCGGCATAAGCCTCCAGTTTGGTGGCCAGAAAAAGGGGGGATGTGAGATGCTTGATGACGCGCCCGCTCGGAAGGGCATATTTGATTGCCGTAGAGATGCCTTCTTTATACCAGCGGTTACTGAACCCCAATATGTCCGGATCGTCGGGCATAAAATCGACTTTGAGGTTCCCAAGCCGCATTCTGCAAATGACCTCGTCCTCTCCCGATACCGTAAAGCCCTTCGTGCCCAAGGTTTCCTGGAGTTGCATCCACTGCGCCATGCCGGTTAGGGCGACGATGAGGTCTACATCGTCAGTCGCCCGCACTTCCTGCAAAGTGATTTCGTCGGTGATGAGCACGGCGGTGGAGCACCCGCCTACAAACACCATCTTCCGGCACAGATCATCCCCCAAGGCTTCGGCAACAGTTTCCAGCATCGCGAGAAGTTCGCCTTGAACGCTCATGAACGGTTTATCCGTTCTTCAAATAGGTCCTGGGCAAGATTCGCCTCGCGCTGATTGCCCAGCCTGATCGCATCGATCAGCGCCAGAAATTCGTAAAGCCTCTCATCTTTGAGCGCCGCCTCGGGCACAGATTTGAACAAGGGGGTTATTGCTAAGCCTCGCAGGGTTCCTTCGGCATGAGGCCACACATAAATATCCGCGCTGGAGCTGACGAGCTGCCCTTTGAGCATGGGCGCGGCAAAGCCGGTGGCGACGCCGCGCTGCGGTGCTCCGGGTTTGGCGGGGAACACATATTTCAGCCCGTGCTGGACAAATTTGGTCAGGTTTCGGCGGTTCACTTTGGGGCGATCTTTGAGCTTAATCGCCAATGTCGCAGTGATGCTGCGCCGGAGTGATGCGCCTATCTCTGTTTTGCTGATGCCCAAGGCACCTTCTAGGTTTCGCAATGCAAACGGGTCGGAGCCGGGTGGCTCATCAAGACAGCCCTGTCTGATCTGGTCTTCCAGGCTTACGAGCTTGAGCAATATAACGATGTCTTGGCTTTTCATGGTGGGCTCATCTGTCCGCTGTCCTAGGACGGAGGACAGATTGGCGCTAAGCTGTTAATTTGTCAAACATCGAAAATGTCAGAGTTCAGCCTGGTGCCATTTCCCAGATTCTGCTGGATCTACTTCGAAAAGAGAAGGTCTTTGGTCGGCAAAGGCGGCGATGGTTTGGGCCATCCTGCCCGCCGCTTCGTGTCGTCCATGACCAGGCTCTAGGTCGCCTTTGGCGCCCCCGGACCGCAATTCTGCGTTCCGTCCTTTCAGGTGACGATCCTTTGTCCAAAGTTCTGAAGGCTCACTGCTGACGCCGCGCTGCTGCGCGGCGGCGTTCTTGTGGCCTTCCCCTCGGAGCGCGGGTGGGCGGCGCGCCCTTTTGGGCGGGCCCGTCCGGGCTGCAAGCCGGGCTTTCTGCCCGGCTCCTCCACTGCGTTGCGGCCGGAGGTGCAGCCCGGCCCTGTGGTCCCGCCCTGAACGGCGCTGGTGCCGCCCACCCCCGCTCCGGGGGAAGCCAATGTGGTGGGGTGGCGCAAGGAGGATACCATGCGTCAGACAAGCAAAGGTTGCGTTGCGGGCGAGGGTGAAGCGCCGCGCGGCGGGAACCGCAATTCTCTTTACGATGAAGTGACGGCAAAGATCATCGGCCAGCTTGAGGCGGGCCGCTTTCCATGGGTGCAGCCATGGGGGCCGGTGGATGGTGCGGGGCAGGGTGGCCTGTGTCCTGCGCTGCCGCATAATGCGCTGACCGGCAGAAGCTATTCAGGCGTCAATGTCCTGTTGCTCTGGGGCAGCGTGATCGAAGGAGGCTATCCTTCGCAGGGCTGGCTGACTTTCAAGCAGGCGCTGGAAGCAGGCGGCAATGTCCGCAAGGGCGAGAAGGGCGTCACGGTGGTCTATGCCGACCGCTTCACCCCGCAGGCAGAGAAGGCTCGCGCGCAGGAAAGCGGCGAGGATGCAAGGTCGGTTCCTTTCCTGAAGCGCTTTACCGTTTTCAATGTCGCGCAATGCGAGGGGCTGGGCGAAGGGCAGGGCAAAGAGTTGTTTGGTGATCCTGCGCCCTTGCCTGAGCGTGAGATGGTGCCGCTGGCCGAAGAGGTCATCACCGCGTCGGGCGTGCCTTTCCGTATTGGTGGGGCTAAAGCCTTCTATGTCCCCTCCGCCGATTATGTGCAGGTGCCGCCGCAACCGGCTTTCTTTGAGCAGATCAATTATTACCGCACCGCCCTGCATGAGCTTTGCCATGCCACAGGTCATGGCTCACGGCTGGATCGCAAAATCCTCAATCCCTTTGGCAGCAAGGACTATGCCCGCGAGGAAATGGTCGCGGAAATGGGTTCGGCCTTCCTCTGTGCGGCGTTGGGCATTGTGCCGACCGTGCGCCATGCCGATTACCTCGGTTCATGGCTGGAAGTGCTGCGGGAGGATAACCGCGCCATCTTCCGCGCCGCCAGTCAGGCCAGCAAGGCCGCCGAATGGCTGCTGGCAAAACATGCCGAATACAGGGTGAGCAAGGACGGCGAGGACGGCGAGGACGGCAGGGAGGCGCCGCAGTCGAAGCCTGCTGAGCCGGAGCAGGGCTCTATCACCGAAGGGAGGGCAGCGGCATGATCCTCCTTCCTGAAAAGATCCGCGTGGCCCTGCTGGTCAATGGTGCCCTCCATCGGGTGGCGCAGCGCGACAATCTGCCCGCGCCTGATCCGGTGCCTTTGCTCAAACTGTTCAACCCTTGCGGCGCGGCGACATGGCTGGCGAGCGAACTGGGCGAGGATGGCGATACCTTATTCGGGTTGGCCGATCTTGGCTTTGGTTGTCCGGAGTTGGGCCATTTCTCGCTGAACGAGATCGCTTCGGTGCGTCTGCCCCTAGGCCTGCGGATTGAGCGTGACCAACATTTTTCCAGTCATCACCCTCTATCCCTATGGACCCAGACCGCGCGGCGATTGGGTTCGCTCACCTGGGCGGAAATGTCCTTGAAGCGGAACGGTGGTGTGCCCAACCGCAACGGCAGGGCATAGGCCATGGGGTGCGAACGACAGCACGAGGGCCAGCCCCAGGATCAGGCCGAACGGCAGCGCCAGCGCCTGATCGCCCTGCTCGACACTTTGCCGATGGTGGAGAGGGCAGCCTATCTTCTGTCAGCCAGCGACGGCCTCAGCCATGGTGCCATCGCTTTCCGCCTTGGGGTGAGCATCCGGGAGGTGGAAACCGCTCTGGCGGGGGCTCTGAGCAAGCTCACCGAGGGGCTGGACGAGCCCTGACAGCAAGGTGGCGAGCCCAAGTACGGAGGCAGGCGCGGGATGGGGTGTGGAGGCCTGTGTAGCGCCTTGTAGCGGGGCGCAGGGCGCGAAGTTTGTCCGGTTGCAGGGGTAATGGCCCAAAGGCCATCACCCCTGCACAGTTGCTTCCAGCGCGGTCAGACGTTCGGTGCAGATCGTGTGAACGATGCGGCCCAACTCTTCGACCCGTTCCCCCAGCCATGCCAGTTCCTCGGCGGTGATCCGGTAGTGTTTCGAGTAGCGGGCCTTGACGTAAGCGTCCTTGAGCTTCTCAAACAAGGCGCGGTCCTTACGCAGTTCGCGGGGCCATGCAGCGACCAGCCGCAGGTCCAGCCGTTCAGCTTGGGTGCGCAGGAAGATGATATTGTGGTTATGTGGTGCGTACGCGGTGCAAACGAGCATCAGGCAATTGTACAATCTTTCAGTGGCTTGATGCAGCTCAAACGCAGCTTTCTTATTCCACCCACGTTGAGTGGCTTCATTGCCCTGAATTAAAAACTGCTCAGCGGTAGGCATCCACTCCTCAAAATACTCCCGCGCCATATCGAGATTGGCCTGCGGTGTCCTTGGCATCGGCCTTGCCAACTCACGGTCATCGGATTCGTAGATCGCGATACCTTCGTTGGCGATGTCCATGAAGAAGAACCGGCCATGGGCGAGACCGTCATTCACCTGCTGGAGCGAATGCACGATGAAATTGACCGGGGTTCGCAACCGCCCCGCGATCATCTCCTCGATCAGGCGTTCATCCGCGCGGGTCCAGTAGGCGGCCCGGTCAGCCAGTTCTTTCTGGCTGACGATGATCAGCAGGTCGAAGTCAGAACGGTAGCCTTTGGCGGTATGAGGTTCATCCACCCAGCCGCCGCGCGCATGACTACCATATAGAAGAATCTTGACGATCTTCCCCGTTTTGCGCCTGCCGGTCGCTTCCACATGGGCGCCGTCAAATTCCTCGAACAGCAGTTGCACCACGCGGTCGAGTTCGCGCTGCTTGTGGGCCGGCAGATGATCGAGATCGGTCTTCATCACCTCATCCTAACAACATCTTGCAGGCCCTGTGCAACTGAATTGACCGGTGGCGAAAAGGGGGCCGCGTTCCTGCATGACTGCCCGTTCCCCAGGACACGCAGGGATTTACCCAAAGGGCATTTGTCATCGGCTTCGCTCCGCCAAAGCCCCCCAAAGGGGCCGCCCCCGACATCGACGAATCATCCCATAAAGCCAGCCATTTGGCCACCCATGTAAGTCGTGGATCGGCGCATGGGACAGGCCCATGCGGTAAGTCGGACGCACGCCCAAAGCGGGCGTAAGTGTAATGCACCGTACGCACGGGTGCTGCGCGGCTTTTATGTCTCCATATCATGGGCTTATGACTGTGGTCCATGGACCCCAAAATTCCAGATTTGCGCCATACACGAACTACGGGAAGCAAATGGTGCTCGATAAGGCACTGATATACATCGGCGAATTCTGTCCTACGCGCACCATAGGCCTCGTTTACCTGTACGCCGCCAGCGAGGGCATGGTCGGGTGGTTGCAGGCAAGTCTTGGCAGGCGTATAAAGAACCTGCTTACGACCTCGGGCAGAAGCTCTGTTTAAAGGAGATTTCTGCAATGACAGTCCTATCCCTTCGTATCGATGATGCGCTTTACGAGGCGCTGAGCCGCCTTGCCTATGGCGCCAACCTTCCGCTCTCGGTCTTCTGCCGCAATGTGCTGACACGGGCCGCCGATCCGCAAAGCCGCTATATCTATTCCTCGCAGGACGAGATCCTTGCGACCTCGATCCAGATGCTGGCGATCCTTGGCACCTATGTCGGCCAGCAATCCCCAAAGGCGCTCGAAGGCGGCATGAAGGAAGCGCGGGCCATGCTTGTCGAGCGGGGCATGATGTCTGAGGAGGGTGGGGAATGAGCAAGGCCGCACCCTCCGTCACCCCGGCGCGGAAACGGCTTTTGCCGCGCCTCGTTCTCATGGTATTTTCGGACTGTGGCGGGCAGACCATCGCAAGGATGGAAATGCCCAAATGAAGAAACGCATCCCACTCAATCAGCCCCAGACGGCCTCGACAGTCGCCGCGCCCATGCAGCCCAGACCGCTCGCTCTGCGCATCCCTGAGGTCCAGCGCATGACCGGTCTTGGACGCACCAAGCTCTATGCGCTTATCGCCGATGGCGAACTGGCCACGATCAAGATCGGCAGGGCAACGCTGGTCCCGCTGGCCAGTCTTGAAGCCCTGCTTGAGCGTGGCCAGCAGCACCGCTCCTAACCGTGCTTCTGTTCCGGAAAGGACAGAATTGCGGCCCCGTCACGCAGCGCGTCGAGATAGTCGGACCACCATTGCGCCATCTCGACGCGCTCTTTCCAATGCGCCCCGCGATGATAGGCTGCGCGCACCTTGTCACTGTCGCCATGCGCTAGCGCCCGTTCAATCGCATCGGAGGTCCATTTGCCGGATTCGTTGAGCAGGGTGCTGGCCATCGCGCGGAAGCCGTGCGCGGTCATTTCGTCGCCCGTGTAACCCAAGCGGCGTAATCCCGCATTGACGGTGTTTTCGCTCATCGGGCGTTTGCGCGTGCGGATCGAGGGGAAGACATAGCCTGCCGGGCCAGTAAGCGGCATCAGTTCTTGGAACACCTCAACGGATTGCCGGGATAGCGGAATATGATGGGCTTTGCGCATCTTCATTTTTTCCGCAGGGATTGTCCACAAGCCCGCATCAAGATCAATGTCTGCCCATTCGGCGTGCCTCAATTCGCCGGGGCGTACGAAAACATGGGCGGAAAGGCGCATGGCGATCTTCGTGGTGCCCATGCCTTCGTAGGTTTCAATTGCACGGAGCAATTCTCCTGCCGCTTTTGGATCCGTGATAGCGCCGTAATGCTTTGACCGTGGGGCAGTCAGGGCGCCGCGCAGGTCGCGACTTGGATCAGACACGAGCCGAGCCGTGGCGATCGCGTAACGGAAGACACGCCCCGCTAGTTGCAGCACGCGGCGCGATGTTTCGTAATTTCCTTTGGTTTCGATACGACGCAGAACCGCCAGCAGATCGGGCGCAGTGATTTCTGATACGGGCATCCGGGCAATCTGGCTGCCCATGCGCGACATGTAATATTCGCTCTTATCGGCGGTGGATTCCGACATTCCTTCACGGCGGCGCTTGTTGATGAACTCTTGTGCAATTTCGCCAAAGGTGTTTGCCGCGGAGACCTTTGCTCTGAGCTTGATCTTCTGCTTTTCTCTTGCGGGATCGGTGCCGCTTGCAAGGGATTCCTTTGCCTTGTCCCGCTCTTTGCGGGCGATGGCCAGCTTAACCTGAGGCCACCCGCCGAACGAAAGTAGCTTTTCCTTGCCGCTAACGCGAAATTTCATGCGCCACAATTTTCCGCCCGCCGGAGTGACGAACAGATAAAGGCCACCTGAATCACTGAGTTTGTAAGCCTTATCCTTTGGCTTGGCATTTCGCACTGCGGTTTCTGTCAGCGCCATACCCCGGACGCTCCTCATGACCTTGGGGGTATCGAATTTTCGGGGTAGCGTACCACCCCACTTCATACCCCCATTTCGGGATGGCTGTCAGCGAACCCATGCGGACGCAGACGACCGGCTCATGAGAAAATATAGCAGATTTCCGGGGCTTATAAAGCCCTGAGCGACCTTCGGCGGTCAAGGAAATGGTGGGCGATGACGGGCTCGAACCGCCGACCCTCTCGGTGTAAACGAGATGCTCTACCAACTGAGCTAATCGCCCCAATCACGGGAAGGGCGCGGTTAGGCGGTTTTTCGCGGGGCGTCAACAGGGTAGGGATGAATTTGGCCTTTTCCCGCTCAATGCGCGGCGGCCTGCGGCCCGGCGCGGCGCAATTCGGGGAAATTTGCGGCCGGGCGTGCGCGGGAAAAGAGATAGCCCTGCGCCTGATCGCAGCCTTCGGCCAGCAGCACGCGCATCTGATGCTCGTTTTCCACCCCTTCGGCGGTGGTGGTCATGCCCATGGCGCGGGCCAGCGCGATCACCGCGCGCACGATAGGCAAGGTCTCGTCGCTTTCCCCCAGACCTTTGAGGAAACAGCGGTCGATCTTGATCTTGTCGAAGGGAAAGGCGCGCAGATAATTGAGCGAGGAATAGCCGGTGCCGAAATCATCGAGCGCCACCCGCACCCCGAGCCCGCGCAATTTGTGCAGCAGCGCGCCGTGGACGGCGTTGTCCTTGAGCAGCACATTTTCGGTGATTTCCAGTTCGAGCCGATCGGGCGCGACGCCATTTTCGGCAATCGCCTGCATCACGGTGGAAATCAGCCCGGTGCTGCGCAATTGCGCGGGCGAGAGGTTGACCGCCACGCGCAGATATTCGGGCCATTGCGCCATTTCCTCACAGGCCCGGCGGATCACCCAATCGCCCAGCGGCACCACCAGCCCGGTTTCCTCGGCCAACGGGATGAACAGATCGGGCATGACCATCCCGCGCGTGGGATGGCGCCAGCGCACCAGTGCCTCATAGGCCACGGTCCGGCGCGTGGGCACATCGATCAGCGGCTGATAATGCAGCTCGAACTGGCCTTCGCTCAGGCCCACCCGCATGTCCATTTCCAGCTCGCGCCTGGCGGCGGCGGCCTCGTCCATGCCCGGTTCGAAATGCGAGAACACGCCCCGCCCGCGCCCCTTGGCAACATAGAGCGCCAGATCGGCCTGTTTCATCAGCGTGGCGGCCTCGGTCCTGTTGTCGCGGCTCACCGCAATGCCGATGCTGGTCGAGGTGAGAACCTGTCCCTCGTCGATCATGCAGGGCTGGCGCACCGCTTCGATGATATGGGCGGCGGTTCGCTCGGCCACATGGTCGATGCGCCGCCCCTGCATCAGGATGGCAAATTCATCGCCCCCCAGCCGCGCCACCAGATCGCTCTTGCGTACCGCGCATTCGATGCGCCGCGCCACTTCGCACAGCAATTTGTCGCCCACCGGATGGCCCAGCGTGTCATTGACCGATTTGAACCGGTCGAGATCGAGATAAAGCACCGCAATCTCGTCATCCTGCGCCCGCCGCCGCAGCAGCGCGCCCGCCAGCGTTTCGTTGAACAGGAAGCGATTGGCCAGATTGGTGAGGCCATCGTAATGGGCCATGTGGCTGACGCGGGCCTCGGCGCGCTTTTGCGCGGTGACATCGCGGGCCACGCCGCGCATCCCGTCCTGCCATGGCTGGGCCGAAAGGGTCCACCAATGCGGCGATCCGTCCAGCGTCAGCGGCAGGGTAATGTCGCGAAAAGGCGTGCGCAGTGCCAGATGTTCGATCAGCCGTTCGGTTTCGGGGCAGGGGTCGAACAGGCCGGACAGGGGCGCGCCATCAAGCAATTGCCACGCGCGGCGGGCTGCATCGCCAAAGCGCGGGCTGGGGTCCTGAATGCGCCCTTCGCCGTCCACTTTCCACAGCCAGTCGGCCGATTGCGCCTCGAAATCATTGAGCAGCAATTGCACCGTCGCCCCGGTTTCGCGCAGCGCCTCGCGCGCATGAAAGGCTCTGGCAAATTCGCGCTGGCTTTGAAACGCGCCGCGCGACAGGATCAGCAGATAGGAGGCGCAAAACAGCGCTCCTACCCAGACCTGCGCGCCGGGAAACAGCGCCCATGCGATGATCGTGCCGACGCAGATCGGCGCCATGAACAGCACCGCCGCCAGCGCCATGGTCGAATAGGTCAGCACCGAGGCGCCCAGCATCCCGCCCGACAGAATGGCGATGACGATGAACTGGCGCGTATTGGCAATGCTGGCCCCGGCCGCGATCCCCGCGCCCCAGAGCAGCCCGTTGGCCAGCGCTGTGGCATGGATATGCCAAAGATCGCGCCGCACATCGATGGTGGCCCATCTCGCCCGTTTGCGCCGCAGCGCCAGTTCGAGCCGCGCTCCCGCCACCGCAAAGATGCAGGCCAGCCACGCCAGAACCATGGCCGGATCGGGCGAGGACAGCATCGTCAGGGCCACCGCCACCGCATTGACCGTTCCGCCCGCAGCCCCCGTTACCGCGCGGCGCAGATTGTCCTCGATACGCTCGGTCAGCAATTGGCGGGCGGTATCCCCCGTCTGTTGAGGCAAAGGGTTGAACATTTGCGCCGTGCCGGGAACATCCTGAAGTTAAGGCAGTATAGGCCTGGAGGCCCTGTTTGGCCAACAAGTCAAAAACCCAATGACTACGGATGTTTATCAGCGGTTGGTTAATTTTGGCTCCGCTCTCCCATCGGGATTGCCCCTATTGCGGCGCGGGTCAGGCCGCCCGGTCGGCAGGGGCGATGCGGCCGCCATACTTTTCGGCACGGCCATCGGCCGAACCGTCGCGCAACTTGTTGCGGCGTTCGAAACTGAACTGGCCCACGATGCCTGCCATGCCGGCGGCCTGATCGGACAGGCCGCGCGCCGCCGCGTTCGATTCCTCGACCATGGCCGCGTTCTGCTGGGTGTTGAGGTCGATCTGCTGCAACTGGGCGTTGAGCGCGACCATGCTTTCCGATTGCTGTTCGGAAAAGCTGGCGATGTCGCCCGCCTTGCTGCTGGTGTCGTCCAGCCGACTGATGATCAGGTTGAGCGCATCGCGCATCTGTTCGACCAGATCGGCGCCATGCTGCACATCCTCATTCGATGTGACGATCAGGCTCTTGATGTTCTTGGCTGATTCGGTGGTGCGATGGGCCAGCGCGCGCACCTCGCTGGCCACCACGGCAAAGCCTTTGCCCGCTTCGCCCGCGCGTGCCGCCTCGACGCCCGCGTTCAGCGCGAGCAGGTTGGTCTGAAACGCAATGCCGTCGATCACATCGACGATCTGGGCGATCTGGGTGGCTGAATCCTTGATCTTTTCCATCGCCACAACGGTCGAATCCATGATCCGCCCGCCCTTGCTGGCATGGCCCGACACTTCGGCCACCGAACCATCGACATCGCGCGCATTGCCCGCCGTGGTGGCAATCGCCACGGTCACATCGCGCATCACCTCGGAAATATGCGCGACCGAGACCGCCTGCTGCTCGGTACGGTTGGCAAGGTCGTTGGCCGCGCAGCTGATTTCATGCGCGCCCGATTTCACCCCATGAGCCGCATCGGTCATCTGGGTCACCAGATTGCTGATCTGATGGCGCATATTGTGGAAATCGGCGGCCAGTTGCCGATAGGCGGGCGGCACATCGCCCAGTTGCGCGCGCAGATTGCCCGCCGCCACTTCGCCCATCGCCTTGCTCATGGCCGTGATGATATCGTTGCGCTGGGTTGCCTCGGCGTCGAAATAGGCGCCAAGCGCCGCCTCCATATCGAACAGCGCGGTCTTGACCAGCGTCGCGACGGCCTTGGCCTGTTTGCGCCTTTGCCACGGCAGGGTAAAGCCCTTGAGCGTGCTTTCGATGATGGTTTCCAGCACCAGCGCATAGCCGCTGATATAAAGATCCGCCTCCAGCCCGACTCGGGCATGGATGTTGCCGATCTTGGTGGCGCGGGCCACGGCGGCCTCGTCAAAGGATGAGCCGAACAGCGAGAGCCAGTGCTGCAACTGGGCGCTGGAGGCCCTGTCGCGTTGTTCCTGGGTGGGAATGATTTTGGAGGCGACCGGATGGGCCGCGATGGCGGCATAGAGCCTTTCGAGCGCGCGCGGGGCATGGCGCGCCACCATCGCCCGGATGGTGGGAAACACGCGCAGATTGGAGGAATCGATCGACGTTACTGTTTCGCGGCGTGCGCGCTTGGTCGTTGGAATGCCCGGCATTGATTCGATTCCCTCTGCCCTGAGGTCAAATGTATAAAATCGAATCCTGTTCTAGGTGGGCTTGGTTAAATAGGGGGCAAGCGGCAGGACGGGGAAATACCGGATGCCCCCGTTTGGCTTATTGTTCGGCCAGAAGCGCCGCCGCTTCGGCCCCGGCCCAGTCTTTGCCGCCATTGATCCGCCACACTTCGCGCCCCTGCGCATCGTAATAGATGGATGCGGGCAGCGTGCCGACCTGCCACTGGGTCGCCGCCGTGCCTTCGGGGTCCAGCCATGGTTCAAGAGCATCGCCCCCGCGCGCCTTGAGGAAGGCGGCGACCTTGGCCTTGGCGCTTTCGCTGTCCTGCGAAACGGTCAGCACGCGGATCTTGCCGCCTGCGGCCAGTTTGTTCAGCGCGGGCAATTCCGCGATGCAGGGCCCGCACCATGTCGCCCACAGGTTGATCAGCAGGGGCTTGCCCTTGAGGCTGGCGGTGTTGATCTCCTTGCCGGCGGCGTCCTTGAAGGTCAGCGTGGGCAATTGGGCGCCCTTGTGGCTGCGGTCGAGCGCGGCACCTTCGGCATTGGGGGCAGCTGGGGAGGGCTTTGATGCGCTTGCTTCTGGCGGTTGCTTATCGCCGCCGCTTTGCCTATCGCAACCCGCGATTCCGGCCGCGATTCCGGCCACCATCAGGCCACTACCGGCAAGTTTGAGGATTTTGCGCGTGAGCGAAGGTGACAACAAGGCAGGCTCCAATCAGATGTGGGGGGGGCGCTTTGCCGAAGGGCCCAGCGCCATCATGCGTGAGATTAACGCCTCGATCCCCTTCGACAAGGCCCTTTGGCGGCAGGACATTCGCGCGTCCAAGGCCCATGTCGCCATGCTGGGCGCGCAAGGGATCGTAAGCGCCGATGACGCCGCCACGATCAGCGCCGGTCTGGATCAGGTCGCGGGCGAATATGAAGTGAGCGGCGTTCCCGAAAACTGGGACCTCGAAGACATTCACATGACCACCGAGAGTCGCCTTGCCGAGCTGGTCGGCCCGGCGGCGGGGCGCCTGCACACAGCCCGCAGCCGCAACGATCAGGTGGCCACCGATTTCCGCCTGTGGGTGCGCGATGCTGTGGACGAGGCGCTGGCGGGTCTGGATGCTTTGCAACGCGCGCTGGTGGCCCGCGCGGGCGAGCATGCCCACTCGATCATGCCGGGCTTTACCCATCTTCAGACCGCCCAGCCGGTGACGCTTGGCCATCACCTGATGGCTTACTATGAAATGGCCGCCCGCGATGTCTCGCGCTTTGCCGACGCCCGCGCGCGCATGAACCAGTCGCCGCTGGGCGCCGCCGCGCTGGCCGGGACCGGGTTCCCCATCGACCGTTTCGCCACGGCCGCCGCGCTCGATTTTGCGCGCCCCACCGATAACAGCCTCGATTCGGTGTCGGACCGCGATTTTGCGCTCGATTACCTGATGTCGGCGGCCCAATGCGCGTTGCACCTCTCGCGTCTGGCCGAGGAATTCATCATCTGGGCCTCGCAGCCCTTCGGCTTTGTTCGTCTGCCCGACAGCCTCTCGACCGGTTCGTCGATCATGCCGCAAAAGAAGAACCCCGATGCCGCCGAACTGGTGCGGGGCCATGCCGGGCGCATCATCGGCTCGCTCACCAGCCTGATGATCACGATGAAGGGCCTGCCGCTGGCCTATTCCAAGGATATGCAGGACGACAAGCCGCCGGTGTTCGAAGCCGCCGGTTTGCTGACCCTGTGTCTGGCCGCGATGACGGGCATGGTGGAAAGCACGACTTTCCGCACCGACCGTATGCGTCAGGCCGCCGAGCTGGGCTATGCCACGGCCACCGATCTGGCCGACTGGCTGGTCCGGCAAGCCAATATCCCCTTCCGCGAGGCCCATCACATCACGGGCGCGGCGGTCAAGCTGGCCGAAAGCAAAGGTGTGGCGCTGGATCAGCTCTCGCTGGACGAGCTTCAGGCGATTGATCCGCGTATCACCGATGCGGTCTATCCCGCGCTTTCGGTTGAAGCTTCGGTGGCATCGCGCGCCAGCCATGGCGGCACCGCCCCGTCTCAGGTAGAACAACGTGTGGCGCAGGCTCGCGCCGCGCTTGGTATGGAGTAACGCCCCTATGCGTGCTGCACTTTTCCCGATGGTTGCGCTGCTGGCGCTGGCGGGCTGCGGCACGCAGGGCGAGCTTAAACCGGCGCCGGGGCATCAATTGCCCCAGCCGCCCATTGGCCGCAAAGACAAGCCGAGCGCGAATGAATTGCTCAGCCAGTCGTCGCAGGCCCGTCCCAGCCGCAATGTGGAGCTGCATACGCGCTCTGAACCGCGCACGGACGATGCCTTCGACCTGCCCCCCCAAGATTAAGCCGGAGGGCGCCATGCCCTGCCGCAGGATTTGAGAACATATGGATCATTTTCATTACGTTGACGGCGTTCTTCATGCCGAAGACACCGCCATTTCCGCCATTGCCCGCGCCGTGGGCACGCCGGTATACATCTATTCGGCCGCCACGCTGACCCGCCATGCGCGCGTGTTCCGCGAGGCTTTGTCGATCCTGCCCTCGACGCATATCGCCTTTGCGGTCAAGTCGAACCCCAATCTGGCGGTGTTGAAGCTGCTGGCGCGCGAAGGTTACGGCGCGGACGTGGTCTCGGCGGGCGAGATGGATCGCGCGCTGGCCGCAGGTATCCCGGCCGAGGGCGTGGTCTTTTCCGGCGTCGGCAAGACGGCGGATGAGCTGACCCGCGCGGTTAAGGCCGGCATTGGCCAGTTCAACATTGAGAGCGAGGAAGAAGGCGTCGAACTGGCCGCGATTGCCGCTTCGCTCGGGCTGGTGGCCCATGCCGCGCTCCGCGTGAACCCGGATGTGGACGCGGGCACCCATGCCAAGATTTCCACCGGCATGGCGGAAAACAAGTTCGGCGTGGCCTATGACCGTGCCGCCGGGATCTATGCGCGCCTTTCCGCGCTGCCGGGTATCCAGATGCGTGGCCTTGCGGTCCATATCGGCAGCCAGCTCTCCAAGCTCGACCCGCTCGAAGCCGCCTTTGCCAAGATGGGCGAGCTGATGCGCTCGATCCGCGCGCAGGGGCTGAGCATCACACATATGGATCTGGGCGGCGGCATCGGCGTGCCTTACAAGGCGGATGAGGTGTTCCCCTCTCCGGCCGAATATGCCGCGATGGTGGCGCGCGTCACCGCCGACTGGGGCGTGACGCTGATGTTCGAACCGGGCCGCGTGATCGCGGGCAATTCGGGCGTGCTGGTGACCGAAGTCGTGCGCGTCAAGGAAGGCGTGACCACGCCCTTCGTCATCGTCGATGCGGCCATGAACGACCTTGCCCGCCCGGCGCTCTACGGCTCGTGGCACGATTTTCTGGCGGTTGAGCCCAATGGTGAAAAGTTCACCGCCAATATTGTCGGCCCGATCTGCGAATCCAGCGACACATTCGCCATGGGCCGTGAGATCGACGTGGTGAAGGCCGGTGACCTTGCCGTGTTCCGCACTGCCGGGGCCTATGGCGCGACCATGGCCAACACCTATAACAGCCGCGCGCTGGTGCCCGAGGTGATGGTGAACGGGGATCAGTGGGCGGTTGTTGCCAACCGGATCGATCCGGCGGCTATTCTGGCGGCGGAGCAGGTGCCGGATTGGTTGGCGGATTAAGGTTTTTGCCTCCGGCGGGCAAAGGGACTTGTCCCTTTGCAATCCCATTAATGGGGATGGTTTGACGCCGAGGTGAGTGGTGATTTTTAAAGCCTGCGGCGCTTACGAAAAGGCGCCGCGGGCTTTATCATTTCTCACATTGCATTCGCCATCCATTGGCTGAACCCCTTGCGCAACGCAGACAGTAAAGGGAGCGCGAGGGTCTAGACCCTCGCATCTTAAATCCTTCCCTTTATAACCCCCGGAATGATCGACACACTCCCCCTCTTTCACCGCATCAAGGGCCAACCCGTCATCGTTCTGGGCGAGGGCGATGCGGCTGACGCCAAATCCCGCCTTGTCCTGCGCGCAGGGGGCCATGTGATCGCCGATGCCGCCAAGGGCATCGCCCAAAGCGCAAGGCTGGCCTTCGTCGCCTACGAAGACCGCGCAGCGGCTGCGGACGAGGCCGAAAAGCTGCGCGGCGCGGGCCTGCTGGTCAATGTCGTCGATCAGCCCGACCTTTGCGATTTCACCACGCCCTCGATCCTCGACCGTTCGCCCGTGCTGATCGCGGTAGGCACGGGGGGCGTCTCGGCGGGGCTGGCCAAGCAATTGCGGCTCAGGCTGGAGGCGCTGCTGCCCGAGGGGCTGGGCGCGCTGGCGCAGGCGCTGGGCGCGGCGCGGACCATGCTGCGCAGGCGGTTTCCCGATGCGGCCGACCGCCGCCGCGCGCTCGACGTGGCGCTGGGGCAGGGAGGGATGCTCGACCCGCTCGACGATAGCAGCGCGGGCCGGGTGGATGCGTTCCTCGCAGGCGCCACTCTGCCTGACGAGACGCTGGCCGAAATCGTGCTGACCTCGCTCGACCCCGATGACCTCACGCTGCGTCAGGCCCGCTGGCTGGGCGGGGCCGATGGGATCGCTGTTGAGGAAGGCGTGCCCGATGCCGTGCTGGCGCGGGCGCGGGCCGATGCGATCCGCGTGAAAATCGCGCGGGGGCAGGGGTTTGAGGCGCCCGGCGGGGTGTGGGTTGTGGTGAGGAGGTAGGAAGCAGGTTTGCCTCCGGCGGGCAAAGGGACTTGTCCCTTTGCAATCCCATTAATGGGGTGCGGATTGCAGCCGAGGTGTTTTGGGCGATATTATAAAGCCTGCGGCGCCACTTAAAACGCGCCGCAGGCTTTCATATGTCTAACGTCACGTCTGACACGTGACGCCGAACCCATGGCGCAACGCAGACAGTATTGGGAGCGCGAGGGTCTAGACCCTCGCATCTTACCCTACCTTCTTCACCACCGCATCCCGCCCGCCATCGCATCGCAAGCCGCCTGCAGGATCACCGCCGCCGCCGCACTGTCGATGCGGACCTTGCGCTTGGCGCGGCTCATGTCCTGCTCGATCAACCCGCGCTCGGCGCTGGTGGTGGACCAGCGCTCGTCCCACAGCAGGATGGGCAGGCCCAGCACGGCGAGGTTCTTGGCATAGGCGCGGGCCGATTGCGCGCGCGGGCCCGATGTGCCGTCCATGTTCAGCGGCAGGCCGATGACGATGCCCTTGATCCCGCGCTCCTCGATCAGGGCGGCGATGGCCAGTTTGTCCACGCTGAATTTGCCGCGCGCGATGGTTTTGCCGGGCGATGCGATGCGCCATTCGGGATCGGCAAAGGCGGTGCCGATGGTCTGCGTGCCCAGGTCGAGGCCGATCAGGCCCCCGCCATCGGGCAGCGCATCGCGCATATCCAGCGCGGAAAGGGTAATCAGCTCAGCCATTGACGCCACCAGCCTGCGGTTTGTTCGGTTTGCGCGTCGGGCGCCTTGCGGGCGGCCCTTGCGGGAGGCGCCCCATGCCATGCTTTGACCCGCCGCGCCACATCCGCGCGCAAGGCGCTCCAGAACAGGGGGATGTCATAGACGTGGAAATTGTTGCCCGGCGCGACGAAGGGGCCGAGCTGGGGCGCGGGGCCGATCATCAGAAAGCCGTCCGGCGCGCATCGCGCGGGCACGAGGCCGGGGATCACGCTGGCCCCGGTCAGCGCGCCATCGGGCACCAGCGTGCCGGGATTGGCCTGCGCGGGAGAGGCGTCGCCGGGGCGGCCGGTGATGGGGTTGATGCAGAGGAACGGGCTGTCGCCTCGCGCTGCGCCATCAAGGCCGGGAAAGCGGGCATAGGCCTCGCGCACCATGTCGGTTTCGGCCGGTTCGGCAAAGCTCTGCCATGAAATCACACATCCGGCCTGATCGGGGCCTTCGCAGGCGGGCAGGCCCATTTCGGGCAGGTCATGGTCGAGGCTGACCGGCCAGCCCACCGCGTAGGCCGCCGCCACCCGCGCGGCCAAAGGCTTGCCCGCGACGCGGTCCTGCATCAGATGCATCAGGTGAAACGCGCCCTGACTGTGTCCGGCGATCACGATGGGCAGGCGCGGATCGACCTGCGCAATAAATTCATCAAACGCGGCCAGCACATCGCCATAGGCCACATCCAGCGCCGCTCGCCCCGATGGCCGGTCAGTCAGAAACGCGCCCAGCGTCGCCTGCCGATAGCGCGGCGCCCAGACCTCGGCCGCGGCGCTGAAGGGCGTGGCAAGGCCGCGCAGCAGGATTTCGGTCCGTCCCGAAATCAGCGTTTCATCTATCGCCGAATTCCAGTGCAGCCGGTCGAAATGGCTGGTGGGATGGATGAAGAACACCGCCACGGGCAAAGTCGCCTCGCCCACCGGGGCGCCATTGGGGCGCCAGCGCGAAGGATCATTGGGCCCGCCCGCCCCGCGCGAATACCACATGGATGGATCGGCATAAGCATTGGCCGCCAAAGGCGGCGCGGCGGAAAACGGCACGACCGGAACAAAGGTGAATTGCGTCAATTCCTTGGCCCAATAGCGCAACGCACCCAGCGCACCGATCACAAGCACCACCAGTATTGCAACGCCATAGACAAACTTTCGCGCCAAGGGGGACTTACACCTGCTCTGTCACTTCGGCCCCATCATGCGCCATCGCGCCGCGCGCCGCCAGCCTTTCCAGCAAGACCTTGAGCATGGCCAGCATCGGATCGGCCAGCGCAAGACCCAGAATGCCGAACAGCGCCCCCATCATCAACTGCATCGCCAGCACCAGCGCGGGGGCCAGATCGGCGGTTTTCTTGGCCACCATGGGCACGACAATATTGCCGTCGATCCCTTGAACCACGATATAAACGCCGATGCAGTAAAGCCCCATGGACGTGCCGCCCGAAAAGCCCACCATCACCATCAACAGGCCAGACACCGGCGCGCCAATATTGGGCAGAAACGCCAGCACCCCGGTAATCAGCCCCAGCAGCGTCGCCATGGGCACGCCATAGGCCGAGAGCGCAAGGCCGATCGTTACCCCCTCGATCACCATGCCGACCAGCCGCCCGAAGAGCAGGCGCCGCATCGTATGGCCCATCTGGGTAAACATCTGTTCAAAGAACGGGCGACTTTCGCCCGGCAGCATCCATGCCAGACCGCGCTGATAGGGCTGGGGGTCGATGGCGAAATAGACGCCCAGCACGAGGATCAGAAACAGCGTGGCCATGCCGCCAAACAGCCCGCCCAGCACGCTGGGCAATTGCGCCGCGCCCGCGATGGCCTGTTCGGTAAAGGTCTGGATCGTGCTGCGGTTGAGCGTGATCAGCCGGTGGCGTTCGGCCCAGTGCAGGCCCTTTTGCGCCTGCGCCATCAGGATTTCGGGCAGGGCGGCGGCCTGAAGCGCGATTTGCGAACCGGCATAGGTGGCAAACCAGACGGCAAAGCCCACCGCCGCCGCCAGCACGATGGCCACGCGCCAGATGCGTGGGATCGGCAAGACCCGCCCCAGCAAACGCGCTCCGCCATCCAGCAGCGCGCCAAACACCATGCCGCCAAACACCACCATCAACGGTTGCGCCAGCACCACCAGCAACACCATCAACCCGGCAATACCCAGCCAGATCAGCGCCTTTTTTGCCTCATTGCGCACCATCGGGTCGCGAATATCGGTCGGGCCGGCACGGCGCTGGCGAGGGGTGGGGGGCTTGCGGGGTGTTTGGGCCATATTATTTGGGCTTGGCCGCCAGCGGCGGGCGCAGCGAGGTGCCCGCGCGGCCTGAACGCAGGCCCGTGAACCAGCTCAGCGGGTTCCAGCCTGCCGTGCCGTTGAACGAATGGGTGATGAATTCGGCGCGCCCGCCCACGTCGGACAAAGGCACCGGCCCGCCAAGCCCGCGTTCTTCGAGCGGCACGCGGCTGTCGGCGGAATGGTCGCGATTGTCGCCCATCACAAAGACGTGGCCCTCCGGCACGCGAATTTCGGCCATGTCGTCAAAGGGCTGCTCCATATGATCGAGGATCGTATAGGTCGCGCCATTGGGCAGGGTCTCGCGCCATGCGGGGATCGAGCAGACTTCCTGACCCGAAGGCTTGCGCTCCTTCAGGCCGATAAAGCCGGGGCCTTCGCAGGGGTAGGGGTCTTCATCGCCCCGTATCGCGTCGAGTGGGATTTCGGCGGGCGGTTCGACCGCCTGCGGCACCGGCTGACCATTCAGGATGATCTGGCCATGGCGCAGCGCGATGCGGTCGCCGGGGCGGGCCACCACGCGCTTGATATAGTCGTCGCCCGGCCGGTCGCGCGGGACCACGATCACCACATCGCCATAATCGGGCGTGCCGGGCCAGACGCGCCAGGAGCCACGCGGCAGGATGTGAAAGCTGGGCGAGGCCCAGTTCCAGCCGAAGGGATATTTCGACACCACCAGATGATCGCCCACCCACAGACCCGGCAGCATCGAGGCCGAGGGAATGTAAAAAGGCTTGGCCACGAAAGAGTGAAACGCCAGCACCGCCAGCAACATGCCGCCCAACCCGCGTACCTCGGCCAGCCAGTTGATGGGCTGCTTGGCGGCGTCATTGATCTTGGTATCGCTGGAGGCGGACATTGGGGAATCGTCTTTCAAAGAGGCAGGGTTTCGATGATGACCGTGGCGGATGCCCATGGCAAATCATCGGTAAGCGAGAGGTGGAGGCAGGATGTATGGCCCGGCGGGGTGATCGCGGCCAGACGATCAGCGGCCCCGCCATGGAGCACAATTGAGGGCGCGCCCAGATCGTTGCGCACCACCTCGATGTCGGTCAGGCCAAAGCCGCGCCCGATGCCGGTGCCCAGCGCCTTGGCGCAGGCTTCCTTGGCCGCCCAGCGTTTGGCCAGCGTGGCCGCGCGCATCGCCGGGCGCGAATCGGCCAAAGCGATTTCGGCAGGCGTAAAGCTGCGCGCCAGAAAGCGCGCCTCATGCCGTTCCAGCGCCGCCTCGATGCGGTCGATATTCACCAGATCTGTGCCAAGGCCCAGAATCATATTACCCCCGCGCCGCGTCCATCAGTTCGCGCATCCGCCGCACCGCGTTTTCAAGGCCCACGAACACCGCCTCGCCAATCAGATAATGGCCGATGTTGAGTTCGGCGATCTGGGGAATGGCGGCGACCGGCTGGACATTGTCATAGGTCAGGCCGTGGCCCGCATGAGGCTCGATCCCGTTGCGCGCGGCAAGGGCAACCATATCGGTCAGCCGTCGCAATTCGACCTCGCGCGCATCACCCTCGGCATGGGCATATTCGCCGGTGTGGAATTCCACCACCGGCGCGCCAAGGCGGATCGCGGCGTCAAGCTGTCGCACCTCGGGCGCGATGAACAGCGAGACGCGGATGCCCGCATCGGTCAAACGCTGAACGATGGGGGCAAGGCGGTTATGCTGTCCCGCCGCATCAAGGCCGCCCTCGGTCGTGCGCTCCTCGCGCCGCTCGGGCACGATGCAGGCGGCGTGCGGTTTGTGGCGCAGCGCGATGTCCAGCATCTCGTCCGTGGCGGCCATTTCCAGATTGAGCGGCAGGTTGGTGGCCGCCTGAATCCGCATCAGATCCTCGTCGCGGATATGGCGGCGATCCTCGCGCAGATGCGCGGTGATGCCGTCGCCGCCCACGGCCGCGACGATTTGCGCCGCGCGCACGGGATCAGGATGGGCGCCGCCCCGCGCGTTGCGGATCGTGGCCACATGGTCGATGTTGACGCCGAGACGCAGGCGCGCGGGGGTCAGCGCGTTCATTACGGCTTGGCCCGGCTGCCGGGCTTGACCGCAGGCGTGGCGGCCAGAGCGGCGGGCACTTCTTCAGGCGCATAGGTGGGGAAGTTGAGCGCGATCAGCGGATAGAAGGGCACGCCCAGATCCACCTTGCCCGCGCTGCGGTCGATCAGAGCCGCCGCCGCGATCACCTTGCCGCCCGCATCCTCGATGGCCTTGATCGCCTCGCGGCTGGACAGGCCCGTGGTCACCACGTCCTCGACCATCAGCACCTTGTCGCCCGGTTCGATGGAAAAGCCGCGGCGCAGTTCGAACGTGCCGGTGGGCCGTTCGACAAACATCGCGTCCACGCCCAAGGCGCGGCCCACTTCATGGCCGATGATCAATCCGCCCATCGCCGGGCTGATGACCTTCTGGATTTCCTTGCGCAGGTCGCGCGGCAATTTCTGGGCAATGCCAATCGCCAGACGGCTTGCCCGTTCCGGGTTCATCAGCACGCGGGCGCATTGCAGATAATGCGCGCTGTGGCGGCCAGAGGAGAGCAGGAAATGCCCTTCGAGCAGGGCATGGCTGGCGCGGAATTCGGCCAGCACCTCTTCTTCGGTCATGCTTTGTCTTGCCTTCGTCCAAAAAACTTGTGCGATTCCCGCAGGAGCGGCGCGCGCCCTGCTTCAAAATTACCCCTAGAGGCGCTTGTGGGCTGGGGCAAGCGCTGGTACACCCTGTTCCTAAGGGACAAAAGTCCCCATGCCTGTGGGACGCCGGACGAGGAGGGGGCTTTTCTTCCGAGCGGCGAAGAAGAAAGAACGTAGGCCATGATTTTGGGAGAAGTATCCGGGGCCTTCGGGCGCCGAACGTTGCGTCTTGCCTTGAAAACATTGCCGGGGCTGGCGCTGATTGCGGCGGGGGCGGTTCATGCTGCTGCCGATCGTCTGGCCGTGGCGCCGGGCGGCTATACCCCGATGAAGCCCACGCCCGGCAAGGGCATGCCGGTTGACGGCGGGCTGACCTTTCAAACCCAATATTCCCCCACCGGGCTTGAAGCCTTGTGGATGCACGATAATATCGTGATGACCGTGCTGATCGCGACTACGGCTTTCGTGCTGGGCCTGCTGATCTGGGTCATGATCCGCTATAATTCGCGCGCCAATCCGGTACCCAGCAAGACCAGCCACAACACGCTGCTCGAAGTGGTGTGGACCGGCATTCCGGTGCTGATCCTGCTGGTGGTCTTCGTGCCCTCGATGAAGCTGCTGGCCCATCAGTTCAAGACGCCGCCCAAGGAAGCGCTGACCATCAAGGCCATCGGCAACCAGTGGTACTGGACCTATGCCTATCCCGACAATGGCGAGTTCGAAGTGACCAGCAACATGCTGAGCCACGAAGAAGCGATCAAGCGCGGCGAGCCGCCGCAGCTGGCCGCCGACAACCGCATGGTGGTGCCGGTGGGCGAACCGATTCGCCTACAGACCACGGGCGCGGATGTGATCCACTCCTTTGCGGTCCCCTCGCTGTGGTTCAAGCTGGACGCGGTGCCGGGGCGGATCAACGAGAAGGTGCTCTTCGTCAAGGAACCGGGCGTCTATTATGGCCAGTGCAGCGAGCTTTGCGGCGCGCGTCACGGTTATATGCCGATCGTGGTCGAGGCTTTGCCCCGTCCCCAGTATAACGCATGGGTGATGACGCATGCCGGGGCCAAGATCGACGGCGCGCCCGAGGCGCCTGCTGCGGCCCCTGTCGCTGCCGCCGCCGCGCCTGCTGCCGAAGCCGCTTCGGGGACTGAGGTGGCTGCCGCCGCCTCGTCCGGCGAATAACTTTTACGCGAGGGTTTGAAGAACAATGGCTACCATCGCAGACGAATTTCACGCCCATTCCGATGGGCATGTGCATGATCACCACGATCATGATCACAAGCCGGGCTTTTTCGCCCGCTGGTTCATGTCGACCAACCACAAGGATATCGGCACGCTCTATCTGATCTTCGCCATCACGGCGGGGATCATCGGCGGCGCGATTTCCGGCATCATGCGCGCCGAACTGGCGCAGCCGGGTATTCAGTATCTGGGGTTCTTTGCCGATCTGCTGGGCACGAAAAATCCCAGTTTTGACCAGCAATTGCACCTGTGGAACGTGTTGATCACGGCCCATGGCCTGATCATGGTGTTCTTCATGGTTATGCCCGCGATCATCGGCGGCTTTGGCAACTGGTTTGTGCCGATCATGATCGGCGCGCCCGACATGGCCTTTCCGCGCATGAACAACATCTCGTTCTGGCTGACGGTGGCGGGTTTCTGCTCGCTGCTCTGCTCGGCCTTTGTGCCGGGCGGCACGGGCCAGGGCGCGGGGATCGGCTGGACGGCCTATGCGCCGCTCTCGACCTCGGGTTCGCAGGGGCCGGCGGTGGACTTCGCGATCTTCTCGCTGCACCTTGCCGGTGCGGGCTCGATCATGGGCGCGATCAATTTCATCACTACCATCTTCAACATGCGCGCGCCGGGCATGACCCTGCACAAGATGCCGCTGTTTGTCTGGTCGGTGCTGGTCACCGCGTTCCTGCTGCTGCTGGCGCTGCCGGTGCTGGCGGCTGCCATCACGATGCTGTTGACCGACCGCAATTTCCACACCACCTTCTTTGATGCCGCGGGCGGCGGCGATCCGGTGCTGTTCCAGCATCTGTTCTGGTTCTTCGGCCACCCCGAAGTTTACATCATGATCCTGCCCGGTTTCGGCATCATCAGCCAGATCGTCAGCACCTTCAGCCGCAAGCCGGTGTTCGGCTATCTGGGCATGGCCTATGCCATGGTGGCGATCGGCGTGGTGGGCTTTGTCGTGTGGGCGCACCACATGTACACCACCGGCCTGTCCGAAGATGTTAAGATGTATTTCACCACCGCCACGATGGTGATCGCGGTGCCTACCGGCATCAAGATCTTCTCGTGGATCGCGACGATGTGGGGCGGTTCGATCCGCTTTGCCTCGCCCATGGTCTGGGCCATCGGCTTCATCTTCCTGTTCACCGTGGGCGGCGTTACCGGCGTTGAACTGGCCAATGGCGGCTTGGACGACAATCTTCAGGACACCTATTACGTGGTGGGTCACTTCCACTATGTGCTCTCGCTGGGCGCGGTGACCTCGCTGTTTGCCGGTTTCTATTACTGGTTCCCCAAGATGAGCGGGCGCTGGCACTCAGAATTGTTGTCCTATCTGCATTTCGCGGTGTTCTTCGTCGGCGTGAACATGATCTTTTTCCCGATGCATTTCCTCGGGATGCAGGGCATGCCGCGCCGTTATCCTGACTTTACGCCTGCCTATGCCTATTGGAACCATATCGCCACGATCGGCTATATGGTGATGGCGGTGTCGATCGGCATCTGGCTGATCAACATCATCTATGCCTTCACCATGGGCAAAAAGGCCGAGGGCAATTACTGGGGCGAGGGCGCCACGACGCTGGAATGGACGCTGTCCAGCCCGCCGCCGTTCCACCAGTTCGAAACCGTGCCGGTGATCAAGGACGAAGATCACCATTAAGATCGATTGGGGCGTCCGAACTGGCTTCGGGCGCCTGCAATCCGGCCGCATCTGTCACTCGAAGGGACAGCCATGTCGCTTGTGCTCCCTTTACATCGCGGCGCAATGGCGCAAGGGGGAATGCCCATGAGCATCCCCCCTGCCAACAATGGCGCCACACCCGCCGCCCGTCAGCCTGCCGACTGGCGCGATTTCTTCGCCCTGACCAAGCCGCGCGTGATGACGCTGGTGATTTTCACCGGCCTTTGCGGATTGCTGGCGGCGCCGGGGCATATCAATCCGGTGATCGGATTCGCCACGATTTTGTGCATCGCGGTGGGCGCCGGCGGGGCTGCCGCGCTCAACCAGTGGTGGGAAGCCGATATTGACGCGGGGATGAAGCGCACCGCCAAGCGGCCCTTGCCCGCCGGGCGGATGGAGCGCGAATCGGCGCGCGATTTCGGCATGGCGCTGGCAGGTCTGTCGGTGCTGACCATGGGGTTGGCGGCGGGATGGCTTTGTGCGCTGATCCTTGCCGGTTCGATTGTTTATTATGCGCTGGTCTATACGGTCTGGCTGAAACCGCGCACGCCGCAGAATATTGTGATCGGCGGCGGGGCGGGGGCCTTTCCGCCGATGATCGGCTGGGTGGCGGTCACGGGCCATATCACATGGATGCCGGTGCTGCTGTTCATGATCATCTTCATGTGGACGCCGCCCCATTTTTGGGCGCTGGCGCTGTTTGTGAAGACTGATTACGCCAAGGTGGGCATTCCGATGATGCCGGTGGTGGCGGGGGAGAAATCCACCCGGCGCCAGATCTTTGCTTATTCGGTGCTGTTGCTGCCTTTGACGCTGCTGCCGGTGTTTCTGCCCAAGAGCGATGGCGGGCCGGGGTGGATTTACGGCGTGTCGGCGGGCGTGCTGTCCACGCTGTTCCTGTTGCTGGCGATCCGGGTTGGTTTCCGCGTGCGCCGCGACGAGGACGATTCCATGAAGCCGGAAAAGCAGCTTTTCGCTTTTTCGGTGCTTTATCTGTTCGCCCTGTTCGCCGCGCTGGTGGCGGATCGCTGGGTGCCGATCATCGGAGGATATTTGTGAGCGAGCCGATCAACATGGACGCAAGCAAGATGGAGGAGCGCAAGCGCATCATCGCCGGGCGCAACAAGGCGCTGGGTCTGGTGCTGCTGGGGCTGGTGGTGCTGTTCTTTGCCATCACCATTGCCAAGATGGGGCATTGATCCATGACCAGCCTGACCCCGCCCGCGCCGCAAAACCGCAACCGCCGCGTGGCGATGATCGCGGGGGCGGTGGCGCTGGGGATGGCTGGGCTGGGTTATGCCTCGGTGCCGCTCTATCGGATTTTCTGTCAGGCCACCGGCTTTGGCGGCACGCCGCAACGGGCCAGCGAGGCGCAGGCGGCGGGGGTGAAAATCGCAGCGGGGCGGACGATGTCGGTGCGTTTCGACGCCAATGTCGATCCGGGCATGCCGTGGCATTTCCGCCCGCGCCAGACCACGCAGACCGTGGCCATCGGCGCGCGCACGCTCGCCATTTTCGAAGCGCATAACACGTCGGACAAGCCGATCACCGGGGCGGCCAGTTTCAACGTCTCGCCCGATGAGGCGGCGCGCTATTTCACCAAGGTGGCCTGCTTCTGCTTTACCCAGCAGACGCTGCAACCGGGCCAAAGCGTGGCCATGCCGGTCAGCTATTACGTCGATCCCAAGATCCTTGAGGACAAGGACCTCAAATCTTTGGAGCAGATCACATTGAGTTACACATTCCACCGCGTGCCGGGGGCGTAAGTCCGGCGGGTATGGGTTAAGAAATCAGCGCTTTTCGCCTTGCAAATCATGCTGGACCGGGCGGCGCAGGAAAGATAGGTTCGAACACAACAATGCCCGGGGGGACAGAGGCCGCAACAGGCCCGCACCCATGGCAAAAAGGGGATGAATGCGATGGCCTCTGGCAAGACACATGACTACCATATCCTGCCGCCTGATCTGGTGCCTTTGACCACCACGATCGGGGCTTTCACCTTTACCACCGGCATGGTGTTCATGATGCACCCCGATACGTTCGGGGCGCTGGGCCATATCGTGCCTTGGGCAGGGCTGGCGCTGTTGCTGGCGGCCATGTTCACCTGGTTCAACAAGATCGTGAACGAGGCCCATGCGGGCGATCATACGCCGGTGGTGCAGCTGCATCAGCGCTATGGCATGATCCTGTTCATTGCCTCGGAAGTCATGTTCTTCGTCGGCTGGTTCTGGGCCTTCTTCGATTTCTCGCTGTTTCCCTCGACCATTTCCAAGGTGGTGGGCGGGCAATGGCCGCCCAAGGAACTCGAAGCTGTCCTTGACGCTTTCGACCTGCCGCTGCTCAACACGATGATCCTGCTGCTTTCGGGCACGACCGTGACATGGGCGCATCACAGCCTGATCCATGGCGACCGTTCGGGCCTGAAGAAGGGCCTGTGGCTGACCATCATCCTTGGCATCCTGTTCAGCAGCCTTCAGGCGTTTGAATATGCCCATGCGCCCTTCGCCTTTGGCAAGAACACCTATGGTTCGGCCTTCTACATGGCGACCGGCTTCCACGGCTTCCATGTGATCGTGGGCACGATCTTCCTCGCGGTCTGCCTTGCGCGCACCTATCGCGGCGATTTCACCCCGCGCCAGCATTTCGGCTTCGAGGCTGCCGCCTGGTATTGGCACTTCGTCGACGTGGTGTGGCTGTTCCTCTTCGTGTGCATCTACATCTGGGGCAATTGGGGCTTTGCGGTTGACTGATCAGACGCCGAATTCACCATCAGCAGGGCAGCCGGGAATCGTCTCGGCTGCCCTGTTCGGTTTGTGCCCGCGCTGCGGGGCCAAGGGTCTGTTTGCGGGCATCGCCCATTTTGCGCCGCGTTGTGAACAATGCGGGCTGGATTTTGGCGCGTTCAACGTGGGTGATGGCCCGGCGGCCTTTTTGACCTTTGGGGTGGGGGCGCTGGCGGCGGGTGTTGCGGCATGGCTGGCGCTGGATGTCGATCCGCCGGTGTGGGTCTATGTCGCGGTGCTGGTGCCGTTGGTGGTTGTGCCCACGCTCTATGGGCTGCGCGTGTCCAAGGCCGCGCTGATGACGGCGGAGTATCAGCGGCGGGCGAGTGAAGCAGGCGCAAAGGATGTCGATTCGCGATGAACTGGCGTAGATTGCCTGTGATCCCCACGCTGCTGGTGCTGGCGGCGGCTGGCTATATGGTCCACCTCGGCCTTTGGCAGCTTGACCGACTGGCGCAGAAAGAGGCCAAGATCGCCCGTTTTACGGCCGCGCAGGGGGACCGCAGCCCGGTCTCGATCGGCGAGGTGTGGCGGTATAAGGCATCGGATGTTCGCGATTTCCACCGCACCGAATTCTGGTGTCAGCAGGTGTTGCAGATCTCGGCCCAGTCGGGGCGCAATGCGGCGGGGCAGGCGGGGTGGGCGCATATCGCGCGATGCCTGACCGCGCCGGTCGATACGCAGGGGTTCCGCCCAACCGAGCCCCCTAAGGGCGTGCTGGCCGATGTTGTGCTGGGGTGGAGCAATAAGCCCGCGCCTGTGACATGGGCCGGCGGGCGGGTGCAGGGGCTGGTCGTGCCGGGGGGCGAATTTGCCCATCATGTCGTGGCCGATCCGGCGCTGGCCGGGCTGGCGGGGAATGCGACGCCTGATCCGCGTGATTTGCCCAATAACCATCTGTCCTATGCGGTGCAGTGGTTCCTTTTCGCGCTGACCGCTTTGGTGATTTATGGGGTGGCGGTTCGGAAAAGGGTTTTGGGGGCGGAAGAAGAAGGAGAATGATGCGAGGGACTAGTCCCTCGCGCTCCCGTTACTGTCTGCGTTGCGTCATGGGTTTGGCCGATGGGTGTAGGGCGCACCGTTAGTATTTGAAAGCCTGCGGCGCCATTCAGCGCGAGTTCGCTTTAATAGCCCCACCTGATAAGACCCCATGGCCGGGCAAGCGCACCCCCATAATGGGATTGCAAAGGGTCGAGACCCTTTGCCCGCCGGAGGCATCCCCCGACCTGCGCCCCAAGGCATAAAAACCCCTGAATCCCGCAAAACCCTTGCCCCTGCGCGCCTCTCCCGCTAACGGGCGGCCCAAACGGACAGGGAATCCCATGGAATATATCTCCACGCGCGGTAACGCACCGGTTCTTGATTTTGAAGGCGCGACTCTGGCTGGTCTGGCCAGCGACGGCGGGCTTTATGTGCCCCGCGAATGGCCGCGTTTTTCTAGGCAAGAGATCGCCGCGTTTGCGGGCTTGCCCTATGCGGAGCTGGCGGCCAAGGTGATGGCGCCTTTCGTGGGCGACAGCCTGAGCTATGAGCGCCTGCTGGAGCTGACCACGGCGGCTTATGGCCGGTTTTCGCATGCCGCCGTCACGCCTTTGAAGCAGTTGGATGAGCAGCAGTGGTTGCTGGAACTGTTCCACGGCCCGACGCTGGCGTTCAAGGATGTGGCGCTGCAACTGCTGGGCCTGCTGTTTGAAGAATTCCTGGGCCGCAGCCCGCAGAACCTGACCATCGTTGGCGCCACCAGCGGCGACACCGGCAGCGCGGCGATTGACGCAGTGGCGGGCCGCGCCAAGGTCGACATCTTCATGCTGCACCCAAAGGGCCGCGTGAGCGATGTTCAGCGCCGTCAGATGACGACGGTGCTGGCCCCCAACGTCTATAACATCGCCATCGAGGGCAGCTTCGACGATGCGCAGGCGATGGTGAAGCGCATTTTCAACGACAAGGCCGTGACCGACCGTTTCAACATCGGCGCGGTGAATTCGATCAACTGGGCGCGCCTGATGGCGCAGGTGGTCTATTACTTCGCCGCCGCGCTGCAACTGGGCGCACCGGAACGCGAAGTGGCCTTCAGCGTCCCCACCGGCAATTTCGGTGACGTGTTTGCCGGCTATGTCGCCGCGCAGATGGGCCTGCCGATTGCCAAGCTGATCGTCGCCACCAATGTGAACGACATTCTGCATCGCGCTCTCTCGACCGGCGATTATTCGGCCGGGACGGTGACGCCGACGGCTGCGCCCAGCATGGACATTCAGGTGTCGTCGAACTTCGAACGCCTGCTGTTCGATGTGGGCGGCCGTGATGGCGCGGCTCTGGCCGAGCAGATGGCCGGGTTCGAGGCCACCAAGGCCATGACTCTGACGAATGCGCAGCGTGAAGGCGCATCGACTTTGTTCGTGTCGGCCCGCGCCGATGCCGACGAAATGGCGCAGGCCATCCGCTGGGGCTGGGAAGCGGCGGGCGAATTGCTCGATCCGCATACCGCCATCGGTATCCATGCCGCGCGCAACGCCGGGATCGCCAAGGGCACCCCGGTGGTCACGCTGGCCACCGCCCATCCGGCCAAGTTCCCCGAAGCGGTGGAACGCAGCACCGGCCACCGTCCGGGCCTGCCCGAGCGCGTGGGCGATCTGTTCGAGCGTGAAGAGCGCTATGCCGAACTGCCCGGCGATTATGACGCGGTCTGCGCCTATGTCGCCGAGCGGGCGACCGCGAAGGCATAATGGCCGAGCTGATCCATCAACCCGTCCTGCTGACCGGCGAGGGCTGGGCCGATTACGGGCTGGTCGATTCGGGCGCGGGGCGCAAGCTGGAGCGCTATGGCGACTATCGCTTCATTCGCCCCGAACCGCAGGCCTTGTGGCAGCCGCGCATGGCCGAGTGGGACGCGCATGGCGAATTCGTGCCGGGTGCGGATGAAGATGGCGGCGGGCGCTGGAACTATACCAAGCCGGTGCCGCGCGATGGCTGGCCGCTGAGCTGGGGTGATGTCGGGTTCACGGCGCAATGCACGCCCTTCCGCCATCTGGGCTTCTTTCCCGATATGGCGCCGGTCTGGGGCTGGATGGGGCAGCAACTGGGCGAGCGCCGCGATGCCAGCACGCTCAACCTGTTCGGCTATACCGGCGTCGGCACGCTGGCGCTGAGCCAGTACGGCCCCGTCACCCATGTGGACGCCAGCAAGAAATCGGTGGCGCAGGCGCGCGTCAACGCCGCCCTGTCGGGCATGGAAAGCCGCCCGGTGCGCTGGATCGTCGATGATGCAGCCAAGTTCACCGCGCGCGAAGTGCGCCGGGGCAAGCGCTATGACGGCATCATCATGGACCCGCCCAAATTCGGGCGCGGGCCGGATGGTGAAGTCTGGCGTCTGGAAGAGCATCTGCCCGGCCTGATCCATGATGCTCGGCAATTGCTGGATGAAAACAGCCGGTTCCTGTTCCTGACGGTCTATGCGGTGCGTATGTCCTCGCTGGCCATTGCCGGGTTGCTTGACGAAGCCTTTGCCGGGCTGCCGGGCTATGTCGAACATGGCGATCTGGCGGTGCGCGAGGATGGTGCGGGGCGGATGTTGCCCACGGCGATCTTTGCGCGGTGGCGTCGGGATTGAGCATAAGGGGTTAGGTTTGCCTCCGGCGGGCAAAGGGACTCGGTCCCTTTGCAATCCCGTTAATGGGGTCGCGCTTCATCCGCTCCCAAGCTTGTGCGGCATGGTTTGGTAAAGCCTGCGGCGCGGCCACATCGGGCTGATTGGCGCCGCAGGCTTTAAAATTCCAAGGTTGCGTCCGACACCCATAGGTCGCCGCTATCGCGCAACGCTGACAATATCGGGATTGCAAAGGGCCTCGTCCTTTGCTCGCCGGAGGCCCTGCCCTTAAATCCTTCTGGACTCCCCCCGCGCAACCTGCCATCGGCCCGCGCGCAAACACCCCCTGCAATCGTGAAAGCATCCAACGTGGCGGACAGCCTGATTCTTGAAGTGGCCGATTTCGAAGTGGACGTTCTGACGGGCGTTTATTCGGAGGAAACGGGCCAGAAGCAGCCCTTGCGCATCAGCGTGAGCGTGCGGTTGAAGCCTTATGACCGCTATTTGCCCGACACGCCGCTGGGGGCGAGCAAGAATTACATGGATCTGAAATTCGCCGCCAGCGATGCGCTGCCCGAGGGCGTGCATTTCACTCTGATCGAGGCGGTGGCCGATCATATTACCGAAACCCTGTTCCTTCAGGACGAGCGGGTCGAGGCGGTGACGGTCAAGATCGTCAAGCTGGCCATCAGCGAGGCGGGGGAAAAGATCGGTATGACCCTGACGCGCGAGCGGCGGTAAGTGGCTGATAATATTCTGAGCATCGAGGATCTGCCGGCCGCGCCTCTGGCTGCGGCGGTGGCCTTTCATGCGCAATGGCTGGCCCAGGCCGAGACGATGCTGGCCGATGGCGATCTGGTGCTGGTGATGTCTCTGGCGGGGCATGAGCATCGCGCCTGGCGTTTGGCCGCGGTGCAGGGGCTGGCGCGGGCCTACGCCCCGGCGCGGGCCAATCTAGTGGAATGCGACGAACCGGCCGGGATTGCGGCGGCCTGCGCATTTTTGGCCGCCTCGCCAGGGATTACCGGGCAAATCCTGAGACTGGATAGCCAAGCGCCCGGAGCGGTGATAGATTAACTCCATGAACCAGCCGTCGCGTCAGCCTTTGGTCGATCAATTCCAACGCCGGATTTCCTATCTGCGGCTTTCGGTGATCGATCGGTGCGACCTGCGCTGCACCTATTGCATGCCCGAGCGGCAGACCTTTCTGCCCAAATCCGAAGTGCTCAGCCTTGAGGAATTGCACAAGCTGGCGCTGGGTTTCATCGGGCGGGGCGTGCGCAAAATCCGCCTGACCGGGGGCGAGCCTTTGGTGCGGCGCGACATGATCGAGCTGGTGCGGGCGTTGGGGCGCAAGCTGGGCGATGGTCTGGACGAGTTGACCATCACCACCAATGGCACGCGATTGGCCGAATTTGTCGATGATCTGCGCGAGGCGGGCATCAGGCGAGTCAATGTCAGCCTTGATACGCTGAACCGCGAGAAATTTGCCCGCATCGCCCGGCGCGATCAGTTGCCGCAGGTGCTGGAAGGCATTGCCGCCGCGCGGGAGGCGGGGCTGGCGGTCAAGATCAACACCGTTGCGCTCAAAGGCGAGAATGAGGGCGAGATCGGCGATCTGGTCGCCTGGGCGCATGGTGCGGGCCATGAGATCACGCTGATCGAGGTCATGCCGCTGGGCGAGGTGGAGGGGGATCGCTACGACCACTACCTGCCGCTGACGCAGGTGCGCAGCGGGCTGGAGCAGCGCTTTACCCTGACCGAGGATACGCATCGCAGCGGTGGTCCGGCGCGATACTGGCATGTCGAGGAAACCGGCGGTCGGTTGGGGTTGATCACGCCGCTCACCAGCAATTTCTGCGATGGGTGCAACCGGGTGCGCGTGACGGCCACGGGGCAATTGTTCGCCTGCCTTGGCGGACGCGAGCAGGTGGACCTGCGCGCCGCGCTGCGCAGTGAGGAGCCGGAAAGCGCGCTGGAAGCCGCGCTGGACGAGGCGATGCGGATCAAGCCCGCGCGCCACCATTTCGAAATCAACCGCCCCGGCGCCGAGCCTGCCTTGCCGCGCCATATGTCGATGACGGGGGGGTGATGATGGCGCGGCTGGTGTTTCTGGGGCGTCTGGCGGATCTCGCCGGAGGGGCAGAGCGCGAGGTGGCGCCGGGGCCTTTGGCGGCGATTCTCGCGGGGCTGGAGGTCGATCTCGTTCAGGCTTTGACGGGCGCGCGGGTCAGGTTGGCGCTTAATGGCGCGTTGGTGGCGCGTGATGGGCTGGTGTTGGTGGCGGGCGATGAGCTGGCCTTTCTGCCCCCGGTGAGCGGCGGATGATCGAGGTCCGGTTGATCGAACAGGCGTTTGATGCGGCAGACGCGATGCGCGATTTTGCCGTCGCCCATCCGCAATCGGGCGGGGTGGTCAGCTTTCTGGGGCAGGTCAGAGCCGATAGCCCTGGGCAAGGCGATGATGTCGAGGCGCTCGAGCTTCAGCATTACGCGCCGCTCACCCTGCCGGGGATGCAGGCGCTGGCGCAGGATGTGCTGGGGCGCTGGGCGCTCGATGGCCTACTGATCTGGCACCGGGTGGGCGAAATGGCACCGGGCGATCCGATTGTGCTGGTGGCGGCGGCCTCGCGGCATCGGCGCGACGCTTTTGCCGCTGCCGATTTCGCGATGGACCACCTGAAGAGCGAGAGCTGGTTCTGGAAGCGTGAAAAGCGCGGCGGACAATGGGCCTGGGTCGAACCGCGCGAGCAAGATTATGCCGATCTGGCCCGTTGGGGCCAGATCGAGGATTAACGCCGAGGTTTAACGCGGCAATTTCCGGCGGGCGGCGGCAAGGACGCGATCCTGCGCGGCGGCAAGGGCGAGGATCTCGCTTCGCGCGGTCTCGATCATTTGGACGGCTGCGCGCGGCGCATCGGGATTTTCGGGCGCATGGGCCAGACGATCCTGCGCATAGAGTTCCTCGATATCGCCCTCGACAAGGCCCAGCGCGCCACGCTGGCGTTCAAGGTCGCTCAGCGCCAGATTGGCCTGCTGCCATGCCTCGTCGCCCGGTGCGGCGCGCGTGGCGGCGTTAAGCGCCTTGTCAACGGCGGGGCGGGCGGCGGCAAACGCCTTGTCGGCATCGCGCGCGGCGCGGCGCAGCGAATCGAGCTTTGCATTGAGATCGGCCGTGGCCCCGTCCTGCGCGGCGGCCTTGCCGGTGGCGGCCGTGGGCGCGGCAATCGGCTTTTCCTCGGCCCGGCGCGCCAGCGAGGGATAGGAGGCGGTGCTGCATCCCCCCAGCAGGGCGGGAATCAGCAGAGCCAGCGGAGCGAATCGGGGGGCGCGTGCGAATCGGTGACGCTGCGCACTTGTCGATGAGGCGGATTTTGCGATAAAGCCAAGCATGGATGCGCCATAGCACGCCTGTGTCCATGCGCCAGAGGGCAGAAATTGGCCAGAGTTTCCGGGAGGAAATGGCCCTTTGTGTGAAGCGGTGCATTGACAGGCGGGGGCGGTTGCACTAACGGCGCAGCTTCTTTCCGAACCCTGCCGTGTGTGGCGGGGGTCGGCGCGTCGCTCGCGGCTCCTCGAATAACCGCCTTGCTCGGCCTTTGGCTTGGCGGCAGGTTTCGGGAAACGCGGCCGGGGCGGCCACGTAATTTTTTGAATGGATTTGCATCATGTTCGCTATCGTGCGCACGGGCGGTAAGCAGTATCGGGTCGCCGCCGGAGACAAGATCGCGGTCGAAAAGCTGGCTGGTGAAGCCGGCGAGACGATCACGCTGGGTGAAGTTCTGCTGGCCGGTGAAGAAGGCGTTGTCGCCGACGCTTCGAAGGTGGTGGTCTCGGCCGAGATCATCGCTCAGGCGAAGTCGGAAAAGGTGATCGTTTTCAAGAAGCGCCGCCGTCACAACTATCGTCGCAAGAACGGCCATCGCCAGCTGCTCACGCTGCTGCGCATCGTGTCGGTCGCGGCCGCCTAAGCTCAGGAGTTTTCGACAATGGCACATAAGAAAGCAGGCGGTTCGTCGCGTAACGGTCGCGACTCGCAGTCCAAGCGCCTTGGCGTGAAGAAGTTCGGCAGCCAGCTGGTGATCGGTGGCAACATCATCATCCGTCAGCGCGGCACCAAGGTTTATCCGGGCGCCAACGTCGGCATCGGCAAGGACCACACGCTGTTCTCGCTGATTGAAGGCCGTGTGCGCTTTCATGAAGGCAAGCTGGGCCGCAAATACGTGTCGGTTGACGCGTTGGCCGAAGCCGCCGAGTAAGCGGATGGTCTATCTGGGCCATCCTGATGGGATGGCCCCGCCAAGGTTTGAACGCCTTGGCTGAACGAGGGAGAGGGGCCCGGCCCATCTCCCTCTTTTCGTATCTCTCCTTCACCCGCCGATCGGTGGGACGCAGCCAAAGAGTTCGGAGGCAAACGTGGGTTTGCGTTCGATCAAGGCAATTTTGCGTCCAATGCGGTTCAGCATGCGCTGGGCTGAAGCCGGTCGTCACCGCAATGTCACTGCGCGCCTATAGTAATCCTGCGCGGGACTGAGGATCAAAGCGTCCCGAACGGGACCGGGGATTTGGAGTGATACACATGTTCTTCCGCAGCGAACGGCTGTTTCTGCGGCCCGCGTGGCCAGAGGACTGGAACGCGATCCACGCCGCGATCGACGACGAGGGTATCGTGCGCAATCTGGCGCGCGCGCCCTGGCCCTATACCGAAAATGATGCGCGCTGGTTCGCCGGTCAGCCTCAGGATGGGCGTCTGCCGCATTTCCTGATCACGCGTCCAGGCGCCGAAGGCAGCGCGCTGATCGGCTCGATCGGATTGAGCGAGATCGAGGGCGAGGCCAACATCGGCTATTGGATCGCGCGCGCGCATTGGGGGCAGGGCTATGCCACCGAGGCCGGGCGGGCGATGCTGGGGCTGGCGCGCGGGCTGGGGCATAAGCGTCTGGTCGGGCGGCATTTTCTGGATAATCCTGCTTCGGGCCTGGTGCTGCGGCGCCTGGGTTTCCGGCCGGTGGACGAGCGCGGCGCGATTTTCAGCGCGGGGCGTGGGCAGGCTTGTCCTTCGGCTCGGTTCGAGATCGAGCTTTGCGCCGAGCATGGTGATCAGGATGATTCGCCCGATGGCGGTATGGAGGGGAGACGGGCGGCCTGACAGGCGCATCGGCGTGCCATGTTCATATGTCTGACATTACGCAAACACGCTGATGTGCGAATGAAAATTACAGCTTTAGTGGGTCGAAGCTTTCGCTTCTTGCTTGACTACGCCTAAACCATTATGGGTTGGGGATGTGGTTTTGCGAGCCTGTCGGCTTGTACTGTTTGGACATAAGACATGGGCCCCAAGAAGCGTCTCTCCCCCGAAGCAAGCCGCAATGCCGCGATGGAGGCGGCGCGCGATCTGCTGGTTGAGCAGGGGCCGCAGGGCGTGACGCTGAAAGCTGTGGCGGCGCGGGTGGGGCGTACCCATGCCAATCTGCTGCATCACTTTGGTTCGGCGGCCGAACTGCAAAAGGCGCTGGCCGAGCATATGGCGGTGTCGATCTGCGCCTCGGTCGCGCGCGCCGTTCTGGCCCAGCGGGACGGCAGCGGCAGCGCCCGCGATGTGGTCGATCTGGCCTTTGACGCCTTTGGCAAGCAGGGCGGCGGACAACTGGTCAGCTGGATGCGGTTGATCGGCAATGTCGATGCGCTCGACACGATTGTACGCTCGATCCACGCCATCGTGGACGAGGTGCATGACGCGGGCGAGGTCTGCATGCGCCATGTGACGCAGACGTTGGTGCTGCTGGCGCTGGGCGATTCGATGATTGGCGCGTCATTGGCCGATTCGCTGGAAATTTCGCGCGATTCCAGCCGCGAAATGGCCGCCCGCCTGATCGAAACCGAGGCGGTGCGGCTGGGCCTTGTCCCGGCGGAGCGGGCGCTTACGCCTCTGGGGTGATGTCTTCCGGCGTGAACCAGACGGGAGGGTTGGCGATGTCATCGACCCGCCAATGTTCAACCGACAGGCCCAGTGCGGGATAGTCCACCCTCTGGCGATCCGGGCGCGATTGCGCGGCGGGCACCACCACCACGCGCCGGTTGACCTTTTGCCGCCAGTTCATGCGCGCGGTGTTTTCCTGCCCGACATAGCAGCCCTTGGTGAAGGACACGCCGTTCAGTTCGACGGCATTGCATTCCAGCCAGAGCAGATCGGCAATCTCGGGCCCTTCGGCCACGCCCAAAGACAGACGATGGGCCAGATAGGCATCATCAACCGGCGCATCATCATCGGCTGCCAGCCAGCGATAGCCCAATTCCGCAAGTCTGGGATCGGGCGAGGCGCCATCGCGAGGCGTCAGGCTCCAATGCGCGGCCAGCGCTTCATCCCGCGCAATCGCAATCGCGCGGCGCAGGCGGTACATCGACAGGCGCTTGACCACCCCGTCGGCCTGTTCCGCCGCCACATCCAGCAGCAGGTCCGCCCCATCGGCCCACACGATGAAATCCGCGATCACCTTGCCCTGCGGCGTCAGCAGCGCGGCATAGGTCGGCAATGCGCCCAGCACGACATCCTGCGTCACCAAGCCTTGCAGGAATTTGCGGACGTCTTCTTGCGGGTCGGTCGGGGTCAGGCGGATCACGGCGCGGGTGGCAAGTTTTGTCATGGTGTCTAGGTGGGGATGATGAGGAGAAAAGGGAAGAGGGTTTATGCCTCCGGCGGGCAAAGGGACACGGTCCCTTTGCAATCCCATTAATGGGGGCTGGATTTGCCGCGTAGTGGGTGGTGGTTCGAAAGCCTGCGGCGCGGCGGCCTTGGGCTAAAGGCGCCGCAGGCTTTGAAAATTCAATGTAGCGTCAGGCACCCAAGGCCGAACCCAATGCGCAACGCATACAGCCATGGGAGCGCGAGGGACGAGTCCCTCGCATCTAAACCTTCATCTTCACCCCAACCTGTGGCAAAGCGCAAAGCATGACCCAAGCGATAGACCTTGTCCTCACCGGTGGCACTGTCCACACTCCCTCTGGCCCCGCACAGGTTGATGTTGCCGTCTGCGATGGCAAAATCGTTGGCATAGGCAGTTTCCCCGATGCGGCGCGGCGGATTGATTGCACGGGGCTGGACGTCCTGCCCGGTGTGATCGATTCGCAGGTCCATTTCCGCGAGCCGGGGCTGGAGTATAAGGAAGATCTGGAGAGCGGCAGCCGCTGTGCGGTGATGGGCGGGATCACCGCCGTGTTTGAAATGCCCAACACCAATCCGAACACCGATTCGGTGATGCGCGTGCATGACAAGCTTGAACGTGCGCACCATCGCATGTGGTGCGATCATGCGTTCTATGTGGGGGCCACCGCCGCCAACGCGCCTGATCTGGCCGAGCTGGAGCGCATTCCGGGCACGGCGGGCGTCAAGATCTTCATGGGCGCTTCCACCGGCAGCCTGCTGGTCGCGCATGACGAGGAACTGGCCCGCGTGCTGGCCCATGGCACGCGCCGCGTGGCCATCCATGCCGAGGATGAGGACCGCATGAATGCGCGCAAGGATCTGCGCGTCGAGGGCGATCCGTCGAGCCACCCCGTTTGGCGCGACGATGAAAGCGCGCTGCTGGCGACCAAGCGTATTCTCAAGCTGGCCCGCGCGGCGCGGCGGCCTATCCACATTCTGCATGTGACCACGCCTGCCGAGCTGGAACTCATCAGCCAGCACCGCGACATCGCTTCCTGCGAAGTCACGCCCCAGCACCTGACGCTGCGCGGCGAGGAAGCCTATCCGCGCCTTGGCACCTATGCCCAGATGAACCCGCCGATCCGCAGCGGCGAGCATGTCGATGGCCTGTGGCATTGGCTGCAGCAGGGCGTGCCCGACGTGATCGGTTCCGACCATGCGCCCCACACGATTGAGGAAAAGGCCAAGCCCTATCCCGCTTCGCCCAGCGGCATGCCCGGCGTGCAGACGCTGCTGCCGCTGATGCTCGACCATGTGCTGAACGGGCGGATGACGCTGGCTCGCCTGATCGACATGACCAGCGCGGGCGTTCAGCGCATCTTTGGCCTGCAGGCCAAGGGTCGCATCGCGGTGGGTTATGACGCTGACTTTACCGTGGTGGACCTGAAGGGCCAGTTCACCGTCACCGAAGACTGGTTGCAGAGCCGCTGCGGCTGGTCGCCCTATACCGGCATGGAGCTGAAGGGCCGCGTCCTTGGCACCATCATTCGCGGGCATCAGGTGATGTGGGAGGCCCAACTGGCCGACAGCGCCGTGGGTGAGCCGTTGAAGTTTGCCGGGGCGCTGTAAAGCAAGGGTGCCTCCGGCGGGCAAAGGGCGAAGGCCCTTTGCAATCCCGTGACTGTCGGCGGTGTGTATCGGGTTCGGCCTTTGGTGTCGGGCGCGATGTTTGGGTTTTGAAAGCCTGCGGTGCTGGTCTGCGTAAGATCGCCGCGCCGCAGGCTTTCATCATATGTGGCGCGGCGATTTCAATTCAAAACCCTATAATGGGATTGCAAAGGGTCGAGACCCTTTGCCCGCCGGAGGCATAAACCCCTCCCTTAAACCACCTCATCCGAATGCAGCGCACACTCATGCCCGCCATCGGTCTCGACCTGGATCGTGGCATGACCGATGCCGAAATCATGCTCCAGATCATGCGCCAGCCCATGCAAAAACGCGTCCCCCGGATGGCCGCCGGGCATGATGATATGGGCGGTCATGGCGGTGTCGGTGGTGCTGATCGGCCAGACGTGAAGGTCGTGGAGCGCGGCGATGCCGGGGCGGGCAAGGAGGAAGGCGCGCAGCTTTTCCTCATTCACCGAGGCGGGGACGGCCAGCAGGCCCATCTGCACCGACTCTTTCAGCATCGACCAGCTGCCCAGCGCGATCATCAGCGTGATGGCGAGGCTGGTGACGGGGTCGATCCAGTTCCATGCGGTGAAGTGGATGGCCAGACCCGCCAGCACCACGCCCGCTGATACTGCCGCATCGGCCATCAGGTGCTGAAACGCCGCGCGCAGGTTGAGGTCATCCTTGCTGCCCCGCGCAAAGAGCAGCGCCGAGAGGCCGTTGACCGCGATGCCTGCCGCCGCCACCGCCATCATCAACCCCGCCGCCGCCGGTTCGGGCGAGGCAAATTTCTGCAAGGTCTCGATCAGGATCGCCCCCAGCGCCACCCAGAGCAGCGCCGCATTGGCCAGAGCGGCCAGGATCGAGGCGCTCTTCATGCCATAGGTGAAGCGGCGCGATGGCGCCCGCGCGGCAAGGCGGCTTGCCCCCCATGCCAGCAAGAGCGAGAGCACGTCGGACAGATTATGCCCGGCATCGGCCAGCAGCGCGGTGGAATGGCCGATAAAGCCCGCGGCGGTTTCTATCAGAACAAACAGGATGTTGAGCGATGTGGCCACGGCAAAGGCGGTGCCATGGGTGGCGCCCGATCCGTGGTGGTGGCCATGCCCATGATGATGTCCATGGTGATCTTTGCCGCCATGCGATTCGCCATGATCGTGGTGATGATGGTGATGGTGGCCGATGCCCATGGTTTTTCCCGATCTGCTGCGTTGCACAAATGTCGCACTGCGGCCCAATTCGCAACAGCGGAATTTGGGGCCGACATTTAAATTCCATATGAATTTCGTCAAGACCGTAACAAAGTTACATCAATGTCAATTGTGTGGGAAACAATCTTGCCTTTTGCGGCATCAGCCTGTCGCACGCCCCGTTTTGTGTCAAAATTGCGTCACAAACCGCTGTTTAGAAGCCTCTCAAACATCGTTAGGTGTTTTGCATCCGAATGATTTTCGTCGCTCGGACGGGGGCATTTCGGCGGTTTTGACACAAAATTGTCATGCAGGGGCATTCAGCATGCGCATTATCAAAAATTCGGCTTTGGCCGTAAGTTCTTTCGCGATTGCAGCAGCGGTTGCATCGCCCGCTTTCGCTCAGTCGACCGGCGCGGTCGACTTTGAAAACACCATCGTGGTGACCGGCACCAAGGCCAAGGCGATCAACGGCGTGGACATTCCCGCCACGCCCAAGGCCAAGCAGGTGCTGGACCAGAGCTTCATTTCCAAGAGCGCGCCGGGCCAGACGATCAACGACGTGATCAATATGGTGCCGGGCGTGTCGTTCTACAACGCCGATCCGTTCGGTTCGTCGGGCGGCAACATGTTCATCCGCGGTTTCGACAGCAGCCGTATCTCGCAGACCTTTGACGGTATGCCGACCAACGATACCGGCAACTATGCGCTCTATTCGAACCAGCAGCTCGACTCCGAACTGATCGAACAGGTCAGCGTCAACCTGGGTTCGACCGACGTGGACAGCCCGACGGCCGCCGCCACCGGTTCGACCGTCAACTATCGTTCGCGCGATCCGCTGGAAAAGGCGCAGGTCATGGCCGTGGGTTCGGCCGGTGACCTCAGCTACAAGCGCGGCTTCATCTCGGTCGACACCGGCAATATCACCAATGCGGGCCTGAAGGCTTGGTTCGCCGCTTCGGTGGCTTCGAACCGCTTCCTGCCCAACACGGGCGGCAAGGTGGCCAAGCAACAGCTCAACTTCAAGGTGAAGCAGCCGCTGGGCGACAATGGCGACTTTATCTCGCTGGCCGGTCACTTCAACTTCAACCGCAACAACTTTGCGCCCTCAATGTCGCTCTACACCGAAAATTCGGGGAGCCGTCCGGTCAACTCGTCGAGCAGCGGCCGCACGCCCTACAGCTGGGACGAAGCGCAATACACGATCAACTGCGCCGACACGACCAGCTCGACCAAGTCGACCACCGGCTATGGCGCGTTCGAATGCCGCTATAACCCCTCGCGCACAGCCAACCTGCGCATGAACTCGCGCTTCACGCTGGCCGACAATCTGACGCTGACCATCGATCCCAGCTTCCAGTACACCAAGGCCAATGGCGGCGGCGTGACCACGCTGAGCGAAGGCGTTTCGCCCAACGGTCTGACCGGTTTTGTCATCTATCCTTCGGGCAGCAGCACGGCTTCGGGCTATTTCGCTGGCAACGATGTGAACGGCAATGGCGTGCTGGACACCGGCATTCTGGTGGGCAACGCCAGCGAGACCGAAACCAACCGTATCGGCCTGCTGACCTCGCTGCGCTGGAAGATCAATCCGAACAACACGCTGCGTGTCGGTTATTCGTATGACCGCGGTCGCCACAAGCAGACCGGCGAGCTGACCTATATCAACACCACCACCGGCTATTACGCGACCTACTTCCCGATCGACCTTGCGATCAAGGATCGTTACGGCAGCTCGATCCAGAAGCGCAACCGTCTGTCCTATGCGATCCTGCATCAGGTTTCGGCGGAATATAACGGCAAGTTCTTCGACGGTAAGCTCGACGTTCTGGCCGGTGTGCGCGCGCCCTTCTTCAAGCGCAACCTGACCAACTACTGCTTCACCGCAGACACCGCCGGCAGCAACTTCTATTGCCCCAGCGTGCAGGATCAGGCCGCATTCGCTGCTGCCAACCCCTATACCTATAACGCCACGACCAATGCCGTGACGGGTTATGCCGGGCCGCAGAACCGCAATTTCAACTATAGCCGTGTGCTGCCCAACGTCGGCTTCACGCTGGCTCTGGCTCAGGGCACCTCGCTCTTCGCCAACTATTCGCAGGGCCTTCAGGTTCCGGGTACGGACTCGCTCTACGGTTCGTTCTACTATCCGACCAGCTCGAACTATGGCGTGCCCAAGCTTGAAACCTCGGACAATTTCGACGCCGGCCTGCGCGCCCGCTTCGGTCGTCTGAGCGCCTCGTTGGGCGGTTGGTACACCATGTTCAACAACAAGATTTCGCAGGTCTATAATCAGGATACCCAGACCTCGATCTATACCAACCTTGGCAAGGTGGAGAAGTACGGCTTCGACGCCACGCTGAACTGGAAGGTTGACGAGCACTTCTCGGTCTATGCTTTCGGTTCGTACAACAAGTCGCGCATCATCAACGATACGCTGGCGGGCAAGGGCACGAGCAGCACGATCATCAACGGTAACACGATCCTGCGCAGCGATGGCACCTTCACCTATTACACCACCGCCGGTAAGCGCGAATCGGGCGTGCCGATCTATACCGCCGGTGCGGTGCTGAGCGCCGACTTCGATCCGTTCAGCCTGAACGTGTCGATCAAGAACAACGGCAAGCGCTACATCAACTCGGAAAACCTGCCGTCCTACAACAGCTCGAACGTTCAGGTGAACTCGGCAACGCTGCCGTCCTACACCACGGTTGATCTGTCGGCCCGCATGAAGCTGGCGATCGCCGGTCTCAAGTCGGACAAGAGCTTCATCCAGCTCAACGTCACCAACCTGTTCAACCAGTTCTACGTCGGCGGCTTCACCAGCTCGTCGACCCCGGTTGGCGCAACCACCATCCCGACCGTCTATCTGGCGACCCCGCGCACCGTCGTGGCGACGCTTAGCGTGGCGTTCTAAGCCTTAACCGGCCTAGGAAAACGGAAAGGGCGCTCCCGCGCGGGGGCGCCCTTTTTGGTTTGGGGATGGGTTTTATGCCTCCGGCGGGCAAAGGGCGGGGCCCCTTTGCAATCCCGTTATTGGGGTTGCGCACTATTCATGGCCGAGTGTGCTGGGCTGCGGTTAAAGGCCTGCGGCGCGGATAGGTCTGGCTGAAAGGCGCCGCAGGCTTTCAAAATGCCAACGCTGCGTCCATGCACCTTGGCTGAACTTAATCCCCAACGCTAACAGTAACGGGATTGCAAAGGGCCCCCGCCCTTTGCCCGCCGGAGGCACCTAACCTTCACTGATAAATACAATCATCCTGATCGTTCCGCCGTACCACACCCGACCGCTTGGCAATGGTGTTGCCATGACGACGCGTAAATCCTGTCGCCCCCACCACGGCGCGCTTTTTGGGGCTGGGCAGAGCAGCCGCGATGCGGGCGGCTTCGATCTGGGTCAGGTTGGCGGCGGAGTGGCGGAAATAGCGCTGTGCGCCTGCCTCGACGCCATAGGTGCCGATGCCGGTTTCCGCGACGTTGAGATAGACTTCCATAATCCGCCGCTTGGGCCACAGGTTTTCGATCAGCACGGTGAACCACGCCTCCAGCCCCTTGCGGATATAGCGGGTGATGCCGCTGCCCTGCCAGAGGAAGGTGTTTTTCGCGGTCTGCTGGCTGATGGTCGATCCGCCGCGCAATTTGCTGCCGTCGCCCGCCAGATTGCGTTCCAGTGCATATTCGATGCCGGCGCCGTCAAAGCCGTGGTGGATGCAAAAGCGCGAATCCTCGCCCGCGATGACCGCGTCCACCATCTTGCGGTCGATGCGCGAGAGGGGGGTCCATGATTTGTTGAACCCGTTGTGGTCAAACAGCATGGTCAGCGTGACGGGCGGCGGCACCACGCGATAGATCAGCGTGATGCCCACCGAAAGGCCGACAAACCACAGGATGGCCATGGCCAGATACCAGCCGAGGCGGAAACGGGAACTACGGTTTGGCCCGGGGCGGGCGAAGAAGCGTGCCATGGCGGCAATCTAGCGAGGGAGAGGGGAGCCTGACAAGCGGCGCTTTAGGCGATCCCCAGTTGCGCTTCACGCAATGCCCAATTGCGGCAGCCAATGGCCGATGGCGGCAAATTTGGCGACCACCAGAATGCCCCCCAGCGACGCGCCCACGGCAATGCTCTTGGCATCGGTAATGGCAAAGGCGACCGGATCGCTGTCGACCTGTCCCCGGCGGCCCATCATCCAGATGCGGTTGAGCCAGTAGAGCAGCGGCAGCGGCAGCAGCCAGAGCAATTGCGGCGTAGCATAGGCGCCGGTCTTGCCCATCGCCTCGGCGAACAGCACCATGACGAGGATCGAGACCATGCCCGCGGCCAGCCCGCTGATTGCGACGATCTCGGTGTCGGAACGGGTATAGCCGCGCCCGGAAAGCAATTCGTCGGGCTCACGCGCGCTGCTGCGCAATTCGACATAGCGCTTCAGGTAGCCGAGGCTGAGGAAGAAGAACACGCTGAACAGCAGCAGCCAGGACGATACCGGCACCGCAATCGCCGCCGCCCCCGCGATGATGCGGATCGTATAGAGGCAGGCGAGCGTGAGCACATCGGCGATCATCGCCGCCTTCAACCGCATCGAATAGGCCAGCGTCAGCGCGAAATAGGTCGCCATGGCCGAAAAGCTTGGCAGGCCCAATTGCCACGCCAGCGCCAGACCCGCGCCCGCAAAGGCCACGCAGGCCACCAGCGCATGGGGGATCGGCAGCGCGCCGCTGGCCAGCGGGCGGTGGCGCTTCTTGGCGTGCTGGCGGTCGCTCTCGATATCGAGCAGGTCGTTGAGCAGATAGACCGAGGAGGCGATCAGGCTCATCGCGGCAAAGGCGAGGAGCGACTGGCCGATAGCATGGGGATTGGCCAGCAGGCCCGAAGAGGCCAGCGGCACAAAGACCAGCGCGTTCTTGGCCCATTGATGCGGGCGGGCGGCTTTCACCAGCGCGCGCAACCGGCTGCGCGCCGGGGCGAGGCGTTCTTCGTGGTGCACGCCGGTGGCGGCCTCGACGGTATAGGCGACGCGCGCCTCGCGCCAGATGCGGCGGTCGGCCCCGCAATCACCCACATAGTCGAAAGGCTGGTTGCCCAATGACGCACGGATCGCGGTCAGTTTCGCGCCGCCCTTGGCGTTGCGCCGCGCGCCGCTGGCGATCACCTCGTCAAACAGGCCGAGATGGGCGGCCACGCGGCGCGCATTGCGCCAATGGGCCGCGCTGGCCAGCACCACGCGGCGGCGCTGGCGGCGGGCATGGGCGATCAGCTCCAGCACCTCGGGGCGGTAGGTGAGCGAGGCCGGATCGACCGGTGCGCGCCGTGCCAGCAGGGTCTTGAGCCGCGCCCGCCCCCGGATCATCGTCCAGAGCAGGACCAGCAGCGCGCCAAACCCGCGCTTAGCCTCGGTCACGCAGGCTTCCATCGCCACGTCGCCCGAAATCAGCGTGCGGTCCAGATCGACCACCAGAGGGGTTTCATCGGTGATGCGTTCATGCAGCATGGGCGCTCTCCCTGCGGGCCAGACGATTGGTGACGATTTCTGCCAGCGCCGCCGATGCCATCACGATCAGCAAGGGCATGACCGGATCGCGATAGCGGTCGATGATATAGGCGAGGCCATGCAGCGCCCAGAAACCGGCGATGGCGCCCATCAGCGCGATCTGACGCGGGCGGCCGATCCCCGGCAGCAGCAGGCAGAGCCCGGCCAGCGTGAGGAAGAGCAGGTACTGCACGACCTCGAACAGGCGGACATAGGTGACAGCGGGCGAAAGGGCGAAATCATTCGAGTCCGGCAGATTGGGCGCCCAGAACGCGGCCAGCTTGACGGTGGCCAGGCGGACGACTTCGGCGGGATTATGCGCCATCCAGTCGCGCGCCATCGCGCCCAGCGCGGCGCTGGCGCCCGCCTCGCCAAGGTTTTCGCGCATGGCGTGCCATTGCGGGCCGATGGGCGTGGCGGCGATCGAGACAAAGCGCCCGGTGGCCGCAGGATTATTGCCGATATAGAGGTTGAAGCCGGTGTTGGTGGAAAGCGTGGGGCGGCCCAGCATGACCTGCGTGGCCATCGCCCAAGGGGCCAGCACCAGCGCGGCGCCCATGCCCATCGCCAGCGCCGGAACCACCGCGCGCCGCAGCGAACCGCCCAGCAGCAGCGCCAGCAAGGGCGCGGCGATCAGCGGCAGCGCCGAACTGCCCGCCAGCACCGCCGCGCCCCAGACCGCACCCGTGGCCGCCGCCAGCCCAAGACTGGAGGGCGAACGCAGCAGGCGCAGCGCCAGCCACACCACCGCGACCAGCAGCGGCGTCGAGAGATTTTCCCGCGCCAGCATCGTGCAGTTCCAGATCCCCGGCAGCCACAGCGCATAGCCCAGCAGCGCCAGCTTGCGCCCCAGATCGCTCAGACCCGCCTCACGCGCCAGCAGCACGATCAGCACGCCCGTGACCAGCGCGAGCGCCAGATTGACCCCAAAGGCCACCTGAGCCGAAGCCCCCAGCAGCGCGAAGAAGGGCGCCAGCACCAGCGGGTAGCCGATGGAATAAAAGGCATGCTGGCCCAGATTATCGACCGGCCATCCGCCATCGGCCATCGTCTGGGCCAAGGTGAAATAAGCCAGACCATCGCTCTGCAACGGTTGGGGCAGGGCGAAATGGGCGGCCAGACGGATCGTCAGCGCCAGCAGCAGCAGCGAATTGATCGACAGCGCAGGCGCGCGCTCGGGGGCGGGGGTGGCGGCCATTATGCGATGCTCCTTGAAACGCAGACGCAGCCCAGCGCGATCAGCAAGGTGCCCGCGATGCGGATCGGGCTGATGCTCTCGCCCAGCGCCAGCACGCCCAGCGCCATGGTCAGGATGAAGCCGAGGCCGACAAAGGGATAGGCCGCGCTTAGCGGCAGGCGGGCCAGCACATAGAGCCACAGGATCGCCCCCAGCCCATAAAGGCCAAAGCCCGCGATCACCCATGGCGATTGCAGGAATGCGATGCCGGCGCCCGCGCCATCGGCACGCACCCCGCCCACGCCCATTTTGAGCAGCAATTGCGCAATGGCCGACATGGCCACGCTGGTCAGGATCAGCATCAAAAGGGCCGGTTGCATCGATTCCTCCTTCGGTCACGGTCCGTATCGCGCGAAAGAGAGGAGGCCGATAGCGCGGTAACCACCCCTGTGCCGGAATGAGACGAAGCGCGGCGGAAGGTTAAGACGGGGCGCATCTCTGCCTCAAGAATTTGCTTAAATTTATGACTCGTGCTGCATCCCAATGCGCACAGGCGCGCCGCGGGGAGCCCCGCTTGATCGGGATCAAAGAGAGTCGATCAATTGTAAGTGATGCACACGAAGGTCAGGCCGACCCATCGGGGTGGCAGGCTGTATGATCTGGAGAGGCCATTATGTCTGGACCGCAAAATGCAAGCGAGCCAATTCCGGGCACCCATCTGTTCGATGGCGATGCTGCGGCCAAGGGCTTTGAGCTGAACGCCATGTGCTATTCCTTCAACGACGCCGCCAATCGTCAGGCCTTCCTTGATGACGAGGAAGCCTATTGCGCCAAATTCCATCTGACGCCCGAGCAGCGCAAAGCCGTGGCCGAGCGCAGCGTGCTGGGCATGATCGCGGCGGGGGGCAACATCTATTACCTTGCCAAGCTGGCCGGGATTTTCGGTCTGAACGTGCAGGATGTCGGCTCGATGCAGACCGGCGTTTCGGTTGATAATTTCAAGGCCATGCTGCTCGCACAGGGCGCAGGCCAGACCTATGACGAGGCGCATGGCGCCATGATCCAGAAGGAGAAGGTCCATGGCTGAAATCGTAGGCGCTTATTTCACCAGCCATGTGCCCGCCATCGGCGGCGCGATCCACAAGGGGCTGCAGCAGGAGCCCTATTGGAAGCCCTTTTTCGATGGCTATCAGAAGGTCCACGAATGGCTGGCGCAGGTGAAGCCCGATGTCGCCATCGTGTTCAACAACGATCACGGGCTGAATTTCTTCCTCGACAAGATGCCGACCTTTGCCGTGGGCGCGGCGGCCGAATATCACAATGCCGATGAGGGCTGGGGCTTGCCGCTGTACAAGCCCTTTGCCGGGCATACCGAGCTGAGCTGGCACATCATCAACTCTCTGGTCGAGGATGAGTTCGACATCACCACCTGTCAGAAGATGCTGGTGGACCATGCGCTCTCGATCCCGTTTGAACTGGCATGGCCCGATGTGGCGGCATGGCCGGTCAAGATCGTGCCCTTTGCCATCAACACGGTGCAGCACCCGCTGCCCTCGGCCAAGCGCTGTCTGGCGCTGGGTCAGGCGGTGAACAAGGCGCTGCAAAGCTGGACCGGGGGCGAGCGGATCGTCATCATCGGCACGGGCGGCCTGTCGCACCAGCTGGATGGCGAACGCGCCGGTTATATCAACCCGGAATACGACACGTTCTGCATGGACAATCTCTCTGGTAATCCGGCGGCGCTGACGCATGACTCGATCCATGAGATGGTACGCAAGGCAGGCACGCAAGGCGTCGAAGTGCTCAACTGGATCGCCGCGCGCGGGGCCTTGGGCGTGGAGGCGGCGACAGAAATCCACCGCAATTACCATATCCCGATCTCGAACACGGCGGCGGCCACCATGTTGATGGAACCGGCCTGAAATCAAGCCTCTGGCCTAAACCCCGTCCTCTTGACCCGCCGCCATCGCCGGGGCAGGATGGCGGGGCCGCTTGCTTTCAATTGTTAGCTTTTCTCCCCTTGACCGCACCGGCAAAAACCGTAAGCATTGCATACAGTCGAGACGCCGAAGAATGTCGGCGCCGAAGGAGAGGTTATGCAAGCGCAAGCAAAGTCAGGGGCCAAGAGCGCCTTGTGGTTGGGTGGTCTGCTGGCCGGGGCCGCCGTGCTGGCCTATGCGGGCGGCGCAACGGGCGCCGGAAAGGCCAAGCTGGCTGTTAACGCCGCCGCCATTGCCGCATCCGCAGACAAGGGCGACAACTGGCTCAGCCATGGCCGCACCTATGACGAACAGCGCTTCAGCCCGCTGACGCAGATCAACAAGGACAATGTGAATCAGCTTGGGCTGGCATGGTATGCCGACCTTGACACCACGCGCGGGCAGGAAGCCACGCCGCTGGTGATCGACGGGGTGATCTATACCACCACCGCATGGTCCAAGGCCAAGGCCTATGATGCTCTCAGCGGCAAGCTGATCTGGGAATATGACCCCAAGGTGCCGGGCGAAACGGGCGTCAAGGCGTGTTGCGATGTGGTCAATCGCGGCATGGGCGCGTGGGGCGACAAGCTGTTCTACGGCACGCTGGACGGGCGCCTGATCGCGCTGGATCGTACCACGGGGCGCCTGTTGTGGTCGACGGTGACGGTGGACCGGACCAAGCCCTATACGATCACCGGCGCGCCGCGTGTGGTGAACGGCGTGGTCATCATCGGCAATGGCGGCGCGGAAATGGGCGTGCGCGGCTATGTCGCGGGCTATGACGTCAACACCGGCAAGCAGCTCTGGAAATTCTACACCGTCCCGGATCAGCCGGGCAAGAATAAGGCCGAATACCTGAAACGCGCCGAGGCGACGTGGAAGGGCCAGTGGTGGAAGCTGGGCGGCGGCGGCACCGTGTGGGATTCGATGGCCTATGATCCGGCGCTCGACCTGCTCTATATCGGCGTGGGCAATGGATCGCCGTGGAACCAGTCCTATCGCTCGCCGGGCGGCGGGGACAATCTCTATCTGTCCTCCATCGTCGCAGTGCGGCCCAAGACCGGCCAATATGTCTGGCATTTCCAGGAAACCCCCGGCGAGACTTGGGATTTTACCGCCAGCCAGCATATCGTTCTGGCCGATCTGATGATCGATGGGCGGATGCGCAAAGTGTTGATGCACGCGCCCAAGAACGGTTTCTTCTATGTGGTGGACCGCCAGACCGGGCAGTTCATCAAGGGCAAGAATTTCGTGCCGGTGAACTGGGCCACCGGCCTTGATCCCAAGACGGGCCGCCCGATTGAAAACCACTCGGCGCGGTTTGACAAGACGGGCAAGCCCTTCGTCTCGATGCCCGGCGCGGGCGGCGCGCATAGCTGGCAGCCGATGGCCTATGATCCCCGGCAAAAGCTGATGTTCATCCCGGCCAATATCGCGGCCTTCCCCTATGTGCCGGAGGAGAAGTGGAAAGCGGCCAAATATGGTTTCAACAACGGGTTGAACCAAGGCGCCGCCGCGATGCCTGCCAACAATGACGTGCGCGAGGCGGCCAAGGCGGCGACCAAGGGCGCGCTGATCGCGTGGGACCCGGTGACGCAGACCGAGAAGTGGCGGGTGGATTATCCCGGCCCGTCGAATGGGGGCCTGCTGGCGACGGCTGGCGACCTGTTGTTCCAAGGTACGGCGAAGGGCGATTTCGTCGCCTATTCTTCGCTGGACGGCAAGAAGCTGTGGTCCTTTGATGCGCAGACCGGGGTGATCGCCGCGCCTGTCACCTTCACCGTCAAGGGTCAGCAATATGTCGCCGTGATGGCGGGTTGGGGCGGGATCTGGCCGCTGGCCACCGGGGTTCTGGCGTGGAAATCGGGGGCGGTGCGCAATATCAGCCGCCTGCTGGTGTTCAAGGTGGGCGGCAAGGCGCAATTGCCCGCCAAGCCCGACCCCAATTTCGGCCCGCTCGACCCTCCGGCCCAGACGGCCACCAAGGAAGTGGTCGAAAAGGGCGCCTATACGTTCGGTCGCTTCTGCGGCGTGTGCCATGGCGATGCAGCGGTCAGCGGCGGTGTCCTGCCCGACCTGCGCCACAGCGCGGCGCTGGGCAGCCCGGAGACGTGGCAGGCCATCGTGCATGACGGGGCGCTCAAGGCCAATGGCATGATCGGCTGGTCGGCGCAGCTCAGCCGCGAGGAGATCGACGCAATCCGCCATTACGTCATCGCCCGCGCGCATGAGGATAAGGCACTAGGCGAGAAATAAGTGCGATGGGCCGAGCCTGTTGAGGCTTGGAAGATTGCTATAAAATGTTACAGTTTGGACAGATGCGGGGCGGGCAAAAAGCTTCAGCCCGCACGCCAGAGAGGATCAAGCCGATGAACGAGATGACCACGCTCTCCTATCAGCAACATGCCTATTCGGCGGCGGCGCAAAAGTCGCTGTCGCGCAAGCCCGCCTTGTTCATCAATGGCGAATGGGTGGCCTCCAGCCATGGCGAGTTGATCGATGTCGAGGACCCTTCCTCGGGCAAGGTCGTCAGCCAGATCGTGGACGCCAGCGTGGCCGATACCGACCGCGCCGTGGCCGCCGCGCGCGCCGCCTTTGACGATGGCCGCTGGAGCGGTTTGCCGCCGATCGCGCGTGAAAAGATCATGCTGCGTCTAGCCGATCTGATCGAGGCCCATGCCGAGGAATTTGCCGAGTTGGAAGCCATCGACAATGGCAAGCCCAAGACCATGGCGGGCGCCATTGACGTGCCCGGCGCGGTCAGCCACATCCGTTATATGGCCGGTTTTGCCGCCAAGGTGGGCGGCGAGACGACCCCGCCCTATACGCTGCCGGCTGGCGCGTTCTTCACCTATACGGTCAAAGAGCCGGTCGGCGTCTGCGCCCAGATCGTGCCGTGGAACTTTCCTCTGCTGATGGCCTGTCTCAAGGTCGGGCCTGCGCTGGCGGCCGGTTGCACCATCATCCTCAAGCCTGCGGAACAGACCTCGCTGACCGCGCTGCGTCTGGCTGATCTGATCGCCGAGGCGGGTATTCCGGCGGGCGTGGTCAATGTCATCACCGGCTATGGCCATGTTTCGGGCGACCGTTTGGTCAAGCATCCCGATGTGGACAAGGTGGCCTTCACCGGCTCGACCGAAATCGGCAAGCTGATCAACAAGAACGCCACCGATACGTTGAAGCACGTCACGCTGGAACTGGGCGGGAAATCGCCGGTGGTGGTGATGCCCGATGTGGATGTGGCCGAGGCGGCGCCGGGCGCGGCGGGCGCGATCTTCTTCAATTCGGGGCAGGTTTGTGTCGCCGGTTCGCGCCTCTATGCCCATCGCTCGGTGTTTGACCAAGTGGTCGAGGGCATCGCCAATACCGCGTCTTTCTGGGCGCCGCGTCCCTCGCTGGACCCGGCCGCGCATATGGGGCCGCTGGTGTCTCAGGAACAGTTCGACCGCGTGATGGGCTATATCGAGGCGGGCAAGCGCGATGGCGCCAGCGTGGCCATGGGCGGCGATGCGCCCAGCGCGGATGGTTACTATGTGAACCCGACGATGCTGGTGAACGTGAACCCGCAAATGAGCGTGGTGCGCGAGGAAATCTTTGGCCCGGTCGTCGTCGCCCAGCGTTTTGACGACCTCGACGAGGTGGTCAAGGAAGCCAACAACACCCAGTTCGGTCTGGCCGCCAGCGTGTGGACCAAGGACGCCTCGACGCTGCACAAGCTGGCTTCGCGGATCAAGGCGGGGACGGTGTGGGCGAATTGCCACGCCATGATCGACGTGGCGCTGCCCTTTGGCGGATACAAGGAAAGCGGCGTCGGGCGCGAGCAGGGCCGGGCGGGGATTGAGGCTTATCTGGAAACGAAGTCGGTGATTATGAAGCTGTAAGGGGTTGGGTGCCTCCGGCGGGCAAAGGGACTTGGTCCCTTTGCAATCCCTTTATGGGGTTGTGCTTGGCCTGCTGGGGGAGCGTGATGACCATGGTTTGAAAGCCAGCGGCGCGGCTTTGGTTGGAAGCGTCGCAGGCTTTAACATTCAGGCATCTCGTCCGACACAAAACGCCGAACCCATGACGCAACGAAGACAGTAACGGGAGCGCGAGGGTCTAGACCCTCGCATTCTTCCCTTAAAACCTTGGACATCCAATCATGCCCATCGACCTCACCAAAATCCGCGCCATCGATGTGCATGTCCACGCCGAGGTATCGTGCCATGATCCTGAAGACCCGGTGATGGGCCAGTTCTTCGACGCGGCCAGCGCCTATTTCAAGGCCCCGCGCGAGCGGCCCAAGATGCCTGAGATTGTCGAGCTTTACCGCGAGGCACAGATTGCCTTTTGCATGTTCACGGTGGATTGCGAGAGCCATATCGGCGCCAAGCGGGTTTCCAATTTCGAGATCGCTGAATTTGCCGCCAAGCATGATGACATCTGCATCCCTTTTGCCAGCATCGACCCGCACAAGGGCAAGATGGGGGCGCGAGAGGCGCGCGATCTGGTCGAGAATTGCGGGGTCAAGGGTTTCAAATTCCACCATATCATGCAGGGCTGCAATCCCGGCGATCAGGTGGGCTATCCGATTTACGAGATTATCAACCATTACAAATTGCCCGCGATTTTCCACACCGGCCATTCGGGCATGGGCACGGGGATGCGCGGCGGCGGCGGTGTTCGGCTGAAATATGGTCAGCCGATGCTGGTGGATGATGTGGCGGTCGATTTCCCCGACATGAAGATCATTCTGGCCCATCCGTCCTGGCCCTGGGTGGATGAGAGCCTGTCGATGGCTTTGCATAAAACCAATGTTTACATCGACCTGTCGGGCTGGAGCCCCAAATATTTCGCCCCCCAGATTATTCAGTATGCGAACACGCAACTGCGCAAGAAGATGCTGTTCGGCAGCGATTTTCCGCTGATCCACCCTGACAAGTGGCTGGATGCGGCGCGCGGCGTGGGTTTCCGCGAGGAAATCTTGCCCGGCATCATGAAGGATAATGCGGCGCGGCTTTTGGGCCTGACCTGAAGGCAAGACGCCGGAGAAGGAGAGAGCGATGGCGTTGAAATATTACCATGCCGAACCGGCGGCCAATTCCCTGAAATCCATGATACCCCTGATCGAAAAGGATCTGGATTGGGAAAGCGTCTATGTCGATCTGCACAAGTTCGAACAGCATCAGCCGTGGTTCACCGCCATCAACCCCGAGGGCCAAGTGCCGGTGCTGGACCATGACGGTGCGATCATCACCCACACCACGGTCATCAACGAATATCTCGAAGACGCCTTTCCCGATGCTCAGCCGGAGAGCGGCCCCTTGCGCCCGCGCGATCCGGTGGGCGCGGCACGGATGCGTTATTGGAACAAGTTCGTCGACGAGCATGTGATGAATTTCGTCTCGATGCATGGCTGGCACCGGATGGTGGGCATCATCGCGCGCAACATCGAATCGGGCGAATTTGAAAAGCTGCTCGAAAGCATTCCGCTGCCTGATCAGCGCAAGAAATGGGCGACCGCGCGCAGCGGCTTTTCGGAAGGCGATCTGGCCAATGCCACCGCCAAGATCGAATATGCGGTGGACAAGATCGAGCGCCAATTGGGCGAAACGGCATGGCTGGCGGGCGATGCCTATACGCTGGCCGACATCAATTTCTACAGCCATTGCGGGATGATGGTTGAGCGTATGTTCCCCGATATGGAGATTGCGAAGCGCTGTCCCCGGTTGGTCGAATGGCGCGACCGGATGACGGCGCGCCCTGCGGTTGCCCGCGCTCTGGCGGGCGAAGATCGCACGGCGCCGGGTCTGCGCACGTGGACGGGGCACGCCCGATAATCGGATAGATGCTGCGCGGCAAAACCCGCGCGGAGGCCGTTTGCGTCATGCACAATTTAGTTTGTGTAGCTTACAAAATTTGCTATGCCATAGGGGCAATAGCAAACAAACCTTTGAGGAGAGAGGAACCACCATGGCCGCTCAAAATCTTGAACAGGTGCTGGCTGGCACCGAGAATATCGTTGACATGCTGCGCAATTCGCAGCTTGGCGCCTATGTTTATCCGGTTGTTGCGCCGGAATTTTCCAACTGGCGTTCGGAACAGTGGGCTTGGCAGCACAGCGCCGTGCTGTTCGATCAGTCGCACCACATGGTCAACCTGTATATCCGTGGCAAGGACGCGCTCAAGCTGCTGTCTGACACGATGATCAACAGCACCAAGGGCTGGACCGTCAACAAGGCCAAGCAGTACGTTCCGACCACGCCCTATGGCCATGTGATCGGCGACGGCATCATCTTCTGGGAAGAAGAGCAGAGCTTCACCTATGTCGGTCGCGCGCCGGCCTCGAACTGGCTGCGCTATCACGCCGCGACCGGCGGCTATGACGTTGAAATCGAGCTGGACGACCGTTCGCCGATGCGCCCGATGGGCAAGCCCGTCAGCCGCAAGGAATGGCGCTTCCAGATCCAGGGCCCCAACGCATGGGCCGTGATCGAAAAGCTGCATGGCGGCCCGCTGGAACAGCTCAAGTTCTTCAACATGTCGACGATGAACATCGCGGGCAAGACCGTGCGCACGCTGCGCCACGGCATGTCGGGCGCGCCGGGCCTTGAAATCTGGGGCCCCTATGCCGAGCAGGAAGAAATCCGCGCCGCCATCCTCGAAGCGGGCAAGGAATTCGGCCTGATCGCTTGCGGCAGCCGCGCCTATCCGTCGAACACGCTGGAATCGGGCTGGATTCCCTCGCCGCTGCCCGCGATCTATACCGGCGAAAAGATGAAGGGTTTCCGCGAATGGCTGGCCGCCGATTCGTATGAAGCCACCGGCTCGATCGGCGGTTCGTTCGTCTCGGACAACATTGAGGACTACTACCTCAACCCGTGGGAACTGGGCTATGGCTCGTTCGTGAAGTTCGACCACGAATTCCACGGCCGCGAGGCTCTCGAAGCTCTGAACCCGGCTGAACAGCGCAAGAAGGTGACGCTGGCCTGGCATCCGGAAGACATGGCCAAGATCATGGCCTCGATGTTCAACCCGGACGGCGAAGCCTACAAGTTCTTCGACGTGCCGCTGGCCAACTATGCCTCGTCGAACTACGACCGCGTGGTCGATGCCGATGGCAAGACCGTGGGCCTCTCGATGTTCACCGGCTTCTCGTATAACGAAAAGCAGGCGCTCAGCCTCGCTACCATCGACCCCGCCATCCCCGTCGGCACCGAGCTGCACGTGGTATGGGGCGAAGAAAACGGCGGCACCCGCAAGACCACCGTCGAACCCCACAAGCAGCTGGCCGTGCGTTGCATCGTTTCGCCGGTGCCTTACAGCCGCGTGGCGCGTGAGGCTTATGCTGAAGGCTGGCGCACGAGCGTTACGGCCTGATCTGGGCTTGATGCCTCCGGCGGGCAAAGGGACTCGTCCCTTTGCAATCCCATTATGGGGTTGCGGGTTGTTCGTCGGGGGTGCCAATAATTAAAAGCCTGCGGCGCGGCGAGATTGCGCCGAAAAGCGCCGCAGGCTTTAATTTTGAAACGCTGCGTCCGTTGCGCCTTGGTCGAACCCTTGGCGCGCCAAAGACAGTAACGGGAGCGCGAAGGTCTAGACCCTCGCATCTATCCTTTTATAAAAATCAGAGAGGCCCTGAAACGATGACCGACTATGTTCTGGTGCATGGCGCATGGGCCGGCGGCTGGTCGTATCAGGGGCTTGCCGAGGATCTGCGCGGCGCGGGCCACCGGGCGGTGGTGGTAGAGCTGAGCGGACTTGGCGAGCGGCGCGAGGAATTGCACCCCGGCATCACGCTGTCCGATCACATCGACGACGTTTGCGTGGCGGTGGAAGAGGCCGGTTTCGACCGCTTTGTGCTGGTGGGCCATTCCTATGGCGGCATGGTGATTACCGGCACGGCGACGCGGCTGGGCGGGCGGATCGACACGATTGCCTATCTCGACGCTTTCCTGCCCGAGGATGGCCAGTCGCTTTGGGACATCACCAGCGAGTACGAGCATCGCCATTATATCGACACGCAGAAATTCACCCCCGGCCTTGTCGCGCCGATCATCGGTGAGATGGGGCGTAAGCTCTCGCGCCATCCGCTGCTGACGCTGCTGGAAGGGGTGCGTTTCACGGGCGAGGAGGCCAAGATTGCGCGGCGCATCTATGTGCTGGCCACCGGCTGGAAGCCTTCGCCTTTCCCGAAATTCGCCGCGCGGATCAAGGACGATGCCGCATGGGAATATCACGAGGCCGATTGCGGCCATGACGTGATGAATGGTCAGCGCGCGCAGGTGGTCAAGATCCTGCTGGGCGCCTAATCACCAAAGAAATTAAGTTCAAACAAGACCTCATTGGGATCGCGCACAAAGATCTGGCGCAGCCCGATGGCCGTCACGAAATTGCGCTGATAATCCAGCCTCACCGCCTCCAGCCGCGCGATCATCGCATCATGCCCGCTGCAAGCCAGCGCGACATGGTGAAGCGCACCGGTCGGCCCCGGCGCAATATCGCGGTCATAGGCGCGCGGGGCGTCCAGACTGTTGAGGTGGATCACCGCGCGCCCCGCTTCATCATACATCCACTGCCCGGTCTGCGGGGTAAGGGGAGGGGGCCCATCGCGCCGCTCAAGCCCGAACACCTGCGCATAGAAGCGGGCGGATCCTTCCAGATCCGCCGTGATGATGTTCACATGATCGAGCGTCAGAATCATACCGCTTTCCTTGCTGCTTCGCGGGCTTCCTTATACCGCTCGCGCCGGAATTTTTCGAAGCTGATGCGCTGCTCAAACCCCGGATCGGCGGGATAGTCGCGGAAATCGGCCAGATATTCGGCAAACAATTCGGCCACTTCCTCGCGGAATTCGGGGTGGCTGAAGATATAGGCGCGGTTGTCCTCCATGCCCTCGATCACGCGGGCGGCGATCACGTCCGGCTCCATCCCGGCCTGATGCGCGCCCGCCAGCCTTTCGACGGCGGCATGATCGATCGGCTTTGCCCCCTCCATCAACCCGGCGGGGCGCACATCGTCGCTGGCATAGATATAGCTTTTCACCAGCCCCGGACACAGGATCGACACGCCGATGCCATACTTGGCAAGGCTGTAGCGCAGAGATTCCGACATGCCGCGCACCGCAAATTTGGTGGTGTTGTAAATCCCCGGCGCGCCCGAGGCCAGCCATCCGGCCATGCTGGCGGTGTTGACGATATAGCCCCCGTTGCCCGCCGCGATCATGCGCGGCACAAAGGTCATCACCCCGTTGATGACGCCATGCAGGTTCACCCCCATCACCCAGTCCCAGTCGGACCAGCTCGAATCCTCGATGGTCTGGAACAGGTTGATGCCCGCATTGTTGAACAGCAGCGAGACCGGGCCAAAGCGCGCCTCGACCTCATCGGCCGCCACCGCCATCGCCTCGCGGCTCGACACGTCCACCTGAACGCCCATCACCTCGGCATTGTCCAGCGTGGCCAGCGCCGATGCGATGGATTCCTCACGAATATCGGCAATCGCCACCCGGCAACCCTGCGCCAGCAGCGCGCGCACGAGGCCCAGCCCCACGCCATTCGCGCCCCCGGTGACAAAGGCGGTGCGTCCTGCAAAATCAATCATCGCTGTCATCCTCTTGCCCGCGCAATTTTTCTTGCGTCCATGCCGATTGGGGCTTGCCAAGCGGCTCGCTATGCATTGTATCTAACACATACAAAACATGCGCTGTAAAGAGCCAGCGCGAAATCGCCCCTCGCCAATCGGGGGCAGGCACGGGAGAGGTGCATATGGCAGTTTCTATGAGCGGGCCGGATATGGCCGCCGAACTCAATCATGGCGTGGCGTCCGAGGATGCTGCCGCGCATCACCTTGCCGTGGCCGCGCGCGATGAACCATGGCCCAGCGCGGGCGCGGCATGGTTTGCGCTGGCCGTGATTATCTTCGCCACATTTCTCAATTTCTTCGATTCGGCGGCTTTTGGCCTGCTGATCGAACAGATCAAGACCGAGTTCGGCCTGTCGAACACCGCCATCGGCCTGCTGCAAGGGCCGGTCAATGTTGTGTTCTACATGGTGGTGATGCTGCCGCTGTCGCGCTGTTCGGATATTTTTCCGCGCAAATATGTGCTGGCCATCGGCGCGCTTCTGATCGCGCTGCTCAATGCGGCGGGTGGGTTTACCAGCACCTTTATGGCTCTGGCCTTCACCCGGATGCTGGTGGGCGCCGGGGGCGGGGCTCATGCGCCGGGGTCTTACTCAATGCTGGCCGATTTCTTTCCGCCCGAAAAACGCCGCTGGCCCTTCGCCGTGCTGCAACTGGGCTTTATCGGCGGCAGCACGATCGGCCTCGTTATCGCGGGCAAGCTGCTCGCGCTGGCGATGAGCCTGCCCGAAACGCCTTTCATGGGCACGACGCTCCATGGATGGAAATATGTGCTGATGATGCTGGCGCTGCCGGGCGTGGTGGCCTGCGCCCTGCTGCTCTTCGTGAAGGAACCGCCGCGCCGGGGCGTGATCGATGGGGGCAAGCCGCTGCCGATCCGCACGGTGATGGCCGAAGTATGGCGCCGCCGCGCGGTGTATGGACCGCTGTTTCTGGGGCTAGGTTTTTCGGCGGCCCACGCTATGGCCGCGCCCGCATGGATGGTGCCTTTCTATAAGCGCACCTATGGCTGGACCGAGGTGGAGATCGCCACGCGCGCGCCCATGTTCATGCTGGCCGGGCAAATCGCCGGGCTGCTGCTGGGGCCGATGCTGATCAAATTGCTGGCGCGGCGCTATCGTGACGCCAATGTCCGCGCCGTCACGATCTGCTTTTCGCTGGCCGCGCCGCTGGCGATCATCGGGCCGATGATGCCCAGCCCTTGGCTGGCGCTGACCTGTTCGATGCTGGCGGGCATGCTGGGGATCGCCTCGGCGGTGCCGCAAAATCTGGTTATTCAGGAAATCACCCCCAACCAGATGCGCGGGCAGGTGACCGGCCTTTATCTGATGATGTTCACCGCCGTGGGCGCGGTCGGCCCCTTTATGATCGGCTTTTTCACCGACCATGTGTTCGGCCATGATGCCGACGTTTGGAAGTCTTTGGTGCTCTCGGGGGTTTTGCTCAGCCCTGCGGCTGCCTACATTATCAGCCGCGCGATCCGGCCCTATGCCGACGCCTTGGCTTTGCTCGACAAGGAAACCCAATGACTTACCCTGAACTTTCCATGGTGATTGGCGGCGAGAAGGTGGGTGTCGCCCATCGCCGCACCCATGCTGTGCTGAACCCTGCGACCGGCGCGGTGATCGGGCAATTGCCGCTGGCGGATGCTGCTGATCTCGACCGCGCGCTGGCCGTGGCGGATGAGGGCTTTCGCATCTGGCGCAAGTCCACCCCGATGCAGCGCGCCGCCGTGCTGTCGGGCGCGGCAGCCCTGTTGGTGCAGCGTCAGGAGGAAATCGCCCGCGCCGCCACGCTGGAGGAGGGCAAAACCATCGGTGAAACCCGCATCGAGGTGATGATGGTCGCGGGCCTGTTCAACTTTTATGCGGGCGAGACGCAGCGCATCTATGGCCGCACCCTGCCGCGCCCCGATGGTCAGCGTTCGACCGTGACCTACGAGCCGGTTGGCCCGGTGGCGGCCTTTGCGCCGTGGAATTTCCCCATTGCCAATCCGGGGCGCAAGCTGGGCGCGCCGATTGCGGCGGGGTGCAGCGTGATCCTGAAACCTGCCGAAGAATCCCCCGCCTCGGCGCTGGCCGTGCTGCAGGCGCTGCTGGACGCTGGCCTGCCGCCGCAGGTGGCGCAGGTGGTGTTCGGCGTGCCCGATGAGGTCAGCCGCCATCTGCTGGGCAGTCCGGTGATCCGCAAGCTCTCCTTCACCGGCTCGACGGTGGTGGGCAAGCATCTGGCGAAACTCGCTGCGGAAAATTGCATCCGCACGACGATGGAGCTGGGCGGGCATGGGCCGGTGCTGGTGTTTGCGGACGCGGATATTGAGCGCACGCTTGATATTGCCGTGGGCCATAAATATCGCAACGCGGGGCAGGTCTGCGTCAGCCCGACGCGCTTCCTTGTCGAGGAAAGCGTGTTCGAGCGTTTCCGCGATGGCTTTGCCGCGCGGGCGCAGGCGATCACCGTGGGCGACGGCATGGACGAGGGCAGCCGCATGGGGCCGATGGCCAACCCGCGCCGACCCGAGGCCATTGAGGCGCTGGTGAAAGACGCCGTGGCGGCGGGCGCAAAACTGAACGCAGGCGGCAAGCGTATCGGCAATCAGGGATTCTTCTTCGAACCCACCGTGATTTCCGAAGTGCCGCTCAGCGCGCGGATCATGAATGAGGAGCCGTTTGGCCCTGTGGCCATCATCAACCCGATGCCGGGCGAGGAGGCGATGATCGCGGAGGCCAACCGGCTGCCCTATGGTCTGGCCGCCTATTGCTGGACACAGGATGCCGCACGGCAAAAGCGTCTGGCGCGCGAGCTGGAGGCCGGGATGGTGGGCATCAACACGGTGGCCATCGGCGCTTCGGATTCGCCCTTTGGCGGGGTTAAATGGTCGGGGCACGGCGCCGAGGACGGGCCGGAAGGTCTGGCTGCCTGCCTTGTCACCAAGGCTGTCCACGAAGGATAATTGCCCTTTGTCATGGCCCAGCAACAGTTGAGCAAAACAGGCGAGGTAAGCGGCGTGGCCCAGCGTCATGCCGCCCCCGCAACAGGAGGAGGCCGCGATGGCCTCCCCCTGTTTGCGAGATCTTGCCATGAAGCTTCTGTTTGCCCTGCCTTTGTTGATGATGGCGCCCATGGCGTATGCGGCGGAGGAGGATACGCAGACATGGGCCGCCGTGCATGGCATGGTCGGGCTGGGGGGGCGCGCTGTGGTCAATTTCGACTATCAGGCGCGGATTACGGACGAGCACAGTCGCGCCGGGCAAATCCTGCTCCGTCAGGCGATCGGTTATCGCATCAATCCCAAGACCAGCGTGTTTGGCGGCTATGCCTATGTCCGCACCGACAATCTGGGGGCCAAGGTGCTGGACGAACATCGCCTGTTTCAGCAGGCCAATTTCAGCATTTTGGACGCGGGCAAGAGCGGCACGATCACCGGGCGCACTCGTCTGGAACAACGCTTTGTCGAGGGTTCGGGCGAGGTGGGCTGGCGGATGCGGCAACAGGTGCGAGGCAGCCTGCCCATCGGCAAGGGCTTCGCGCTGGTGGGCAGCGCCGAACCGTTCTTCGCCTTCAACAAGACCACTTGGGGCCAGAAGGCGGGCTTCGACCAATTGCGCCTGTTTGGCGGTCTGGCCGTGCCAGTGGCGCGCGGCTTCGCCATCGAGACCGGATATATGGGCCAGTATATTGCGCGGGACGCAAAGGCCGACCGGATGAATCACATTTTCAGCCTGGCATTGACCATCAACCGATAAAAACCGCCGGGCTGTCGGGAAAGAGGAACAGCCCCACATGAGCGAACATCTCCATCCACTTCGCACCGGCGGCGAGCGCGGTTATCTGCGCATCGCCACCGAGGAAGCCTTTGCCACGCGCGAGCAGGTGGACATCTTCCTGCGCATGATCCGCGACGGCACGGCGGACAAGGGCATGGTCAGCCTGTGGGGCTTTTATGCGCAAAGCCCATCGCCGCGCGCGACGCAGATCATGGAGCGCCTGCTGGATCTGGGCGAGCGGCGGATTGCCGATATGGACGCGACCGGGATTGATGTCGCCATCCTCGCGCTGACCAGCCCCGGTGTGCAGCCGATTCTGGATGTGGAAGAAGCCAAGGGCGTGGCGCGGCGGGCCAATGAGGCGCTTGCCGCTGCCTGCGCGAAATATCCCACCCGCTTTGTCGGCATGACGGCGGTGGCGCCGCAGGACCCGGAATGGTCGGCCGATGAAATCCGGCGCGGCGCGCGCGAATGGGGCTTTAAGGGCTGCCAGATCAACAGCCACACGCAGGGCCACTATCTGGACGAGCCGCAATTCGACCCCATCTTCCGCGCGCTGGTCGAGGTGGATCAGCCGCTTTATATCCATCCTGCCACCTTGCCCGACAGCATGATCGGGCCGGTGCTGGAAGCGGGGCTGGACGGTGCGGTGTTCGGCTTTGGCGTGGAAACGGGGATGCACCTTTTGCGCCTGATCACCACCGGCATTTTCGACCGCTATCCCACGCTCCAGATCATGGTCGGCCATATGGGCGAGGCGCTGCCCTACTGGCTCTATCGTCTCGATTACATGCATCAGGCGGGGGTGCGCTCGCAGCGCTATGAACGCCTCAAGCCGCTGAAGAAAACCATCGCCGAATATATGCGTTCCAACGTGTTGATCACCAATTCGGGCATGGCGTGGGAACCGGCGATCAAATTTGCTCAGGAGGTGATGGGCGAGGATCGCGTGATGTACGCTATGGACTATCCGTATCAGTACGAGGCGCGCGAAGTGGTCGATATGGACAATATGGCCATGAATTTTGCCACAAAACGCAAGTTCTTTGAGGATAACGCACGCCGCTGGTTCAAACTGTGAGGCAGGGGCCTTGCGCCCGGCGCAAGGCCCGGTCACTGATGGAAACAGGAGCGCAGATAGAGGGGCAAGCGCAAGGGCATGGCAAAAGTCAAGGAAACGCTGGTGAAAACCACCCCGCCGGGGGAAGATGCCGACGATATTGGCGAAATCCGCGATATCGTGGGGTTTCACCTGCGCCTTGCCCATGGCGCGGTCTATCGCCACTTTACCGAGACCTTTGCCGAACTCGATCTGACGCAGAAACAGGTCTCGGTGCTGTGGCTGGTCGATGACCACCCCGGCATCGCGCAAACCGGGCTGGCCCAGCGTATGCGCATGGACCGGGCCACCACCATGGCCATCGTCAACCGGCTGGAAGCGCGCGACCTGTTGCAGCGCGGAAAGTCGGACACCGATGGGCGCAAGCAGACGCTGCATCTGACGGTTGCGGGTAAGGCGATGCTGGCCACGGCGAAAGAGGCCATCCGCGCGCATGAGGAATGGCTTAAGTCTCGGTACACGGCGCGGGAAGTGGCGGTGTTGATCGAGTTGCTGACGCGGTTGCATGAGTGAAGAAGGGTTGAATGCGAGGGTCTAGACCCTCGCGCTCCCGTTACTGTCTGCGTTGCGCCAAGGGTTCGGCGTTGGGTGTCGGACGCGGCGTTGGGATTTAAAAGCCTGCGGCGCGGATAGGACTGAGTTTACCGCGCCGTAGGCTTTCAAACATGGCGGCCGGGCACACCGCTATCAACCAACCACCACCCCATTAACGGGATTGCAAAGGGACCGAGTCCCTTTGCCCGCCGGAGGCAAACTTCAAACCTCAAACCTCCACCATCACCCCAAACCCGCTCACCCGCTCCGCCGCCATCAACGCCTGCGCGCCGGCCAGAGCCGCCCGCGGCGCAATATCGGCCAGCGCATAGCGCCCTGCCGCCGCCAGTTGGCGCGACAGTGGATCGCCAGCCTCCGCTGCGATCAGCCGCGCCGCGATCCAGCCGGTTGCCACCACGCCCGCCAGCGTCAGGAAGGGCGTCGATCCCGCCTCGGCCGTTGCGGGATCGGCGGCGATCATGGCCTCGGCGGTGGCGGTGAAGGTGTCGAGCGCCGCATTGAAACCGGCATGGTCGATGCGGGCTGCATCCTCGCGGGTGGCCTGCAAAAACGCATGATATCCCGCCGCGCCAGATGCGCGAAGGCGGCGCAGGGTGATGTCCTGCGCCTGCATACCGGTGGTGCCTTCAAAGACGGTGAGCACGCGGGCATCGCGCAACCCCTGCTCGACCGGCCATTCGCGTGTGTATCCCGCGCCGCCCAGCACCTGAATCGCATCCGATGCCACGCCAAAGCCCGTCTCGCCGCCCAGCGTTTTGACGATGGGCAACAGCCAACCGGCCAGCGCCTCATTATGCGCCTTGACCGCCGCATCATTGGTAAAGCGGGCGAGATCGGCGGCATTGGCCGTGGCAAAGATCAGCCCGCGCAGAGGCTCGACCCGCGCGGAAAGCGAGAGCAGTTGCGCCTGCACATCGGCATGGGTGTTGATCGTGACCGGCTGCGGGCCATTGCCGCCCTGTCGCCGCTCGGCCGCATAGCCATAGGCGATGTCGGCGGCGCGGCTGCCCACGGCTAAGCCCATTACGCCGGTCGCCAGACGCATATTGGTGATCATGACGAAGAGTTGCGGCAACCCGCGCCCCGCTTCGCCCAGCAGATAGGCGGGTGCGCCTTCAAACCCCATCACGCAGGTGGGCGAGGCATGCAGGCCAAGCTTTTCCTCAAGACGGCGCACCACAATCGGCGCGCGCACACCATCCTCGACCGAGGGGACAAGGAACAGGCTGATCGGGTCTTTGGGGCTGGGGGCCTGCCCTTCGGGCGCGGTTTTGGCCAGCAACAGGTGGGCAATCGCGCCCGTCAGATCCTGATCGCCAAAGCTGATCCAGCATTTCTCGCCGGTGATCCGCCATGTGCCATCTGCCTGCTTTTCGCCCCGCGTGCGCAGGCGGCGCACATCGCTGCCCGCATCGGGTTCGGAAATGCAGATGGTCGCGCCAATCGTCCCGTCGATCAGACCGGGCAGCCATGCCTCGCGCACGGCGTCATCGGCAAAGGCATGGATCAGGCGTGCACCCGCCCGGCTGGGCACTGGCATCATGCCAAAGGCGGGGCAGTGGCGGTCCATCATTTCCTGCACCGCATTGCCCAGCGCCGTGGGCAGGCCCATGCCGCCGATCTCGGGCGAGGCGTCAAGCATCAGCCAGCCGCCCTCACAGAATTCCGCCCATGCGGCCTTGTGTTCGGGCACGGTGATGACGCGGCCATCGACCAGTTTGCAACCCGTCACATCGGCCGCCGTATTCAGGGGCGCCAGACGTTCAAGCGCAAAGCGCCCCGCCGAACCCAGGATCTCGGCGATCATGTCTTCGCTGGCCTGTGCGCAGGATTCGCTGGTGGCCAAAAGCGCATCCCAGCCGGGGCTGATGGCCAGATGGCGTGCGATGGTGGCGGTGATATCCATGCGGTCCTCTCATCTAATTCTGCTATCATGCATAACAGTAATGCGCAGGCCTGCCAATCGCCACCATGGTCGAAAAATCGCACGTGGTGCGGATTTTTGTTGCGCGCCCCCCTTGCCATCGGCCCTCGTGGGCTTCACGAAAGATTGTTATGAACGATCCATTGGCAAATCTTCCCGGCTATGTGCTGCGCCGGGCCTCCTCGGCGGCGCTGGCCGGGCTTAACCGGCGCCTGTCGGCGCTTTCGCTGCGCCATGTCGATGCCAGCCTGTTGATGCTGCTGAACGGCCAACCGGGCATCACCCAGAGCGAGGCGGGGCGCATCCTTGATATTCAGCGGGCCAATATGGTGCCGATCGTCTCGCGGCTTGAGGCGAAGGGGTTGATCGATCGTCAACGGGTCGATGGGCGCTCGCAGGGGCTTTATCTGAGCGCCGAGGGGGAGGCGCTGCATACGCAGGTCCTCACCGTGATCGACGCTTATGAGCAGACGCTGATGGAAGGCGTGCCCGCGCCTTTGCGCAAACAGGCGATGGCGGTTCTGCATGCCTTTTGGCAATCGGCAGAAGCCGCCATCGAGAGCGATTAACCCATAATCCACTGCGCCAGCGCGGCGATGCAGTCGCGGCCCAATTGCGCGCTGCGTTCCGGGCTCCACCCCTGATCGGGGCAGGGCAGGTCATTGTGGTCCTTGAACGGCATTTCCAGCGTCATCGCCACCGCGCCAAACCGCTCGGCGATCTGGTTGGTGGCCATGGTCAGATTGCCCCGGCCTGCAGGCGCGATGGGGTAGCCCGCCCTGGTCTGGAAATCGGGCGTCTGGGCGTCAAGGATCGCCAGATAGCGATGGTATGACGCCAGTTGCGCCTGCGTGATGCCGGGGATGCCCTCGAAACCGGCGATGAAGACATGTGGGATCGCCTCGTCGCCATGCACGTCCATGCACAGGGCGACGCCGGTCTCATCCATCGCATTGCGGATGGCCAGCACTTCGGGGCTGCGATCAGGGCGCGGATCGTGCCATTCGCGGTTGAGGTTCACGCCCGCCGCATTGGTGCGCAAATGCCCCCGGCGCGAGCCATCGGGATTGGCGTTGGGCACAACATGCACGGTCGCCTTCTCCCGCAGCAAACGCCCATGCGGATTGGCCGGATCGGTCAGAGCATCGAGCGCCCCTTCCATCCACCATTGCGCCATGCTCTCGCCCGGATGCTGGCGGGCCTGAAGCCAGATCTGCACCGGCCCGTCGCCCATGGTCAGGCAGTCGATGGGCTGGCCATCGAGGCTTTGCCCAAGGCGGCGATAGATCACGCCCGGCTCGGCGGCCAGTTGCGCGATCAGGTCGTGGTGGCGCTCCATTGAATAGGGCGCGAAATAGGCGAACCAGCAGATCTCGCTTTCGGGCGAATAGGTGATGGTCAGCGTGCCGTTTTCGGTGTGCGGGTCCCATGCTGTATCGGCGCGGCCCCAATAGTCGCGGTCCTCCGACACACAGGCCCGGTAGCCTTCCCAACCGCCCGGATAGGCGGCCGCGTTCAGCCCGGTGATGCGCAGCACCAGTTCGCGCCCAGCCGCGCCCGAAACGCGGAAATGGAACCATTGGAAAAAATCGCTGTGCGCATCGCGGCGGATGGCCAGCGTGGCGGTGGCGCCATGGATGGCGCGCACCTCGATATTGCCCGAATCAAAGGCGGAGTCGATGTGGATGGCAAATTCGCTCATGGGTGTACTCTATGGAACGCGGATGGTTTCGCCCGATTGGCCGGGAAAGCCGGAAAACAGCGCCTGTGCCAGCTTGGGCGCGGCCAGTTGGGTTTGCGCCAAAGGCGACGTGCTGGACACGGTAAAGCTGGCGCGGCCCTCCCACAGGGCCTTGCCGCTGGCGCGATCGCGGATCACGGCGATAAGGTCGGTGGCCGTTTGCTGGCCCGAGGCGGTGCGGATGGGGATCGAGATGCCCACGCCCGCGCCGCTGCCGTAATTGCTGCCCGATGCGCCAAGGCTGACCCCCACCGGGCTGCGGCTTTCGGTCAGCGCGGTGCGGACCAGACGGATCGCGGCGATCTGATCGGCGCTGTCGGGCGGGGCGGCGGTATAGCCAAGGGCGGCCAGTTGGGCTTCGACCGCGATCTGATAGGATTGCAATTCGAGGCTGGAGCCATCCATGCCGGGGCCGGGCACCACCGCAATCGTGCCATGCCCCAGCGGCGAGGCATCGGCGACATGGAAGCGCGAAACTTCGACCGGGCCGACCGGCACGGCGCAGGCGGAAAGCAGCAACAGCGGCGCAAGTGAACTGATAAGGCGCATCATGGGACCGGTGGTGGCCCCATGCGCGCGATCATGCAAGAGGCGAATCAGCGTGCCGCCAACGAGGAGGAGGGGAAGCGCTCGAACAGGGCGCCGGCAAGGCGGACCGAGACGGCATCGTCGCTGGCCGCCTTGGTGCCCTCGCGCGTGGCGATGCGGGCGCGGGCCTCATACAATGCCTTGCCCGAGACGCGGTCGCGGATGCGGATTTCCATATTGGTCATCACCAGCGCGCCGCGCGGCTTGGTGGCGTCATAGGCCAGCGACAGGCCCATCATCGACCCGCGATTGGACACGCCCATCGTCGCGCTGCCCGAGATCGGATTGCGCTTTTCCTCGGCGGGCTCAAGCTGGTCGCGCACCACGGTGATCTCGACGATCTGGCCGCCTTCGCCATCGGGGCCTGTTGTGTCATAGCCCGCCTTGGCCAGTTGATCGACAACGGCGGCCTCGAAGGTGGCCTGTTCGCGGTCGGACGCGGTGGTGCCGGGCATCGTGCGCAAGGTGACGCGGCCATGGCCCAGCGCAGGAATGGCGCCATCGGCCAGAAACCTTTCGGCATCCACCCGGCCCTCGCGGTCATCGCGCGGGGCCGAAGCGCGTCCGTAACCGCCAAACCCGCCATAACCGCCGCCCCATCCCCCCATTCCGCCCCAGCCGGGCTGGGCATGGGCAGGTGCGGACAGAGCCAGAATGGCAAGCAGGGCAGCGGGGATCTTTCCGGAAATGGTCGGCTTCATGGCGTTGTGCAACTTTCTGTGCGGCAATGGCGGTGTTTCTGTGCCCCTTGGGCCTCAGGCTAGGTGGTCATAGCTTGCCCGATGATGAACCTGATGCGCGATGGATATGCGAAATTGTCGCAGGATTGCGATGAAAATGGCGCATAATTTAATCCCATGTCCAATAGATCATGCTAGAGACGGCAACCATGACAGACGCAACGATTGGAAAGCTTCCCGTCCTTGTCACCGGCGGGGCGGGTTATATTGGCAGCCATGCCGTGCTGGCGTTGAAGGACGCAGGGTGGAAAGTGGCGGTGGTGGACAATCTGGTCACCGGCTTCCGCTTCGCCGTGCCCGATGGCGTCGCCTTTTATCAGGGCGATATTGCCGATGGCGAATTGATCGCGCGAATCATCGCCGAACAGGGAATCGGCGCCATCATGCATTTTGCCGGATCGGTCGTTGTGCCCGAATCGGTGGAAAACCCTCTGAAATATTATCACAATAACACCGCCAAGAGCCGCGCCCTGATCGAGGCGGCGGTGACGGGTGGCGTCAAGCATTTCATCTTCAGCTCGACCGCAGCCACCTATGGCATTCCCGAGGTTTCGCCCGTCAACGAGGATATGCCCAAGGTCCCGATCAACCCCTATGGCATGTCCAAGCTGATGACGGAGATCATGCTCAAGGATGTCGCGGCGGCCCATCCGATGAATTATTGCGCGCTGCGTTATTTTAACGTGGCCGGGGCGGACCCGGATGCGCGCACCGGGCAATCAACGGCGGGCGCGACCCACCTGATCAAGGTGGCGGTTGAGGCGGCGCTGGGCAAGCGTGAGAGCGTGGGCGTGTTCGGCACCGATTTCTCCACGCCCGACGGCACCGGCGTGCGCGACTACATCCACGTTTCGGATCTGGCCAATGCCCATGTGCTGGCGCTGGAGGCGTTGGTTGAGCAGCCGCAGCGCTCACTGACGATGAATGCCGGTTATGGGCGCGGTTTCTCGGTGCTGGACGTGCTGGACGCGGTGGACCGGGCGACCAATCGCACCATCAAGCGCGTGATGCAGCCGCGCCGCGCGGGCGACCCCGATTCGCTGATTTCCGACAATGCCCGCATCAAGGCCACTGTGCCTTGGGTGCCGCGCTATGCTGATCTTGATGTAATTGTGGGCCATGCCTTGGCGTGGGAACGTAAGCTGACGGAAATTCGCGGCGAAGGTTGACTTTGCCACCCACGCAGCCTATCGGCGCGGTTCAATTTTCGGCCCGGTCGGTTCGGGCAAAGGGATTTGTCATGAAGATTCGCAACAGCCTCAAGTCGCTGAAGGACCGTCACCGGGATAACCGCGTGATCCGCCGTCGCGGCCGCACCTATGTCATCAACAAGACCCAAAAGCGTTTCAAGGCTCGTCAGGGCTAATTGATACGCGGTCGGCATTGGGTTCCCTTGGGTTCCCTGCCTGCCACGGGTAAGCTTGCAAGCCCGCCACCGCCCAGCGCGATGGCGGGCTTGCTGCGTCTGGTCCCTGTGTTGCGTGTTTTGGCGCGAATCAGGGCGAATCGGAGAAGGTGATGAGCGAGAAGCAGCCGCATGTGGTGGTGTTCGATATTGGCCGGGTGTTGGTCAAATGGCGAATCGCGGGCCTGTATGAAAAACTGATCCCCGAGGCGGACCGGCTCGAATGGTTCCTGCGCGAAGTGGTCAGCGAGGAGTGGCATGCCCAGCATGACGCGGGCAAACCCTTTGCCGAAATGATCGAGGAACTGGCGCAGGAATATCCCGAAGAGCGCGAATTGATCGAACTCTATGCGCCGCGCTGGCTGGAATGCGTGCCCGGCCCCATCGAGGGGACTCACGACATTGTGCGGGCGCTCGATGCGCGGGGTGTGCCGCTCTATTCGATCACCAATTTCGGCGTGGACGCATGGGCGATGTTCCGCCCGACCTTCCCGGTCCTCGATCATTTTCGCGACATCGTGGTTTCGGGGCATGAGCGCATGATCAAGCCCGATGCGGCGATCTTCGGCCTCGCCGCGCAGCGTTTCGGCCATGCGCCGGGCGAGATGTTCTTCATCGACGACAATGCCGACAATATCGCGGCCGCGCGCGCGCTGGGCTGGCATGTGCATCATTTCGTGGATGGGGCTGAGGCGTTGGAGGCGGATTTGCGGGGGCGGGGGTTGTTGTAAGGTTTTGCCTCCGGCGGGCAAAGGGCGGGGGCCCTTTGCAATCCCGTTAATGGGGTGGTGGATGGTTGGGGGCGGCGTGTTTGCCCTGCGTGTTTTAAAGCCTGCGGCGCTAAGAGGTCATCCCTGTCCGCGCCGCAGGCTTTTAAAATTCCAAGGCTGCGTCCGACACTCTTCGGCCAAACCATAAGCGCAACAAAGACAGTAACGGGAGCGCGAGGGTCTAGACCCTCGCATCTTTCCCCCTTTAACCTTGCTCCCATGCTTCTCCGATTCGCTCTCTTCGCCGCGTTGATCGCCACGCCCGCCTATGCCGCCCCCGTGCGCAAGGCCCCGCCCAAACCGGTCGTGGCGAAGGAAGTTCCGCCCCAGCCATTGCACGATACCGAGACTGTGGTGATGACCACTGATCTTGGCACCATCACGCTGGAACTGGACGGCAAGCATGCCCCGATCAGCACTGCCAATTTCATGCGTTATGTTGATAACAAGCGCTTTGACGGGGTCGTATTTTATCGCGCGATGCATCTGAAGTGGGGCGAGCAGCCCAATGGCCTGATTCAGGCGGGCACGCGCGGCGATCCGCGCAAGACCTTCCCGCCCATCGCCCATGAGCCGACCAACCAGACCGGCGTGCTGCACAAGGCGGGGGCGATTTCGCTGGCGCGTCTGGCGCCGGGCACGGCAACGGGGGATTTCTCAATCCTGCTGTCCGATATTGACGGGCTGGACGCCAATCCGCAATCCACCGACCCGGAGGCGCAGGCCGGCTATGCCGCCTTTGGCCATGTGGTGTCGGGCATGGATGTGGTGCGCAAGATTTGGGATCAGCCGGTCGATCCGGAAGCGGGCGAGGGCTTTATGAAGGGGCAGATGCTGGCCCAGCCGGTCAAGGTTATCAGCGTGCGGCGCGTGGTTGCGCCCTGATTGGATCAGTCCTCGATCTCCTGCTCGTGCACCGGATGCGATTTTCCGCCCATGCCAAAGGTGCGCGCCCAGTCGCGCGCCCATTTGTCGCGATGGAGCCGTTTGATCGGCGCGCCGCAATGGATGCAATGGCCGATATAGTGATCGCTGGACGAGCGCCTGACCTTGCGGCGATTCGGGGCGTGCGAAAACAGGAGGCAACGGATTAAACCAAATGGTTTCATGCGTTTGGCAAACTTTCCCAAAACTGCTGAATTAATCCAGCATTAATAACCTTATCTTCGCTCTGCAACCTTTGCCACAAAACCTCCTGAAGGGTGACAGAACCTTAATCCCCGATCACGCGCGGGGCGGCTGGCGGCGATAGGACAGCGCCTCGGCCACATGCGCGCGCGAGACACTTTGCGCGCCCGCCAGATCGGCGATGGTGCGCGCCACGCGGCGGATTCGCGTATAGCCGCGCGCGGTCAGGTTCATTGCCTCGGCGGCGCGAATCAGCAATTTCATGCCCTCGCCATCGGGCGTGGCAAAGCGGTCGAGCGATTCGCCATCCAGATCGGCGTTGCTGCGCATGCGTGAGCCGTGGAGGCGCTCGGTCTGCACCCTGCGCGCGGCATTCACGCGGGCGGCCACCTGCGCGCTGCTCTCGGCGGCCGAGGGCAGGGCAAGATCGAAGGCGCACACCGCCTCTACCTCGACATGCAGGTCGATGCGGTCGAGCAGCGGGCCGGAAACCTTGCTCTGATAATCCCCCGCGCAGCGCGGCGCGCGCGAACAGGCCAGCCCCGCATCGCCCAGATGGCCGCAGCGGCAGGGGTTCATCGCCGCGATCAACTGGACTCGCGCTGGAAAGGTGACATGGGCATTGGCGCGGGCGACGGTGACCTCGCCGGTTTCCAAAGGCTGGCGCAGCGAATCGAGTACGCCGCGCTGGAATTCGGGCAATTCGTCGAGGAACAGCACACCCAGATGCGCCATCGACACTTCGCCGGGGCGCACGCGCAACCCGCCGCCGGTCATCGCGGCCATGCTGGCCGAATGGTGGGGGCTGCGGAAGGGGCGGGCGCGGCTGATTCGTCCGCCTTCCAGCGTTCCGGCGACCGAGGCGATCATCGAGACTTCGAGCGCCTCGGCGGGCGTCAGTTCGGGCAGGATGCCGGGTAGGCAGGAGGCCATCAGCGATTTGCCCGCGCCGGGCGGCCCGATCATCAGCAGATTGTGTCCGCCCGCCGCCGCAATTTCCAGGGCCCGCCGCGCTGTTTCCTGCCCTTTGACCTGGCGCAGATCCGGCCCTGGTATGGTTGCCGCACTTTGGCCTGGGGAGGGGGGGGAGAGTGCCTGCGTGCCCTTGAGATGGGCCAGCAGGCTGGCCAGATCGGGCGCGGCGACTATGGGGATGCCTGCGGCCCAGCTTGCCTCGGAACCTTGCGCGGCGGGGCAGATCAGGCCCAGCTCATGCTCGCTGGCATGGAGCGCGGCCAGCAGCACGCCGGGCGAGCCGACGATCCGCCCATCGAGCGACAATTCGCCCACCGCCAGAAAATCGCTCGCCTGCTCGGCATCGAGCACCCCCATCGCGGCCAGCAGCGCCAGCGCAATGGGCAGGTCGTAATGCGAGCCTTCCTTGGGCAGATCGGCGGGTGACATATTGATGGTGATCCGCTTGGGCGGCAGTGCAAGCCCCATCGCGGTCAGCGCGGCCTGCACCCGCTGGCGGCTTTCATTCACCGCCTTGTCGGGCAGGCCGACCAAGGTAAAGCCCGGCAATCCGGGGGCGAGCTGGCACTGCACCTCGACGGCGCGCGCCTCCAGCCCCAGATAGGCCACCGTCCGGACCAGCGCGACCATGTGCAAATTCCCCGTCTGACTTCCCCTTTCCAAGTATTTGTGCGTAAAGTCAGACTTGTCGAGGGGAAAAGCGCGGGGGCGATTCCCTTGTGCCGAATCCCTTGACTCAGAGGCCCAGTTCCCATAGTGGCGCCGCTTCACATCCCATCGGCATCGGTGGGCTGGCCATCTTTATCCGCGCTGCACAGCGCCGAACATTGTTTGAGGGTTTAGACCATGAAGCGCACTTTCCAGCCCAGCCGGCTCGTCCGCGCCCGCCGTCACGGCTTCCGCGCCCGCACCGCCACGGTCGGCGGCCGCAAGGTGCTGCGCGCCCGTCGTGCGCGCGGCCGCAAGAATCTGTCGGCCTGATGATCTGGCCCGGTGGGGAGCAATCCCCGCGCCGGGCCGGTTCGCTTGAACGCCGGGGCTGATCGGTGGCAGGCGAAAACATCGTGACAGATGACGCAATGGGGTCGGAGGCATTGCCTTCGGCCCATTGTGCGTTTGCGGAAGATCGTAGTGTTGCGCCCAAGCTGCGCATCATGACCAAGCGTTCGGATTTCCTTGCCGCGAACAAGGGTTTGCGCGTGGCGCGGGCCGGGTTCGTGCTGCTGGTTTTGCCGCATGCCGCGCCTGACGCGGGCGATATTCGCCGTTTTGGCATCACCGTTACCAAGAAGATCGGCAATGCCGTGGTGCGCAACCGGATGAAGCGCCGGTTTCGCGCGCTGGTGCGTGAGATCCTGCCCGAACATGGGCTGGCGGGGCACGATCATGTGCTGATCGGCCGCGAGGGCGGGGTGGAGCGCGATTTCGCGCTGCTGCGCAAGGAATTGCTGGTCGCGCTCGACCGGGCCAGAGCGGGCAAAGGCGATCCGCCGCGCGGGGCCAAAGGCGGCAGGGGCGGTGGCAAGCCTCACCACGGCCGCGGCAAAGGCCCGCGCCCCGCTCCTGAGTCTCCTCAAACGTGAAATATGTGCTGATCTTCATCGCCCGTCTGTGGCAATGGGGACCGTCGGCCATGATGCCGCCCACCTGCCGCTATTCGCCATCCTGCTCGGCCTATGCGATCGAGGCCTTGCAAAAACATGGCGCGATTAAGGGTGGATGGTTGACGGTGAAGCGTCTATTGCGCTGCCATCCATGGGGCGGTCATGGCTATGACCCCGTCCCTTGAACCTGTAATTTTGACCAATGTATTGGGGAAATATGCGTGAGTAACCAGCGCAATCTGATTATTGCCATGCTGCTGACCGGGCTGTTGCTGTTCGGCTGGGATGCGGGCCTGCGCTATTTCTATCCCGACATGGGCAAGAAGCCGGCGGCGGTGGCATCGGCCGCGCCGACCCCTGCGGCCAGCGCCAAGCCGACCCGCGAAGGCGGCCTTGGCAGCGTGGTGGATCAGGCGATTGAGGCCAAGGCGCTCAACGCGGATCTTAACGCCGGTGGCCGCGTCAAGGTGGAAGCGCCGGGCCTGTCGGGCTCGATCAATCTGGTGGGCGCGGTGGTCGATGATCTGTCGATCAATCGTCACAAGCAGACCATCGACAAGGACAGCGCGCCGGTTCGCCTGTTCAGCCCCGCCGGGACCCCCGCCGAACATTTCGCGCAGGTGGGCTGGGTCGGTCAGGGCGTGGCCACGCCTAATGGCACGACCGTCTGGGCCGCGCCTGCCGGGGCCAAGCTGACGCCGCAGACGCCGGTGACGCTGAGCTGGGCCAACACCACGGGCCAGACCTATACCATCACCTTCAGCATTGACGATGATTACATGATCACCGCCAAGCAGGCCGTGCAGAACGCCAGCCCTGCGCCGGTGAGCGTGCAGCCCTTTGGTCTTATCCGCCGCACCGAAAAGACCGCCAGCGTCGATTCGTGGAACATCCACTCGGGCCCCTTTGGCGCCTATGATGAAGCGGTCAACTTTGGCGTCAATTACAAGGATGTCGCCGAAAAGGGTCAGGTCAATCCTGATGGCAAGACCAACTGGATCGGCTTTACCGACATCTATTGGATGAGCGTGCTTGTGCCCGAAGCGGTGCCTGCCACGGGCGATTATCGCAGCCTTGGCAATCAGCTCTTCCGTGCCGACCTGATCTATCAGCCGCAGGTGGTGGCCCCCGGCCAGACCGCGCTGCGCTCCACCCGTCTGTTTGCTGGCGCCAAGGAAAGCCTGCTGCTCGACAAGTATGAGGCCCAGGGCGTGACCCGCTTCAGTCTCGCTATCGACTGGGGCTGGTTCCGCTGGTTTGAAAAGCCGATCTTCTGGCTGCTGCGTTCGCTGTTTAAGTTCGTCGGCAATTTCGGCGTGGCGATCATCCTGCTGACCGTCATCGTGCGCGGCATCATGTTCCCTGTGGCCCAGCGCCAGTTCGCCAGCATGGCGGCGATGAAGGCGATCCAGCCCAAGATGAAGTCGCTGCAGGAGCGCTATAAGGACGACAAGCAGAAGCTTCAGGAAGAAACCATGAAGCTGTACAAGGAAGAGGGCGTCAACCCGCTTGCCGGTTGCTTGCCGATCTTCCTGCAGATCCCGGTGTTCTTTGCGCTGTATAAGGTGCTGATGGTGTCGATCGACATGCGTCACCAGCCTTTCGCGCTGTGGATCCACGATCTGTCTGCGCCCGATCCCAAGCATATCCTCAACCTGTTCGGCCTGCTGCCCTTCGATCCGCCCAGCTTCCTGGCGATCGGCGTGCTGGCGGTCATTCTGGGCATCACCATGTGGCTTCAGTTCAAGCTGCAACCGGCCGCCCCCGATCCCGCGCAGCAGCAGGTGATGGGCATCATGCCGTGGATGATGATGTTCATCATGGCGCCCTTTGCCTCGGGCCTGCTGGTTTACTGGATCACCTCGAACCTTCTGACCATTGCTCAGCAGAAGTATCTGTACGCACGGCATCCTGACTTGAAGAAGAATGTCGATAAGGAGCGCGCCGTGGTCGAAGCCGCGACGCATAAGAAAAAGTGACTGAAGAACAGAACCTTGAATTGATCGAGCGCGCCCGGAAAGTGTTTTCCGGGCGCATCGACTTCCTGCTTTCGGCGCCCTCGCTGAAATTTTTGCCCGATCCGGCGGTGGCGGAAATCGCCTTTGCGGGGCGTTCGAATGTGGGCAAAAGCTCGCTCTTGAACGCGATCACCGGGCGCAAGTCGCTGGCGCGCACCTCGGTCACGCCGGGGCGCACGCAGGAGCTGAACTTCTTCGACGTGGGCGGGACGATGGGCGAATTGCCCGATTTCCGTCTGGTCGACATGCCCGGCTATGGCTTTGCCAAGGCCCCGCCCAAGGTGGTGGAGCAGTGGAAGAAGCTGGTGCGCGATTTCCTGCGCGGGCGTGTGGTGTTGAAGCGCGCGCTGGTGCTGATCGACAGCCGTCATGGGGTGAAGCCGCCCGATCTGGAAATGATGGAAATGCTCGATGGAGCGGCGCTGTCCTATCGCCTCGTGCTGACCAAGGCGGACAAGGTCAAGGCCAGCGAGCTGGACGAGGTCTATGCCAAGGTTGTGGCCGAGGCGCGCAAGCATTCGGCGGCCTATCCCGAGGTGATGATCACCAGCAGCGAGACGGGGCTGGGCATTGCCGAGATCCGCGCGGCGGTGCTGGGGGATGCCGAGCTTTAAGCTTTACGGCTGTCACATTCCACCGCTAACATCGGGGTAAGTTTGTCTCAAGTGAGGTCGCTTACCCCCATGACTCGCAAAAAGTTTCGCAAAAGTTTGAAGCTTCTGGCCGCCGGTGTGGCGGCATTGGGCCTGTCCGTATCGACCCCCGCGCTGGCATGGGGCGATCTGGGCCATCGCACGATCGCCAATATCGCACTGGCCAATGTTTCGCCCAAGACCAAGGCGGCGATCGCTGCGCTGCTGACGGCGCAGAAAGGGCTGGGGACGGCCAAATGCCCGGTGCATTCGCTGGGCGACGCGGCGACATGGCCCGATTGCCTGCGCAGCGAGAGCTGGCGCTGGGGCCACACCTTCCCCTGGCATTACCATGATGGCGACATCACCGCGCCCGCCTTTGACATGAAGGCCAATTGCAGCGGCGGCCAATGCGCCACGTTCCAGATCACCCGCTTTGAACGCATTCTGGCCGACAAGAGCCTGCCGGTCGCCCAACGCCTCGAAGCGCTTGCTTTCCTCAGCCATATCGTGGGCGACCTGCATCAGCCGCTCCATGCTGCCGAACATGCCCATGACGCGGGCGGCAATGGCGTCACGGTCACCAACCTGCCGGGCGAACCCTATATCATCAACACCACCCCGCCCACGGTGGTGAACCCCAAGCCGGGCACGCTCAACCTGCATTGGATGTGGGACAATTTCCTTGTCATCCGCGCGCAGAAGGCGGGCAAGCTGCCCGAGATCCGCGCCTATGATGCGGCGGACCGTGCGCAGATCGCCACCGGCGGCATTGCCGACTGGGCTCAGGAAAGCTGGCAGATCGCCCATGACACGGTTTACCCGCAGGCCTTCGGCCATGTGGTGAGCGCCGAGGAAAAGACCTCGAAGGATGTGACCATCAGCGACGAGGCCATCGCGCAGGACATTCCCATCGTCAGCCAGCGCCTGCTTCAGGGCGGGCTGCGTCTGGCCAAGGTGCTGGACGAAACGCTGGGCAGCTAAAGCGCCGAACCGGCCAGCCAGAGCGCAATGCCCAGCATGATCAGCGCCATCACGCGCCGGATCTTTTGCATCCGGCGCGGGTTGCTGATCAGGCCATGCGCTTTGGCCCCGCCCGCCACAATGGCCAGATGGACCGCTGTTGCCAGCCCCACGCTGATCGCGGCAAAGCCCATGGCCTGTGGGATCGACGGCGCCGCGCCGCCAAGGAAAGGCGGGACCACCACGACAAAGAACAGCAGCGCCTTGGGGTTGAACAGATTGACCAGCAGGCCCGAGACGAAATGGCGCCCCGCGCCCTGCGGCTCCGTTGCCTTGGCTACCATGTCCGCTTCGCGCCACGCCTGCCATGCCAGCCAGAGCATCAGCGCCACACCGGCCCAGCGCAACCCCGATTGCAGACCGGGCCGAACGCTGAGCAATTCGACCAGCCCCAGCGCCGCCAGCATCGCATTGAGCGCCAGTCCGATCCCGATCCCGGCCGTCGCCACCCATCCGGCGCGCCGCCCCTCGGCCAGGCTGAGCGCGGCAAGCCATGCCATATTCGGCCCCGGCGTCAGCTCGATCACCAGCACGGCGATGGCAAATTCAAACCAGTTGATCGTCATGGCCGTGCCCCGCGCCGCGCATCAATCCGCAAAGGGTGTGCCGTCGCGGTGGAGAAAACGGTCGTCTTCAAAGATCATGTCGATGTCGCTGTAGCCGCCTGCGGTGCGCGGGCCTGCCGACAGGGCGAGGAAGGTGCAGTCCTCTTCGCTCTCATTAATCAGATGATGGCCATTGGCCACGCCCGCCGGAAAGACTGCCAGATCGCCCGCCCGCATGATGCTGCGCGCGCCATCCTCGACCAGCACCGCCTCGCCGCTCAGCATCACGACCATCTCGTCCTCGCCGTCGTGCCAGTGGCGCTGGGACGACCACGCGCCGGGTTTGAGCACGACATGGCTGGCCCCCAGATGGGCAAGCCCGGCCAGCGGGGCAAGGCGGCTGTACCATCGCCCCGCGACCTGTCGCGCATGTTCGGGCGGATAGCCGGTGCGGTTGGTATGGGCGAGCGAGGCAAGGTCGATCCGTGGCATGGGCGCAGGATAGGGCGGGCAGGGGTTGGCGGCAAGCCGGATGGGCCAAACTCCACTTGCCCTTGGCCATGCATTTGCTAGGCGAGGGGCATGAATGACATGGTGAAGAGCGAGTTGGTCCGGCCCGGCGCCGGTGTGGCCGAATTGGCCGAGGCCCTGATTGCCTGCCCCAGCGTGACGCCCGCGACGGGGCTGGTGTTCGATTGTCTTGAGGAAATGCTGGTGCCGCTGGGCTTTGCCATCCACCGCGCGGTGGTGGGCGAGGCGCCCGACGGGCCGGTGGAAAACCTGTTCGCGATCCGCACCGGACCCGAGGGCAGCCGCCATTTCGCCTATGCAGGCCATGTCGATGTCGTCCCGCCGGGCGAGGGGTGGAGCAGCGCGCCTTTTGCGCCCGAACGCCGGGGAGAGCTGCTCTATGGTCGCGGCGCGGTGGATATGAAGGGCTCGGTTGCCGCCTTCATCGCCGCCCTGCGCGATATTCCGCGCGAGGCAGGCACGATCAGCCTGATCATCACCGGCGATGAGGAAGGCGCGGCGACCTTCGGCACGGTCAAGATCATCGAGCATATGCGCGAGGCCGGGATCAATCCCGACCTGATCCTTGTGGGTGAGCCCACCAGCGTCAACCGCCTTGGCGACATGATCAAGGTCGGGCGGCGCGGCAGCGTCAATATGTGGATCGAGGTCGAGGGCCAACAGGGCCATGTCGCCTATCCGCATCTGGCCGACAATCCGATCACGCGGCTGGTGGCGATGCTGTCGGAACTGAAGGCGATCAAGCTGGATGAGGGGACCGACTGGTTCCAGCCGAGCAATCTGGAAGTGACCGATATCGCCTGCGGCAATCCGGCCACCAATGTCATCCCGCAAAAGGCCAGCGCGCGCATCTCGATCCGTTTCAACGATCTGCACACGGGCGAAAGCCTGTCAAAGCTGGTGCGTGAGATCGGCGCCAAGCATGGCGCATCCGTGCGTCCGGTGATCTCGGGCGAGGCTTTCCTGACCCCGCCGGGCGAGTTTTCGGCCATCGTGGTCGATGCGATCCGCGCCGAAACCGGGCTGGACACCGAAATTTCCACCAGCGGCGGCACGTCGGACGCGCGCTTCCTCAAAGCTTTGGCCCCGGTCATCGAATTTGGCCTGTGCAACGCCACGATGCATAAGAAGGACGAGGCGGTTGCGATTCCCGATCTTGAGGCGCTCTCGCGGATCTATGCCCGCATCGCCATCGCCGGTCTTAAACGCGCCTGATACGCTATCCGGCCCAATTGCCCGCACACGCGGGGATTGGTAGCCGGATTTTTTCTTTCGGAGTTTTTCCAAGATGCGCCAGCGTCTGACGCAATTCCTGATTCTGGGCCTGATTCTGGGCATAGGCTTGGGCTATGTCCTGCATTCGTCCTATGATCCGGCCGATCCCTTGCTGGCGGCATGGGCCGATTATCTGAAACTGCTGCCCGATGTGTTCCTGCATCTGATCAAGATGATCATCGCGCCGCTGATCGCATCGACGATCATCACCGGCATTGCGGGCATGGGCGATTCGACCGCGCTGGGCCGCATCGGCGCCAAGGCGATGGCATGGTTCATCTCGGCCAGCTTCGTCTCGCTGCTGCTGGGCATGGTGCTGGTCAATTGGTGGCAGCCGGGCGTGGGCGTCAATGCCGTGGCCAGCGCCGGGGTCGATCTGGCCACCAAGGAGCTGACCGTTCGCCATTTCGTGCTGGAAATCTTCCCGACCAGCGCGATGGAGGCGATGGCCACCAACAATGTGCTCCAGATCCTGCTGTTCTCGGTGTTCTGCGGCGTGGCGCTCAGCGCGATTGGCGCCAAGGGCAAGATCATCGTCGAATTCGCCGAGGCGGTGGTGCAGATGATGCTGCAGGTCACCGGCTATGTGATGAGCGTCTCGCCCATCGCGGTGTTTGGCGCGGCGGCCTCGATCGTGGCGCAAAAGGGGCTGGGCATCATCGCCACCTATGGCGTGCTGGCGGGTGAATTCTATGCGGGTCTGGCCATCCTCTGGATCATCCTGATCGCGGCGGGCAGCCTGTTCCTGGGCAAGAAGATCTTCCTGCTGATGCGCTATGTTCGCGAGCCGGTGCTGATCACCTTCTCGACCGCGACCAGCGATGCATCCTTGCCCCGGATGTTCGAGGCGCTCGACCGCTTTGGCGTGCCGCGCCGCGTGTCGGGCTTCGTGCTGCCGCTGGGCTATGCGTTCAACCTCGACGGGTCGATGATGTACACCAGCTTCGCCTCGCTCTTTATCGCGCAGGCTTATGGCATCCATCTCAGCTTTCAGCAGCAGATCCTGATGCTCCTGACGCTGATGGTCTCGTCCAAGGGCATCGCGGGCGTGCCGCGCGCCAGCCTCGTCGTCATCGCCGCCACGCTCAATCAGTTCCACGTGCCGGTCGAGGGCGTGGCGCTGTTGCTGGGCATCGACACGTTCCTCGACATGGGCCGTTCGGGCACCAGCGTTTTCGGCAATGCCGTGGCCACCGCCGTCGTCTGCCGCGCCGAGGGCATGTTGCAGCCGCCGCTCGATCCCGATGCGCCGCTGCCCGAGGCGCCGCATGATACGGCCGAGCATGGGCGCAAGGGGTTGCATCTGGAGGGGTAGGTTTGGGGGTTTTGCCTCCGGCGGGCAAAGGGCGGGGGCCCTTTGCAATCCCGTTAATGGGATGGTGGGCCGGATAGGATGCGGTGAATTTAAAGCCTGCGGCGCGGTGAGGTTATGCCTGCCCGCGCCGCAGGCTTTAAAATTCTAAGGCCGCGTCTGACACTTAAACGCCGAACCCTATGCGCACGCAGACAGTAACGGGAGCGCGAGGGTCCAGACCCTCGCATCATCATTTCTTCTTTTTCTCCAAAACCTTATCCTTAAACCCGCACAGATCCACCACCGGACACCGCCAGCATTCCGGCGTCCGCGCCTTGCAGATGTATCGCCCGTGCAGGATCAGCCAATGATGCGCGCCCACGCGAAAAGGCTTGGGAGTTTTCTTCTCAAGGCTGCGCTCGACAACATTTACATTCTTGCCCTTGGCCAACCCGGTGCGGTTGCCCACGCGGAAGATATGCGTGTCCACAGCAAAGGTCTCGGCCCCAAAGGCGCAGTTGAGCACCACATTGGCCGTCTTGCGCCCCACGCCGGGCAGCTTGACCAACTCGTCACGGTCGGCAGGGACTTCGCCCCCATGCTCGCGCACGAGGATCTCGGCCATGGCCATCACGTTCTTCGCCTTGGAGTTGAACAGGCCAATGGTCTTGATGTGATCCTTCAACCCCTCTTCGCCAAGGTCCAGCATGTCCTGCGGCGTCTTGACGATCTCGAACAGCGCCCGTGTCGCCTTGTTCACCCCCACATCGGTAGCCTGCGCGGAAAGCGTCACCGCCACCAGCAACTGATACGTATTGCCGAACTCCAGCTCGGTCTGCGGGTCCGGGTTGGCCTCGGCAAGGCGGCGGTAGAATTCGAAGATGTCGGCGGTTTTCATGGGGCGGGGTATGGAGGGAATGGCGTTTTGGGGCAAGATGCCTCCGGCGGGCAAAGGGACTCGTCCCTTTGCAATCCCGTTATGGGGTGGCGTTTGATCCGCCAGAATAGGGGAAATTGGATGTTTTAAAGCCTGCGGCGCGGCGAACTTACGCCAAAAGCACCGCAGGCTTTAAAATGCAAATGCCGCGCCCGACACCCAATGCCGCACCCGATCCACAACAAAGACATTACCGGGATTGCCAAGGGATGAGTCCCTTGGCCCGCCGGAGGCCCCTACAAACCTTAAAGCCCCAACACTTCCCGCATCCCATACCGGCCCGCCGGGCGCCCAGCCAGCCAGAGCGCCCCCTTGACGGCACCGCGCGCAAAGATCCCGCGGTTTTCGGCAATATGGCTCAAAGACAGGCGCTCGTTATCGGCCAGGAAATGGACCGTATGATCCCCCGCCACGCTGCCCCCGCGCAAAGCTGCAAAGCCAATTGTGCCGGATTCGCGCGCGCCGGTGATGCCATCGCGCCCGCGCACGGCCACGTTGGACAGGCCGACCTCGCGCCCGCGCGCGGCGGCCTCGCCAAGGAGCAGCGCTGTGCCCGAGGGGGCATCCACCTTCATCCGGTGGTGGGTTTCGATGATCTCGATGTCCCAGTCCTCGCCAAGGCGCTTGGCCGCTTCCTCGACAAGGAAGGCCAGCATGTTGACGCCCAGCGAGGTATTGCCGGTTTGCAGCACGGCGATTTTGTCGGCTGCCTGATCGATCAGCCAGTGGTGGCGTTCCTCAAGGCCGGTGGTGCCGATAAGGATCGGCACGCCCGCCGCGATGGCCGCATCCAGATTGCCTTCGAGCGCGGAGGGCGAGGAGAAGTCGATCAGCACATCCGATGCGGCGGCCAGCGGGGCAACATCCTCGTCCCGGTCCACGCCGCCGGCCAGTTCGTGTCCGGCATCGGCAATGGCCTGCGCGATGGCGCGGCCCATACGTCCGCCGCTGCCGATAATTCCCAGTCTGGTCATGGGGTAAATTCCTTTCGGCGCGCTTCATGGGCGAGGCGCGCCGGAATCGCAATTCCCCAAATCGCAATTACCAAAGCACTCCTTCGGCATCCACGGTGATCGGCGCGGGCGCGCTTTCGCCAAGGCCCTGCAACAGATCAATCTCAATCGTGCGGCACATTGTGTCGAGCGGCAGATCGTGGCGCGTATTGGCAAAGGGATCGACCAGATCATCGCCAATCGCCAGCACCGCCATGAACATCATCCCCGCCACGGTGGACCCCAGAGGCGTGGCAGGCCCCAGCGCCTCGACCAAACCAAAGGGCAGCAGGACGCAGAACAGATGGGTGAAATAGGTGGGGAACAGCCGGAATTGCGAGGGCAGGGGCGTGTTCTTCAACCGCTCCATCCCGCCCTGCGCATTGGCGATGTCGACCAGAACCCGCTCGATCTGGGTCTGCTGCATCGAATCGATGATGCCGTTGGCGCGGGCCTGCGCCACCTGCGCGCCGGTCGCATCCAGCAGGCCGTTGGCGGTATTGGCCCGGCTCAAGGCCGCATCGGCCTCGGCGGCGGGGATATAGGGCAGGGTGTCGCCCGTCATCGGCAGGCGACGCAACTGGCAGCGCAGCGCGTTCACATAGGCGATCTGGCGCAGCACGATGGCGCGCGCCATGGCCTGCCCCTGCGCCCCGGTCATGAAATTGCGTGATGCGCGCGCAAGGTTGCGGCTGGCATTGATCATCAGCCCCCACAGGCCGCGCCCTTCCCACCAGCGCTGATAGGCCGAGGTCGAGCGGAAGCCGAGAATCAGCGCCAGCACGCTGCCGAACAGGGTCAGCGGCAGGCCGGGTGCCGGAAAAGGCACCACGTAATAGGTGATCGTGACGATCACATCCCAGACGAAGAGCAGGACCAACGGCGTCTTGATCTGCCGGGCGATGCTGCGAAGGGTATGGGGCGTATGGATGATCATGGCGCGGATCAGTGTCCTGAATTGCTCTGGGGCGTGGTCTGGGCGGCGTGATACAGGGCGAGCGAGGAGCCCGAGGCCGGGCGCAGTTCGAACCATTCGGGTCGCCCGATGGCTATCATAAATATCAGCAGTGCCAAACAAAAGGCGACCAGTTCAAACCGCCCGCGAAACTGGCTGCGCGGCTGGCCCGGCGTGGTGGGCTGGGTGGCGCTCAGCGGTCGGTGGCGGATCGGGCGCGGGCCGGGGGGCGTGCGCGGCTGAAAGCGGCGAAAGGGATTGGACGAGGGCATGGGAGACTCCATGATTGAAAGCATTGATCAGAAGGACAATCTGGGGGGCGAGCCTATCTGTTGAATGGCCGTTTCGTTACAAATCTTTGCTGCGATGCGGCATTTCGTTGTGCGGTGCATCATGAGCGGCAAATGGATCACCGGCTTGGCCTTGGCGCCGCTTTGGGGCATAGGGGAAGGCATGGAAATGACAGGCAATATCGTGATCCTGACCGGGGCGGGATGCAGCGCGGAAAGCGGGATCGACACGTTTCGCGATGCCAATGACGGCAGGGGCGGATTGTGGGAACAGCACCGGGTCGAGCAAGCATATAGGGTTGCACACTAAATTTTTCTGACAAGAAGATGCCAAAGAAATCAACGACCACTAGCTGAACATGCGGGGCATGATCCTATGAGCGTACCTTGCAACATTGTGATTCTGACTGGGGCGGGGTGTAGCGCTGAAAGCGGCATTGACACATTTCGCGACGGTGGGGGGCTTTGGGAGCAACACCGCGTAGAAGATGTCGCAACACCGGAGGCGTACGAACGCGATCCCGATCTTGTTCTACGTTTTTATGATATGCGACGTGCCGCAATCCAGACGAAAAAACCAAATGCCGCCCATCACGCGCTGGCCCGTTTGGAGCGGGAATGGTGGCAGGGACAGCGTGGAAATGTGACGCTGATTACTCAGAACGTCGATGATCTGCATGACCGCGCCGGATCGAAAAACCTGATCCATATGCACGGTGAGCATCTTTCGGCATGGTGTGGTGCTTGTGATGCGCGCCATCACTGGAACGATATGCTGATAGACAGGCCAGCGTGTCCCGCTTGCGGCGCGAGAGCATTGCGCCCAGATATAGTATGGTTCGGTGAAATGCCCTATCGCATGGATGAGATCCACGATGCGCTACGCCAATGCGATATATTCGTGTCTATAGGTACGTCGGGAGCGGTCTATCCTGCGGCGGGCTTTGTCCGGCTGGCGCGGGAAATGGGTGCCCATTGCCTCGAACTCAATCTGGAGCGAAGCCAAGGTTCGGCATGGTTCCATGAAAGCCGCTTTGGTGCTGCTACGAAAATTGTTAGCGAATGGGTTGCTGACAAACTGGCCAACTGATGAGTAGGCCAAATTTACCCAGCGAGCTTCCCTGAGCACCAGTTTTGTGCTGGTATATACGCTGGGGCAAAAGAGCCGGGGTTGGCGCTCATTGGGGCTCGTAGGGCAATTTGCTCAATGTTGGCTTCGGAGATCAACTTTGCCGCCTATTTTAGGCCGCCAGCTTTTGAATGCAGAACCAACATGACGTCCAAGCACATGTGGGGAGGTGGTGCGATGCTCGTCAATTTTCATTCATTTGCGGGCGTGAGAATATGGCTGTCGAGCGCTTGCCAAAGGGCGAGTGCAAGAAAGCTGCGATAGGGTGCCGCAAGTTCATGCCCTAACGGATCGCCGCCGCAGTATCGAGCTTCTACCAATTCCAGCGCTCGGATAAGGCTACCGTCCGAAAGGGGGAACAAATCAGGATGTCCGAATTCAAATATGCCCAGCATAGCTGCTGACCAGTCCCCAAGCCCCCACACCTCTTTCACATCCTTTTGAAGAGCTGGATAATCCAATCGCCGCCATTTTTCAAAACAGTCCGCGTCGTCCCGGACCATTTGCGAGATTATGCCAATTGTCTTCGCTTTTCGTCCACTGACACCCGCCGTTCGCAAATCATCCAGCGGTAAATCTTGCAAACTAAGGCCCCGCTGATTTGCTTTATCATTAAGGCGAGCCATAATCGTGCGGGCTGCTGACAAAGACAGCATTTGCCCAACAACGATCCGAACCAGTGATCCCGCGACTGGCAAGATTGACGGATCCGGCAACGCGACTTCCCCTGTCGCATCAAACAACCAATTTAGTTGCGGAAATTGTTTGCGAAGGTGCTTGTAAGCTGAACGCCGCGTGTCACGGCTTGACAGTGGTGACGTAGGATCAGACATCTGCCTAGTTTCACCAAAGAAAGCTCACTGGGCAATGACAAAATATCTCAGCACGATTGAAATCCCCAGTTCAATTGTCACACCCATCGACAGCGCGGTTCGGTTCCCTGAGATACTGGAGCAAAGCTATGCGCGGTATGAAGCCGACATCGCGTTCTTCCACGAGCTGATTCGAACCTCCACCAGCAGCGCCGAATTGCTCGACCGCATCCGTTCGCCCAAAGTCCACAAAGACACCCGCATGTCGCTGCTTAAGATGTTCAGGCGTTGCGTCGCACCTGTCATCGACACGGAGATGAGTAAAAAGATCACTAAGGTAACAACCAAAGAGCTGGTCAACAGTTATGGGGCAACGTTCAAGCCCATCGAGAAGCTACAAGAGCAGTTCTCCAATCTGCGCCCCGGCGATTTTGAGACCCTTGCTGCTCTGGTAGGCGAATACGACACGCGAGGGCAATCAGGTTATGCTCTGACCGAGCAGTTCTTTGATTGGTTTGAAGCCGAGATGCCGGATGAGTTGTCGATCACCGGCCCACGTCGTGCTGGTCGCGATGTGGAACTCAGTAGCGTGTTTGCCGATTTCGTCGGTGGCTATCCCTGCGATTTTGTAATCCGCGCTGGGGATGACGTTCTTGCAGTTGGTTTCGCTCGCTATGATGCCACTCGGGGCGGTGCGCAATCGGATGACCGGACGGGTGGCAACTGGGCAAAGGTGGAAAAGGCTCGCCAGTATTGTCAAAATACTGGACGCTCGTTCCGCATTATTTTCCTCTCGGATGGCCCCGGCCTCACTCACAATGACACTTGGAGGGAAGCCTGCGACATTGATGGGGAATGGGATGGACGGGTCCGTGTGACGACGTTGAAATTGGCTCCAACGCGCGTCACACTTCGCTGGCTTTATGGCTGGCCAGAAACCAGCGCTGAGAAATCAGAGGTCGGCGAGGTCATTGATCTGCTCGCCAAAGCTAGCGAGTAGTTCACGGTCAACCAAGAACTCAAAGTCGCGCTCAGTTGCCTGTTGGGGTGACTGGGTGGCGACTGGGAGGTCTTGGAAGAGATCAAACGACTGATCTACCTTGGGCCGGTCAACGTAATCACCCATTGGCTTTACGCCGAAGCGCAGCCGATTGAGCGTGGCGCTCGCGGCGGTAAAGCTCTCGTCCATGCCAATGAAACGGCGGCCAAGATCGTCTGCCGCTGCCAGCGTGGTTCCCGAGCCGCAGAACGGATCTACTACTAGATCGCCCGGATTACTGCTTGCACCAACGATCATGCGAAGCATGTCGATGTTTTTTTCAGTGGGATAACCCGTGATGCCAATGCTCTGGTGGTGAGCATCGCGGAAGCAGTCCCATTGATCGGTGTAGGGGACGAGCTTGTCATCCCCTAGATAGACCTTGCGGCGCGGATTGCCGGTTTTGCTCCAATAGATTTGACCATCGGCATCCAATTCGTCCAGTTTTGAAGGTGCGTATTGCCAATGCTTTCCGGGTGGCGGGTTCATGCCCTTCCACGGCCTGCCTGTCTCACCATTGCGGGTTCCGGGGGCATGAACGGGAACCAACTTATAGCGACCTCGTGCATCGACCTTGGTGTATTCCTTGTTGATCCAGTCATCAGACGGCTTCTGTCCCGGCTGGTTCCACAGGTAATCATCTGACTTGGTATAGAACAGTAGATAGTCGTGGATGTTTGCATAGCTGTTGGAGGTGAAGTTCTTAGAACTGCACTTGCGCCGCGATATAATATTGCGGAAATTGCGCGGACCAAACACATCGTCCATGACCACTTTCAGATGCCCAAGCATTTGATGGCCTATGTGAATATAAATCGAGCCGTCATCAGCCAAGCATTCGCGCATTAGGATCAGGCGGCGGCGCATGAACTCAACATAACCAGCGGTAGAACGATTGTCGTCGTAAGCATGTTGCAAGCTGCGTGATTGAAAGCCCATGCCAGTGTTGTATGGTGGGTCGAGATATATAAGCCTTGCCTTATGGTCTGAGCGTGCAAGTGCAGAGAGACCCGCAAGGTTGTCACAGAGCGCGAAGCTGTTGGGTTTGAGCTGGACATCGTTCCAAGCCTGCTTTTGCCGCGCCGCGAATACAATTGGGATCGCTTCGAGGGCCTCAGCCTTGGTGATCCGATTGTCATAATCCAGAAAGGGTTCACTCAGGCCGCTTGGCAGGGGGTGAGGATCTCGGTGAGGAACATGCGCCGTGATCGCGTCCTCACTCAATTGTTCCCGTCCTGTAATCCCTGTTGCCACGCGTAGTTCTCCATTTTTTTGGTAACCAGTTGGCACCTGATTTATGACATCGGTGCGTGGAGGTAAAGGCAGGAAGGCTAAAGGTTATCCACAAATCTCATTGGCTTTGACAATATAAATCAGGATATCGGCTTTAGATTTTTTAGTGTGAAGGCTCACGTTGGGGATCGATCCTAATTCAACGGCTCGCCTAAACTTTCTTGAGAATGAGTTTACATTATCAATAAGGCGCCAATCTTCGCCACAAATTGCTGAAAGAGAATAAAATCCAGCAGGCAAGTCTTGCGCATTATTCGAAATACGATTGATCCAATCTTTATCTAAATCTGATAATTGCATCGCCGTTTCGTGTCCGTTTTCGCTATCAGATCAAGATTATCACACCCGACCGCTCGCCAATATGCATATAGGCTCAGTGTTAATCCGGCAAGAAACGCGCCCCAAGCGAATTTCAATCTGGCCCATCGAAGCGCCTAATTGCTGGACAGCTCAGTGGATCGCCACCCCACGCGGGATGCCACCACGCGACCGGCGATCCACGGCATCCCAAGTCTGCGGCCATGCGACCTTGCAGCGAGTGACCACGATATGCGCTTCGGCCATACCATATTTCACCAGCAGCATGAGTTGGCGGTAATGGAAATCGCCAATGTCCTCGACCTGAAATTTGCGCATCAATATTCCTCCGCCAGCATGACGGTCAGAACCCGTAAGACGGTTTCCGGGTCGGCTGGATCGGCTTCCTCAAACCCGTTGGCGGGCAGGTAGTCGATTTTCCAGATGATCCGGTGCTCGCCGAACGTCAGCGCCGCGCAGTCATGTTCGCCATGTGGGTCATTGTCTGGGGTGAAGGCATCGAAGCACCTGACCTCGGTGAGGATCAACAGCTTTTCGATGGCCGACAAGGCATCAAAGCCTGATGTCATGAAAAGCCGCCCACCCTTGCCGGAAAAGCGGACGACATCGTTGAGGCGGGCAATCTCTGCCCGCCTCTCTGCCTCGGCCATCAGGTGGATGCCTTCTTGGCGCGCGGCTTCAAAGCCGCCTTGCGGTCGGCAATTGCAGCCTTCAACTGCCCATCGAGTTCGCCAGCATTCACGGCCTCCATGACCGAGGTGATGATGGTGGGCAGGGCATTGCGTTCGGCCACCTCGACCGCGTTCATGCCCTTGGCAAATTCCAGCGGCTTCGCGCCGTAACGCAGTTGGAAGAACAACTTGCCCTGAGGATCGGCGAACCAGCCCTTGCTGACATGGCGCGGCGCATCCACGCGAACTTTCTCGCCCGCGTCATTGGTGCGCGTCACGCGCTTGGTGGCCTGAAAAGCCGTGCCGTCGATTTCGGCCTCGGCCAATGCCTTCTGTTCGGTGAGATAGGCCAGCAACTTGAGTAGCCCCTAGATTTCTGGACGCCTTCGATCCTAATTTTGAGGACAGGAGGCGATGATGGGAAAGCCCAATTTCAGTGATGAGTTCAAGCGTGATGCGGTGGCCCAGATCACCGAGCGCGGATATCCGGTAGCCGAAGTCTCCCAGCGGCTCGGTGTCAGTCAGCACTCGTTGTATGCGTGGAAGCGACAGCTGGGCCGGCAAGTGTCGGGCGACGCCAGCAAGGATGCCGAGATCCGCCAGTTGAAGCGCGAACTGGCCCGGGTGACCGAGGAGCGCGACATACTAAAAAAAGCCACCGCGTATTTCGCTCGAGATGCAAAGTGAGATACGCCTTCATTGCCGAGCATCGCGATCGTTTCTGCGTGCGGGGGGAGTGTCAGGAATTCCGTGTACGGGGCGGCGGTTGAACATCAGGCCGCCATGGCCCGAACGAAACGATCGCCGAAGAGAACAGCGAACTGAG
>NZ_JACIDX010000010.1 GCF_014196525.1 Novosphingobium sediminicola | reverse complement strand
TTGAGCAGACCGTCGGGAAACTCCATTGGACACCTTCAAGCGAGTTGTAAGGAAGTACTGTTAGCTGGGTTCCCTCAATGGCCGCAACTGGGCGCCTTCGGACAGGCCGCATTTGTGGCCCAACGTTTAGAAAGCAGACGTTGCGCCTCACCGGCAAATCTATCCACGCGATATAGGCGGCGCGATTCAACGGCGCGGCGGCGCGGCTTAGCAGGGGGTATTCCTTTCCCCTGTTCAGGAGCCCGTCGCCTTGGCCTCTCTCATCACCCTTTGTAATGAGGCGCTGTCCGAAATTGCGGTCGCACAGATCGCCTCCATCGACGAGCCTTCGATAGAGGCGCGCGAGTGCAAGCGCTGGGCTCCGACCGTACTGGAGGAAATGGCCGATTGGACGGAATGGTCGAGCGCCATCAAGCGGGCGCCGCTGGCCCGCATGGCCAATGATCGCGGCGCGGAATGGCTTTGCGCCTATGCACCTCCGGCCGACATGGCCGATCCGGTCGCCCTGCGGGAGGCCGAGCCCGATGCGGCATGGTTGCCTCCCTATGGCCCCGGCACCTTTCCCGCGCAGGACGCCATTGCCATCCCGTTCGTCTATGAGGGCGGCAAGATCTATACGAACATCGCAGGCGCGATCCTCGTCTATACCACCAGCACCATGGACCCCGGCCGCATCCGTCCGCTGGTGCGCCGCGCCTTTGTGCTGGAACTGGCGGCCCGCCTCGCCTTCCCCGTCAAAAAGGATTTGAAGCTGGCGCAGGTCAAGGCCCAGCAGGCAGAAGCAGCGCGCAACCGGGCCATTGCCGATGAGGAGAACAAGAACCCGCGCCGCGCCCCTGAATATATCTCGCAGGCTGAATGGGCGCGCATGGGGGTGGGCCTGTGAGTTTCCGCGTTGGTCAGGTCAATTTCAGCCGTGGCGAAATCGCGCCGCACCTTGCCGCGCGTTTCGATGTGGAAGCGTGGCAATCCGGCCTGAAAACCGCGCTTAATGTGTTTGTCCTGAAATATGGCGGGGTGTGCAAACGGCCCGGCACCGAGCTTGTGGCCGAGGTGCTGGACGCCAGCGGCGACAATCTGCTGATGCCGTTCCAATTCTCCCTGACGCAGGCCTATGCGCTGGAATGGGGCGGCCATTATGTTTCGCCCTGCGCGCTGGGCGGGCGGGTTCTGGATGGCGCCGTGCCCTATCAATGCGCCACGCCCTTTGCCGCCTCGGAATTGGCGGACCTCGATTATGAGCAAACCACCGATACGGTCTATCTGGCCCATATCGACCATGTGCCCAGCAAGCTCACGCGCAGCGGCAACACCGATTGGGCGGTTTCGGCAGTAACCTTCTCGCCCACCATTTCCGCGCCGACCGGGCTTGCGGTGGCGCCCCATATTCCCAATCAGGACCAGAGCAACAGCGGCTCAGCCTATTACCCGGTTCGCCAGTCCTATGTCGTCACCGCCGTCAATGACGATACGGGCGAGGAGAGCCGCGCCAGCGCCTCGATTGAGGTTCAGAATGATTTGAGCCTCAAGCGCAATTACAACTATCTGACATGGGAAGCGCTTGAAGGGGCAAGCCGGTATAAGGTTTACAAGGCCGAGGAAAGCCAATGGTTCGGCTATATCGGCACCACGGAAAAGCTGTGGTTCACGGATAACAATATCGGGCCTGCGCTCGATAATGCCCCGCCTCAGGCCTATAACCCCTTCCCCGGCGCGGGCGACTATCCATCATCGGTAACGCTGTTTGAGCAGCGCTCGGTCTGGGGCCGAACCGCCAACGTGCCGCATGGCATCTGGGGATCGCGCAGCGGGCGGCTGGAAAATATGGATCGTTCGCGCCCCTTGCAGGCCGACGACTGCTTTTCGCTGGCGGTGGCGGGGGGCAAGGTCAATGCGATCAACCATCTGGTTGCCACCAAGGGCCTTGTGGCGCTGACCTCGGACGCGATCTGGTCTGTTGATGGGGATGGGCAAGGCGGGGCCATATCGGCGGCCTCTGCGCCCTCTGTGCGGCGCCAGAGCGGGCGCAGCGCCTCGCGCCTCAAGCCGCTGCTGGTGGACAGCGTGATTTTCTACACGCCTGCCGCTGGCTCGGCCGTGCGGACCATCGGCTATGACTTCTCGATTGACGGGCTCAAGACGAATGATGTTTCGATCTATTCGCCCCATTTCCTCGAAGGCCATCGCATCGTGTCATGGTGCCATGCGCAGGAGCCGCGCTCGCTGATCTGGGCCGCGCGCGAGGATGGCGCGCTGCTCTGCTTTGCGTGGGAGCAGGAGCAGAACGTGTGGGGCTGGACCCTGTGCGAGACGGACGGGCTGGTAAAGTCGGTCTGCTCGATCTTTGAGGATGGCGAGGACCGCGTTTACCTGATCGTCGAGCGCGTCATAGCCGGTGTGACCCGGCGCTTCGTCGAGCGCATGGCCTCGCATTGGTGGGATGATGTGGCCGACACATGCTTTGTCGATTGCGCCGTTTCCGCGTCCTTTGATGAACCGCGCCGGACCTTCACAGGCCTGGACCATCTGAACGGACGCACCGATATTGCCGGGGTGGCCGATGGCTTCATGGTGACAGGCCTGACCGTGACCGATGGGGCGGTGACGTTGCCCTCCTCGCTCCCGCCTTGCCGCAAGGCCTGCTTTGGCATCCCCTATCGCGTGGCCGTCGAAACCCTGCCCTATCGCGCCAATCTGCAAGGCATCGGGGTCAATGTCGGCCGGTCGCATAATGTCGGACAGGCGGTGCTGATCCTGCGCAATTCGCGCCAGATTACGGCCGGCATCGACGCCAACCACCTCTTTGCCGTCAAATCGCGCATGACCGAGGCCTATGCCCAGCCCGACGAATTGATGAACGGCGAATATCTGGTCAACATGGACAACAAGGTTTCGGACAATGCCGCCGTCCGCATCGAGCAGAACGCCCCCCTGCCCTTTACCCTGCTTGGGGTGGCCTATGATCCGGTGATTAATGGCTGACCGGGTTTCGCTGGTGCCTGCGCGCCATGCCCATATCGGCGCGATTGCGCGGCGGATGCGCGCCATGGATGCGATGGAATGCCGGGCCTTTGGGCGCGACCCCAAGACGGCCCTGCGCGTGGGGCTGGCCAACAGCGCGCAGGCTTGGACGGCGCTGGTCGATGGGCGGCCTGAGGCGATGTTTGGTGTGGTCGTCAATTCGGTGCTGACCGGTGATGCTGTGCCGTGGTTCCTCGGCACGGATGAGGTTTACCGCCATGGCCGGGAATTGCTGGCGTGGGGGCCGGGAATGGTCGAGCGGCTGCACGATTCAAGCCTGACCCTGCGCAACCTAGTCTCGGTCCACAATTCCAACGCCATCCGCTTGCTTGAGCGCTGGGGCTTCACCGTCCGCAAGGAAGTGATCGTCTCCGGCGGGGTTGCGTTCTATCCATTTGAGAAGGTGCCAGGTTAATGTGTGATCCCCTCACCCTGACGGCCGCCGCTGCGGCCACAGCGGCCATTGGGACGGGTGTTGGCGCGGTGCAAGCCTCCAGCATGGCGAATTATCGCGCGCAGGTGGCCGACCGCAACGCGGCGCTGGAAATGCAGGCGGTGCAGACCGAGCAGGAAAACACCCGGCAGGCCGCGCTCGACCATTACCGCAAGGTCGCCCAGCTTAAAGGCCAGCAGATCGTGGGCGCGGCAGCCAATGGCGTCTCGGTGGATTTCGGGACGGCGGCCGACACCGTGGCCGATACCAACATGCTGGCCGCCGAGGATGCCAATCGCATCTATCGGCAGGGTTTTCAGGCGGTGCGCAATCACGACATCAACGCGGCCAATTATGGCGCCGAGGCGTCGGCGTCTCGATCCGATGCGAGTGGGTCGCTGCTTAAGGGCGCCTTCGATATGGGTTCGACCACGCTTGGCGCCGCGACGCAATATTCCAAGCTGAAAGCCGGGATGAACCTGACGAACAGCGCGCGATCAGCAGCGAGCGGCATTCGCGTGACCAATGGTGTCACTTCTGGATGGGGTTTCTAAATGCCGCGTATTCCAACCTATCAGCCGGGCCAAGTCGGCGCCGTCCAGCCCGCCACGGCACGGTTCCGTACGCCGGACAGTCGGGGCGGCATCGGCGGGGCTATTGCGGCCGGAGCGCAGCAGCTTGGTCAGGCCATGGGCTCCTTTGCCGAAATGCAGGACCACATCAACGCGCAGAATGACGACACGCAAGCGCGCAAGATGGCCGTGGACTTTGCCGCCAAGGCCAATGCCATCAAGACCGACTTTGGCGCGCTGATGGGCGGCAATGCGCGCAGCGGGCAGCAGGCGGCGCTGGACGGCCTGACGCAATACCGCGATGACCTGGTGAAACAGGCCGCCAACCCGCGCATGGCCGCGCTGTTGCAAGAGCGCATCGCCCCGATGTTTGCCGATGGGCAGCAGGCGATCTTTGGCCATGCGCTCAAGCAATCGCAGGTCGAGCGGGCGGGTGTTCTAAAAAACGAACTGGACCTTGCCCAGAGCGAGGCGGCCCCCTTGTTCAGCAGCCCCGACAAACTCGCTCTGGCGGTCGGCAAGGTGCGCGCGGCGGCGCAGTCCTATGCCGATTTCACCGGGGCAGGCGAAGGTGCGCGCCTGGTAGTCAATGAGGCAACCGGCTCGGTCTATTCAACCGCTGTGAGCAACGCACTGGGGTCCGGCGATGTGGAAATGGCCAAGACCATTTTCGATGCCCACCATGACGAAATGACCTTTGACCAGCGCAACCGCACGTTTTCGGTGCTGCAAAAGCCATTGCTGGAGCATCAAGGCCGGGAGGATGCCTTTGCCTCCCTTCCCGCATCCGGGGGCGCCGGGCCTTCGTCTGGCGGCGGCGGCTTTGCGCTGCCGGTCAATGGCAAGGTGACTTCCCCCTTTGGTGCCAAGCGGGGCGCCGAAACGCATTCGGGCATGGATATTGCCGCGCCCACCGGCAGCGCCGTGCATCCGATGGCGGGCGGTGTCGTGGTCGATGTGGCGCAGGATGACCGATCCGGCCTCTATGTCCGCATCAAGCATGATGACGGGCATGTTTCCTCCTATGCCCATCTTGGCGCGCGGTCAGTCAAAGCGGGCGATCATGTCGAGGCCGGGACGGTGATCGGCACGATTGGCATGACTGGCCACACGACCGGCCCTCATGTCCATCTGCGCGTGAAGGATGCAGCGGGCAATGATGTGGACCCGATGGCCCTTGTAGGCGGCAAAGCTGGCGCGCAAAAGGTGATCGGTTCGACGGATGCCCCGCGCAATTGGGATCTGAACGCCTGGGTGACCGGCATCCGCGCCAATGGTGCGAAACAGGGCTGGACCGAAGGGCGCATTAAAGCCGCCGAGGAACAGGCGCGCTCCATTGCCTCGGTTGACCGGGCCGCGCTGGAAGATCAGTACCGGGACGCTTCGGACAAGGTTGCCGAATGGGTGGGCAATTATCAGGCGGGCCATGGCGGCAAGAACCCTGCCCCTGATGCCATCCCCTCGTCGCTGCTATCGCGGATGGAGCCGGGCCGCGCGGCCTCTTTGCGCGGCGATCTGGCGCGGTCGCAAAGGGCCGAGTTTGATGCCTCCGTGGGCAAGGCGCAGAACGATGCCTATCTGACGGCCCAATTGCGCATGTATGATGAGCCATCGGCCTTCATGCGGGCCGACATTGGCCGGGAATATCTCGGCAAGGTGTCGGGCTCGCAATTCGCCAGCCTTAAGCTGGACCAAGCCCGTATGCGCCAGCAGGCCGGAAAGCCGCAAAGCTGGGACCCTTATGCCGATTCCTCCAAGGCGCTCGGCTGGTACACCTCGTTCAACGGCCTCAAGCTGGATGATGCGCAAAGGGCAACAGTCCTGCAAACGATCAAGGCTCAGGCCGATGAATTGGTGAAGAAGAAAGGTGCGCCGCCCAGCGATAGCGAATGGTTTGATTTCGCCCGCCGCGCCGCGCGGCCTGTCGGGATGGTCGGGGCCTTTGGGCGCAGCGAGAAGCCGGTTTACAGCGTGACGGCCGGGGACATTGATGATGCCAGGAAAGAGCGGGTGCGCTCTGCGTTCAAACAGACGTACCGGCGTGAGCCTACCGATGATGAACTGGCGGCGTGGTATCGCAAGGAGCAGGCTGGGGCTCCATTGAAGTGATGAAGGACGGCTCGGATGACCCGCATTTCTCGCCATAATATCCTTGCAAGCCGTATCATGCAATGATACGTATCACCTCATGATACAGAGCGTCAAAGGGGATCTGATCTCGCAAGTGCTTGCCGGTAAACCCGGTAAAGGCTTTCCGACAGACGTATTCCGGGTCGCGGTGCGCAAGGTGGCTATGTTGGAGGCTGCCGTGAAGTTGAACGATCTGCGCTCTCCGCCGGGAAATCGGCTTGAGGCGCTGTCTGGTGATCGAGACGGGCAGCATTCAATCCGCATCAACGACCAGTGGCGCATCTGCTTTGTTTGGACGGATAATGGTCCTGAAAATGTTGAAATGGTTGACTATCACTAAAGGGATAACGCTATGACCATGCTGCAAGTGCCGGTCCATCCCGGCGAAATCCTGCGCCATGAATTTCTGGATGAATTGGGGATCAGTGCGGGATCGCTGGCAAAGCGGCTGAATGTTCCTCGCACGAGGATCGAGCGCCTTTGCGCGGGCGAAACCTCGATGACGGTTGATACAGCCAAGCGCTTGGCCGCTGTTTTCAGCATGACGCCGGAGTTCTGGCTCAACCTCCAGACCCACTATGACCTGCTGATGACGAAGGTTGAGGGCATCGAGGCGATTGAGCCGCTGATCGCTGCCTAGGCGGTATGGGCGAGTTCGGTGCTGAATGAGCGACGGGTTATGGTGGCTAGCGGTCGTTCAAGCGTTGGAACAAGAATATGCTCCCGTCAGTGTCGTCCATCAATTCCACGGCGGTCGGATGTACCTCGTTGTCTAAGCGCAGCTTCAAAGGTTGACCATTGCGTCGCACCACATACCCTCCAGGAGCGGCACCTACGTAGAACGTGGGCAAAACATAAGGGCCTTGCTTGTCACTTTCCACGACGTAGCTGACTTCCTGCGCGCCCATGATCATCTTGCCGTTCTTGAGGGTCAACCGTCCGCAGCAAGCATTGTCATAAGAACCGTTCGCGAGCGCAAGGGGCAGCTGAGGGACGCTGAACGACAGGGGGCCGAACGACGGAATGAACAGGCAGAGAGCGAAGCCTCCCCATGCAGTGTAGGCCACGATCATTAGCCGTTTCAGGTTCCTCACGTGCCGGTTCAGCACTGCATCGTTTAAGTCCTGATAGGCGCCCCCTCTAGTGAACTGATATAGCCCTTGCATGGGGAAAGTGGATGATTTTTCAACCGACAGGAACGTGTCAGGATGCCGTTCAATAAGGGCGTCACGTACCTTCTGCAGATACCAAAACTGCAAGATGCAACAGACGAAAAACACGCCGAAGGGGAGCAAAATCAGTGGAGGCATGGCGCATCATGCCTACCGCACTGGGACTTGTAAATCCAACGCGTCGAATGGCTGCTAGTGGGCGCAAGCTGCCATACAGGCAACCTCCGTAATGGCACCGTGTCTGGAACGCCTGTTTTTCCCTGAATGATGCCCAAAGCGGCCGAGATTGCGCGATTCAATGCCGCGTCATCGCGGCGTACCGCCGTCTCATGCCCGATCAGATCATTCCATTCCAGCCATGGAAGCAAACCCAGCCCGCCGCCGCGCAGCAGGATAAAGACCCGTTGATTGCCGCGATGGAGCGAGAGCGCGACGAGCGCATCCGCTCCAACCTGATGATGGCGCAAAACCCGGAACAGGTGGCGCAGGCCAGCGCCTTGGCGCGGCAAATGGGCGTTTCCCCTGCCGAAATCGACGGCCTTTTGCCCGAAGCCGCGCAGGCGCAAAAGGCCAAGGCGCTGGTGCAGGTTGCTCAGGATCACCCCGACATTGGAGCTCATCTGGCCAACAACCCGCGCACAGCGGCTGTTGCGCAGGGCGATCACGCTTCCCTTGGCATCTTGGGCGAGGCATGGCGGGTTCTGAAAGACACCTATAACCCCATCCTCGCCTTTGGCGCGGGGCTGGATGCGTTTGATCGCGCCGATGTGGGAAGCGCCACCACTGGCGCGGCAACTCCTGTTATGGCCGGGGTGGCCGCGCTGATGGGGGACGCAGGCGCGCGGGCCGCTCTCCCCTCGCCTCGGCGGGCTGGTATGGCGCTGGCCTCTGGCCTGCCCACCATCGGGCGTTGGGCGACAAGCCCTGTTGCATGGGCCGCCGATATTGCCGGTGTCTCGCCGGAGAAAAACGGCTTCCGTATGGCCGACAAGTATCTGGCCGACACCGCCAAGGATTGGATGCCCAAGGGCGGCTCTTGGGTTGAGCAGCAAATCCTTGGCGGCATTTCCAATACGCCCGGCACCATCGCATCGCTTATGGGCGGGGTCAGCGCGCGGGCGCTGGGCGCCACTCAGGCCGAAGCGGCTATTCTTTCGGTTCTGCCGCCGTCCATCCAGCAGGGCGGCGAAAGCTATTTCAAAGCCAGAGAGCAAGGCGTCGGGCGGGCCGGGGCAACGCTCTATGGCGTGCTTGACGCGGCGGCCGAGGCCGGAGGCGAATATCTCGCCAACAAAGCCTTCATCAAATCCAGCGATGCCGGGGAAAGCATTCTCAAGCGCTGGGTCAAATCGCAGATCCCCGACCTTCTGGGCGAAGAGGCGACGACCGTCGCGGAAAATACGACCGCATGGCTGTTCCTGCCTGAGAACAGGGACAAGACGATTGGCGATCTGGCGCAGGCCATGCCCGAAAGTCTGGCGGCAACGGCCATTCAGACGCTTGTGGGCGGCGGCCTGTCGCACCTCACCATCGCAGGTTTCGAAAAGGCGCTGGACACGGCCGCGAACAACAGGCGGCGCGCGGCGGTACAAGCCGTTGGGCCGGATGCCCTGCGCGCGATTCAGGCAATGCCCGAAATCGCCGCCATCGACGCCTTTGGCCGCGCCGCTGAGCAATCCTCGACGCGCAAACTCGACCCCGAGGCCTATCAGGAACTGATGCGCTCGGTGGGCGAGAACAGCGGCGTAACGCATGTGTTCGTGCCGGGCGAGGCCGCGCAGGCCTATATGCAGTCGGAAAGCTACGACCAATACACCGACCCCCTGCGCCGATTTGCCGCCGATGTGGCCGAGGCGGTGCAGACGGGGGGCGATCTGGTCCTGCCGGTGGAATTTGCCTTTGGCGCCCTGCCCGGCACTTCGGCTTGGGGTGCGCTCAAGGATGACATGCGCCTTGCCCCCGGCGGTATGTCTGCGCGCGAGGCGGCGGAATTTGGCGAATCCATCGGCAAAAAGCTGGATGATGTTCTGGCCAAGGTGGACGAAAGCAACGCCCAGCAGGACGGCGCCCGCCAGCAGATTGTCGAGCGCGTCCGCAAGATGCTGACCGATGCAGGCTATACGCCGGACATTGCCAATGTTCACGCCGAACTCTTCGCCACGCGCGAGGCGGTGCGGGCCGCGCGGCTAGGGCAGGAACTGACCGGGCTGGAATTTGACACGCGCATTGAACAGGTCTTGCCCCCTGCCCTTGCCGCCGCCCGCCAGACCGATGCGACCGATATGGTCATCAACGCCATGCGCAAGGGCAAGCCCGCGACCGTGCAGCAGGGGGACAGCCTGCTCGAATGGATCGCCAAGCGCGGCGGCCTCAATGACAGCGGCGGCGATCTGAAATCCATGGGACTTGATAGCTGGCATTTGCGGATGCCCGCGCCCGGCAAGCAGGACAAGAAAGGCCGCCCTGCCCGCCCCACGCCCATTCGCGGGCGCAAGCAGATCCTGCGCGATTTCGACCCCCGGCAAGGCAGCATGGGCGGACCGACCGGCGCGGGCGACTATGGGCTGGACACCACCCTACGCGCGGCTGTGGGAGCGGGCTATTTCCCCGAATTGCAGGGCATGGCCGATCAGGCCGGTGTCGATCAGCTTGATAGCCAGATGCTCCTCGATGCCATTGGCGCCGAACTGGCGGGCAATGCGCGCTATGCCGAGGAAGCCAAGACCGACCCCATTCGCGCGGCGGCCGAGGAATTGCAGCAGCTTCTGGCCGAGCGCGGCCTTGATCCTGCGGGCATGAGCGATGCCGAACTGCGCGCGGCGATCAACCAACTTTCCACCGAAGCGGTTGGTGCGGGCTTCGATCAGACCGGCAAGCCTATCACCTCCGTCACTGGCGAGGAAATTGCCCCCAAGGGGACGCCTGCAAAGGATCTGCGCGCCAAGGTTCGTGAATGGTTTTCCGCCCATCTGCGCGGAACGTCCGTGCGCAGCGAAGCGCTGGGCCGGGATGTCACCTTTGCATCGCCCAAGAAGATGCTCAGCTTTACCGCTGACCGCGAGAAGCTGTTGGCGGTTGCTGGCCTGCGTGATCTGATCGCCAAAGGTGAACTGATTTCAAGCGCGCCGCCATACAACCAGGCGCACGAAACTTCAGTCAGGGCCTATCATCAGATTGGCGGAACGGTCTCTATCGCGGGGAAGGATCGCTATGTCCGCGTCACCATCCGCGAGGACAATAACGGGAATTTCTTTTACGACCATGTGATACCGGAGAACGCTGGCCGCAACCCGGAGGCACCCGGCTACAAATCCGGACCTGGAGAGACGGCCAGCGCTCTCGATCAAATAGCAAAAACGCCGTCTGTTTTCAATATGGAGATTGAGAGCGGGCGCGGTCCTGCCGCTACCGGCCCGCGCGGGCGCATCATCTTCAACCCCGGCCAGCGTCCCCTCATCCAGCTTTTCCAGAGCCGCAATCTCTCTACTCTGCTGCATGAGATCAGCCACCAGTGGCTTGAGGAATTGCGGGCCGATGCCGCGCACGCCGATGCACCGGATCAGTTGAAAGCCGATTGGCAGACGGTGCAGGACTGGTTCGCCGCGCAGGGCCAGCCCATCGGAGATGATGGGGTTATTCCGGTTGATGCCCATGAACTCTTCGCGCGCGGCGGTGAGCGCTATCTGATGGAAGGCAAGGCGTCATCCTTGGCGTTGCAGGGCATGTTCGACCGTTTCCGCTCTTGGCTGCTGGCCGTTTACAAGACCGTGGCCAGCCTGCGCTCCCCCATCACGCCCGAAATCCGCGAGGTGTTTGACCGCCTGCTGGCGACCGATGAGGAAATCAGCGCCGCGCGTGAGAGGCTGGCGCTGGCCCCGTTGTTCAAGGATGCCGCGCAGGCGGGCATGGCGGGAGCCGAGTTTGCCGCTTACGCCGCCCAGGTGCAGGCCGCGCGCGAAAAGGCCAGCGGCGATCTGCTGGCCAAGACCATGCACGCGATCCGGCGGCGCGAGGAAGCCCGCTATGCGGCCCAGCGGCGCGAAGTGGCCGCCGAGGAAACCGAGCGGCTGATGCAATCGCCCATCCTGCAATCGCTGGAAATGATGAAGGCCGAGCCGATTAACAAGGAATGGCTGCAAGAGGAATTTGGCCTCGATGCGGTGGACCTGATGCCCAAGCGGGTTCCCCCGCTCTATAAGCCCGGCGGCGGCCATCCCGATATGATTGCCGAAATGGCGGGCTTTGACAGCGGCCATGCCATGCTGGAAATTCTGTTCGGCCTTGAAGCAGACCACAGGCAGGCGCGCGAGGGCGGCGACAAACGCACGATGCGCCAGCGGATGATCGACACCGCAACCGATGCGGAAATGGCGCGGCGCTGGGGCGATGATCCGTTCAATGACGGCTCAATCGAGCGCGAGGCCATGGCGGCGATCAACAGCGACCGGCAAGGCGAAGTCATTGCGGCCGAGGTCCGCGTTCTGGCTCGATCCACCGGGAACAGCCCCACGCCCTATCGCATGGCCCGCCAATGGGCGCGCGGGCGGGTGCGCGGCGGCACCGTGGCGCAGGAGGCCAGCCCGGCGGCGGTGCAGCGCCATACGCGCGCGGTGCAGAAGGCCGGACGCGCAGCCGAAGAGGCTTTCCTGAAAGGCGACCGGGAAGCCGCATTCCGCGCCAAGCAACAGCAAATGATTGCCTCCGCGCTGTTGGCCGAGGCCAAGGAAGCCATGGACGAGGTGCAGGCTGCACAGACGCGCATGGCCAAAGTGGCGGCGGCCAAGACCATGAAAAGCGTGGATCAGGACTATCTGGAGCGGGCGCAATCGCTGCTTGAAGCGGTGAACCTGCGCCCGCGTTCGCAGCGCTCCATCGACCGGCAGGCCAAATGGGAGGCGTGGGCGCAGGACCGGCGCGCCGAGGGGCATGATGTGGTTGTGCCGGACAGCTTCGCCGCCACGCTGGAGGGGCAGCATTGGTCGCGCCTGTCGGTCGAGGGCCTGCTTGGCCTGGATGAAGCCGTGGGGCAGGTCATGCACCTTGGCCGCCTGAAGCAAACCTTGCTCGACAATCAGGAGGAGCGGGAATTTGACGCGGTGGTGGCCGAGGCGATTGCGGCGGCGGGCAGCATCGAAGGGCCACCGCCCGCTGGCCTGCAAGAGCAAGGCTGGTGGGCGGCCCGTAAGGCCAATGTCCTGTCGGCCGATGCCTCGCTGCTCAAGATGGAAACCGTGTTCGATTGGCTCGACGGCGGCAATCCCAACGGCGTGTTCAACCGGATTGTGTTCCGCCCCATCGCGGCGGCGCAGGGGCGCGCTCAGGACATGCAGAAGGATTACATGGGCCGCATCCGTGACCTGTTTGCCGCCGTGCCGGCCGATCAGGTTTCGCGCTGGGCCGACAAGGTGCAGACGCCGTTTTTCGACAAGTTCAGCGGCAAACCCTATTCGCCCATGCGCCACAAGCTGATCGCCATGGCGCTGAATATCGGCAACGAGGGCAACATCCAGCGCCTTGCCGATGGCTATGGCTGGAATACCGGGGCTATCGAGGCCTTCCTGAATGACAATCTCACCGCGCAGGAATGGCAATTCGTTCAGGGCGTGTGGGACACGATTGAAACGCTCTGGCCGTTAATGGCCGCGCTGGAGCGGCGCGTGAACGGGGTTGAGCCGGAAAAGGTCGAGGCCCGCGCCTTCACAACACCACATGGCGAAATGCGCGGCGGCTATTATCCGGCTATCTATGACAGCAGCCTGTCGAGCATGGCCGAGGACCGCAGCGCCTCGCCTGAAAGCGCGTTGTTCGAACCTCTGGCGACCAAGGCCACCACGCGCGCTGGCGCGACCAAGGCCCGCACGCAAAAGGTGTCTGAGCCGATCCTGCTCGATCTGGGCGTGATCCAGCGTCATCTTGGCGAGGTCATCCACGATCTGACGCACCGCGAGGCGGTTATGCAGGCGTGGAAATTCCTGTCAAACCGCCAGGTGTCGGGCGCCATCGACGATGCTCTGGGCCAGCAGATCCGGCGCCAGCTTCGCCCATGGGTTAAGTTCGTGGCGAATAGCTGGGCGATGGAGCGCACGGGCAATGAGGGTTTGGGGCGGTTCTTCTCAGCCCTTCGCACTAACGCAACAATCGTGGCTATGGGCATGCGCATTACCACCTCTGTCATGCAGCTTGGCGGGTATGCAGACTCGGCCCAAGTCGTAGGCGCGACCGCCATGGCCAAGGCCATCGCTCAGAGCGCCAGGCATCCCGTCGAAACCGCGCGGTTTGTCTTTGAGCGCTCGGCCGAAATGCGGCATCGGATGGACACGCTCGACCGCGATCTGCGCCGCGAGCTTGCCAAAATTGATGCAAAAAGTTCTGAACTCAAAGCGTTGAACATGCTTACGGACGCTGTCCATAAATTGCTCGATGCCAAACGGTTTTACTTCCATACTATCGGCTGGGCAGACCGAGCAGTTACCGTTCCCACGTGGATCGCGGCCTATAATCAGGCCCTGACACAGGGCATGAGCGAAGAGGACGCCGCCTATTCCGCTGATAAGGCTGTGCGCGGTTCACAGGGTGCAGGGGGGAGCAAAGATCTTGCCGCGATCCAGCGTGATACTGGAGCGTGGGGGAAATTTTTCCAGGTATTCGTCCCGTTCTATAGCTACTTCTCGGCTCAATATCAGCGGCAGAGGTCTCTGGCGCGCGATGTGCGCGGCAAAGATTCGCGCAAGTCTCGCAATCTTCCCATGCTGCTTGCAAGCGCGTGGTGGCTTTACGCCGCCTCGCCCCTGCTCAATGAATTCCTGCGCATGGTGGCGGGCGGAAATGCTGGGCCGGACGACGACGAATGGTGGCTGCAATGGACCATGCGCAAGATGCTGGCGAATGCCTTGGGCCCTATTCCTTATGTGCGAGATTTATTCGAGCCTGCTTGGAATAAGGCTATCAAGGGCAAGGCCTATAGCTCCGGGTCTACACCTATTCAGCGCTCTGCCGAATCGTTTGAGCAATTGGCCAGCGATCTGGGCCAATTCTGGCGCGGCGAACCCACCCAACACGCAACCAAGGATTTTCTCGAAACGGCGGGCTATGTGACCGGCCTCGTCCCCGGTCAGGTGGCAAGCTCGATCCAGTTCCTTGTCGATGTGGCGCGGGGCGATCAGCATCCGCAGTCGGCGTATGAGGTCTGGCGCGGGCTCTCCACAGGGAAGGCGGAGAGGAAGCGCTAGGGGGCAGTATCAGGTTTCACCTTCTAGCGGCCATTCCGCCCCCAAGGTCGCTCTGCTAAATCGCGTTTTACGTTCCAGCCAGTTGTCGATGACGGCAACTGGCTGGAACGAGAAATAGAAATATGGAAAATTCCGATTTAACCAAAAAGATTTATTAAATTAAATCGGTTACATATTAATATATTTAAAATTTGCATAATAAAAATCTATGAAACTATTCATCATCTTCTTGCAAAAATTCAAAATCGCTTGTGACAATCCCGGTCAACTTTTGCAGTTCTGCAACCATATTTTTTTGACGCTCTCGGTTGAAGCGTTTGAACAGTTTGTAGTCAAGCTGGGTTCGATCAATCAACGCAGCCGCCAGAGTCGTGTCAGCAACATCCTTAAGATATTCCATCGGATGCGCAGCGCTTTTGTTTCGGTTCATTTTCCGCGGCAATATCCAAAAATTGCCGAGACTATTGATTTCTTGCGTATCAAGCCCTTTGTCATACAGCTCGGATTTCGGAAAAATATGATCGATTTCCGGCTGATTGCCGTCAGAAAAGATCTTTCCGCCCGTACGTCGCTGGATCAGGGACAGTGCAAGATCTCTGTTATTGGCGAACATTCGGATATCGGCATCCTCAAATCCGCTTTTCCAAGATACGAACCTGATTGCCTCAGTGAACGAAAATCGGTCACCCGCCTTTATCCTGTCCGGAGTCGGGAGGTGATCCCGGATAAACGCTTGGGGTCGGCTATCAGAGTATTGACTAAAAGCGCGCGAGAAGGCGAACAAGAATATGGCCTTGCGAACGTCCGCGCGCTCCGATTTGTGAAAGGTAATTGTGTCCGTATTATAAAGGTAGTGCACGAAAGGGACCAATGAGTTTATGCCGCCGAGGAGACGGACGGAGTCAATACCACAGTCGGCCCGCACGAAGTCCACTACTGCACGAATCGCCTTGAAGCACCGGTCAGAAGATGCTTTCAGCAGGTCGACATTGCTGCGTCGGCGAAGCAAATCGAAATCGAGACGAGTGCCGAGGCCGGCCGTCGAAAACATGCAACGAATGACGAAGTCGGTGTTGATGGCCAATCCTGACCCTTCGTTGATCTCCTTTAGAAATGTCGGCAATAAATTGCTGGCCGCGGGCCAGTACAGTCGTAACATGCTGGCAATGAGGTCTGATCGCTCCAACGCCATGCCACGCGTATTAATCCTAACAAATATCTCTAGAATATCAAAAGCAGTTTTTCGCTTATCATCTTTAGCAGGAAGTCCTGCATCAATAGTTTGCGTCTTCAATAGTTCTGAATTTCCTGAAAGTGCATGCAGCGCTGTACTAAGGTTCATCTCGAGGCGCGACTGACAGTCATCCGAAAGGTTCAAGCTCTTTGTAAGTTTACGCCTCAGTTGAATCAGATCCATTGGCGACAGAATGACTAGCTCTGAAAATCGCAGCCAGTGTGATCTCAACTTGCTCTCGCCCGCAGTCGCATTCAAATTGTCCGCTTCCTCTTTCGTGAAGAACCGGAAACCAAATTTCTTTTCTGCGTGATTGTCATTGTCACGGCCGCTAAGAACATCGAAATAGAGGCTTTTGCCCCCAAAACTCCCTTTTAGCGCTATATACAGTGAACTAAGGCGCTGCTGACCGTCCAATACCAATTTAATTCGTCTTGACTGTTGATTATAATCAAACAGGTGGACGGTATCGCCGCGATAGTCTTTTATGAAATTCCGAATTTGGATAGGTTCATAAGTCTCCCACAGAAGGACGATCCCGACTGGGTATCCGCGAAAAAGCGAGTCCATCAACCCCTCGATTCTGTCAGTGTCCCAGACAAAATCGCGCTGAATTGCTGGCAGAACAATCTCGCCATTGTCGATCTCGTTGATGAGTTGAAAAATGGACAAGCAGCCTCCTAGATCTAGTTTATGGCGTTGTCGTGCCCCATTTATTGAATGGTGGCAATTGCATTGGATGCGCGACATGGCGGTCGCGGCACACAAAATAAAACAAATAGATCTTCTTGGATTTGGTGGTCGATGCTGAGGATTAAATGACAGCTAACCACAGCTTTGCTCTTAATTTCGGACAACCATACACGTCCGCCTAAGCCGCCTCAGGGCAGCCTGATCCAACGCGTGCCATCTCATATCCCCTGGGAAACGCCACTTCGGCCCCCAAAAAGAATTCGCCCACTAAAGCCCCCTAACCCCCGCGCGATTCAAGCCCGCGCGCTCCCCCCGTAAGCCCACCGGGCAAGGAGCGCGCGGATATGCCAATCGGAACCACCAATGCCATTTCAGGCCCCTATTACGGCGACGGGGTGGTGGTGGCGTTCCCCTTTGATTTTCAGGTTCTGACCGGCGATCAGGTATCGGTATATGTCGATGGGGTTGAGCAGGATCGCGCTGCATTCTCTGTCGCTCTCGCTGGCCCCTCCCCTTCGACCGGCACCGTGCTGTTTGCCGTGGCTCCGCCCGCTGGCGCAGCCATTCGGCCGGTTCTCGCCCCGTCCTTCACGCAGGACATTGAATTTGCCGATGGCGCGGCGTGGCTGGCCGATCCCGTCAACCGGGGATATGACCAAGCCGCGCTGCGCGATCAGGCCTTGGCTCGCGATCTTCGCCATGCACTTCGCCTCCCCATGGGCGATGAAGCCGCCGTTCTGCCGCCCGCCGACCGCCGCAAGGGTTACTATCTCGGTTTCGATCCTGCAACCGGCGCGCCCGCGCTCAGGTCTAGCAGCGATCCTTTGAGCCTGACGGCCCTTGGCGTACCCGCTGGCGCGATCAACATGGGCGCTTTCGATGGCAACCTGCTGAGCGATGACCTGACCGGCAAGCAGGTGATGCAAATTCTTGCCTCGGCGCTGGAAAGCAAAGACTTCGATCTTGTCAGCATCATCAATGATAAGAACGAAATCGTAACGGCCAGCATCGCCAATGAAGCTATCGTTCGAGCCAACGCCATCAGTGCGTTGGCTGCGCAGATTTCGTCCATCTCGACAAGCCTTGGCGAAAATGCGTCTGCCATCCATTCTGAGGTAATCGCGCGGGCCGATGCGATCAGCGCCTTGGCATCGCAGGTTTCTAACTTTTCGGCCAGCATCGGCGCCAATGCCGCCGCGATCAGCGCGGAAACAACCGCGCGCACCGATGCGGTGGCCAGCGTTGCGGCGCAGATTTCCTCGCTGAACACGAATTACAACGGTCTGACCGCCACCGTATCGGGCAATTATACCGCCCTCTCCAACGCCATCGCCGCGCAGGCAGCCACAATCAGCAGCGTCCAGGCGCAGGCCAATGGCCTGTCCGCCACGGTAACGGCGCAGGCTTCCGCCATCGCCAATCTGGGCTCGGCGGATGCCTATTGGCGCGTGACGGCGGTTAGCGGAGACAACCGCGCCTCCATCGAATTGCGGGCCAGCGCCGGATATGCGGGCTTTGACATCACCGGCAATGTTCGGATCAGTGGTTCCCTGCTGATCGCGGGTTCTGTCCGGGCCGACAATATCGAAACCGATGGCATCACGGCCATGCAGCAGGCCTACAATGGCGGCACCTTTTACGGTGGTGCGCCATGGACTGAGTACGTCTGGAATCAGGATCTGGGAAGTTCAGAACCAGTCTATCATCCCGGCACCTATAACATTGTAATCTCATATAATGTCGAGATGAGCATGGCGGGCGACATTCTCGCCCTGGCCGTGGCCAAGCAGTCCTATTCCGGCTCTCCCGTCGAATGGCAATGCACGATCTATATTGATGGCGTGGGGGTTTTTACGACCGGCGGCGTCACGGCCTCGGACAGCGTCTCGCTTATGGGCCGCCTGTCGGTCGGCCCAGGCACGCATAACGTCCAATTCGCATGGTGGAGTGGCGGGCCAACGTTGCGGATCACGCCGGGCGGCGCCAGCCTCATGACGCTGCGGAGGTATCGCTGATGTATTTTGCCCTTGGTGCGCCGGGTCAGAATGCCCGCCTGATCTGGCAGGCCAGCGCCATCGAGCAGGCCAACGCGCAACTGCTGGCAGGAGAGGTTGCGGTCGAGGTTCCTTCGGTCGGCGCCTATCTCCTGTCAGAGGATGGCCTGACGGCATCAGCCGTTGAGCCCAGCATGGAAGATCTTTGGCGCGATGTGCGCGCGCGGCGGCAAGGGCTGCTGACGGCCTGCGATTGGACGCAGTTTCCTGATGTGCCGGAGGCCACCCGTGCGGCATGGGTGGCTTATCGTCAAGCCCTGCGCGACATTACCGAAACCTATGCCACGCCCGCCGCCGTAGTTTGGCCGCAAGCGCCAGCAGGGGGCGAATGATGGCCGATCTGTCGCAGATCCCGGCCGACGCCACCGCGCAGGCTCTTGTCGCCCTGCATTCCGCGCCGCTCTCGCTGCGCGGCTGGTGGGACTTCCTTCTCGCTCTGGCGGTGATTGCTTTGATCAAATTCCTTGAGGTTCTGCCCCACCTTGTCACGGCAGCGGGCCTTGCCGTGATGGTGCTGACAATCCTCGAAAAACTCATCGCGCTTGGCTGGATCAAGAACCCCAAGCGCCACCGCAAAGGGAAATCCGATGACCTTGGTTGATGATGCGCGTCAGGCCTGGCGCTGGTGGTCGGTGCGCATGGCCGCGCTGGCCGGTGTGCTGGCGGGCGCGCTGGTGGCGCAGCCCCAGATCCTCACGAGCCTTGTCGCCTATGTGCCCGAACGCTGGCGCCCGCTAACCTCGGCGCTGGCTGGGCTGGCGGTTTTTGCCGCGCCCACGGCGCTGCGCCTGCTCCAGCAAGGGAGCAAGCCCGATGGCAACGCAGCCTGAAACCGGCCAGCCCAAGAAGGGCGGCGTTGTCGTGCTGGTGGCGGCGCTGCTGGCCCTGATCGGCCCGGCCACCACGCAACTGGTGCTGACCGAGATCCCGATGGAGGAATCCGGCCGCAAGGTGGCGGTTACCGTCTCGCCTCAAGCCGGAACCGCCACGATCACGAATATCAGCGGCAAGCAATATCTGCGAGTCTATCTCGATATGATCGGCGTGGCCACGGCCTGCGATGGGCTGACGGGCGAAGGCATCATGGTGGGCCGCGAGTTTACCGAGGGCCAATGCGCCCAGATGCTGGTGGACCGCCTGACTGCTGACGGCGCCCGCGTGATGGCCTGCACCCCCGGCCTCGCGCTCTCGATCCCGCGCCGCGACCATGTGCGCTATGCCGCACTCAGTCTGGGCCATCATGTCGGGTGGCCCACCTATTGCGCCAGCACCATGCGCCGCCAGATCAACGCGGGCCAGATCCGTGCGGCGTGTACCAGCCTGACTTGGTTCAACAAGGCCGGTGGCCGCGTGGTCCCCGGCATCGTCGCGCGGCGCAAAAGAGAGCAGGCGATTTGCCTGAAGGATGCCACATGATCGGCCCCGCCGCGATCTGGGCCGCGATCAAGGCCTTTGGCATCTGGGGGCGAATCGGCGCGGCGTTGCGCTGGATCACCGCCAGCACGGCGCGATGCTGGGCCGCGCTGGCGATCCTCGCGCTGGCCTATGCCGCTTGGCAATTCCGCCGCGCCGAGGATTGGCAGAACAAACTGCTCGATGCGCAGGCCTCCTTTGCCGCCGAGCGCAAGGCCGCCGCCTCCGCAAAAGCCGCCGCCGAAACCCGCTATAGGAGCCTTGCCGACAATGCCGATGCCCAACATGACGCCGCGCTGGCGCAGGGTGATGCTCGCCTTGCTGCCTATATTGCCGCTCACCGCCTGCGCGCATCCGCGCCCGATCCAGCCCGCGCCGCCCAAGGTGACGGTTCCGCAATTCCTGAAAGCCCCACCCCCGGCCCCATCGTGGCGGCGCTGACCATCAGCGAGGCGGATTTGCGGATCTGCGACCAGAACTATTCCTATGCCCTCTCGGCCCATCTGTGGGCGCAGGGTTTGACCAAGGAACCCTGAGATGATTTTGACCTATACCGACAACATCGCCCCGCCGCAGGAATGGAAAAACGGCAGCAGCGATCCGCTCGACGCGCGGCTGTGGGGCTTTGTCGAACTGGAATTTCGCAATGTGACGGGGGCCATCACGATCTATCGCGACCTGACCGATGCAACGACCCCGCTGGGCGCGTTCTACGATCAGAACGACAATGGGCCTTACAGCACCATTACGGCGGCGGGCGTCTATCAGTTCACCGGGGGCGGCAAGATGCGCTGGGTAGCGGCCTCCGGGGAACCTGCCTGCACGGTTCGGGCATCGCGGTAAGGGGCAATCCATGAGTGCTTCTGATTTTGAGCGCGGCAAGCGCGCTGGCCGCATTCGCGCTACGCCTCGCGCCAAAAGCGTCGGCGTGAGCAATTCTGCGGGTATCGTCCATACCATTCAGCGTATGCTTGGCTCGGCCTCGACCCTATCGCTGGCGACTGGGACCAATGTAAATCTGTTTGCTCAGGGTGCAGACATCTTCGCATACACGGCTATCAGCTATGGGGAATCCCAAACGGCTGTTGTGCGCGAGGTGCTTGGGGCAGTTGCAGTTGAATATCCCATCACCCTGACGGTATCCGCCGGGCCGCCAAGCATCCCCCGCAATATCTCGCTGTCCAGCGGCAACAACTCCTGCACTGTCAATGCCAACCCGCCCGCCAGCAATGGCGGCTCAGCCGTCACTGGCTATGACATCTATCGCGGGACCACTGTTGGCGCAGAAACCCTCTTGGCCACCAATGTCAGCCTTCCCTATGCCGACAACACGGTTTCGACCGGGAATGTCTATTTCTATCGTGTGGCGGCGCGCAATGTCTATGGACCGGGGCCGCAGAGCGTTTCTCGGGGCGTCCTGATCCTTCAGGCTTTGAGCACTGCAAAATACGATGGTGACAGCCGAACCGCCAGCATGGGGGGCTTTGCCGTTGCGTCCAGCACGGCCACCGCGCAGGGCGGTTTCGGCACGGCCTATAACATGGCCGGGTTTATTCAGGCCATGTGCAACAACCGCTGGCTGATCGACCAAGGCTATAACCATGGCGTTGGCGCATCGACCACGCTGGCACAAAAATACCGCGACCAGACCACCAGCATCACCACTTCTGGAAACCCTGCGGGTGATGTGACCGGTCAGGCGAGGGACTATTATTACAGCTATAATTCGGATGGGAAGGCGACCGTCCTGACGCAAACCGGCCAGCATATCATTACGTGTTCGGCCAGCGTCAACGATGTGGGATACCCCTATTACAACACGCCACAGACTGCTTGGAACACCCTGCGGACCATGGCTGATATTGCTGATGCTTATGGTACTGCGGGCAAGTGCTGGTATGTCGGGACCGAGTTTCCGCGCGGCGATTCCTGCTTCCCGATGGAAAGCAAAGCTGTCTCTGGCGGCACCTGCACGGCCACCAATACCACCAACTTTGTGGATGGCGAGAGCTTCGGTGCGGTTGGCGTTGTGGGGGTTTTTGCATCTGGTTCGCCCCGTCCGCTGGTCAAGGTGGCAAGCGCCCCCGGACAGGATCAGTACACCGTCACCAGCGGCGGCGTTTACACCTTTGGCGGCACGGCCCCGACTACAGTCTATCTGACCTATAACGCCAGCCCCAGCGGCGGCAGGATCGCCACCTATGACCATCTGCGGATCGTCAACGAATGGGTGCAGTCGAGCGCTGCCAATTTCGTCTCGACGGTCAACGGCGTCTATTACGGCATCCCCGGCCTGCGATATAACCGCCCTTGGGTCCGCGTGGCCGATACCTGGTCGCAGGTGCTGGATACCAGCAGCGGGACGGCTTACCTGCCCCAAAAGGGTTTGTACGATAATCTGCAACTGCACGGAAACCAGCTTTGCGCCTACAAGGTGGCGGCGGCGTTCAAGGCAACCGTGGATGCCGATTATGCCAATTCGCCAACGCTGGATCAGCGGCCGACCCGGAATAACTGGTACGCTGCGCGAGGGACGGGTTCTGGGACTGCGTTCAGCGGGACGCTTCCCCCGACCATGCGAACCGGGTTTACCGGCACGGCTGCCCCCACGCTGATCTCCATCAATGGGGCGCCTATCGGGCAGGCCAACACGAGCACGGGCGCTATCACCGGCACCGGCATTACCTCCGGTTCGCTTGATTTTGCGACCGGCGTATGGGCCATCACCTTTACCGCCGCCACATCAATGCCCGCGAACGCGCAGCTTTGGTTTGAGCAGGACATCGGCAATTACAACCTGACCACCATGGCCGAAGGAACAATCGGTCGTAACATGGTGATGAACGGCCTGATGGACCCGACTGCCGCTGTCGGAACCAACCTGACCACAACCACCGGCACATCCTCGATCAGCACTGTGGCAGCCAGCGGCATTCCCTATGGATGGTCGCTGTCCAACACGGCCATGCAAACTGCCATCACGGCGGGGACGGCAACTGTAACCGTGGCCAATGAAACAGATGCCGATGGGTTCCCGCGCTTCGTTGTCGAGGCGTCCGGATCGGCTGCTGCGGCAACTGGCCTTCAGGTGAATAGCGGCAATGTGAACACGGTGGCTGCACGCATGGCCGCTGGTGATTGGCTTACCGCTGGGGGCCGTGTGCGCTATGCCAAACACAGCACAATCGGCCGCTATTATGGCACAACCGGCGTAACGCTGGCGGGCGTGCAATCGACAAGCGCCATAACCATTCAGGCGCAGTCGGTGACCTCTCTGCTGACGCGCATTATCGATGGCGGAACCGGCATGTTCATCGACGATAGCTTGCTTGATGCAGCAGGTGGGGCGTTCGATTTCTATCGCATCACGCCCCGACTCGATACCACGGGCAGCTCTTTGGGCGGCACCCAGTGCTATGCCCAGACGTCTACGCAGGCCACTACGCCATTCGCCTATCGCATGGGCCTTGGCCGGATGCAGGCGCGGCGCAGGAATGACGTCTGACACCGCATTCGCAAGCGGCATGGGGGCGGTGATCAGGCAAACTGAGTTGGGTCACCGCCCTTGCTCCATGGTACATTGGTCCGCAAGGTCGTCGTGTCCGGAACGCCGCTTATCGTCGGAATGTGGTGGATTGCGGACTTTCAATTGAACCATCGTTCGCGCATCGCGCCGATGAACTTCGCGTCAGCGACTGGGAAGCCGGACGCAGAGCCGATCACCGCATCTACGCCGCAACGAGGGCAGAGGGCCGTTCCGCTTTCGTCGTCTACCCATTCCGCAATATCTTTGACTGCGAACGCCTTCTCACAGAAGAAGCAGCCACAAACCTCACTACGCTCCAACTCCGCCTTGTGATTGGCGGAATGGCGATGAGCAGCGTCAAGTGTCTCATTCGGAAAACTCATTGATGCAGTTTGGGCGGACTTGGGAATGTCTGCAAGTGGGCGCGAGCCGCCTGTCTCGTTATGGTGGGAAGCGGTCAAACCGCCTCAAACGACCATGTGGCGCTTGCAACCGAAATTTCCCAGTAGCCCGCCCCTCCGGCAAGGATGCCTACCGTCCCGCTTATGCGCCCGTTCGAGCAGATTTCGTATTCAAATTTACTTACTTCCAGATTCGTGAAATCAGCAAGTGACAACGTTCCATTGACGTCCAAGTTTATGCTCCTTGCGTCCGTAATCTTCAGAACAAAACGAGCATAAGTATATGTGGATTCAATCCACGGCATAACAACCAGCGCAACCCCGCACTCACTGATCGAGAGGCTTGCAAGGGGAAGGTCGTGCCATTCAATGGAATCTAGCGGAGCATTGGCCATAAGCCGCTCAACTTAGCTTCCGATTGGACCCGATCAAGCGCAATGTCCGCAACTGGGCGTTTGCCGCCCGTCTAGTTATGGTGGCTAGCTGCCGTTTCCATCGCGAACGGCAGCCTTTACCTCTCGACAGATCGCGAGCAGGTCGGCTCCGTACGAGGGCACGATTACGAGAAGAGAGACTTCGCCGGAAGCAATCCGAGCGGCTTGCCTCTCCATAACGATCGCGTGCGCCTTTTGGTACTCCTCAGTTGCCTTGGGATGAGGGGGCTTGAACAGACGCTCAAGGCCCGCGTGTTCATAAGGTAAGCGACCACTCACCACTTCCACCATTGAGATGATATTGCCTTGCCGGAAGTCCTCCATCTGGAGCACCTCAAGGCCGGAAAGCGTCAGCGTGTACTCCTCGCCCGTTGATTGGCGCAGATAGACAGTCGCACTTTGTTCGCCGAGAACGATTCCGGTGAGCAAGCCATCATGAAAATGAGGAACTTCAGATACCATAGCGCATCGTAACTACGATTTTCGAATGTCCGCAAGTGGGCGAAAGCGGGCGTGCAAATTTGCATGCGCGGCCTATGCACAGTATCAGCCCCAGCCTTTCCATCGAGGGCTGGGGCATGTTCTTCAAGGCCGCTGTCGTCTTTCTGCCCCTCCTCGCAACAGCGGCCTTTAGGCCTTTTGCTTTGCCTTATGATCGCGAATCAACCCATCGAGCGTAGCGATGCGCTGGCGCTAAGGTGTATCCTTTGGCAGGCCCAACGGCGACGAATTGGCCCATGGAATTCGCCCAAAAAACTTGCGTGAGTTTTGCGTGAATCACACGCAAAAAGGCTGTTTGTTCCGCACATGTTCTCACAAGGCCCGGTGCAAAAACCGCAGAAATCCGCCATTGTGAATCACCCTCGTTGCGTTGACATCGCAGGGGTCGGAAGTTCAATCCTTCCTACGCCCACCATTCAAAAACCCGCCACGCCGCAAGGCTGGCGGGTTTTTTGTTTGGCGCGCTTTTTGCGCAGAAGGCAGGAACCGTCGGGGTAAATCTTTACCTCTGATGGCTAGAGCTTGGGACTATGATCTCTCCCCTGCCCCGCATCACGCTCGGTTGCTGAACCCATGTCGATTCGCGCATCCATCGCATGGTCCATGGCCTCACAATATCTGGCCTTTATCATCCAGTTCGGCGTCAGCGTCGTCATCTCCCGGCTCTATCTCAGTCCCTCGGAGTTTGGCGTCTATTCGGTAGCGCTGGCCGCCTCGATGCTGGTCTCGATGTTTCAGGATGCCGGGATCACGCGGTTTGTCTCGGGGCAAAGGGCGATGGACCCGGCCCATGTGCGCGAATACGCCGGGGTTGCGGTTTCCATTGCTTGCGGCGTGGCGGTGGTGCTGGGCGCGCTGGCGCCGGTGATCAGCCATGTCTATCACGATCCCACGCTGATCCGGCTGACGCTGATTATCGCGGCGGCCAGCTTCATCAATCCCTTTGCGCTGATCCCGGTGGGCCTGCTGACGCGCGAGATGAATTTCCGCGCGCTGTTTTTCGCCAATATTCTCAGCTCTTTGTCGGGCGGCTTGCTCAGCATCTATCTGGCCGCGCATGGGTTTGGTCCGGCCTCGATGGCATGGGGCCTGCTGCTGGCGGCGTTTTTGCGCACCGGCATCGTCATGCGGTTTCGTCCGGTTGTGCCGCGCTTTCCGCGCGATTGGGCCACAACGCGGCCCCTGCTTTCCTTTAGCGCCAATTCCTTTTTCATCAGCGCCAGCGGCGCCATCGGCATGCGCACGCAGGATCTGATCGTGGCCCGCCTGCTGGGCGTCATGGCCACCGGCCTGTTCAGCCGCGCCACCGCGCTTTCAGCCCAGCTCTCGACGCTGGTGACAAGCGGGCTGACCTCGGTGTTCTATCCCGCTTTTGCGCGCAAACGCGATGCGGGCGATCCGCTGGCGCCCTCCTATCTGCACCTGACGGCCTGCAACACGGCGGTGAACTGGGCCGCGATGGTCGGGCTGGGGCTGGCCGCAGGGCCACTGGTGCATTTGCTCTATGGGCCGAAATGGGCGGGCGTCGCGGTGCTGCTCAAATGGACGGCGCTTTCTGAAACGCTGTTTGTCGCGGTGCCGTTGCAGATGGATGTGCCGATCCTGCTGGGCCGTATTCGCACGCTGATCTGGGTAAACTGGATCGACACGGCCATCATCATCGGCTGTCTGACCGTGGCGTGCTTTATCGGGGTGGAGGCCGCAGCGGCCAGTCGCATTGTCTATGGCCTGTTCTGGGTGGCGATCTATGGCATGTTTTTGGCGCGGCTGATGCATTTCCGCTTTGTCGATCTGCTCAACATCTATTGGCGCAGCGCGGTGGCCGCCTATGGCGCGGGCATTCCGCTGATCGTGGCGCAGGACTGGATGGGCATGGGATCGGCCGATATCGGCTGGGGCCTACTGATCGCGCTGTCGGTGGCAGGGATTCCGTGCTGGCTGGCCTGTCTGTTTCTGGTGCGCCACCCCGCGACCATCGAAATCAGCACCATCACCACGCGAATTTACGCGGTGGCGATGGCGCGTTTAGGCAGCCGCTCGGCGGCCTAAACAGGTGGCGGCATAGCTGACCGCCACGCGCAGTTCCAATTCATCGCGGAACCGCTCAGCCGAAGTCCCCGCCCCCACCAGTCGCCGCGCTGCGCATCCGGCAATCTTGCGCCAATACCAGCGCTGAGCCAGCATGTTGGGCCGCGAGAGCAGCGTATCGCACGTGGCCAGATCGCGCCCTTCCCGTCGCGCCCATTGGCGGAAATAGTCGCGATTGACGCGCGCTGGTTGCAACAGATGGGTCACGCCGAAATCGGGGCAGTAGAAGCCCCGCTTTCCCTGATCGGTCAGCCATTGGTTAAGCCAGCGATCCTCTGCGGTGTTAAAGCAGTCGGGATAGGGGCCAAATTCTTCGAAGATCTTTGCACGCAGCGCGCAATTCCCCTGCGTCAGCATCCCGTGAAAACCGGGGACGAATTGGCGGCGCTGGGCCCCATGATCGATAAAGCCCAGCGCGCCATTGAACCCATCAGGCAGCCATTCGGGCAAGGAACTGCCCTGAGGAAACAGCACGGGTCCGGCGATATAATCAGTGGCCGGATCGGCAAATTCACGCGCGATGGTCTGAAGCCAGCCCGGTACGATGCGTTCGTCATCGTCAAAACAGGCGACGATCTGGCCGCGCACAGCCCCAAGCGCCGCGTTCAGCGCGTGCTGCGGGCCGGGGCGCGCTTCATACAGCGGCACCAGAGCCTCTCCGTACCGCACCTGCAAATCGGCCAGTACAGCCTGCGTATTGTCACTCGATGCATTGTCGACCACCAGCAGGCGAGCATTGATCCCGCGCGCATCGGCCGCAAAGAAGGAGGCCACCGCCTCGGGCAGCATGTCGGCGCGATTATGGGTGCGCAAAATAACATCGACATCAAGGCCAGACATGCAAGGCTCCCATGCAAAGCTCCTCATCGGAGGCAGACAAGCGCTCCGGCCAGATTAACCTAGAGCGGCCGCGTTAAAATAGCCTTGCCCATGGGCGCGGGACCGGCGGAAAGCCTCTGGCGGGGCGTTTATTTGCTATGACTTCGCAATATCAAAAACTATCTGCCGCCGCGCCGTCCAATGCGAAAACCCGCCCTTGCGCGGCGGAAATCCTATGCTAGGGGGAATGCAAGCCACTCCACCCCAGGGAACAAAAGCACATGGCAAAAATCAAGGTAGCCAACCCCGTTGTCGAGATCGACGGCGATGAAATGACCAAGATCATTTGGCAGTGGATCCGTGAACGACTGATCCTGCCCTATCTGGACATCGACCTGAAGTATTACGACCTGTCGGTGGAAAACCGCGACGCGACCAACGACCAGGTGACGGTCGATTCGGCCAACGCGATCCGCGAATATGGCGTCGGCGTGAAGTGCGCCACCATCACCCCCGACGAAGCCCGCGTCGAAGAATTCAACCTCAAGGAAATGTGGAAGAGCCCCAACGGCACGATCCGCAACATCCTTGGCGGCGTTGTGTTCCGCGAGCCGATCGTGATCTCGAACGTGCCCCGTCTGGTGCCGGGCTGGACCGACCCCATCGTGGTCGGCCGTCACGCTTTTGGTGACCAGTACAAGGCCACCGATTTCCTCGTCCCCGGCAAGGGCAAGCTGCGCCTCGTCTGGGAAGGCGAAAATGGCGAAGTGATCGACCGCGAAGTGTTCAACTTCCCCTCGTCGGGCGTCGCCATGGCGATGTACAACCTTGACAATTCGATCCGCGATTTCGCCCGCGCCTCGTTCAACTATGGCCTCGCGCTGGGTTGGCCGGTGTATCTGTCGACCAAGAACACCATCATCAAGAAGTATGATGGTCGCTTCAAGGACCTGTTCGCCGAAGTCTTCGCCACCGAAGGTTTCGCTGAAAAGTTCAAGGATGCCGGCATCCACTACGAACACCGCCTGATCGACGACATGGTGGCCTCGGCCCTCAAGTGGTCGGGCAAGTTCGTCTGGGCGTGCAAGAACTATGACGGCGACGTGCAGTCGGACACCGTTGCGCAGGGCTTTGGCTCGCTGGGCCTGATGACCTCGGTTCTGATGTCGCCCGATGGCAAGACCGTCGAAGCCGAAGCGGCCCACGGCACCGTGACCCGCCACTATCGCCAGCACCAGCAGGGCAAGGCGACTTCGACCAACCCGATCGCTTCGATCTTCGCGTGGACGCGCGGCCTGATCTATCGCGGCCGTTTCGACAACACCCCCGAAGTGGTGAAGTTCGCTCAGACGCTGGAACGCGTCTGCATCGAAACCGTCGAAAGCGGCAAGATGACCAAGGACCTCGCGCTGCTCATCGGCCCCGAACAGGGCTGGCTGACGACCGAAGCGTTCTTCGAAGCCATCGTGCAGAACCTCGAAGCTGAAATGGCCAAGGCGTAATCGCCCTTCGCTCTTTCGACGACGAAAAGAGAGGCTCGGGAAACCGGGCCTCTTCTTTTTTGCCTGCTTTGCGCGGGCGCTTGCCAAGGGCTGCGGACAAATAAAAAGGGCGCCTGCGTGAACAGGCGCCCTTCAGCTTCCCCCCTGAAAGAGGGTCATTAGGGTCTTAGCCGCCCTTCTGTTCCGATGCCGCGCGCTTGCGGGCAATATATTGCAGTTCGCCAAGCGCGACCTTGTTTTGCGGATCGTCGCTCAGACTGTCCCGATAGGCTTTCTCCCCACCTTCGAGATCACCCTTATCCACCAGTAGATTGCCGATGCCGCGGAGCGCCGCCGCGCGATACTTCTGCTGCCCCGGCGCCGAGGCCAGTTCGGCGGCATGGCGATAGGTTTCCATCGCGCCTGCCTTGTCGCCGCTGGCCCGATAGGCATAGGCCAGTTCAACAAAGTAACGCGGATAATCGGGCGAAAGCTGGGTCAATTGCTCAAGAGCCTCAACCGCATCGGTGCGGCGCCCCAATTCGGTCAGCGCAAAGGCACGCAGATAGAGCGCATCACACAGATCCGAATCCAGAACCCGAACCCCGCGCGCGACCGAGCCATCATGCTGACAATAAGGCCGGGCGGAACCCTTGCTCATCCCCTGCAGCTTGCCCATCGCCGGTTCCAGCAGCGCCAGCGCATCGGCCGAACGCCCCGAACGCATCAGATCCATGGCCGCCGCGACCGGCGAGAGCGCCATCGATGTCGAGGGCGATTCCACCTGAACAGCGGCGGCCATGGTCACCGGCGCAGCAAGATCGGCGGCCTGAGCAGGAACGGCGAGCACGCCAGCGGCCGAAACCGCATATCCTGCCAACAGCAACCAAATCCGCTTACCGGTCTTACGCATCCAACAAATCCCCAAACTTCTTTTCGTTGAGGAGAGGCTAACCGATTCGCCCCAACTGGCAAAGCGAAAAATGCAATAGATGTTGCAAGATTTGCAACAGATGGTGTTTTTATGACTAAGTCATGACAAAACCGCCACATTCCATGTCTACCCCCGATCCAGCCGTGACATGCACGCCCCCATCGCCTAGCCTGCCCCTATGGCTCATGTTTCTTTCTCTCCCTCCACGCCGCTGGGCGATGCGCTGGTCATTCTGGGCGCAGCGGGCATCGTCATCCCGGTTTTCGCTCGTTTTCGCATCACGCCGGTGATCGGTTTCATTCTGGTCGGCCTGCTGGTCGGCCCCTATGGTCTTGGCCGTCATGTGGCGGAACTGCCTTGGCTGGCCTTTGTCACGATCACCGATGCGCAGGCGCTGGCACCCTTTGCCGAATTCGGGATCATCCTGCTGCTGTTCTCGGTCGGGCTCGAACTGTCCTTTGATCGCCTCTGGGCCATGCGCAAACAGGTGCTTGGGCTGGGTGCGGCGGAATTGCTGCTGGCGGCATTGACGCTGGGGGTCGGGCTGAAGCTGATGGGGCAAAGCGCGGCGGGCGCGATCGGGCTGGGCTTTGCCTTGTCCATGTCCTCCACCGCGCTGGTGCTGCCCATCGCCGGATCAACCACACCGGTTGGCCGCGCGGCGTTGGCCATGCTGCTGTTCGAAGATCTCGCGCTGGTGCCGATCATCTTCCTGCTTGGCGCACTTGCCCCGCGCGCCGAAGGTGCGGGCTGGATGGAACTGGCGCAAACGCTGGGTTACGGCGCGCTGGTGGTGGCGGTGCTGATGGTCTTTGGCCGCTATATGCTGCCCCATCTGTTCGCTCAGGCCGCGCGCACCAAGAGCCCCGAACTCTTCCTCTCGGCCAGCCTGCTGGTGGTGATCGTAGCCGCTCTGGCCACGGCGGGCGTTGGCCTGTCACCCATCGTCGGCGCGCTGATCGCGGGCCTGCTGATCGCCGAAACCGAATATCACACCGAGGTCGAAGGCATCATCGCCCCGTTCAAGGGTCTGGCACTAGGCGTCTTTCTGATCACCGTAGGGATGAGCATCGACCTTGCCGCCGTCGCGCAAAACTGGGTGGCGATCATCGCGGCCACCGCCGGGGTGGTCGTGGTCAAGGCAGCGGTGACGGCGGGCATCCTGCGTTTGACCGGCGCGCGGCGCGGCGTTGCCACCGAGGCGGGCATCCTGATGTCGAGCCCTTCGGAAACCACGTTGATCGTGTTGGCCACCGCCAGCGGCGCCTCGCTGATCGCGCCATCGACCGCGCAATTCTGGCAGACGGTAACGGCGCTGGGCCTGACCGTGACCCCGCTCTTGGCCTGGGCGGGACGGCGGCTTGCACGCCGGGTCGATGCTGCCTCTCATCATGCGCAAAATCTTGATGAGGAAACCGCGCCCCATGCCGTCATCATCGGCTTTGGCCGCGTTGGCCGACTGGTCGCGGATATGCTCAAGGCCCATGATAAGCCCTATGTGGGTGTGGATTCCGACCCCGACCTGATCGCCGGCGCGGTGCGCCAGGGCTATCGTGCGACGTTCGGTGAGGCATCATCGAGCCATATGCTTGAAAGACTTGGCCTAGATCGCGCCAATTGCGTCATTCTGACCATGGATGAACCGCGCACCGCCCAGCGTCTGGTCAAGAAATTGCGCGCGCAATATCCGGACCTGCCGATTCTGGCCCGCGCCCGCGACACTGTCCACGCCGCCGCCATGTATCGCGCCGGGGCCACGCATGCGATCCCCGAAACGCTGGAGGCGACGCTGCAATTGTCCGAGGCGGTGCTGGTCGAACTGGGCGTGCCGATGGGCTTCGTCATCGCCTCAATTCACGAAAAACGCGACGAATACCGCGAGATCATCATGCATGACGGCGGCTTGAGCGAAAAACCCAAACTGAAAAGCAGCAGCCTGCGCGAACGCGCCAGTTAAGCAGGATCAGTCGCCGGACGCAGAGCGATGCGCCCGGCGATATTCGCGCATCATGTTTAAGCGCCGCCGTCCGTCAGCCAAAAGCAAAAGGGCCACCGCAGCTTCCCTGCGATAGCCCCTTTGGAAACTGATAAGATCAGTAACTTTACCCTGCAATCACAGCCTTGACCGCAGCAATCGCGTCGGCGGCCTTGGCACCATCCGGCCCGCCACCTTGCGCCATATCCGGACGACCGCCGCCGCCCTTGCCGCCCAACGCCGCAACGCCCGCGCGCACCAGATCGACCGCGCTGACCTTACCCGTCAGATCTTCGGTCACAGCCGCAGCAATCGCGCCCTTGCCTTCATTGACAGCCACGATCACAGCCACGCCGCTGCCCATCCGCTGCTTGGCGGTGTCGAGAAGTCCGCGCAATTCCTTGGCGTCCAACCCGTCAATAACCTGACCGCTGAAGGTCACGCCATTGATCGTTTCATCCGCCGCCTGCGCCGCCGCGCTGCCGCCGCCCAAAGCCAGCGCCTTCTTGGCCTCGGCCAATTCGCGCTCCAACTTCTTGCGCTCGTCCAGCAGCGCCACCACGCGCGCCTCAACCTCATCAGGCGTGGTGCGCAAAGCCGACGCGGCAGCCTTCAATTGCTCCTCGCGGTTCACGAACCATTGACGTGCGCCCTCGCCCGTCAGCGCCTCGATCCGGCGCACGCCGCTCGATACCGCGCTTTCATTCACGATGCGCAGAACGCCAATATCGCCCAGCGCCCGCACATGGGTGCCGCCGCAAAGCTCGACCGAGAAATTCTTGCCATCGGCCTTGCTGCCCATCGACAGCACGCGAACTTCTTCGCCATATTTTTCGCCGAACAGCGCCATCGCGCCCGCCGAAATTGCATCTTCCGGGCTCATCAGGCGGGTGCTGACCGCCTCATTGCCGCGAATTTCCGCGTTTACCTCAGCCTCGATGGCCGCAATATCTTCGGCCGTCAGCGCGACGGGCTGAGAAAAGTCGAAACGCAGACGTTCGGGCGCAACCATCGACCCCTTCTGCGTCACATGCGCGCCCAGACGATTGCGTAGCGCAGCATGCAGCAAGTGCGTGGCCGAGTGGTTCGCCCGGATCGCATCGCGCCGCGCCACATCAATCGCCAGCACAACCGCATCGCCTACCTTGACACTGCCGCTCTCAACCTTGCCGCCATGGGCGTGCAGGCGGCCGAGCGGCTTAGCCGTGTCGGCAATTGAAATGGCCAAACCATCAGCACCGGTAATCGTGCCCGCATCGCCCATCTGACCGCCCGATTCGCCATAGAACGGCGTCTGATTGGTGATGATGGTCACCGCATCGCCTGCGCCGGCGCTTTCGACTTCCTTGCCATCCTTGACGATGGCGACTATCTGCGCCTCACCGGTCGTGCTGGTATAACCGGTGAACTCGGTCGCCCCGACGCGCTCGGCAATGTCAAACCACACTTCGCCGGCGGCGGCCTCGCCGCTGCCCTTCCATGCTGCGCGCGCGGCCGCCTTCTGCTGCGCCATCGCCGCGTCAAAGCCGTCCTTGTCGACATTGATCCCGCGCGAACGCAGCGCATCCTCGGTCAGGTCATAGGGGAAGCCATAGGTGTCATAGAGCTTGAAGGCGGTTTCACCTGCCAGCGTGCCGCCCTCGCCAAGACCATCGGTGGCCTCGTCGAGCAGCTTCAGGCCCTTATCAAGCGTCTGACGGAACTTGGTTTCTTCGCGCTCCAGCACTTCCTGAATCAGCGCCTGCGCCCGGCCCAGTTCGGGATAGGCCGCGCCCATTTCCGTCACCAGCGAAGGCACCAGACGATGCATCAACGGATCCTTCGCGCCCAGCAGATGGGCATGGCGCATCGCGCGGCGCATGATGCGGCGCAGCACATAGCCGCGCCCTTCATTGCTGGGCAGCACGCCGTCAGCCAACAGGAAGCTGGTCGAACGAAGGTGGTCCGCGATCACACGATGGCTGGCGCGGGTATCGCCCTCCGCCTTCACGCCTGTCAGCGATTCGCTCGCCGCGATCAGCGCCTTGAACGTGTCGATGTCATAATTGTCATGCTCGCCCTGCATCACGGCGGCAATGCGCTCCAGCCCCATGCCGGTGTCGATGCTCGGCTTGGGCAGGCTCAGGCGCGTGCCATCCGCCTGCTGCTCGAACTGCATGAAAACGAGGTTCCAGATTTCGATGAAGCGGTCACCATCTTCTTCCGGAGACCCCGGAGGGCCGCCCCAGATATGATCACCGTGGTCAAAGAAGATCTCGCTGCAAGGCCCGCAAGGACCGGTATCGCCCATCGACCAGAAATTGTCGCTGGTCGGAATGCGGATGATGCGATCCTCCGACAGGCCCGCTATCTTCTGCCAAAGGCCGAACGCCTCGTCATCGGTGTGATAGACAGTGACCAGCAACTTGTCCTTGGCCAGCCCCCATTCCTTGGTCAGCAGCGTCCAGGCATGCGTGATCGCCTGTTCCTTGAAATAATCGCCGAAAGAGAAATTCCCCAGCATTTCAAAGAAAGTATGGTGACGGGCCGTATAGCCGACATTGTCGAGATCGTTATGCTTGCCACCAGCGCGCACGCACTTCTGGCTGCTCGTTGCACGCGGGATCGCTCGCGTCTCCAATCCCGTAAAGACGTTCTTGAACGGGACCATGCCCGCATTCGTGAACATCAACGTCGGATCGTTATAGGGCACGAGCGGCGCAGACGGCACCACGTCATGGCCATTCGAGCCAAAGTATTCGAGAAAGGAGCGGCGGATGTCGTTCGTCGAGATCATGGGGCTTGCCGATAAGCTACCAGAGGGCGGCGGACAAGCAGGAAGGCGCCATCAGAGCCATCGTTTTTGCCGAACAGTGCAAGGTTTTGCCCAGTTTCTGCTGATTGTTCCCGCCGACGTCAAAAAAATTGGGGGCGCGAGTGTGAATTTCGCCCGCGCCCCACTCATTTTCAACCTTCAACCGAAGGAATCACGCATCGTCTTCGGCATCAGGCCCAACCATCATCTCGCCCGCAAGCCCTTCAGTCTGAGCGCGGATCGCGTTTTCGATGCGATCACGAATCTCGGGATGCTCGCGCAGATAATTCTTCGAATTCTCACGTCCCTGCCCGATCCGGATCGAATCATAGCTGAACCACGCGCCTGATTTCTCCACAATCCCGGCCTTTACGCCCAGATCGAGGATTTCGCCGATCTTCGAAATGCCCTCGCCATACATGATGTCGAATTCGACCTGCTTGAAGGGCGGCGCCACCTTGTTCTTCACCACCTTCACGCGGGTCGCATTGCCGACGATATCGTCGCGATCCTTGATCTGACCGGTGCGGCGAATGTCCAGACGCACCGAAGCATAGAACTTGAGCGCATTACCGCCGGTGGTCGTTTCCGGATTGCCGTACATCACGCCGATCTTCATGCGCACCTGGTTGATGAAAATCACCATGCAACGCGAGCGGCTGATCGAACCGGTCAGCTTGCGCAGCGCCTGGCTCATCAGACGGGCCTGAAGGCCGACATGGCTGTCGCCCATTTCGCCCTCGATTTCGGCCCGCGGCACCAGCGCGGCGACCGAGTCAACCACCAGCACGTCAATCGCATTCGAACGCACCAGCGTATCGACGATTTCCAGCGCCTGTTCGCCCGTATCGGGCTGCGAGACGATCAGATTGTCGATATCGACGCCAAGCTTTTTGGCATAGACCGGATCGAGCGCATGTTCGGCGTCCACAAAGGCCGCCGTGCCGCCGCCCTTCTGCGCCTCGGCAATCGCGTGCAGCGCCAGCGTGGTCTTGCCCGAGCTTTCCGGGCCATAGATTTCCACGATACGCCCACGCGGCAAGCCGCCAATCCCCAGAGCAATATCAAGGCCCAGCGATCCGGTGGAAATGGATTCCACCTGCATCGTCTCCTTGGCTCCCAGACGCATGGCAGAACCCTTGCCAAACGCCCGATCAATTTGTGCCAGTGCGGCTTCCAGCGCCTTTTGACGGTCCATGCTGTCCTTGTCCTTGCCTTCTTGAATCAGCTTGAGTTGAGCTGCCACGTGCCGTCTCCTTGCTAAGGCGCTGTTGCCAAAGGTCAACACGGCATTGTGTATCGGATTTGTTCTATAAGAACAAGGGTGGAACAAAATTATTCCAACCGCTCAGATCAACCTTTCTTTCCAGCCTTTTTGGCCAGCACTCCAGCCACTTTCCCAGCAATCTGGTTTACGGAAAAAGGCTTAGGTATGAAATACATATTTACTATATCAATCTCACGCCGCAACTGCTCTTCGGCATAACCTGACATAAATAATACCGGTAAATCGGGCTCAACCGCACGAATGGCGCGCGCCATCGCCGGGCCGTCCATCGCGGGCATCACCACGTCGGAAACCACCAGATCGAACATCGCAGCCCCCGAATCGCGCCGCGCCATCACCGCCTCGACACCCTCTTCTCCATCGCTGGCCGTTGTCACCTGATAGCCCGCCCGGCTCAGCGCCCGCTCGGCCACCACGCGCACCGCATCCTCATCCTCAACCAGCAGAATGTCGCCGCCACCCGCCCAGGTGCTCACCTCTTCCAACGGACGCGCCGCCGCCTCGACCGCGCCATGATGCACCGGCAGATAGACCGTGAAGCGCGCGCCCGCGGCCACCCCATCCTGCGCCGCGACATTATCGGCAAAGATGAAGCCACCGGATTGTTTTACAATGCCATAGACCGTCGAAAGCCCCAGCCCGGTGCCGCGCCCCTGCTCCTTGGTGGTGAAAAACGGCTCCCAGATCTTGCCCAGAATATCGCCCGGAATGCCCCCGCCCGTGTCGCGCACGACCAGCGCCGTGTAATCGGCAATCGGCAGAATATCGCTGCCCATCGCGCGCACATCGGCCGCCGGCACCCGCCGCGTGGCCAGCATCAGCGCCCCGCTGCCATCCCCGCCCACCTTGCGCGAGGCCTCCTGCATGGCGTCGCGCGCGTTGACCACAAGGTTGACGATCACCTGCTCCACCTGCGTCGGATCAGCCCGCACCGCGCCCAGATCCCGGTCATGGCTGACCTCCAGCCGGATCTTCTCGCCAATCAGGCGGCGCAGCATCTGTGTAATATCCGAAACAATATCGGGCAGTTGCAAGACCTGCGGCCGCAAGGTTTGCTGGCGGCTGAAGGCCAGCAACTGCCGCGTCAGACTGGCCGCGCGGTTCGAATTGGCGCGGATCTGCTGAATATCGTCATAGTCGCTGTCGCCCGGCGTATGGCGCAGCAGCATCAGGTCGCATGTGCCGATGATCGCGGTCAGCACATTGTTGAAATCATGCGCAACCCCGCCCGCCAACTGGCCCACGGCCTGCATCTTGGTCGCCTGCGCCACCTGCCGTTTCAGCCGCGTCTCCTCGGTCGTATCGGTCAGGCCCAGCAAAACCGCTGCCTCACCCAGCCCGCGCACGCCCGCAAGGCTGAGCGACACCGGATCCTCGGGCTGCGCGGCCAGACGCACCGCAACGTCGCCGCTGGTCGCCGCGCCATAGCCAAAGCGACGCACCGCATCCGACAGCGCCGCCTTATCCTCGCGCACCACCAGATCGGTGGGATAGGTCGGCATATCGCCGCCCTCGCGCCCTGCTGCGCGCATAAAGGCGGCATTGGCAAACAGCAGCCGCCCATCGCGATCCGCCATCGCCAGCCCCAGCGGCAATCCGCCCAGCAAGGCCTGCAAATGCGGCACCGCCGCGCTCACCTCGCCGCTGCCGCCAAGGCCCACGCCCTGATCAACCAGCAGCATCAGCGAGGGGCTTTGCTGAGGATCCGCCAGATCCGGCCCGTCGGGATCGACCAAAGGCAGGTAAAACAGCGTCAAAGGCACCGAATGCTTGACGTCATGCGCCCAAAAAATTCGGTCCTGCTCGTCCTGCGTCAACAGGCCGATGAAGGGGCGGCCCGCCAACATGCCCTCCGCACCCGACCTTTGGGCAAAGACCTTGTTGGCCGCGCGAATAGTGCCATCCGTTTCGACCAAAGCCGCGCAAAACCCCGCATGGCCCAGCACCACGCCCAGCTTTCCCGCCAGATGATCGCACAATTCAGCCACCGGGTCGCTCGCCGCCAGAGCATGCAATCGCCAGATCAGATAGGATTCGGCCCGCCCCGCGCGCACCACCTCGATCCGCCAGCGCGTGCCATCAGGCCCGGCCACGCGATCAGAGGCCGCGCCATCGCGCCATGCCGCCCGCGCCAAATCCTCCAAAGCCCCCGCCGCGTCGCCAAAAGGCAAAGCCGGGGGCGCCCATGCGCCAAAACCGGCCTCAAAGGCGCCATTGGCGCAAACCAGCCTCCCCGCGCGATCGACGATCGCCACAGCCGCATCGCCCTCAATCGCGGCCACCGTCACCGCCCAATCAGGCTCGCCCGGCTCGGCATCGGGCGCCGCGCCCGCGCCGCGCCCCAGCATCAAAGCCGAAGCCCCCAGCACCAGCGCGCCGCCGACAAAGCCAGCCACCGCGCCCATCTGCCGCGTTGCCAGCCACACCAGACCCGCGCTGAACAGCAGGGCAACCGCCACCGCCAACAGCCCGATCCCCGGCGCCAGCCTGCCGCCGCGCTCCTGCTCCCCCGTCATCATCTCGTTCAGCCTTGCGCGCCAGCGCGTTGCCGCCGCCGCGCATGACGCACCAACACCACCCGCCGCCAGACCAGCGCGGCCACCACATAGCCCACCGCCGCGCTGACCAGCGAAATAACGCCCAGCCCCAGCAACAGCGCAGGCGCGCCATCCGAAAGCAGCCAGCGGCCCCATTCCGTTAACCCTGCCCCGCTGCGATACAGGTGATCGAGCGCGTTCAGATCGGCGTGGAAGCCGAAATTGTTACCCACCGAAATCGCGCCCACCATGATGAAAGGCGTGGTGGCCGGATTGGAAAGGAAGGTCATCGCGCCCGCCAGCGGGATATTCCCGCGCCAGGGCACGCACATCAGCGCCGCGCCCACCAATTGCACACCGGGGATCAGCGCGAAAATGCCGACCAGCAGGCCGACCGCCACCCCGCGCGGCACGCTGCGCCGATTAAACCGCCACAGATCGGCGCGCAGCACCAGATGGGCAAAGGGGGCGATAATGCGGCTCTTTTCCAAAGCCGACCGGGTGGGCAGCAGGTTTCGCGCCCAATTGGACAGAGAAACGAGCCGCCGCCCGCTCACTTGTATTCCCTCATGATCCGGGCCTGATCACGCTTCCATTCGCGCTCCTTGATCGTGTTGCGCTTGTCTGCGTCATTCTTGCCCTTGGCCAGCGCCAGTTCGACCTTGGCCCGGCCCCGTCCGTTGAAATAGACCGAGAGCGGCACCAGCGTCATGCCTTTGCGCTCCACCGCGCCGGTCAGCTTGGCGATCTCGCGTTCGTGCAGGAGCAATTTGCGCGGGCGTTTGGGCTCATGGTTAAAGCGGTTGCCATGGCTGAATTCGGGCACATTGGCATTGACCAGCCAGACCTGACCATCGCGCACCTCGGCATAGGCTTCGGCAATCGAGCCTTCGCCAAAGCGCAAGGACTTCACCTCGGTGCCGGTGAGAGCGATGCCCGCCTCCAGCTTATCCTCGATGAAATAGTCGAAACGCGCGCGCCGGTTTTCGGCAACGGTCTTTTTCTTGTCGAACTGTGTCGGAGTCGGGCGGGCCATGTCCAGCATGTAGGATGCGCAGGCCCCAAGCGAAACCCCTTGCCGTGCCGTTTTCGAGGCAATGGACAAAAAAGAGGGCGACCCGTTGCCGAGCCGCCCCTTTTTGTCTCTTTTGCGAAGGCCTTAACGCAGGCGCACCACATTATCCGAATGGCGCGGATCGCGGCGGGTGCCGCAATATTGCGTCGCCATCGGCTCATCGCCAACTTCGGCCACCATACCGGTACCAAAGCCGTTGAAGCGCGTGCGCATTGCCGCGCCATAGGCGCCCAGCATGCCGATTTCGATGTAATCGCCGGGCTGGATATTGGCGGGCAGACGGAACGGGCCTTCCATATAGTCGGCATCGTCGCAGGTCGGGCCATAGAAGGCGAAGTCTTCCTCGGCGCTGTCACGCTCGGGGTTCAGACACTTGACCGGGAAACGCCATTCGACATGGGCCGCGTCATAGAGCGCGCCATAGGCGCCCTCGTTGATGAACAGCTCGTTGCCGCGGCGCTTTTCCACCTGCACGATCATCGAGTTATATTCCGCCGACAGCGCCCGGCCCGGTTCGCACCACAGCTCGGACGAGTAGGACACCGGCAGCGATTCAGCGGCGCGGTGGATCGAGGCGAAATAATCCTCCATCGGCGCAGGCTCCATCCCCGGATAGATCGAGGGGAAGCCGCCGCCAACGTCAATGATGTCCACCGTGATCGACGCATCGACAATCGCGGCGCGCACGCGTTCCAGCGCCTGAACATAGGCAAAAGGCGTCATCGCCTGCGAACCGACGTGGAAGCAGATGCCAAGGCAATCGGCAACCTGACGAGTGGCCTGAAGCAGCGGAGCGGCATCCGCCAGATCGATCCCGAACTTCGACGCGAGGCTCAGCTCCGAATATTCGCTCGACACGCGCAGACGCACGCAGAGCGAAAGGTCGGTGGCCGCATTGCCGTCACGGTCGCGGGTGGCCTCGACGATCTTTTCCAGCTCTTCCTGGCTGTCCAGGCTGAAGGTGCGGACGCCATGGATATGATAAGCCTCGTGGATCGCGGCCACCGGCTTGACCGGGTGCATGAAGCACAGGGTCGGCTCGGCGCCCAGCGTTTCGCGAACGAGGCGGATCTCGACAATGCTGGCGGTGTCGTAATGCGTGACGCCATTTTCCCACAGCACGGCCAGCAGGTCGGGCGAAGGATTGGCCTTCACGGCATAGAGCGACTTGCCCGGAAACTTCTCAACAAAGAAGCGGGCAGCGCGCGCAGCAGCTTGCGGGCGATTGAGGATAACGGGTTCGTTGGGCGCGAGGGCGCGAACTACAGCCGATGCATCAAGATGAATGGACAACGCAAGGGACCCCCAATAGGCCATTCGGCCAAGATAAACACAATGGTGAAAAGCTGCCTTGCGGTTTGGAAGTCCCCATGGGGCAGCGAGGGGGGTGCATATAGGCCGTTTGTCGGGGGGTGCAAGCGGAAAAATCACGCCTGATCGCAGCTTTGAGCGCGAATGGCGGAAAACTGGCCTATCCGAATATCATCCCAGAACTGCATGACAGTTTCATGACAAAAACAAGGCGGCGCGCCATCCGAAACGGATGACGCGCCGCCGGTCTATCATTTTGATATTTCGTTATTTAATCAACGAATCGCGCCATCAGCTCAAACGGTCGCGAAATGTCTCCCAACTGAAATGTTTCACACATTCCAGCGAATCATCCGCGCTGTTCCATAGCCAGATCGAGGGCAGCGGCACGCCATTGAAGGTCGTGGTCTTGACCATCGAGTAATGCGCCTGATCGAGGAAGGCGAAACGCTGCCCCGGCTCGCACGGGACCGGCAGGCGATAATCGCCGATCACATCGCCCGCCAGACACGAAGGCCCGCCCAGACGCACCGCTTCACCCTCCTCGCGCTCGCCCAGCATGGCGGGGCGATAGGGCGCCTCGATCACATCAGGCATATGGCAGGTGGCCGAAATATCGACGATGGCGACCGGGATGCCGTTGGTATGAGCATCGAGCACCGTGCCGATCAGGATGCCCGCATCCAGCGCAACCGCCTCGCCCGGTTCCAAATAAAGCTCGCAGCCGGTCTGCGCCTTCACCGCTTGCAGGAAGGCGACCAGATCGTCGCGCTGATAATCGGCGCGGGTGATATGATGCCCGCCGCCAAAGTTCAGCCAGCGGATCGGCCCGCCATTCACCGCCAGCCAAGGCGCGATGGTGGGATAGAGCGCATTCCACGTGCGCTGGAGCGGCTCGAAATCCTGCTCGCACAGCGTATGGAAATGCAGGCCCGTGACGCCTTCGAGATGCTCCGCCGTCACCTGATCGACCGGAAAGCCCAGACGCGAGCCCAGCGCGCAGGGGTCGTATTTCTCGACCTCACCCTCACGGTGGAGCGGGTTGATGCGCAGACCGATGTCGAAATCGCCGCTCTGCTGCGCCAGAATAGGACGAAAACGGGCAAGCTGGTTCGGCGAATTGAAGATCACATGATCGGAAATCGCGCAGATCTCAGGCAGATCCTCGGCCTTATAGCCCGCGCAATAGGTGGCGATCTCGCCCTTATAGGACTGCTGCGCCAGACGCGCTTCCCACAGGCCACTGGTGCAGACGCCATCGAGATATTCGCCCACGATCGAGGCGACGCGCCACATGCTGAACGCCTTCATCGCGGCCAGCACCTTGATGCCCGCCCGGTCGCGAATATCGGCTAGCACGGACAGATTGGCCCGCAGCCGCGCCTCATCCACCACAAAGGCTGGCGAATTGACACGGTTCATGTCAAAATGCGCAAACGCGCCCGGATCGCCTGCACGAGTTTCCATGCGTCAGTTTCCTTTGAAAATCAGCGCCGCGCCCGCAATAATCAGCGCAAAGCCCGCCAGTTGCGCCAGCCCCGGCTTTTGTCCGAACAGCGCCCACGCCACGAGCACGAAGCCCGCGAGCGAAAAGACTTCCTGCATCGTCTTGAGTTGGGCCAGCGAATAGGCCTTTGACCCAAGCCGATTGGCGGGAACGGCCAGCCAATATTCGAAAAAGGCCAGCCCCCACGAGGCCAGCACGGCCACCCAAATCGCCTTGTGGGGCGCCTTAAGATGGCCATACCACGCCACATTCATGAACAGGTTCGACCCCGCCAGCATCAGCGGGGGCAGGATCAAGCCCCAATTCATCAGCCGAGAACCTTCATTTAGAAAGCCACCGGACCTTCCAGCTCTTCCACGCTCCACGGCAGGCCATGCTTGTTCAGCATGTCCATGAAGGGATCGGGATCGAACTGTTCGATGTTGAACACGCCCGCGCCGCTCCACACGTCCTGCATGATCATGGCCGCACCGATCATGGCCGGAACGCCGGTGGTATACGAAACCGCCTGATTGCCGGTTTCGGCATAGCATTCCTCGTGGTCGCAGATGTTCTTGATGTAGAACGTCTTTTCGCCGCTGCCGTCCAGCGCCTCGCCGGTGGCGATGTCGCCGATGTTGGTCTTGCCTTTGGTGGTGGCGCCCAGCGTGCTGGGTTCGGGCAGAACGGCCTTGAGGAACTGGAGTGGAATGATTTCCACGCCATTGTAGATCACCGGATCGATGCGGGTCATGCCCACATTCTGCAGCACGGTCAGATGCTTGATATATTCATCGCCAAAGGTCATCCAGAAACGCGCGCGTTCCAGCTCCGGCAGGAACTTCGCGAGGCTTTCCAGCTCCTCGTGATACATCATATACATGTTCTTGGGGCCGACTTCGGCAAAGTCGAACTGGACCTTGTTGGCCATCGCCGGGGTTTCGACGAACTGGCCGCCTTCCCAGTGGCGCGCAGGCGCGGTCACTTCGCGGATGTTGATTTCCGGGTTGAAGTTGGTGGCGAAAGCCTGACCATGATCGCCGCCGTTGCAGTCGAGAATGTCGAGCTGGCGGATGGTTTTCAGCTTATGCTTCTTGAGCCACATCGCGAAAACCGAGGTCACGCCCGGATCGAAACCCGACCCCAGCAGCGCCGTCAGGCCAGCTTCCTTGAAGCGGTCCTGATAGGCCCACTGCCAATGATATTCGAACTTGGCCACGTCCTTGGGCTCATAATTCGCGGTGTCCATGTAATGCGCGCCCGCGATCAGACAGGCATCCATGATTGTCAGATCCTGATAAGGCAGCGCCAGATTGACTACCAGCTTGGGGCCGATCTGCTTGATCAAAGCGGCCAGCGCCGGAACATCCTCGGCATCAATCGCATAAGTGGCCACGTCAACGCCCGTGCGCTCCTTGACCGACACGGCAATCGCATCGCACTTGCTCTTGGTGCGGCTGGCCAGATGGATGTCGGAAAAGATATCCGCATTCATCGCCATCTTGTGCACCGCCACCGAGCCGACGCCGCCAGCGCCAATCACCAGAACCTTGCCCATGGGCGAAACTCCATAAAAACGGGCCGGCGCTGATGCCCGGCCCTGAAAAATCCGAATGCCGCCATATAGGGCCGGATTGTGACAGCACAACATCCGTTGATAGGCCCAATTGTCGCCAAACCGTCACGCGCACGTCATGGCAACGCAACGCACCGGTCATATGAGCGCTGAAAATAGTTCAGCCGGAGACAAGTCGCCCATGTCCGCCCCTTTGCGCGCCAATCCTATTAATGCCCCGCATATTATCGACAGGGCCGTGGTGCGCAGCCATGCCAAGCGGGGCGAACGCCTTGCCGACCGGGCCTTTGCGCTGGCTTTTCGCGGCCTGGTCTATGCGCAGATCTGGGAAGATCCGGTGGTGGATATGGCCGCGCTGGAAATCGCGCCCGACAGCCGGATCGTCACCATCGCCTCGGGTTCGTGCAATGCGCTGTCCTATCTGGTGGCCGATCCGGCCCAGATTACGGCGGTGGACCTCAACACCGCGCATATCGCGCTGGGCCGCCTGAAATATGCCGCGTTTCGCCATCTGCCCGATTACGAATCGCTGCGCCGATTCTTTGTCGAGGCCGATAACAAGGCCAATCTGGCCGCCTATCGCCAATATCTGACCCCGCATCTGGATGAACCCACCCGCCGCTATTGGGAAGGGCGCGATCTGGCCGGGCGCAAACGAATCGGCGGTTTTGCCAGCGGCATCTATAAGCGCGGCCTGCTGGGCAATTTCATCGGCATGGCGCATCTGGTCGCGCGGCTGTATCGGGTCGATCTGCGCGCCATTCTGGATGCGCAGAGCATCGAGGACCAGCGCCGCATCTTTGATGAAAAGATCGCGCCCGTATTCGACAAACGCTTCATCCGCTGGCTGACTAACCAGCCCGCCAGCCTTTATGGCCTTGGCATTCCCCCTGCGCAATTCGACGCGCTGGCGGGCGATCAGCGCATGGCCAACGTGCTGCGCGCGCGGCTGGAAAAGCTGGCCTGCGACTTTGCCGTGGGCGAAAATTACTTCGCGTGGCAGGCCTTCAACCGCGGCTATGGCAAGGGGCCGGACGCGCCGCTGCCGCCCTATCTGCAACCCGCCAATTACGCGAAGGTGCGCGACCGCATCGACCGCATCGACTGGCGCCATGTCAATTTCACCGACCATCTGCGCGAGCAACCCGACACCAGCCTCGACCGTTACATCCTGCTCGACGCGCAGGACTGGATGAGCGACGAGCAATTGACCGACCTGTGGCAACAGATCACCCGCACCGCCCGTCCCGGCGCGCGCGTCCTGTTCCGCACGGCGGCCGAGGAAACGCTCCTGCCCGGCCGCGTGCCCGATGAAACCCTTTCGCACTGGGATTACAGCGAGGCCGAAGCGCGCGACCTGATCCGCGCCGACCGCTCCTCGATCTATGGCGGCCTCCACCTTTATCGCTTCAAAGGATAATCCCCATGGCAACGGCACCTGTTCTCGACACCCATGGCGATCTGATGGACAGCGTCTATCGCTGGCAGCGCCATATCTATGATGTCACACGAAAATATTTCCTGTTCGGACGCGACCGGCTGATCCGCGGCTTGCGCATGCCCTATGGCAGCGCAGTGCTGGAGGTGGGCTGCGGCACGGGGCGCAACCTCTCGCTGGTGCGCGATCTGTGGCCCAAGACGCAGATCCACGGGCTCGATATTTCGCCGCTGATGCTGGAAACCGCGCAGGATCGGCTGGGCGCCCGCGCGCGTCTGGCGGTGGGCGATGCCTGCAATTTTGATGCGCAGGATCTGTTTGGCCGCCCCCATTTCGAACGGGTGATGATCTCCTTTGCCCTCTCGATGATCCCGGCATGGGAAGAAGCCATCGCTCAGGGCATTGCCGTGCTGGCGCTGGGGGGCGAACTGCACATCGTCGATTTCGGCATGGGCGAAGGGCTGCCCGCGCCCTTGCGCTGGGTGCTGATGCGCTGGCTGGCGCATTTCCACGTCACCCCTCGCCCCGATCTGGCCGAGGTCGCCCATCATCTGGCGGGCAGCATCGCATCGGTGGAGACACATGACGGCCCGCTGGGTTACTATCGCCTGATCGTCATCCGGCGGTATCGGGGCGCGTAATGCGCCCCACGCCGAATTAATCGCGCACGAACAGGCTTGCCAGTTCGACATGGGTGGTCCAGCGGAATTGACCCACCGGGCGCAATTCGGCCAGACGATAGCCGCCCTCGATCAATTGCGCCGCATCGCGGGCCCAGCTTGACGGGTTGCAACTGATATAGACCACGCGCTTGACCGTGCTGGCGGCGATACGCCCCACCTGTTCGCGCGCGCCCGCACGCGGCGGGTCCAGCACCACGCCGCCAAAGCGGTTGAGTTCGTCGGGCATCAGCGGATTGCGGAACAGATCGCGGTGCAGCGGATGGACGATGAGCCCAGAGCGCCCCGCCGCCGATTTGCACGCCAGAAACGCCGCGCGGTCGGCCTCCGCCGCCAAAACCTTGGACCCCGCCTTGGCCAGCGCAAAGGCAAACGTCCCCAGCCCGGCAAACAGATCAGCCACCGGCGACACGCCTTTCAGCCATTCCACCGCCGCGCCCACCAGCGCCTGCTCGCCATCCAGCGTGGCCTGAAGGAAGGCGCCGGGCGGCAGAGGCGCCTCCACCCCCGACAGGTTGACCGTCACGCCGTCCGGCTCCCACAGGCTTTCCGGCCCATAGCCCTGATCCAGCGAAAGGCGCGCCAGCCCATTGTCGCGGGCGAAATCGAGCATCGCCTCGGTCTGCTGCAAACCTTCGACCGTCAGGCCTTTGAGCGCAACATCCACGCCCTGAGTGGCCAGCGTCAGGTCGATTTCCACCGCAAAGCGCCCATCGCGCCGCGACAGCAATTTGCGCAAAGGCCCCAGAACGGCGACCAGTTCAGGCGCCAGCACCGGGCATTCCTTCAGATCAACCAGCTTGTGTGACCCGCCCTCGGAATAGCCCAGAGCGATGGCGCCGCCCACCCGCGCCGCGCGCAGCGCAGCGCGCCGCCGCGATCCGGCGGGCGAAAGATGCGTGGGGGCCAGAATCTCCGGCTCCATCCCCTGCCCGCGCGCGGCATGGACCACCCGGTCGCGCACGAATTCGGACAAAGCCTCATCGCCCACATGTTGCAAGGTGCACCCCCCGCAAGTGCCGTAATGGCGGCAGGCGGGCGCGGCATAATTGGCCCCGCGCGCAATCGAGCCATCCGAACGCAACACATCCCCCGGCGCAGCCCCGGCCACATAGGCCCCGCTGGCGGTTATGCCATCGCCCTTGGCGGCAATGCGCAGGATCGGATCGTCACTCATGCTGGCCCCTTAACTCTAGAGGCTGGCCCGATAGGCCTTTGCGATGGATTTGGCCAGTTCTCCGGCAGAAAAAGGCGGCGGCGTGATCCGCGCCGCTTGCCCATGCAGCCAGATGCCTTCGCAGGCCGCCGCGAAAGGTTCAGCCCCCGTGGCCAGCCTGCTGGCAATCGCGCCTGCCAGCACATCGCCCGTGCCCGCCGTGGAAAGCCAGCTTGAAGCACGCGGCGCGGCGGCCCAACGGCCATCGGGCGCGGCGACAATTGTGTCCGGCCCCTTGGCCACGATCACCATGCCGCTGGCCTGCGCCAGATTGCGCGCGCGCGAGATCTTGTCCTCGCCCCGGCTGTCAAAATGACGCTCCAACGCGGCCAGTTCACCTTCATGCGGTGTGGCAATAGTGGCCGCCATCCCTTTGGAAAGAAGATGACATCCATCGGCATCCAGCACCGTGGGCCGCTCCGCCGCCAGCGCCTCGGCAAGCAGGAAATGTCCGCCAGCATCGCGCCCCAACCCCGGCCCGACCAACAGCGCCGCGATCCTGTCATCCGAAAAATCCGCACGCGCCGCCACCAGATCGACCGGCACCGCCAGCGGCGCATCGCAAAGCACTTTGACATAGCCCGCGCCCGCGCCCTGCGCCGACGTGGCCGCCAGCAACGCCGCGCCGGGCATCGCGCCCGCCACCACGCCCAGCAGTCCGCGCCGATATTTATGCGCATCGGCCGCCGGAGCATGAAACCGGGGCCGCCCAATCACCGCCCCCGCATCGGCCAAAGCCGCGCAGCCAATATCCACCAGTCGCAGCGCCCCCATCCGCGCCATGGCGGGCATCAGCACATGCGCAGGCTTCCATGCGCCCAGCGCTATCGTCAGATGATAATCGGGCAGGCCTTCATTCAACGCCGCGCCCGTATCGGTGGCGATCCCGCTGGGCAGATCGACCGCAATCCGTTTGCCATGGCGCGCCGCCAGATCGTTCAGCAGCGCCAGATCGGCATCCCCCAGCCCGCGCGTCAGCCCGGTGCCGTACAGGCAATCGACCAGCACATCGCCATCGACCACACTATCCGCCACCGCGCCGGAATAAAGCGAGCGCGCCAGCCGCGCCGCATCGGTGCGAGGATCAGCGGCAGGAACGACGACCACATGCCCGCCCATCCGCCGGATCGCCTCGGCAATCACCCAGCCGTCGCCACCATTGTTGCCCGGCCCGGTCAGCACCGTGACCCGGCGCAGCGGCCCGGCGATGCGCCAGACATAATCCGCCGCCCCGTTCCCTGCGCGCTGCATCAGTTCGTCCACGCCGATCCCGCCCGCGATCAGCGCGCCTTCGGCGGCGCGCATTTGCTCTGCGGACAGGATCTGAGACGGGGCGATCATTTCAGTTGCGAGAGATCCCGCACCGCGCCGCGCGCCGCGCTGGTGGTCATCGCGGCATAGGCCTTCAAGGCGGTCGAAACCTTGCGCGGGCGCTCCTTGGCCGGGTGCCAGCCCTTGGCCGCCTGCGCGATGCGGCGCTCGGCCAGAACTTCGTCCGAAACGGCAAGATTGATCGTGCGGCCGGGGATGTCGATCTCGATCACATCGCCGGTTTCCACAAGGCCAATCGCGCCGCCCTCGGCAGCCTCAGGCGAAGCATGGCCGATCGACAGGCCCGAGGTGCCGCCCGAGAAGCGACCGTCCGTGATCAGCGCGCAGGCCTTGCCCAAACCCTTCGACTTCAAGTAGCTGGTCGGATAGAGCATTTCCTGCATGCCCGGACCGCCCTTGGGCCCTTCATAGCGGATGACGACCACGTCGCCCGCCACGACCTGTCCGGTCAGGATCGCCGTCACCGCCGCGTCCTGGCTTTCGTAAACCTTAGCCGGGCCAGTGAACTTCAGGATGCTTTCATCCACGCCCGCCGTTTTGACGATGCAGCCTTCGAGCGCGATATTGCCGAACAGGACCGCCAGACCGCCATCCTTGCTGAACGCATGTTCGCAGCTGCGGATCACGCCCTTTTCACGGTCAGTGTCGAGGCTTTCCCAACGGCGGCTCTGGCTGAAGGCCACCTGCGTGGGCACGCCGCCCGGCGCGGCGAGGAAGAATTCCTGCACTTCAGGATCGTTGCTGCGGCCGATGTCCCATTTGGCCAGCGCATCGCGCAAGGTCGGCGCATGAACCGTGGGCAGATCGGCATGGAGCAGCCCGCCGCGTTCAAGCTCGCCAAGGATCGAATAGATCCCGCCCGCGCGGTGAACGTCCTCCATGTGAACATCATTCTTGGCCGGAGCCACCTTGGACAGGCAGGGCACGCGGCGCGAGAGGCGGTCAATGTCGTTCATGGTGAAATCGACCCCCGCTTCCTGCGCGGCGGCCAGCAGGTGGAGCACCGTATTGGTCGATCCGCCCATGGCGATGTCGAGGCTCATCGCGTTTTCAAACGCTTCAAAGCTGGCGATGTTGCGCGGCAGCACGCTGTCATCATCCTGCTCATAGTAACGCTTGCACAATTCGACCACCAGACGCCCGGCGCGCAGGAACAATTCCCCGCGATCCGCATGGGTTGCCAGCATCGAGCCATTGCCCGGCAGCGACAGGCCCAAAGCCTCGGTCAGGCAGTTCATCGAATTGGCGGTGAACATGCCCGAGCAGCTGCCGCAGGTGGGGCAGGCCGAGCGTTCGATGGTTTTCACTTCTTCGTCGGTATAGGCTTCGTCCGCCGCCGCAACCATGGCGTCGACCAGATCGAGCGCCACTTCCTTGCCGCGCAGCACGACCTTACCCGCTTCCATCGGCCCGCCCGAAACGAACACGACCGGGATGTTCAAACGCATGGCGGCCATCAGCATACCGGGCGTGATCTTGTCGCAATTGCTGATACAAACCATCGCATCGGCGCAATGGCCATTGACCATATATTCGACGCTGTCCGCGATCAGGTCGCGGCTGGGCAGCGAATAGAGCATGCCGTCATGGCCCATCGCGATGCCGTCGTCGATGGCGATCGTGTTGAATTCCTTGGCCACGCCGCCTGCCGCCTCGATCTCGCGCGCGACCATCTGGCCCAGATCTTTCAGGTGAACGTGGCCCGGCACGAACTGGGTAAAGCTGTTGACGACCGCGATGATCGGCTTGCCGAAATCGCTGTCCTTCATGCCGGTGGCGCGCCACAGGCCCCGCGCGCCCGCCATATTGCGGCCATGGGTGGATGTGCGTGAACGATAGGCAGGCATGGGGATACTCCGGCAGACTCGGGAAGACGTTTGCGCCCCTACTAAAGGGCTGCGCAAGTGGCAATGTGAAAATTGCAATCAGGGAAGATTTAGCGCAACTTTATTACAAATGTCCGCCATACGGTTGGCCCATAGCGCCTGCCCTGCGGCATCGCCAATCAGGTCCTGACGAATCTCGACGCCCAGATAGGGGCGACCCTCAGCCTCGGCATGGCGGTTCATCGTGTAATTCAGCACGCGGCCCGAATAGGGCAATTGATCGCCCACGATCAGCCCCTCGGCCTCCAGCAGCGGAATGGCGATCCGCGCGGCGCGGTCATCCTCATTATACAGGACGCCGATATGCCACGGGCGCGCCTCGTCGCTGGTGGCCAGACGCGGCGTAAAAGAATGCAGCGAGAGGATCAGCGCGGGCGGCGCATCATTCAGCAATTGCGAAAGCGCCCCATGATAGGGATGGTGAAACCGCGCCAGACGGGCCTCGCGCGCCTCAGGCGTCAGGTCATTGCCGGGGATCGCATGGCCATCGCTGACATGCGGGATGGTTGCGGCCTGATGGTCGCCCCGGTTGAGATCGCAGACGAGGCGGCTGACATGGGCGCAATAGGCGGCAATGCCGGGGCGCTGGGCCATGATCTGCGCAATCGCGCCCACGCCGATGTCCACGGCAATATGCTGGTCCATCAATTCGGGCGCGATGCCAAGATCCACGCCCTCGGGGACACGGTTGCTGGCATGGTCGGACACGATCAGGATGCCGCCGAACTTGGGCTCTCCAAACAGGCGATAGGCGTCGGTTTCGCGCGCGATCATCGCAGCAGCCCCGCCATTTGCCACCATTGCGGATGATGCGCGGCGATCCGGGCGGCAGCCTCATCGCGCGCGGCCACATCGTCGAACAGCGCAAAACAAGTCGCGCCCGAACCCGACATGCGCGCAAGCCAAGCCCCCGTTTGCCCCAATGCCGCCAACACATCGGCCACCGGCGGACAGATCGAAATCGCGGGCGCCTCCAGATCGTTGCGGCCATGCAGAGCAATCTCTCGCGCGCTGCCCTGCGGCATGGCGCCGCGATCGACGCGGTCCCACGCCTTAAACACCGGGCCGGTTGGCAGTGGCACGCGCGGATTGACCAGCAGCACCGGGCAGCCCTTCAGATCCTCGGGCGCCGGTTCCAGTTCCGTCCCCGTGCCGCGCCCGACCATCGCCACGCTTTCCACGCAGGCAGGCACATCGGCCCCCAACCCGGCGGCCAGCCCATGCCAATCCTCAGGCAAAACCCCCGCCCGCCGCGCCATACGGAAAACCGCGCCCACGTCGGCCGATCCTCCGCCCAGCCCCGCCGCAACCGGCAAAGCCTTGTCCAACGCCACCGCCCAGCCGCCATCACGCGGGATCAGCGCCAGCGCGTCCAGCACCAGATTGCTCTCCTCACCGGCCAGCAAGGGCGAGAATTCCCCCGTGATCGCCAGCGAATCTCCGCCCGCAGGCATCGCGCTCAACGCATCGCCCGCATCGACGAAGGCAAACAGCGTTTCCAGCTCGTGATAGCCATCCTCGCGGCGGCGGCGCACGTGGAGCGCAAGGTTGATCTTGGCATAAGCCGTTTCGGAGAGGGGGAAATCGCTGGGTTCCATGGCGCCTCCCATGGCCCGAGCGCCCGGCGCAAGCAAGACGCCTTTGTAAGGAAATACCTTACAGCACTTGTCATCCGCCCCCAATGCCGCCAATCAGGCGCGCAATGACCGCTTCCCCCCCCCTCTCGGCCCAGATCGCCGCCGCGCTCGATTGGTGGCGCGAGGCCGGGGTCAGCTATGCCTATAGCGACGAGCCGCAGGAATGGCTGGAGGAGATCGCGCAGGAAGGCGCCCCGCCGCCCCCGCCTATGATGCGGGCCAAGCCCGAACCGCCGCCTCCCCCGCCCCGCCCGCGCCTTGGCGGAGAGGTTGGGCAATGGCCCAAAACACTGGCCGATTTTGCGCCATGGTGGATGGGTGAGCCGACCTTGGACCCCACCGGCACCTCGGGCCGGGTGGCCCCGCGCGGGAATGCCGGGGCGGCGCTGATGGTGGTGGTGCCCATGCCTGAAAGCATGGATGCCGAAATGGGCGAGTTGCTGTCGGGGCCGCAGGGCAAGCTGCTGGAGGCTATGCTGCGCGTGATGAGTTTGAGCGCGCAGGATTGCTACATTGCCGCTGCGCTGCCCCGCGCGATGCCTGCGCCCGATTGGGATCTGCTGCGCCATGAAGGGATGGGCGCGATTCTGGCCCATCATATCGCGCTGGCCGCGCCGCGCCGCCTGCTCCTGCTGGGTGATCGCATCCTGCCGCTGCTCGGCCACGACCCATCGCAAAAGCCTGCCCTTTTATCACCGATTAACCAAAGTGAGGCAGGAAATGGCAGCCCGGAGGCCATCGGCACGCCCGTTCTGGCCGCTCAGGATCTGGGCATGTTGCTGGAAAACCCCCGGCGTAAGGCCGGTTTCTGGCGCAGTTGGCTGCATTGGGCCGAATAACGAGACGGAATAAGGGATTGATTTTGCGGTTACGGGATCGACAAAAGGCTGGGTCTGCGCGCGCGTTGCTTTGCGCCCTTGCCGGATTGGCGTCCGTCGCCGGAGCGCAGCCGGCCGCCGCCAATTCCGCCGCCGCCGATTATTTCATGAGCCGTGTCTCGCGCTCTGCTGTGCCCAAACTGCTGACCGAAGATGAACGCGCCTGGTACAAGGACATATTCGGCGCGATCAAGCGGCAGGATTGGGCGCGGGTTCAATCCATGTTTGCCGAGCGCCCCGATGGACCGTTGCATGGCTCGGCGCGGGCGGAATATTATCTGGCACAGGGCTCGCCCCGCATTGATCTGGCCACGCTGACCGACTGGCTGAACGCCAATCCCACGCTGCCCGAGGCCGAGCAGATCGCCGCACTGGCCATCAAACGCGGCGGCACCGCGCTGCCCACCCTGCCCCTGCCGCAGGCGCTTTATACCCAGCCCAACGCCCCACGCCGCGCCCGCCCGCGCAGCATTGCCGACGGCACTATGCCCGCCACCATCGCGCAGGGCATCAATGACAAGATCAAGCTGGACGATCCGCTGGGCGCACGACTGCTGCTCGATGGCGTCGATGCCACGCTCTCGGCCGAGGCGCGCGCCGAATGGCGGCAAAAGGTCGCATGGGCCTATTACATCAACAATCAGGATGCCGACGCCTTTGCGCTGGCTTCATCCATTGGCGACAACAGCGCGCCCATGTCCGGCGCATGGGTGGCCGAAGGGTCGTGGGTGGCGGGCCTTGCTGCGTGGCGGCTGGGCGATTGCCTGAACGCGGGCGAGGCTTTTTCCCGCACAGCCAAGGGTTCGACCAACAGTGAGTTGACCGCCGCCGCCTATTATTGGCAGGCGCGCGCGCAGGTGCGTTGCCGCCAGCCCGAAATGGCCTCGACGCCGCTGCGCGCGGCGGCGCGGCTCGATGAAACGCTCTATGGCATGATCGCCGCCGAACAACTCGGCCTGCGCCTGCCCACCGGCCATTCAACGCCCGATTTCACCGCCGCCGACTGGCAATCCCTGCGCGAAAATCCCAATATCCGCGCCGCCGTGGCTCTGGCCGAAATTGGCGAGGACGGGCTGGCCGATGATGTGCTGCGCCATCAGGCCCGCATCGGCAGCGCGGATCAGTATCAGCCCCTGTCGCGTCTTGCGCGCGATCTGGGCCTACCCGCCACGCAATTGTGGATGGCATACAACGCGCCCGGCGGCGCGGCGCCTGCCCCAGCAAGTCGTTTCCCCACGCCCAAATGGACCCCGGCCACCGGCTGGCAGGTCGATCCGGCACTGGTTTTGGCCCATACGCTTCAGGAATCGGCCTTCCGCGCCACCGCCCTGTCCAGCGCAGGCGCGCGCGGGCTGATGCAGATCATGCCCGCCGCCGCGCGCGATCATGCTGCGGCGCTGGGTGTTTCCGGCTCGGTGGGCGATCTGACGCGACCCGATGTGAATCTGGCCTTTGGCCAACAGCATTTGCAGGCGTTGAAAAACAGCGCCGCCACGCAGGGCCTGCTGCCCAAGGTGATGGCGGCCTATAATGCCGGGCCGCTGCCCGTGGCGCGCTGGAACACGCAGATCCATGACGGCGGCGACCCGATGCTCTGGATGGAATCGGTGCCCTATTGGGAAACCCGCGGCTATGTCGCCACGGTGCTGCGCAATTACTGGATGTATGAGCGGCAGGCTGGCGGCACGTCGGAAAGCCGCACCGCGCTGGCGCAGGGCCTGTGGCCGACCTTCCCCGGCCTCGATGGCGCGCGCGGGGTCAAAATGGCCGCTAATGGCGTGATTGCAGGCCCGGGCATGAACGGCTACCAAGCCACTCCATAATAAGGAGGGCGCCGATGGCCATTGACGAAACCCGCGAGTTCAAACCGATCCGCATCGCGCTCTTGACGCTGTCGGACACGCGCACATTGGACAATGATACCAGCGGCGACATTCTGGCCCAACGCATTGCGGACAAGGGCCATGTTCTGGCCACGCGCAAGATCCTGCGCGAGGATGTGCCCGCGCTGGTGGCGCAATTGGACGCATGGATCGACGACCCGGAAATCGACTGTGTGATCTCGACAGGCGGTACGGGCCTGACCGGACGCGACGTAACGCCCGAGGCGCTGGACCAGATCATCATCGCCCACAGCGGCAAGCTGATCCCCGGCTTTGGCGAACTCTTCCGCTGGCTCTCGTACAAATCCATCGGCACCAGCACCGTCCAATCGCGCGCCATGGCGATCATGGCGGGCGCGACCTATATCTTTGCCCTGCCCGGTTCGAATGGTGCGGTGAAGGATGGGTGGGACGGAATCCTGTTCGAGCAGTTGGACAGCAGGAACCGGCCTTGCAACTTTGTTGAGTTGATGCCGAGGTTGAAGGAAGTTTGAAGAAAGGATGAAGCGGGTTCTGTGCCTCCGGCGGGCAAAGGGACTCGTCCCTTTGCAATCACGTTAATGGTGCTGATTGGCGCCGCAGGCTATTAAAACTCTAACGCAGCGTCCGACACCCTTTCGTCGAACCCTTTACGTAACGCAGACAGTAACGGGAGCGCGAGGGTCCAGACCCTCGCATTTATCCTCTAAAACACCCTCAACCCCGCCACCTCATCCTCGCTCAACTCCACCCGAAACAGATCGGCCAGCATCGCGCGCCAGTCCTGCGCATGGGCGATATCCATGACATCGCCGCGCCCGCCCGCATACATGGTCAACCGCCGCCCGTTGAGCGCGGCAAAGCCGTCCTCCAGCACGATCGAGGCGATCCATGCCGTGGTGAAGCGCGTCTCGGGCTTGGTAAAGGTCCAGTGGTTTGACAGTTCAAGGTCGATGGGCGCAACTTCGTTGAGGTTGAAACTATATTGTTTCTGCCATCCCGGCGCGGTGGCGCGGCCATCGGTGGCGGCGGCGGGGCCAAGACGTTCGACCAGCCATTCGCCCGCTAACGAACCGGGCGCGCTATGGCGGGTGATGCGATGCTGCGCTCCGTCGGAGGTCTGGGCCGTTGCACCATCGGTCAGCGGCATGGGCGGCACATAGGAGCCGCCGAAACCTGCGTCGGCAATCCACGCCTGCTCATCCAGATCGACCAGCCGGAACGTATGGGTCAGCGGCGAGGCAGGAGCATCCTCGGGCAGGCCCAGCCAGACCCGCGCCAGCAAGGGCCGGTTGGCAAAGCCCATCTGCGCCAGCATCGTGCCGAACAGCCAGTTCTGCTCAAAGCAATAGCCGCCACGCGCACCCATCACCAACTTGCCAAAGATCGCATCGGGATCGAGGCTGATCCCGCGCCCAAGCATGACATCCATGTTTTCAAAGCCGATGTTCATGCGATGCGCGCGCTGGAGAACAGCCAACCCCTCGGCGGTGGGTTTGACCGGGGCGGCAAGGCCGATTCGCGCCAAATAGAGCGCAAGGCGGTCGGCATCGGTGGGAATCAGGCTGGCGTAAGGCGCGGACATGGAAGGGATTCCGGATAAGAGAACGTCGCGGATCTGTTTAGTCGGCGCGGGGCGCAATAGCCAGCGCTTGCGCATTTGTTCTTTTTATGTTCTTTATGCGCCATGGTTTCGTCTCCCCCTCCCCGCGGCCGCGGCGCGCAAAGCGGCGCGCTCTCCACCCGCTTTGCCCTGCCCGGGCGCGAGGCGGATGGCGACTGGTTGGATGCGCTGGAGGATGTCGATGGCGGCCCGCCGCCGCTGCGCACCACCGTTACCGAAGAGGCCGCGCGCAAGATCATCTCGCGCAACAAGTCGCCCGATGTGCCTTTCGACCGTTCGATCAACGCCTATCGCGGGTGTGAGCATGGCTGCATCTATTGCTATGCCCGGCCCACCCATGCCTATCTCGACCTCTCGCCGGGACTGGATTTTGAAAGCCGCCTGTTTGCCAAACCCGAGGCGGCGCGGCTGTTGCGACGGGAATTGAGCGCGCGCGGCTATTCCCCCGCGCCGATTGCGATGGGGACGAACACCGATCCCTATCAACCGATCGAGGCGCGCTATCGCCTGACGCGGCAGATATTGGAGGTGTGCCTTGAAACGCGCCATCCCGTCACGATCACCACCAAATCCGACCGGGTGCTGCATGATCTCGACCTGTTGGCCGAACTGGCACAGCGTCGGCTGACGGCGGTGGCGATTTCGGTGACGTCGCTGGATGCGCGGCTGTCGCGCCTGCTCGAACCGCGCGCGGCAAGTCCCTTCAAGCGTTTGGACGCAATCGAGAAATTGAGCGCGGCGGGGGTGCCGGTCTGGGTCAACGTCTCGCCCATCGTGCCCGCGATCACCGAGGAATGGATCGAGCGCATTCTGGAAGAAGCCGCCGCGCGCGGGGTGCGCGGGGCAAGCTGGATCATGCTGCGCCTGCCCCATGAGGTCGCACCGCTGTTTCGCGAATGGCTGGAGGCGCATTTCCCCGACCGCGCGGACAAGGTCATGCATATCGTGCAATCGCTGCGCGGCGGGGCCGATTATCAGAGCGATTTCTTCACCCGAATGAAGCCGCAGGGCGTCTGGGCAGATCTGATCCGCGCGCGCTTTCGCATTGCCAAGGCGCGATTGGGCCTTGGCGACCACCGCGCAGATCTGGACATCACCCAGTTCCGCCCGCCGCGCCGCGATGGCCAGATGGCGCTGTTTTGATCAGGCCACCAGCCGCAGATGCCCGCCTGCCCGCGTTGGTTTCAACGAGACATTGGCCACCCCGTCCAGCCCCGCGATCAGATCGGTCAATTCGCCATCAAGCAGGAAATCGCGCCCCAGACGCAGGCGCGGCTCCTGCGCCCCGCCGGTTTTCAACAGCACCTCCACTGTGCCCAGCCCGCCGCGCGGCAGGATCGAGGCCAGTTCGGCAAACACATCGGGCCGCGCCACTTCAAGGCTCAGCGTCATCTTGGCCGCCGCCTTGATTTCCGACAGGGCCTGCGCGCCCCGCACCGTCACGCGCGGCGGCTCCTCCGGGCTGGGGCTGTCGAGTTCGACAGTAAGCAGCACGCAGGCGCCCTCCTTGGCCCAGTTCACGAAGCTGTCCACCAGCGTTTCTTCAAAGCACGAAGCCGAGAAATTGCCCGACTGATCCGAGAAATCGGCCATGATGAAGTCCTTGCCGCGCTTGGTTTTGCGCTTCTGGACGTTTTCGACCATGGCGGCCATCACCGCACTGGTGCGGCCCGCAACGCCGCTGGCCAAAAGGCTGGAATGGCTGCGCGCGCCATTGGCGCTGGCCACGGCGCGCCATTGTTCGACCGGATGGGCGGCGAAATAGAAGCCGAAATTCTCGCGCTCCTTGGCCATCTGGTCGCTGCGGCTCCACGGCGTTGCCTCATTCAGGCGGATCGCGCCTGCGCCCGCATCCTCGCCGCCGAACAATCCATGCTGGCCGCTGGTGCGGGTGCGCTCGGCCTCGTCGGCCACGGCCAGCAGCATATCGGCATTGGCCATCACCTTGGCCCGGTTGGGTTCGAGCGCGTCAAACGCCCCGCTGGCCGCCAGACCTTCGAGCATGCGCCGGTTGAGCGAGCCATAGGGGACGCGCGTGAACAGGTCGGCCAGATCCTTGAACGGGCCATTGGCCTGCCGCTCGGCCACGACAACTTCCATCGCCTTTTCGCCAACATTGCGGATGCCCGCCAAGGCATAGCGCACCTGATGGCCATCGGCGGTCTGTTCAACCATGAATTCGGCCTCGGAATGGTTGAGGCAGGGCCCAGCCACCGCGATCCCGTTGCGCCGCATATCATCGACAAAAATCGCAAGCTTTTCTGACTGATGCATATCGAAGCACATGGCCGCGGCATAGAATTCATGCGGATAATGCGCCTTGAACCACGCCGTCTGATAGGCGAGCAAGGCATAGGCAGCGGCGTGCGATTTGTTGAAACCATAGCCCGCGAACTTGTCGATAATGTCGAACAGTTCGTTGGCCTTGTCCTTGTCGATATCCGACACTTCGCGGCATCCGATGACGAAGCGCAGGCGCTGGGCGTCCATTTCGGCCTGCACCTTCTTGCCCATCGCGCGGCGCAGAAGGTCAGCATCGCCCAGCGAGTAGCCCGCCAGGATCTGCGCGGCCTGCATCACCTGTTCCTGATAGACGAAAATCCCGTAGGTTTCAGCCAGAATGCCCGAGAGTTTCTCATGCGGATATTCGATCGGCGCCATACCGTTCTTGCGCTGGCCGAACAGAGGAATATTGTCCATCGGGCCGGGACGGTACAGCGAGACGAGCGCGATAATGTCGCCGAAATTGGTCGGCTTCACCGCCGCCAGCGTGCGCCGCATGCCTTCGGATTCGAGCTGGAACACGCCGACTGTATCGCCGCGCTTCAACAGATCATACACATCGGAATCGTCCCAAGGCAGGGTGGACAGGTCGATGCTGATCCCCCGCCGCCCCAGCAGATCCACTGCCTTGCGCAGGATCGAGAGCGTTTTGAGGCCCAAAAAGTCGAATTTGATGAGGCCGGTATTCTCGACATATTTCATGTCGAACTGGGTCACCGGCATGTCCGAACGCGGATCGCGATAGAGAGGGACCAGTTGTTCCAGAGGGCGATCCCCGATCACCACGCCCGCCGCGTGGGTCGAACTGTTGCGCGGCATGCCCTCCAACTGCATCGCCAGATCGATCAGGCGCTTGACCTCGGGGTCATTGGTATATTCGCGGTGCAGTTCCTGCACGCCGTTGAGCGCGCGTTCAAGCGACCACGGATCGGTCGGATGGTTGGGCACCATCTTGGTCAGGCGGTCGACCTGACCATAGGACATCTGAAGAATACGCCCCGTATCGCGCAGAACGGCGCGCGCCTTCAACTTACCAAAGGTGATGATCTGCGCCACATGGTCCGCGCCATATTTGCGCTGAACATAGCGGATCACCTCGCCGCGCCGCGTTTCGCAAAAGTCGATGTCGAAGTCGGGCATCGACACACGTTCGGGGTTGAGGAAACGTTCAAAGAGCAGGCCCAGCCGCAGCGGGTCAAGGTCAGTGATGGTCAGCGCCCATGCGACCAGCGAACCCGCGCCCGAGCCGCGCCCCGGCCCCACGGGAATGTCATTCTGCTTGGCCCATTGGATAAAGTCGGCCACGATCAGGAAGTAACCGGCAAAGCCCATGCGGTTGATGATGCCGGTCTCGAAATCGAGCCGTTTGGCATATTCGAGGAAACTCTCGTCGACGCCCAGCAGCCGCAACGCCTCATAGTGTTCCTCGGGGGCGGCCAGAGCCTTGTCCAGCGTCGCCTCGTCCACGCCCGGCCAATAGGGGGCCAGACGCTTGGCCAGACCCGCCCGCGCGTGATCAACCATCATGCGCGCTTCGCCTTCCTTGTCGCCGGCCAGCGAGGGCAGCAGCGGCTTGCGCTTGGGCGGCTCGAAGGCGCAGCGCTGCGCAATCACCAGCGTGTTGGCAAGCGCTTCGGGCAAGTCGGAGAACAGGTGCTCCATCAGTTCGGCGCTGCGCACCCATTGCTGGGGGTTGGAGCGTTTGCGTTCGGGCGCATCGACATGGGTCGAACCGGCGATGCAGAGCATGGCGTCATGGGCCGCGCTGTCCTTGGCATCGGCAAAGTGCGCAGGATTGGTCGCCACCAGCGGAATGTCGCGGGCGTAGGCAAGGTCGATCAACGCCTCTTCGCTGCCGTCCTCGGCCGGATCGCCGGTGCGGGCGATCTCGATATAAAGCCGGTTGGGGAAGGCCACCTGCAACGCATCGGCATAGCGCAGCGCCGCCTCGTTCTGCCCCTCGGCAAACATGCGGGCCAAGGCCCCCTCGCCCGCCCCGGTCAGGCAGAGCAACCCATCGGTATGTCCATCAAGGTCGGACAGGCGCACATGGGGATCAAATTCCAGCGGGCGTTCAAGGTGTGCCTTGGACACCAGATGGCACAGATTGTTCCACCCCGCCTCGTTCTGGGCCAGCAGCACCACCGCGTCGATCTGGGGCGCCGATGGCAGCACGCCGCCGCCCTCCCCGCTGGGTCGCGCAATGGAGAGCAGCGCGCCGATAATCGGCTGCACGCCCATATCCTTGCACGCCCCGGCATAGGCGGGCGCGCAGTAAAGCCCGTTGCGATCCGTGACCGCCATGGCGGGAAAATTGTGCTTCTTCGCCAGCTTGGCCATCGCCTTGGGGTCAATGGCGCCATCCAGCATGGTGAAGCTGGAATAGACATGCAGCGGGACGTAGGAAGAATGAGCCATGATCAGGACCCTAGGGCGCGGGGGGCCGTTTCATCAATCGGCGCGGCGCGGCGCCCTGTGGATGATATGTGCGTAAACCTGTGGCCAATGCTGTGGAAAATTCAGAGGATATTTTCGATGGCCCCGGCAATCGCCTCCGGCTTAACATTGGGGGCGAAACGGCGAACCACGCGGCCATCGCGCCCGATCAGGAATTTGGTGAAATTCCACTTGATCTTCTTGGTGCCGAGTATCCCCGGCGCGCTGTCCTTCAGCCAGTTCCACAGCGGATCGGCATCCGGGCCGTTGACCTCGACCTTGCCCATCAGCGGAAAGGACAGGCCGAAATTGACGCGACAAAATTCGCCGATCTCCTCCGCGCTGCCCGGTTCCTGCCCGCCGAACTGGTTGCAGGGAAAGGCGATGACTTCAAACCCTCGATCTCCATAATCGCGCCACAGCTTTTCAAGGCCATCATATTGCGGGGTAAATCCGCATTTGCTGGCCGTGTTTACCACCAGCAGCACCTTGCCCAACCGGTCGGCCAGCGAGATGGTTTCGCCATTGGGGAGGTGGGCGGTGAAATCGGCAATCGTCTGGGGCATCGGGGGTTTCCTATCGGTCCAGCAGCGCGTCAAGATGGCGGCGAATGCCCGGCCATTCAATATCCAGGATCGAATAGACCACCGTATCGCGCCGCCGCTCGCCATAATCGGGGTCATACATGACATTATGACCGCGCAGGATGCCGTCCTGTTTCGCGCCCAGGCGTTCGATGGCGCGGCGGCTGGTATGGTTCAGCGCATCGGTGCGGATCTGAACGCAATGGACGCCCAGCACATCAAACGCATGGCCCAGCAGAAGCTTCTTGGCCTCGGTGTTCAGCCCGGTGCGCCGCACGCGGGGGGCATAAAGCGTGTTGCCGATCTCCACCCGCCGCGCGGCTGCGTTCATCCGCATATAACGCGTGGTGCCCGCAACCACGCCATCGGCGTCGAGCACCGCAAACACCTGCGCCCGGCCCGCCGCCGTCTCGGCCTCGGCCCGGTCCAGCCAGCTTTCGATTGTTTCGGCACTGGGCAAACCGCCCGCAAAAGTCCGCTCGAAACCCGTCGACAAGGCCGCCAGCAGATCGTGTCGATCCGCGCGTTGCAGCGGGCGCAATGTCACATGGCGCCCGCGCAACACCGGCAGATCAGGCCAGTGGGTCACGCCTCATTCCGCATGGGGGAAATCATCGCGCCCATACAATTCCATGATTTCATCCACCTTCATCCGGTGATCGCCCACGCGCTCGATCTCATAGCGTTCGCGTTCGGGCGCATCGAGCAGCGCGATATAGCGCACCAGATCGGCCAGAGTACCACGCCGCACCGTCTTCAACTCGTCCAGCAACCCGCCGCCATCGTTGGCCAGATGCAGCGCCACGGTTTCCTGCCAGTTGATCAGTTTGGTCATGGATCTCTCCTTGTTTTGCGCCCTTCCACCTTCATGTGGGGGGCACGCTGTTAACCTTCAAGCGGTCTACTCAGAATTGCCTACCTGTTCATTTGGCGCCGGTTCATAATGCAATCGCCCTTCGTGCAATCGCAAGACCCTGTCCATGCGCAGCGCCAGTCGCTCATTATGCGTGGCGATCAGCGCGGCCGCGCCGCTTTCGCGTACAAGGCGCAGGAATTCGTCGAACACGCGGTCGGCGGTCGCCTCGTCCAGATTGCCCGTGGGTTCATCGGCCAGCACCAGACGCGGGCGATTGGCCAGCGCGCGGGCCACGGCCACGCGCTGCTGCTCGCCGCCCGACAATTGGTTGGGGCGATGCGTCACGCGCGAGGACAGGCCCAGCGCGCCCAGCAATTCGCGCGCCCTGCCCTCGGCCTCCCCCTGCGCATGGCCCGCGACCAGTTGGGGCATCACGACATTTTCCATCGCCGTGAAATCGGGCAGCAGATGGTGGAACTGATAGACAAAGCCGATGGACGAGCGGCGCAGATCGGTGCGCTGATCGCCGTTCATCGCGCTGGCATCTTGGCCCGCCACCTCGATCCGCCCGCCAAAACCGCCCTCCAGCAGGCCGACCGCCTGGAGCATCGTCGATTTGCCCGAACCCGAAGGGCCAAGCAGCGCGACGATCTCGCCCGGCATGATCGACAGGTCGATGCCCTTGAGCACCTCGATCCGCACCCCGCCCTGCTCAAAGGCCCGCGTCAGGCCGGTCAGTTTCAGCACCTCACTCATAACGCAGCACCTGCACAGGGTCCGTGCTCGCCGCCTTGAACGCGGGGAACAGCGTGAACACAAAAGACAGGCCCAAAGCCATCGCCACGATCCCGATCACCTCGACCGGATCGGACCGGCTGGGCAATTCGGTCAGAAAGCGGATCTTGGGGTCCCACAATTGCTGGCCCGTCACCATCTGCACGAAATTCAGCACATTCTGGCGATAGAACAGGAAGACAAAGCCCAACACCAGCCCCGCCCCGGTCCCCAGCGAGCCGATGACCGCGCCGATGGTCAGAAAGATCTTCATGATCGAACGCCGCGACGCGCCCATCGTGCGCATGATCGCAATGTCGCGCGTCTTGGCCCGCACCAGCATGATCAGGCTGGACAGAATGTTGAACGAGGCCACCAGCACGATCAGCGACAGCACCACAAAGGTCACCACCCGGTCCACTGCCAGCGCATCGAACAATTGCGCGTTGATCGTTTTCCAGTCGGTAATGGTCGCCTGCCCGGCCAGTTTTTTGCCCAAAGGCGCCAGCATTTCGGCGGCCTTGTCGGCATTGTCGGTCTTGACCTCGATCATGCCGATGGAATCGCCGGTCAGCAGCAGCGTCTGCGCGTCGGCGATCGGCATGATGACAAAGGCATTGTCATAGTCATAGATCCCCACCTCAAAGATCGCGCCCACCTGATAGGCGACCTGACGCGGGACCGTGCCAAAGGGCGTGTCGCGCCCGGTGGGGTTGATAACGGTGATGCTGTCGCCCACCCGTGCGCCAAGGCTTTCGGCCAGACGCGCGCCGATGGCCACCATGCCGCTGTCGGGCGTGATCGCATCCATAGAGCCGGAAATCACCTTGGACTTCATCGCGGCAATATCGGGCGCGGTCTGTCCGCGCACCAGAATGGCCTCGACCCGCCCGTTAAAGGTGGTCAGCAAGGGCTGCTCGATCAGCGGGCTGGCCTTGACCACGCCGGGCGTGGCGCGGACATCCTTGAGCACCTGCTCCCAATTATCGAGTCGCCCGCCATAGGCCTGAATGATCGCATGGCCGTTGAGCCCGACGATCTTATCCAGCAGTTCGGCGCGAAATCCGTTCATCACGCTCATCACCACAACCAGCGCGGCCACCCCCAGCGCAACCGCCACAAGGCTGATCCCGGCCACCAGGGCGATAAAGGCCTCGCCGCGCCCCGGAAGCAGATAGCGTTTTGCCACTGTCCATTCAAAACGATTGAGAATCACGGAAATATTGCGCCTGTTTCCTGCGGCCCGAACGGGCATCCGATGCAGGATTTAGGCGCGCGGCGCCAAGCGCGCAACGCACAATCCCACATCCGGGCAAAACACTCGGCAACAGAAAGGGTTTCCCCGCCTTTCGGCATGCAGCCTAAAGACGAAATTAACCCTTTTATCCGTACATTCCCCTTCCATGAGATTACGCATTCCGCCAATCCAGGACCATACGCCTCCCGGCTTTGCCATTCTGGGGCTGGTCTATTTCCTTTGCGCGCAACTGGGCACCAGCTTTGCCCAGATCGATCATGGAAACAGCTTCCTCTGGCCCGCAGGGGCGGTGCTGACGGCATCGCTGGCAACGGTTTCGACGCGGGGATGGCTGCCGCGGATTGCAGCCTGCACGCTGGCCTCGGCGCTGGTAACCGGGATGTGGGGCGCGGGATGGATCGCTGCGCCGGTCATGGCGCTGGCCCATATGTCCGAAGCCGTGCTGGCCGCGCTGCTGATGCGCCGCCTGTTGCCCAAGAGCGAACAGGTCGGCTCGCTCAACTGGCTGATGGGTCTGCTCTTCGGCGTTTCGGTCTGCACCCCGTTGTTGGGCGCCAGCCTTAGCCTTGCCGCCCTGTCGATAGCCGGCCATGGCGAGGCGCTGCAGAATTTCCGCAACTGGTATTACAGCCACAGCCTTGGACTGATGATCTTCCTGCCTTGCTTTACCGTGCTGGCCCATTCGCAGCGGCGCGGCAGGCGGTTTCTGTTCGACCGCCCGCGCTGGCCGGTGGCGCTGGGCTTTCCCATCGCGATGGCGGTGGTGGCCACGCTCTGCTTTGCCCAGACTATGATCCCGGTGCTGTTCCTGCCCATCCTGCTGCTGGTAGTGTCGACGGTGTTTGTCGATCTGGCCACGCTTTCGCTGATGTATGTCATTCTGGCGGTGATCGGCTTGTGGTTTGTGCGCGGGGGCGACAGCGCACTGGCATTAAGCGGCCACAGCATCGGGCGACAACTGCAATTCCTTCAGGTCTATCTGGCCTCCACCGCGCTGGCCATCATGCCGGTGACCAGCGCCATCCAGCATATGCGCCACCTGCTGGCCCGGCTGCGCGAAAGCGAGACGCGCTATCGCCTGCTGGCGGAGAATTCGACCGACATCATTTTGTCCACCGATCCTTTGGGCAAGATCCGCTTTGCCTCGACCTCGATCCAGCAACTGGCGCGGCGCGACCCCAAGCGCATGATCGGCCATCCCGCGCTGCGCCTTGTCGCGCCGCGCCACCGCCGCGCGGTGGTGGATGCATATCGCCGCGCGCTATCGGCCAAGGGCAATTCGATTGAGGTCGAATTTCTGGGCCTGCCGCGCAATGCCGCGCCCCGCTGGTACGAGGCGCATATGCGCGCCGTGCTGGACGAGGCCGGACAGGTCGAAAGCGTGGTCAGCGTGGTGCGCGACATGTCCGAGCGCAAGGCTTATGAAAACGCTCTGGCCCGCGCGGCGTTGACCGACGAATTGACCGGCCTGCCCAATCGCCGCCTGTTCCTTGATACGATCAATGGCTGCATTGCGCGGGGACAAACCGGCTGCGTGGCGCTGATCGACCTTGATTTCTTCAAGAACGTCAATGACAGCTATGGCCATGCGGCGGGCGATGCGGTCTTGCGCACCTTTGCCGCTGTGGCGCGTCAGGGCCTGCGCGGGACCGATATGCTGGCTCGCATCGGCGGCGAGGAATTCGCCCTGCTGCTGCCCGGCGCCAGCATCGAGGTGGGCGAACGGATCTGCGCGCGTCTGGGCAAAACGCTGGCCCATGCCGCGACGATTTATGACGGCCATGAAATCTTTGTCACCACGAGCATCGGCCTTGCCCGGCTCGGCTCCTGCGCCGACAGCGCCATGGCCGAGGCCGATCAGGCGCTCTATGCGGCCAAGGGCGCAGGCCGCGATCGGCTCTCCATCGCGGCCTGAATCATATGTCATGAACCGGGGCCTTGCTTTGTCGGGCAACAAGCGCCAAATGCGCGCGCCCCGCGCCGCCACGGCGCATTGTCATCGAAGAGTCGCATCCACCCGCATGACCAGCATCAGCCAACACGCCGCCCTTTCCGACGCTTTCCGCGATGAAACCCCATGGGATGTGGGTGATGACGGAGACACGCTGCATGAAGAATGCGGCATCTTCGGCGTCATCGGCGCGCGCTCGGCCTCCTCGGTGGTGGCGCTCGGCCTGCATGCGCTGCAGCATCGCGGACAGGAAGCCGTCGGCATCACCAGCTTTGACGGCGGCGAATTCTTTTCCCATCGCGGGATCGGCCATGTCGCCCATGTGTTCAAGAATCAGGACATCTTTGCCGACCTGCCCGGCATGATGGCTTCGGGCCATGTGCGCTATTCCACCACGGGCGGTTCGGGCCTGCGCAACATCCAGCCGCTGTTTGCCGATCTTGCCGACGGTGGTTTCTCCATCGCGCATAATGGCAATATTTCCAATGCGATGACGCTGAAGCGCGATCTGGTGCATAAGGGTTCGATTTTCCAGTCGACCTCTGACACCGAAGTCATCATCCACCTTGTCGCCACCAGCCGCTATCCCACGCTGCTCGACCGTTTCGTCGATGCGCTGCGCCTGATCGAGGGCGCTTATGCGCTGATCTGCACCACGCCGGCGGGCATGATCGCCTGCCGCGATCCGCTGGGCATCCGCCCGCTGGTGATGGGCCGCATCGGCAGCTCGGTGGTGTTTGCCTCCGAAACCGTGGCTCTCGACGTGGTAGGCGCCGATTTCGAGCGCGAGGTCGAGCCGGGCGAATTGCTGGTGGTCGATCACAATGGCGTGATTTCCAGCCATCGCCCGTTTGGCGATCCGGCCCCCCGCCCCTGCATCTTTGAGCAGGTCTATTTCAGCCGCCCCGATTCGATTCTGGGCGGGCAATCGGTCTATCAGTCGCGCCGCCAGATCGGCGTCGAACTGGCCAAGGAAGCGCCTGCGGATGCCGATCTGGTCGTGCCGGTCCCGGACTCGGGCGTGCCTGCGGCCATCGGTTATGCCGCCGAAAGCGGCATCCCCTTCGAACTGGGCATCATCCGCAGCCACTATGTCGGCCGCACCTTTATCCAGCCGGGCGACAGCAAGCGCCATGCCGAGGTAAAGCGCAAGCATAACGCCAACCGCGCGCTGGTGGCGGGCAAGCGCATCGTGCTGATCGACGATTCGATCGTGCGAGGCACCACCTCGCTCAAGATCGTGCAGATGATGCGCGATGCGGGCGCCAGCGAAGTGCATATGCGCATCGCCAGCCCGCCGACCGACCATTCCTGCTTCTATGGCGTCGATACGCCCGAGCGCAGCAAGCTGCTGGCCGCGCGGATGGATCTGGAAGCGATGGCCGATTACATTCAGGCCGACAGCCTGGCCTTCGTTTCCATCGACGGCCTCTATCGCGCCGTGGGCCAGCAGGATCGCAATGCGAAATGCCCGCAATTCTGCGACGCCTGCTTCACCGGCGAATATCCGACGCAATTGACCGACTATGACGCCGATGCGGTGGCGGGCGAGACCGAGGCCTAACCGATGAACCTGTCCGGCAAGATCGCTCTCGTCACCGGCGCAAGCCGCGGGATCGGCGCGGCCACGGCGCAGGCTTTGGCCGCGGCGGGTGCGCATGTCATCATCACGGGCCGCGATGTGAAGGCGCTGGAAGGCGTCGAGCAGGCGATCCACGAGGCGGGCGGCACCGCCACCATCGCCCCGATGGACCTGCTCGAACAAGATGCCATCACGCGCCTTGCCGAGGCCGTGGCGGGGCGCTGGGGCAAGCTGGACGTGATGGTGGTCAATGCGGGCATCCTGCCCACGCTGATGCCGGTGGTCGATATTGACCAGAAGGCGCTGGGCAAGGCGGTTTCGACCCACCTGCTGGCCACACAGGCGCTGCTGGCCGCGTTTGATCGCCTGCTGCGCAAGAGCGAGGCCGGGCGCGTGATCGGCATCACCACCACGGTGGCGACTCAGCCGCGCGCTTTTTGGGGCGCCTATGCTGCCACCAAGGCCGCGCAGGAGGTCCTGCTCGACTGCTATGCGCAGGAGGTGGCGAATATTTCCTCGGTGAAGGTGGCGATTGTTAATCCCCGCGCAACCCGCACCGCGATGCGCGCCAAGGCCTATCCGGGCGAAGATCCCAAGAGTGTCAAAGACCCCGCGGTCGTGGCCGATGCGGTGGTCGAGCTGATCGGGCAGGATTTCGCCAGCCCGCACCGGATCACCATTAACTAAGATCAGCAACGGATAGTTCATTGCATTTTGCGAATATGCCTGTGTCGCGGATATCTATCAGCGACCGGGCATAGCGTATTTAGTGCGAAGCGCTGCTGCCCGAGCCCTATAGCAGGCGCGACTGCTGGCCGTTCGTGGACATGCCCCTCGCCACGAACCCCCGACCGGTCGCGCCTGTTTTTCTATCCCTTCATCATCCTATAGGCCGCCAGCGCTCTTTCGCGCCCCTCGACGTGGCCGACAATCGGCATCGGATAGGCGCAGCGACGGCGCGTGATCGGGGTGGGATCGTGGATCTCGCCCTCATCCAGATCGGCCAGTTCGGGCACCCAGCGGCGGATATAATCGCCCGCCTCAAACTTGGGGCTTTGGGTCAGAGGGGCCATGATGCGGGTAAACTGATTTGCGTCCACGCCCGATCCCGCCGACCACTGCCAATTGACCGCGTTCTGGCCATAATCGGCATCGACCAGCGTATCCCAGAACCATTGCTCGCCATGACGCCAGTCGATCAACAGATGTTTGATGAGGAAACTGGCGACGATCATCCGCACCCGATTGTGCATCCACCCCGACACCCACAATTCGCGCATTCCCGCGTCCACGATAGGATAGCCGGTCATGCCCGTCTGCCATGCCTTCAACTCATCGGGGGCATCGCGCCATGGCATGGCCTCGAAATCGGGCTTGGCCGAATGGGCGCCGTAATCGGGAAATTCGGCAATGATATTCTGCGCATAATCGCGCCAGCCCAGTTCGGAAAGGAACACATCGACCGAGCCGCCCTGATCCATCGCCGCATGCCACAGGGTTGCAGGGCTGATCTCGCCAAAGGCCAGATGAGGCGAGAGGCGGCTGGTGCCGGGGCGCGAAGGGAGATTGCGGCGTTCTTCGTAAAGGTTTGAGCGGGGGAGGAACGCTTCGAGGCGATCCTGCGCGCCGCCCTCGCCGGGGGTCCATTCAGCGCGGAAACCCGGCGCCCAGTCGGGGCGGGTGGGCAGCAAGGCCCAGTCGTCCAGCGCATCACTGGCCGGCCAAGCCTCAGGCGCGGGGATTTTTGCGGGCGCGAGTCTAGGCTCTGCGGGCGGCATCCGCAATTGCACCTGACGCCAGAACGGCGTGTAAATGCGATAGGGCGTCCCCGCCCCCGTCGTCACGCTGCCGGGAGGGATCAGAAAATTGCCGTCATGCAGGTGCAGGTCCAAACCCTTGCGCCTGATCGCTTTTTCGGCATTGCGCCACCACGGCTCGTAATGATGCAACCCATGGATTTCCCGCGCGCCCGTCTCAGCCGCCAGTTGCGCCAAAACCTCCGCCGCCGCGCCGCGCCGCAGGATCAACCGGCTGCCGAGCGCCTCCAAATCCCGCGCGAGGCTTTCGAGCGAGCCATGCAGCCACCAGCGCGATGCCCCGCCTAATTTGCGGTGCTTGGGCGTTTCATCATCCAGCACATAGACCGGGATCACCGGCGCGCCGGAGTGCGCCGCCGCCATCACCGCCGCCTGATCGGCAAGGCGAAGATCGCGGCGGAACCAAAGGAGGATGGGTTGGGTCATCGGTTGGGGGTAGTAAGTGGGGCGCGGTTGGGAAGATGGTAGAAGGGGAAGTTTTGGAAAAAGTTGCCTCCGGCGGGCAAAGGGTCTCGGACCCTTTGCAATCCCATTGTGGGGTGGTGGGCCCGATAGGGCGATGAAATAATAAAAGCCTGCGGCGCTTAGCTAAAGGCGCCGCAGGCTTTCAATTTCAAACGCTGCAAAGGTCAACCAGTAACGGGATTGCAAAGGGTCAAGACCCTTTGCCCGCCGGAGGCCCTTACCCTTAAACTCCCGACAAAGGCCCCTGATCCTCCGGCTGCACCGTCCAGGTCTGGCCCTTGGCGAGCAGCTTGGCGAGGTTGGCCACCTTGCCTTCGCGCGCCACGGCGTCCTGACCCAGCAGGGCCGATTCATAGGTCGGGCGCGGATCGTCATAGATCACGCCCAGAGCGACCGGAAACAGCGCCATCGGCAATTCGACCAGCATATGCGCGATCGTACGGTTCTTGACGTCATGCACCAGCACGCCCGCGGCCTGCCAATCGCCATCGACGACATCGACGATTTCCAGATGCAGATGATCGGTGTTCAGGCGCAGACCCTGCGTGCCCTTGTTAAACAGCATCGGCTCGCCATCCTTCAGCCAGAGCTGGCGGGTGTCAGCCACGGCCTTCTCGGTAAAGTCGGCAAAGCGGTCCTTGTTATAGACGATGCAGTTCTGGAAGATTTCCACGAAAGCCGCGCCCTGATGGGCATGAGCCGCCTTCAGCACTTCGCCCAGATTCTTCGACGTATCGAAACCGCGCGCGATGAAACGAGCGCCCGCACCCAGCGCAAAGGCGCAAGGCTGCATCGGACGGTCCACGCTGCCCAACGGAGTGGTCGGGCTGCTGGTGCCTTCGCGGCTGGTGGGCGAATACTGGCCCTTGGTCAGACCGTAGATCTCATTGTTGAACAACAGGATCTGCGAATTGATGTTGCGGCGCAGGAAGTGCATCGTGTGGTTGCCGCCGATGGACATGCCATCGCCGTCGCCCGTCACCAGCCAGACGTCGAGTTCGGGATTGGCCAGCTTCAGCCCCGTGGCGAAAGCAGGCGCACGGCCATGGATCGTGTGGAAACCATAGCTCGACACATAATAGGGGAAGCGGCTGGAGCAGCCGATGCCCGACACGAACACGGTCTTGGCCGGGTCAGCACCCAGTTCGGGCAGCGTGCGCTGCACCGCTTTCAGGATCGCATAGTCACCGCAGCCCGGGCACCAGCGAACTTCCTGATCCGATTCCCAGTCCTTGAGGGTCGTCTTGATGGCGGTCATTTCGTTCATCGATCTTACCCCTTACGCCAGAGCAGCTTCAATCGCGGCTTCGATTTCCGCGATGGTGAAGGGCTGGCCGGAAACCTTGTTCAGCGGACGCGCATCGACCAGATACTGATCGCGCAGCACGGTCTTGAGCTGGCCCGTGTTCATTTCGGGCACGATGATCTTGTCATAGCTGCGCAGCAGATCGCCCAGATTGGTCGGCATCGGCCAGACGTGGCGGATATGGATGTGCGACACGTCGAGCCCCTTGGCGCGCGCGCGGCGCACGGCCTGATGGATCGCGCCATAGGTGCTGCCCCAGCCGACCAGCGCCAGCTTGCCGCCCTGCGTCCCCTGCGACACTTCCTGCGCGGGGATGTGGTTGGCGATGCCATCGACCTTGGCCTTGCGGGCGTCGGTCTGCAACTGGTGCGTGGCGGGCGAGTAATCGAGGTCGCCGGTGTCGGGCGCCTTCTCGATACCGCCGATACGGTGCATCAGATCCGGGGTGCCCGGCTTGATCCAGGGGCGCACGCCATTTTCATCGCGCTTATAGGGCAGAACCTTGCCCTCGGGATTGTTGTTTTCCTCAAGGAACTTGGCCGGGAACGGCGTGAAGCCCTCGGGGTCCGGCACCTTCCACGGTTCGGCGGCATTGCCGATATAACCATCGGTCAGCAGCATCACCGGCGTCATGAACTGCACCGCCAGACGGCAGGCCTCAATCGCGCAGTCAAACGCATCGGCGGGCGAACGCGCGGCGATAACGGGCAGCGGGGTATCGCCATTGCGGCCATAGACCGCCTGATACAGGTCCGACTGTTCGGTCTTGGTGGGCAGGCCGGTCGACGGGCCGCCACGCTGCGAGTTCACGATCACCAGCGGCAGCTCGGTCATCACCGCAAGGCCGATGGCTTCCGTCTTGAGCGCGATGCCAGGACCCGAGGAAGACGTAACGCCCAGCGAACCGGCGTAGGACGCGCCAATCGCGCTGGCCACAGCGGCGATTTCGTCTTCGGCCTGGAAGGTCGTGACGCCAAATTCTTTCAGCTTGGCCAGATTATGCAGGATCGCCGAGGCGGGCGTGATCGGATAACCGCCAAAGAACAGCGGCAGTTCGGCCAGTTGCGCACCGGCAATCAGGCCAAGGCTGATGGCATCCGCGCCCGTGATCGTGCGATAGAGGCCCGGCGTCTGGGGCGCGGCCTCGATATGCAGCTTCTTGACCTGACCGCCGATTTCGGCCGTCTCGCCGTAAGCATGGCCCGCGTTCAGCGCCGCAATATTGGCGTCGGCCAGCACCTTGTTCTTGGCGAACTTGGTGTTGAGCCAATCGATCAACGGCTGGCGCGGACGATCGAACATCCAGAGCGAAAGGCCCAGCGTCCACATATTCTTGCAGCGCAGCGCTTCCTTGTTGCCAAGGCCGAAAGGCTTGACCGATTCCAGCGTCAGCTTGGAAATGTCAAAAGCCAGCAGGTTCCACTTGGCCAGGCTGCCGTCTTCGAGCGGGTTGCTCTCATACTTGGCCTTTTCCAGGTTGCGCTTGTTGAACTCGCCCGAGTCGGCAATGATCAGGCCGCCGGTCTTGAGGCTCTGCACATTGGTTTTCAACGCGGCGGGGTTCATCGCCACCAGCACGTCGGGCTGGTCGCCCGCAGTCGAAATCTCGGTGCTGCCGAAATTGATCTGGAAGGCCGAAACGCCGAACAGCGTGCCCTGAGGCGCGCGGATTTCCGCCGGAAAGTCGGGGAACGTGGCCAGATCATTGCCCGCCAGCGCGGTCGAGAGCGTGAACTGCCCGCCCGTCAACTGCATGCCGTCGCCCGAATCGCCCGCAAAACGCACCACCACCGCTTCGGGTGTGTTGTCAGTCGAACGCCCTTCGTTCGCGCCCGCTTCCAGAACAGTAGCCATCATCGTCCTTCCATACCCGGCCCGAACCGCTGCTGCTTTCGCGCCGAAGGTGATCGCCCTTGGCGCGGCGGCGTCGCATGTGCAATCGAGAAAAACTGTCAGCACAAAAACGCATCGTTGGTTTTTGATGCGTTATCCGGCCGACAATCCTTAACGCCGCCCAAAGAGCCCACATGCGCACGGACCTGTTCTAATTGCCCAAAACCTGTTGCGGGCTCTAGTCAAGCGGCAATCGCGATTCTATTGCCCCGCGCCCTCACCTTTTCCCCTTTGAAGGCGCGGCCAAGGCGTCTATCCTGCCGCCCTGCAACAATGAAAGCCTGCCTAACCCCATGACCGATCTTGCTTCCCTGCCCTATCGTCCCTGCGTTGGCGTGATGCTGGTGAATGCCCATGGCCGGGTTTTCGTCGGCCGCCGAATCGACCAGCGCGAAAGCGAAGTCGATGGCGAAGGCGATTTCTGGCAGATGCCCCAGGGCGGAATCGACCCCGGCGAGGAATTGCGCGCCGCCGCCTTTCGCGAATTGGCCGAAGAAACCGGCGTGGGCGAGGCTCATGCGACAATTCTGGCCCAAACGCGCGAGGAATTGCTCTACGATCTGCCCGATCATCTGATCGGCAAGCTGTGGAAGGGCAAATATCGCGGCCAGCGTCAGCACTGGTTCCTGATGCGCTTTAACGGCCATGACGATGACATCGACCTGAACGCGCATAATCCGGCCGAATTCAACGCATGGAAATGGGCCGAGGCCGATCACCTGCCCGAATTGATCGTGCCGTTCAAAAAGCGCGTCTATCGCGCCGTGCTGGAAGAATTCCGCGCGCTTATTTAATTGGTCTGAGGGGTCGGCTTGGCGGCAACATCCGCCGTGCTGGCCACTTTGGCGCTGGGCAGCGCGCCCTTGGCGATGGCGGCGGCCAGACGGTTCGCCGCCTCGCTGCCCTTGCCGCCCATGCTTTCGATCTTGGCCAGATTCTCGCGCGCCTTTTCCACCGCGCCCTTTTCGGCCAGCGTCTCGCCCTCGCCGCCCATGGCGTCGATATTCTGCGGATCGCGGCTCAAAACGGTGCGGTAATAATGCAGCGCCTTGCCCTGCATTCCCTGCATCCGCGCGGCCTGCGCCAGCGAAATGGTGATCCGGCTCGAACCGGGCTGAATCGCCAACGCGGCCTCATAGGCATCGGTTGCCCGGTCCACCTCGCCCGCGTTCAGCGCCACGCGCCCGGCTTCCTCCAGCACCGCCGCGCGCGGGTCCAGCACCTCGACCGGGGCCGAATGGCTGCTGCTGGCCGCCACCGCCAGAGCCAGCGAGAGGGCAGCCGAGACGGGGGCAAAACGCATGACTATTTCCTTGGCCGAAACGGGGCGAAACCGCCGAATATCAGGGGAGGCTTCGAACATGACAATCTTGCTACCAAAGCCTTGCGCTTACAACAAGCGGGCGCGCGCAACAAAGAAGCCATCGGTGGCGTCACGCGCCGGGGACAAACGGATACCCTGCCCCCGCTTTTCACCAGCAGCCATGTCGATGGGCTCCGGGCGCATCGTGCGATGGCGCGCAAGGAAAGCGGCGAACTGATCCGCGCCCTCTTCGTCCAGCAGCGAGCAGGTGACAAAAATGATCCGCCCGCCCGGCTTGAGCAGCCCCACCGCCAGATCGAGCAGCCGCGACTGGATGCCCGCAATCCGCCCCAGTTCCACCTCGGTCAGCCGCCAGCGCGCCTCCGGGTTGCGCCGGCAAGTGCCGGTCCCGCTGCAAGGCGCGTCGATCAGCACCGCATCGGCCTGCCCCATCAGCGGGGCAAGAGCCTCAACCTCACGGTTCGGGTTCATCAGGATCGTTTCGGCAATCAGCGCACCGGCCCTTTCCGCGCGCGGGGCCAGACGCGAGAGCCGCGCCCGGTCCACATCGCAAGCGATCAGCCGCCCACGATTGCCCATCGCTGCGGCCAGAGCCAAAGTCTTGCCCCCCGCCCCGGCGCACAGGTCGATCACCGTCTCGCCCGGCTGCGCCTCGACCGCGCCGCATACCAGTTGCGAGCCGCCGTCCTGTACCTCGATCTGCCCCTGCGCATAGGCGTCCCAGCCCTCAACCGGAGTGTTGGCGGGAAAACGCAATCCTTGCGGGGCCAGCAGAGCCTCGCCACTTTCCGGCAAAGCCAGCGAGGCGCGATCCGCCTTGAGCGCATTGACGCGCACATCCAAAGGCGCGCGGTCCAGCAGAGCCAGAGCCTCCGCCCCCGCAACCCCGCCCGCCGCCAGACGTTGCGCCAGCCAGTCCGGGGCGACCCCGCCCTGCGCCACTTCCTCCAGCGGATCAATCGGCGCAGGCGCATGACGCCCGCCATCGAACAGCGCGCTCAGCCCCGCATCCCCCTGCGCCACGCGCAGCATCGCCGCACGCCCGCTGATCGGAACCGGGCCGCAGGCGCGGATCGCGCCGTAAACCAGTTCGCGCACCGCCCGCCGGTCCTTGCTGCCCGCAAAGCGGCGCGTGCGGAACCATTCGGTGATGATCCGATCCGCCGGAGCGCCTTGCCTGCGCGCCGCCGCAATCACCTCGTCAAGGATCTCAATCGCGGCCTGAACACGGGCTTGGGGGGTCATGTCGGGTGGGCTTCGCCTTTTGGGGTTTTGAAGAAAGTTTAAATGCGAGGGTCTAAACCCTCGCGCTCCCATTACTGTCTTTGTTGCGCCACGGGTTCGCCGCTGGGTGTCGGACGCCCCGTTCAAATTTTAAAGCCTGCGGCGCTTTGTGGAGCAAGCTCTCCGCGCCGCAGGCTTTCAGAAATCATCGCACAATCCAGCCCCCATCATCCCCATAATGGGATTGCAAAGGGTCGAGACCCTTTGCCCGCCGGAGGCAAACCTAACTCAACGCGTCGGATAATTCGGCGCCTCACGCGTGATGGTCACGTCGTGAACATGGCTTTCCTTGAGCCCTGCATTGGTGATCTGGACAAAGCGCGCCTTGGTGCGCAGCTCCTCAATCGTGGCGCAGCCGGTATAGCCCATCGCCGCCTTCACGCCGCCGACCAGCTGGTGGATCACATCCTTGGCCGGGCCCTTATACGGTACCTGACCTTCGATGCCTTCAGGCACCAGCTTCATCTGATCCTTGATGTCCTGCTGGAAATAGCGGTCAGCCGAGCCGCGCGCCATCGCGCCGACGCTGCCCATGCCGCGATAGGCCTTATAGGCGCGACCCTGATAGATGAAGGTTTCGCCCGGCGCTTCTTCCGTGCCTGCCAGCAGCGAGCCGACCATCACCGTCGATGCGCCAGCGGCCAGAGCCTTGGCCGCATCGCCCGATGTGCGCAGACCGCCATCGCCGATCACCGGCACGCCCGCTTCGCGCGCGGCGCTGGCCGCTTCCATGATCGCGGTGAGCTGGGGCACGCCCACGCCCGCCACGATGCGCGTGGTGCAGATCGAGCCAGGCCCGATGCCGACCTTGACCGCATCCGCGCCCGCGTCGATCAGCGCCTTGGTCGCCTCGGCCGTGGCGACGTTACCGGCCACCACCTGCGCATGGGGATAAAGCTTCTTCACGCGCTCAACCGAGCGGGCGACATCGCGGTTATGACCATGGGCGGTGTCGATGATCACCACATCGCATTCCGCCTCGATCAGCGCCGAGGTGCGCTCGAAGCCCTTGTCGCCCACGGTCGTGGCAGCGGCCACGCGCAGACGCCCGGCGGCATCCTTGGTCGCGGCCGGATAGGTCACGGCCTTTTCGATATCCTTGACGGTGATCAGGCCAACGCACTTATAGGCATCGTCCACCACCAGCAGCTTTTCGATGCGGCGCGCGTGCAGCAGCTTGCGCGCGTCTTCCTGATTGACGCCCGCGCGCACAGTGGCGAGGTTTTCATGCGTCATCAATTCGCGCACCGGCTGGGCCGCATTGTCGGCAAAGCGCACGTCGCGGTTGGTCAGAATGCCCACCAGCTTGCCGCTGGCCTCGACCACGGGGATACCGCTGATGCGGTTGGCCTGCATGATCGCGCGCGCCTCGCCCAGCGTAGCGTCGGGGCCGACAGTGATCGGGTTGACCACCATGCCGCTTTCAAAGCGCTTGACCGCGCGCACGGCGGCAACCTGTTCCTCGATGGTCAGATTACGGTGCAGCACGCCAATGCCGCCCATCTGCGCCATGACGATGGCCATGTCGGCCTCGGTCACGGTGTCCATCGCGGACGAGATCACCGGAATGTTAAGCGCAATACCCTTGGTCAGCCAAGTGCGCGTATCGGCCATGGAGGGCACGATGTCGCTTTCGGCAGGACGCAGCAGCACGTCGTCGAAGGTAAGGCCGAGAGAGATGTCCATGATCGCCACGCTGAATTCCCATGCTGAAGGGCGTTTGATGAATCCGCCCATCGATTCGTGGCGGCCCATGTAAACAAGCATGGCGCAAAGGGCTAGAGGGGAGTTTAAGCTGTTTTCATGACATTGCGATTTTGTTGCGCGCCGCGCGGGGCGATTTTATCGCGCAGGCGTCAGCGCCACCGCCGTGCAGACCTGATCGCGCCCGTTGCGCTTGGCTTCGTAAAGCGCCTCGTCGGCATGGGTCAGCGAGCCGGTCAGATCGCCCTCGACCCAGCGACACACGCCGCCCGAAAAAGTAATCGGTCGATCATCGATCCGGCCAATCGGATCGCCCTGCATCCGCCATGCGATCCGCTCAAGCGCCCAGCAGGCCTCCGTCTCAATCACCCCGTTGAAAAAGACCACGAATTCCTCGCCACCCCAGCGCGCGACAATATCGGCCCGCCGCGTCTGTTCCGACAAACGCCCCGCCAGCGCGCGCAGGACCCGGTCGCCCTCGTCATGGCCCATTTCGTCATTGACCCGCTTGAAGTGGTCAATATCCAGAATGGCAAAGCAGCCGTGGCGCTGCGATGCAGGCAAGGCATTGACCTTCTTCATGAAACCGCGCCGATTGAGGATGCCGGTCAGCATGTCCTCATTCGCCGCCACATCCAGATCGCGGATCGTTTTGTCGGTCGAACGACGCGCGCGGTGAACGCCATTATAGAGCCGTTGAATGAGATCCTGCGCTCGGGACAGATCCACCGCCCCCTCGCCGCCCTCTTCCTCATCCTGCGTGTCAAGCGCATCGGCCAGTTTCTCGATCGGCGCCAGCAAGGCCCCGATGCCCAGCAACGCCAGCACCGTGCCCACCGCCGTTGCCGTCAGCAACAGCCAGAAAGCCGCAGCCGCAATCCGCCCCGTGGTCAGCCCCCAGACCGTATAAGTCAGCAGCGGCACATGTGTGGCGACAAAGCAGAGGAAGAAAATCCGCATCCGCAGCGAGCGCGGAAAAATGAATGAGGTGGCAAGATAAAACTTCATGGCAACCTCTTTTCCCCGATCGACGGCGACACGTTTCGTTGGGCAATGATTCGTATAACTACTGATTAAAAAGAATGACCAACACTGGTTAACAATTCACCATATATTTTTGACTACAGCCATTAAAATCCGGCAATTTCAAAGCAAAACAGCGCGCCGGGCGAATGACCCGACGCGCTGCCTCAATCCCGTCCGGGATGCGTCAACCGTTTAGGCCGCACATTTGATAAATTTGCCCTTGGCGTCCTTGCACGGCGCCTTCTTGGCCGGGGCCATGGCGGGCGCGGCAGGCTTCATCGCCGGGGCGGCAGGCTTCATGGCAGGGGCAGCGGGCTTCATCGCGGGCGCCGCAGGTTTCATGGCGGGCGCGGCGGGCTTCATCGCAGGCCCGGCTTTGGGCTTGGACGGCATCGCGCCGGGCGTACCGCACTTGGCGAACTGACCCTTGGCGTTGCGGCACTGTTCAGCTTGTGCGCTGGCGGGCAGCGCAACCAGAGCCATCAGAGCCATCGGCAAAAGCAGCTTTTTCATACAATCCCTCCATCGTCGCAGGTTACGACTTGCCATGGATATGCCCGGCCCGATGGGCCGTCAATGAACCACCCGTTCAAGCCTGCGAAAGGTTCAGCGGGTTCCTGTTACCACCGTGGCCGGAAAGCGTTTCGTATCGGCAAAATACTGTACCAATGCGACATGGAAAGCCACATCTTCGGCCGCCCCGCCCAATTCAAGGCCCGGCTTCACCACGTCTTGGGGCCGGTGATAATCGCTGTCGAAATATTTTTCGAGCCGCCCCAGATCACCATAGGCGCTGGTCGCCATCACGGCGGGCAGATCATGCGACATCAGCGCCCAGCCATCCTGACGGCGGATATAACGATTGGGCTCATCCGACATCGACAGCTTGCGCTTCTGTTCGCGCGCAACCGTGGCGATGCCGGTGTCCAGCACCGTCATCCCGCGCCCTACTATCCCCACCGGCGTCCCGGCAGGCGCAATCGCCACCGAATCGATGTTGAACGCCGCCACGATATTTTTCAGCGGCAGCGGCGGATTTTCCGCAAAAGCCTCCGCACCCAGCAGGCCGATTTCCTCGCCCGTGGTGAACAGCACGATGACATCGCGCTCCATCCCGCCCGGCACCTTCATCAACCGCCGCGACACTTCCAGCAAGGCTGCAACCCCGCTGGCATTATCCACCGCACCGTTGCAGATCAGATGCTCGGCAGGCGGGCTAGCGCATTGGCCGAAATGGTCCCAATGAGCCAGAAGCAGCACCGCCCCGGCCCCCGGCTTACGCCCCGGAATGCGCCCGATCAGATTATGCGTGCGAATGGTGGTTTCGCGCGTGGTCGCCTCGAAACTGGCCGAAACGTCAAGCAGATGGGGCGCAAAGTCAGGCTTGTCCGCCTCACGCCGCAGGCTGGCCAAATTGTCCGGCACGCCCGCCAGCGCCTGCTCCAGCCCCTCGGGCGAGAGGAAGCCCTCCATATCGCCGCCCAGCGCCTCGCTGGCCAGAGCATAGCCCTGACGCCGCCGCCGCTCGGCCACGCCGTTCAGCGTGCGCTGACCATCGAGCACCGTGACCACGGCCGCCGCCCCGCCCGCCAGCAAAGCGTTCTGCCGAAGCGAAGCATCAGGGCCATAGGGCGCCTCCCTTGCCCCCAGCCCGCCCTGATCGTCGAGCAACAGCGCCACCCGTCCTGCCAGCTCCGCGCGCGGCGGCACAACATTGCCCCGGCCCACGAAATAGAGCGGCGCCCCCTGAACCAGCGAACGCCGCCCAGAGGTCAGCAACAGCGCCTGATCCTGATCAAAGGGCAATACACGCCCGCGCCGCGAAAAGCGCGCCACGCTGCCCGCCGGTTCGCGCGCGACCAGTTTGACCGGCGAATACCAAGGGTTGGCCGGTTGATTCGTGCCCGAAACCAGCCCCATGTCGAACAATTGCCGCCCGATATAGCGCAAGGTCTTGGCCTCGCCATCGGTGCCCGGTTCGCGCCCACCGAAATCATCACTGGCCAGCACACGGATATGATCGAGCAATTGCGCCTCGATCTGCTTTTCGCTCTTGCTGTCGGTGCGGGCGGCGGCGGGCATGGCGCAAAAAACGGCCAGGAACGCGACCGCGGGCGGCAAAATGCTGCGCCGCCTCCTGCTGTCTGTCGCTACTCGGCCTCGTGTCATCATGGCTCAGCCTACACAGAACGCCCTGCCCCGCAAGACCGGCGATGACGCCAAAATGGGGAAAATTCCGAAAGTTGCCTCCACGCATCATCGCGCGCTTGCAAGGCTGGGGGAAAATCCCGATCTAGGGGCGCGAGGACAGGAACAGTTTCATGCGGCTTGACGATTTCGACCCCAATGATGTGGACATTGAGGATCAGCGCGGACGCGGCGGTGGTCTGGGGGGCGGCTTTGGCGGAGGCGGTCAGGGGCTGCAACTGGGCGGCGGCGGACTTGGGATCGGCACGATTGCGGTCCTGATGGTGGGCGCATGGATGCTCGGCTTCAATCCGCTCAGCGTGCTGGGCCTTGCCGGCGGTGGCCAGATCGGCGCGCCCGTTGCGCAGCGCCCTGTGGCCGGCGGCAGCGATGCGGCCAGCAGTTGCACCGTGGATGCGGCAAGCCGGGAGAGCTGCAACGCCCTATCCTCGCTCAACAAGACATGGCGGGGATTGTTCGAAGGGCGCGGGCATAATTTCGCCCGCCCTCGCCTCGTGTTCTATTCGTCGCGCGGGTCCTCGGGCTGCGGTGCGGCGCAAAGCGCGATGGGGCCGTTCTATTGCCCCGCCGATCATGGGATTTACCTCGACACCGACTTCTATCGGCAGATGGACACCGAATTGGGCGCAACCGGCCAGTTTGCGCGCGATTACGTGATCGCCCATGAATATGGCCATCATATCCAGAGCCTGCTGGGCACATCGGCCAAGGTTCAGGCGCAGCAAGAGCGCAATTCTGACGCCGCCAACTCGCTCTCTGTCCGGCTCGAACTTCAGGCCGATTGCTATGCCGGGGTCTGGGCCGCGCGCAACCGCGACCGGCTGGAAAAGGGCGATATGGAAAGCGGGCTGAATGCCGCGCATCAGATCGGCGATGATACGCTGATGAAATCGGCGGGGCGCGCGCCGGTCGAGGCCGCCTTTACTCATGGCACTTCGGCCCAGCGGATGGAATGGCTGCGGCGCGGCATGGAGAGCGGCGATCCGGCGAAATGCGATACTTTCGCGGCGATGAAGGGCTGACGCCACCATTTGCCGTCTCGCGCATTTCACCTTGTGAGAGGAATGATGAGCGGGACAAAAGCCGATGACCCTTTGCCGATTGATCGCTATAGCGCTGGTCCCCATTATGGCCACACCGCGCGTGCTGCACGCTCAAGACGCTCAGCCCCAGAGCGTCCAGCCCAAAAGTCCGCCTCCCGTCACCCGCGCCGCGCCCAGCGTCGAGGATGTCGCCACCACGCCGCTGAGTGACCTCAATATCCGCAAGAAGGCGGTGCCCGGCATCCTGCTGCGCGCTCAGGCCGCGCCCTATGGTCTGGCGGGCATGAAGCGCTGCGCGGCTCTGCAAAAAGAGGTCGGGCAACTCAATGCCGTGTTGGGCGAGGATGTCGATGCCGCACAGCGGAGCGGACGCAAGGTCATCCCCGGCAAGGTGGCGCAGGATCTGGTCGGCGGTATCCTGCCCTTTCGCGGCATCGTGCGCGAGATCAGCGGCGCCAATGCCGAAAACCGAGCGTTGCAGCAGGCGATCTATGCCGGGTTTGCACGGCGGGCCTTTTTGAAAGGTGTGGGGTTGCAGAGGGGGTGTGGCTATCCGGCTAGGCCGGGGTGATTTTTAAGAAAGAGGTGCCTCCGGCGGGCAAAGGGACTTGTCCCTTTGCAATCCCATTTGGAGGGTGGTGGGAGGTTTGCCAGGTTACGTAATGATTTTCGAAAGCCTGCGGCGCGGAAGTATCAGGCTGATTAGCGCCGCAGGCTTTCAATATCAGACGCTGCTTCCGACACCCATTGGCCGCACTTTTGGCACAACGCATACAATAATGGGAGCGCGAGGGTCTAAACCCTCGCATTCAACCCTTTTTCAAAAACAAAAAAGCCGAAGGCTCCTCGCCCCCGGCTCTTTTGCATCTCAATCCGAAACCGGCGTCTTAGTAAACGCGCTTTTTCGGCTTGATATATTCTACATCGTCGGTCAGCGTGTATTCGTGGACCGGGCGATAGTCGAGCTTGACGTTGCCGCCCTTGCCGCCCCAGCCGTCGAACCAGCCCACGGTGTGCTTCATCCACTCGCCATCGTTGCGATCGGGGAAGTCTTCGTGAGCGTGCGCGCCGCGCGATTCCTTGCGGGCGTGGGCGCCATGCAGCGTGACGGAAGCCTGCGAGATCAGGTTGTCGAGTTCAAGCGTCTCGATCAGATCCGAGTTCCAGATCAGCGAGCGATCCTTGATCGCGATGTCCTGCATCTTGTCATAGGTGGCGGCCAGCTTGGTCTTGCCTTCCGCCATCAGTTCGTCGGTACGGAACACGGCGGCGTGGCCCGACATGGTGCGCTGCATCTCGGTGCGGATTTCCGCAGTCGAGCTGCCGCCCTTGGCATGGCGGAAGTGATCCAGACGGGTCAGCGCCAGATCGGCCGAGTCGGCAGGCAGTTCGCCGTGCGCCTGACCGGGCTTCACGATTTCCTTCAGACGGTGGCCGGTTGCGCGGCCAAACACCACAAGGTCGATCAGCGAGTTCGAGCCAAGGCGGTTCGCGCCATGGACCGAGACGCAGGCCGCTTCGCCCACCGCGAACAGGCCCGGAACCACATGGTCAGGGTTGCCGTCCGGCCCGATGGTCACGACTTCGCCGTGATAGTTACAAGGAATGCCGCCCATATTGTAGTGAACGGTCGGCACCACCGGCAAAGGCTGGCGGGTCAGGTCGACACCGGCAAAGATCTTGCCGCTTTCGGTGATGCCCGGCAGACGCTCGCCCAGCACCTTGGGATCGATGTGATCGAGGTGCAGATAGATATGGTCGCCATGCGGGCCAACGCCTCGGCCTTCGCGGATTTCCAGCGCCATCGAACGCGAAACCACGTCACGCGATGCCAGATCCTTGGCCGAGGGAGCATAGCGTTCCATGAAACGCTCGCCCTGCGCGTTGGTGAGGTAACCGCCCTCGCCGCGCGCGCCTTCGGTAATCAGCACGCCCGCGCCGTAAATGCCGGTCGGGTGGAACTGCACGAATTCCATATCCTGCAAGGGCAGGCCCGCGCGCAGCACCATGCCGCCGCCGTCGCCGGTGCAGGTATGGGCCGAGGTGGCGGTGAAATACGAACGACCATAGCCGCCCGTGGCCAGCACCACCGCATGCGAGCGGAAGCGATGGATCGTACCGTCATCGAGGCAGATGGCGATCACGCCAACGCACTTGCCATTGTCCATGATGAGGTCGATGGCAAAATATTCGATGAAGAAGTCGGCGTCATACTTGAGCGACTGCTGATACAGCGCGTGGAGCATGGCGTGGCCGGTACGGTCGGCCGCGGCGCAGGTGCGCTGAACCGGCGGGCCTTCGCCCATGTTCTGCATGTGGCCGCCGAACGGGCGCTGATAGATCGTACCATCGGCGTTGCGGCTGAAGGGCACGCCAGCGTGCTCCAGTTCGTAAACGGCCGCAGGCGCCTCGCGCACCATATATTCAATGGCGTCCTGATCGCCCAGCCAGTCCGACCCCTTGACGGTGTCGTACATGTGCCAGGTCCAGTGATCGGGCGTGTTGTTCTTGAGCGAAGCCGCGATGCCGCCCTGCGCCGCCACGGTGTGCGAACGGGTGGGAAACACCTTGGTGATGCAGGCGGTCTTGAGACCGGCTTCGGCAGCACCCATGGTGGCGCGCAGGCCGGAGCCACCAGCGCCGACAACCACGGTGTCATAGGTATGATCGATGATCTTGTAAGCAGGCGCGGACATTATCTTATGCTCCCAGCGCGAGACGGAGGATGCTGAACAGGCCATAGGCCGCGCCGCCAAAGGCAGCCAGGTTCAGCGCGGTCATGGCGGCGAACTTGGCGCCGGCCTCATGAACATAGTCTTCCACCACGACCTGAAGGCCAAGGCGCGCATGCCAGAAGGTGCTGATCACAAACAGCGCCAGACCGGTCGAGGTCACGGGGCTGACGATCCAGTCGCGCAGCGTGATGTAAGAGAAATTCGGCAGCGCCATCAGCGAGACCGCCAGCCAGCTGGTCAGCACCAGATTACCGATGGCGGTGAAGCGCTGGAGCAGCCAGTGATGCGAGCCCGAATGGGCCGAGCCAAGACCGCGGACGCGGCCTACGGAAGTTCCGTTACCCATCTTCCAATCCCCTTAACGGGCCAGCAGGCAGGCCCAGAAGGCCGCCGTCAGCAATATGCCAATGACCGGGCAAAGCGCCGACCACAAATTGTTGCTTTTCACTTCAAAGCCCGCGCCAATGTCGAGCAGGAAGTGACGGACACCCGAAACGGCGTGATTAAAGACCGACCAGCTGATACCGATCAGCACGATACGGCCATACCAGGTGCCAGCCTGCGCCAAAAAGAGCGCATAGGCGTCAGGACCGGCAGCCAGAGTGCCCAGCCAGCAAAGCAGCAGGCCAAGCCCGGCAAACGACGCGGCGCTGCCCGTGGCACGGTGCAAAATCGAGACAGCCATAGCTGGTCCCCAGCGCCAGATCTGCAAATGCGGTGAAAGCGGCCGCGCTTTGCGGGCTTGCGAGGCTTGAGCCATTGCGACGAATCCCCCTTGGGCTGGTTCATGTTGCGTTGCGGGACAGTCCCGCGCGAAGAACCCCTTAGCCAAATCCTTGTCGCGTGCAAGCTTCACAATGAGGCATTGCCGCTAAAGTCGCAATTGAATGGTAACACGCGGGTCATTTTCGCGCCCACTTGGCACGGGCGGGCCTTGCGCCTATCTGCGCGGACATGACCGACGCCAATGACAGCCCTGAATCCACCGAAAACTGGAAAATCACCGTTTTCGGGCCCCGCAAACAGATCGAGGCGGCGCTGATCGCGCATGAGGACGCTTTTGACTGGGATTTCGAGATCGTGCTGTCGGGCTGCGAAGTGGCCAAGGACAAGCCAGAGGAATGGGTGCTGGAGGCCTATCTGCCTCGTGAACCGGACGAGGCAGATAAAAATGCCGTCGTCGCGCTATTTGCCGATACGACTCCGGAACTGATCCTCGAACGTCTGCCGGACATCGACTGGATCACGGCCAGCCAGGAAGGTCTCGAACCGATCGTGGCGGGGCGATTCTGCGTCCACACGCCCGACCATGCACCTGTGCCGGGGCTGATCCCCTTTGAAATTCCCGCCAGTCGCGCCTTTGGCACCGGCCATCATGAAACCACGGCCGGCTGTTTGACCATGCTGGGCCATATGAAGGATCAGGGTGTGATCGCGCGCAATGTCGCCGATATCGGCACCGGCACAGGCCTTTTGGCCTTTGCCGCGCTGGAATTGTGGCCGCGCGCTTATGCCACGGCCAGCGATATTGACGCTGCCTGCGTCGGCGTGGTCGAGCATAATTGCGCGGTCAACGGCTTTCCCATGGGCGCCCGCGCGGGCGAGGTCACAATGGTCGTGGCCGATGGCATGGACGATCCGGTGCTGCAGGCGCGCGGGCCTTATGACCTGCTGATCGCCAATATTCTTGCCGGGCCGCTGATCTCGCTGGCGCCCGATTTCGCCAAATCGCTGGTGCCGGGGGGGCATCTGCTGCTGGCGGGCCTGCTGGAAACGCAGGAGGCGCAGGTGCGCGCGGCCTGTCGCCGCGCAGGGATGCGCCTTGCCGCGCGGATGGTTTCGGGTGACTGGTCAAGCCTGTGGCTGCGCAAGCGGAGCTTTGCGCGGGTGCATGCTTCGCAGGTCGGGGCTTTGGCGGAGTGGTCGAAGAAGTGGTGAAAGGATGATGCGAGGGACTCGTCCCTCGCGCTCCCATGACTTTATGCGTTGCGCCATGGGTTTGGCCAATGGGTGTCGGACGCCCCGTTAGAAATTGAAAGCCTGCGGCGCTATCCGGCATAAGGCCTCCGCGCCGCAGGCTTTCCAAAATCATTACGCAATCTGGCAAATCTCTCGCCACCCCAAAACGGGATTGCCAAGGGGCGAGTCCCTTGGCCCGCCGGAGGCAAAATCCTTTACCTGGTAAACTTCAGCAAAAACTGATCCGTCTTGTCATGCAGATCGAACACCTTCTTGGTGTGATCGTCCTCTGCATTGGCCAGAGCCTTGCTTTCCCCGGCAAATTTGAACCCTGCCTTGACCACCTCGGCCTTGACCAGTTCCGGGTCGATGCGATGCAGCGCGTCCGTATCCGTGGTGCCCGAACCCGATTTCGCCGCGTGATCGCTCACCAGATAGGTCCCGCCCGGCTTCAGCGCTGCCAGCGCCGCCGCATTGGTCGGCTCAGGGCTTTTGCCGGTGTGGTGCAGGTCGTGATAGTTCTGCGTGGTCCAGATCAGATCGACCTTTTCGGGCGGCGCGATCTGCTCGCCCAACACCAGTTTCACATTGGCGAAGGCCGGGTTTTTCAGGATCGGATCGAGTCGCGCCAGACGATCAGGCGGCGTACCGGCGGGCATCCAGATATAGACCACACCCTTGGGCCCCACCGCCTTGGACAGCAGGCGCGTGAAATAGCCGCCGCCGGGCAGCAATTCGCCCACCTTCATCCCCGGCTTCACCCCGGCAAAGGCCAGCAATTCGCCCGGCTTGCGCCCGGCATCGCGCGACACATCGGCCTCGGGGCGATCCTTGTCGGCCAGAGCCGCCGCGATGGCCGCCTTGTTGCCCTGCGCCAAAACGACGCCCGGCGCCATCAGCGCCAGAGCGCCCGCGATCATCCACGCCTTCGACATATCTGATACTCCCCACCTGTTATGAGACGGGTGGGAACCTATCCTAACGCCGGGGAATGCCAAAGCTTTCGTGTGTAAGATTTTGTAAGCGGAGCTTTACCCCGCCCGCGCGACAATTTCGGCCCATTCCGCCTCGGTAATAACGGCAATGCCCAGCTTCTCGGCCTGCGCCAGCTTGGACCCCGCCCCCGGCCCGGCCACGACCAGATCGGTTTTCGCACTGACCGACCCCGCCGCACGCGCACCAAGCCGTTCAGCCTGCGCCTTGGCCTCGTCCCGGCTCATGGTTTCCAGCTTGCCGGTGAACACCACCGTCTTGCCGCCAACCTCGCTGGCCTTGGTTTCCACGACATAATCGGGCGGGCTGACCTCGCTGAGCAGATCCTCCCACACGGCCACGTTATGCGCCTCGTGGAAGAAATCGCCCAGCGCCTCGACCACAGCGGGGCCGATGCCGTCGATCCCCACCAGTTCGGCCCGCGCATCGGCCACTTCGGGCAAATCAGCCGCGCCCGCATCTTCGTCGGTGCGCAACTGGTTGGCCTTTTGCGCCACCTCGCGCAGCGCAGGCAAGGTCACGAAACGCTTGCACAAATCGCGCGCCGTTACTGCACCGACATGGCGAATGCCGAGACCAAACAACAGCCGAGCCGCATCGGGCTGCCGCTTGGCCTCAATGGCTGCCAACAGGTTATCCACAGACTTATCCTGCCACCCCTCGCGCCCAACAATATCGGCACGGCGGCGACGGAGGCGGAAAATATCCGCCGGACTTTCCAGCCAGCCAAGGTTGAAGAATTCTTGAATCGTTTTTTCACCCAATCCTTCAATATCTAACGCGCCTCTACTGACAAAATGCTTGAGGCGTTCGGTCCGCTGAGCTGGGCAGATCAGACCCCCGGTGCAACGCACATCGACCTCGCCTTCCTCGGCCACAGCTTCGCTGCCGCATTCCGGGCAATGATCGGGGAAGTCGAAGGCAGGGCGTTCAACCTCACGGGTCAGGTTTTCCACCACCTGCGGGATCACATCGCCCGCCCGCTGCAACACCACACGGTCGCCGATCCGCACGCCCAGACGCGCGATCTCATCCCGGTTGTGCAGCGTCACATTCGTCACCGTCACGCCGCCCACCAGCACCGGCGCCAGACGCCCCACCGGAGTCAGCTTGCCCGTGCGGCCCACCTGAATGTCGATGGCCTCCAGCGTGGTCTCGGCCTGCTCGGCGGGGAATTTTCGGGCGATGGCCCAGCGCGGCGCCTTGGCCACGAAACCGAGGCGGTCCTGAAGGCCGAAGTCATCGACCTTATAAACCACGCCGTCAATTTCATAAGGTAAATCAGGTCGCTGTACCTGAATATTGCGATAATGCTCGAACATCTGTGCCAGATCCTCGCAGCGCCGCAGCCATGGCGAAACCGGCACGCCCCATGCCGCGATCTGCTCCATCATCGCCCATTGGCTGCTCGCCGGAATGCTGCTGGCCGCGCCCCAGCCATGGGCAAGGAAGCGCAGAGGCCGTGAGGCCGTGACCCGCGCATCCTTTTGCCGCAAAGACCCCGCCGCCGCATTGCGCGGGTTGGCAAAGGTCTTGTCGCCCGCCAGTTCCTGCCGCTCGTTCAGTGCGGCAAAGGCGGCGCGCTCCATATAGACTTCGCCGCGTATCTCGAAAACCTCGGGCGCCTCGCCGTGCAATTCCTGAGGAATATCCAGGATATGCGCGACATTGGCCGTCACATCCTCGCCCACCTGCCCATCGCCGCGCGTGGCCGCACGCACCAACTTGCCCTGCTCATAGCGCAGCGAGAGCGAGAGACCATCGATTTTGTCCTCGGCCGTAAAGGCCACTGGCACGTCCTCGGCAAGGTTCAAAAACCGCCGCACGCGCGCAGTAAATTCGCCCACTTCCTCATCAGAAAACGCATTATCGAGGCTCATCATCCGCACCTCATGCGCCACCTTGCCCAGCGGCGAGGCGGCGACCTCATGGCCCACCTTGTTGGTCGGGCTGTCGGGGCGGATCAGATGCGGAAAGGCCGCCTCAAGCTCGGCATTGCGACGCACCAGCGCGTCATATTCCGGATCAGAAATATCGGGCGCGTCATTGAGGTGATAGGCCTTGTTCGCCCGGTTGATCTTGCGGGCAAGGCGCATCAGTTCATTGGCGGCTTCAGCTTCATTCGGCAAGGATGGGGACGTAGTCATGCCCACCTCTTAGCCCAGCGTCAGCACGCTCGCCACCATCGGGCGCCGAATGGCGAAACCGAGTTGTTCATAAAGTGCGATTGCCCCCGCGTTGCCCGCCCATGAATGCAGATAGGCCCGGTCTCCCCGCTCCGCCAGACCGGCCATCACCCGCAGGATCAACCGACGCGCCAGCCCTCGCCCGCGATAGTCGGGATCGGTGCAAACTCCGCTGACCTCGGCCCAGCCATCGCCGGGGCGCGCGCGTTCGCCCGCCATAGCGATCAGGCGCTCGCCATCGAAAAGGCCGTAAAATTGCCCGTAAAGGCGGGTCTTCGGCCCCCAAGGGCCGGGTTTCGTCGCGATGGCCAACGCGGCCATCTGATCGGCATGGGTTTCATCAAGCGGGACAATCCCGGTGAAGTCAGCCTCTGGCGGCGGGTCTTGCGATACCATCTGCACCAAAGGCGCGGTCAGTTTGGCGATCAGGCCGGGGGCAGATACTTCCCCCGGTTCGACCAGCCAGATTTCATCCTCAGGCCCGGTGAGCAGATCGGCCAGCGCGGCATTATGCCCCGGCGCGGCATTGGCGAAGGGGCCGTAATCGGGGTCGATTCGCGCCGCCATCCGCTCCGGGTTCCAGCGGGCGAGATGCGATTGGCGGGTGTTGAGGGCGGTCCAGAAGGGGCGGTCGAGGGGATGCATGGAAAGGTAGATAGTGTTGAAAATGCGAGGGTCTAGACCCTCGCGCTCCCATTACTGCCTTTGTTGCGCCATGGGTTCAGCGGATGAGGTCGGACGCAGCGTTTGAAATTAAAAACCTGCGGCGCTTTTGGCGTAAGCTCTCCGCGCCGCAGGCTTGCCAACCTCCTAGCGCCACCCCGCAAACCAAGCACCCCAAAAACGGGATTGCAAAGGGTCCAAGACCCTTTGCCCGCCGGAGGCATAAAACCCTTCTAAACCCGCTCCAACAACCGATCCGCCTGCGCTCTGGCCTCAGGCGTAATCTCCGCGCCCGACAGCATCCGCGCGATTTCCTCCTGCCGCCCGCCGCCATCAAGCAGAACAACCCCCGTCCGCGTCACCAACCCATCGGAGGATTTGGCGATAAAGTAATGCTGCCCCCCGCGCGCCGCGACCTGCGGGCTGTGAGTCACGGCCAGCAACTGCCCCGTGGAGGCAAGCCGCGCCAGACGCTCGCCAATGGCCTGCGCCACCGCGCCGCCTACGCCCCGGTCGATTTCGTCGAAGATCATCGTGGCCGCCCCACCCTCTTCGGCAAGAGCGACCTTTAACGCGAGGATAAAACGCGACAATTCACCGCCCGAAGCAATCTTGGCCAGCGGTGCGAAATCCGCGCCGGGATTGGTGGCGATCATGAATTCGACGCGATCCATGCCCGATGCCCCCCACTGGGCTTCATCAAGCCGGGCCACATCGGTGCGAAACCGCGCCGCATCCAGCTTCAGCGGCGCGAGTTCGGCCTTGACCGCCGCATCCAGCCTCAGCGCCGCTTCGCTGCGCGCCTTGCTCGCCGCCTCGGCCAGTTTCAGCCATGCCGCGCGCGCCTTGGCCGCCGCCTGCTCCAGCGCGGCGACCTCTGCCTCGCCGCCCTCAATCGCGCTCAAGGCGCTGCGCATTTCCTCCAGCTTGGCGGGTAATTCCTCGACCGCGCAGCTATGCTTGCGCCCCGCCGCGCGCAGGTCGAACAGGCGCGTTTCCACCCGGTCCAGCGCCAGCGGATCAAACGCCAGCGCATCGAGCGCCCGGTTCAGCTTGTCCTCGGCGTCGTCGGCCTCGATCATCGCCCGGTCGAGCGCCGCCAGCACTTCTTCGAGCAAGGCATGTTCACCCGCGATCCGATCAAGCCGCCGCGCCGCAACGCGCAATTCGGCCAGCGGGGAATGCGATCCGGCAAACACCTGCTGCACCGCGGCCAGATCGCCCGCCAGACGCTCGCCCTTCTGCATCGTCGCGCGTTCGCCGGCCAGTTCCTCTTCCTCGCCCGCCTGAGGCGAAAGAGCTTCCAGTTCGGCCACATGCGCCTGATAAAGTTCGCGATCTTCAGCCGCCTTGGCGATGCCGGCGCGCGTCTTGGCCAGCTTGGCCTCGGCATGCCCCCAGGCCTTCCACGCCCCCTCCATCGCGGCGGTATCCACCCGCGCATAACGGTCGAGCAAGGCCCGATGCCCGCGCGGATTGACCAGCCCGCGATCATCATGCTGCCCATGAATTTCGACCAGATAGGGCGCCACCTCGCGCAGCAGGGCCACGCTGGCAGGCTGATCGTTGATGAAGGCCTTGGAGCCGCCATCGGCCTTGATCTGACGCCGGATCAGGATCGGCTCGCCCGGCTCCACCTCCACGCCCGCATCGGCCAGCGTTTGCGCCACCGCGTCATGCAGCGCACCGGGCTCGAACGAGGCGGTCACGCTGGCCAGATCGGCGCCCGCGCGCACCAACCCGCTATCGGCCCTCATACCCAGAATCAGGCCAAGAGCATCGAGCAGGATCGACTTGCCCGCCCCCGTCTCGCCCGTAAGCACGCCAAGGCCCGGCGCGAAAGCCAGATCAAGCGCCTCGATCAACACGATGTTGCGAATGGAAAGATGGCTAAGCATGTTCGCTAGGCGTTCTAGCCGAAGCAAAGCGGCGCGTCTATGCTTTCAAAGCAGGAACCGCCAGAGCGAGACCACAATCGTGGTCAGCCAGACGCCCATGATGAGCCAGTGTTCGATATGGATGGCGCGGTCGTCCTGATGGACGTCCAGCAACTCGGGCCCATCAGGATGCAGCAGCAGCCGGGGCGCCGCGCTCTGCGCTTCCAGCACATCACGCGCCAATTGGGCGTTGGCGGCTTCATCAAACCGCTCACCTTGATCCTGCGCGGTAATCTTGCGCAATTCGCTCATATCGGACCAGCCCTTCGCCGTCGGTATGAACCATCGCGGCTTGGGCTCCAATTAGGGTAAGTCCCTATTCCGCAGCCTCGGCCGGGGATTCTTCGGGCGGGTCGGCAAAGGGCGGTTCGACCAAAATCGGGTCAGCCAAAGTCAGCCGGTCGAGCATCGCGGCCATTTCGTCGCGCACGGCTAGCATCAGCCCGCGCAAGCGGCAATCAACCTCGGGCAGGCAATTGGCGCAGTGTTCGTGGGCAAACCGGCTCGCACAGGGCACCAGCGCCAGACTGCCCCGCGTAATTCGGATGATGTCGCCATAGCGGATATCGCATGGCGCCAGCGCCAGTTCATAGCCGCCCTCGCGGCCGCGATGGCTGATCACCAGCCCTTCGCGCACCATTTCCGACAGGATCACGGTGAGGAACTTGCGCGGGATATTCTGCGCCTCGGCAATCGCGTCGAGCCGAATCGGACCCTGCTGCCATAGGTCAGCCAGGTGCTGAAGCGCGCGGATCGTATAGCGGGTTTTCTGCGATAGCATGGCGGCGGCATAACAGCGCTCATCCGAAGAAAATGTCAATCACCGGGTTAGACATTCCACGGTGTCTTACACAGATATGCCCCTCCCCCGGCGTTTCAACGCAAAAGGCCCGCGCCTTTGCGGGCGCGGGCCTTTGCAAAACCGTCGTTTCAAACGATCAGCTGACCTTGGTGCCGGGGGCATATTTGCCCATCATCGCATAGGCCTTCTCATACCACTCGCTGCCCGGATAGTTCGCGCCCAGCACGGCGGCGTATTTCTGCGCCTCAGCCGGAATGCCCAGCGCCAGATTGGTTTCCACCAGACGGAACAGCGCCTCGGCGGTGTGGCTGGTCGTCTGATATTTGTCGATCACATTGCGGAAACGGATGTCGGCGGCCAGCCAGCGGCCCGAACGCTCGTAAAAGCGGCCAATATCCATTTCCTTGCCGGCCAGATGGTCGTTCACCAGATCGACCTTGAGCCGCGCATCGGTGGCATAGCGCGTATTGGGATAGCGGCGCACCACGTCATTAAGCGCCGAGAGCGCCTGAAGCGTGATCTTCTGATCGCGGCTGACGTCGCTGATCTGCTCGTAATAGCTCATCGCGATCAGGTAATAGGCGTAAGGCGCGTCCTTGTTGCCCGGATGGATCGAAAGGAAGCGCTGCGCCGACTGCACCGACTTGGCGTAATCGCGCGCCGAATAATAGGAAAACGCGCTCATCAACTGTGCGCGGCGTGCCCAGGGGCTGTAGGGGTGCTGACGCTCCACCTCGTCGAACAGGGCCGCAGCGGTCTTGTCCTCGCCCTGATCCAGACGCTTCTTCGCCTCCAGATAGAGCGAATCGACGTCGCGCGCGACATAGGCGGTATCCTTGGGCTTCTTGCCCCGCCCGGCGCAACCGCCGGTGATCGCCATCGCGCCAACGGCACAGGCAAGGAGGACAACACGCGGCGACAGGCTGATGCTGGGCTTAGACATGGATTGGCCTATAACCAGCGTCTGGCTGAACGCCAAGTGAAAGCGCAAGGCAATCTGTCGCAATTCATGGCGCACCCATCCCTTATCTTGCGGCACGCGGGGTCGACTGCAACATCCTGCGCAGCAATTGCGCATAATGGCGCGACACCAGCTCGACTTCCTGATCGGGGCGGACCGCCACGCGGAACACGCGCGGCGCCATCACCACGCTGGCCAGCAGCATCGTGGCCCAGATCTCGGCGTCCTGAGGCAGAGCGGCGGAAGGCCCGCCCTTGCCATCCTCATGGCGCACCACTTGGGGCGAGCGCGAAGCCAGTTCAACCAGATCGTCCCAGCGGGGAAAATTGCGATGGATCGGCGTGTCATTGACCAGATCCATAACCCATTCATGCATCAATTCGGGGTTGCTCAGCGAAGAATGAACGGCCTTTTCCAGCCATGTTTGCGAATCGCCGGGCGCGACCATCATTTCGCCCAATCTTGCCCCGAACCATTCCTTGGCGGCCGCCAACAATGATTCGCGACTGTCAAAATGATAATATACCGTCGAACGGTTCATTCGGGCATCACGCGCAAGCGTTGCCACGGTTAAGGATTCGACACCATCGCGCCCTATCAGTCCCACCGCCCGCTCTACTAGCTGGCGGTGTGTTTCCTCATAATTGCGATTGCGACGCTGTTCTAAAGTCTGGCGCGTTTCCGACATGCCCCTTGGCAATTCCACATTCGTTGGGAAATCAAGCTGTTTAACCTGTTTTCCCTCTATAAGGGGTAATTTATTCAGGAACCGTTCGGATTTTTCGCACAATAGTTGAGAATTCGTCGTAAAACCAAATTTACCCCATCGCTACCATGTGATCCACTAAGGCCCGATCAAAAGCCCAGATTCGCCAATAGTTAGCGATGAGTTTATTGCCCTTTTGGGCATCGCGAAGAGCAAGATCGACCATCAATCCCAATAGGCAACCGCGCGCAATTCGATGCTCGCACGAATTTGGACACCGGGCAGACTGGTGTCGTGAAAGGCCGTGTGCGGACAGCGCCAGGTGCAGGCGTGATCGCTGTCGTGAAATTTGAACAAGAGCACATCATCGCGGCTCATATTCGAAAAATACCACCAGCGATGCGCCGGATTTTGGCGGAAAATATAGGCCGCGATCATCTGATCCTCGCCCTCCACCGGCGCGGTAAGAGCATCGCCCACCGGGAACTCATCGACCACGAAGAGCGTATTTGAGACGCCCTCGGAATCAGCCACCGAACGCCCGTCACACACCGCCAGCGGCCAATCCTGCGGCCCGGGCGAAAAGGTACGCCACAGCGAGACACAGCAGAAGCGGCGATAGCCATCGCGCGATCCGAAATGCTGTTCATGCATCCGGGCCGCTGCCTTTTGGCCAGTCAGCGTATTGTAATCGACATGGGCTTCGCCCGCGGGGGGCTGAATGCCACCGGCATGTTGATAATTTTCGGTCTTTTCTTGCGCACGAGTCGAAAGATCAGCGCTGGTGCGGATCATCCAACCCTGCGTGGCCACCCGGTCGGCCCCGGTCAGGTTGCGAATGATCTGCGCGGCCTCGGCGTGATATTTTTCGTTCACCTCGTCGCGGTTCCAGAAATCCTCGACCGCGCTGGCCCCCTTGCCGATCATGAAGCCATGCGTGTCAAAGGCGAAGTGATCGCGGATCGGCATGCCATCTCGCACCACCGCCTCGTAATCGCGATATTCGCCGGTGTTGATCTCTGCCCCCGCGCGAACATAGCGGCGGGTGACGAAATCCCCCGGCGCCAGATAGCGGATCAGGGCAGGCGCCTGCCGCTGCTGGTCCTCCAGCGCGTCATGGGTGATGGTGGCCATTATCTGCTCCTCTCTCTTGGATTCGCGCTCTTTGGCGGCGTGAGGGAGATGATAACGAATGTTAGTGAATTACACAAGTGTGTAAGAAAGGGGTAAAGATGCGAGGGTCTAGACCTCGCGCTCCCATTACTGTCTGCGTTGCGCCATGGGTTCGACGACAAAGTGTCGGACGCAGCGTTTCAAATAAAAAGCCTGCGGCCCGATCATCCCCGCGCCGCAGGCCAAAAAAGACGGCCCCGCTGCACACGCAACGAAGCCGCCCAAACCCATTCATGGGATTGCAAAGGGTCAAGACCCTTTGCCCGCCGGAGGCGCCTTAAACGCCCGCCGGATTAAATCACCTCACCAACCCGGCATGCACCAAAGCCGCATCCACCGCCTTGCGCGCACCTTCATTGCAAGGCACCAGCGGCAAGCGCAGCTCCGCGCCAAAGCCTTCGAACACCTTGGACAAGGCATACTTCACCGGTCCCGGCGAGGCATCCTCGAACATGGCATAGTGCAGCGGATAGAGCAGATCGTTCAACCGGCGCGCCTCGGCCAGATTGCCCGCCGCGCAGGCCGCCTGAAAATCGGCGCACAGGCGCGGCGCGACATTGGCCGTCACCGAAATGCAGCCGACCCCGCCCGCCGCGCTGAAGGGCAGCGCCAGCTCATCGTCGCCCGAAAGCTGGCAGAAGTCCTTGCTGATGCCCATGCGGTGATCGGTCACGCGCGACAGATCGCCGCTGGCGTCCTTGATGCCGATGATCCGCTGCGGGAATCGACGCGCCAGTTCGATCACGGTTTCCGGCTTGATATCGGTGACGGTGCGCGCCGGCACATTGTACAGCACGATCGGCAGGTCGATATGTTCGGCCAGATAGGAGAAATGGGCGAGCAACCCTTCCTGCGAAGGACGGTTATAATAGGGCGCGACGAGCAGCGCGGCGGCGGCCCCGCATTTCTTGGAAAAAGTCATGTGCAACAAGGCGTTTTGCGTATCATTGCTGCCGCAACCGGCGATCACCGGCACGCGCCCTGCGGCCTGCTCGATGCAGACCTCGATCACGCGGTGGTGTTCGGCATTCGACAGGGTGGAATTTTCCCCCGTCGTCCCGCAAGGCACCAAAGCGCTCGAACCGTTCTCGATCTGCCAGTCCACCAAACGGCGGAAAGTCGGCTCGTCAAACGCTCCATCGCGAAAAGGTGTCACCAGAGCGGGTATGGAACCGGAAAACATCGACTTTATCCTCTTTCATCGCCCACCTATAGGCGGCATGGCATTACGCCTGCCGCGCCATGGGCCGGCGCCTACTATCGCAACGCCTGATAAGGAGCCATAGGCCATCGTGTCCAGCACCATGATGCCCCGTTCGAAATCCACCTCTGCGCGCCGTCGGCGCCGGATAGCCTCGCTGGCTCTGCTGGCGATGGCGGTTCTGTCCGTGCCTGCGCAATGTCAGGAGGGCGCCGAATGGGACCGCGCCCGCGCCGAATTGAAAGCCAGCGCGCCGGGCGCTGTGGCTCCGGCCATTGCCCGGTGGAAATCGCTGATCGGCACGGAAAATCAGGGCTTTGACGCCTATGCGGGCTTTGTGCTGGCATGGCCGGGCTTTCCTCTGGAGGAGAGCTTGCGCCGCGCGGCGGAAAAATCGCTGGCGATCCAGAACGTATCCTCGGCCCGGATCGTGGCACTGTTCGATCGCTTTCCCCCGCTGACAAATCCGGCGCGCGCGCAATATGCGCTGGCGCTGGCGGCCGAGGGCCGGGCGCGCGATGCGGCCGATATGGCCCGCGCGGCATGGCGCGGCGGGGCGATGAGCGATGCGGCTGAGGCGGCGATTCTCTCGCGCTGGGGCGACAGATTCGCCCAGACCGATCATGATTCGCGGCTTGAGGCTCTGCTCTGGGACGGATCGACCGCGCAGGCCGCGCGCGCGTTGACCCGCGCATCGCAGACCCGCTGGGCCGTGGCGCAGGCCCGTCTGGCCATACAGCAGGGCGCGGGGGTGGAAACCCCGATGGTCGGCCCCGATGCGATTGAACAGGTTGCCGCCACCGCGCGCACTGCCGATGAACAGGCCGAAATGGCCCGTATCACCGCCGAGGCCAATCCCGGCCTTGTTGCTCCCTCAGCCCCAACTCCGGCCTCTGCTCCGGCGCTGATGGCCGCCACGCCCGAAATGCTCTCCGATCCGGGCTATCTGGTGGACCGGGCGCGCTATCTGATCCGGCGCGGGCGCGGGGCCGAGGCCGCCAGCCTGCTGGCCACCCGCCCGCCGCTGGCGCGCCCGGCGCTCGATCCGCGCCGCTGGACGGGGGTGCTGCTGGCCGCAGCGCGCGCGGGCGGGCCTTCCGATTCGCTGCGCATCGCGCAAGGCGCCACCGAAGGCTTCCCCGAGGGCAGCGAGATCGCGCAAATGGCCTTTGGCGTGCGCGACGATTACACCTCGCTGATGTGGCTGGGGGGCACCACCGCGCTCTGGCAATTGCGCAACCCGGAAGGGGCGGCGCAACTGTTCTATAATTACGCCCATGCGGCACGCACCCCCATGACCCGCGCCAAGGGCTATTACTGGGCAGGCCGAGCGCTGGACAGCGTGGGGCAGACCAATGGCGCGTTTGAATATTACCGCTGGGCCGCGCAATTCCCCGATCAGTTCCACGGGCTTTTGGCGCTGGAGCGTCTGGGCCTGCCGATCCCGCCGTTGCACGACGGACGCCGAGCCGCGCCCACCCATGCGCAGGCCCGCGACTTTGCCGCCCGCCCGATCACTCAGGCCGTGCGCGAAGTGGCCCGTGATGCCGAATGGCAAACCACGATCCGTTTTTTCCGCGAAATCGCCAATCAGGCCAAGGTCGAGGCCGATTTCACACTGGTGGCCGACCTGGCTCGCGCCTTGGGTCGGCGCGATCTGGCGGTGATCGTGGGACAGGCGGCGGAGAACGCAGGTTTTAACAATTTCCGCGATTCCGCTTTCCCCATCACCCCAACGCCTCCGGGCAGCGACTGGACATGGATCCACGCCATCTCGCGCCAGGAAAGCCAGTTCAGCCAGAACGCCATGTCGCGCACGGGCGCGCGCGGCTTGATGCAATTGATGCCGGGAACGGCGGCCGAGCAGGCGCGGCGGCTTGGCCTGCCTTCATCGACACAGGCGCTGATCGACGATCCTTTGTATAACACCACGCTGGGCAATGCCTATTTCCAGCGGCTGGTGTCCTCCTATCGCGGGTCCTATCCGCTGGCGGTGGCGGCCTATAATGCCGGACCGGGCAATGTGAACAAATGGATCGCATCACGCGGTGATCCGCGTATGCCGGGCGGGCCGGAATGGGTCGAATGGATCGAGAAGATCCCATTCAGCGAAACCCGATCCTATGTCGCCCATGTGCTGGAAAACGCCGTCACTTACGAGGCAATGTATCCCGACCATGCGGCCTATAAGGGCGCCAATCCGCTCAGCCATTATCTGAAGGACCCGCGCCCTGCCCCGCCTCCGCCACCTGCGGTCATGCCTGCGCCGATGGGGGTGCCTGCTCCGTCAGGGATGCCGGTGGGGACGCCCGCGCCCAGCTATGGGCCGCAGCCGAGCTTTACCTCATCGCCGGTGGTCCAGCCGGTCAGGCCGGGGCAGTAAGGAAAACCGGCATATCACTGTTCGCCATGCTGATCCCCGCCCCGTTCAGCATGGCAACGATATGGCCCCGGTGATAGGTAGCGTGATTGACGATATGGGTCAGGATGGCCTCTTGCGTCATCGCGCCATCCCCGCCGCCGATGAAAGTGAAATGGACCACCTGCGTGCGCGCCTCGGGTTTCAGCCCAGCGCCGTAATCAAGGAACCATGCATCCAGTTCCGCCAGCGCCGCGCCGATCTGCGCCATGGGCGGCGGATGGCCGGGATCGCGGCTGGTATAGCCATGGGGGCGGCCCAGCAGATGCGCCTGCCAGACCTGCGCGATCACCAGCAGATGGTGATAGGTGCGCCGGATTGAGCCGAACACGACCGGCTGCGGCGCATCCAGCACCGCGTCCGGCAGGTCGGTCAGGCGATCAATGAGGATCCGGTTGGCCCATTGGCCATAGGCAAGATAGGTTTGCAGCATGGCGTCCGGTTTGCCCGCCCCGGACGCCTTGAGCAAGTCGTCAGAAATTCGCCTTGATCTCCAGCGTCGCGGCATTGTCATTGGTATCCTTGCCGCCCGGCACAAAGCCGTGCTGGTTCAGATAGCCCAGTTCGAGATTGACCCGGCGATTGAGCGGCATGTTGAACCCCAGCGAATTGCGCATCCGCTCCTCTCCACCCAAGCGCTGAAATCCGTTGCGGTTGGCGTCGATGAAGCTCTCATGCGCGGCCACCAGCATGACCTTGCCCACCACCGGCATCGTGGCCTTGATATAGGGGCGCAAACGCCATGCCGTACCGGTGATCCCCTCGCGCCAGCGCTGTTCCACCCGCATACGGCCTGAAATCCGCACCGGGCCCAGCGTCAGCAGACGGTCAAAGCTCAATTGCTGGCGGAAACGATGCTCCATGATGGTAAAATTGCCATGGGCATATTGCGGATCATGGGTATAGCCGAGGTAGAACACCATTCCCAGCGGCCCGCCCTTGTCGCCGATCTCATGGCCCAGCATCAGGTTCTGTTCGAGTTCGTAAAAGCCGCGCGTCTGGCTGAAACGGGTGATGTTTTCCGCCGACGCGCGCCAGCCATCACCCAGATTGGCGGTCGCCGTGGCGATTTCCCAATGCTGGGCATCGCTGGCCATGGCGGCGGCGGGCGTGATCGACGCCAGGGCCAGAAGCGCCTTGGCCGCCCCCACGGCCACGGCATGAAATGTGTTGCGCTGCACTTTTGCGATTCCCGTATGTGACAATTCGGCGTCAACTATGACGCTATGATGACACTTTTATGTCAGCCGATTGTCACAAATAGGCGGCACAGGGCCGGCCGGCGGCCAAGTATCGGAAGGATTATGACAAAATATCTGTCATAATCCCCATTTTTTGACGCAGTCGAGCCGCAATGCCATGCCTGTGCCATGAACGAATCGAGCGCCCTTAACGACGAAAGTATTGAGGCCATCGCGCGCGGCATGGTCGAACGCCGCCTGCCCAAGGAGCAATGGACCCATGGCGCGCATTGGGCCGCCGCGCTCTGGCTTTTGCGCTATCGTCCTGAAATTGCTGAACCGCGGGCGATGGGGGCAGCGATCCGCGCCTATAATGAATCAGTGGGCGGGGTGAATGATGACACCTCGGGCTATCATGAAACGATCACCATTGCCTCGCTACGTGCTGCGCGCTCCGAGATGGCGCGTCATGAGAATGACACGCCTTTGTCACAAATTCTCGCCGCCCTGCTGGCAGGCGATCTGGGCAAAAGCGACTGGCCACTGGCCTATTGGCGGCGGGAGACACTGTTCAGCGTGGCGGCGCGGCGCGGATGGGTCGCGCCCGATCTGGGGGAATTGCCGTTCTGAACCCTTGCCTTGGGCGCAGGCCTGACCCTATGCCCCGCCCATGAGAAACATGCGCCCCGCCCCCAAGCCTGCCGCCCCCAAAGCCCCCGGCGAAGGCCCGCCGATCACGCCTGCGGGCATGGCGGCGCTGCGTGCGCGTTACGATCATCTGTTGGGCTCCGAACGCCCTGCGATTGTCGAAATCGTCAGTTGGGCCGCAGGCAATGGCGACCGGTCGGAAAATGGCGACTATCTCTATGGCCGCAAGCGGATGCGCGAGATCGACCGCGAACTGGCCCATCTGGCCCGCCGCATGAAGGCCTGCCGCGTGGTCGACCCTGCGCGGCAGGAGGATCGCGGCCGCGTCTGGTTCGGTGCCACCGTGGAAATTGCCGATGAAGATGACAATCGCAAGCATCTGACCTTTGTCGGCGATGATGAGCAGGATGCCAGCAAGGGGCTGATCGGATGGTCGGCGCCGATTTCGCGGGCGCTGCGCGGGGCGGGGTTGGGCGATTTGCGCCGCGTGGCCCTGCCGGGGGGCGAAAAAGAGTGGGAAGTGATGGTGATAACCTATCCCCCCGCCCCCTGAAGCGCCCGACAGGTAATAAATACTCTCCATTTTCGCTCTTGCGCGCAGGAAACTTTCGCATCTAAGGCGCCTGACGGAGGAAAGCGCCGGGATCGGATGGCGCTGGCTTAGGAGACATACCATGCGCCATCGGCCGACCGGCCTTTGGGCAAAGCATCGTCGCAGCCTTATGGCGGCTGCCTTGCTGTGCCCCACACCTGCTTTGGCCCAGACCGCAACCGGCGCAAATGCCGCCGATACGGTATGGATCCTGATCTCCAGCGCGCTGGTGCTGTTGATGTGTCTGCCGGGCCTGTCGCTGTTCTATGGCGGTCTGGTGCGGGCCAAGAATTTCCTGTCGGTGATGGTGCAGGTGGGCGTCATCACGGCGGTGGCCTCGCTGGTCTGGGTGCTGGTGGGCTATGCGCTGGCGTTTGGACCGGTGACGAATGGCTGGATCGGGGGCCTGTCGGGTCTGGGTCTGGCCCATCTGGCGCCGGTGCGCGCCGGCACGACGCTGCCGGAAAACACCTTTGCGCTGTTCCAGCTTTGCTTTGCCGCGATCACGCCTGCGCTGATGGCGGGCGCCTGGGTGGACCGCGCACGCTTTGGCTGGGTCGTGGCTTTTTGCGGGGCTTGGGGCCTGCTGGTCTATGCGCCGGTTGCGCATTGGATCTGGGGCGGCGGCTGGATGAGCACCGGCTATGGCACGCTCGATTTTGCAGGCGGCATTGTCGTCCATACCACGGCGGGCGTTTCGGCGCTGGTGGCCGCTTGGGTGCTGGGCGCGCGGACAGGTTTTCCCAAGACGCTGATGCTGCCCCATTCGCCCGCGCTGACCATGCTGGGCGCGGGTCTGCTCTGGGTCGGCTGGTTCGGCTTTAACGGCGGCAGCGCGCTGACGGGCAGCGCAGCGGCGGCCAGCGCGATCCTCAACACCCATACAGCGGCCTGCGCAGCGGCGCTGGTATGGATCGGCATCGAAGCGGCCCATGTGGGCAAGCCGACCAGCGTTGGCTTTGCCACGGGCGCCGTGGCAGGTCTGGCCACCGTCACCCCGGCGGCGGGCATGATCGCGCCCGGCGCGGCGGCGGTGTTTGGTCTGGCGGGCGCCTGCGTGTGCTATGCGATGATCCAGTTGGTCAAGCAGCGTTGGAAGATCGACGATTCGCTCGACGTGTTCGCCGTTCATGGCGTGGGCGGGATGATCGGCTCGCTCGGTCTTGCCGTGGCGATGAGCCCGGCGCTGGGCGGCACGGGATATGCCGCAGGCGGGTCGATGGGCCATCAGTTCGTGGCTCAGGCCGTGGGCGTGGGCGTGACGGCGGCATGGTCGGCGGTGATTTCCTATGTTCTGGCCATGGTGCTGGGCAAGATCATGCCGATGCGCGCCACCGAGGATGACGAGCGCGAAGGCCTCGACATCACCTCGCATGGCGAGCGGGCCTGGGAACTGGACTGACGTAACTGGATTGATCCGGTATCGCCGCATGATTAAAGGAGGCCGGGTGATGAAACGCCCGGCCTTTTTTCTTTGCCTCTTCGCCTTGGGCGCCGCGCCTGCCGATGCCCGTGATGCCTTGGGCATGTTTGGCGCATGGGGGGCGTTTCGCGATGCGGGCATTCCGCGCTGCTATGCCATCGCCATGCCGGAAAAGACCACCAAAGCCGAAGTCGACGCCTATGCCGATGTTGGCCTGTGGCCCAAAAAGGGCGTGCGCGGACAGGTCCATTTCCGCCTCTCGCGCCGGATGCAGCCGGGCGCGGGCGCGCAATTGTCGCTGGGGGGCCAGCATTACCGGCTGACCGGCGGCGGGATCGACGCATGGGCCGCCGATGCGCGGATGGAGGCCGCCATCGTGGCCGCAATGCGTTCGGGCGAGATCATGACCGTTTCATCGCGCGACGGCGCGGGGCGGCTCTTCGCCGATCAATACACATTGCCCGGCGCGGCCACCGCGATTGATGCGGCTGCGCTGGGCTGTGCAGGGCGATAAGGCGTCAGGGTAGCATTTTGACCGATTCGCCGCTATGGGCGCGGCTATGGACACCCCCCTTCCCAATTCTCCCCTGCCCACGTCGATGCCGATTGCGGGCCATATCGACCCCGTTGTGACCGCGCGCGACATTACCGCGCGCGCCGATGGCCGCGTCGATCTGCTGGGCCTGCCGCGCCCGCGCATCGCCGAAATCTTTGCCGAGGCGGGGCTTGAGCCCAAGCAGGCCAAGCTGCGCGCCAAGCAGGTCTATCACTGGATCTATCATCGCGGCGTCACCGATTTTGACGCGATGACCGATATTGCCAAGACCATGCGCCCTTGGATGGCCGAGCGTTTCGTGATCGGTCGTCCGGAAATCGTCGTCTCGCAGCACAGCGAGGACGGCACCCGCAAATGGCTGCTGCGCACCGATGACGGGCATGAATTCGAAATGGTGTTCATCCCCGATGCTGATCGCGGGACTTTGTGCGTTTCTTCGCAGGTCGGCTGCACGCTCAATTGCCGCTTCTGCCACACCGGCACGATGCGCCTGGTGCGCAATCTGACGCCGGGCGAGATCGTGGGACAGGTCATGCTGGCGCGCGATGCTCTGGGCGAATGGCCCAAGGCGGGTCAGGCCGACCTTGCCGCGCTGACCGACGAACTGGTCGATGATGAGGGCGGCTATTCGCCCGATGGTCGTTTGCTGACCAACATCGTGATGATGGGCATGGGCGAACCGCTGTATAATTTCGACAATGTGAAGGGCGCGCTGAAGCTGGTGATGGATGGCGATGGGCTGGCTTTGTCCAAGCGGCGCATCACCCTGTCCACCAGCGGCGTTGTGCCGATGATGGCCCAGTGCGGCGAGGAAATCGGCGTCAATCTGGCCGTTTCGCTCCATGCCGTCACCAAGGAGGTGCGCGACGAGATCGTGCCGATCAACCGCAAATATGGCATTGAAGAGCTGCTTCAGGCCTGTGCGGATTATCCCGGTGCGTCCAATTCGCGCCGCATCACGTTTGAATATGTGATGCTGAAGGACAAGAACGACACCGACGAGCATGCCCGCGAACTGGTGCGCCTGCTGCGTCAGTACAATCTGCCCGCCAAGGTGAACCTGATCCCGTTCAACCCATGGCCGGGCGCGATTTACGAATGCAGCACGCCCGAACGCATCCGCCAGTTTTCGAACATCATCTTCGAAGCCGGCATTTCGGCCCCCGTGCGCACCCCGCGCGGGCGCGACATTGATGCGGCCTGCGGGCAATTGAAGACCTCGGCGCAGAAAATGTCGCGCGCCGAACTCGATCGTCTGGCTGAGGAAAAGCAGGCTGCTCTGGGATAATTCCGTGGGGGTGATCCCGGTTGGGGGCTGGATGACCCCGCCCGATATGCTGGCTCTGGCCAGTCGGGTGGGGCATCATCTGGCCAGCGAGTGCGAGATCCGCAGCCAGCGCGGCAAGACCTTTCGCGAGGCCTTCATGGCCGCCAGTTTTGCCCAGCATCGCCATGCCGAGGCGGTGCGTCTCTTGCCCGAAACAGGCAAGCCCACGCCCGATTTCGAGATCCGACTGCATGGGCAAGAACTGGTCTTTGAAAATACCGAGGCGGACAATCCGCTGGTCCACCGCAACACCGCCTATGAAACCACCTGTCGGCAATTCGAGCTGGGGGCGCCCTATGTTTCGCCCACGCCGGTGATGATTGCGCCCGATGCCTATGCCGCCGAGATCGCGCGGCTGATCGCCAAGAAATGCGCGAAACGTTATGAACGCTGCGATGGTTTGCTGATCCGGTCGAACACGACATGGATCGAGGGGCTGGCCGATCCTCCGCTCGATTGGTGGCAGGAGGCCTGCGCGCAGGCAAACAACCATTTCGATGAAGTTTGGGTGTTTCACCATCGCCGCTTTTTCGCGGTGTTTGGTGGATAGAGCCCGCCCCGGCGCGATACCAGAGCGGGCCGACGGCCATTACGCCGTGGTATAGACCGAGGAAAGCCGCAGCAGCGTCTGCGCCGCCGCGCCATTGACGCATCGCACCCGAAACTGGTTCGCGCTGCCAAAGGCCCCGGTGATGGCAACGTTCAGGTCAAGCGCCGTCCCCGCCGCCATCGCCCCGCTGGCCACCACCTGCCATGTCGAACCACTGTCGAGTGACTGGTCGATATAAAGCGCGCCTGCAGCATCCGCATAGGCGCGTGCCTTGAACCGCGTGGCATAAACGAGCCCGGTGGTGGCCCGACCCGTGCCGGTATAGGTGGCGCTGGCGGCAAGAGCGGCGGTGCTGTCGGTATAGCCGGTGTTGTTGAGCGTATAGCCGACTTGCGCGCTCGACGTCGTCAGGACGGCGGCGGCGATCTGGTCAGCGACGGCGCGATTGCGCTTTTGGGTCGCGGCGATGGCAACCGTGCCGCTGCCATAGGTCGATACGCGCGCGCGGACATAGGCGGCGGTGGCGATGAAATTGAACAGGCCGGTGGCCGTAGCGGTGGTGACGGGGGCCGCCGTGGTGGCGCTGGCCGGATTGACCGGCAGGGCGATCCATGTGGCATTGTCGTTCGATTGTTCAAAAGACACGGTATTGCTGGTGCCGATGCCTGTGATCTGGAAGCTGCCCCCGCCAAAACCGGCGGTGTTCAGCGTGACGACGGTGGCCGCGCTGGTGGCGCTGCCGTTGGTGGTCGCGCCATCGCTGACCGCATCGACCAGCGCGGGGATCGCGCCCTGATCGCTGGCCAACACAACGGGCAGGCTGGCGGCGGCGGGTTTCTGACCGATGCCGGCGGGCAGTTTGCCCAGCAGGCGCTTGAACAGCGCGATCAGCCCGACGCTGGCCGTATCGGAAGAAGCTGCCGCATCGCCCATCGCCCCCAGCCCCGCCAGCGCCCCGTCGCCCAGCGCCACCGGCAGCGGATTGCCTGCGGAAACGGTGGCGGCGGTGTTGTCGGCACTGGCAAAGGCCATGGCATGGGCGGGGGTGAAGGTGGCGGGATAGCTGATTTTGGGATTGGCCATGGGAAACTCCATCATTCCGGGTGAGGATGACGGAAATTTATCCATATAGGTTATTGTAGGAAAGCCCTACATCCTAAAGAGCCAGACCCGCCCCCACGCCCACCGCGCGAACCTGCCCGCCAATCCACACGCCATCGTCATCGCGTGAGACATAAACCCGGCCATCCGCCCCGGTCATGCGCCCCTGCGCCGCGACATAATCGCCCGTGGCCAGACCGCTTTCATACAGATGGAGCGCGGCCCCGGCGTTAAAGCTGCCCGTCACGGGATCTTCAGCCAGAATGCCGCCTGGCGCGGTAAAAAAGGCGCGGACTTCCCAATCAACACCCGGTTCGTCCGAGGGACCGATCACGCCCAGATCGACCACGCCATCCGCCGCGATCACGGGCGAAACCGCCAGAACGGCCTGCGCGCTGCGCAGACGGATCAATTGCCACGGCGGGCCGTTTTCGACATGCACGGCCTCAATCACATCCTCGGGCGACAGGCGCAATTGCGCCAGAGCGGCGGCAAGTTCAGCCTTGGACAAAGGCCCGCTGCGCCGCAGCGGCGGGGCGCGAAAGGCCAGCCCGTCATCCGTCACACGCACCGGCACCAGCCCGACCCCGCATTCCTGCATGATCTGCGCGCCCTTGGCCACGCCGCCCGCCGCGCGCCAGGCATAGGCGCTGCCCAGCGTGGGATGCCCGGCAAAGGGCAGTTCGAGTGTGGGGGTAAAGATCCGCACCCGATAATCGGCCTCGGGATGCGTGGGGGTCAGTAGGAAGGTGGTCTCGGAAAAGCCGATCCAACGGGCCAGCGACTGCATCGTGGCATCCGTCATGCCATCGGCCCCATGCACCACCGCCAGAGGATTGCCCGAAAGCGCTCCATTCACAAAGACATCGACCAGATCCAACCGCATCGCCATTTCCTTTCAGAGGCATAGCATAGCGGTTCTGGCATTCCCCTCAAGCCGGGTTCCCACATCGCGCGCTTTGTGCTTGATGGGGGCATGACCCGGCCTACCCTGCTTATCACCGGCGGCGCCAAGCGTATTGGCGCGCGCATTGCTCATCGTTTTGGCGCGGCGGGATGGCATGTCGTGATCCACTATGGCCAAAGCCGAGCCGATGCCGAGGCATTGGCCGCGCAATTGCCCAGCGCCGAATGCGTGGGCTGCGATCTGGCCGATCCCGATGCGGGCGTGGCGATGGTGGAGGCGCTGGCGCAACGGCTGGAAGACTGGCGTATATTGGTCAATTCGGCCGCGGTGTTTCGCTATGACGATGCCCGCGCCATGGACCCGGATGTGTTTGCCGAGGCGATGACCGTCAATGCGCAAACCCCCACCCGCATGGCACAGGCCTTTTTGCGCCATGCCCGCGCCCGCGCAGGCCGCCGCGTGATCGCCATTACCGACATGAAACTGGCCAATCCCAACCCGGATTTCTTCAGTTACACGATGGCCAAGCACGCCTTGTCCGCCACGGTGCGGATGCTGGCCATGGGCGCGGCAAAGGCGGATGACCGCATCTATGCCATCGCGCCGGGCGCCATGCTGCCCAGTTTCGATCAGAAGCCGCAGGAGCATGAGACTTCGGGCCGGATGAACCTGCTGGGCCGCCTGACCGATCCGGCCGAGATTGCCGATGCCGCGCTTTTCCTTGCCGATGGCTGGCTGGCCAGCGGTGAAACGCTGTTTGTGGATTCGGGCCAGCATCTGCTCGCCCAGCCGCGCGATGTTCTCTATCTGGCGCGGGGCGGATAGGCCCCAAACCCTTGCCCCCCGGCCAAGGCCCTGCTAGGCGCGGCGCCAATCTCTTTCTTCCTATGCGGAGCGCCCCATGTCAGACATCAAGCGCGTCGTTCTCGCCTATTCGGGCGGGCTTGACACCTCGGTCATCCTCAAGTGGCTGCAAGTCACCTATAATTGCGAAGTGGTGACCTTCACCGCCGATCTGGGCCAGGGCGAAGAACTGGCCCCCGCTCGCGCCAAGGCCGAGCTGATGGGCGTGAAGCCCGAGCATATCTATATCGACGACCTGCGCGAGGAATTCGTGCGCGATTTCGTCTTCCCAATGATGCGCGCCAATGCCCGCTATGAAGGCGACTATTTGCTGGGCACCTCGATTGCGCGCCCACTGATTTCCAAGCGCCTGATTGAAATCGCCCGCGAAACCGGCGCGGACGCCGTCTCGCATGGCGCCACCGGCAAGGGCAACGATCAGGTTCGCTTTGAACTGTCGGCCTATGCGCTGGAGCCGGGCATCAAGGTGATTGCGCCGTGGCGCGAATGGGACCTGACCAGCCGCACCGCGCTGATCAAGTGGGCCGAAGAGCACCAGATCCCCGTACCCAAGGACAAGCGCGGCGAAAGCCCGTTCTCGACCGACGCCAACCTGCTGCACACCTCGTCGGAAGGCAAGGTTCTGGAAGATCCGTGGCAGGAAACCCCGGATTACGTCTATTCGCGCACGGTTAACCCCGAGGACGCGCCGGACGCCCCCGAATATATCGAGATCGAATTCGAAAAGGGCGATGGCGTTGCTCTGAACGGCGAAGCGATGTCGCCCGCTACGCTGCTGGCCGCTCTGAACGAGCTGGGCCGCAAGCATGGCATCGGCCGCCTCGATCTGGTCGAAAACCGCTTTGTCGGCATGAAGTCGCGCGGCATGTATGAAACGCCGGGCGGCGAAATCTATGCCCGCGCGCATCGCGGTATCGAATCGATCACGCTGGATCGCGGCGCGGCTCATCTCAAGGATGAGATCATGCCCAAGTATGCCGAGCTGATCTACAACGGCTTCTGGTTCAGCCCCGAGCGCGAGATGCTTCAGGCCGCCATCGACCATTCGCAGGCTAAGGTCTCGGGCACGGTGCGGTTGAAGCTCTATAAGGGCGGCGCCTATGTCGTGGGCCGCAAGTCGCCCCATTCGCTGTACAGCGAGCGCCACGTGACGTTCGAAGATGACGCGGGCGCCTATGACCAGAAGGACGCCGCCGGCTTCATCAAGCTGAACGCGCTGCGTCTGAAGCTGCTGGCGAACCAGAAGTAAGGTTTGCAAGTAAGCTGAATTCAATGATGCCGGGGGCCGCGAGGTCTCCGGCATTTTTGTTTTTGGAGTTTAAGAGAGTTTGCCTCCGGCGGGCAAAGGGCGACGGCACTTTGCAATCCCAATACGGGGTTACGCGAAGTTTGCCCAAAAGCGCTGTTCCGCAAAGCGGTTTACAAGGCCTGCGGCGCAGCAAGATCGGATAACGATGAAGCGATAGCGCGACAAATACATTATCGGGATTGCAAAGGAACCGAGTCCCTTTGCCCGCCGGAGGCAAACCTCTTTAACGTACCCCCGCCAGTTCCCCCCGCGCCGCCGCAACCTGTTCGGCAAGACGCGGATCAGCCAACAAACGCTCGACCACCACCATCGCCACGCCCCGGCTGGCCGAGGTATCGCTGGGGTAATGCACGCCGCAAAACCAGCGACCCATCGCATAATCATCGGCCCGCGCCAGCACCGCCTCGGCCCGCTGCGGCGCCAGACGCGCCAGCGCCCAGCCCATCGAATAGCCCACGCTGGCATGGCCGCTGGGGTAGGAACGCTTGCTCTTGCCCGGCTTCACCGCGTTGCAGGTCCGCATGGTGGAATCGGCCTGATAGGGGCGAGGCCGCGCAAAGGTATCCTTGCCCGCGCCGATCACGGCATTGGCCTCTTCCTCGATGGTAACCAGCAAATTCCATGTTGCAGGCATCTGACGCAGATCACGCCCCAGCGCTGCGCTGTAGATCGCAGGCGTCTCATCCTCACCATCGGCACGGGCACGCGCAATCCGATCCGCAGGCGTCACCGCGATCAGACGATGGAGGAAATCCAGTTCCTGCCGCGTCATCGCTTCACCCGGCGGCGGGCCAAAGATCAGACGCGGCGCGACATCGGCAGGGTTAAGGTAAAGGATCTGCGGCGGATCGGCCATTTCGCGCAAGGGTGCCCCGGCATGGGCCATGCCGCACAATCCCAAAGCCATCAGACCCCATGCCGTCAAACGCATAGCCACCTCTCCACGAAAGGCGCCCTGCTATCGCACGACAATGACAACCTTGGGACAAAACCGGGACAGAAGGAGGTGACGGGCCAACATGGCGCAAATGACATGCCCGCCCCGATGCTAGTCCGTCAGATCGCGATAGACCGCCGCCATCCACCAGACCAGAACAGCCACACCCGCAACCACCACCACCGCCTGTTGCCAATCAGCCTCTGACGCCGGCGCCAAAAACTTGGTTGCAACCACAATCCAGACCCATATCGCCGCCCATGGCATCAACCGCCGACGACGCCAGCGCCACCGGGCCGAAGGAAGAGACAACATGCCATCGATCTTTGACCAGAATGCCCAGTCGATCACAACAATCAGCGGCAATATCAGAACCGCCCAGATCACCGCGCCAGCAACGGCTTCAAATACCCCCCCGTAAAGCTGGCCGGATTGGCGGCCACCTGCTCCGGCGTCCCCTCGGCTACGACCATACCGCCGCGCACGCCGCCCTCCGGCCCCATGTCGATGATCCAGTCGGCGGTCTTGATAACATCGAGATTATGCTCGATCACCACCACCGAATTGCCCTGATCGACAAGGCGATGCAGCACTTCGAGCAGCTTGCGCACGTCCTCAAAATGCAGGCCCGTAGTCGGCTCGTCCAGCACATAGAGCGTCTTACCAGTCGAACGCCGCGCCAGTTCCTTGGCCAGTTTCACCCGCTGCGCCTCCCCGCCTGACAGGGTCGTGGCCTGCTGGCCCACCTTGACATAGCCAAGGCCGACCTCGTTCAACATATGCATCCGGTCGCGGATCGGGGGCACATTGGCAAAGAAACTCTCGGCATCCTCAATGGTCATATCCAGCACGTCGGCAATGGAATGGCCCTTGAATTTCACCTCCAAAGTCTCGCGATTATAACGCTTTCCACCGCATTCCTCACAAGTCACATAGACATCGGGAAGGAAGTGCATCTCGATCTTGATGAGGCCATCGCCCTGACACGCCTCGCATCGCCCGCCCTTGACGTTGAAGCTGAACCGCCCCGCCTTATACCCGCGCGCCTGCGCCTCGGGCAGGCCCGCAAACCAGTCGCGGATTTGCCCGAAGGCCCCGGTATAGGTGGCCGGATTGGATCGCGGCGTGCGGCCGATGGGGCTCTGGTCGATCTCGATCACCTTGTCGCAATGCTCAAGACCGACGATCTTGTCATGCGCCCCGGCAATCACACGCGCCCCGTTCAACACGCGGCTGGCCCCGGCCTGTAACGTATCAAGCGTCAACGTCGATTTGCCCGACCCCGACACACCGGTAACGCAACAGAACGTCCCCAACGGAAACCGCGCCGTCACGCCTTTCAGATTATTCGCCCGCGCATTTTCAACGACAATCGACTTGCCATTGCCCGGCCTGCGCTCGCTCGGTACCTCGATCCGCCGCGCGCCGGTCAGATATTGTCCGGTGATGCTGTCGGGATTGGCCAGAATATCCTCCAGCGTCCCCTCGGCCACGATGCTGCCGCCATGCACGCCCGCGCCCGGCCCCAGATCGACGATATAATCGGCGGTGCGGATCGCATCCTCGTCATGCTCGACCACGATCACCGTATTGCCCAGATCGCGCAGGCGCTTGAGCGTCTCCAGCAACCGATCATTGTCGCGCTGATGCAGGCCAATGGACGGTTCATCGAGCACATAAAGCACGCCCGACAGACCGCTGCCGATCTGCGAGGCCAATCTGATCCGCTGGCTTTCCCCGCCTGACAGCGTGCCGCTGGTGCGGTCGAGGTTCAAATAATCCAGGCCGACATTGTTAAGGAAACCAAGCCTTTCGTTGATTTCCTTCAGGATCGCCTTGGCAATCTGGCGTTGCTGATCGGTCAAATGCTCATTCAGCGTCGAAAACCACTCCAGCGCATCCGAAACACTCAACCGCGTCCGGCTGGAAATATCGCTGTCGGCCACTTTGACGCACAGCGCCTCGGGCTTCAAACGCTTGCCCTCGCACACTTCGCAAGGCTGCGAAGTCTGGAACTTGCCCAGTTCCTCCTTCATCCACGCGCTTTCAGTCTGCAGCATCCGACGGTTCAGATTGCCGATCACGCCCTCAAACGGCTTGGTGACCGTATAGGCCTTCTTGCCGTCGATAAAGGTCAGCGGCACCGGCGCCTTGCCCGTGCCATAGAGGACGACAATCTTCACCTCGGTCGGCAGATCGGCCCAAGGCGTTTCCAGACTGAACCCGTAATGCCCGCCGAGCGAAGCCAGCACCTGCATATAATAGGGCGAAGGCGGGTTCGATTTGGCCCATGGCACCACCGCCCCTTCCTTGATGCTCAACGCCTCGTTGGGCACCACAAGCTGCGGATCGAACAGCAATTTCTCGCCCAGACCATCGCAGGCCGGACATGCCCCCTGCGGCGCGTTGAACGAAAACAGACGCGGTTCGACCGCCTCGAGCGTGAAGCCCGACACCGGACAGGCGAATTTTTCAGAGAACACAATGCGGTTGGCCTGAACCCCAGCCCCCTTCAACTGCGCGCCCTTCTTCTTCGACCCCGCCGCAACCTCGTCCTCGCGCCCCGGCACCACGCCATCGGCCAGATCGACAAAGGCCAGCCCCTCGGCCAGCTTCAACGCCTGCTCAAACGAATCCGCCAAACGCGATTCGATGCCCGGTTTCACAGCGATACGATCGACCACCACCTCGATGTCATGCTTGAGCTTTTTATCCAGCGCCGGGACATCCTCAATCGCCATCAACTCGCCATCGACGCGCAGGCGTGTATAGCCCGCCTTCTGCCACTCGGCGATTTCCTTGCGATATTCGCCCTTTCGCCCGCGCACCGCCGGCGCCAGCAAATACGCCCGCGTCCCTTCGGGCAGAGCCATCACCCGGTCCACCATCTGCGAAACCGTCTGCGCCGCAATCGGCAATCCGGTGGCGGGCGAATAAGGCACCCCCACCCGCGCCCAAAGCAGGCGCATATAGTCGTAAATCTCGGTCACCGTGGCCACGGTCGAACGCGGGTTGCGGCTGGTGGTCTTCTGCTCGATGGAGATGGCAGGCGACAGCCCATCAATATGCTCGACATCGGGTTTTTGCATCATTTCAAGGAATTGGCGCGCATAGGCCGACAGGCTCTCGACATAGCGCCGCTGCCCCTCGGCATAGATCGTATCGAACGCCAAAGACGACTTGCCCGACCCAGACAGGCCGGTGATGACGATCAGACTGTCCCTCGGCAGAGAGATGTCGATGCCTTTGAGATTATGCTCGCGCGCGCCGCGCACAGTGATATGGGTCAGACTCATGGTGGCGGTGTTCCAGATTTGTTCGCGGGATGCAAGCCTCAATCCCCGCTAGACAAACCCTGCCCGCCGATCAAGTTCCCCTGAGGGCGCGGGCCTTACCCCTAGCGCTGCTCGTTGGTGCTCGCGCGTTGCGCATGCCGCCCACCGCCTCCAGCCCCGCCCCCATCCGCAGCGGCAAGGCCCAGCCATAACGCGGCACCGGCATCGCGGCCAGATCCAGCGCCCCGTCTTTCGCGCCCATCTCGGCGGTGGGGTCCAGCCAATAGATGCGCCCATTCACCTGCGCCCGCACGATCACATGGTCAAAGCCCGTCACGCTGGGCAGGCGGCGGTCCATCCCCTCCCCCCCCTGCGTCGCCACCAGCGCGGCCTCGGCCCTGATGCCCAACCCGTCGAGCAGGCCCAGCAACAGCGCCGTCTTGCCCTTGCAATCGGCAAAGCCGCGCAGCCACACCTGATCGGCAGGCATGGGTTTGAGATTGCCCTGCCCCAGCCCGACATAAAGATAGCGCACATCGCGCCGCGCAATGGTCAGCGCCATCCCGGCCTGCGCCAGAGGATCGCTGCTGGCCGCGCGAATATCGGCAATTTGCCCGCGCAGGGGCGAATCAGGCCCCACCCGCCGCGCCGCATCAAACAAAGGCGCAAACACCCCCGCCACATCGGCCCACTGCGCAAAATCGGACAGTTCCAGCACGCGGGCCGCCTTGCTCTCGGCCAAAGCATCGGTGACCATCGCCACGCGCCCCGGCCCCCGCTCCAGCGCGGCGGGGAGGTTCTCGGCCGCCACCCCCATAGGCCGCGCCCCATCCCATCGCGCCGCCAGCGCAAGCCGGTCGATCACCCCATGGCTGCCCGCATCGAGCGACACCTCGTGATGCCCGCCCAGCAATGGCTCGGTGCGGTCGATGGTCCAGGCGATCTCGATCACATCGCCCACCGCCATGCCTGCAATCGGCAGACCCAGCGAACGCTGCCCATCCACCCGCAAACCGCCCAGATTGCTGCCTTTATGCGCCAGCACCTCCTGCACGGCGGGCAACAGGTCATTGCTGCGATTGCCCCGCGTAAGGCGGAAGGCATGGATAGTCAGCCGGTCCGTTTCGGGCCGCCATTGCACCGACAGGCGAGCCATGCCCTGAATGCCTTCGGGTTGGTCAATGCGCAGGATGCGGCGCTGATAGAAGCTGGTCGTGCCCCCGTGAAACCACACCTGCTGATCCTGCATCACCATATGCAGCGGGGCAGCTCCGGCCGGCTGTACCGTGGCGGGCATGGCGACCGGGACGACCCACACAGGCGCGACATCGGCGCGCGGCAGTTCATCGGCGCGCAACGGCACGGCCAGCACGGCCATCAAGGCGAGGAAAGGCAGTCCCTTGTTCATGGCGCCAAGACAACCGCAAACCGCGCGCCATGTCCATTCGGTTAACCCGCAATTTGCCCGGCCGTTCCCATTTGGCACATTAGAGACTAAGCGCCCGCGCGCCCTCCGGCCCCAGCCAGCGCCCCGTTACGCCCCAGACCTGCGCGATCACATCCTCGCTTAATGCATCGCCCGGCGCGCCATCGGTCACCACCCGGCCCCGGTCCATCACCACCACGCGATCCGCATGGTTCATCGCCATCCCCAGATCATGCAGCACAAGGCACACACCAACGCCCTGCACCGCCTGTTGACGCAGAGCCGTCAGCAGGCGCAACCCATGCCCCAGATCGAGGCTGGCCAATGGCTCGTCGGCCAGCACCCAGCGCGGACGCCCGGCCAGCACCCGCGCCAGCAAGGCCCGCGCTCGCTCGCCGCCCGACAGGCGCGAGAGCGGGCGGTCGATCAAATGGTCAAGATCCATGGCAGCAATCGCCTGCGTGACCGCCTCGCGGTCCTGCGCGCCATCGGCATGGGCGCGGTGCAGGGGCGCTGCCTGCCAAGGCAAACGGCCCAGTTCGATCAGCGTGCGAACACACACATCCCACGCCGCCTCGCCCCCCTGCGGCAAGTAGCCCAGCAGGCGCGCCCTTTCGCGCGGTTGCATCGCGGGCAGGTCATGCCCATCGAGCGACAAAGCCCCCGCCACCGGCAAGACCCCAGCCATGGCCGACACCAGGCTGGATTTGCCCGCGCCATTGGGGCCGCAGATCGCCGTCACCCGCCCCGGCGAGAGGTCGAGCGAAACATCGTCCAGCCGCCCGGCCAGCGTCAGATTGCGCGCGCAAAGCATCATCGCCACACCCCGTCCCGCATCCGCCATAGCAGCACCAGAAAGAAAGGCGCGCCCAGCAAAGACAGCGCAATCCCCAGCCGCAATTCGCCCCCCGCCAGCGGCAGGATACGGCACATACTGTCCCCCACCAGCAGCAGCAAAGCCCCGCCCAGCGCCGAAGGCACGATCAGCGAAGAAGGCCTCCGATCCGTAAAGGGCCGCAACAGATGCGGCACGACAAGCCCGACAAAGCCGATGACCCCGGCCACAGCCACGCTGCCCCCCACCGCGCATCCCACGCCAAGGATCAGCAAAGCCTGCAACCGGCGCGGATCAACGCCCAGCGAGCGCGCCGCCGCCTCGCCCAGCGTGAGCGCATCGAGCGAGCGGCCCGCGACCAGAAACGCCGACAGCCCGACGGCCATCAGCGGCGCGGCCATCCACACCTCATGCCACGAACGATCCGCCAGCGCCCCCATCAGCCATGTCACGATTTCCCAAAGGGCAAAGGGTGAAGGCGACAGGCTGATGGCAAGGCTCATCAAAGCGCCCGTCAGGCTGGCGATCATCATGCCCGCCAGCGTGAACAGCGCCACGCCCCCCGACGAACGCCCCGCGATCAGCCCCAACAGCGCCATCGCCCCGCCAGCGCCCACCAACGCAAAAACCGGCAGCGCCCACGGCCCCAGCGCAAAGCCATAAGCCCCCAGCAAGATGCTGAGCACCGCGCCGAGCGCTGCGCTGGGCGCAATGCCGAACAGGCCAGGATCGGCCAGAGGATTGCGCAAATAGGCCTGCATCGCCGCCCCTGCCGCCCCCAGCCCGCCGCCCACCAGGACTGCCAGCACGCTGCGCGGAAGGCGCAATTGCATCAGGATCAGGCCCGCGCCTGGCACATCGGAATGGAACGGATCAATCCACACTCGCCCCGCCAGCAAAGAGGCCGCAAAAGCCAGCGCCAGCGCGCCGACCAGACTGGCGTTCAACCGAGTCATCAATGAGCCTCCCGGCGGATTTGCGCCAACCGTTGCGCGGCACGGATGATGGTGGGGCCGCCGCAATATTCCAGCCCTGCGTCGAAATCGAAACGCTGCATCGCGCGCAATTGCGCCAGCACCGGATGACCCAGCACCCGCCGCCCCTCGCGCCCGCCATCGGCATCGCCATGGCCGATCACCAGCAACACGCGCGGCGGATCGACCACCATCCGTTCAAGCGGCAGAAACTGCGACTGGCCCATGCCCCGGATCGCGGCAAAGGGGGTGAAACCGGTGCGGCGCAGCAGGTCGGACACCAAAGTCTCACCCCCGACAACCAGCCCGCCGCCATGCCAGATCAGCGCGGGCAAGGGTTTGGCGCCGGGCGGCGGCGCGGCATCGCGCATGGCCCGGTCGATCCGCGCAATCATCGCTTCGCCCCGGTCTGAGTGGCCCAGCAGGGCGGCCATGCGGCGGATCTGCGCCTCGCTCTCCTCGACCGTGGGCGCCATGGAAAATTCCTCCAGCCGCAGGCCCATGCGCGCATAGGCGGCGCGTGTGGCGGCTGGTGTAAAGCTGCCCGAAACCACCAGCGACGGCTGGGCGGCGATCACCTCCTCCATCGCGCCACGGGTGAAGGGATAGGTCCGCGCCCGGCCCACATCCATCGAGCTTTGCGCCGGATCGCGACTATAGGAGGAGAGCGCCCCGATCTGATCGCGGTCGGCCAGTTCGACCAGCAGCGCATCGGTGCAGGGATTAAGGCTGATGATGCGGGAGGGCTGAACCTTGGGCGCGGCGGGGGAACAGGCCCCCGCCAGCAAGGCGCCAAGCAGGGCCAGCCCCCCACGCATCAATTACAGCTTTGCCCGCAGGCCTAGGGCTGCGGTGCGGCCATAGGAATTGTAATCCTGGACCACCGCATAGCGTTCATTCGTCAGGTTTTCGATGCGGCCAAAGATTTCCGCATGATCGCCCACCGGAATGCTGGCGCGCAGGCCAAACAAGGCATAGCCCGCCAGACGGTTGCTGTTGGCCGCATTGTCAAAGCTGGACGAGACGACGCGAATGTCGCCGCCGATGGCAAGGCCCGCCAGCGGCGTTTTCCAATCCGCCGACCATGTGACCATATGGCGCGGACGACGTGCCAGATCCTTGCCAAGCGCGCTGCTGCCGGCGGTCTGGTTGGTGCTCTTCACGAAAGTATAAAGCGCGCGCAGTTGCAGCGCATCGACCGGGCGCAGGCCGGTTTCAAATTCCAGACCCTCGGCGCGCGTGCGGCCCAGATTGGCATAGGTCGAAGTGGACAGGTCATAGTCGATCTGGTTGTTGGTGTCGCGGTGGAACCATGTGACGGCGCCGTACAGCTTGCCATTGCGGTCGCCCTTTTCAAGGCCGACGTCATAGGACTTGCTGGTTTCAGCCTTCAGCCCCGTGTTGCCCGAATAGGGATCGAACAACTGATAGAGCGAAGGGGCGCGGAAACCCTCGCCATAGGAAGCGCGCAGACGGACATCGTCGATCAGGCTGTACGTGCCGTTCGCGCCAAAAGTGGTGTGGGTGCCAAAGGTGGAATGGCTGTCGACGCGCAGGCCGCCCGACAGGCTCAGCCCAAACGCCCGCCAGCCCAGCAGGCCATAACCACTGGCGATATTGGCATCATTCACCGCGCCGGGCGTGAAATAATACGAGCGCGCATGGTTCCACATCGCCTCGCCGCCCACATCGGCGGAGAAGAAATAAGGCAGATCGACATGGGCCGCGCCATCGATACGCGTGCTGCGGCCCAGATAGGAGCTGTATTCGGTGCTCTGAACCGTGGGATCGATATAGCCCCGGCGCAGCGAGGACTGGCTGATGCCCAGACGCGCCGAATAGGTGTCGGCCGCATATTCCAGACCCACGCGGCCCGAAACCTGCTCGCTCGATTGCTGCTCGCCACGGTTCACATAGCCCAGCACCCAGTCATAGGAATCCACACCCACCTTGCCGTCGGCATATCGGGCCGTGGCCACAAGGTTTAGCCCCTGGGCCAGACGCAGGCGGGCACGGGTGGACAGGCGGGTCTGGTGGAAACCATTGTTGCGCGTGTCGGTGGTGCGGGTGGGGATGCCGTCGGTGCTCAGGTATCCGCCGTTGAGCGTGATGGCATAGGCATCCTTCGACAGGCCCAGCGTGGCGCCCGCGTCAAAGGTGTTGTTGCTGCCGCCTTCGAAATTCAATTCCGCGCCGTTCAACTCGCGGCTGGTGATGGCGATCACGCCGCCGATGGCATTGCTGCCCCACACCACGCTGTTCGATCCGCGCAGCAATTCGATGCTGCCTACGCCGCCGCTGACCAGATTGGCGAAGTCATAGCCGCCCGAGGGGGCCGCCGTGTCTTCAACCTTAACCCCGTCGATCATCACAAGCGTCTGTTCGGAATTGGCGCCGCGCACGAAAAAGCTGGTGGTGGCGCCAAGGCCGCCCGCGCGGGCAAAGGAAACGCCCGGCAGGCGGGTCAGCACGCGGGTCAGGTCCGGCCCCTGGATCGACTGGATCTCAGCCAGATCGACCACGCTGATCGACTGGCCGGTCTCATCGACCGGCTGGCTGTGGCCCGTGGCCAGTACGGTGATCGCGCCAGCATCGTCGGCGGCGATGGCGGGCGCGGACAGGGCCAGCGCCACCAGCGACGAAGCGGCGGCAAAATAACGAATGTTCATAGCTCTTTCCCTCACGAAGGCTATTTGCCGTTCGTGGCGGGAGAGGCCGCCCCACACGCCCCTTGCGCATGGAAACAGACGGCATCGCGCTGCATCCGGTCTTCCCCGCCCGGCGCTGAACGACAACCACCGGCAGGTCTCCTGGCTCTCCGGGGTCATCACGCATCCGCCGCCTTCCCAGACCATAAACGGCCCAGTGGCATGTGGCAGTACGCTCGCCCGGAAACAGTTGCGGGGGCAGCTTTGCATCTGTCCTTGCCGGGGCAAAACAGGCAAATTCCCTTTTCAGCCTCCCTTTTGGAAGGCACCGTTGGCGTGCGTCGCGCCCTAGCCCCACATGGCGCGGGGTGCAAGGGGCAGGACAGGCACGCGGTGCGGCGCAAGGCTTTTTTAAGCATGATCGAGCGGGCCAAATTAAGGCGTTAAGGATTATCCGCCCCATCAGTGCCGCAATGAGACGGCCCCAATTCGGCAGGTGCAGCTGCGGCGATTGTGTGTTTTGCCATGATCGCCCGCTTTGCCAAAGGCCGAGAAGTCAGGATGAACAACCCGCGTGCCGCTCTTGCGTTCGATGCCCAATTTGCCCCCCTGCCCGCGCGCGACCAAGGAACGCCGCAGCAATGCGCGCGCTTGCGCCGGGGCAATGGCATGAGGATCAACGGCCTGCTCACCGCCGATCTGCGCCGCGCCACAATGCAGCGGGTGCTGGCGGTGATCTGCGCGTTGCTGGCGATGCTGGCGGTGCAGGCCTGGCGCGGGCAAGGCACCGGCGCGCTGGCGCTGGCGGCCACCACCGCCCATGACGAGGCCGATCCGGTCGATGGCCAGAGCAGCACGGCCCCGATGCCCTTTGAACAGCCGGGCGACAGTTGGCCGGGTGCGGCCTATTATTATGTCAGCCGCGAAGTCGAACAACCGGCCCCCGCGACCGGTTGGCGCGGGGCGCTGGCCGCGATTGCGCCGGGGCTGCATTGGGATGGCGCCGCCGCGGAGCAGGCTGATGATGATACGCCCCTGCCCGGATCAGGCCCTGCGGCACGGGCGCTGTCGGGTCTGGCCAATGCGGTGGATCGCGAGCGCGCGCTCTCCTGCCTGACCGCTGCGGTCTATTACGAGGCCGCCAGCGAACCCGACGATGGCCAGCGCGCCGTGGCGCAGGTCGTGCTCAACCGCATGGCCCATCCCGCCTATCCCAAAAGCGTGTGCGGCGTGGTGTTTCAGGGTTCTGAACGCGCCACTGGCTGCCAGTTCACCTTTACCTGTGACGGCGCGCTGATGCGCAAGCCCAGCCGTTATTTCTGGAGCCGCGCCGAAACCGTGGCCCGCGCGGCGCTGGCCGGTTATGTCTATGCTCCGGTAGGCCTTGCCACGCATTATCATACATTTGCCGTCCACCCCTATTGGGCCGACAGTCTGAATTTCATCGGCCAGATCGGTGCGCATCGCTTTTACCGCATGCATGGCCCGGCGGGCGACACCGGCGCTTTCCGCTTCGTTCACACGATCAGCGAACCCCTGCCCGTGCGGCATCAGCGCGTGGCCTTTGCAAATCGCGAACTGGTGGATGACCCCATCGCCATTGAACGCGCTTATGCCGCCAAAATAGGCCAGACGATCAGCGCTGCGCCCCATGGCGGTGCGCCGGTTGCCTCCCCCTCGGCCGCCTATGCCAATGCGGCGCCGCAATATACCGCCGAAGCCCTGCGCCATGGCGGCGAAAGCGCCTATCGCGCGGCCATTTTGCCCGGCAGCGACAACGTGCGCCCAGAATATCAAAACAGCGGCCGCTGGATCGGCGATCCTCAGTAAACCCTGTTTTTCCCGCCAAGCCCGCCCCGGCGCACCGTTTTCATAGCGGCGCGGCGGGGTGTTTTAACGTTCCTGTATCCCGGTTGGGGGTAAACTCGGTTAACCCAAGGCAAGCATATGATAACCAAGGCAACATACGAAGGCTTAGCCCGGCTGTGCTAAACCCGTGCCGGATTCAAGACGAGATTGAGGAATTTTCAGGCATGTCGATCCGATTTGCAGCGGCAGGCGCTGGTGAATGCGGCGCGGTGGCGCGCGTGTTGCGCCGCCCCCGACTGCGCGCTCCGGCCAACGACCATGACAATCAGGCAGAGAGCGACACCATGCTCCATGAGGCTCTGCAACACTTCGCCCGCCATGGGCTGGGCGCGGCGGAACGGGCGCGCAACATCGCCCTGCGCGCCTTTTTCGAAGGCAACCGCGAACAATACCGCCACTGGCTGGGCATCTGCCGCAAGCTGGACCGGCAAATGGCCAACCGGCTGGCCACGGCGCACGGCGCGGTGGAGGAATTCGAGCCGCTGATCCTGCCCGAATGAGGCACGATGGCACTCTCGCTAAAATTTGTACAAATGCGACAAAGGTCGCAGCGCGAAGCTCTGCGTTAACCAATCTGTGACGAGTTCTCCCTAGGCTGACCTTGTCCAACGGGAGTTGTCCGATCCGTCCTTTATTCGACATGTTGCGGGTTTTGTTCAAAACCCATGCTGCTGATGACCGGGCAAGAGCCATTCTGGTCACCACGCTTTATACGCAACCGTCGTCTCTGGCGATTGGCGCGCTGTGCGGGATTCTGACCAGCGCGACCGCTGCGATTGAATCGGGCCATCGCGAAATCACCGTCGCCGCATGGGTGATGTCGGCCATCGCGCTGATGCGCGTGGCCAGCGCGACGATCCTGCCCCGATGGATGGGCAACAAGCCGCGCGCGCTTGAAATCATTTATGAATTGGGCGCGTTCTCCTATTCGATCATGGCCGGGCTGATTGCGGCTCTGACGTTTTTCCATTCTGTACCGGGGCCCGTGCGCACGCTGATGGTGGGCAATGCGATTGCCTATTCGGTGGGGATTGCCGCGCGCAATGCCGGGCGGCCTGCGATTGCCATCGGGCAATTGTCGCTGGCGCTGCTGCCTGTGATCGTGGCGGCCGGGATGCAGGAGGATCTGGCGAGCCGGTTGCTGGCCTTTACGCTGTTCCTTGTGCTGCCCGCGATGATGTCGATCACGCTTAACGTGTTCCGCACCTTGCGCGATTCGATTTCCAGCGCGGAAACCAGCCAGCGCCTTGCCGAAAAAATGCAGCATCTGGCGCGCACCGATATTGTTACCGGATTGCTCAACCGTGCGGGGCTCAATCATCATCTGGTCGAACGCCTTGTGGCGATCCCGGAAGGCAACAAGCTGGCGATCCTGTGGCTCGATCTGGACCGGTTCAAGGAAATCAACGACACGCTGGGCCATCAGGTGGGCGACCGCTGCCTGGTCGAGGTGGCAGCCCGGCTGCGCCGCAGCGCGCCGGTGGGCGCAGGCATCGGGCGCTTTGGCGGCGATGAATTCATTATCGCTTTTGAAGCCGGGCCCGAAACCGATATCCAGTCGATTGCCGATGCGATCCTGACCGACATCCTGCGCCCGCTGCGCATTGATGATGACCGGCTGGAAATCGGCTGCTCGATCGGCATCGCGGTCCTGCCCGAACATGGCACCGATCTGGAGGCCGTGCTGCAGGGGGCCGACCTGGCGCTCAACCACGCCAAGCTGAATGGCCGCAAACAGATCGTCAGCTTCAACCCCTCGATGACGCGCGACCTGATCCGCCGCAAGGAGATCGAGGCCGAGCTGCGCCTTGCCCTGCAACGCGACGAGCTATCGGTTCATTTCCAGCCGCTGGTCGATCTGGAAACCGGGCGCATCCGGGCGTTCGAGGCGCTGGTGCGCTGGTTCCACCCGGAAAAGGGCGAATTGCGCCCCGACGAATTCATCCCCGTGGCCGAGGAAAGCGGGGCCATCATCACGCTGGGCAACTGGATCACCGCCAAGGCGGCCCGCGTTGCGGCCGAATGGCCCGATGATGTGACGCTGGCGGTTAACCTCTCGCCGCTCCAGATCCGGGCGCCGGGCGCGGCACTGGGCATCCTCAATGCTCTGCGCGAGGCGAAATTGCCGCCCAGCCGTCTTGAGCTGGAAATCACCGAAACCACGCTGCTTGACCACAGCCCCAATACCTCGGCCTTCATCAACGAGCTGGCCGGGGCCGGCGTGCGTTTTGCGCTGGACGATTTCGGCACAGGCTATTCGTCCCTCGGTTATCTTGATCGCTACCCCTTCAAGAAGATCAAGATCGACCGCAGTTTCATCTCCGGACTGAGCGCCGGGACCACCAGCCATGCGATCATTTGCGCTGTGGCGGCGATGGGCAAGACGCTGGGGATGGAAATCGTGGCCGAGGGGCTGGAAACGCTGGAACAGGTGCAGGCGGTGCGCGACACCGGCTGCACGCTGGGTCAGGGCTGGTATTTCAGCCGCGCCGTGCCCGACTATCTGGCGGCGATGCTGTTGGCGCAGGAGCGCCGCCGGATCGGGACGGACGCCCCGCCCGCGACTCCGGAACAAGACTCTCCCCCCCTTCGCAAGCTCGCCTGAACGCTTCGTTCATCCCGGATGGTTACGTATGCCAAACCGGATATAGCATAGCTTTGTCAATTTTATTGCCATATCGGTTATCGGGCAAAGCCTTTCCGCTATTGCGAATTAGTCGCGCAAACTCTTTCGTCTTATATGCTTTTCCCGCCTTGCAAAGCAGCAAAGACAGGAATAGGGCCACCCCCAATTCGGTTAAGGGCCACCTGCGCGCTTGCGGGACTGCGTATGATGGTCAGTGAAACACCCGCTATCCTGCGGCCACTCCCGGCCAAGGGGAAGCCCCGCAAGTAGGGAAGGATTGGTTCATGGCTCGCAAGAAGATTGCCCTGATCGGCGCCGGCAACATTGGCGGCACGCTCGCTCATCTGGCTGCGCAAAAGGAACTGGGCGACATCGTCCTGTTCGACGTTGTCGATGGCGTGCCTCAGGGCAAGGCTCTTGACCTGTCGCAGTGCGGCCCGGTCGAAGGCTTTGACGCCAAGATCACTGGTACGAATGATTATGCCGACTTGGCCGGCGCCGATGTGGTGATCGTCACCGCCGGCGTGCCGCGCAAGCCCGGCATGAGCCGCGACGACCTGCTCGGCATCAACCTGAAGGTGATGAAGGCTGTCGGCGAAGGCATCAAGAACAACTGCCCCGACGCTTTCGTGATCTGCATCACCAACCCGCTCGACGCGATGGTCTGGGCTCTGCGCGAATTCTCGGGCCTGCCCGCGAACAAGGTCGTCGGCATGGCCGGCGTGCTTGACTCGGCTCGCTTCACCACGTTCCTGGCCTGGGAATTTGGCGTGTCGGTCCGCGACGTAAACACCTTCGTTCTGGGCGGCCACGGCGACACCATGGTGCCGGTGGTTCAGTATTCGACCGTCAACGGCATCCCCGTGCCCGACCTCATCAAGATGGGTCTGACCACGCAGGAAAAGATCGACGCCATCGTGGCCCGCACCCGTTCGGGCGGCGGCGAAATCGTCGGCCTGCTCAAGACCGGTTCGGCTTTCTATGCGCCCGCCGCCTCGGCGATCGCCATGGCCGAAGCCTATCTCAATGACCAAAAGCGCATCCTGCCTTCGGCCGCCTATGTGAACGGCGAATATGGCGTGAACGACCTGTATGTGGGCGTTCCTGTCATGATCGGCGCCGGCGGCGTGGAAAAGGTCATCGAGATCGAGCTGGACGAAGAAGCCCGCAACAACCTGAACGTCTCGGTCGAGGCGGTGAAGGAACTGCTGGTGGCTTGCAAGGGCATTGATCCTTCGCTGGCCTGATCCAAAAGAATACGGCCCCGGTTGCAAGCCGGGGCCTAAAAAATAAGACGACCTCCTCCCCATCTCGGAGAATCCAATGTCGATCCTGATTGACAAGAATACCAAGGTCATCACCCAGGGGATGACCGGCAAGACCGGCACTTTCCACACCCAGCAGGCTCTGGCCTATGGCACGCAGATGGTTGGCGGCGTCACCCCCGGCAAGGGCGGCACGATCCATGCCGACACCAACCTGCCGATCTGGAACACGGTTGCCGAAGCCAAGGCCGTTTCGGGCGCGACCGCTTCGGTCATCTATGTTCCGCCGCCATTCGCTGCTGACTCGATCCTCGAAGCCATCGACGCGGAAATCGAGCTGATCGTGGCGATCACCGAAGGTATCCCCGTGGCCGACATGGTCCGCGTGAAGCGCGCCCTGTCGGGTTCGAAGTCGCGCCTGATCGGTCCGAACTGCCCCGGCGTGCTGACGCCGAACCAGTGCAAGATCGGCATCATGCCCGGTTCGATCTTCAAGGAAGGCTCCGTGGGCGTGGTTTCGCGCTCGGGCACACTGACCTATGAAGCGGTGTTCCAGACCACCAACATCGGCCTGGGTCAGACCACCGCTGTCGGCATCGGCGGCGACCCGGTCAACGGCACCAACTTCATCGACGTCCTCGAACTGTTCCTGGCCGACGAAGCCACCAAGTCGATCATCATGATCGGCGAAATCGGCGGCGACGCGGAAGAACAGGCTGCGCAGTTCCTGATCGACGAAGCCAAGAAGGGCCGCAAGAAGCCGATGGCCGGCTTCATCGCGGGCCGCACGGCGCCTCCGGGCCGCCGCATGGGCCACGCCGGCGCGATCGTGTCGGGCGGCAAGGGCGATGCGGAAAGCAAGATCGCCGCGATGGAAGCTGCCGGCATCAAGGTGTCGGCCAGCCCCAGCCTGCTCGGCGAAACGCTCGCCGAAGTGCTTAAGGGCTGAATTTAAGTTCAATACCGGGCGGGATTGGCCATCTGTGGTTAACCCCGCCCGGTGTTAGAAGAATGCCATGTGCCGGCCATTCCTCCCCGGGGCCAGAGGCTCTTTCGGAACCAGCCGCCACAATAAACCCCCACCAGCGCGCAAAATGCGCCGGTGCGAAAATAGGTGAAGCCATGGGTAGCGAAAGCCAAGATTTTCTTTCCGACCCAGCACAGGACGGGCCGCAGCCCGGACCTAGCTGGCAGCGACGCAACTGGCCGCAGGTAGGCGGCGCAGCGGAGGACGAGCTGACCCGCGCGCTCGACCCCACCACGCTGAGGGAAGGGATCAAGGCGGCGGCGAAAAAGGCGGGCACGCCCGTCAGCGACGCTTCGGTCGAAGAAGCGGCCAATGACACGCTGCGCGCGATCATGCTGATCCGCACCTATCGCGTGCGCGGCCATCTGGCGGCGGATCTCGATCCGCTGGGCCTGCACCATTCCGATCTGCCCGCCGATATGACGCCGGAATATTACGGTTTCACCGGCGCCGCGCTGGATCGCAAGATCTATCTGGGCGGCACGATGGGCCTGCAATGGGCAACCATCCGCGAACTCGTCGCCATCCTGCGCGCAAACTATTGCGGCAAGGTGGGCCTGGAATACATGCACATCACCGATGTGGAAGAACGCCGCTTCCTGCAGGACCGCATGGAAGGCGCCGACAAGCACATCGAATTTTCCGCCGAGGGCAAGAAGGCCATTCTGGGCGCCGTGGTTCGCGGCGAGCAATGGGAAAAGTTCTGCGGCAAGAAGTATGTCGGCACCAAGCGCTTCGGCCTTGATGGCGGCGAGTCGATGATCCCTGCCCTCGAAGCCGTCATCAAGTATGGTGGCCAGCTGGGCGTGAAGGAAATCGTTTATGGCATGGCCCACCGTGGCCGCCTGAACGTGTTGGCCAACGTGATGGCCAAGCCTTACAAGGTGATCTTCCACGAATTTTCGGGCGGCACCGCCAATCCCGAAGACGTGGGCGGCTCGGGCGACGTCAAGTATCACCTTGGCACCAGCACCGACCGCGATTTCGACGGGATCAAGGTTCACATGAGCCTGATGCCGAACCCTTCGCACCTTGAAACGGTGGACCCCATCGTTCTGGGCAAGGTTCGCGCCTATCAGCAGATCCGCGACGACATCGGCACCGACATCGGGCCGGGCGCCAAGCACAAGCAGGTGCTGCCGGTTCTGATCCATGGTGACGCGGCCTTTGCGGGTCAGGGCATCGTGTGGGAATGCTTCGGCCTGTCGGGCGTGAAGGGTTACAACACCGGCGGTTGCATCCACTTCATCATCAACAACCAGATCGGCTTCACCACCAGCCCGCAGTTCTCGCGCGGCTCGCCGTATCCTTCGGACGTTGCCAAGGGCATTCAGTGCCCCGTGCTGCACGTCAATGGCGATGATCCGGAAGCGGTGACCTTCGCGTGCAAGCTGGCGATCGACTATCGCCAGACCTTTGGCCGCGACATCGTGATCGACATGTGGTGCTATCGCCGCTTCGGCCACAATGAAGGCGACGAGCCTGGTTTCACCCAGCCGCTGATGTATCAGAAGATCCGCGCGCATAAGCCCGTGTCGGAGCTCTATGCCGAACGCCTCCAGCGCGAAGGCGTGGTGCCCGCCGGCTTCCTTGGCGAACAGGTTGCCGCCTTCAATGCCCATCTGGAAGAACACTTCGACGCCGCCAAGACCTATAAGGCCAATCAGGCCGACTGGTTTGGTGGTCGCTGGAGCGGTTTCAACCAGCCGATGGACCCCGAAAGCGCCCGCCGCAACGTGCCCACCGGCATCGAGCAGAAGCTGTTCGACAGCCTTGGCCGCACGCTGACCTCGGTTCCGGGCGATCTGACGATCCACAAGACGCTGGGCCGCGTGCTGGATGCCAAGCGCGAGATGTTCAACAGCGGCGAAGGCTTCGACTGGGCCACGGCCGAGGCGCTTGCCTTTGGCTCGCTGCTCTCGGAAGGCTATTCGGTCCGCCTGTCGGGTCAGGATTGCGGGCGCGGCACGTTCAGCCACCGCCACGCCGTCTGGGTCGATCAGACCAACGAAAACAAGTATGTTCCGCTGACCACGGTGCCGCATGGCTTCTTCGAAGTCTATGACAGCCCGCTCTCGGAATATGGCGTGCTGGGCTATGAATATGGCTATGCCAGCGCCGACCCCAAGACGCTTGTCCTGTGGGAAGGCCAGTTCGGCGACTTCGCCAATGGCGCCCAGATCGTGATCGACCAGTACATCGCTTCTTCGGAATCGAAGTGGCTGCGCGCCAACGGCCTCGTGCTGCTGCTGCCCCATGGCTATGAAGGTCAGGGTCCGGAGCACTCGTCGGCCCGTCTGGAACGTTATCTCCAGCTCTGCGCCGAAGATAACATGCAGGTGTGCAACATCACCAGCCCGGCCAACTACTTCCACGTTCTGCGTCGTCAGATGCACCGCAGCTTCCGCAAGCCGCTCATCATCATGAGCCCGAAGAGCCTGCTGCGTCATCCTCTGGCGAAATCGAGCGCCGAGGAATTCGTGGGCGAAGGCCACTTCATGCGCATTCTCTCGGACGTCAACGGCGCCGCCGACAAGGATACGCGCCGCGTGATCCTGTGCTCGGGCAAGGTTGCCTATGACCTGTTCGAAGCGCGCGATGCTGCCGAACTGGCCGATACGCAGATCATCCGTATCGAGCAGATCTACCCCTTCCCCGGCGAACCGCTTGCGGCGCGTCTGGCCAAGATGCCCAATCTGGAAGAGGTCGTGTGGTGTCAGGAAGAACCCAAGAACAACGGTTCCTGGTTCTTTGTCGAGCCGCTGATCGAGGAAACGCTGACCAACGCCAAGGCGAAGGTTTCGCGCGCTCGTTATGCGGGTCGTCACGCTTCGGCCTCGCCCGCCACGGGCAGCGCCAAGCGTCACACGCTTGAACAGAACGCCTTGGTGGCCGACGCGCTGGGTCTTTCGGCCCGCAGCGAAATCCGCCGTAAGAAGAAGAGCTGAGCCGCAGCCTCCTCCCAATTTCTTTAGGATAAGCAAGTCATGTCCACGGAAGTCAAAGTCCCCACTCTGGGTGAATCGGTGAGCGAGGCCACGATCGGCCAGTGGCTCAAGCAGCCGGGCGAAGCGGTCGCTCTGGACGAACCCATTGCCAGCCTCGAAACCGACAAGGTTGCGATCGAAGTCAACTCGCCGGTCGCCGGTGTGCTCAGCCAGCAGCTCGCCGCTGTTGGCGACACGGTGACGGTCAGCGCGATCATCGCGGTGATCGAAGAAGGCGCAGCGGGCGCTGCTGCCCCCAAGGCGGCGGCTCCGGTTGCGGCGGCTGCTGCCCCCGCTCCGGTGGCTGCGGCTCCGGCGGCGGCTGAGAGCAACGATCCGGCTGTGCTCAGCCCGGCGGTTCGCCGCGCGGTGCTGGAATATGGCATCGATCCGGCCACCATCAAGGGCACCGGCAAGGACGGCCGCATCACCAAGGAAGACGTGGTGGCAGCCGCCCAGACCAAGGCCGCCAGCGGCGCGCCGACGGTTCCGGCCGCTGTTGCAGCGCCTGCCAACGAGCGTCGCGAAGAGCGCGTCAAGATGACCCGCCTGCGTCAGACGATCGCCAAGCGTCTGAAGAGCGCGCAGGAAAATGCCGCTCTGCTCACCACCTTCAACGACGTTGACATGTCGGCGGTGATGGAAGCGCGCAACCGCTTCAAGGACTCGTTCGAAAAGAAGCATGGCGTGAAGCTGGGCTTCATGTCCTTCTTCGCCAAGGCTTCGGTGCTGGCTCTTAAGGACATCCCGGCCGTCAACGCCCAGATTCAGGGCGATGAAATCGTCTATCACGACTATGTCGATATTTCGGTCGCCGTTTCGGCCCCGAACGGTCTGGTCGTGCCGGTGGTGCGCGATGTCGACAAGATGTCCTTCGCGGGCATCGAAAAGGCGATTGCCGACTATGGCAAGAAGGCCAAGGAAGGCTCGCTGACCATGGCCGACATGACGGGCGGCACGTTCACCATCTCGAATGGCGGCGTGTTCGGCGGTCTGATGTCGACCCCGATCATCAACCCTCCCCAGTCGGCCGTGCTCGGCCTGCACCGTATCGAGGACCGCCCGGTGGTTCGGGGCGGTCAGATCGTGATCCGCCCGATGATGTATATCGCGCTGTCCTATGACCACCGCATCATTGACGGTCGCGAAGCCGTGACGGCCTTGAAGACCATCAAGGAAGCGATCGAAGATCCCACGCGTCTGTTGATCGACCTTTGATCGGATAGGGGACGAATATCATGGCTGAATATAATTACGACGTCCTCGTCATCGGTGCGGGTCCCGGCGGTTATGTCGCCGCGATCCGTGCGGCGCAGCTTGGCCTGAAGGTCGCCTGCGCCGAAGGGCGCGCAACGCTGGGCGGCACCTGCCTCAACGTGGGCTGCATTCCCTCCAAGGCTCTGCTGCATGGCTCTGAGCTGTTCGAGGAAGCGGCCCATGGCACGCTGGCCAAGTTTGGCGTGAAGACCGGTCCGGTCGAGCTGGACCTGTCGGTGCTGCAGGGCGAAAAGTCGACGGCGGTCAAGGAATTGACCGGCGGCATCGAGTTCCTCTTCAAGAAGAACAAGGTCGACTGGAAGAAGGGCTACGCCAAGTTCAAGGACGCCCACACGGTTGAAGTGGCTGGCGAAACCGTCACGGCCAAGCATATCGTGATCGCCACCGGCTCGTCCGTCACCCCCCTGCCCACCGTGGCGGTGGACAATGACGCCGGGATCATCGTGGACTCGACCGGCGCTCTGGCGCTGGACCGCGTGCCCAACCACCTCGTCGTCATCGGCGGCGGCGTGATCGGTCTGGAGCTTGGCTCGGTTTGGCGCCGTCTGGGCGCCAAGGTCACCGTGGTCGAATTTCTTGACCAGCTGCTGCCCGGCATGGACGGCGAAGTGCGCAAGGAAGCGGCCAAGATCTTCAAGAAGCAGGGCATGGAGCTCAAGCTTTCGACGAAGGTCACGGGTGCTGTGGTCGAAGGCAAGACCGCCAAGCTGACGGTTGAACCGGCCGCCGGCGGCGAAGCCACCACCATCGAAGCCGATTGCGTGCTGGTGGCCATCGGTCGCCGCCCCAATGTTGACGGTCTGGGTCTGGAAAACATCGGCCTTGCCCTCAACGGGCGCGGTCAGATCGAAACCGACCATGATTTCCGCACCGCCGTCGATGGCGTGTGGGCGATCGGCGACGTGATCCCCGGCCCGATGCTGGCGCATAAGGCTGAGGACGAAGGCATTGCGGTGGCGGAAAACATCGCGGGCCTGACCGGCATCGTCAACCATGACGTGATCCCGGGTGTGGTTTACACCACGCCGGAATTCGCGGGCGTGGGCCTGACCGAGGAAGCCGCCAAGGAACGCGGGCCCATCAAGGTCGGCAAGTTCCCCATGCTGGCCAACAGCCGCGCCAAGACCAACCGCGAGCCGGACGGCTTCGTCAAGGTCATTGCCGATGCCAACACCGACCGCGTTCTGGGCGTGTGGTGCATTGCCAGCGTGGCGGGCACCATGATCGCGCAGGCGGCGCAGGCCATGGAATTTGGCGCCAAGAGCGAAGACATCGCCTATACCTGCCACGCTCACCCGACCCATTCGGAAGCGATCAAGGAAGCCGCGATGGCTGTGCTGGGCAAGCCGATCCATATGTGATCGGCCTGCCAAGGGCAAAAAAGGGGCGGGAAGGCATTGCGCTTTCCCGCCCCTTTTTGTTGGTTCAGGCAGGTGTCGCCACTCGCCCCAAGGCGCTGCCCCGCACGACAAGGCGGACCGGCACGCGGCCCTGCGGCCCGTCCTCGCCATCGACCAGCGCCTGAAGTCGATTCACCAGAGCTTTACCAGCCACGGCGAAATCAGGCTCGATGGTGGTCAGCGGCGGCACGCTGAACTGGCCCGCCTTCACCCCGTCAAAGCCCACCACACCGACATCGCCCGGCACATTGAGCCCGCGCTCTTCGAGCAAGGCCATCGCGCCCAGCGCAATATCGTCGCAGGCGGTGAACAGCCCGTCAAAAGGCTCGCCCGCCTCCAGCAAGGCCGCAGCCGCCCGCCGCCCCTGCTCATGGCGTGACAGCCCCGGCTCCAGCGTCATGATGCGCGGGGCAAGCCCTGCGGCCTGCAAGGTTTCGGCATAGGCGTCATAGCGCTCGGCAAACTGGCGCTGCGGGCAATCGGCCTCGCCCACATAGACGATGCGGCGATAGCCATGGTCGAGCAGATGTTCGACCGCCGCCCTCGCCCCGCCGTGATTGTCGGCGCGCACCCATGGCAATTCATGCGCTGGCGCAGGCGCGCCCCAGCACACGACATGGCAGCCATCATCGGCCGAGGCCTGAAAATAGTCCCACGCCGCGCGGTTTTCGCTGGTGCCGAAAACGATCATGCCGATGGCGCGACGGCTGCGTTCGAAATGGTCGTCCAGCCGGTCGGGCGCGCCCTGAAACGAAACGATGGTTTCCATGCCCCGCGCCGAGGCCGCCGCGCAAATCCCGCCCAGCAGCGCATAGTGGAACGGGTTAAAGGCCCGCACATCTTCATCTTCGGGACAGATCACCACCACGGCAATCGTGTTCAACCGCCCGCTGCGCATGCGCGAGGCGGAGGAATCGATGTGATAATTGAGCCGCCGTGCCGCCTCGACAATCCTCTCCCGCGTGGCCGCCGCGACGATGGGGTCGCCGCTCAACGCGCGCGAGACGGTGGACTGGCTGACGCCTGCTGCTTCTGCCACATCATAGGACGTGGCGCGAAAGCGCTGTTTGACCATGGCCTCTCCCTTCACGACCTCTTTGCAAATCTGGGCCTCTTTTGCAAAGCTGAGCCCAAAGCGCAAATGCCATGAGCCGTAAATACGGTTTCAGACCTCCTCAGCCTCGCGCAGCACGGCGATTCCAGCCTTGCGCTGCTCGGCCAGCTCTCTTTTCAAAGCTGCAGGGTCGCGCGCGATGACAAAGCCGAAGGAGACGCCCCCCTCCTTGCCCACCGTGGCATGATGCAGCCGGTGCGCCTGAACCAGCCGTTTGGCATAGCCGCCGCGCGGGACGTAATGGAAATAGCGCTGATGAACGAGCCCGTCATGGATCAGCGAATAGACGACGCCGTAGCACAGGATGCCGGTGCCGATCCACGTTCCGGCCTCCCACGCATGCGCGCCCATGATCAGCGGGCTGCCGATGGCGAAGGCCGAAATGCTCATCGCCGCGCCGAACAGGGCATAGAGGTCGTTCTTTTCGAACATCCGGTCATGACGCTCGTGATGGTCGCGGTGCCAGCCCCAGCCCCAGCCGTGCATAATATATTTATGCGCGCTCCACGCGATGCCTTCCATGGCGAAAAAGCTGATGATGACGATGGTGATGGCGGCAAAAGGACTCATGAGAACCCCTATAATGCGCAACGCACGATTTCGCCACTGGCCCGAATGTCCATGTGTAATGTCCATGGTGCGACCATTCGCCTCTTGTTTTTGCCGCCCCCCATGCCTAGGTCGGATTTATTATGACCGGACCCAAGACGCTCTACGAAAAGATCTGGGATGCCCACACTGTGGAATCCCGCGATGATGGCACCAGCCTGATCTGGATTGACCGACACCTTGTGCATGAGGTGACCAGTCCGCAGGCTTTTGAGGCGCTGCGCGCTGCGGGGCGCAAGGTGCGCCGCCCGGATCTTACGCTGGCTGTGCCCGATCACAATCTGCCCACCACCGCGCGCCGCGATGCGGCCGGACATCGTATTGCCATCAAGGACCCCCAGAGCGCGCAGCAATTGGCCGCGCTGGAAATCAACGCGCCCGAATTCGGCATTCGCCTGATCGGCGATGCGGATCGTGAACAGGGCATCGTCCATGTCGTCGGCCCGGAACAGGGCTTCTCGCTGCCCGGCGCGACGATTGTCTGCGGCGACTCGCACACGGCCTGCCACGGCGGTCTGGGCGCGCTGGCCTTTGGCATCGGCACGTCCGAGGTCGAGCATGTGCTGGCCACGCAGACCTTGCAACTCAAGCGTTCCAAGACGATGGAAGTGCGCGTTGAGGGCGAGCTGGGCGCGGGCGTGACCGCCAAGGATCTGGTGCTGCACATCTGCGGTACGCTGGGCGCCAGCGGCGGCACCGGCTATGTCATTGAATATACCGGTTCGGCCATCCGCAATCTGTCGGTCGAGGGCCGCCTGACCGTTTCGAACATGGCGATTGAGCATGGCGCGCGCGCGGGCCTGATCGCGCCCGATGAAAAGACCTTCGCCTATGTGCAGGGCCGTCCCTATGCGCCCAAGGGCGCCGATTGGGACAAGGCCGTGGCATGGTGGAAGAGCCTGACAACCGATGCGGGCGCGGTCTATGACAAGGTCGTGGTGATCGACGCTGCCGACATCGCTCCCACCGTGACCTGGGGCACCAGCCCCGAGGACACCGTGGCGATTGGCGGCGTTGTGCCCGCACCCGAAAGCTTTGCCGATCCCAGCAAGCAGGAAGCCGCGCGCAAGAGCCTGGCCTATATGGGCCTGACGCCGGGTCAGAAGATGACCGATGTCGAAGTGCAGAACGTGTTCATCGGCAGCTGCACCAACAGCCGCATCGAGGACATGCGCGCCGCCGCCGCCATTGTGAAGGGCCGCCGCAAGGCCGACAATGTGCGCTGGGCGATTGTCGTTCCCGGTTCCGGTCTGGTCAAGGAACAGGCCGAGGCTGAGGGGCTGGACAAGATCTTTATCGAGGCGGGCCTTGAATGGCGCGAGCCGGGCTGTTCGGCCTGTCTGGCGATGAACCCGGACAAGGTGCCCTCGGGCGAGCGTTGCGCCAGCACGTCGAACCGCAATTTCGTGGGCCGTCAGGGTCCGGGCGCGCGCACGCATCTGGTCTCGCCCGCGATGGCGGCCGCGGCGGCGGTGACGGGTCATCTGACCGATGCCCGTGAATTTTTGGCCTGAACTGGCCTAAACTGCCTCGAACTTGGAGGGTGAAGGGATGAGCGAAGAGAGCGGAAAGAAGGTTTCGGGCGAGCGTTCGAGCTGGGCCGGTGTTGCGACCATCGCGGGCGCGGCAGCGATTGGCTCGGCCGCGCTGACGGCGGCGCTGATTTTTGGCAGCCGCCGCAAGCCTAAGCCGACCGATGCTCCCGCTCATCCTGAAGATGCGCCCGAAACTGACTGATCCGAAAGATATTTTCTGATGAAACCGATCAACCACGTGGCCGGCACGGCGATCCCCTTTGGCGCCAAGAATGTCGATACCGACGTTATCATTCCGGCCCATTGGCTCAAGACCATCACGCGTGAAGGCCTTGGCAAGGGCGCGTTTGAGGCGATCCGTGCCGAAGAAGGCAATATTTTCGACACGGAGCGCAACAAGGGCGCGCCGATCCTGATCGCGGGCGACAATTTCGGTTGCGGGTCCAGCCGCGAACATGCCGCATGGGCGTTGCTCGACATGGGCATCACCTGCGTCATTGCGCCCAGCTTTTCCGACATTTTCTCGGGCAATGCGTTCAAGAACGGCATCCTGACCGTGGTTCTGCCGCAGGAAGCCATCGACCGCCTGCTGGTCGTGGCGGTTGACCAGCCGATCGATGTAGATCTGGAAAGCCAGACCGTGACCACGCCGTTTCAGGATCGCTTTTCCTTCGAAATCGACCCGTTCCGCAAGCATTGCCTGCTGGGCGGGCTTGATGAAGTGGGCCTGACGCTGTCGCGCGATGCCGCCATCAAGCAGCATGAGGCCAAGATTGCGGCTGACCTGCCGTTTCTGGCCACAGCATCGGCGGCCTGAGAGCAGCATAAAAGCAGCGGCGGGAAAGATTTTCTCGCTTTTTAAGGAAAACTTCCCCGTTTTTGAGCAAGCGCAAAGATCGACCGCTGCCGATATGCTGAAAAAGCCCTGTCGCAGCGGAGGTCGCGCCAAATCGGGGGATTGAACCACCGCCGCTGCGACACATATACATTGGCGCGCGATTTTCATCGCGATATGGACGGCAGGCTGAAAAAGCGCCACATTGCGCCATTGATTTCAAAAACCCAGAAACCTCAAATCCACGCGGGAGACGCATCATGACCAGCTTTCAAGATCGCGAGCGGGGCGAAGAAGCCAAGTTTGCCCATGACGAAGAGCTGGAGTTTCGCATCCACGCGCGCCGCAACCGCCTGCTGGGCACCTGGGCGGCCGAACGGATGGGCCTTTCTCCGGCCGAAACCGAAGCCTATGCCAAATCGGTGGTGCAGGCCGATTTCGAGGAAGCGGGCGATGAGGATGTCGTGCGCAAATTGCTGGGCGATCTGATCAGCGCGGGCGTCGATGCCGACGAGGCCGAAGTGCGCACTGCCATGAAAGCCAAGGAAGCCGAAGCCCGCCGCGCGATGATCGGTCAGGTTTGACGCTATTTTTCGGGCGCGGGGCATAAAGTCGCGCGCCCTTTTTCACAGGACACCCCCGATGCCCATGCCCGCCGACCAGATCGAGGCGCTGATTCGCGCCGCCATTCCCGATGCCGAGGTGACGATCACCGACCTTGCCGGCGATGGTGACCATTATGCCGCCCATGTCACCTCGCCCAGCTTTGCCGGAAAGCCGCGCATTGCCCAGCACAAGGCGGTCTTTGCCGCATTGGGCGATCGCATGGGGGGCGAACTTCATGCCTTGCAACTGACCACCGGCATACCCACCTGAGCAATTGACGAAACAGTTTTCCTTCGCAAAAAGGACCTGTTCCCCCGATTGGTTGCAGAAAGTTTCAAGCCATGTCCGACGTCCAGACCCGCATTGCCGATATTGTGAACACGAATGACATCGTGTTATTCATGAAGGGCACCGCGCTTTTCCCGCAATGTGGCTTTTCCAGCCGCGCGATTGCGATCCTTGAGCATTTGGGCGCGACCTATCATACGGTCGACGTGCTTCAGGATATGGAGATCCGTCAGGGCATCAAGGCCTATTCGGATTGGCCCACGATCCCCCAGCTCTATGTGAAGGGTGAGTTTCTGGGCGGCAGCGACATCATGATGGAAATGTATGAAGCCGGCGAGCTTCAGGCCCTGCTCAAGCTGAACGGTCTGGTCGCCTAAGCGCATCGTCTTTTCTGATAGCAAAAGGGCCGCTTCCCCATGGGGAGGCGGCCCTTTCGTTTGGGAAATGGTGGGGTCGGGAGACTGGGAAGACCGACCCCACCTTTATGCTCGAAACGGGAGTGAGGCGGGACTGCGGAGACCGGGAAGCAGCCCGCCTCTATTCGAGACTGCCATTACTACAACCCTTTATGCATAGCCCGTGCCAGTTTTAGAAATCGTGAGATTTCGGCCATATTCAATCGAGTGCATCACCCATTCCCGGCCCAGACTGTCAATTTCCCCGACACCTCTTGCCAAGCCCCATTCGCGCCCTATCAAAAGAACATGGATTCCAGCCCGCCCATCATCCTGCGCCCCGCAGCCACCTTGGTCATCTTTCGCCAGAGCGTTGCGGAAAAGCCGCCCGAACTGCTGATGGTTGAACGTTCAGAAGCCATGCGTTTTGCCGCCGGGGCCACGGTTTTTCCCGGCGGCAAGGTCGACCCGCAGGACATCGAACTGGCGCAAAGCCTGACGAACGAGGAACCGACCGACATTGCCGCACGCATCGCCGCGATCCGCGAAACGCTGGAGGAAACCGGGCTTGGTTTGGGCTTCACGCGCGGGCTGAATTATGACGAAGCCGTCGCCGCGCGCACGATCCTGCAATCAGGCGGGGCGATGGGCGATGTCCTCTCCCGCCTCGGTCTGGCGCTGAATCTGGAGGCGCTGACACCCTTTGCCCGCTGGCGGCGCGAGAGTGTCGGAGGATTTGACACTCGCTTTTATCTGGCCAACATCGGCACCGGCGCGGTCAATCTGGCGGTGGATGCCACGGAAAACAGTCGTCTTTTCTGGCAAAGCGCCCGCGACAGCCTGAGCGGCGCGGCGCAAGGCACGCTCAAGATCATCCTGCCGACCCTGCTCAATCTGGAACGGCTCGCGCAATTCGCCGATTTCCATCAGGCGGCAGCCGATGCCAAAGCCCACCCCATCGCCCCCATCAGCGCCCGCCGCATGATGCGCGACGGCGAGGAATGGCTGACGATCCCTGAAGGTCTGGGCTATCCGATCACCGCCATGCCCTTCAGCGCGGCGCGGCGCGGATAGGCCTTATCCCGAACAAACGCCCCGCGTGCGGGCGCGATAATCCTGCACCTCGCCGTTCATCTGCACATGCAGGCGGCACAGATGCTCGACCACGGGTTCATAGATCGGGCGTTCGAATTGCAGCCCGCACTGACCGCTTTCCACCCAGCGCACCGTGCAACTGATCGCCTCCAGCCCGTCCAGCTTGAGCATCACCCGCGTCCCCACGGCAAGCGAAAGCGTGCGCGTGGTGATCCGGCAACCATGGGTGGAAAGGTCGCTGACCGTGACATTATCCTGCAAACCGCTCATCAGGCGGCAGCGGGCCGACATGGTCAGCGGCCTTCGGATGGCCTGTCGGTTGGTCTGGCGGGATCGCATGGCATAGGTAGCATAGCGGAACGCTGGTTAACCTTTCGTTTTCACTTGGCCCGGCGCCGCAAATTTCCGCCACCGCCGCCCGTCAAGGCAGCAATCGTGAAAGATAATTCATCAGCATGCGCAAAAAGCCCCTTTGACTTTGCCCGCCAAAGCGCAAACACCGGGGCCAAGGCCATGGATTACAATCCCGGAGTATCATCTTGTCTGTAATGCTTTCTTGCCGCGCGCTGTTCCGCATCGGCGCCGCCTCGCTCGCCCTTTGCGCGCTGCCCATCGTGGCCAACGCCCGGCCGGCACCTGCCGCCCCGATCACCGTTGCCCCGGCCAAGGGCGACGCCAAGGCCGGTTTTGCCAGCCATGCCATGATTTCGGCGGCCAATCCGCTGGCGGTGCAAACGGGCCTGCGCATCCTGCAAAAGGGCGGCAGCGCGGTGGACGCAGCGGTCGCGGTGCAGGCGGTGCTGGGTCTGGTCGAGCCGGAAAGTTCGGGTCTGGGGGGCGGTTCTTTCCTGCTCTATTATGACGCCAAGACCAAGCAGGTCATCGCCTATGACGGGCGCGAAGTGGCGCCCAAGGGGGCCAGCCCGCGCCAGTTCTACGGCCCCGACGGCAAGCTGCTGCCCTTCCCCGTGGCCGTGGTGGGCGGGATCGCCACGGGCGTTCCGGGCGCTATCGCCATGCTGGAAATGGCGCAGAAAGAGCATGGCCGCCTGAAATGGAACCAGTTGTTTGGCGAGGCGCACAAGCTGGCCAGCGATGGTTTCGAGGTCACGGGCAAGCTGGCCCGCGCCATCGTCAGCCAGGCTCCGCAGGCCAAGGGCGCCGATGCCCAGGCCTATTTCCACAAGGCCGACGGCACGCCCTATCAGGCGGGCGAGCATATCGTGAACAAGGCCTATGCCGCCACGCTTGACCGTATTGCCGCGCAGGGTTCCAAGGGGCTGCTGACCGGCCCGGTGGCCGAAAAGATCGTCGCCAAGGTGACGAGCGGCACGCTGCCCAGCACGATGACGCTGGCCGATCTGGCCGCGTATAAGCCGCGCAAGACCGAGGGGCTTTGCATGCCCTATCGCACCCATCTGATCTGCACCCCGCAGGCGCCCTCGGGCGGCGTGGCGGTGCAGGAGGCGATGGGCATGCTGGCGCATACCGACATTGCCACGCGCAATGCGCAGGACCCCAAGGGCTGGCTGCAGATCGCGCAGGCAAGCCGCCTCGCCTATGCCGACCGCGACCGGTATGAAGGTGATCCGGCCTTTGTGCCCTTCCCCACCGGCCTGCTGGCGCCCGATTATATTGCCGAGCGGGCCAAGTTGATCGGCGAGACGATCCAGCCCGTCACCTTCGGCATGCCCAAGGATGCGCCCAAGGTGGGCAAGGACGCCACCCATGAGCCGGGCGGCACCACGCATATGGTGATCGTGGACACGGCGGGCAATGTGGTGTCGATGACCACCACGGTGGAAAGCATCTTTGGTTCGGGCCGGATGGTGGACGGGTTCTTCCTCAACAACCAGTTGACCGACTTCTCCTTCAGCACCACCGATGCCGATGGCACGCCTGCGGCCAATGCCGTGGCGCCGGGCAAGCGGCCGCGTTCGAGCATGGCGCCCGCCATCGTGCTGACGCCAAAGCGCAATTTCGAACTGGCCGTGGGTTCGCCCGGCGGCACATCGATCATCGCCTATAATATCAAGGCGCTGGTGGGCATGCTCGATTGGGGAATGAAGCCGCAGGATGCGATCAGCCTGCCCAATCTGGTGGCGCGCGGCGATATTTTCAGCGCCGATACGTTCCCCGCGCCGGTAGCCGATGCCTTGGCCGCCAAGGGCCTGCCGCTGTTGACCGCGCGGGGGGAAAATTCGGGGCTGCATGTAATCGTGCGCCGCGCCAAGGGCTATGAAGGCGGAGCCGATCCGCGCCGCGAGGGGGTCGCCCGCGGGTTCTGAGATTCAAAGGGCGGAGGGCAAAACCTTCCGCCCTTTTTATTTCCGGCGCATGATGAATTCTTCGTCGCGCCAATCGCCCACGGCAAATTTATACTCGCCCACGATCTCAAACCCGCGCCCGGCATAGACATGCTGGGCCTTCAGATTGCCTTGCCACACGCCGATCCAGATCGGGCGGCCCCATGAGGCCAGTTCATCCAGCGCCAGATCGAGCAATTGCTTGCCCAGCCCTGCGCCTTGCGCCTCGCGGCGCAGATAGAGCTGATAAAGCTCGCCATCGCCATCCTCGCGTTCGGGATGCGGCAATTTGCTCGGCCCGATATGGACATAGGCGATCAGCGCGCCATCCGCGTCCTGCACCACCCATGTGCGATGGGCCGGATCGGCCAGTTCGCGCGCCACGGTCGGCTCGCCATAGGAATCGGCCTCAAACAGGGCCAGATCGGCGGGCGGATAGGGAATGGCAAAGCCGGTTGGCCCGAACGTATCGCGGAAACAATGCAGTTTGAGCGCGGCCAACGCGGGAACATCGTCGGCGCTGGCGGGGCGAATGGTGATGCTGGCAGTCATGCATTGGCCCTATACCAGCGCGCCGGGCGCGGCAATCGCCCCATTATCGTAAACCGAAATCGACACTTTATGCCGCTGCGATAGGTAAGATTTCGGATCAACCCATAAGCCCAAATGCTGACTAAATAGAGAGAAAAGCATTCCTTCGCATCTTCATGAATGACGCGGGGGAGATCTGCCTTGTTGCGTATGGGTATTTCGGCCAAGTTTCTGGCCGCTTTTGCAATCCTTCTGGCGGTCATGGCCGCGATGGGGTCCTTTGCAGTGGTCAAACTGGGCGAGGTCAACGCGATCTCGACCGAATTGCGCGAGCGCTGGCTGCCCGGCTCGCAGGCGCTGGGCGATGTGCACGCCTTCGTCTCGCAATATCGCATCAAACAGAGCGCCCATGTCGGCGCCAGCGCCGAGGGGATGAAGACCCGTCAGGCCAAGCTGATGCGCGCGGCCCAGACCGCCATTGCCACCCGCATGGAAGATGCCGCCAAGCTGAGTCAGAGCCCGGAGGAAAAATCCGCCTTTGCCAAGCTGAAAGGTGATTGGCAGACCTATCTGGGCCAGAACGAGCAATTGCTGAACCTGTCGAACAGCGATGCGGCGGCGGCCAAGGCGATGTTCGACGGCGATTCCCTGACCGCCTTCTACACGGTCGAGGATGATCTGCTGGCCCTCATTGATCTCAACACCAAGGGCGCCAGCGCGGCTTCGGCCCGTTCGGCCGCGATTTATGATCAAGGGCGCAAGGTCATCATCGGCGCAGTGGTGGCCGGGCTTGCCGTGGCGTTGGGGCTGATGGGTCTGATGATGGTCTCGATCGCGCGGCCCGTTGCCCGGATCAGCGAGGCCGTGGGCCGGTTGGTGCAGGGCGACATGCACGTCGAAATCCCCGCCCTTGGCCGTCAGGATGAAGTGGGCAGCCTTGCCCGCGCGCTCGACAGTTTCAAGGCTCTGTTCGCCGCCGACCAGCAGCGCACGCAGGCCGAACTCGAACGCGCCCGCGAGACCCAGATCACCATCGACGCCATCGGTTCGGGCCTGTCCGAACTGGCGCGCGGCAACCTGACGCATCGCGTGCCGGAAAATGGCGCGGGCGGCCTGGGCCAGCTCCATGTCAATTTCAACGAAGCGGTGAGCCAGTTGGCCAGCGTGATGCGCGAGATCGTCGACGGTTGCGACGCCATTCGCCGCGGCACCGACGAAATCGCGGCCGCCAGCGGCGACCTTGCCCGCCGCACCGAGCATCAGGCCAGCTCGATTGCCGAAACCAGCCGCACATTGAATGAATTCAGCGGCACCGTGCGCGTGACCGCCGACAATGCCCGCCAGACCAGCAGCCGCCTTGCCGTGGCGCGCCATACCGCCGAGGCCGCCGACCAGCAGGCCGAGCAGGCGGTCCACGGGCTTCAGGCCATCGAAGCGTCGAGCCGCGAAATGGCCGATATCGTCAGCGTAATCGACGGCATCGCGTTCCAGACCAACCTTTTGGCGCTGAACGCGGGCGTCGAAGCGGCGCGTGCTGGGGATGCGGGCAAGGGCTTTGCCGTGGTTGCCAACGAGGTGCGCGCTCTGGCTCAACGCAGCGCGGACGCGGCCAAGGACATTCGCGCGCTGATCACCACATCGAACGATCAGGTCTCGACCGGCGTGGCTCTGGCCAGCGCCAGCGGCGATGCGCTTCGCCAGATCGTGGGTGAAGTCTCGCAGATTTCCGAGCTGGTCGAACAGATCGCCGAGGCGGCGCAAAAGCAGTCGTCCAATGTCGAGGAAATCTCGGCGATGATGAATTCGATGGATCAGTTCACCCAGCAGAACGCCTCGATGGTCGAACAAAGCACCGCCAGCACTCATACGCTGTCGGGCGAAACGCAGCGGTTGGTCGAACAATTGCGCCGGTTTGAAATGAACCGGACGGGCCGCGGCACCCCTGCGCGTGCGCAGAGCAAGGCGATCACACCGCGCGCGCCGATGCCGGTCAATCAGGATGATCTGGCCCTGCCCTCCTTCTCGGCGCGGCGTGCGCCATCGGTGGGGGCTACGGCATTGAAAATAGAGGACGACTGGTCGGAGTTTTAAGCGATCCGGTAAATCCACCTAAGACCATGGTAGAGTAGCAAAAAGCATAAACATCAGCCCGACCTTATCCAATTACCGGCAATATTGGCTCATCGAAAAGAATAGTTTGGAAAGAGAAAGCCGACCATGATCAAGACTATTGCCAAGATCTCGCTCGCCCTGACCGGCACTGTTCTCCTCAGCACGTCGGCTTTTGCTCAGTCGTCGGACTGGACCCGTTCGGTCACCAATATGTTCGCCTCGAAACAGACCTATCCCTCGACCGCCCAGATGCGCGGCGAGGAAGGGACCGCCAAGGTCAAGGTCTATATCGGCGCCGATGGTGCGGTGCAAAAGGCCGAGATCGTGTCCGGTTCGGGCTCGGCGATCCTCGACAAGGAAGCGCTGTCCGTCCCCACCAAGGTGGGCAAAGTGCCCGCCCCGCCCGCCGGCCCGACCACGCTGACCGTGCCGATGACGTGGAAGCTGGCATAATATTCAAGCCATGATGCAAGAGGGGGCCGGGCGCACAACCGGCCCCTTTTTTGCGTGAATCGCCCGCGATTTTGCTGCAATGCGCAAAAAACTTGGCATTTGGCTGATCGTGCTGTATGGGCCATTTCCAAGCAAGTCGGCGCGCCGCATGAGGCAGCGCGCAGGACCGGGCAGCGTGAGGGCAGCCATTTATGGCCGCCCGCCCCGGATCTCACGGATTTGCAGTCCGTTTTTCGCTTCCTCCTCACGCAGGGTCGCGCTTTTTGAGCCACCCTGCTTGCCGCGCCGCTTACGCTGGTGTGCGCTGTGAAGCCTGTTTGAAAGTTTCCCATGTCGTATTTTTCCGAGCTTGGCCTTGCCGAACCCCTGCTGCGTGCGTTGGAGGCCAAGGGTTATAACGACCCCACGCCGATCCAGCGCCAGTCGATTCCCGCGCTGATCGAAGGGCGCGACCTGCTGGGTCTGGCCCAGACCGGCACCGGCAAGACGGCGGCCTTCGCGCTGCCCTCGCTGCACCGCCTGATCAACGATCCCAAGCCGCGCAAGCCCGCCTCGTGCCGTATGCTGGTGCTCAGCCCCACGCGCGAACTGGCCGCCCAGATCGCCGACAACATGCGCGGCTATGCCAAATATGTCAGCCTGAACATTCAGTGCATCTTTGGCGGCATTCCCGCCGGCAAGCAGGCCCGCGCTCTGGTGCCGGGCTGCGATGTGCTGGTGGCGACGCCGGGCCGCCTGCTCGACCTTATTGACCAGCGCGCGCTGACGCTGCGCGACGTTGAAATCTTCGTGCTGGACGAAGCCGACCAGATGATGGATCTGGGCTTCATCGTGCCTTTGAAGCGCGTTGCCCGCCTGTTGCCGCCCCAGCGCCAGAGCCTGTTCTTCAGCGCCACCATGCCGCAGGCGATCGAGCAACTGGGCAAGCAGTTCATCCAGAACCCGGTCAAGGTCGAGGTTGCCCCGCAATCCACCACCGCCGAACGCGTTGAACAGCGCTCGATCTTCATCAACCAGGCCGAAAAGCAGGCCCTGCTGACGATCCTGCTGCGCGATGGTCTGGCCAAGGAAGAAGGCGATGCCGACCGCATCGACCGCACCATCGTGTTCACCCGCACCAAGCATGGCGCGGATCGCGTTGTGCGCTTCCTGACGCCCGCCGGCATCCCGGCCGCCGCCATCCATGGCGAAAAGAGCCAGGCCCAGCGCACCGCCGCTCTCAAGGGCTTTCGCGACGGCACGGTCAAGGTGCTGGTCGCCACCGACATTGCCGCGCGCGGGATCGACGTTTCGGGCGTTTCCCACGTGTTCAACTTTGAAATCCCCAATGTGGCCGAACAATATGTTCACCGCATCGGCCGCACCGCGCGCGCGGGCGCCGATGGCATCGCCATCAGCCTGATCGCCGAGGACGAACGCCCCTACATCCGTGGGATCGAGCGCCTGACCGGCGTGAAGCTGACGCCGATGCCGCTGCCGCCCGAATTCCAGAAGGAAGCCTCGCGCCTGCCCGCCCCCGCCAAGCGCGGGACCGGCGACAATGGTGCGATCAAGGGGCGTCCTCAGGGTGAAGGCCGCCGCGATGGCGGTGGACGCCGTGACGGGGCCCGCGATGGCGGCCGTGAAGGCGGGCGCCGCGAGGAAGGCCGCCGCAACAATGACCGCCGCCCCAACGCGGGCCGCGACACCCCCCGCGATGGCCAGCGTTCGCGCACCCAGCGCGACGGCGACCGCGCCCGCGCCGAGCGCCGCGAACAGCATGGCCGCGCGCGTCCTGCCGCCACCGGCGCTTCGCAGTTCGATCCGCTGCGGGAAAATGTCGATGTGAAGGCGCGTCGTCGCTGAGGGGTGATCGGGGGCTTATGCCTCCGGCGGGCAAAGGGACTCGGTCCCTTTGCAATCCCGTTAATGGGTTTGGGTTCGCAAGGTTTGCTTGTGGATCATGAAAATAAAGCCTGCGGCGCTATGATAGGCACTGCAGGCTTTTCATTTTTGAACGCTGCGTCCGGCACTCAATGTCGAACCCATGGCGCAACGCCGATAGTAACGGAAGCGCGAGGGACGAGTACCTCGCATACCTTCTGACTTTTAAACCGCCGCCGTCGACACACCCAGATCCGGAATCCCGATCGACCGCCGCCCGCTGTAATCGGTCTTGACCACGATCAGGTTCGACTTCTCCAGATGTTCGAGCAACCGGCGGATACGTCCGGGCGAACTCGTCCCATAAGCGCGGGCCAACGCTTCATCATCGGGGCATGGCGCCTCATCCATCGCGGCACGGGCGATGACAAGGAACGGCGTCAGCAGATCATCGGGCACGCTGCGTGACAATTGCAGCAGCGGCGCCCATTCTTCGTCCGTCGGGCGATAAATACCCGCCACGGCCAGAGCAAAGCGACGGCGGAACTGAGTGGCATCGCCAACATGCTGACCGATCTTTTTCATCCGGCAGCGAGTGGTAAAATCCTGAAACAGCGATGAAATCGGCTGATAGGTGCAATCACGCTCGGCGGTGATATCCTCCATGATCCCGGCCATGATCGACTGCACCTCTTCGGGCGGCAGGCTGGGCGGCGCAGGAACGCTGGCGGCGGAAAACAGGTTGGGGCCGCTGTCATCGACCAGCGGTTCCTCGCCGGGCGCCGGGGCCATGACATAGGTGCTGATCTGATCCATCAATTCGCCGGCATCCGGGCGCGGCAGACCGGCGAGCAGCGGCGTTTCCTCCGCCGCCAGTTCCTCCGCCGTGGGCGCGGCGTGGAGCAGCGCGTGGAGATCGTCGCCCGTCACACTGGGCGGGGGCAGCAGGCCGGTGGACACGGCCTGACTTCGCGTTTGCACGCCCCCGATGCGGACCGACAGAGGCCGCCGCGTGATCGCGGGGCCAAGCGCCAGAAACTGCCCACGTTGCAGATCGCGGATGGTCTCGGCCTGACGCCGATCCATGCCCAGCAGGTCGGCGGCGCGCTGCATATCGATGTCGAGGAAAGTGCGGCCCATCAGGAAGTTCGACGCTTCGGCCGCGACATTCTTGGCCAGCTTGGCCAGACGCTGGGTGGCGATGATGCCCGCAAGGCCGCGCTTACGCCCGCGACACATCAGATTGGTCATGGCCGACAGCGACAGGCGGCGCACCTCATCCGTCACATCGCCAGCGGCGGCGGGTGCAAACATCTGCGCCTCGTCGACCACCACCAGCGCGGGATACCAGATCTCACGCGGGGCATCGAAGAGCGCATTGAGGAACGTGGCGGCGCAGCGCATCTGCGCTTCGATCTCCAGCCCATCAAGGGCCAGCACGACACTGGCGCGATGCTGACGAACCCGATTAGCAAGCCGCACCAAGTCATTGGTATTATAGGCCGCACCATCCACCACAATATGACCAAACGGCTCGGCCAGCGTGACGAAATCACCCTCCGGATCGACCACGACCTGTTGCACCAGCGGCGCGGATTCCTCCAGCAAGCGGCGCAGCAGATGCGATTTTCCCGAACCCGAATTGCCCTGCACCAACAGGCGCGTAGCCAGCAGTTCCTCGATATCGATCGGCACCGCTTTGCCGTTCGTTTCCTCGCCTATGATGATGGATGCAGTCACGGTTGGCCTAGTAGCGTGTGGGGGGCGTTGGGCAAAGGGCTGGGGGTGGAGTTTTCCAGAAGATAAGGGGGAAATGCGAGGGTCTGAACCCTCGCGCTCCCGTTACTGTCTGCGTCGCGCAATGGGTTCAACGTCAGGTGTCGGACGCACTGTTTGAATTTGAAAGCCTACGGCGCCCATAGCTAGCGCCGCAGGCTTTAATCCTATGATCCACAAGCAAGCCCCGCAAACCCAAACCCATTAACGGGATTGCAAAGGGCCCCCGCCCTTTGCCCGCCGGAGGCAAACCTTACTTCAAAACCTCAACCGCCAAGGCCTCTGCCACCTTGATCCCATCCACCGCCGCAGACAAAATCCCGCCAGCATAGCCCGCCCCCTCACCCGCCGGATAAAGCCCGCGCGTGTTGAGCGACTGGAAATCCTTGCCGCGCGTGATGCGCAGGGGGCTGGAGGTGCGCGTTTCCACGCCGGTCATGATGACATCGGGGTGGTCATACATCGGGATCTGGCGGCCAAACACGGGCAGTGCCTCGCGGATCGCGTCCAGCACATAATCGGGCAGGCAGGCAGACAGATCGGTCAGCTTCACACCAGGTTGATAGGACGGCTTCACCGCCCCGAAATCGCCCGAGGAGGCGCGCCCGGCCAGAAAATCGCCCACCTTCTGCCCCGGCGCGCAATAGTCACCGCCGCCTGCGGCAAAAGCGAGGCTTTCCCATTTGCGTTGAAATTCAATGCCCGCCAGCGGGTCGGCGGGATAATCCTTGCCCGGATCGACCGTGACCACGAGGCCGGAATTGGCGTTGAATTCCGCGCGCGAATATTGGCTCATGCCATTGGTGACAACCCGGCCCTCCTCGCTGGTCGCCGCCACCACGCGCCCGCCCGGACACATGCAGAAGCTGTAGACCGCCCGCCCGTTCGATGCCTGATGCGAGATCGCATAGGCCGCCGCGCCCAGCACCGGATGGCCCGCGCAGGCGCCATAGCGCGCCTTGTCCACCCAGCTTTGCGGATGTTCGATGCGCACGCCGATGGCGAAGGACTTGGCCTCCATAAACACGCCGCGCTGGTGGAGAACCTCGAACGTATCGCGGCTGGAATGGCCGGGGGCAAGGATGCAATGGTGCGCGGGCAGATAGCTTTGCGCACCATCCTTGGTGCTGACCAGATGCAGGCCCTGCAAGGCCCCATCCTTGATGTCGAAGTCGGAAACGCGGGTCTGGAACCGGTATTCCCCGCCCAGCGCCTCAATGGTTTCGCGCATGGAAATCACCATCGTCACGAGACGGAAGGTGCCGATATGGGGATGCGCCTCATAGAGAATATCGTCGGGCGCGCCCGCTTTAACAAACTCCGTCAACACCTTTCGCGACAGGTGGCGCGGGTCCTTGATGCGGCTGTAAAGCTTGCCGTCAGAGAAGGTGCCCGCCCCGCCCTCACCGAACTGGACGTTCGATTCCGGGCTCAACTTATGCTTGCGCCACAGCGCCCAGGTGTCCTTGGTTCGCTCACGCACGGCGGTGCCGCGCTCGATGATGATAGGCTTCAAACCCATCTCGGCCAGAATCAGCGCCGCCAGCAAGCCGCAAGGCCCCGCCCCGATCACCACCGGACGCGTGCCATCCTTGTCCCCGGCCCAACCCTCGGGCGCGACCACAGGCGGGCGATAGGCGGTGTCGGGCGCGGGGCGGACATGGCTGTCACCGCTCATCCGCGCCAGCAATTCGGCCTCATCATCCAGTTCGATGTCAAAGACATAGACCAGTTTGATCGCGCCACGCTTGCGCGCATCATTGCCGCGCCGGACCATAGCCTTGCGCAAAATACGCTCCGGCGCCACGCCCAGCCTGTCGGCAATGGCGGCGTCAAGCGCATCAGGCGTGTGGTCAAGCGGCAGGGCGAGGTCGGAAAGGCGGATCATGCTCGCCCCATAATCCCAAGGCGATCATTTTGCCACCCCGCGCTTGCGCGGATCGGACGTAGCGCTATTCTCCATAGCAAAATTGGGAGAGCCTGCATGATCAAGCCCGAACTGGAATTCGTCTATGAAGCCACCGGCGAACTCGAACCGCCCCGCCCGATTGGCGAAACTTACGATGGAACGCGGCGGATCATCCCCATCGTCGGCGGCGGGCGGGTCGAAGGGCCGCTGATCAAGGGCCGCCTGATCGGCAATGCCGCCGACTGGCAGGTAACGCGCCCCGATGGCGTGACCGTGGCCGATGCAATCTATGCCATCGAAACCGACGATGGCGCGGTGATCCAGATCCGCAACAAAGGCCTGCGCCACGGCCCGCCCGAGGTGATGCAAAGGCTGGCGGCGGGCGAGATCGTCGATCCGGCCGAATATTATTTCCGCACCGTGCCCGAATTCATCGCGCCCAAGGGACCGTACGACTGGATGAACCGCTCGATCTTCGTCTGCTCGGGCGCGCGCTATCCTTTGGGCATCAAATTGTGGGTGTGGCGGGTGCTCTAAACCGGCTCACCCGCCGCACGGGCGCGGAGCAACACCGCGCCCTCATCACCGCGCACCCGCATGGCCAGCGCGATCAGCACCAGCACCAAAGGCACCGCCACCAGATTGATCGACAGGATCGCCCGGCCCAGATCGCCATGCGTGGCATCCGAAATCATCCCCACAATATACGGCCCCACGCCCAGCCCCGCGATGGTCATCACCACGATATAGGTCGAGGCCGTCAACCCGCGCATCCGGGGCAGGACCTGATCATACATCACCGCATAGAGCGGCGGCATCCACATGGTCAGCACGAAACTGTAGAGCACAAAGCGCGCATAAAAGCCCCCCGCATCGGGTGCATGATAGACCCAATAGGCCAGACAGGGCGACACGCCCATCGCAAACAGCGCCAGCAGCACGCGCCCGACGCCGGGCAAACGCTGGCCCGCCCAGTCGGTCACCGGCCCGGCCACCATCGGCCCCACCACGCCCAGCCCCGCCGAGAGCAGGCCGAATTGCAGGCCCGTCTGCGCAGGCGTCAGGTGATAGGTCTTCATCAGGAAGGCAGGCGTAAAGGCCATGCAGCCGTAGTTGATCATGCTCTGCAACGATCCGGCGGCGATGCACAGGATCAGCGAGGGGCTGCGCATCACCGCATGGGCCGGAGCATCGGTCAGGCGCACTGCTTGCACCAGATTGAGCGTGGCGAACAGGCCCAGCCCCACCACCGCCCATTGCAGCGTATGGGGCGACAGGCTGACCACGCCAAGGTTGAGCAGCGGGCGCGGGCTGAACGCCGCCCCCGCGCGGGCCAGCGCCACCATCGCGCCCACGATCACGAATGTGCCCACCAGATTGACCGTCCAGACCCGCGAGGAAGCCCTGCGCCGCGCCAGCATCACCCAATTGGTAAACGGCACAACCGACATCAGCACGTCAAACGAGGCCGCAAAGGGGCGCGGATCGGGGGGCGTGGTGATGCCCTCAATCGCCCCGCGCACCGGCTCGGCCAGACGCCAGAGCAGAGCGGCCAAAGGTAGGCCCGGCACCGCCGCCAGCAGGAAAGCAAACTGCCACCCGCGCAGGCCAAAGGGCGCGCCGACCGCGGCAAAGCGCCCATCCCACCAATCGGCCGCCACCCCGCCCAGCACGCTGGACAAGCCAAGCCCGATGGCAATCGCCGCCGCCATCACCGCCATGGCAAGACCCCGCCGCGCCTTGGGGAAATAGTCATAGATCAGACTGGTGCCCGCTGGCTGGCTGGCCGCCTCGCCAATGCCGACGCCAAGGCGCGAGAGGGCGAGCAGGGCAAAACCGCTGGCGATCCCGGCAAGACCCGTGGCCAGCGACCAGAAGGCGATGCAGATGGCCAGCAGCCAGGTCCGCCGCCAGCCATCGGCCAAACGCCCCAAAGGCAGCGAAAAGACCGCATAAAACAGCGCAAAGACCGTGCCATAGAGCAGGCCCATCTCCGCATCGCCAATGTTCAGATCATGTTTGATGCGCGGGGAAAGGATCGCCAGAATGTTGCGATCAAGCAGGCTGAGCAATTGCATCGCGCAGACCAGAAGCAAGGCATACCACCCGCCCTTGGCCACGCGGGTTGATGAGGGCGCAATTCTCCCCGTCTGCATATGCATCGCAATCCTCTCTCCCCCGGCTGGGCGGCCCCGGCTGAGCGGTTTGTCCGCTCCATCTCTGTCCGGGATTTATGGCGGGAGGATAACGGGGAGGTCTGGCCTTGCCTAGCGAAAAAGAGACGTATTACTTACAATTTTTCAGGCCCGGAACACCAATCGTTTCAGCACCGCATAGTTGAGCAGGACCACGGCAAAGGTCGTGACGGCACCCGCCAGATAGGGATCGGCGATAAAATGCGAGGCAAGTTTCAGCCCCGCCAGATTGATGAGATAATTGCCCGCATAGGACAGCGCAAAACGCATTTTCGCCGGGCCCGCGCCGGTGAACACCCCGCGCGAATAGGTGATATAATTGAACCCCGTACCCAGCACATAGCCGATGGCCTGCGCCAGATAACGGTCCAGCCCCAGCCAGATCAGCCCCGCATAAAGCCCATAGCCAAAGGCCGTGTTCAGCGCCCCCGCGATCAGAAAGCGCAGGATTTCGGCGGCGCGATCCCGCGAGATCATCCGTAATCCTCAGGGAAATTCACCCGCTCGCGCTCCAGTACCAGCGGCGTGCCGCGTGTGCGTTCGGAGATCTGGCGAATATGGTCGCCCATCAGGCCCATAAAGCCGAAGATCAGCGCGAATTGCGCCTGAAGCACCATGCCGATCAGCCAACCCGCAATCGGACGCCCGGTGAAAAACGCAATCGCCGCGCCCACCAGCATCAGCAAGGACACCAAGGCCCCCAGCACGCTGAGATAAAGCGGCGCGCGCAGCAGGCGTTTCGACGAACCCGTCAGGCCCGCGATGGCGAAATCGAGCAGGGTGAAGAAGTTGTTCTTCGATTTGCCCCTTGTCCGCGGCGGGCGGACGTAATTGATCGTCTCCAGCGGAAAGCCCGTTTCGACCAGCAGCCCGCGATAGAACGGCTCCGGCTCGTTCAGCGCCTTGATCGCATCGACCACGCGGCGGCTGTAAAGGCCAAAGCCGGTGGCGTTGGGGATTGTCTGGAAATCGCCGAAATTCTTGGCCAGCCAATAGGACAGCGCCCGGATGACCGAGAGCATGAGGCCCGATTTTTCCCGCTCGCGCACGCCCAGCACGATATCGACGCCCTCCTGCCAGCGGCGCACGAAATGGGGCAGAAGCTCGGGGCTGTCCTGAAAATCGGCGCACATACCGATCACCGCCCGCCCCCGCGCGGCATAGATGCCATGGGTGGGCGAGCGCATTTGTCCGAAATTGCGCGTGTTGGCGATCAGCCGGATGCGCGCATCGCGCTGACACATCGCCTTGATGATCGCCACGGTATTGTCGGTCGAATGGTTGTCGATAAAGATGATGTCAAAGCTGACGCCCATCGGCTCCAGTTGCGCGATCACCGCCTCGGCAATCGGCCCGGCGTTCATCTCCTCATTGTAACAGGGGATGACCACCGAGACATCAATGTCGGCACTCTTCGTCATGAATTACCTTCCCGCTCAAGAGGAGCGTTGTGCCCACGCAATCATCTCGGCCACCTGCGCGGCCAGAGGGACGGGCGCGATGCCATAATCGGCCAGCAAGGCGCGATAGGCCGCATCGTCGCCGTGATAGATATCGGCGGGGCCGGTGGTGATCTGGGCGCGCTGGACGCTGGTGCCGGTTTGCGCGGCGACCACGCCTGCGATCTCGCCCAGTTCCATCCCCTCGCCGCCGCTGTCGAACCGCAGTACGCCCGAAGGGGCCAGAGAGGCGGCAAAGGCAAGGCTCATCAATTCGCGGATGGCGACATAGGCGCGCACGACCTGACGCGGCGCGCGCACCTCTACCGGGCGGCCCGCGATGGCGTCGTCAATGAAGCTGGCGATGGCATAGGCGCCCGGCTTGTTGATATAAGGCCCGGTCAGCGCAAAGATCCGGGCGATGACGGCGCGATGGCCCGTTTCATCGGCCCATGCGGCAAAGCGTTCCTCATCCTCACGCTTGAGCGCGCCGTAGAGGCGCATCGCTGCGCTGGCATCGGGATCGTCAGCCTTGGCCGCTGCCCCGCTGCTGGCCACGAAGATCGCCTCGGCGCCGATCGGGTTCAGTGCTTTGAGCACGCTTTCGCTGATCGCGCGATTGGCGGCGATATAGGCCGCCTCATCCATCGCCTCGGCGCGGTCTTTGGTCAGGAAGGCGGTGTGCAGCACGATGGTCGGCTCTTTGGGCAGCCATGCCATATCGGCCAGCGGGCGCTGCAACACCTGCGATCCATCGGCAAGGCGCAGCGCGCGGGTGTTCGAGCCAAACGGGCGCACCCGCTTTTCAAACTTGTCGCCCAGCGCGGCGGCCAGCAGATCGAGCGTGGCAAGCCCAATCCAGCCCCCCGCCCCGGTGATGACGATGCGCCGCCCGTCCTCGACCAGCGCCTGCACCACTTCGGGAGCCAAACCTTCAGCCATGCGCCCGCTCCATCACCGCGCGGGCCAGTTCGCCAAAGCAATCATAGCTCATCGCCGGATCAGGCTGATAATCGGGGTCGGCATAGCCATGGGTCAGGAACAGGAAAGGCATGCCGCGCGCATCGGCCACGGCATGGTCCAGTTCACTGTCGCCCACGAAAAGGCAATGATCAGGCGAGGCGTCCAGGTCGGCCAGCACCAAATCGAGCAGATCGGGCGCAGGCTTGGGCGCCACCCCCGCGCGCGATCCCACCACGCTTTGAAACAGCGGGGCAAGGCCAGTATCCTCCAGCACCTTGTCGACCAGATTTTGCGGCTTGTTCGAACAGATCGACAGCACAAAACCGCGCCCATGCAAGGTGCGCAGACTGGTGGCAACATGGTTGAACAGCGTTTCCACCCGCGTCTGCGTCACCGCATAGCGGCGGCGGAATTCGGCCAGCTCCTCGGCCGGATCGCCGCAATCATCGCCCAGCAGCGCCATCACCATCTTTTGCCCGCCATGGCTCATCCATGGGCGGGCAAATTCGGGGTCAATCTTGCGGGCATTACCACGCTCCGCCAGCATCCCTTCAAGGATCTCGACACAGATCGCGCAGCTATCGACCAGCGTGCCGTCGAGATCGAAGATCAGATGGCGAAGCATGGCCGCTTAACGCAAGGTGGCGCAGGGCGCCATTGCGCTCGCCAGTTCCTCGTCCGACAGGAAGGGCGAGAGATCCTCCAGCGGGGGCGAGACCATCGTGCCATCGGGCAGACGGCGGCTCGACAGCTTGGGCTCGAACTGCTGGGCCTTGTCGATCATCACCTCGCACAATTGCGCGCCCTCGCCATCCAGAGTGGCGCGGATCGCGGCAGACAGATCGCCATCCTTTTCCGCCTTGCGCGCGGGGAAGCCGAAACCGGCGGCCAGACGCGCAAAGTCGGGGAAGGTCAACCCGCTGTCCGGCCCGCAACCGACCGAGAAGCCCTTGAAATGGGCCACCTGCGACTGGCGGATCGAGTGATAGCCGTCATTGTTGAGGACAAAGATCTTGATCGGCAACGCTGCGCCCACGATGGTCTGCAATTCCTGCAGGTTCATCATGATCGAGCCATCGCCCGCCAGACAGATGATCCGACGACCGCCACCGGCATAATAGGCCCCGATGGCGCCCGGCAGGTCATAGCCCATGCTGGCACAGCCGGAATTGGTGTAGAGCCGCTGGCCCGCCTTGAGGTCGGCGCATTGGAAGATCGTGACGCAGGCCGTGCCGTCGCCCGAGACGATGATGTCGCCTTCTTCCAGCTCGTTGAACAGCGCCTCGCCAAAGACATAGGGGTTGATCGGGCCGGTCTCGCTGCGAAATTCATCGCGCACGGTGGGATATTGGGCGCTGCGCTCGCGGCTGCGCGCCAGATAGGCGGCGCGGTTCTCCGCGCCTTCGCCCGAAACGCCCAGCGCATCGACCGCATCAAAGAAATCGCGCAGGTCGGCATGGATCGCACGATGCAGGCTAAGCGTCGGCTTGCCCAGTTCGGCCCGGTCAATATCCACCATCGCCACCCGCGCATTGCGGGCAAAGCTCTGCCAATTATAGCTGATCTGGCGGATATTCAGACGGCTGCCCAGCACCAGCACATAGTCGGCGCCCTGCACGGCGAAATTGCCGCCGCGGTCGCCCACGCTGCCCGGACGGCCGACATAGAGCGGATGGGCATTGGGCAGCGCATCATGCGCGTTCCAGCCCGTCACCACCGGCGCGCCCAGCTTTTCAATCAGCGCAAGAAACCGCTCATGCGTATTCGAAAGGCGCACGCCCGCGCCGACAAACACTACAGGCCGCTCCGCCGCACAGAATTCGGCCAGCATCGCGCCGACCTCGGCCTGCAAATCCGCGCCGGTCAAGGCCCCGGTTTCGGCGGCATTGTTGGGCGCGTTCCACTCACTTGCCGTATCCACATCTGCCGAAGGATCAAAAGCCTCCAGCGCATCAGGGTCCACGGGCGCGGCCTGAACGTCAATGGGAACATCGATCCACACCGGGCCGGGCCGCCCGCGCGTGGCAAGGTAGATCGCCTTTTCCACCACCTTGCGCGCCTGCGCCGGGTCTTGCAGCACGACCGCATATTTGGTGATCGGCCGCACCATGCCGACAATATCGACTTCCTGATCGCCCAACTGGCGCAGCGGGATATGCGGGAAATTGCCCGCAATCGTCTCGCGCTTCACCTGACCCGACACCACGATCATCGGGACCGAATCGACATAGGCGCCATAGACGCCGTTGAGCGTGTTCACGCCCCCCGGCCCCGTGGTGACATTGACCAGCGCAGGCTTGCCACACAGACGAGCATAGCTTTCCGCCGCGATGGCGCTGGCCTGCTCGTGGTGGTTGAAGATCTTGCGCAGGCCCGCTTCGCGCCCAAAGGCGTCGTTCAAATGCATGGCCCCGCCGCCCGTCAGCATAAAGCAGTCAGAAACACCGCTTTGCACCAACAGGCGGGCGATCAGGTCCGCGACCCGGATAGTCTCAGCCATGATGGTTTACGCAGGCTCGGCGGTCTTGATGGTGGCCTGACGCGCCTCCATCATGGCGATGCGGGTGGCGTCTTCCTCGGCAATGCCGCGATAGAAATCACGCTTGTTCTTCAGCCAGAGCAGCTCGAACTCAATCGCCAGTTCCATGCCCGCAGCCGCGCGGCCATCCTCGACCACGGCGGCGTCGAACACGACCTTGCGCGTTTCGAACCGGTCCAGACGATGGGCGCGGGCGCCCGCCAGCAGCGACACCGAATCCGGGCTGACCCCGCCGCCCACGACCAGTTCAAGGCCGCGTTCATGCGCCACCTTGGCCACGGCATTGACATAGTCAGCCATCGCATCGCTGTTCACAAACGAACGGTCATGGCCCAGCGAGCCGGCGAAATCGACCCGCCCGAAGACAAAGCCGACATTGCCCGCCTGCGCCACTTCGCCCAGCTTTTCCAGCGATTCAAACGTAGTGGCAGTTTCCACGTTGAACAGGAACGACATGTCCGCCTGCTCGTCCTTGGCAAACACCTTGTCCTTGGCGGCGATGAATTTGGACAGCGCATAGGGCGTCTCGACCATCGGAGCGATGATGTAATCGACCCCATACTGGCGCGCCTCGATCAGATCGCGGATCGCCTCGCAACCGCCGATCTTGAGCGCGACCTTCAAACCGGCGCGCCGCGCCAGTTCGAGCAGGCGCAGGAATTCATCGCTGCGCGTGCCCTCGGCCTCAAACTCGGCCTTGACCGAGACAAACCCGTATTTGGCCGCGCCCTCGGCCAGAATCGCCAACATGCGTTTTTCGTATGCGTTCACGTCTAAACCTCTTCGGCTGGCTTTTCCGACCCTGCCCGTGCGTATCAAACCTTGATGGCTTAGCCCTTAGCCGATCCGTAATGATCCGCAAGGAAGACACCAATCTGCTCGGCGGTATAACTAAGGTGGTCATCCGTCAAACCCGGATAGATGCCCAACCAGAAAGTATTGGTCGTCACCAGATCGGCATTGGCCAGATCGCCCACCACGCGCACGCTGCGGCCCTTCATATAGGGCTGGTGCAAAAGGTTGCCGCCAAACAGCAGGCGCGTGCCAATCTTCTGCTCGGTCAGGAATTCGACCAAGGCCTCGCGGTTGATGCCGATTTCGGGGCGGATGGTGATGGGATAGCCGAACCACGAAGGCTGTGAACGCTCGGTGGCCTGCGGCAGGATGAAGATATCCTCCAGCGGTTTGAGCAATTGCGTCAGCTTGTCAAAATTGCGCTGGCGCGCGGCGATGAAGCCGTCCAGCCGGTCAAGCTGGGCAAGGCCAACGGCCGCCTGCATATCGGTGATCTTCAGATTATAGCCAACGTGGCCATAGGTATACTTGTGGTCATACCCATGCGGCAACGTGCCCAGCTTGCGGTTGAACCGCTTGCCGCAGGTGTTGTCCTGACCCGGCGCGCACCAGCAGTCGCGGCCCCAGTCGCGGAACGATTCGACCACGCGCTTCAGGCGCGGCTTGTCGGTGAACACCGCCCCGCCCTCGCCCATGGTGATATGATGGGCCGGATAGAACGAAAGCGTGCCCAGATGGCCGAACGTGCCCACCGGCTTGCCATCAAACGTCGCGCCCAGCGCGTCGCACGTATCCTCGACCACCCAGAGGTTGTATTTTTCGGCAACACGCATCACTTCGGCAATGTCGAAAGGATTGCCAAGCGTATGGGCGATCATGATCGCGCGGGTCTTGTCCGACACCGCCGCTTCGATCATCTCGGGCTTGATATTATAGGTCGGGATATCGCAATCGACGAAAACCGGCACCAGCCCATATTGCAGCGAAGGATTGACCGTGGTGGGGAAACCCGTCGCCACGGTGATCACTTCATCGCCCGGCTTCAACGCATCGCTGCGATGATAATGCGAGGTCAGCGCCGCCAACGCCAGCAGATTGGCCGACGAACCCGAATTGGTCGTCAGCGCATGGGCTACGCCCAGACGCGCCGCCAGCTTTTCCTCGAACTGCGTGTTATAACGCCCCGTGGTCAGCCACATGTCGAGGCTGGCATCGACCAGATTGCGCAGCTCGCCTTCGCCCACGACCTTGCCCGACACCGGCACCACGCTCTCACCGGGCAGAAACGCGCGCGGGCTGTGATAGCGGCGCGCATATTCCTCGGACAGGCCAAGGATCAGTTCGCGCAATTGCCCTTCGTCGCTGTCCTTCACCATGCCCGCCACGGCGGAGGAAAGGTCGAGCATCGGATTATCGATCGTGGCCATAGAAACTGTCTGCCTGTAAACTGTCTTCTGAAGATTTCAGACGTGTTGAAACATTTTTAGTCTTGATGGAACAGGGCCCGATAGGCGGTCAATTGCGCCAGCGAAATCGCCTGCGCATTGCCGCCCTGGGCCACGCTCTTATGCCATTCCACAATCCGGCCCAAGGCCTCGCCCAGACCCCATGCCGGACGCCAGCCCAGATAATTGCGCGCCTTGGCGCAGTCCAGCTTGAGAATCTTGGCCTCATGGGGGCCGGAGACCTGTTCGGGCTGGTCCCAACCGGCATCGCCCCAGCGCTGCGTGATCCGGTCGGCGATCCAGCTTACCGGCTGGGTGTCATCATCGGCGGGGCCGAAATTCCAGCCCTCGGCCGCCCATGCCTCACCCTTGGCCAACGTCTCGGCAATCAACAGATAGCCGCCCAGCGCCTCCAGCACATGCTGCCACGGGCGGATCGAATGGGGCGAACGGATCATCGGACGCTCTCCGGCAATCAGCGCGCGGATGATGTCGGGCACCAGCCGGTCGAGCGCCCAATCGCCCCCGCCGATCACATTGCCCGCCCGCACCGAGGCCAGCAGCGGCGCGCCCAGCTCGGAAAAGAAACTGCGCCGATAGGCCGCGATCACCAGTTCGGCCGCGCCCTTGCTGGCCGAATAGGGATCATGCCCGCCCATCGGATCGCTCTCACGATAGGGCCAGACCCATTCGCGATTCTCATAGGCCTTGTCCGAGGTGATCGCGACAATCGCCTTCAGATTCGGCGCGCGGCGACAGGCGTCCAGCACATGCACCGTGCCCTGGACATTGGTGGCGAAGGTTTCCACCGGCGTTTCATAGGACAGGCGCACCAGGGGCTGCGCGGCCAGATGGAACACCACCTCCGGGTCGGCCTGCGCCACGGCGGCCTCGACCACGGCCATGTCGCGGATATCGCCCTCGATATGCGTCAGCAGGCCCTCGACCCGCGCCTGACGAAACAGGCTGATCTCCTCGGCAGGCAAGGACAGGCCCGTCACCACCGCGCCCATCTGATGCAGCCAGAGCGCCAGCCAACTTCCCTTGAAGCCGGTATGCCCGGTCAACAGAACCCGGCGGCCCGCCCAGAAGGATGGATCATGCACGACAGCCATAATCGCTTACCACGTCTTCCACGGCGCAGCGCCCTGCGCCCACAGCCGTTCCAGATGCTGCTTGTCGCGCAAAGTATCCATCGGCTGCCAAAAGCCATCATGGCGGAAGGCCACCAGTTCGCCGCTATGGGCCAGCGTTTCGAGAGGATAATCCTCCCAAACCTGATCCGGGCCGGAGATAAGGTCGATCACCGAAGGGTCCAGCACAAAGAAGCCGCCATTGATCAGGCCGCCATCGCCCGCCGGCTTTTCTTTAAAGCTGGTGACTTCATGCCCGCCCGAACCATCGCCGAATTCCAGCGCGCCAAACCGGCCCGGAGGCGCAACGGCGGCAATCGTCGCCTTCTTGCCATGGGCACGGTGAAACGCCAGTTCGGCCGAAATGTCGATGTCGGAAACGCCATCGCCATAGGTGAAGCAAAATGGTTCGCCATCGGTCAGGAAACGGCGCACTCCCCACAGGCGCCCGCCCGTCTGGGCCGTCGGCCCGGTGTCCACCAAAGTCACCGTCCAAGGCTCGCTTTTGACCTCGTGAACGGTCATCTTGTTATTGGCAAGATCGATGGTCACATCGGCGGCATGAAGGAAGTAATTGGCGAAAAATTCCTTGATGACATAGCCTTTGTAGCCAAGACAGATGATGAAGTCATTGACGCCATGCGCGGCATAGATCTTCATGATATGCCACAGGATCGGCATACCACCCACCTCAACCATCGGCTTGGGTCGGCTCGACGTCTCCTCGCCCAGCCGCGTTCCCAAACCACCCGCTAGAATTACTGCCTTGGTCAAGTGACCCCCGAAAATGTTGATCAGGTAAAATCAGGACGTAAAAAGTCGGATCGGGCCATGGGCTGGTTGCCCCGCAACGTCAAGCGTTCTGCCCATCGGCGTCCCAAAACGCGCCCTTGCGGCGCGAATGCGTCAGTATCGCGTCATTCCGTCTCGGTCAGGCGCGATCCGGCATCGGGGGCAAAGGCCAGATTGGGAATGATCGCGGTAAAACTGATCGCGGCGATGATCCAGAAGGCCAGCGCAAAATCGCGCAATTCGGGGTGATTCACGCCGTGCGCGGCGGTGCTGATCTGCAGGATCGTGGCCGCCATGCACACGCCCAGCGACAGGGTGAGCTGCTGAAACGTGGTGTAGAAACTGGTCGCGCGGCTCATTTCCTCGCTGGCCAATCCGTCATAGGCGATGGTGTTATAGGCGGTGAATTGAAACGACATCAAAAATCCGGCCAGCACCAGCACGCCCCAGATCGCCCATTCCGGCCATGCGGGCGAGAAGAACCCGCAGGAAGCATAGACCACCGTGCCCGCCGCACCCATCAGCGTCAGCCCCCGGCGAAAGCCCAGCCGCCGCAGCACGGGTCCTGCCAGCCCCTTCATCACGATGGACCCCACCGCCGTTGCCAGCGTGATCGTGCCCGCCCGCGCGGCGGAAAAGCCAAAGCCATATTGCACCATCAGCGCCAGCAGAAAGGGCTGTGCGCCCTGCAACAGGCGGGTGATGGACCCCGCAATCCACGACAGGCGGAAATTGCGATGGCGCAGCAGCGCGAAATCCATGATCGGCGCGGGATGCCGCCGCGCATGGGCCCAATAGGCCAGCGCCATCACCACACCCAGCCCCAGCGGCAACAGCGCCACCGCGCCCGCATGGATCGGCCCCGCCGCCTCAAACCCCACCATCAGCGCGGCCAGCGCCACAGCCGAAAGCACAAAACCCACCGCATCGAACACCGGCGGCTCCTGCGCGCGGATATCGGGAATGTTGCGCCAAACCAACACCAGCGCGAGCGCGGCAATCGGGATGTTGATCCAGAAGATCGCCCGCCAATGCATATAGGTGACGATAAAGCCCCCCAGCGGCGGCCCCAGAATCGTCCCCAGCAGGCCGGGCATCAGCATCCAGCTGGTCGCATTGACCAGATCGCGCGGGGGCACCGTGCGCAGCATCACCAGACGCCCCACCGGCAGCATCATCGCCCCGCCCACGCCTTGCAGGAAACGCGCCGCCGCCATGGCTTCCAGCCCATTCGTCAGCGCCGAGCCCAGTGAACCGAGCGCGAACACACCGATCGCCGCGCAAAACACCCGCCGCGCGCCAAACCTGTCGGCCATATAGCCCGAGACCGGCACGAACACCGCCAGCGCCAGCAGATAGGACGTCACCGTTACCGAGAGCGCCGGGGGCCGCACGCCGAAATCACGCGCGATGGTGGGCAAGGCCGTGGTCAGCACCGTGCCGTCGAACTGCTCCATGAACAGCGCGCAGGCCACGATCAGACCGATCAGGCGATAATCGCTGGAGCCGCCTGCCTCTTCGATAAGGGCTGCATCAGCCGCCGGGGGAGTCGTTTGCTGCATTTGCGAAAGGCTCTAGGCCCATGATTCAGGCGGGGCAAGAGCAGGACTTGCCCAAAAATCCGACTGGCGGCAAAGCAGGGCGCCAAGATTAAGGAGCACTCATGGATCTGGGAATTGCCGGTCGCCGCGCGATAATTTGCGCTTCTTCCAAAGGGCTTGGTCTGGCCTGCGCTACGTCTTTGGCGCGTGAGGGGGCGGTTGTGTGGATCAACGGGCGCGATGATGGTCGGTTGCAATCCGCCGCGCAGAGCATTTTCGAGGCCACGGGGGCAACGGTCCGCCGCGTGGTGGGCGACATGAACACAGCCGATGGCCGCGCCGCCGTGCTGGCTGCCTGCCCCGATCCTGATATTCTCATCAACAACAATCATGGCCCCCGCAATGGCCATCAGGAAGAATTGAGCGACGAGGACTGGTTGAGCGCGGTCAACAACAACATGCTCTCGCCCATCGCGATGATCCGCGCGGTGGCGGGCGGCATGCGGGCACGCGGGTTTGGCCGGATCGTCAACATCACCTCGGCACAGGTAAAATCGCCCACGGTCGATATGGGCCTGTCGGTGGCGGCGCGCGCGGGGCTGATGGCGCTGGCCAAGGCGGCGCAGTTCGACACGGTGGCCGAAAACGTGACGATCAACAATTTGCTGCCCGGCCCCTTTCGCACCGACCGTCTGGCCGGATTGGCCCAGCGGCGCGCGGCATCGGAAAATATCGACATCGAGGAAGCCTATCGCCGCATCGGCCAGCGCGGTCCGGCAGGGCGCATTGGCGATCCGGCCGAATTTGGCGATGCCTGCGCGTTCCTCTGTTCGGCGCAGGCGGGCTATATTTCGGGGCAAAGCCTTGCCATCGACGGCGGGGCCTATCGCGGGCTGTTCTGAGAAAGGGGGCGGCCCGAACCGCCCCCTGCCCCGGTTAATCCTGCACGATGGGCAACAGGACGGCGCTGGCCGTGGCCCCACCGCGCTGGATGCTCTGCGTGGCAGCTTTGTAATCGCCGGGCTTGGCGTTGAAGATATTGGCGACATAGGTCTGCGGATTGCGGTCATAGAGCGGGAACAGGCTGGATTGCACCTGCACCATCAAGCGATGTCCGGGCAGCAGCACATGGTTGATATGCGGCAGTTCAAAGCGGACATTTTCCACCTTGCCAGGCTTCCACGCACCGGGCGTGGCGAAACCATGGACATAGCGGCCCCGGAAAATCTCGATGCCCAGCGGCAGCTCGAAACCGGGATTGGCAGGCTTGGCGCCCTGTGATGTGGCCTCTGGCGTGGTGTCGGGGGCCACGTCGATCAGTTTGACCACCCAGTCGGCATCCGTCCCCGTTGTCGCCGCATAGAGGTCCACGCGGGGTGCGCCCTTGATATGGATCGGCTTGTCCAAAGGCGCGCTTTTATAGGTCAGCACATCGGGGCGATCCTCGACAAAGCGCTGATCATGGACCAGCCATGTCGTCCATTGCTTGCGATCCGCCATGGACAGCGGGCGCGGCATGAAGGGCACCGGATGGGCAGGATCGGACACGTAATCGTCATGCCCCGCAGCGCCCGGCGTAAAGGACAGACTGCCCGCAGCGCCCAGATAGAGCGGGGTCAGCTTCGCATCATCCCATTTCTGCGAGACCTCCCACTGGTTCACGCCCGTGGCATAGGTCAGCACCGGCGGCGTGTGAGGATCGGGCGCATCCTTCAGCCAGTGGTCGAAGAAGGGTTTCAGCCATTTGACGCGGAATTCATGCGCCGTGTCGCCGGTAAAGGTTACGTCGCCCAGTTCATAGCCATAGTGATTGACCCCCGAATGCCGCCACGGCCCAATCACCAGCGAGAGCTTGTCATTAGCGGTGTCCTTGGGCTCCAGCGCGCGATAGACCGCCGGGGCGCCATAGGAATCCTCCTGATCCCATTGGCCCACGACCAGCATGGTCGGCACGGTCAAAGGCCGCGCGGCCAGCCATTTGTCCACCGCCTGAAGCGACCAGAACGGGGTATAGGCAGGGTTCTCCATCAGCTTGCGCACGCCGGGGATGGTTTCAATGCCCCATTTACGCGCGAAATCGCCCGCAGAACCTGCCTCCAGATAGGCATTGTAATCATCGCCTGCGCCACGCGGGATTTTGGCGTCGCTGTCGCCCTTGCCCACGCTCATATCGACCATATAGTCGAAGCTGTTCACCCGGAACGCGCCATTGTGAAACCAGTCATCGCCCATCCAGCCGTCGACCATCGGGCTTTGCGGCACGGCGGCCTTTAACGCGGGATGCGGGTTGATCAGCGCCATCAGCGAGGTGAAGCCCAGATAGGAGCTGCCGATAATGCCCACCTTGCCATTGCTTTCGGGCACATTCTTGACCAGCCAGTCGATCGTGTCATAGGCATCGGTCGCCTCGTCGATGCCGCTGTTGTTCAGCGGGCCGACGATGGGGCGGTTAAGCACCCAGTCGCCCTCGGATTTGTGCATGCCGCGAATGTCCTGATAGACGCGGATATAGCCGTCTTCGGCAAATTCGGCATCCATCGCGGGCAGGATCTCGGTGATCTTCTGGCTGGCCGTGCGCGTCACGTCGCCATGCGCGTTATAGGGGCTGCGCGAGATCAGGATGGGGGCGTTCTTCGCGCCCTTCTTAAACACGATGGCGGTGTAGAGTTTCGTGCCGTCGCGCATCGGGATCATCACCTCGCGCAGGGTAAAATCGGCATCGGGCCGCACCGCGCCATAGGATTTGACCACATCGGGCGTCATGGGCGTAACGGCATTTTGCGCGCCTGCCGGCGCGGAAAGAGCGAAGGCCAGCGCTAGGAACGCGCCGGAACGAAGCAGTTTCATGGGAAGGCCCCTTTGTGCAGATGCAATAGGCCCAGAATGTCGTCATTGCGCCCCGCCCGCAAGCAGCCTGCGCAGAAACATTTTATCACAAACCGGCACTTAACCCGCAAAATGGGCGCTTTAGATCAGCATCATCGAATGCATAGAGGACGAAATGATCCGGTTACCTGCCAGACATGGAACAGCGCTGATCCCCGCCCCGCATTGATCCGTTTTACGCGTTCCGGCCGAAGATCCCCAAGAACCCTCCTGAGGCCGGTTCATGCCGCAGGCGCCACTCCATCCGCGCCTGCCCCCTTGCGATCGGGGCAAGAGGTCTTTACCTCGCGCCCCGATCGCCTTTACTGTTCGCCGTTCCACGGCCAGGTTCAAAATATCATGACAGCAAAATCCATCCTGCTTGTAGAAGACGATCCGGCGCTGCGCCTGCTGACGGCGCGGGCGCTGCGCGCCAATGGCTATGACGTGCGCACGGCCAGCACGGGCGCGGAAATGTGGGTGATGCTCGACAGCGCCCCGGCCGATCTGATCGTGCTGGACATCATGCTGCCGGGCACTACGGGCATCGAACTCTTCCGCCGGTTGCGCAAGGAATCGGACACGCCCGTCATCTTTGTTTCCGCGCGCGGCAGCGAGGAGGACCGCGTGCTGGGCCTCGAACTGGGCGCGGATGATTATCTCGCCAAGCCTTTCAGCACGCGCGAGCTGATCGCGCGCATCGGCGCGGTATTGCGACGCGGCGGCAGCGACGAGGAACGCGCGCCCGTTCAAAAGATGCTGACCTTCGATGGCTGGTCGCTCTCGCTCTCGCGCCATGAACTGCGCTCGCCCGAAGGGGCGTTGGTCGATCTGACGGGCGCCGAATTCGATCTGCTCGCCACGTTCCTCGGCCAGCCCCAGCGCGTGATCGGGCGTCAGCGCCTGATCGAACTGTCGCGCACGCGCCTGTCTGACAGCTCTGACCGCAGCATCGATGTGCTGGTCAGCCGCCTGCGCCGTAAACTGTCCAACCCCAATGGTCAGGCCCCGATCGCCACCGTGCGCGGCATCGGCTATATGTTCACCGCCGAGGTTGCGCGCCATTGAAATGGCTTCATGCTCTGGGCCTGCCCGCGCGGATGCTGGCCATTCTGGCGGTGGTCATGCTGGTGGACATCGGCGCCAATGCGATCCTGTTCGAGCGCGCCAATGAATTCGCGCTGGAGGCCGAGGAGGCCGACAGTCTGGCCGACCGGCTGGCGATTGCCGCGCGGTTGCTGGAGGAAAACGTGCCCGCGCGGCGCGACGGTCTGGCGCGCGAACTGAGCAGTCCGGGCCTGAAAATCCGCTGGAAGCCGACCGGGGCCGACCGCCCGCTGGCTGCCCTCGATCTGGGCACGTTGCAGCATCAGCTGATCGCCTATCAGCCGCAATTGAACCAATACCGGCTGCAACTGCATCTGGCCCCGCTCCATGCCCGCCATGAGGTCGACGGCTCGATGGTTTTGACCGACAATTCGCTGATCACCTTCCACAGCGAGGCGCGCGACATTTTCGCCCTGCGCGCGGGCTATGTGCTGCGGATCATTCTGCCCACGCTGCTGCTGGTGCCGCTGGCATGGTTTCTGGTCTATGCCTCGCTGCGCCCCCTGCGGCGGCTGGTGCGGGCCAGTCGGCATGTCGGCACGCCCCATGCGCGCCCGATTGAAATGGACGGCCCGGCCGAGGTGCGCGAACTGATCGGCGCCTTTAACGCGATGCAGGGGCGGATCGACGATCTGCTCGACGCCAATACCCAGACCATGCTGGCCATCGGCCATGACATGCGCACGCCGCTGGCGCGAATGCAGTTGCGGCTGGATGGCGTGCCGATGGACATTGACGAGCGCGATGCGATGGATGGCGATCTGTCGGAAATGCGCGACCTGCTCTCCTCGCTTCAGGATTTCGTCGCGCTGGACGAACCCGGCCCCGCCAAGGAGCCGGTGGACCTTGCCGCGATGGCGCAAACCTTGGTCGATGGCGCGCAGGATCGCGGCTATCCGGCCGACTATGAAGGGCCGGACCGGTTGATCGTGATGGCACGCGCGGTATCGCTGCGCCGGGCCATGTCGAACCTGATCGAGAATGCGCTGCATTATGGCGGCAATGTCATGGTGCGTGTCGAGATCGAAAAGGCCAGCGTCACGCTGGCGGTCGAGGATGATGGGCCAGGCATTCCCGAGGAGCATTTGGGCAAGGTGCTGCAGCCCTTCATCCGGCTGGACAGCGCGCGGGCGCGCAATACGGCGGGCATGGGGCTGGGCCTGCCCATCGTGGTGCGGGTTCTGCGCAGCGAGGGGGCAGAACTGATCCTGTCGAACAAGCCCGAGGGGGGCCTGCGCGCCCTCATCCGCCTGCCCCAGCCGCCGATGTAAGCGGTTCATGCGGCGCTCAGTTTTTAGCAACACTTCCTTACATAGCCGCGCGGTCATAGCAAAATCGGACACATAAATTGGTCTCATCAGCCAGCCCCCCTTGCGGCAGGCAACAGATCGAAAGGTGTGACCATGAACGAACTGATTGGCCGCGTATTCAGCTTTGAAAAGACCACTTTTCCGGCCAGTGGCGAGCTGTTCAACAAATTGACCACCCATGGGCAATTCCCCAAGGCGCTGATGATTTCCTGCGCTGACTCGCGCGTGGTGCCCGAACAGATCCTTCAGGCCCAACCGGGCGACCTCTTCGTATGCCGCAACGCGGGCAATATGGTGCCCAGCTACGGCACCCAGCTTGGCGGCGTGTCGGCCACGGTGGAATATGCAGTGGCCGCTCTTGGCGTGCGCGACATCATCGTGTGCGGCCATTCGGATTGCGGCGCGATGAAGGCGCTGTCCAACCCCGTCGGCCTTGAGCGCATGCCCAATGTGAAGGCGTGGCTGGATCATGGCGCGGCGGCCGAACATATCGTTTCGACCTGCAAGGGCCATTTGCAGGACAAGGAACGCGTCCGCGCGATCACGCTGGAAAACATCATCGCCCAGATCGCCCATCTGCGCACCCACCCCTCGGTGGCCTCGGCCATTGCGCGCGGCGAAATGGCGCTGCACGGCTGGTTTGTCGATATTCATGCCGGGCAGGTGCTGGGCCTTGATGGCGACACCGGACATTTCGTGCCCCTGCGTGAAGACAGCCCGCTGCCCGTCGCCATGCCCGCTTCGCGTCGGATCGCCGACGAAACCCTCGTCGCGGAGGCGGCCGAATGAGCCAGACGACACAAAAGAGCGGGATCGGCGCGTTTCTGGCGCGCGATTTCACCGCCTCCATTGTCGTCTTTCTGGTGGCGATGCCTCTTTGCATGGGCATCGCCATCGCCTCGGGCGTGCCGCCGGAGAAAGGCCTGGTAACGGGCCTGATCGGCGGCATTGTCGTGGGCGCGCTGGCCGGTTCGCCCTTGCAGGTGTCGGGCCCGGCGGCGGGTCTGGCGGTGATCGTGTTCGAATTCGTGCGCGATCACGGGCTGTCGGCGCTGGGGCCGATGCTGGTGCTGGCGGGCGCGATTCAGCTGGTGGCGGGCGTGGCGCGCCTTGGCGGCCTGTTCCGCTCGATCAGCCCGGCGGTGGTCCATGGCATGTTGGCGGGCATTGGCGCGCTGATCGTGCTGGGCCAGTTCCACATCCTGTTCGACGCCAAGCCGATGTCGAACGGGCTGGCCAATCTGGCGGCCATTCCGGGGCGCGTATTGGGCCTTTCGCCTGACATTCGCTCGACCGAAATGGCGCTGGGCCTTGGCCTGACCACAATCCTTGTCATGCTGGCATGGGAAAAGTGGCGTCCCAAAAAGCTCGCTCTGGTTCCCGGCGCGCTGCTGGGCGTGGGCGCGGCCACGATCATCGCGGCCAGCTTTGGCATGAACGTCACGCGCATCGCGGTGCCCGAATCGCTGGCCGCCGCCTTTGGCACGCCGGGTGCGGGCTTCTTTGCTCCGCTGGGCGATACGGCGGTCATTACCGCCGCCATCGCCATCGCCTTTATCGCCAGCGCCGAAACGCTGCTGTCCGCAGCTGCAGTGGATCGTATGCATGATGGCGTGCGTACCAATTACAACAAGGAATTGTGGGCGCAGGGCATCGGCAACATGCTGTGCGGCGCGGTGGGCGCTTTGCCGATGACGGGCGTGATCGTGCGTTCGTCGGCCAATGTGCAGGCGGGTGCGATGACCCGGCTTTCGGCCATCCTGCATGGCGTGTGGATTCTGGCCTTTGTTGCGCTGCTGCCCTGGCTGCTGCGCGAAGTGCCGATGGCGGCTCTGGGCGGCGTTCTCGTCGTTACCGGCTGGCGTCTGGTCAGCCTCAAGCATGTCACGCATCTGTTCCACAACTATGGCGTGATCCCGGCGGCAATCTGGGTCGTGACTTTCGCGCTGGTGGTGGGCAAGGACCTGCTGACGGGCGTGATCGCGGGCCTGCTGCTCTCGCTGGTGGAACTGATCCCGCTGGCCAAGGGGCTGCGCTTGGGCGTTGAGGAAAAGCACACTGACGATGGGCATCACGTTGCCCTTCAGGGCTCGGCTACTTTCCTCAGCCTGACCAAGCTGACCAACCGTCTGGAAAGCGTGCCTGCGGATCGTGCGGTCCATCTGGACCTCAAGGATGTGCATGGCATCGACCATACCACCGCTGAAATGCTGGGCGAATGGATCGCGCGCCGGCGTCGCGGCGGGGCTGCGGTGCGGTTGAGCGGGCCAGACCCGATCCTCAACACTCTGGCCGCCTGATTTCCCCGGAACGGCCCGAGACGCCCCTCTTGGCATCCGCCAAGGGGGGCGTTTTCGTTGAATTGGGGAAGAATGCGCGCAGGGGTGATTTCCGCCGCTTTCCGGCGAAGGCTGGCGATGCTAGAGACGGCCCAAAGGGCGCTCGGGATGAAGCGCCTGTCTTCGCAGTGTAAAGGTGGGGCGGACTTGTCCAGACCAGTATTTTTCGATCCCTCGGGGCGCCGTCGGCGCTGGACGCGGCGGTTGACCTTCTTCGGGCTTATCGCGCTGGTGGTGGCCGCCATCGCCTTTGCCACGACCGTGGTGCATATTCCTGCACCCTCTCCGCTGCCTCTGGGATTTGAACGGCGCACAGCGCTGCCCATGCGCACACAGGTCTCGCGCTTGTCGCATTCCTTCTCGCGCATGTTCAGCACGCCGCCCAAACAGCGCGCGAACAGCAAGGGTCAGACGATCACCGTCGCCTTTTATTCGAACTGGTCGGATGCCTCGGCGCCATCGCTGCTGCGCCATATCAATCAGGTCGACTGGGTGGCCCCCACCTCGCTCAACATCGACATGGCGGGCAACCTGCATGTCAGCGAGGATCGCCCGCTGCGGCGCATCCTGCTTTCGGCGCTGCATCGCCCGCTGGTGGTGCCGGTGCTGCAGAATGTCGATGACAAGGGCTTTTCCCGCCCCGCCGCCATCGCGCTTTTCGCCAGCAAGGCCAAGCGCAAGGCCTTGATCGGCCAATTGATCGATTACCTGAAGAAATCGGGCGACGCGGGCATCATCTTCGACTTTGAAGACCTGCGCCCCAGCGACATCCCCGCCTATCGCTCGATGATCGCCGAGGTCGAGCGCGCGCTCGATCCCACAGGGCAAGTTGTTGCCGTCACCCTGCCGATGGAAGGCGATGGCTGGTCGCCTTCGCAGTTTGCTGCGGTGGCCGACAAAATCATCCTGATGGCCTATGACGAACACTGGGCCAGCGGACAGCCCGGCCCGATTGCCTCGAACGACTGGTTCGCCAGCAAGGTACGCAAGGCCATCGGCAATATGCCCGCCGACAAGGTGATCATCGCGCTGGGCTCCTATGCCTATGACTGGCACCCCGGCCCCGACGGCAAGAATGGCGCCGAGAGCCTGACCGTCGAAGAAGCCTGGCTGTCGGCCCATGATTCGGCCACCACGCCCACCTATGACAAGGCCAGCGGCAACACCGGCTTCTCCTTCCTCGAAAATGGCCAACGCCATGACGTGTGGATGGTCGATGCCGCGGCCAGCTGGAACCAGATGCGCATTCTCTCGCAACTGGGCGTGGGCAATATCGCGCTCTGGCGTCTGGGCACCGAGGACCCCGGTTTCTGGCAGGCGCTGCAAAGCTGGCGCAGCGGGGGAAAGCAAAACCCTTTTCCCGATCTGAGCCATATCACCCAGACCGCCAACGCCGACGTTGAGGGCGCAGGCGAAATCCTGCGCATCACCTCGACCCCGCGTGAAGGCGAACGCAGGGTCAGTTTTGACCCCAAGACCGGGCTGGTTTCGGGCCAGACCTATGACAGCCTGCCCACGCCCTATAAGGTGCAGCGCACAGGCTATGCGGAAAAAAAAGTCGCGCTGACCTTTGACGATGGGCCGGACGCGATCTGGACACCCAAGATCCTCTCGATCCTTGAGCAGTACAAGGTGCCGGCCACCTTTTTCGTCATTGGCGAAAACGGGGTGTCGAACCGCGATATCCTGCAACGGATGGTTGCTTCGGGAATGGAGATCGGCAACCACTCCTATACCCACCCCAACATGGCCAATTCCTCGGAAACCGGCATAAGGCTTGAACTGAACGCGACCCAGCGGCTGGTCGAAGCCTATACGGGCCGCTCGATGCGCCTTTTTCGCGCGCCTTATTTCGGTGACGCCGAACCTACCACTGCCGACGAACTGGTGCCCGCGCAAATCGCTCAGGAGCATGGCTATACGATCGTAGGCCTGCATGTGGACCCCGATGACTGGATGCGCCCCGGCGTACAGCATATCGTTGATTCCACGCTGGCGCAGGTCAAGGAAGGCCGCCCCGGCTATTCGGGCAATATCATCCTGCTGCACGATGGCGGCGGCGACCGCGAGCAGACCGTCACCGCCCTGCCCGGCATCATCGTCGCGCTGCGCCAGCAAGGGTACAAATTCGTCTCCGTGGCCGAACTGGCCGGACTGACGCCCGATCAGGTGATGCCGCCGGTCAAGGGCTATGACCTGATGGCGGTGCGCGCCGACGTTTTCGCCTTTACCTCGATCGGCGTGATGATCGTGGTGCTCAACTGGTCGTTCTTCTTCGCCATCGCGCTGGGCGTGCTGCGCTCGGTCACGCTGGTGGCGCTGGCCATGCTACCGGCCAAGCGCAAAGCGCCCACGCCCGATGCCACCTTCCGCCCCAAGGTCACCGTCATCATCCCGTGTTTCAACGAGGAGAAGGTGATCGAGACCAGCGTCAAACGCATTCTGGAATCGACCTATCCCTATCTCGATGTGATCGTGGTGGACGATGGATCAAAGGATCAGACCAGCGCTATCGTCACCGAGAAATTCGGCGACAATCCGCGCGTGCGGTTGATGACGCTGGTCAATGGCGGCAAGGCGAGCGCGCTTAACAAGGCGCTCAAGGAAGCCACCGGCGAGATCATCGTCGCGCTGGACGCCGATACGCAGTTTGAGAAAGAAACGATCCTGCGCCTTGTCCGCTGGTTCATCGATCCGAAAATCGGCGCGGTGGCGGGCAATGCCAAGGTGGGCAACCGGGTCAATCTGGTCACCCGCTGGCAGGCGGTGGAATATACCACGGCTCAGAATATCGAGCGCCGCGCGCTGACCCGCTTTGATGCGATCATGGTGGTACCGGGCGCGGTGGGCGCATGGCGGCGCACGGCCTTGGAAAGCGTCAATGGCTATCCCGAAGACACGCTGGCCGAGGATCAGGATCTGACCATCGCCATCCAGCGCAAGAAGTGGAAGGTCGCCTATGACGAGGAGGCCGTGGCATGGACCGAGGCGCCCGAGAGCTTTGGCGCCCTGTCCAAGCAACGTTTCCGCTGGTCCTATGGCACGCTGCAATGCCTGTGGAAGCACCGCAAGATCATGCGCCGGGGCAAGCCGGGGGGCCTGGCCTTTATCGGCGTGCCGCAGGCCTGGGTGTTCCAGATCCTGTTCGCGGTCATTTCGCCCACCATCGATCTGGCGCTGGTCGTCTCGATTCTGGGCACGATCACCCGCGTGATCCAGCATGGCTGGGCCCAGACCCAGACCGACGTGCTGCGTATGGCGGTCTATTGGGCGGCGTTTTCGTCCATCGACCTTGTGTGCGGCTGGATCGCCTATCGCATGGATGTGCGCGACAAGAAGTTCCGCCCCTTCCTGTTGCTGGCTCAGCGCTTCGTCTATCGCCAGTTGATGTATTCGGTGGTGATCCGCGCGGTGGCTGCTGCCGTGCGCGGGGTGGGCACCGGCTGGGGCAAGCTGGAGCGGACGGGCCGCGTTTCGGCGCCGGAAGGCGGGGTTTAATCTAAACGGACGGGTGGGCGCGTTCCACCCGCAACACCCGCATCCCCTTGGTCCGACTGGTCAGATGATACTGGCGACAAATCGCACAGCGATAGGGGCGCAGCGTGATGGCGGCGTTTAAGGCTGCCGCCACCGCCTCAGCCTCGCTGGCATAGCGGCGTTTACGCGCGCAGATGCCGGGGCGGGTGCGCATGATCGCCCCGCCCTTTATGCTTCAGCCGCCGATCTTGGCTTCAAGCGCGGCCAGCTTTTCCTTGAGCACTTCGACTTCTTCGCGGGCCGTGGCGGCCATGGCTTTCACCGTGTCGAATTCTTCACGGCTGACGAAATCGAGACCGCCAAACGCCTCGCGGAAACGTTCGCGGGCGGCATCACGCGCCTCGCGCGTGGCCCCGGCAAAGGTCCCGGCGGCGCTGTTCATCAGCTTCACGAAATCGGCAAGGAAGGGGTTTTCGCTCTGCATGGCGCGCATATCCGTCTTAGTTCTTGGCGCCCCCCGCCCGCATGGCAGAAGGGTCCGCTTGCCGCCTAGATGGCGCGCAAAAGGGCAAGGATCAAGGGCCGGAGCGAAATTCTAAAGGCGCGAAATTCTAAAGCTGGATATGCACCGCAGCGGGCGCGTCCTGCCCATCGGCATCGGGGTTGAGCACGAGGAACTGATAATTGAGCACACTGGCAAACAGCACCCATGCCAGATAGGGCACCATCAGCCCCGCCGCCACCGGCCGCACCCGCCAGAACAGCGCGATCACCGCCACCAGCGACACCGCCATGGCAATGATGATCCCCAGCGCCAGCGCGATCCGGTGCAGCCCGAAAAACACCGGCGACCATGCCAGATTAAGCACCAGATGAGCGGCAAACAGCGTAATCGCCGCCCCGCGCCCCGGCGCCGAACGCGCCGAAACCACAATCGCCAGCGCCACGCCCATGATCACATAAAGCGCGGTCCACACCAGCGGAAAGACCAGCGACGGCGGATAGATCCCCGGCTTGATCAGCGAGACGAACCAAGGATTGTTCGGCCCCGACAGCGAAACGCTGGCCGAGAGAAAGCCGAGCAGATTGATCCCCGGCACCAGCACCAGCACCCAGCGCGCCAGTCCCGCCCGCAATTGACCCGAGGAGGCAATTTCCGTCATCTTCGTTCAGAACCCCGTCTGATTGCCGCCGCGCCGTGCCGCGCCGCATTACCTTCATAACCCGGAGCGATGGCATTCAGCCAGCCCCGTGTGGCGCTATATGAGCCATTCGGGTGAAACGACTGGTTAACGCAGCCCCATGATTCGCGCCTGCTTCGGCGCTCTTGTGGCGGGGGCCAACCCGGCGCGCAATGGCGCAAAGAGCGCTGCTTCCGAAACGGAGACAATCGCGGGAACCCCCTTGCAACAGGGTTAATCCTCGTCTTTATCCGCCGGTCCCGCCTCACGCCACGCCGAGATCAGGAATTCGACATTGCCCTCCGGCCCGGTGATCGGGCTTTCGACAATGCCCTGCACGGCAAAGCCCAGCCCTTCGACCCAAACGCGCACCTCTTCGCAAACGCGCGCGTGCAAGGCCGCATCGCGCACCACGCCGCCCTTGCCCACTTCGCCGCGCCCGACTTCGAACTGCGGCTTGATCAGCGCCACCAGGCGGCATTGCGGCGCGGCAAGCCGCAAAGGCACCTCCAGCACCTTGGCCAGCCCGATGAACGAAGCATCGCACACCACCCAACCACAGGGCGCATCAATCTCAGCATCCGTCAGAATACGAGCCGAGGTCTGCTCCAGCACGGTGACGCGCGGGTCCTGCCGCAATTTCCACGCAAGCTGGTTGGTGCCGGAATCGACCGCGAACACCCGCTCCGCCCCATGGGTCAGCAAGACATCGGTAAAGCCGCCGGTTGAACTGCCAATGTCCATCGCCGTGGCGCCCGCCGGGTCCAGCCCGAAATGCGCGATGGCATGGGCCAGCTTGATCCCCCCGCGCGACACCCACGGATGATCGCGCCCTCGCGTTTCGAGCGGCGCATCCTCGGCAATCTGCTGTCCCGGCTTGGCAATCTTCGTCTCACCACTGAACACCAATCCGGCCAGCACCAGCGCGCTCGCCCGGCTGCGGCTTTCGGCAAGGCCGCGATCGACCAGCAATTGATCGACGCGGATCTTGGCGGGTTTTTTGGGCGCAGGAGTCCTGACACTATTGAGGGCAGCGTCTGGTCGGTTTTTGGAACTGTTCATCGTCTCGGTTCTGTTTGGCGGCTTGTCTTGGCCGCTCCCCCATTCCATAGGGAGGCGATGATGGCAATCGCGCGCGCCCCTTTCTTCGCCACAAGGCGCTCTCCGGCTCTTTGGGGGCTGTGCGGTTCGCTCGCCATGCTCCTGCTGTCGAGCTGCGCGCCAATACCTCCTGTCGCCCCGCCCCCTCCCGCCCCGGTGGTCAGGCCCGCCCCGCGCCCTATGCCCGCGCCACTGGCCACGCCCACCGATTGGCGCGACCTGCCGATCACGCCGGGCGCATGGCGCTGGAGCCTGTCGGGCGGCGTATCGCAGGCGGTGTATGACGCACAGGGCGGCGCGCGCCAGATCATCATGGCCTGTCAGAGCGGCCAGGTGCGCCTGATCGTTCCGGGCGCGGCGGGCGGCGTCATCCAGATCACCACCGCTACCCAGACCCGGCAGGCCAGCACGCAGAGCGATACTGCAGGGGCTGTGCTGGCACTGTCTGCCAGTGACCGCCTGCTCGATGCCATCGCCCTGACACGGGGGCGCTGGGAGGTCGAGGTGACGGGCCATACCCCGTTGCTGCTGCCCGCTGACGCTTCGGCATCGCGCGTGGTCGAGGATTGCCGCGCGCCGCGCTAAATTGGCCGCACGCCGCGTTGAAAAATCGGGTGATAAAACCTGCGCGACTCAGGCCCATGCCATCACCGCTGGGGATAATTCCGCAAACGCACACTGGCCCCGCGCAAGATGACAGGCCAACGGCAGCAATAAGACAGGTTTTCGCGGGATTTTCCCAGACTCGCCGCCTGAGGAGCCAAGATTGTGACAGCAATTTTTTCCATTTCAAGACTTGTTGTGCGGCGCGAAATACACCACCTTTGATCCAAGGCGAGCGCGGTTGAACAGACCCTCGCCCCGTCGTCTGGACTGGGTATTGCGCCCCCCGGCGGCTCCCTATGGCTCAACAGCGCGAAAGGAGGTGATCCGATGTCTCATGGTTCAGCAGAGAGGTCGGCAATCCGTATCGCGAGGCATTATCGCTGAGTTTAACGATTAAGCGATAGAGGCTTCGTGAGCGGCACTTTTGCGGCCGCTGACCATGCGAAGGGCTGCGATAGCTTAGGCCGTCGTGGCCCTTCTCATTTTCGGGCTTGGCTCATTTTGCGGGTTCCGGTTTTGCAGGCGTCAAAGTACCGCCCATATCGCGCCACCCTTCCACGCCCTCGGCCAGCCAATAGACATCGCCCACGCCTTCGCGTGCAAGGCGGCGGGCCGCATTCCACCCCATCCAGCAATCCATCCGGCAGAACAGCACCACCGGCCCGCCTGGATGCCCACGCCGCCACGCAGCAATCGCCCCGCGCAAGCCCGCCCACAGCGCCGGATCAACGCCGGGCCGCCCGACCTCTGGCCGCCAGATCGCGCCTGCAATCGTGTCATGCTGCTCGGTCTGGACCCATTGCCCGGCGGTGCGCGTCAAAGGCAGCGCATCAATAAACAAAGCATCGCGCCCCGGCGCCAAGCCTCGCGCCGCCGCCAGCGCCATTCGGGCCGCCGGGGCCGGATCGCGGTCCACCGGCGCGCGATAGGAGGAGGCGCGATAGCCGTCCGCGTTGAAAAGACCGGCGTCGAACAATGCGGGTTGCGTCGCCGTCAAAACCACGCCCGCCATCAGCCCCAACATGCCATGCTCCTTATCCCAAGGTAGCATATACCGGCCCGCGCAGGGGTGCATAGTCGCCCTTGGTATGATGCGCAAAGCAGCCCTCACGGTCTTGTCCGCCCTCCTTTTGCCCGCCTGCGCATGGGCGGCGCCTGCCCTGCCTAAAGATCCGCTGGGATCGCCCATGTGGACCTATCACGCGGCGCGCCTGTTCAAGGGAGCGCCGGTGGTGTTCGACCCACGCGTGCGGCTGCAAGTGCCGATGATCGCGGAAAACCAGCATCAGTTTCCCGTGACGGTGGATGCGCGCACTATCCCCGGCGCCTCGCGGATCATCATCTTTGCCGATCTCAATCCGCTGACGCAGGCGGTTGATTTCCGCCCCCTCCATGCTGCCCCTTTCCTGTCGCTGCGCATCAAGCTGGACCAGCGGACCCCGGTGCGCGCGGCGGTGATGGGGGCCGATGGGGCGTGGCATGTATCGGGCGTGTGGGTCGATGCGGCGGGCGGAGGATGTTCTGCGCCCCCGGTCAGCAGGGCCAAGGGCGACTGGGCGCTGCATCTGGGCGAAATGCGGGGGAGCGCGTGGAAGGAAGGCGATGATCTGCGCCTGCGCGTTTCGCTGCGCCATCCGATGGACACCGGGCTGGTGGAAAATATTCCCAGTTTTCATATCGAAACCATCCATCTGCGCGATGCCGCCGGGGTGGAACTGGCCAATATGACCGTCGAAGGATCGGTCAGCGAGGACCCGGCCTTCACCTTTTTGCTGCGCCCGACGCGCGAAGGCCCGGTCAAGGTGCAGGCCCGCGACAGCGAGGGGCGCGATTATCAGGGCGTAATCGGCCCACAGAGCCGCCCGCATGGGTAACGGCTTTACCCGCCGCGCGATGATCGGCGCGATGATGGCCGCACCTTTGGCCGCAAACGCGGCGCAGTACTATACGCTCAAGCCCGATCTGGTCGCCCCCGGCGTCTGGGTGGTGCGCGGGGCGGATGAGGCGATTGCCTTTGCCAATGGCGGGGCGATTGCCAATTGCACGATACTGGCGGCCAAGGGCGGCGCGATCCTGTGCGATTGCGGGCCGTCGCTGGCCTATGGGCAGGCGCTGGCCAGATTGGCGCAGAAGCTGACCGGGGGGCCGGTTTTGCGGGTGCTGATTACCCATCTGCACCCCGATCATGCGATGGGGGCGGCCGCCTTCGATCCCGCCATCATCGCCGCTTTGCCCGAAACGCGGCGCGAGTTGGAGCGCGATGCTCGGGGTTTTTCCGATGGCATGTATCGCCTGCTGGCCGATTGGATGACGGGCACGAATGTCGTGCTGCCGGGGATGGATGTGGCACCGGGGCCTTTCGAGATCGGCGGGCGGGCGCTGGAGGCCATTGCGCTGTCGGGCCATTCGGGGGGCGATCTGGCGATCATGGACCGGACGAGCGGGACATTGATCGCGGGCGATCTGGTGTTTCACAACCGCGCGCCCGCAACGCCCGACGCCGACCTTTCGGCATGGCGGCGCAGTCTGGACGCGCTGGACGGGCGGGAATTTGCGCGGCTGATCCCCGGCCATGGCCCGGTGGACGCCACCCATGGTGCGATTGTCCAAACGCGCGACTGGCTGACATGGCTGGAAAGCGCGCTGGCCGATGCGGTGGCGCGCGGACTGGATATGAGCGAGGCGGGCGACATCCCGATCCCGGAGCGTTTCGCGGGCGTGGCGCTGGCACGCTATGAGTTGCAGCGCTCGGTTTCGCATTTTTACGCAAGGCTTGAGGCCAACGAATTGCCCCGCATCGACAATTGATGGGTTTCAGGCGGTTTTCCCGCGCCAACAACCGTGCTATCAGCCGTAAAACCAATGGGTCTTGTGATTTTTAATTTCAAGACCCTTGCCTTGCGCGTAATTTTCGTTCAAAGGCAGCCGCATTCACCCCATGAGGAGTCGTGTATCATGGCGACCATCGCCGAGCCTGTCCTGTCCTTCACCCGCCTGCCCCACCCCGCCCCCGTGGCCGATGAGGTACGCGAAGGGATTCTGGCCGCGCCCGGTTTCGGCACGCAATTCACCGATCATATGGTGGTGATTGAATGGACCGAAGGGAAAGGCTGGCACGATGCGACCATCGGCCCGCGCGGCCCGATCCCGCTCGATCCGGCGGCCAGCGTGCTGCATTATGCGCAGGAAATCTTTGAAGGTCTCAAGGCGTATAAGCACGCCGATGGCTCGATTGCGCTGTTCCGCCCGCAGGCCAATGCGCAGCGTTTCAACGCCAGCGCAACCCGGCTCGCCATGCCCGAATTGCCCGAGGACGTGTTTGTCGAAGCGGTGCGCCAGTTGGTTCTGGCCGATCAGTCGTGGATTCCGGGTCAGGAAGGCGCCTCGCTTTATCTGCGCCCCTTCATGATTGCCACCGAGCCTTTCCTGGGCGTGCGTTCGGCCAAGCAGTATAAGTTCATCGTGATCGCCAGCCCGGCCGGCAATTACTTCAAGAGCGGCGCGCCCGCCGTGTCGATCTGGGTTTCCGAATATACCCGCGCGGCGCCGGGCGGCACGGGCGCGGCCAAGTGCGGCGGCAATTACGCCGCCTCGCTGGTCCCCACCGCCGAGGCCTTTGCGCGCGGCCACGATCAGGTGCTGTTCCTTGACGCCGCCGAGCATAAGTGGGTCGAGGAACTGGGCGGCATGAACCTGTTCTTCGCCTTTGAGGACGGCAGCCTGCTGACCCCGCCGTTGTCCGGCACGATCCTGCCCGGCATCACGCGGGCGAGCCTCATTGAGCTGGCGCGCGAAGAAGGGCTGACCATTCGCGAGGAACGCTATTCCATCGACCAGTGGCGCGAGGATGCGGCCAGCGGCAAGCTGCTGGAAACCTTCGCCTGCGGGACGGCGGCGGTGGTGACGCCTGTGGGCCGCGTGGCCTCGCCCGATGGCACCAGCTTTACCATCGGCAGCGGCGGCCCCGGCCAGACCACGGCCAAGCTGAAGGACCGCCTTGTGGCCATTCAGCGCGGGCAGATGGCCGACACGCATGGCTGGGTGATGAAAATCGCTTAAGACCTGAGTCAAATGAGAATGCGTCAAGCGGGGGCCTCAAACGCTCCCGCTTTTCTTTTGCCCGATCAAAACTTTCTTGTGGCTGCTAGTTCTGGCGGATCGCGCGGGGCGTTCCTATCTTGCCCAAGCAATCAACCCCCGCAGGAGCCTGTCACGATGAGCGACACCTATACCCCGCCCAAGGTCTGGACCTGGGACAAGACCAACGGCGGCCAGTTCGCCAGCATCAACCGCCCCGTTTCCGGCGCCACGCATGACAAGGTGCTGCCTGTGGGACAGCATGGGCTGCAGGTCTATTCGCTGGCCACGCCCAATGGGCAAAAGGTGACGATCCTGCTGGAGGAACTGCTGGCCGCGGGCCATGCTGGTGCAGAATATGATGCATGGTTCATCGACATTGGCGCGGGCGATCAGTTCGGCTCGGGCTTTGTCGAGATCAACCCGAATTCCAAGATCCCCGCCCTGCTCGACCGGACCGAGGCCAAGCCGGTGCGCGTGTTCGAATCGGGGGCGATCCTGATCTATCTGGCGGAAAAATTCGGCGCATTTTTGCCCACCAGCGGCGCGGCGCGCGCCGAAACCTTCAGCTGGCTCAACTGGCAGATGGGCAGCGCCCCCTTCATCGGCGGCGGCTTTGGCCATTTCTATTTCTATGCGCCGGAAAAATACGAATATCCGATCAACCGCTATGCCATGGAAACCAAACGCCTGTTCGACGTGGCCGACAAGCGTCTGGCGCAAAGCCGTTTTCTGGGCAGCGACGATTATTCGATCGCCGATATGGCGGCCTATCCCTGGCTGGGCAATCTGTGGCGCGGCGAGGCCTATGGCGATGCCAAGACCTTCCTCGGCCTTGAGGAATATGAAAATGTGGGCCGCTGGGTGCGCGAGATCGATGCGCGTGAGGCAACGCAGCGCGGGCGGCTGGTGAACAATCGCAAGGGCTTGCTCGAGCGCCATTCGGCGGAGGATTTTGCCGCTCTTGTCAACGCGACCGTCTGATTGCGCGCCCAAAGAGGCAATTTGCGCAAAAAGCTCAAATTGCCTCTTTTCTTCCCCGCGCAATGTGGTTATGCGACGCCTCCCGGCCCGATGCGGCCGAGGCGATGCTGGGGTGTAGCCAAGCGGTAAGGCAGCGGTTTTTGGTACCGCCATGCGGAGGTTCGAATCCTCCCACCCCAGCCAGTCGAGTTCTCATGATTCGGCTTTGACGCAATGCTTTACGGCAGAAACCTCAGAAAATTGGCTAGACAGGGCAAGACCCGGCCCGACTGGGCTGGACGCCTATTCTGCCATGATTTCTGCCATGATTTTATATGCGCCAAACGCCGATGGAATCGGAACTATGGCCAAAAAAATCACCTTCTCACCTGCCATGATTGACGCCCTTTGCGAGGGAAGCCTTGCAGATCCCCTAACCCCGGGTCTGGCGATCGAAGTTCTCAAGTCCGGCAAGAAACGCTGGCGCTACCGACGACAGGTCGCGCGTCAGAAAGTAGTCGCCACGATCTTCGGCGGCCTCTTTCCCGCACAGTCCATGGCTGAGGCCCGGGAATGGGCACGAGAGCTCAACTCCCAGACTGAAGCCGGAATTGACCCGCGCGCTGTCCAGCGCGCCGAGAAAGTCCGAAACGAAATGACAGTGGCCAAAGCGCATGGCCTCTACATGATCGCCGTTCATGAAGGGCGGTCATCGCGCGCAAAGCGGATCAACAAGCCGCGAACCATCAAGGATAAGATGGATGTCTACAACCACGACATCGGCCCCGCGCTTGGCAATCGCAACATCTATGAGGTCACAGAACGAGACCTCATCAAGCTGGTGGAAGCCAAGGGCAAGACCGCCAAGGTCAGGGCCAATCGCCTGGCCGCCGAACTGAAGGTTATTTTCGGCTGGGCGGCTTCACTAAGAGGTCTTGAAGTTGGATTGGAGACGGATCCGTCAAAGCGCCTGGGCGACCTGCGCTTTCCAGAGAAAGCGAGAACCCGCAAACTCAGTCATCTCGAACTCGAATGGTTTCTTCAGGCTCTGGCCGAGGAAGAGCGTGATTTTCAGCGAGGCATGTTGCTTTGCCTCCTGTCTGCCGCGCGCATTTCCGAAATGGCCAGAGCCAGAAGCGACGAGATCGTCAACGGCGTGTGGGTCATTCCCTCAGCCCGCGCAAAAAACTCCTTCGAACATAAAATCGCGCTCGGGCCTTGGGGACGCTCCCTGATGCAGACGAATCACGAATGGATATTCCCGGCCCTCACCATCGACGGGCCTCGCAACAATTCGGTCTGGTACAAATGCCGTGACCGGGTGCTTGCCCGTATGGAAAAGCTGGCCGGACACCCGATCGAGCGCTTCACCCCGCATGATTTCCGCCGGACGGCGCGCTCCAATACAAAGCGACTTAAGGTCGATTTCGAGACGGCCGAAGCCATGCTCAATCACGTCAAAAAGGGCATGGAAAGGACCTATGACCTTTATGAGATGGAAGACGAAAAGCGAAACTGGTTTCTGAAATGGGAGGAGGAAGTCGCTTCCATCGCGAAGCGCGTGGGGGTCGCTGCCGCACTAGGCGCGCCAGGCGCACAGACTTCGATTGGTTATTCCTTTACGGTGCGGATCACAAAGGGAGCAGGTGGCAGGCCATCGTATAATTTCGATACCGCCAAATCTCGCTCAGGTGAGAAATCTTCCCAAACCAATGCCAGAATCACATTCCCCCAGATGCCGGAAAAAGGGCACAGACCAGACTGAAGTCCTGGCGATCAGGGTAGAAACACGACGCGCAGGATAATGCAGACCTCCTGCGCGTCTTCCCCCCCTAGATATGCCGCAAGCCTCGCGTTTCGTTGCTCAAAGCTCTTCAAGGGCGCTCGCAAGATGCGGCAGGCGTCTGGCAATTGCAGCGGCAACACTTTCATGGATGCTCTGTGCAAAGTCATCCGGCATCTGGGCCAGTGCAGCATCGGTCGCATGGGCTGCGCGATCGAGCAATTCCACGATCGCGTCGCGCATGGTGACAGTGCCAAGACCAGCTGCCTTGCCCGTCTGCACAAAATGCCGCCCCATCACTTCGGCGATCCGGTAATGGCGGCTCCTACCCACTGACATCGCCAGACGGAATTTATTCTGGGCGATCTGTCCTTTATCAAAGGCCGACTGCGCCGACAGAACATCATAGAATGGGGTCAAGCTGTAACGCCCCCCCGGCTTCAGAAAGATACTGAAATTTTTCGCGTGACCGTCAGTTGCTCCGATCAGCCAGAATACAATCTGGCTTTTGAAGAAGGCGATCTGATCGGACTGCGCGTCATCCGCGCCTTTCAGCAATGCCAAAATGTCGCGCATGCCGGGGCCACCATCACTTTGATACTTGAGCATAGGCGGCATACCGAGCGCCTGACAGCCATCTTCCTGCGGCAACCTGATGATATGTTGAGCGTTGCGCCATTGGCGATCAAATCTCTCGACCACCAGCACGCGGCGCGCACCAAACGACGCAATCTGCGTCTGAGCTACCTTGAGGCCAAACGCCTCCATAACCTTCATGCAATAATGCTCATTATCCACGCTGTCGGACATGTCGATCATGCCGTCTGATGTAGGTATCTGGCCAAGCTGGGGCTTGAGAATATGCGTCGTCGGCGTGCTTCCCATCGGACGAAGCCAGCGCCCGTCCAAACGCAGCAACGCGGTTTTTTCCTGCGCGCCCGCCACCGAAATGCGGAACTCGCGATCCTTGTTCAATCCGAGCGGCGCCTGAGCGAGGTCGGCCAGCATCGCTTCAATGTCCGAATCGCTGACCGCATCGCCCCTGATGGTCAGATCACCGCCCTCTTCATCCTCTGGCCGAAATTGCATCGCACCGACGCAATCGCGCCCAATGGCTTCGAGAAGGCTATAGAAGTCTGTTCCTTGCGCCCCCATACGTTCAGCCACGCGGCGGCGAACCGCATCGCGATCCGGGAGCAGATTATCGAACACTGCGGTCACTTCAGCACCGCGATAGGCGTTAGGGATCAAAGGAAGCGACAGCGACACTGCAAAGCGATGCTCCCATTCGAGCCAGCTTGTCGCATATTGAAAACTGATCGCGCCATTGGCCGCCTTTTCCAGACGGCCGATGCAACGGCCATTGATCAGCACATCCAGCGGAACGTGAGTTTTCCTGCGCGCCACGTCAGAAAACGTCCGCTATATCTTTGCCATCTTTTCGGCGCGATATGATCTGGAGATCGAGGTCAAGCACCGCGATCACCTGGAGCAGCGTATCGAGCTTGGTTCCGTCATTGCCGTTTTCAATGGCCGAAATGGTCTTTTGCTGCTTGCCGATCAGGCTTGCCAGTTGTTGCTGCGTCATGTTGCGCCCCAATCGTGCGCTGCGGATGAGCGCGCCGAGCTGATTGGGCAGTCGAACAATCTGATCCATGGGGAACCTCCGTCGATCACGGAACATACCCCCAAAGGTATAAATTTGCAATATACCCTACAGGGTGTACCTTTGCGATATCCCTTTCAGGGTGTAATCGAGCCCTACACCTTGCGGAGTATCGCGCCGTCGGCAATGGATCTGATTCCAATGTTGGCCGCCCCTCCGTCAACGTCGCTTATACAAGCGCAAGCAAGCTACCAAAGCGATCGGGAATCCAGCCAACGTTCAACCTCCGCTCGACGGAATCTTGGGCAGGTGTGAAACTTGCTCAGGCCACTGCCAAGATCATATTCCCTCGGAAAACCGGGCAAACGACGCTTGCGAAGCCGATCAATTTGACGGCGTGACAATCGTGCGAGAAGAGCAAATTCATCCGCAGTGATGAATTCCGTCCCTGATACTCCATCATGGGCAACATGCCTGCTCGTGGCATGAGTGCCAATCTTCACGACCAGCATCCTCGTTTCGCCGCCCCATAGTCGCTTGCGAGGAAAACCACGAACGTGGTCGGAGCCGGAATGAGCCCCCTCACCAGATTCATTGGGTTATGATTGAGCATCTTGCTGAGCTTTCGCTCAACTACGGTCACGACATTAATGCTGGCAACGCCGGATTCGCCAAAAGCGCGGCAAATCAAAAAACCTGATATCATCAGATCAAAGCGGAAAAGTGCTCTAAACATGTATTAGGCCTCCGTTTCCGGAAACCTCGCGAGTATCATGAAGCAATTTTATTGTACGCTCACGGCAAAACGGTGGCAAGGAGCATAATATGCTGACCAGGCGAAAAGATTGGATAGCCGCGAGAGCCGGACACCATAAATCCAAAAAATGAGCGCAGAAATCATTTATCCGAAGGTCGCCTCTCTTACGGTATGATTCGCCGCGATAGTCGCCATTCTCGCCTCCTGATCAGCAGACCTAAACATGCCTTCTGTTCACGTCGACTGGGTAGCCCGAATCGCCCGGGCCTGGAACAAAGCCGCTGTTTGAAAATGACTAGTCAGACGTAGCATCTGCCTGAGCAAAACTCATTCAGGCTTCCAAGGGTCGGCATGTGCAATCATGCCCAGCACGCTGTGGCGCGCGCGCACGGCATCCTCGGCAGACTGGATGATAGTATGGCCAGCCTCTACAGTGATGTGGGCGTCGATATCGATATGCACGTCTACCACCAGCATGTCGCCCATCTTGCGTGTGCGCAAATTGTGGCAGCCACGCACCCCAGGTGAGGACAGAATAGTGGCACTGATTGCCTCAACCTCCTCGTCGTTGGCCGATTGATCCATCAGGTCATGCAACGCTTCCCATCCGAATTCCCAACCCATTTTCAAGATCATAAGCCCTACGATCAAGGCTGCGATGGGATCCAGCATCGGGTAACCCTTGAGATTGCCGACAATGCCGCAGCCCACCACCAACGATGATGCCGCATCCGATCGCGCATGCCAGGCATTGGCAATCAACATGCTGGATTTGACCCGTTTTGCCGCCGCCAGCATATAGCGGAACAGCATTTCCTTGGCCAAGAGCGCCACCCCTGCCACGTAAAGTGCGGTAATCTCAACCTTGGGGATGGCCTCATGGTGCTCGATTTTGACGACTGCGCTCCACAACATGCCGATGCCGACACCCGCCAGCAGCAAGCCCAGTGCCAATGAGGCGCCATTCTCGAAACGCTGGTGGCCATAAGGATGCCGCTCGTCGGCGTCAGATTTGGAATGGGTGGATACGAACAGCACCAGAAAATCCGCCACCAGATCGGACAGCGAATGTATACCGTCCGCGATCAGGCCCGACGAGCCTGAGATCATCCCCACCGCCACTTGCAAGGCTGACAGTGTGGTGTTGACCGCCACGCTGACCCATGTGCTGCGCGAGGCGGCCTGCGCCTTGGCTACCGGGTCGATGTCGGCCTCTTCAAGCGCCAGCATGGGGTCGAGGTTGTGCATATAAAGAGGCCTTTTGCTGAATGTCTGCGCGATAATGCTTTGCCCCGCGATTGTGAACAATGGGCGATGGTGAATGCGGTCGCACGGACGCAGATGGCGGTGCATCAGCGCGATATCAGCCTTGGAGCCCCTAACTCAGTGTGGCGGCTGGATCGATCAACTCGTCCATGAACAGCGCGATCAGGCCAGTCTGCGATGTCGTGCCCGCCTTGGCATAGATCCGCGTCAATTGCGCCCGCACGGTTCCCTGCGCCGATCCGCGCAGGGCGGCGATCTCGGCCACGTCCAGCCCCTTTATCGCGAACAGCGCTACATCGGCCTCTGCCGCGGTCAATCGCCATTCAGCAAACCGGGCGCGGATCAAGGCCCCCATCGCCCCGCGCGCAGCGGAAATCAGCGTCTGATCCTGCCGCGCTCGTTCGATCAGGGAGCGGACATGAATGGCGCCCACCACCACCCCGGCGGCCAGCGCCAGAGTGGCGAGCAATTCTATTGACAGGTGCCAGCCCAACCCCGCCTCGGCAATGTCACCTGCCACATCGAGAGCGAAGAAGATCGCAGCCAGCACCTGACAGCCCAGTACCAACGTCAGGATCAGGGCTTTGCGTTCCAGTGATCGGGTGGCAGGCTGCATCGCGCCAGCTTACCGCCGACCGGGCAACATGGCCAGCACCAGCCCACGCCCGGAGCGTCGCGTTTCAAAGATAACGCCGCCCAGATGCAACACGATCAGCACGTAGAGCAGGTTGACAGCGGCCTCATGTGTTTCACCCAGCGGGCTTTCTTCACCTTCGCGCTCATCGTCATCATGCGCGGCAACCTGTTCCACAGCATAGTGTTCATGTGTCACCGCCCTGGGCGGCAGACCCGCCATGGCGATGCCGCTGGCGATGATAATCCCGAGCGTGCCCCAGATGGCATAGACCATCAACGCACCCAGCGGATTGTGCGAGGGCTGATCGCGGACCTTGCCCGCCCTGATTTCGCGAATATGGATCAGCGCGCGGGACAGGCTGGGTGGAAAGGCTGAAAAGCGGGCTTCGCTTGGCCCTACCAGTCCCCACAGTAGGCGCAACGCCAGCATCCCGGCCAGAGCATAGCCTACCCAGATATGCGGCCAGGAACCGCCTTCGGTGAGAGCGCCATTGGCGAGCACCGCCGCCACGATGCTCCAATGCGTCAGCTTGACCACAGGATCCCAGTTGCGCGGCGGTTTGGTGAGGGCAATATTCATGTGGATGCTCCTGAAGAGGTGCCAATGACACCTGACCTGAACTGCCTTGGCCGAAAGCGCCATTGGAGCGGCGCTTACTCAGGCCGCTGTAAGCGCCTGCTTATCCATGCTGCCGGACGGTGGCGCCCCAACATTATTGAGATTCGCCTGAATGACCGTCCGCTTCCTGCGGGAAGAAAGGTCCCCAGGGTGTTTGGAATTGAGGTAGCGGCCTGGCAATCTCCACCTGCATAGCCAGCCCCTCTTGTCGGGTTTGGATGTTCGCGCCATCAGAAGCTGAGGACTTGATCTGGTCGACTTCTACCGTTTCCTGTGGGCGGGCGTTGTCGCCGCCATTCCAGCCATTCCCGAGGCTGGAAGATCCTCCAAACCCGCCGTTTGTTCAGGAGGTTTCGCCCACCCAGCCGTTTCCCCTAATTGAAGGGCAAAGCGAGAAAGGCAGCGCTCTCCTCTGCTATCCGTGAAAGGCGTGACAAGGATGGCAGCGCCTGCCCCTCAACTGCCTCGGGCACCATTTCTCTGGTGAAGCGCCAGGCCACCGCAGTGGTGATGTCGGCCTGAAGCGGATGGTCGCCAAAGCACCACGGCTGAGCGCGGCTGACCTCCTGTTCAAGAAGATGGAGCGCCTGCGCCAATTGCCCATGGATACGATTGAGCCAGACTTGATGGCGCTTCTCCTCGGGCCGCAGATTGTGTTCGTAGACAATCTGCACCGCCTTCTCGCAGACCGCCAGCGCCAGGCCGATGATCCGTTGGGACAGCGCATGAGCCGCCGGATCGGCGGGGGACAGGCTGTATCCTGCAAGCCGCTCGACGTGTGCGAGGATGAGGCCGGAGTCCATCAGCACGATCCCATCGTCGGTCACCAGCGTGGGCGCCTTGACCACCGGATTGATCGCGGCAAAGGCATCGAAAGTGGAAAACACCGACAGCGTCTGATGCTCGAAATCCAGACCCAACAGGCGGAGCGAAATGGCAACCCTGCGTACATAGGGCGAATCCAGCATTCCGATCAGTTTCATCTTGTCCTCCTTGACCCGGCCGCCGCAACAGGCCGAAATCCGTTAAAGGGAGGGATAAAGCACCACCCGGATCGTTGCCATTGGCAGGTATGACAAGTATCGAAAGTATCATGCCAAACACCAAGCCTCTGGTCGTCATCCTCGCCTATGATGGACTCTGCACCTTTGAATTCGGCTGCGCTTTTGAAGTCTTTGGCCTGCCGCGCCCGGAGATGGGAAATGACTGGTATCGCTGCCTTACCGCCGCCGCCGAGCCCGACCCCTTGCGCGGCGCAGGCGGTGTGCAGGTTATGCCCGACGGCGATCTGGACCTGCTGGATCAGGCCCATACGATCGTCATTCCCGGATGGCGTGGCCCGCGTGAACCAGCTCCTGCCGCTCTGCTCGAAGCATTGCGACGGGCCCATGGGCGCGGCGCAAGACTTGTGGCAATCTGCGCCGGAGCCTTTGTGCTGGCGCAAGCCGGACTGCTCGATGGGCGGCGAGCCACCACCCATTGGCGCCATTTGGCAAGCCTTGCCGATCAGGCCGGTAAAACAGTGATCGAACCCGACGTGCTCTATGTCGATGAGGGCGATATTCTGACCTCGGCAGGCAGTGCTGCAGGACTGGACCTGTGCCTTCATGTGGTGCGCAAGGATTTCGGCCGGAACGCCGCCAACAGCGTGGCGCGCCGCTTGGTGGTGGCACCGCATCGCGACGGCGGGCAGGCCCAATTTATCGAGCGAGCCCTGCCGCCGCCCTCCGGTCACCGTCTATCCGGATTGCTCACAGCCATTCAGGCAAAGCCCGGCGAGAACTGGAGTGTGGAGCGCATGGCGGCGGAGGCTCATCTCAGCTCCCGCAGTCTGCACCGCCATCTGTTGGGCGCGACGGGCCTGACGCCGGGCGCATGGCTTCAACAGCAGCGCGTGGCTTATGCCCGCATGCTGATCGAGGAGACGCATCTGTCCATCGAAGCTGTAGCCGAACGTGCGGGCTTCGGCACCGCAGCCAACTTCCGTCAACAATTCCGGGCTTCAACGGGCCTGTCGCCCAGAGCGTATCGCAACACTTTCGGTTCGCGACCCGGCGCGAGGGCGGGCAATGTCATTGTCAGCGGGGGATCCACATCTTGACGACTACAATTTCATTCTGGTTCGCCCCAAAAGCCGCCCTTCAGCCGCCTGGGCTGCGGCGTCGAAACCCGTCGTCGGTTCAGTTTCATCGCTGCGTGCTGAAATGCCGGGGCCTGGGACATTCCTCAAGCTCCGGCGAGGCAACTTAAATGTCGGCTACCGCCAACAGCGCAGGTTAAGCGATTGAGTCCACAACAGTTGCATTTAAGTTATGCAAACGCCCGACGCAAAGCTGTTACCTTTGACGCTGTGAAATCCTTTGCCACTTGGGTCGATGCCCCAATTCCATCGAAGCCATGAAAAGCACCGGGAACGACTTCCAACTGTGTTGGAACGCCAGCGTCGATCAGGCGATTGGCATAGGCGATGTCCTCGTCGACAAACAGATCGATCGCGCCCACGCCGATGAAGGTTGGCGGCAGGCCAGAAAGATCACGATAGCGTGCCGGGACGGCCTCTTGGGGGGTCTTGTCCGTTCCCGGCGCCATGCCCAGAAACGACTGCCATCCAAAACGATTTTTCACCACATTCCAGACAATCGTGCCGATGGGAGCTTGTGGCGTCTTTGTGGTGCCGGTGCGGTCATCCAGCATCGGATAGATTAGAATTTGCGCCACTAATGGGATCTTGCCAAGGTCGCGTGCCTTCAACGCCAACAATGCCGCATGGCCACCGCCTGCGCTTTCGCCCATCACGGCAATGCGGCCAGCATCAACGCCCAAGGACTTGGCCTCGTCATGGAGCCATTGCAAAGCCGCGTAATTGTCTGCGGTAGAGCCACGGAAATTGACTTCCGGGGCGAGGCGGTAATCTACCGTCACGATGGTGCAATCCAGCTCCAGCGCCAGGCGCTGGAGATCGGCCATCATGCTGATCGCCTTGCCACTGATGAAACCACCGCCGTGGGTATGAAGAATGGCCGGACGCCGTTTCGTGTCGTCGCTGTTGATGACGAAGACACTGACATCGGGGTTCCCGGGCAAGCCCTTAATAGCGCGTTGGTGCCATTTGGGATGTTCGAGCGGAGGTTGTGCCCAACCGCCCATGGCTTGGCGTGTGATAGCGAGCGTTTCTGGCGAGATTTCTGGCATGGAAGCTACCAGTTGGAGCAACTGCTTGGCGGCTGGGCGCAGTTCGGGATGCACGTAGCCTAATTCACCAGATTCGCCTGCAAAGGCCGCTTGGGGGAGGCCGCCAAGACCCAGTGAAGTTGCTGCAACCGCTACGAGGCGATGCAGATCTCGCCGTGATAGTCCGTCCATCCTTGTTTCTCCCCTTGTTTTATGGATCGATACTGCCGCCCTCTCGTATATTCAATTATAATGATTTTTTTGATATCCATAGGTTGAAGCTATGAATATCCGGCAATTGAAGAAGACGAACTCCAATTGGCTGCTGCGCGCGTTGGGCTCTATTCGGCGGGAGTAGACATTCAAAAATCTGCTGCGGAATACCGGGACCTGGTCGGCTGCTGCCAGTAAGGGATGGTAGGCGCTGCCCGCCGCCAAAGCGGACGAAAGCGGTGCAAAGCAGGCCCTGCGGAAGCGGTCGTCGGTTCACCCCTTCGATGAGGAGGCGGCGATAGGGAAACCCAATTTCAGCGATGAGTGCGTGGGTGATGCGGTGACCCAGATTATCAAGCGCGGTATCCTGTAGAGGATGTGTCGAAACGCCTCGGTGTCAGTCTGCATCTATCCCATCACTTTTCAGCTGTAAGTAGCGCAGATGCCCCGAAGCTTGCGTTGCATGATCTGGCGGACATTAGACTTGGACGCAAATTCGCACATGCCACCGACAATGGCTGTAATGCCTGCTGTGCCAGAACCCAATTTTCGCAGATCCTTTGCACTATGGTAAATGGGTAGCGACGTCCCATTGAGCATCGAATTGATGCAGAGTTATCTGCAATCCATGCTAAAGGCGGATCTGTCGCGAATTTCGACGTCGAGCCACTCGTGAGCGAGTTACCTGCTGTGCCCCCGCTTAACGAAGGCGGACGCGTCATGTGCCGGAACGAGATCTTCTAAGCCGAATTACGAACCATCACACACGGCGCATTGGCGACAGGGGTTCTGCCCCACCCGCAATCCCGTGCGCTTCGCATCAGCAACGAAGCGAATTCTCGCGCAAATAGCAGGCCCAATGCCTGGGTCACACACCAACCAAGGACACAACCGACATGGCCAAATCACAAAAACGCAGCAATCGAGAGATCCGCAAACCCAAAGCCACAAAGGGCAAAACCATCGTGCCGCTGGCACCGCTGGAAAGTTCGCCCTTATTGGCTGCGACGCGCAAGCCGAAAGGCAAACTCTGAGACAATTTTCAGAATCAACCGCTTCGGGTTGCCTTCGTCGGTAACGCCCTGCCCCGCCGGTGTGGCATCGCAACCTTCACTACTGATCTTGAATTGGCCGTGCGCCACCTTGATGACGTGGCCCAGACCGCAATCATTGCGATGTGTGATCAGGGTGGGCAATATGCCTATCCACCCCATGTTCGCTGGTCTATCGCGCAGGAGGACGCGGGCGGCTATCTGGCAGCGGTCGATTTCATCCATGAACAAGACTTTGATGTCGTTTCGCTCCAACATGAATTCGGCATCTATGGCGGCGAGGCCGGAGACTATGTCCTTGGCCTGATTTCTGCGCTGCGTATTCCGCTTGTCTCAACATTGCATACTGTTCTGGATCGCCCATCGGACGCCCAGCGCAGGGTCATCATGGCCATTCTGGCTGCTTCAATGCGCGTTGTGGTCATGGCGCAGAAGGGGCGCTCCATCCTGATCGATGTTTACGGCGCTGATCCTAAAAAGATAGTCGTCATTCCCCATGGCATTCCGGACATGCCGCTGATCATTCCGCAACAGGCCAAAGAGAAGCTCGGATTTTCCGGGCATCGCATCGTTCTGACATTTGGCCTGATCAGTCCAAATAAGGGGATCGAGGCAATGATCGCGGCGATGCCGGTGGTTTTGGCTGCTGCGCCCGATACAGTCTATGTGGTGATGGGGGCCACTCACCCGACCTTGCTCCGCGAAGCTGGCGAGGCCTATCGCGAGAGCCTGATCGCGCTGGTCCATAATCTGGGGCTGGAAAGGCATGTGGTGTTTCTCAACCACTTTGCCGATCGGCCCGAACTGCTCCAGCATATTGCCATGTGCGACGTTTATGTGACGCCCTATATGGTCGAAACCCAGATGACATCTGGGACGCTGGCCTATGCGCACGGACTTGGGCGACCGGTGGTATCGACGCCTTACTGGCATGCCCTCGAATTGCTGACTGATGGTTCTGGCGCTCTGGTGCCCTTTGGCGATGCGGCCAGCCTTGGCGAGGTGGTCGCCGATCTGCTGACCAATGAAGCCTCCCGTCTGGCCATGGGGCGCCGGGCCTATGTAGCCAGTCGTGCGATGACGTGGCGCAATACCGCTCTGCATTATTGCGAAGCCTTTCGCGCAGCATGCCGCAAGCCGTCGCCCGAATTGCCGGCCATGCCGCTCGATCACTTTGCAGCGCTGTGCGACAGCACCGGCCTTATTCAGCACGCGGTTCACGACATTGCAGACCGAAGTCACGGCTACTGCATTGATGACAATGCCCGCGCCCTGCTGCTGTGCTGCGGCATGGAGATGCGGGGAGACCCGAACCGGCACAACGAGTTCATCAAAACGGCGCTGCCCCGATTTGCCAGCTTTATCCAGCATGGATGGAACCCGGACCAAAGCCGGTTTCGCAATTTCATGGGCTTTGATCGCCGATGGCTGGAAGATATCGGATCCGAGGACAGCCACGGTCGCACACTCTGGGCCCTGGGCGCCTGTTTGGCGCAAGGTCGGGAAACGCCGCGGGGCCAGTGGGCTACCGCTCTGTTCGAAAAGGCACTGCCCCCCATTAAAGCCTTCACTTCAGCGCGAGCGTGGGCCTTCGCGCTGCTGGGCTTGTCTTTCTATTGCAGCGCCAGGCCAAACAATCACGATGCGCGAAGGCTGCAACTGACACTAGGAGGTCGACTTCAGGCGCGATTGCTTGCCTGTGAAAGCGATGATTGGGTTTGGTTCGAAGATGGGCTGGCCTATGATAACGCCCGCCTTTGCGAGGCGCTTATCGTAACCGGCAGAAGCTGCGGATCGCGCGACCTGATCGATGCCGGTCTGCGCAGCCTGCGCTGGCTGCTTGAACGCCAGACGGCACCGGAGGGTCATTTCCGCCCGGTCGGTACGCAAGGGTTCCTGTTGGCGTCGCGCGAAACCCCGCCATGCTTTGACCAACAGCCCGTTGAAGCCTGCGCCACCATCGCGGCCTGCCTCGCCGCCTCGTTCGTCGATCCATCGCCATCATGGCATGTCGAAGCGCACAAGGCCTTTGCATGGTTTACCGGCGCCAATGATTTGGGCCTGCCTCTGGTTGATATCGCAACCGGCAGTTGTCGCGATGGCCTGCATCCTGATCGTGTCAATGAAAACAGGGGGGCCGAATCCCTGCTCTCCTACCTTCTGTCTCTTTCCGACATGCAGCAATTTGAGCGAGACCTGCCATGGCCAACGGCCATTCGCCTGCCGGATGCATCGTCATTCACTCTTCATGGTGAAGCGGAGGCAGGCTTCCGTCGTTAACACGAAGGTCGTCCGGCGCTCATTCCTTGCCGCATTTGTCCCCCCAGTGCCGGGATTCCGGCAGATGGCTCTGTCCTCCGATGAAAGACATTCAGCATGCTGATCCGCGCCGGATATAACATTGGCTTTACCTGTGAGCAGCCCGTTCCAATGTTGGCCAAGCTCAGTGTACATGCATCGCGCAACAAGGACCTGCGCACCGCACAGCGTATCTTCACCACACCCGATGTGCCGATGTACGATTATGTCGACAGCTTCGGCAACATCTGCACCCGACTGACCATGCCGGCAGGCGGCTTGACCATTTCCTGCGGTTTTGTGATCGAGGATTCCTTCGAACCGGACCGGGTGGATGTTCATGCCCGGCAGGCGCCGTTGGCAGAATTGCCCGATGATGTGCTCCACTATCTTCTGAGCAGTCGCTATTGCGAAACCGACCGCCTTACCGAACTGGCCTGGGGCCTGTTTGGCCAGGTTCCGCAAGGTTGGGGCCTTGTCCAGGCGATCGTCGATTATGTCCATGGCGCGATTCGCTTTGACTATATGGCCGCTCGCCCGACCAAAACGGCGTGGGATGTGTTTCATGAGCGCACCGGGGTATGCCGCGATTACGCGCATCTGGCGATTGCCCTGTGCCGCTGCATGAACATTCCCGCGCGCTATTGCACCGGCTATCTTGGCGATATGGATCTGCCTGCCGCCGTGGGCGACATGGATTTTTCCGCCTGGTTCGAAGTATGGCTGGGCGATCGCTGGTATGTCTTTGACGCGCGCCATAACTTTCCCCGACGCGGGCGCATTTTGATGGCGCGCGGGCGCGACGCGGCTGATGCAGCGCTTACCACAACTTTTGGTCTGGTTACGCTATCGCGCTTTGAGATCTATACTGACGAGGATCGGTTGGGATAGATCGTCATACATGTTATCTGGCTTGCCGCCGGTTCAGCACCATACCGGCGCGGTTTTAAGGCAAAGAATGCCAATGACTTTGGCCCGATTTCCGCACTAAGGTTATATTTTATTGCCGGAATGCGTCCAGGCCATCACGCAGCACAATCACTCATCAAGCGGGTTTTCATCGTCGGGCAAGCGATCGGAGATCTCGCGCTCCTGGCTCTCGCGGCGATTGACCTCTATCTTGGCCACACGCTCTGCCATCGCCTGCCATGCCGCCGCCGAATGCAAATGGCGTTCGCGGACATTGGCCAGAATACTTGCCTCGGCATGGCGCAGACTTTGTTCGGCGCAATGCCGGTAATATTCGCTTGAGTTGGCCATGGTGATCCTTTCCCGACGGGATAAGCTGTCGATCAATCCACCATATCAGCCACCAACCGCTGCATTTCGGCGACAGTGAGGACGCCCGATGGCAACCGATGCGCAAAATAAGGATGAACCGAAGTGGATTTCACAGAGAAAGCGATAAATTTCAGAATGGTAAGCATATGGATTGTCAAAAATTCAGGTAAGCGGCGGCCTCTCGGCCGTATAAGGACGGGTTGGGTTGAATAGGCAGCAGCCCTCCCGAACCCGAGGTGCGGAAGGAGGCTTCAAAGGCGGCATTTCCCGTGCCCGACCGCGATCACGCAGAGCGGATCAAGCAGGCCAGACACGGGCCGCCGCGCCGAAAGGAAACCCTTCATCGCGACGGACAGTTCCCGGTGCCCCTGCAGACACCGGCGAACACTTGAATCAGGCAGAAACCAGATTGACTGCGGACTGCTTGCCGCGACGATCGGTTTCGACCTCATAGCTGAGACGCTGGTCCTTGTTCAGCGTGGCCATTCCGGCGTGCTGAACCGCGCTGATGTGGACAAAGCTGTCCTTGCTGCCGTCATCAGGCTGAATGAAGCCATAGCCCTTGTCTTCGTTGAAAAATTTTACGGTTCCGATGGTCATGGTCGTTTCCTTTCAAGAAACATTGGTGGACGTCAGCGATTGCTGACGATGTCAGGCTTCAAGTCGTCCATTGAAAGGAAGTCGTCGTCTTGCAGGAATGGGAACACAGCCCCAGATCCGAAACCAATTCGTCGATACCTGTCGAAGTTCGACACAAGCAGGATAGGTGCGCCGGCATTCACTGGCGCGGTTGCATCAGGCGCTTGCCGGCGCCGAACAATGAGTAATGCTCCAGGCACAGGCGGCAGCAGCGCCGAGTTGGCGCTGGACAGCGCTTATCCGGCCTGCAATCGACAAGGCTTGAGCAAGATGTGCCCGGCGAACGTCATTGCAGACCGAATGATCGGCCCGCATCAACGCTTGCTGATGAGCGGCATATTCTTTGTTGATATCCATAGGACATCTCCTGCTGGACGCGGCCCGGCCCAACGCAAGTCCGCGCCAGGCCTTTCCGCGAGGGTCTTCCTGATCAGTCGACCATCGCCGCGACGATGCGTCGCAGTTCGAGGGGCGAAAGCATGGCGGTGGAAGTCATGTTCCTGTCCATGGATTCGTCTGCCGCCGAGTTCTTGCGCGGCGAGTTTGTGTGGCGCTTGAAAGCGCCAGTATACATCAAAGTCATTTTATCCTTGCGGGCAGCGATGCGCTGCCGCCTCATGAAATCAGATTAGCGCCTGATCACACGCCTACGGACACCGCCTGGCCTCTGGCCGGGCGTCCGTTCGCGATAGATGATCCGACCTTTGGCCAGGTCGTAAGGCGTCATTTCCAAGTGTACGAGGTCGCCAACGACCGAGGCGGATCCGGTGACGGCGCATTTTACCTGCCGTGTAGGCGATAATCCGATACCCATTGTCGAGTGTCACGCCAAAGCGTCCATCGGGCAGGATCTCGTCGATCCTGCCTTCCACCTGTTGAGTAGCGCCGAGAATTGACCCGGGAGGGGCAGAAATTATCACTGAGAATTGACCCATGCTTTCCTCGCCTCCGGCTGACAGTCGGGAGGCATCGGAGTGATCGACATGGACCTACTCAGTGTGATCCGCCGCTGGCATTTTCGGCAAGGGATAGCCATTCACGAGATCAAGCGGCGTACCGGCTTGTCACGCAACACGATCCGCAAATATCTGCGTGCCGACACGGTGGAGCCGGTTTTCAAGGTGCCCGACCGGCCAAGCAAGCTGGACCCGTATGCCGAGAAGCTGACGGGTTGGCTGCGGGTTGAGGCAGGCAAGTCGCGCAAGCAGAAGCGGACGGCCAAGCAGCTTTACGCTGATCTCGTCGCGCTGGGGTATGAAGGGTCCTACAGCCGCGTGGCGGTCTTCGCGCGCGATTGGAAGCGTAACCGCCAATATGAGCAGCAGACCAGCGGACGCGGGACCTTCGTTCCGCTGGCCTTCCAGTCTGGCGAGGCCTTTCAGTTCGACTGGAGCGAGGATTATGCGGTGTTGGGTGGCAAGCAGGTCAAGCTGCAGGTGGCCCATACCAAGCTGTCGCACAGTCGAGCCTATATCGTTCGGGCTTATCTTCTCCAGACACATGAGATGCTGTTCGACGCGCTGACGCAGGCGTTCCGGGTGCTGGGCGGCGTTCCCCAGCGTGGGATCTTCGACAATATGAAGACGGCGGTCGATAAGATCGGCCGCGGCAAGGCTCGGCAGGTCAACGCGCGCTTTGCGGCGCTCGCCAGCCATTATCTGTTCGAGACGGACTTCTGCAATCCAGCCTCGGGCTGGGAGAAGGGGCAAGTCGAGAAGAATATTCAGGATGCCCGCCACCGCCTGTGGCAACCCATGCCCAGCTTCCCAGACCTCGCCGCCCTCAATGACTGGCTTGAGGGGCAGTGCATCGCGCAGTGGGCTGACATTCAGCACGGCGTACTACCCGGCACCATCGCCGATGTGCACGCCGATGAGGTAGCCAGCCTGATGCCCGTGGGCCGCCCCTTCGACGGCTTCGTTGAGCAGACCAAGCGCGTGTCACCCACCTGCCTGATCGCCTTCGAGCGCAACCGCTACAGCGTGCCGGCCTCCTTCGCCAATCGGCCCGTCAGTCTGCGCGTGTACCCCGAGCGGCTTGTCATTGTCGCGGAAGGGCAGGTCCTGTGCGAGCACGGGCGGATCATTGATCGGTCCCACCAGAAGCCGGGACGTACGATCTATGACTGGCGGCATTACCTCGCTGTCGTTCAGCGCAAACCCGGCGCTTTGCGCAACGGCGCTCCCTTCCTCGAGATGCCTGAGGCATTCCGGCGATTGCAGGCCCAACTGCTCAAGCGGCTTGGCGGTGACAAGGAAATGGCCGAGATCCTCTCCCTTGTCTTGCACCATGACGAACAGGCCGTCCTGCGCGCCGTCGAACTGGCGCTTGAGGATGGGGTTGTAACCAAAACTCATGTTCTCAATGTGCTGCACCGCCTGATCGACGGTAAGGCGGCGCCACCGGCACCGCCCATTGATGCCCCTCAAGCCTTACGCCTTGGTCAGGAGCCCAAAGCCGATGTTGGTCGCTACGACACGCTGAGGGAGATGCGTCATGCGTCATGACCCCGCCAGCGCTGCCGTGGTTGTCATGCTGCGCGGCCTCAAGATGTATGGCATGGCTCAGGCTGTAGGCGACCTGATCGAGCAGGGTGCGCCAGCATTCGACGCGGCCGTTCCTATGCTGTCCCAGTTGCTCAAGGCTGAGATGGCCGAGCGCGAGGTCCGCTCGATCGCCTATCAGATCAAGGCTGCCCGCTTCCCGGCTTACAAGGATCTGGCCGGCTTCGACTTTGCCGCCAGCGAGATCAACGAAGCCTTGGTGCGTCAGCTCCACCGCGGGGACTTCATGGACAGTGCCGACAATGTCGTGCTGATCGGCGGGCCCGGCACCGGCAAAAGTCACATTGCCACCGCCCTTGGCGTCCAGGCTGTCGAGCACCACCGCAGGAAAGTACGCTTCTTCGCCACCGTCGATCTGGTCAATGCGCTCGAGCAGGAAAAGGCGGCCAACAAAGCGGGACAATTGGCCGATCGGTTGCTCAAGCTTGATCTCATCATATTGGATGAGTTGGGATATCTCCCGTTCAGCCCGTCAGGCGGGGCCCTGCTGTTCCACCTGCTCAGCAAACTCTACGAGCGCACCAGCGTGGTGATCACCACCAACCTCAGCTTCAGCGAGTGGGCCAGCATCTTCGGTGAGCTGAACGTTTCATGATACCTTCCTCCTTGATGGGCTGATGCGTGGTGTGGTGACCCGGAACTGTGCAATTTGGTCGTTGGTTAGGTCTATCT
>NZ_JACIDX010000009.1 GCF_014196525.1 Novosphingobium sediminicola | reverse complement strand
CAGAACTGCGTCCATTGCAAAACCTGCGACATCAAGGACCCCACGCAAAACATCACATGGATCGCGCCCGAAGGCGGCGGCGGGCCCAATTATCCGAATATGTGAAGAAGGCTGCATTGATGGGATGAATGCTGATTATCCATGTCATCGCCTTGCCCGGCCTTGCTGCCGTTGAGGAACGGGCTTCCTTCCCTGCGGGCTCGATGATAGCTTCGGTCAAGGCCGTCGACCGGGGTGACGTCTGCATCGCGGTCTGAGGGCCGTGTTCGGTCACAGCGGGCATCGATATGAGGCTGCTGCTGAAGAAGGGGCATTTGGCGTGATGGCGGAGACGGGCGGCCACGCGTTCATGAAGGTCCATAGGCGACAATGAGCGCAGACATAGCACTGGCCTCTTTGTTCGCATGGGACACGGGGGCGGCCATCCCGCCCGACAGCTATGCCCGCCTGCGCGAAGATCCTGCCTATCCGCGCGCAGTCCGCCGGCTGATCCGAACCATGCTTGAAGCCGCTGCTGACGATCCGGCCCTGGACGGAATTTTCAAGGATGCCGGACGAAAGGTCGCTGCGCTGGCGGCTGCGCATCTGCATATGTCGGGCGGGATATCTCTGCCGCGTCTGAAGACCTTGATGGCGGAATTCGGGCTGGCCAGTCCCGGACGAGCCCGTGCACTTCTCCACTACATGATCTATCTCTGCTTTGTGGAGCCTGTGCCGGTGAGGGAGGCTGGCGCACCGGCGCGCTATCTCGCCACGGAGAAGTTTCTGGCCACCTATCGTAGGCATCTGGCGTTGCTTGCAGAAGCTTTGGCGATCCTTGCCCCGGCGGCCGGGGAAATCGCATCAGACATCGAAAATCCGGTCGTGTTCGACAGCTTCATCCGGCATCTCATGCACGGCTTCCTCTGTGAAACCCGTCAAGGCCATGATGTCGAGGCTTATCATCACGTGTTCCTGCACCGTAATGCCGGAACCCAGATCCTGTACCAGCTTCTTGATGCGGCGCCTGATCGCGTCTTCCCGCCGGATGCGGCCGTTCCCTTCGCGATCGCCACGCAGGCGCGCCGGTTCAAGGTATCGCGGATGCATGTCCGCCGGATGCTGGCGGCGGGAGAGACGGCGGGCCTGATTGCGGTCAAGAACCGGGCGGTCCTGTTTACCCCTGCGGGCCGAACGGCGGTGGAATGGGTCTTTGCGACCAAGGTGATCGTTTATCTGGGCGCGGCGGCGCGGACTTTGCGCGACCGTGCCGCAGGCGGCATCGCCGCCTGAGCAGAACGAAGCGCAGGCGGTCAAAAATGTGCCATTGGGGCAGCCGCAATTTCGCGCTAATTCTATCATCGAGACGGGCAAGGGTTCGTTTTTTTCAGCGATTTTGCGCCGCCGATGAAGCAGAATTTCCCGACAACCTGCGTGCCCGACCTCCGCAAGGCTGCGAGCGCGCAACCGCCTGTCCGTTCGGCAGGCCCAACGCAGGAGCAGATCCATGGCCAAGATCATCATCACGCTTGCCGCCGCCGCTCTTGGCAGCAGCATCACTCCTGCTCTGGCCTACGGCAGCCTCAATCCGGCCGATCCTGCCGTGCAGCCTACGCCGGTCGCCGTGGCCTATGCCGATCTGAATCTGGGCTCAACGGCCGGGCAGGCCGCGCTGCATCGGCGGATCGTGCAGGCCGCCGCCCAAGCATGTCTGAATGCCGGTGACGGGCTCAGCGCTCCGCGCGCGGTGTATGAACAAAGAGCATGCCGCGCCCGCGCCATGTCGGGCGCGGAAATCAAACTGGCCGCGCGCGGGCTGCCTGTGATCCATTGATCGAAGCTCCAAAACGCGGGCCCAGCCCGGCTCATGCTGTTACGCCTGTTGATTACTGCTTTCGGACGTTTATTAGCGCATGCGCTTTCCGTTCCGAATCTGCCGTCGTCGCCTTCTGCCGATCCTGCTTGGTCTTGCCTGCCTCGATCAGGCGCCGCTGCTCGGCAAGGACACCCTGCCGGTTTCCCTCGTAGTCCATACAGAGGATACGTCGGGCCGTCGCTTTGATCCGACCGAAGCTCTGGGGGCCGGGATCGATGGCGGCATCGGCGGCGCGGCAGATCGTCTTTTGACCCGGCACAATGTCGCCGCAATGCGCAGTGCCCGGCTGACCCGACTGACCTATCGGTTGCGCACTGAGCTGGGCATCGAGAACTGGCACTGGAATCCCGAGGGGCAATGGAGCGATCCCGCCCACCAGCAGGGCTACTGGACATCAAGCGACCGCGCAAAGAAGCCGATCCGTGTCTCATGGGGCTACAAGCTCCCGCGTCGGGGCGATACGATCGATAATGCCAATGATAGCGATTACTCCCGCCTGACCGACGGCGACGAAACCAGCTTCTGGAAGTCCAATCCCTATCTCGATGCCGCCTTCCTCAAGGATGGCCGACCGCATCAGCAATGGTTGCTGCTCCGCTTTGACAACCCCGTCGATATTGACGCTGTCCGGATCGCCTGGGGCACGCCTTATGCCACTGCCTACAAGGTCCAGTACTGGTCGAGCGACAATGACTATGGGCCGGGGGCGCATTGGGTCACCTTTGACCATGGCGTCCTGACCGGCGGGACGGGCGGCGATGTCGTGCTGAAACTGGCCGAACACCCGGTCAGCGTCAAATATCTGCGGGTTCTGCTCGAACAAGGATCGCATACCGCGCCGCCGGGGGCCAGGGACTGGCGCGACCGGGCCGGTTTTGCCGTGCGCGAGATCGGCGCCGGGCGGATCGGGCCGGATGGCAGGCTGGTCGATCTGGTCCGCCATGCCGCCGACAAGACGGGGCAGACATTCACTCATGTCTCCTCCACCGATCCGTGGCACCGCGCCACGGATCGCGATCCTCGCCTTGAACAGCCCGGACTGGACCGGGTGTTTCACAGCGGTCTTGGCAACGGTCGACCGATCATGCTGCCGGTGGGCGTGCTGTACGACACGCCCGAGAATGCGGGGGCGGCGCTGCGCTATGTGCGCTGGCGGCACTATCCGGTGACCCAGGTGGAATTGGGGGAGGAGCCGGACGGGCAGTTTGGCAATGCGGACGATTATGCCGCGCTCTACCTTGCATGGGTGGACCGGCTGCGGCCCATCGCCCCCGCCATCCGCTTCGGCGGCCCCAGTTCCCAGAGCGCGTTGAGTGAAACCTGGCTCAATTCGGACCCCGACCGCTCATGGAACCACCACTTCATTCGGGCTTTGCAGGAGCGTGGCCGCCTGTCGGGCCTGCAATTCTACTCTTTCGAATTCTACCCCTTCGATGACATCTGCCACGATATTCCCGTCAAGCTTATCGAGGAAGATCGCCTGATGGAGCGCCTGATGGCGCGATTGACCGCCGAGGGGGTGGGGCCGGAAATTCCCCGGATTATCACCGAATACGGCTTTTCCGCCTATTCCGGACGCGCCATGGCGGAAATGCCCAGCGCCCTGCTGATGGCCAACATCCTTGGCCAGTTCTTGAGCGAGGGGGGCAGCGCCGCCTATCTGTTCGGCTATGGTCCGAACGTGCCGGTCAACCAGAACATGCCCTGTGCCGGTTATGGAAACATGGCCTTGCACATGGCGGACCGTAACGGACAGGCGGGCACACCTTTGCCCAGCTATCACACCGCACGCCTGCTGACCGGCGATTGGTTGATGTCCAAAGGCATGCATCAATTTTTGCCGGTTGAGATTTCGGGGGGCTCCGATCCGGCGGTCCGCATCTTTGCTGTTCGTCGCCCTGACGGACAGCTTGGCCTGCTGGCCATCAACCGCAGTCCGGATCGCACGGTCGATCTGCATATCATGGCTCGGGACGCGAAAGGGGAAACGCGCCCGATCGCCGGTCGCGTGAATGTCAGCCTCTTCGGGCCTGACCAATATGCCTGGATCGATCAGGGGCCGCTCAGCCGTCCGGCCCGTTCCGTCCCGCCGGTAAGCACGTCGTCCCATATGCGCAATCTAGACTTAGTTCTGAAGCCAATGACTCTGGCGGCTGTGATCGCGCCCTGATCGATGGCGCGGGTTTCGGAAATGGAGGCCGAAACCCGTGCGATTTCAGGTGACCGACAGATCCGTGCCTGGTTATTGGCGTATAGACATGCCGGTTGAAAAATCGGTCAAAAAAGCTCCTCTATCGGATAGCCTTCCCGAATGATCGGTGTACCCAGAACAATATAGCTGGAAAACTTTCCTATTCCTGCGTCGCTTAGCAAAAGTGATTCCATGATGCCGTGATAGTGACTGACATTGCGCGCGACGATTTTTACCAGATAATCATAGCCGCCGGTCACATGATGGCATTCGACGATTTCACGGATATTGCGGGCGCGCTGAAGGAAGCGTTCGAAATTGGCAACGCGGTGGCCTGTCAGTTTGATTTCGGTGAACACTGTCACATATTCACCCAGCATTTCGAGCGCGATACGGGCGCCGTAAGACTTGATGTAGCCAAGGGTTTCCAGTTTCTTCACCCGCGACAGGCAAGGGCTGGTGGAAAGGCCGACCGCATCGGCCAGCGTGACATTGGTCACGCGGCCATGTTCCTGAAGATAGGATAATATCTTGAAATCGATCTGATCGAGCTTTTCCATTTCATTCCCTAACGGACCGCCGGCGCTTTTGCGCCAGAAAATCGGCAGCGGTAAACACGGTCAAATTTAGGCTTGTCGCGGCCGCAGTTTCCACCGGGAAATACGGCGGAAACGTCAGATAATCGCAGCGCCGGATTCAAAAATGCCAACTTTATGCCGCTTGGAATAACGGATCGAATCGCGCATGCGGATACGCGTCAGGATGCATGCAGCTCTTGAGTTCACAATGCTCCGGACCCGTTTCGTCGCAAGGCCGTGCGGCAGGATAAAATCCTTCCGGCCGCCGCGACAACGGCAGAACGCCATGCTGCCTCGGGTCTAATCTTGCTCTTGTCAGGAAAAGCAAGGTGCGATCTTTCATGTTCAGGCCCAAATACATCAGTTTCGACTGCTATGGCACCATGATCAACTTTATCATGGGGCCGACCGCGCGCACGATTTTTTCAGACCGGATCGACCCGGCCGGAATGGATGACTTCATCGATTCCTTCCGCGCCTATCGCCTGGACGAAGTATTGGGCGCGTGGAAGCCGTTCTACGATGTCATCGCCAATGCCGTCGAGCGGGCCTGCATCAAGCATGGCGTCCCATATGAAGCGCGCGATGTGCAGGCGCTCTATGACGCCGTGCCCACATGGCAGCCCCATGCCGATGTGCCGGGGCCGTTAAGCCTGATTGCCGAACACTATCCACTGGTCATCCTTTCCAACAGCATGGTGGATCTGATCCCGCACAGCGCGCGCCATATCGGTGTGCCTTTTCATGCAGTGCTGACGGCCGAGGAGGCGGGGGCCTACAAGCCACTGATGCGCCCGTTTGAATATATGCTCGATCGGTTGGGCTGCGCGCCCGAGGACATGATGCATGTTTCATCAAGCCCGCGCTATGACCTGATGACCGCCCATGATCTGGGCTTTGGAGCGAAGGTCTTCGTGGATCGCGGGCATGAGGCGCCGACCGATCACTACGGCGTCACCCGCATCAGGGATTTCAGCGAACTCCCCGCCCTGCTTGGCCTTTGACAAAAGAACCGGCTGCGAGGCGAAAAGCCGCATCGCAGCCCATAAAACATAGGCGGAAGATGCTGCTCGACCCCACTCTGACCACCCAGCCGCCGCAGCTTACCAAGCAGGATGCGCAAGTCTTGGCCCGGCGTTTCTATGGCCGCGATCTGATGGCCTCTGACCTTTCCGGAGAGCGCGACCGCAATTTCAAAATGGTGGGTCAGGACGGCAGCCAGTATCTTCTGAAAGTTTCGAACCCTGCCGAAGCCCGCGATATTGTCAATCTTCAAACCTGTGTTCTCAATCACCTGGCGGGTAATACTTCAGGCTTGTCGGTGCCGCGCCCCGTGGCCGCGCTTGACGGATCTTATGAGATGCCGATCACGCTTGATGACGGGCGGGCCTCCATCCTGCGCATGCTGACTTTCCTGCCCGGATTGCAACTCGGGCAATCCAGACGGACGGCGCCGCAGCGGCGGGCCCTTGGCCAAACCCTCGCCAGACTGGATCAGGCGCTCGAAGGCTTTGCGCACCCTGCCGCGCAGCATGATATATTGTGGAATGTCGCAGCGGCCCACCGCTTGACCGGCATGATCGACAGCGTCGCTGATCCATCGGGCCGCAGGCTGATGCAGCGCTTTATGGCGCAGTATCAAACCGAGACGCTGCCGCAACTCCGGTCTCTGCGGGCGCAGGTCATTCATAATGACTATAATCTTGGCAATGTGCTGGTGAACCCGGCCCAAACCGACCAGATTGCCGCGATCATCGACTTTGGCGATGTCGTCCATGCCCCGCTGGTGGGGGAAATCGCGACGGCGGCCGCCTATCAAATGGCCGACGGGGCCGATCCCCTGCTCAGCGCCGCCGAGATTATCGGAGGCTTTCACGAGGTGCTGCCGCTGTACGAGGCAGAGCAGGCGGTTCTGCTCGACCTTATCACCGCGCGGTTCATGATTACCGTTTTGATCACCGAATGGCGCGCCGCCCGTTATCCGGAAAATCGCGAATATATCATGCGCAACAACGGCCTTGCCTGGGCCGGGCTGAACCATCTGGCGGGCCTTTCCCGCGATGAGGCAAGCCGACAATTGCTGCAATTCTGCCTGTCAGGAGACGAATAATGAGTGTTGTAGACCTGTCCTCAGTCAACGCCTTCATCCCCGGCCAGGTTGAGCTTGACCCTCATGAAGCGCGCATGGTCGAGCAACGCACGCGCCTGCTGGGCCCGGCCTATCGGCTGATGTATCAAAAGCCGCTCCATTTTGTGCGGGGCGAGGGCGTGTGGCTTTATGATGCCGATGGCCGCCGCTATCTCGACACCTATAACAATGTCGTCTCGTTGGGGCATTGCCATCCCGATGTGGTGGAGGCGATCACCAGACAGGTCGCGACGCTTTGCACGAACACACGCTATCTGCATGAAACCATTCTCAAACTTGCCGAAGGTCTGTTGTCGACAGTGCAGTCTGATCTGTCGCACATGATGCTGACCTGCTCGGGCAGCGAAGCGAATGATCTGGCCTATCGCATCGCCAAGGTCCGCACGGGCGGCACGGGCGTCATCATCACCGAAACCGCCTATCACGGCATTACCGATGCCGTTTCGCAATTCTCCCCGACCCTTGGCACTGCGGTTCCTCTGGGCGCCCATGTCCGCACCGTGGCGGCGCCCGCCGCCTATCGCAGCGGCCCCAATGTTGCCGAGCGCTTCACCCGCGACGTGGAGGCCGCCATTGCCGATCTTAAGCGCCATGGCATCCAGCCTGCTATGTTGATCGTGGATTCGATCTTCACCAGCGATGGAATCCTGTCCGAAGAGCCCGGCTTTCTGAAAGGCGCCGTCGAGGCGATCCGCAAGGCGGGCGGCATTTTCGTGGCCGACGAGGTTCAACCCGGTTTTGGCCGCACCGGCAGCCACATGTGGGGCTTTCAGCGACATGGTGTTGATCCCGACATTGTCACGCTGGGCAAGCCGATGGGCAACGGACAGCCGATTGCGGGATTGTTGACGCGCCACGATGTCGTTGAAAAATTCGGCAACAACTCGCGCTATTTCAACACTTTTGCTGGCAATGCCGTGTCATGCGCCGCCGCCGCCGCCGTCCTGAAGGTCATCCGGCGCGACCGGATCATGGACAATGCCCGTGATGTGGGCGCCTATCTGCTTGAGCGTGTATCTGCGCTGCGTTCGCGCCATGATTGTCTAGGCCATGTTCGCGGGGCGGGGCTGTTTGTCGCGGCAGACATCGTTTCCGACCGTGAAACGCAAGCCAATGACCGGGCGCGCACCACCCGCGTGGTCAATGCGATGCGCGACAATGGCGTTCTGATCAGCGCATGCGGGAAAGATCACAATATCCTGAAAATCCGCCCGCCGCTGATCTTCAGTCGGGAAAATGTCGATCTGTTCGTCGACGTACTGGACGAGGCACTGGCGGTTTGAATCGATGGTCATCTTTGGCACGACATAAATATTCCGCCCAAGAATAGAGGTGAAGCATATGGCGAGCAGTATTCCCGCTCTTTCCGGCTCTGTCGGTATGGTTACGCCCGAAAAAACGGCGTCTGCGGCGGGTCTCCGGCTCGCCAATATTGATGCGCTGCGAGGTTTCGTGATGGTCCTCATGCTGCTGGACCATTTGCGCGAAACATGGTTCGTCAATTATGTGGTGACCGATCCGATCGACGCCAATACGATCCTGCCCATCATAGGCTATGCCCGTTTTGTGGTGAGCTTCTGCGCTCCGATCTTTGTGGCGCTGACGGGGCTAGGCGTCTATCTTTTCAGCATCAATCATACCGTCGAGGAAACCACCGCCTATCTTTTGAAGCGGGGCTTTCTGCTGATTGCCATTGAGCTGGCCTATCTCTCGCCGCTCTATTGGGGGATTGTGCCCCAGCCAACCTTTTGGCTACAGGTGATCTGGTGCATCGGTCTGTGCATGATCGCGCTGTCTGTGTTGATGCGTCTCCCACGCCCCGCGCTGATCGGTTTTGGCCTGATCGTGGTCGGTTTCCACAATCTGCTCGATCCGATCCGGCTGACGCAAGGCGACGCGCTGTTTCCGCTATGGGCGGTGCTGCACCAAAGAGATACGATTGCTCTTCCCTTCGGCTTTGTGACCAAGACGACCTATCCTATCCTGCCTTGGCTGGGCGTCATTTCGCTGGGTTTTGGCATCGGCAACTGGTTTCGCCCGGATGTCGCGCCTGATCTGCGACAGCGGCGACTGCTGCTGCTCGGCTTTGGCATGATCGGCGGTTTTATTGCCTTGCGCCTGCTCAACATCTATGGCGACAGGCCATGGCATGTGGTCGATGGCGATGCGGTCCGCACCATCATCAGCTTTATCTCGATGACCAAATATCCGCCATCTTTGCTGTTCCTGCTGCCTACGCTCGGCACCGGCGCGCTTTTGCTGGCCCTGTTTGAACGGATCAACGCTTCGCGGCTGGTCGCTGCGCTTGCCGTGTTTGGCGGCGCCCCGATGTTCTTCTACCTGCTTCACCTTACGGTCCTGCGCATTTTCTATCACAGCGCTTTGGCGATCTGGGGGCCGAACAATGGCAAGGCCTACATGTTTGACAGTTATGGTTGGGTGTTGGTCTGGTATGTGGCCCTGATAGTTCCGCTTTATATCCCGACCGCCTGGTACGCCCGCCTGAAGCGCCGCCGCCGCGACATAGTTTGGCTCAAATATTTCTGAGGGCGGCTTTTCAGGGCGCATTTCGGGTTCCGCTAGTTCTGAACGCAAGTGAAGCTGGCGGCGCTGTCCACCGAACCGGTTCCGCGATAGCGCGGCCAGAAACCAAATTCGCACATAGGCCGTGTGCGGTAGGCGTCCTTGTTGGCATCCACCGCAATGGGGCGGTCGGGCGCGCGGCCCGTTTCCACCCAGCGGTTGAGCTTATCAAGACCGTCAAACCGGGCGTTGAACAGGCCAAATCCGTGGCCGAAGCCGGGTATCACATAGAAGCGCATGAAAGATTGGAGATTGACCTTGCCTTGGCGGGCGAGCTGTCGCTCGTAATACGCCTCGCTGTTGTGCGGGGTGATGAAGTCATCAATAGTGCCATGCGTCAAAATGATCTTGCCGCCCTTGCGACGGAATGGCGTCAGGTCGACATCTGTCACGTCCATGATCTGTCCCGACTGTTGCACGCGCGCTTTCCACTCATCTGGCCTGAAGGCGAGCGGATCGAACCCCGGCTGACGGGTAATGACATATTTTATGGTGCCCGAACCGGCATTGTAGAGCAGCGGATCGGCTGAAGTCGGCGGATTGGTGGGAACGGGCCGCAAGCCCAGTGTCGAGGGGCCGTGGAACAAGGAACCTTCCAGCAGCGCCCAGCGCGGAAACACCTCGGAACCGGCAATCGGGAAGCCGGGGCGGAACGGGGAAGTGATCTTCTCCACCGCCGCAATCTGCGCGTCCGAAAGGCACACGTCCCCGGTGTCTTTGCCGTCGGCGCAGCGCAGTTTGGCCCGAACGGTGGCGATGTTGAATCGGCTGTTGCAGCCCTTCACATTGCTGATGATCCCGTCTTGGGCTCCGTCAAGACTGTCGCAGGCGGCATAGACCGCGTCGGTCAGCAGTTTGGTCTTGGCAGGGTTCAGCCATCCCGCGCCGCCGTTTTCGTAGAGGGCCTTGCCGACATTCCATGATCCCAGATGCAGCATGGTCACGTTATAGGCCGGATAATTGGCCACCACGCCGTCATAATCGGCGGGATAACGCGCCGCGGCATCGAGCGCCTCGTGCCCACCTTGCGATGCGCCGATGAAATAGAAGCGCTTGGGGGCGCTGCCATATCGCGCTCTGATGATGGTCATGGCCGCATCATGGGTCTTTTTCACGGACTGTTGGCCGAAATTCAGCAAGGCCTCGTCGTTAAGGGCGAAACTGCCGTCAAAACCGGCTGCTCCCATGTGTCCGCCGTCGCTGCCCAGAGTGACATAACCCTGCGCCAGAGGATTGCGCACCGAATCCGGCTGCAGCGCCGCATGGCCCAGACCTGTTACCAGCACACCGTCAAAACCGCCGCCGCCGAGCTGGACCGCTTTGCGGTTCCAGACAGTTGGAAGGTTGACTTCAAACTCCATCTTCGGCGCATCCGGGGACGCGGGCAGAATGAAGCCCTTCACCTCGCAGAATTCGCCATTTGCGTTCGATGAGTCCGGCAGAACAAGCCGCGTGGTGCTGACCACCGCGCCAGAGCTCGGCAATCCGATTTTCGAAGCGGGGATCGACATGCCGGCCAGCCCCGCGCAGGCGTCGGAGGCGGTGCGGACAGATGGCGCAGCGGCATGGCAGGCCGTCACGGCAAAGACATTGACGCATGTCGTGACGGTCAAGCTTGCGAAAAATCGTTTGCTGCTCATTGCATCTCCCCCTTTTCCCGATTCACCACGCATCAGGGCGTCGGATGGTTCCGGTTGGATACGGCCGAACCCGCGTTTCCGCAAAGAAAGACCGCGATGAGAGCGCAGCCGGTTCATGACTTGCAGCGCTCCCAGCCGGTATTCCTGAAATTCCGCCTCCATGCATCACTGATGCTTTAATTCAGGCTTGGTCAGGTTCCATTGCGCCAGATTGCCACGGCTGCGGCCATAATCGATCAGGCAGGCCATATAATCGGGAAAAAATTGGAGAGGGTGATGCAGAGCGTCGACCTCGCTTTGCCACTGTCCGCAGGTCCGCCCAAGATAGACATGCGCCACCGGGTTTTCACCGGGTCGGCCATCGGGGGCCACGATGTTCTGGTTTGAAAGATAGGCCATCGACAGTTTGCCCGCTGCGGCCTCCACTTGCCCCACCGACAGATTATAGATCTGGGTTTCCAGCAGATCGTTGACGGTGCGCAGGCCCAGCCCGATCAATTTCCATTTCGTGGTCGGGATCGCGGGATCGCCCTCCGTCCACGGCGGCGTATCCAGAAAAGTGTTGACGATCAGGGTCAGATCAGACCCATCGCTTCCCTTGGGAAGGAATACCCCGAAACGCGCGCCGCCGTCGATGAACATATGCTGGCGCGAGGCAATATCGGACGGTTTGTCCTCGTCATCAAACTCGCGATAGCGCAGCGTTACCGGCATGGCCCCAACCGGCACGGATGACGAAGCGATCAGCGCGGAGACATAGGTGTTGCGCACCAGAGTCATGCGCGTTTGACTGGCTTCTCCTTCGAAGGCCTTGAGCGCCAGCCCGGTCAGGTCGAGGGCGTAGCCATTGCCGTCGTCCACATCGGTGACTCCGACCAAAAGCACACGGCCACGACAGGCTTCGGTGGCCAGCTGGGTGATAGTGTCGGGGCTGATCATCCTGAACAGGCGTTTGCGTAAAGGAGTAAGCTGGGCGCGGGCGCCGTCGGTTATCAGCGAGAGGTCGCCCAAGGAACCAAGTTTGAGGATTTCACCTTCTCGTCCAATACTATAGGCCAAAGCAAGGTCTTCAAGATTGCTGCGCCCCTTGACCAGAGGCGGCTGGTTGCCCGCCCCCGGCAAACTGTGCAAAGGCAGCGCTTTGGGGTTGATCCAGCTGTAATCCCGGTCCTTTGCCACAGGCTGGCGCGCCAGAAACACAAAGGTTGATTGCAGCGAGCCTGTACTCACCCCGGTCACCACTTCGGGTTCCGGCGGCAATTGTCCCTTGTCCTGCAAGCCGAGGAACAGGCCCGCGCCAAATGTACCATGCGGACCGCCGCCCGACAGCACTATGGCATAGCCCTTGGCCAGCGGTTTTCCGGCATCGCCGGAAATGTCCTTTTGCATCAGATCGGCGCAAATTCCGGCATGGGTGCTCATGTCTCGGTCGCGAGCGGTGATCACAGTTTGCGCGAAGGCGGACAGGCGGGCGCCCTGAACCGGCTGTGGCGCAGGGGCGGCGGGCATACCGACAGGTCTTGCCGTGCCGTTTCCAGTCATTTGCTCGTTAAGGTTGGCGGGAATGCGCTTGGCCGAAATGGCGATATTGCCATTGAGCGCCGGGCGTTGATGTCCGCAGGCGGCGAGCAGCGAGAATATCAAGGCGGCCAATAGAGGACGAGAGAATTTCATGATACCTCCGCTTATTGGTATTTTACCGTCGCAAGGCAAAGTATTCATTAAAGGTTGAATCCATCATTTTAACGAAAATGGTCTTTTATATCGAATGACAATCAAAGCAAAATGCGCCTGCTTTGCCGGAGAGTAAAGCGGCCACATTCGAAATGAGCCGAAATTGGCTGTTGAGGCGCCGCCAATCTGTCGTCATCCGGCTCAGTTCCAGTTTTCAAGGTCAGTTCTATAGCTGATGCAGCCCAACCGGCCCTTGCCGTATCGGCAAGGCTCAAAATAGTGACATATCTCTTCGCCATTTCTGCCTCCCACATGGCCATATGGAGACCCTTGCGGCTTTTCCTTGACCCGCGATGTGATTATCACCGTCCCCACGGGAGAGGTAAGGCCAATGGAACAGATGAAAAGCACGCTATCGGATCGACAGGCGGTATGGGCCTTTATTGCGGGTTGCATCGCTGTAACATTGGGCGTTTGCGCTCATTGGCCGATGTTCTCGATGGCGCGGGCGATGAATTATCAACTGGCGGGCATGCCGATGGACAATGCCATGCTTTTCGGCATGGCGCTGATCGTTGTGGGAACAGGGGTGGCCGCCTATGGGTTGTTGCCGCGTGATGTGGCGGCGCAGCGCGAAAAGGCCGCCGACATTGTCGTGGCCGCGCCCGAGGATGCCCATCTGGGCCCTGCGCATTGGGGCCTGATGGGTGTGCTTACGCTGGCCCTGATCATCGATGTGATGAAACCGGCCTCGCTTGGCTTTACGGTGCCGGGCATGATCAGCGAATATGGCGTGCCTAAAAAGACCGTCTCTCTGGTGCCGTTTTTCGCGCTGGCGGGCACGGTGGTGGGATCGGTGCTTTGGGGGTGGATAGCCGATCTCTATGGACGCAAGGCATCGATCCTGCTCTCGGCGGTGATGTTTGTCGGCACTTCGATTTGCGGGGCCATGCCCAGCCTGGCCTGGAATATCGCCATGTGTTTCATGATGGGGGCTGCGGCGGGGGGCATGTTGCCGGTGACCTATGCGCTGCTGGCCGAAATGATGCCCAACCGGCATCGCGGCTGGAGTCTGGTGCTGGTGGGCGGATTGGGCGCGGTGGGCGGCTATTTCGCGGCCAGCGGCCTGTCGGCCTTGCTTCAGCCGGTCTTTGGCTGGCGGATACTTTGGCTGGCCAATCTGCCGACGGGGCTCACTCTGGTCTTGCTGGGCGCCTTCATCCCGGAGTCGGCGAAATTCCTGCTGGCGCGTGATCGTGTGCAGGAAGCCGAAGCGGTGATGCGCCGGTTTGGGGCCAAGGCGCGGCGGGCAAATGCCGTGGCGGAAAACGGACCGCGCGGGTCCCATGCGCTCGTAGGCTTTGAGCTTTACGGCAAACTGACTGCGCTCAGCCTGTGCGCGCTGTCTTGGGGGCTGATCAATTTTGGCCTCTTGCTGTGGCTTCCCGCCGATCTGGTGGCGAAAGGCTATTCGGTGGGCCTGTCCAGCCGCCTTCTGGCCGAGAGCGCCTTGATCGCCTTTCCGACGGTATTCATCGCCGCGCTGCTTTACAGCCGGTGGAGCACCAAGTGGTCGCTGACATCGATGATTGTCCTGACTCTGCTCGGACTGGGGCTGGTCCTGCGGCTGGAACTGGTGGGCAGCGGCAGCCCGGTCCTGCCTGTTGCTCTGCTGATCGTCGGCACGAACGGCATCATTGCCATTGTCTTGCCCTATACGGCCGAGAGTTTTCCTTTGCGGGTGCGCGGGCGCGCCACGGGCTGGGTGGCGGCTTGGACCAAGGGCGGCGGATTGCTGGCGCAGGGATTGACCATCAGCGGCATCATGCTTTCGATGCGCGTATCATCGCTGCTGGTGATGCTGCCTACATTGCTGTCGCTTTTTCTGATAGCATGGTTCGGGCGGGAAACGCGCGGGCGCGATCTGCGTGATCTGGACGCGGCCCACGACCTGATCTTTGAGGCTTCCACCTAGGCGCGGATCGCGCGCTTTCCCGGCCGGCGCCTTCCTCCATCTGCATTGCCCGCCGCTTGGATGACCTCAGCGGTCATAGCGCCTGATCCGCGCACGCCGCAAGATGCGGTCTTCGAGTGAATAATAGAGCCATATGTCATCACCGCCGACCACACAGGAGGCGGCAAAGGCAATGTCGGTGTCGGCCCGGTCGCGGGCAGGGGGCGGCACCAGCAAGGGTTCTATGCCGCGCGCGGTGACGCGGCTGAAATTGGGGGTAAAGCTGATCCACCCGATACGCCAGCGCGCATCCATCGTGGCGCCATTATAGAACATGACAGGGTCGCAGCCTGGCAGCTGCACGACGGGACCGGTCGAAAGATGCCAATTGTCCCAGGCGCTGTCACGGACCGAAAAGGGGTCCTTCACCACCGTCCAGGGGCCTCCGGCGCTTGGCCCCACCGCCAGCCCTATCCGCGATGCATTGTCCTTGGCATATTCATAGAACAGGCGAAACTCTCCGTCGCTTCCCTGAACCAGCGTCGCCTCCTTGATATTGCCCTCGCCCGGCGGGGCCTTGAGCATCACCCGTTGCCATGTCAGATCAATCAGGTCCTTGCCTTTCGCCAGCAGCAGCGCGCCTTGAGAGCGACCGGCATCCACCCCGGTGTAATAGATGAGATAATCGTTTCCGGCCTGAACCAACGTGGGGTCCTCGCACCCTCCGGCATCATCGGCCATGCTGCCTGGGGAAAGGGTCGGCGCCTGTGCCATCTGAAAGCACAGGCCATCCTGCGAGGCCCCCGACCAGATCACCCCCGTCGGGTCCTGCGGGCCAAGCGGGCGAGGCAGCACCCGCACCAGCAGCCGATAAAGATCACCGTCCTGCCAGACAAAGGGGCTCATCAGATCGTGATGGGCCAGACGCCCCTCCGGCCCGGCAATATCGAGCGTGACGTCCTGCAATTCTTCCACCACATAGGCCGCCATCGCGTCAGGCCCCCAGCGCCACGGTCAGCGAAAGCGCGCCGTCAACGGTCACCGTAGCGCCCGTGATATAGTCGGCGGCAGGCGACAGCAAAAAGAGGATCAGATGGGCCACATCCTCGGGTGTGCCTGCCCGCCCCCATGGAATAGCCGCCTCCTTCGCCTTCAACTCTGCCGGATGGTCAAGCGCGCTCTGGTTCATAGGGGTCAGGATCATGCCCGGAGCCACGCCGTTGACCGCAATATGCTGGGGCGCCAGTTCCAGCGCCAGAGTCGCCGTCAATTGCGCAAGGCCGCCCTTGGCCACATCGTAATCAAGGCCGCCCGGGCGCGGGGCCCTCTCGTGGATCGATGAAATGTTGACGATCCGTCCCGCCCGTTTCGCCGCCGTCAGCGCACGGACAAAGCGGCGGCAGGTGAGAAACGGGCCGTAGAGATCGGCCTTCAACAGCCGGTCAAACTGGGCCAGCGCCATATCACGCAGCAGAATGCCCGACATGTTGAGCCCCGCTGCATTGACAAGCAGATCGGCCACGCCAAATTCCCGCTCTGCCACGCTGAACAGCGCTTCGACATCCTCTTCCTTGCCGACATCGGTCTGGATCGCCATGGCCCGCCCGCCATGCGCCGCAATCTGGGCCACCACCGCATCGGCGGCGTCCTGATCGCGCAAATAGGTGAAGGCGACAGGCACACCGGCGCGCGCCAGCTTGAGCGTGGCCATCCGGCCGATGCCGGACTCGCCGCCGGTCACGATGGCGATGGATCGGTTTGGAAACGGGATCTGGAAATCGGGCATGTCGTTTGAAATGCGCGGATAGGCATAAGGTGCCGTAAACAGGATTTTGCGGCGGTCGATTGGCGTTTCATGTCAGAATGGCTTGGGCCGCCCGCTCCGCCGCCACCGCCGCGCCTGCCAGATAGCCGGGCTCAACCGGGCTTGTCTCACTGCCTGCCGGAACAAGGCGGCTGGCCCAAATGCCGGTCACCCATGGTTCGTCGGATGGTGTGATGTATCCCCCGGCAAATCTGTCCGCGTCGGTCGCGGTCAGCGGATCTGCTGCCCAGTCCTTGATCAACGTTGCCTGCGGGTATTTTGCCTGCGGGCCAAAGATTCGCGCCAATTGGCCCAGACATGCGCCCGTCAGATCCGCTTCGCCCCGCGCGGCCCGTTGTTCGGCGGCCACACCGATGAAGCCCATCAGCGCTGCTGCTCCCGACACGGTTGTGGCGTCATGCATTTCCACAATCGGCCCGACCATGCTCTGCGCGGTGCCGGACAAGCCATCTTCGCGCCAGAAGGGGCGATCATAAAAGGCGAAGAACTTGGCATGGGGCGCCATCCATGTCGGCGTGGCGCGCCAACGGGCCATGGTCTGATCGGGCATGGCGGGCAGAAATTGCACCGTAGCCGCCAGCAAGCGGGGCGGAACCGCCGCCACAATGCGCCCGGCATGCACAAGGCCGGTCCGCCCGCCGCTGTCGCGTGTGATCAGCACCACGCCATCATCGCTCAGGCGTGCCTCTGTCACCTTTGTGCTCAGGCGAATCCGGGCGGGTTCAACCTGCGCGGCCAAAGCGCGGATCAGCGCCGCCGATCCCCCTAGCAGGCGGCGCGATTGCGGCTCCTGCCGGATCGGGCGGAAACGATGGGATGGTTCGCGCGACATGCGCTCGAACACGACATCGCCTTGGCTGTGCTGAAGGAAAGAGCCAAGGCCCAGTTCGTCCACCAGCCTGCCGATATCGGGCTGGGTGTCGGGCCAGAACCACGAAGGGCCAAGATCAAATCCATCCGGGCTGGGGTGGCCATGGGCATCCACCGTAATGATGCGCCCGCCCAATCGGTCGCGCGCTTCAAGGACCACGCAATCAAGGCCTGCCTTTTTCAGCAGACCCGCCGCCCGAAGCCCCGCCACCCCCGCGCCGATAATCGCCACGTCTGCTTGTGTCATTGTTTCATCCTTATGAGTCAAAGCTCCGCCCGGCCGCCATCCATCACCATTTCTGCCCCCAACATATAGGATGAGGCATCGCTGGCCAGAAAGACCACTCCGGCCGCGATTTCTTCGGCACGCCCCATCCGGCCCATGGGCACCTGTGCGCCCACACGCTCGGCATAGGCGCGAAACGCTTCCTCGCTCTGGCCGCTCTGGCGGTGGAGCGGGGTTTCGATGGAGCCGGGGCTGATGGCGTTCACGCGGATCCGGCGGGGCAGCAATTCGGCCGCCATGGTGCGTGCAAAACTTCGCACCGCTGCCTTGGAGGCGCTGAGCAATGCCCGCCCCGGTGCGCCCACCTGATTGAGCCATGAGGTGTTGAGGATGATCGAGCCGCCTTCGCGCATGAGGGGCAGCACGGCCTGCACCGTGAAGAAGGTTCCCTTCACGTTGATGTCCATGATGCGGCTGTAGGTGGCTTCGTCGCATGTTTCCAAAGGGGTTGCGATGGCAAGGCCCGCATTGGCAAACAGAATGTCGAGATGGCCAAATTTCGCGTCCACTGCGTCACGCATCCGCTGCAGGTCATCGAGATTGGACACATCCCCCTCGATGATGAGAACATCGCTCCCCAGTTCGGCCCGCGCCGCCTCCAGAGCGTCGCGACGGCGGCCTGTGATCGCCACCAGTGCGCCTTCGCGCCGCAACGCCCGGGCGCTCGCCAGCCCGATGCCGCTGGAGCCGCCGGTGATCAGTGCTGTCTTGTCTTGGAGCGTCATGGTCAAACCCTTGTCGTGGTGGCCCGCCATGGAGGAAGGGGGGGCGCGAGACGAGGCAATCGAACAACATCGCAAAGAAAGAAAAACTTTCTCGTGAGGCCCGCAAGGTCTATTGGCCATGATATGCGCCATCTCACCCGCCTCAAATCGCTTCAGGCCGTCGAGGCCGCCGCTCGCCACGGCAGTTTTGTCGGTGCCGCCGCCGAACTGGATGTGACGCCCCCCGCCGTGGGTCAGTTGGTGCGCTCGCTGGAGGATTGGGTGGGCTATCGCTTGTTTCGCCGCTCGCGCTCAGGGGCGGAGCGCCTGACGCCGGTGGACGAGGCGCGCGAGGCGCTTGAGGATATCGCCAAGGGTCTTGATCTGCTCGAAGCGGGCTTGAGCAAACTGCGCGGTCGTCATGCGCGCTCGGTGGTGCTGGTCACGGCATCTCAGGCCTTGGTGGCCAACTGGCTGCTGCCCCGGCTGGAGGATTTTTCCGCGCTGCATCCCTCGATCGATGTTCGCCTTGATGTTTCGGACCGGGTTATCGATCTGGCTCATGGCGAAGCGGATATCGGCATCCGCTGCGGCCTTGGCGATTGGAAGGGCGTGCGCGCAACCCGTCTGATGGGCGAGGAGATCATCGCTGTCTGCCATCCGCGCCTGTTGCCCGCGGATCAGGCGCCCACCGCCGGCTGGATTGCCGAACAGGTGTTGGTGCATGACGCCACGCCGCATCCGGGCGGGGATTTTCCTTCCTGGTCCGATTGGCTGGCGCGCAGCGGGGCCAACCAGACGACCGCATCGCGAGAGCTGAAGATCAATTCCACCTCTGCCGTTATTCAGGCCGCCCTGGCCGGGCGCGGGGTGGCCTTGGTGCGTAGGGCTTTAGTCATGCAAGACCTGGAGGCGGGCAGATTGCTGCACCTGATGCCGGATTGCCGCTGGCCCGTGGCATGGGCCTATTTTGCAGCGGCGGCCCCCAAGGCGCTGCGGCGCCATGAGGTAAAGGCGTTTCATGACTGGCTGGTCCACACCGCCCATTCCAGCAGCTCACCGCAGTCGGACTGAGGCCGGATCGGGGCGGTCCGGCACGGATGACGGCAAATCCCGCCGCCGTGCCTGGGCCTATCATGCTCCCAGAAAACCGACCTGCCGCAGCCATGCCTCGCACAAAACAGGCCAGAGGGAGACCGGCTGGTTTTTCGTATCAAGCGCGAAGCCATGCGGCGCATCAGCGAATATATGCAGCTCTGTGGAACCTCCGGCGGCGTGCCATGCCGCGCGGAGCCTGAGCGCATTTTCTATGGGCACAACCGGGTCGCTGTCCGAATAGACAATGAAGGCAGGCGGTGGCGAGGACAAAAGCTGTGCGTCGGGCTGAAGCCTGTCATAGAAGGCCTGCTTTTCGATCGGAGGCAGCGGTGGTTTGTTGGGGATGATCGTGCGGCCCTTGGCGTTGGTCGAAATCGGCGCATAGCCAATGATCGCCAGATCAGGGCGTGTCGGCGGGGATGGCTGCGGCCATTCCTCAGGATAGGCCGCAAACAGGCAGGCCGCCAGATGCCCGCCCGATGACAGGCCGACGACACCGAGGCCATCGGGGGCAAGGCTGCTGGCGCGGATCAGGCGTAGGGCTTCCATCGCATCGTCAAGGGGCGCTGAAACCCCATGGGTGGCGTTGGGAAAGCGATGCAGCAGGACGAAGGCGTAAAAGCCAAGACCCGTCAGCCAGTGTGCGACCTGAACACCTTCGCGCCCGGCCATGAGCGCGACATAGCCGCCGCCGCCCAGCACCAGCATCGCGCGCCCATTCGGCCGGGCGGGGCGAAAGCCAAGCAGCACCGGCTGCTCAACCCCGGTTACGACCGCGATCTCGGGCGCGCAGGTCGGATCCTCAAACGTCACCGCAGGCGTTTTTGCCCTCAAGGGCCAGACCAAGTCAGCATTCAGCATGTTTTACCTCAAATGTGGCGCGGGCAGCTTAGGGCGACATTCAAGTATTTTGCAATCCATCGGGCGATGCTACGGCCCCGCTCAGCGTGACGGTGGCGGCCAGACCATCGCGCGTGTTCGCCAGCGCAACGCTGCCCCCGAAAGTCGAGGCCTGCGCGCGCGCGATGGTGAGGCCGATGCCGGTGCCGCCGGTCTGCCGTGATCGGCTGGCTTCGCCGCGCACAAAGGGCAGGAACATGCGTTCCAGATCATCGGGCGGGATGCCCGGCCCCTTGTCGCGGATCACGATTTGGACCATGCGCTCTTCGTGAATGCATTCAAGCACGGCCGACCCGCCATAGCGCAAGGCATTGTCGGTGAGATTTTGCAGACAGCGGGCCAGCGCGCTGGGTTTGACTCTGACGCAGACCTTGTCGACCCGGCCAAGGCTTGCGGCTTTTCCCTCCTCCTGCGCATCCTCGACAATGCTGGTCAGCAGAGAGTCAAGATCAAGCCAGGCCCAGTCATCAGCGGATTCACGCGATTGTGCGAGGGCCAGCCCATCGCCGACCATCCGCTCCATTGCGGCCACATCGGCAATGATCTTGGCCTGCTCGATGGATGCAGGCATCGCTTCGGCCCGCAGACGCAGGCGGGTAAGCGGGGTCTGAAGGTCGTGGCTGATGGCCGCCAGCATGTCATCACGTTCCAGCATCATCGTGCGGATGCGCTGCTGCATGGCGTTGAAGGCATCGTAAGTGTCGCTGACGTCGCGCGGCGCATCGGCGGAAATGGGCGCGGCGTTGATATCCTCGGCAAAGCGGCGCGTGGCGTCCTTCAGGCGCCGCATGAAATTCAGCGTCATCCGGGCGACGAAACTGGCGATGATGAGGCTGGCCAAAGTGGTGATCGCCAGCGCGGAAGGCGCGAAGGCCAGACCGCCGCCATGCCGGGCCGACAGCACGGGAAGGCCAAAGATGAAGGGCCGCCCGCTGGGCGCGCGCATCACCACCAGCCAGCAATCGGGCAGGTCCTTGAAGAAACCCCGCGCGCCGGACGCCTGCACCGCGTGATAATCGCCAATGCAGTCGGCCACCTTGCCGTGCAGTCCGATGGCGGCGCTGGTCGTCGGCAATCTCTGGCGCAGCATGGCCGTCAGGTGATCGTCGGGGCCGGCATCGGGGGGAAGATGGCGCAGGAAGCGGGCGCCGAAAATCCTGCCATGCTCCAGATCCTGCGTGGTCTTGGCCTCGTCGCGGGCGAAGCGCGAGGCAATATCCTCCGCGCTCATCACCAGACTGCCGTACTGGACCGCTTCGACCCCCCGGCGGCGGTATTCCTCGGCTCCCCACAATGCCAGCGTGCAGGCGATGCTGGACCCCAGCGCCAGAATGAAGGTCATTTTCGCGGCCAGCGTGTTGAAACGAAACATCATTCGTAGCTCACATCGGCCGCCAGCATGAAACCGCGATTGCGCACCGTCATGATCAGATGCGAACCATCGCGCTCACCGGCCAGTTTGCTCCGCAGGCGCGAGATGCGATTGTCGAGCGAGCGGTCGAAATAGACCGTCTCGCGCCGCTCGGGCATCAGGTCCTCGCGGCTCAGTTCGATCCGGGGCGCGTCGATCAGGCGCTTCAACAGGTCGAACTCGCCGGTCGAGACCATCACGATCCGATCATCGGAGGTGACCAGTCGGCGCTGGACCAGATCGAGCCGCCATGGGCCAAAGCGGGCATAGCGCAGCTTGCCGGTGGTCATGCTGTGCCATGCCGTGGCCCCGCGCAACAGATTGCGGATGCGGGCCAGCAATTCGCGCGATTCAAAGGGTTTGGCCAGATAGTCATCGGCGCCCCCCTCCAGCCCGACAATGCGGTCGATGGCGGAACCCTTGGCCGTCAGCATCATGATCTTGTTGGCATACCCGGCCTGACGCAATTGCGCGCAAAAGGCCAGACCATCGCCATCGGGCAGCATCACATCGAGCAGGACCAGCGCGGGCGGCGCCTCGCGAATGCGGGCCGAAGCACGGCTGAGCGTGCCGACGGATTCATTGGCGATCCCCGCCTGATCCAGCAGGTTGGCCAGCAATTCGCGTAAGTCGCCATCATCCTCGACGATCAGGACGCATTGTTGTTTAGCATCAGACATGCCCCTCTCATACATCACATTTTCGCCTCCGATGAGGTGATGAGACAAACTGATACATACCGGCCCAAGACTTGCCCTGCGCTCCATGCCATCAAATTGGAATTAAGGTTCCATAATGAAAAAGGGAAGAGAGATGCAAGGCAAGGCACGACTTTTCGTGGCGGTGCTGCTGTGCGCGGCCGGTTCAGCGCAGGCCGGGACGGTTGAGACGACAGGGGGCATGGTAAAGGGCATCGATGATGCCGCGGTCAGCACCTATTACGCCATCCCTTACGCGGCCCCGCCGGTGGGCGATCTGCGCTGGCGCGCACCGCAAAATGCCGCGTCGTGGCAGGGTTTGCGCGATGCCACGCGCCCATCGGCCGAATGCTATCAAGGCCCGCCGGGGGCGTTTGGCCCCTATAGCGCGGAATTCATGATTAAGGGCAATGTCTCGGAAGACTGCCTTTACCTCAACGTCTGGACCCCGCGAAAGGCGAGCGGCAAGCTGCCCGTGTTTTTCTATATCCACGGCGGCGGTTTTGGCAGCGGGTCGGGCACGATCCCGGTCTATGAGGGCCGCAATCTGGCCGGTCGCGGGGCGGTGGTGGTGACCATCAACTATCGTCTGGGCGTGTTCGGCTTTCTGGCCCATCCGGAACTGACCCGCGAATCCGGCATGGCTTCCTCGGGCAATTATGGCCTGCTCGACATGATCGCGGCATTAAAATGGGTGAAGGCCAATATTGCCCGGTTTGGCGGCGATCCGGATGATGTCACCATCTCGGGCCAGTCCGCAGGGGCGGCGGCGGTCAATGATCTGGTGCTTTCGCCGCTGGCCAAGGGGCTGTTTCAGCGCGCCATTGCGCAGAGCGGGTCGGGCATCGGCATCCGCTCCGCGCCGCTGGCTGAGGCGGAGAAGGTCGGCGCTGACCTTGCCGCCAAGGTCCACGCCGTCAACATTGCCGATCTGCGCAAGATCGACGCCGCCACGCTGGAAAAGCTGACCAATGTTCCGCCGCCGTCCACCTCAGGCACTATGCGCATGCCTGCCATTTCGTTTGCGCCCAACAATGATGGAGTGGTGCTGGCGGGGGATCCGGGCGATGTGAAGGCGCCGGTGCAGTCGCTGGTGCCTTTCATGACCGGGTTTAACGCCGATGAGGCGCTGCCAACCGGCGAGAAGATCACGCCTGCGGTGTTCGAGGCTAATGTGAAGGCGCGCTATGGCGCTGTGGCCGACCGGCTGATCGCGCTTTATCCCCATGCCACCGATGCCGAGGCGGAGGCCTCGTCGCGGCTGCTGGCGCGTGATCGTTATATGGCCAACCTCGTGCTGTGGGCCGAAGGGCGCGCCGCCAACAGCGGGCAGCCGGTTTACACCTATCTCTTTACGCAGCCCTATCCGTCCCTCGGCGGCAAGAGCTTCGGTTCGTTTCACACCGCCGAAGTACCCTATGTCATGGGCGCTCTGGGCAAAGGCGGACGCGTGTTTACGGCGGCAGACGAGGCCGTATCGCGCCATATGCAGGACCATTGGCTGGCCTTTATGAAGACCGGCAACCCCTCGCTGCCCAACCTTGTCTGGCCGCGCACCGGCAGCAGCGAGGCCCGCGTCATGGCCATCGGGCCGGATGGCGGACTGCGCCATGGCGTATCGAGCCTCGAACGCTTCATGGCCTTGCGCGATTTCGTGACCGGCGGCGGCCAGCTTTCCCTGTTCTGAACAACAGGCACCCCGCTGGCCCTGCCTTGGGCTGGCGGGCAATAATCCGAATTAAAAAAGGGGAGGATATTCCATGAATTCGCACGTCCTGAAGGCTTCGGGCGGCATTGGCGCGCTCGCATTTGCCTTGATAGCCATACCCGCCGCCGCGCAGAATGCCGCGTCGGTGGCGCCCGCCAATTCCGATATTGTCGTCACCGCCATGCGGTCGGAAAGCACGTTGCAGAAAACGCCGCTGGCGGTGACGGTCTATTCGGGCAAGGATCTGTTGCAGCGCGATGTTACCAATATCAACGCCCTACAGGCGGTCGACACCAGCCTCCAGATCACCAATAACACCGGCACCGCCTTTATCGGCGTGCGCGGCACGCAAAGCACCAATACCACCGAGGTCGGCAATCCCAGCGTCAGCGTTGCGCGTGATGGCTTTTTCACCAACCGTCCGTTCACGCTGGGCCTGTCCTTCTATGATCTGGCGCGGGTGGAAATCCTCAAAGGTCCGCAAGGCACTTTGTTTGGCCGCAATTCCACCGGTGGCCTTGTCAACATTATCACCGCCAAGCCCAAGCTGGGCAAGGCCGAGGGCTATGTGTCGGCCACTGCTGGCAATTACGCTTTGGTCGGCGGAGAAGGGGCGATCAACCTGCCCATCGGCAAGACGCTGGCCATCCGCCTTGCCGCCTTTGGCCGGTCGCGCGACGGCTATCGGGAGTTGACGGGCCTGAACGGGCGGGGGGATGATGATCGCTCGGCCTCGGGCCGCGCGCAGGTCTATTGGGAGCCGAGCAGCGCCTTCGACCTGCTGGTCAGCTATCAGCACGACAAGCAGCGCGGCGTGGGCGATGTTCAGGCGATCGGTACGCTGGGTTCGACCTTCACCGGCGATCCCAAACGCTTTGCTGGCTATGAGCCGACCTCGATCCGAACCGATGTGGATCGCGTGACATGGGTGGCCAATCTGCACAACCTGCCCTTTGACGGGACGCTGACCTATGCGGGCGGCTATGACAACACCCGCTATCGGCGCGTGGGCGACACATCGGGCGTTGATCCGACCGGCACCTTTGTGCTGACCCAGTTCGGCACCGATCAGCATGTGCGCACGCAAAACCATGAGGTTCGTTTTGCCACCTCCACCGCCAATCGGTTTTATATCCAGATGGGGGGCTTCTATTTCCGGGAGGAAAATGGTCCGCTGACCTCAGGCCAGATCATCAAGAGCGGGACCTATGCCGATCAATATGTGATCAGGTTCAACTATAACGTGGTTTCCATGTCCAAGGCTCTGTTCGGACAGGCTTCCTATGCCGTGACGCCCACGATCAAGGCCACCGTCGGCGGGCGCTATTCGTGGGATTCGGTGACGCGCACCGGATCGAATGATCTGCGCTGCGATATCGCCGGGATACCCTCGTTCCTCTATGGCGCCTTGGGCTGTGCCGGAACGCCGCCTGTGCAGAATACGCCCGCCAATGGTCGGCAAACGGCCTCCAAATTCACCTATCGGCTGGGGCTGGATTGGGACGTTACGCCCCAGAACATGCTCTATGCCAAATTCGATACCGGCTATAAGCCCGGGGGCTTCAGCACCGATCCCACCAATCCGAACAACCAGTTCGGCCCGGAAACGGTGCAGTCGTTTGAATTTGGTTCGAAAAACCGCTTCTTCGACGGGCGGCTGACCTTCAATGCCGATGTGTTCTATCAGGTGCTTGATGGGTTTCAGGCCACATTGCCACGCAGTCTGGGGGCCGGAACGATCAATGCGGGCAAGACCAATACGTATGGCGCCGAAATCTTCGCCCGTGCGGCGCTGACCTCCTCCACCCATATCGACCTCAGCACCACCTTGCTGCACAGCCGCTTTGACAAGAATGTGGCCAAAGTTGACGATGGTTCGGGCACGCTGATCAACATCAGCGACAACCGTCTGCCCAATGCCCCCGATGTGGTTATTGCCGGGGGTATCGATCAAGACATTGCGTTGGGCCACGGCAAGGTGACGCTGCGGCTCGATGGGCGCTATTCGTCGCAGGTCTATTTCGATTTCGTCAACCGGGCCGACACGCGCGCACCCGCAGTTGCGGTCGGCAATTTCACCATCGGTTATGAACAGGGGCCATGGCGCCTTCAGGCCTTTGTCAAGAATTTCACCGACGCTCTGGTCTATGCGCGCATCAACCGCACCAGCCTGATCACTGCCCAGACATGGCAGTTTCAGGCGCCCCGCACCCTAGGCGTGCAGGGCACCTATCGCTTTTGAATCCTTTGCGGGTGCGATGTTCTGTCGCACCCGCCTTTATCGGCAAGGCTTGCGGCCTTTGCATGGATTATGGCGTCCCCTCGCGCCGTCGGTTTGCCCCTGGAGTGGGCAAAGGGGGGAATTCGGCCCATTGCGGACCTCGTTCAATGCGTGCGTGATGCAGCCCTGCACGGAGACGGTCGTCAATTCCGCTGAGCACGGGGTCTGATCATGAAACAACAAGGGGACGTGACGCTTGCGAAGAGTCTGGGCAGTTTTCAATTATGGGGCATTGCCGTTGGGCTGGTGATATCGGGTGAATATTTCGGCTGGAGCTATGGCTGGGCAACAGCCGGAACACTTGGCTTTCTGGTAACGACGATCTTCATCGCCGCCATGTATGTGGCCTTCATTTTCAGCTTCACCGAACTGACCACCGCCATTCCGCATTCGGGCGGTCCCTTTGCCTATAGTCGTGAGGCGTTCGGCCCCTTGGCCGGGACGGTTGCGGGGATGGCCACGCTGATCGAATTCGTCTTTGCGCCGCCCGCCATTGCGCTGGCGATCGGCGCCTATCTCAATGTGCAATTCCCCGCAATTCCGCCCAAACTGGCCGCGCTGGGGGCTTATGTCGTGTTTATGGCTCTCAATATTGTCGGCGTACGGATCGCTGCAACCTTTGAACTGGTCATCACCTTGCTGGCCGTGGGTGAATTGCTGGTGTTCATGGGCGTGGTCGCGCCTGCCTTTGAATGGCGCCATTTTGCAGCCGCAGGATGGGCTGGACAGAGCAGCTTTGCCGCCACTTCGCTGTTTGGCATTGTGGCTGCGGCGCCGTTTGCCATCTGGTTTTTTTTGGCCATCGAGGGCGTGGCCATGGCGGCCGAAGAAGCGCGCGATCCGCATCGAACTATTCCGATTGCCTATATCACCGGCATCGTCACGCTCACGCTGCTGGCCTTTGGTGTCATGCTGTTTGCGGGCGGATCGGGCGATTGGCGCAGCCTGTCCAATCTAAATGATCCTTTGCCGCAGGCGATGATCCGCGTTGTCGGGCAATCCAGCTCATGGCTGCATATGCTGGTCTGGCTGGGCCTGTTCGGGCTCATCGCCTCGTTTCACGGCATCATCATGGGCTATTCGCGGCAGATCTTTGCTTTGGGCCGGGCGGGCTATCTGCCGCATTATTTTGCGCGGCTTCATCCGCGTTTCCGCACGCCGCATATTGCCGTTATGGCGGGCGGATTTGTGGGCATCGCCGCCATCTTCAGCGACAATCTGATCACCGTCGGCGGGTCCTCGTTGACCGCGGGCATCGTGACGGTGGCGGCCTTTGGAGCGCTGACGATCTATATCATGAGCATGGCCAGCCTGTTTCGCCTGCGCCGCAGCCACCCCGCGATGGAGCGGCCCTATCGCGCGCCTCTATACCCGTTTCTGCCCGCAATCGCTTTGATATTGGCATTGATTGCGACGATCTCGATGGTCATTTTTAACCCGGTCATCTTCGCCATCTTTGTCGCGATCATGGTCGTAGGGGTTTCCGGCTCGGTCCGGTTTCGCCACCGCCATGCCCGGATTTCTGCGGGATCTTCGCAGGCAGCCTGATGGTGTCTTGCGCACCATCAGGCTGCGATGAGGCTTGCTTCAGGCCGCCTGCGCGGGGTTGCGATAGCGTTCGTGCAGGAAGTGGATGATTTCGCTGCGCGCATGGGCGTAATTGGGCAGGTCGATAACGCTGAGCCGATCACGCGGGCGGGGCAGATCGACCGCAAGATCCTGACCGATGCGCGCGGCCGGGCCGTTGGTCATCATCACCACGCGGTCTGACAAGAGCACGGCCTCGTCCACATCATGGGTAATCATCAGCACGGTGTTGTTGAGCCGCGCCTGAAGCTCCATCACCACATCCTGCAAGGCGGCGCGGGTGAGGGCGTCGAGCGCGCCAAACGGCTCGTCCATCAGCAACACGCGCGGCTGCATGGCAATGGCGCGGGCGATGCCGACACGCTGCTTCATGCCGCCGCTGATCTCGCCGGGGCGCTTCTTGGCGGCATGGCCCATCTGAACCAGTTCCAGATTGTGCTGCACCCAATCCTTCTGCTCGGCCTTGCTCTTGCCATTGGCGGTCTTGGATACAGCCAGAGCGACATTCTCCTCCACTGTCAGCCAGGGCAGCAGCGAATGGTCCTGAAACACCACGGCGCGATCCGGGCCGGGGCGGTCGATCACATCGCCGTCAAGAAAGATCACCCCCCGCGTCGGCCTGTTCAACCCGGCCACGGCATTGAGCAGGGTGGATTTGCCGCAGCCCGAATGGCCGATCAGCGCCACGAACTGGCCCTTTTCGATGTTCAGGTCGATGCGGTCGAGCGCGCAGAACAGGCCGTTCTTGGTGGGGAATTCAACGCTCACGCCTTCAAGCGCGAGATAGGAACGTTGCTTCATGGGTGTGATCCTTATCCGTTGCGGGCAATCAGGCGGCCAATGGCGCCAACGATGCGGTCCAGCGCGAAACCGACCATGCCGATCCAGACCAGCGCGACGATCGTGTCCGAAAGGAGCGAGCTGTTATAGCTGTCCCAGATGAAGAAGCCGATGCCGGTGCCGCCCTGAACCATCTCGGCGGCCACAATGGCCAGCCAGCTCATGCCAACGCCGATGCGCAGGCCCGTGAACATGTGCGGCACGCAGGCGGGCAGCACGATGCGCACGAAATATTCCATCGGGTTGAGCGCCAGCACCTTGGCCACGTTGCGATATTGCTGGGGGATGTTCTGAACGCCGACGGCGGTGTTCATAATGATCGGCCAGATCGCCGTGATGAAGATGAGGAAGATGGCCGATGGCTGGGCCTGCTGGAAAATCGCAAGGCTGATCGGCAGCCATGCCAGCGGCGGCACGGTGCGCAACACCTGAAACAGCGGGTCGAGCGCGCGGAAGGCATATTTGTTGGTGCCCACCAACATGCCCAGCGCGACGCCGACAATGGCGGCCAGCGTATAGCCTTTCAGCACGCGACCCAGCGATTTCATAATATGCGCGCCAATGCCCACATCGCCGCCATCCTGAATGTCGGGGATCAGACCGTGGAATTCCACGCCTTTGAGCGGATGCATGATGACTTCATGCGATTCCGCCCAGACTTTGGATGGGCTGGGCAGCGCCGAGTCCGGCCCACAGGCCAGCGTCCAGAAGGCCAGCAGGAACGCCAGCATGAAACCCGTGGGCAGCACCGCCGAGGCGAATTTCTGCGCGGCGACTGCGAGGGGATGGGTGGGCTTTGGCATGGGTGGAAAGAACCTGCGGGCAATGGCTGTTTCGGGATAAGGCAGGATCACCGCCTCGCCCGTTGTAGAAACGGGCGAGGGGCTAGCTATGTCGAGCTTGCTGGCCATGGACTGTCTCCCTTAAACGCGCTTGATGGCGAGGCTTTTGAGATAGGCTTCCGGGTGGCCGGGATCGAAGGTCTTGCCGTCGAAGAATTTTTCGACGCCCCGGCTGTCCGAAGGCGGCACAGGAACCCCGCCCACCTTGGCGGCGGCCGCGCGCCAGATGTCGGCCCGGTTGACCTTGGCGATGGCCGCGCCCTTGTTCAGGTTCATCGGCAATTTGCCCCAGCGCTGCTCCTCGGTCAGGAACCACATGTCGTGGCTCTTGAAGGGGAAGGAGGCGTTATTGGCGAAGAACTTCATCTTATAGGGCGCGTTGCCCTGCATGCGCCCGTCGCCGAAATCGAAATTGCCCTGAAGGCGGCTGGCAATGTCGCCCACCGGAACCTTGAGATAGTCGCGGCCCGAGATCATCATGGCCAGACGGCTGATATTGGCGGGATTATCGGCCCATTTCTGCGCTTCGATGATCGCGGCGGTGATGGCGATGGCGGCGTTGGGATGCGCGGCCACCCAATCGCTGCGCATCGAAAAGCTCTTTTCCGGGTGGTTCATCCACATCTGGCCGGTCGAAACGGCGGTATAGCCCAGCTTCTGATCGACCAATTGCGCATTCCACGGTTCGCCCACGCAAAAGGCGTCCATCGTGTCGGCCTTCATGTTGGCCACCATCTGCGGCGGCGGCACGGTGATCAGGTCAATGTCCTTGTCCGGATCGATCCCGCCCGCGGCCAGCCAATAGCGGATCCACAGGTCATGCGTGCCGCCGGGGAAGGTCATGGCCATGGTGATCTTCTTGCCGCCCGCCTTCTTGCTCGCGATCACGCCCTTCATCTTGGCGGCGTTGATATCGGCCTTGGCGGCCATATAGGCCTTGTCCACGCTGATGCCCTGACCATTGACGTTCAGACGGGCAAGGATGCTGATCGGCGTGGCCTTGGCCTGAACTCCCAGCGTCAGGAAATAGGCCATGGGGGTCAGCAGATGTGCGCCATCAATGCCGCCGCCCCCGCCGCCCAGCACCAGATTGTCGCGCGTTGCACCCCAACTTGCCTGCTTGGCCAGTGTCACATCGGGCATGCCATATTTCGCAAACAGGCCCAGCTCCTTGGCCACGATCAGCGGTGCGGCATCGGTCAGCGCGATGAAGCCCAGCTTGGCGCCCTTGACTTCGGGCGGGCCTGCTGCAGCCATGGCCTTGCCGGCAAAAAGCGTTTCGCCGGCCGCGGCGGCGGCCAGACCGGCCCCGGTCTTGAGCAGGCGGCGGCGGCTGAGAGTGGTGAAGTCATCGTCTTTTGCCATTGTCCCGTTCCCCTTGTTTGCACGATCCAGTCTTTATTCAGCCAGTTTTGACGAGGTAGGGCGTTGCGGGCGCAATTTATCGTCGCCGAAATCGCCGCTTTTGCAGGATTTCAGCGCCAATAGACCCAAAAACGCAAAAAACCGCCTCGATCTGATTTCCATTCTGGAAATAGATCGGGCGGCGCCATTGCCACAAAACTGCTGCTATTCCGTTTTTTTGGAAAGACCCGTCCTTGGATGATTCCCGAAATGCGAGTCAAAATTAATTCTGTATTGGGCGATTCCGCAAGTATCTATTGCAGTGCAGCATAGGAATTACGTCATTTGGCGTACACATGCGCGGACGGTGGTGCGCGGTTGAGGTCCGTCATTTGCGGGTTTTGTATTCGCTTCAATTGCTTCCGCCGCGCCCTGCGCGATCACCCCTGTTGCCCTGCCAACAGCTTTTCCAGCAAGCGCGAGAGCTGCTCCCTTTCTCCGTCCTCCAGGACGGCCAGTGCCGCCTGCTGGTTGGCGACATGGGTGCCCACCGCCCGATCTATCAGCGCCAGTCCTTCGGCGGTCAGCGCGACCAGCGTGCCGCGTTTATCGGCCGGATTGGGCTGGCGGGTCACAAACCCGGCCTTTTCCAGTCGGTCGATCCGGTTGGTCATGCTGCCCGATGAAATCATGGCGGCCTCATACAGGTCGGTCGGGGTCAGGGCATAGGGCGCGCCGCTGCGGCGCAGGGTGGCCAGCACGTCGAACTCGCCCGGTTGCAGGCCAAAACCGGCAAAGACCGGATTGAGCCGGTCGCGCGCGATGACCAGCGCGGCCTCGCCCAGACGGCCCAGCAACACCATGGCGTCCGTATCGAGATCGGGCCTTTCGCGGGCCCATTGGTCGGCGGCTTTCTGGGCACGATCCATGGCGATCACCTATCTTGACGTCGAGATAAATATCTCTACACCGAGATATATCGAACCCATGCGCGCCCTGCAAGGCCTGCGCAAAGGAGCCCGTCATGACCCGTTCCCGCCCCGGCTGGATATTTCCGGCCGCGATCCTGCTTGTCGGGATCAATCTGCGTCCCTCCATGGCGGTTATCGGCCCGCTGCTCGACAGGCTGCAACAGGATACCGGCCTGTCGGACACTGGGGCCAGCCTGCTCACCACGCTGCCGGTCGCCTTGATGGGGGCGATCCTGTTGGGCGCGGGGCGGATGCGTGCCCTGTTGGGCGAGCGGGGTGGGATTGCCTTGGGGTTGGCCCTCATTCTGATCAGTGATGCGGCGCGCGGCCTGTGGCCCATGGCGAATGTCCTGTTGGCCACGGCGCTGTCCAGCGGCATGGGCATCGCCTTGGTTCAGGCCCTGATGCCTGCGGTTATCCGTCATCGCGGCGGGCGGCGCACTGCGGGTCTGATGGGGCTTTATTCGACCGCGATTATGGGCGGGGCGCTGATGTCCGGGATGGCCGGGCCGTGGTTGGCGCAGGCTTGGGGATGGCCGGTGGCGCTGGGCCTATGGGCGGGGCCTGCTCTGGCCGGATTGCTGGCATGGCGCGGCGTGGCGGAACCAAGGGCGGCGGCAATATCCCGCGCGTCATCGAGGCTGCACCTTTCCCGTTCGCTGCGTGCCTGGTTGCTGCTGGCGTTTTTCGGGCTGGGAACGGGCGCCTACACGCTGGTTCTGGCTTGGCTGCCGCCGTTTTACACGCGATTGGGCTGGTCCGCGCAAGGGGCGGGCGGGCTGCTGGGGGCGGTGACCTTTGCCGAAGTGATGGCGGGGCTGGCCGTGTCCTTCTGGATCGACCGCGCGCATGATCGCCGCCCGGCGCTTTTCTGTGCGATTGCCGCGCTCTTGCTGGGGATGCTGTGTCTGGCTCTGGCGCCGCTGGGGCTGGCATGGCCGGCGGTGGTGCTGGCCGGACTGGGCATCGGCGCGTTGTTCCCGCTCTCGCTGATCGTGGCGATGGACCATGGCGAAGGGCCGGACGAGGCTGCCGCCGTCGCTGCTTTCGTGCAGGGCGGGGGCTATGTTCTGGCCGCGATGCTGCCGCTGCTGGCGGGGTTTCTGCGCCAGAATTTGGCCGACCTTGCCCCCGTCTGGTGGCTGATGGCGCTGCTTAGCCTTGTTCTGGGGCTGATCGCCATGGGCCTGCGGCCAGGCGACCGCATCGGGCCTTCCGCCTGATCAATGTGGCGCAGGCATTCAATATGCGGGGCCTTCTCCCGCCGTCAGAGCCTCTCCGCCCGCCAGCGCTACCCCCGTGCATCGCGCTGCGCGCGCGCGCGACAGGATGCGGACGATTTCGTCGGCCGCATCGGCAATCGACCAGCCATGGGGCGGGCGGATATTGGAAATGCAGTTGCGCTCACTGTCCAGCCTGCCGCGCCGGGGCGCCCAGGTGAGATAGGCGCTCAGGCTGTCGGCGGCGGACAGGCCGGGCCTTTCGCCGATCAGCACGACCACCATTTCGGCGCCCATCGCCTCGCCGATCTCGTCGCCCAGCGCCACGCGGGCCTGATGGGCGATGACCATCGGCCCGATCCGCCAGTCATGCCTAAGCCGCTCGACCATCGCCCGTGCCAGCGCAGCGCCATGCGCCATAGTGGCGGTGGCCGACAATCCATCGGCGATCACGATGGCCAATTGCGCCTGTTCGACCTGCAAACGCGCGGCATCCTCGGGCCGCAATCGCCGTCCCAGATCCGGGCGCAGCAGATAGGTCGCGCGGTCGGGAGCAGCGCTGTGAACGCTGATCGTGGGCCAGCCTGCCAGCCCCTGCTCCACCGCGCCGGGCGTCAGCGCATCATACACCGCATCACGCGCCCGCGCATGGGCCAGTTGAAATTCCAGCATGGCGGCGGTCGGCACCGAAGATCCGACCCGGCCGATGGCGACGCGGGCATTGGTGAAAGCGCGCAGTCTCTGACGCAAAGGCGCTATATCCGGCCGATCAGCCACAAAGTCCTCCCAGCGCCGGCACGCTCCGCACCGAGGCCAGGAACGGATCGCCGCGCAGCAGTTTCCCGCCCGGATCGGTCAATCCCATCCTTTCCAGCCATGCGGCAAATTCAGGCGCAGGCGCCAGCCCCAACACCGAGCGCAGATAGAGCGCATCGTGGAAACTGGTCGATTGATAACCCAGCATCACATCGTCGGCCCCCGGCACGCCCATGATAAAGCTGACCCCGGCCACGCCAAGCATGGTGGCGATCGTGTCCATATCATCCTGATCGGCTTCGGCATGGTTGGTATAGCAAATGTCCAGCCCCATCGGCAGGCCCAGCAATTTGCCGCAGAAATGATCTTCCAGCGCGGCGCGCAGGATCTGTTTGCCATCATAGAGATATTCCGGCCCGATAAAGCCCACCACCGAATTGACGAGCAGGGGGCAATAGCGTCGCGCCACCGCATAGGCCCGACATTCCAGCGTCTGCTGATCCACGCCATGATGCGCGTTCGATGACAGGCACGATCCCTGACCCGTTTCGAAATACATCACATTCTGCCCCACCGTGCCGCGCGCCAATGCCTGTGTTGCGTCATGGGCTTCATCCAGCAGCGCCAGCGAAATGCCAAAGCCGCGATTGGCCGTCTGCGTCCCGGCAATCGACTGAAAGCACAGATCGACCGGCGCCCCCGCCCCGATCAGCGCCAGCGTATTGGTCACATGCGTCAGCACGCAGGTCTGGGTCGGCATGTCCATCCCCATCCGCAGATCGTCGAGCAGGGTGAGCAGGCGGGCGATGGTGGGCAGATCGTCGGTGGCCGGATTGATGCCGATCACCGCATCGCCCGATCCCATCAGCAGACCATCGAGAATGGAGGCTGCCACGCCTTGGGGATCGTCAGTCGGGTGATTGGGCTGAAGCCGGGTGGAAAGCCGCCCGCGCAGGCCGATCGTGTTGCGAAAGCGGGTAACATTTTCGATCTTGCGCGCGGCAATGACCAGATCCTGATTGCGCATCAGCTTGGACACTGCCGCCGCCATTTCCGGCGTGATCCCGCCTGCGGCCGAGGCGAGGGCCGCTCCGTCGGTGGCATCGTCGAGCAGCCATTCGCGAAAACCACCAACCGTGAGGTGGGCAATCGGAGCAAAACCGGCGCGGTCATGGCTGTCGATGATCAGCCTTGTCACCTCATCGCGCTCGTATGGCACCAGTTGATCTTCGAGAAACAGGACCAGCGGCAGGTCGGCCAGCAGCCAGCGCGCGGCCACCCGCTGCTGCGCACTGCCCGCCGCGATGCCCGCCAGTTCATCGCCGGAGCGCGCCGGCGACGCGCAGGCCATGACTTCGGCAAGGCTGTCAAAGCGATAGCGCGTTCCGGCCAGATCAATGCGATAGGCGCTCAAATTGGATCTCCCTGCATTGACCGGCAATATGGGACTTATCGAGAGGCGGGCTGCCAATCCGTAAAGATAACATGCCGATGATGCCGGAATGGGGCCCCCTTGTCAGGCCCTGTTTTCCATTACGCAGGTCGAAATGTCCTTGAGCGATGCGGTGGAATCATCGCCTACAAACACATCGCAGATGGCTTCAACCTGCCCCTCCTCGGCCGGCGCCACACAGGTCCTGGCAATCGAGAAATCGGCGTCTTGGATCAACGCCGGCCCAGCCATTCCCGCAGCCGCGCCCGCAGCGGTTCATCCCACAACACCAGCGACGGTCAGGCCACGACGACCAGGAAAGGCACCAGCAGCAGACGGATCCCCAGCATCCGCTCATCGGAAGGGTGCTCGTTGATGACGTAGTTCATCCAGACGTAAAGGAAGGGGAAATGGGTGACATAAATCGGATAGGAAATCCGCCCGCTCAGCTTGCACAGGCCCATCATGCCCCGGCCCGCACCAGCTCCCCGGCCAGAGCCAGCGCTTCCTGCCGCGATACCGCCTTTGATCGCCGGATCAGCAGTTGCAGTCCCCGCTCGGCCGCCGCCACGGTAATGGCGGCAATGGCGCCGCTGATGAACATGCTCTCCACATCGAAATGGATGAAGCCGATGCGCGCAATCGCCGCTCCCTTCAGGCGCAGCCCCATGGGATCGGGCCTATAGCCCAGCGCCTCGATTGCCTGCATCACCCTTTCGCGCGTTGCCTCGGCCAATTTGCCCTTGCCGTTGAACACATTGGACACGGTCATGGTGGATACCCCGGCGTGTCTGGCCACGGCGGCAATGGTCACGCGTTCTTTTCGGGGCTCCTGCGGCGGCATGGGGGTGGCCCTAACATCTTGAAGCCTGCTGCGCGATACGATTTTGCCAAAGCCGGACCAGCCAACTGCCGATATGCGCGGGTCTTGCTGTATCTGGTTCCGCTTGCCTGCTTCACCGCTTCGCGTCAGCCGTCGGGCTGCTCGGCCCGGATCATGGCGCCCAATTTGCGCCGGGCCCGGATTGCACCGGCATCGGGGGCGAGCACCAGGGGCCGCAGATCCATGAGTTCGGCGGTGCCAATCGCTTTTTGCTGAGCCTCGACCATGGGCTTGTCTTCCTCGGTAAAAACCCGCGTCACCAATTGTGCGACCATCGCATTGTAATCCGCATCATCCTTGCGAAATTCGCGGCAATTGGCGAAGAAGTAATGCGTGGTTGCGGGGCCTTCGGGGGTCATGATGTGAAAGGCATTCGTACTGATGGCGGCCCCGTCAGGCCCGTCGATCCGGATGGTCAGTTGCATGGCGCTGGGGGCGGACCAGACGACCTGCGTGACCTGTCTGGCGGGGGCGGATGGATCGGGCATTTCGCGGGCAAAGGCGGGGGGCACGGTGTCGGATTCCACCTGCCAGGTGATTGTCACCTGCCGCTCATCTTCGGACACTTTGGCGGTCGAGCGCGAGATGGAGCCGCCGCCCAGCGTATCGGCGTGAAGATAATCGACATGGCTCAGATCCATGATGTTGTCCGACAGCAACTGGTAATTCGCCTCGACATGCAGATAGCCTTGCATCTGCGCGCTTGCCGGTGCTTCGGACAATATCGCATAGTCGGGAATGAGCGCCGGGTCTGCCCTATCGGTATGACCCATCCACACCCAGACCATCAGGCCCCGCTCCTCGACCCGATAGGAGCGGATGGGCGCATTGGGGGGGATGCGCCCATCGCCATGAGGATTATGCAAGCAATGCCCATCGGGCCCGAAAGTCAGTCCATGATAGGGACATTGCAGCCTGTCTCCCCGGCGCTGCCCCATGCTGAGAGGGACGAAGCGATGGCTGCAACGATCCGCCAGCGCGTGGATCGCCTGATCGTCATCGCGGTAGAAGACGATCCGCTGTTCCAGAATGGTGCGCGATAGCAGCGCTTCGCCATCAATCTCGCGGGACCATGCCGCCAGATACCATGCGTTTTCCAGAAAGCCCAAGCACCCTCTCCCTTGTATCGTTGGGGCTGAGATAGGCAGCGTGGAGGGGATGTTCTATGCCTTTTAGTGTCAATATTCGGCTCAATACTCTCAATCAGTCGTTGACACATGCGCGGCCAGATAGGCTCGCGGCGACGCGCCGTAACGCTGGGCAAAGGCCGTGCGAAACGCCCGTTCGGACTGGTAACCGGCAAGTTCGGCCAGTTGCGCGATCGGCATCCGGTCGCTCAACATACGATCGCGGGCAAGGCCGAGGCGAATGCCCAGCAGGTAATCCAAAGGCGATTGCGCCAGCAGCTTCGTAAAGTTGCGCGCAAAGGTGGAGCGCGCCATATTGGCTTCCTTTGCCATATCCGCGACGGTCCACTTGGCCAGCGGATCGGCGTGAAGGCGCGACATTACCCGTCCGATGCGACCGTCAGACAGGCCTCTGAGCCATCCGCTGGCGGTTGAGGCATGGCTTGTGATGCGCGCGCGCAGAAAGCTGGTGAACAAGAGGTCGGCCAGATGCGAGGCGGTTGCGACATAGCCGGGAAGCTGGGTGCATTCCGCCCCGGCCAGATAGGTTGAGATGCTTGTCAGCCAAGGGAAAATCGCATGGGTTTCTTTGTGCAGAACAAAGGATGACGGGAGTTCGGAGAGGACCGGATTCTGTTCCGGTTCGCGAAGGAAATAGGCGAGCGACAGCATCCTTGTATGCGTTTCGCCATCGCCGGATCGGATATGGATGGGCGCGTCGCGGCGCGTGGATGGACCAAACCGATCTGCCCCATGCGGCGCAAGCAGATCGAGCAGCGGCCCTATCGGTGCACGGGGTGAGGATGCCATGCTGTGAGGGGTGCCTCTGACGATAATGGCCGTATCTCCGGCCGACAGCCACACGCCTTCATGTCCTTCGGCCTTGAACCAGCAACGCCCTTCCAGAATGGTCAGGCTGCATGCGAAATCAGGGGCGGCCTCGTTCAGGCTAAAGCCCCATTCGCCGCCAAATTCGAAAATTCCGATCGAATTGGCCAAAACCTTTGTCGAGAGCAGCACATTACCCAGCAGATCCATGGCAATCCGATTCAATTAAAGCCTGTCGACATCCGTGAAAGAGATAGGTTTGGCAGGAGCGTTCAATGCCTCGCCCCGATACCCTATATCGGGGATCACATAGGTCAATAAGGTGCGATCTTGGGGCCGCCGGATTTGGCCCGAACTCCAGGGTTATGCTGTTTGCTCGGGCCTCTCCCCCGGTTCGAACATTACTCCGGCTGGCGCAGAATGCTGCCTGTTCTGATCATAGCTGTCAAAGCGCGAAAATGGGCTGGCCGCGCCGCGCCGCGTTATGCCATGGCCTTTATTCGAAGAAGGGGTATGGGGAGCCCAAACCCTGCCCTTGCAAAGGACGATGACATGATCCTGCGTAGTGATGAGAAACTGGATGTGCTGGTGCCCGGCGGCGGGGCGATGCGGATGCATCTGTTTCGCCCTGCGATCGAAGGCCGATTTCCGGGCGTGATGCTGTTCTCGGAGATCTATCAGGTTACCAATCCCATCCGCAGGCTGGCGGCCATTCTGGCTGGGCATGGCTATGTCGTCGCCGTGCCGGAAGTGTATCACGAGTTCGAGCCTGCCGGTACGGTACTCGAATATGATCCGGCGGGGACGGACCGCGGCAATGAGCTGAAATATCTCAAACCGCTGGCGGGTTATGATGCTGATGCAAAGGCAGGGCTGAGCGCTCTTATCGACCATCCCGCCTGCGACGGCAGAGTAGCGACTTTTGGCGTTTGCCTTGGGGGGCACCTTGCCTATCGCGCAGCGCTTGACCCGCGTGTGTCGGCAGCGGCCTGTTTTTATCCGACCGATATTCATTCCGGCTCTCTGGGCCTTGGCCGCTCGGATGACAGTCTTGCGCGCATGGCCGAACTGAAGGCCGAGACGATGTTCGTCTGGGGGCGACAGGACCCTCACGTCCCTTATGCCGGGCGCATGGCCATTCGCGACCGCCTTGAGGCGGTGGGTGCGACCTATGAATGGCATGAAGTCAACGCCCAGCACGCATTCCTGCGGGACGAGGGGCCGCGCTACGATCCTGCCCTGTTCTTTCAGGGAATCGCATGGACTTTGGCGCTCTACCATCGAGCATTTGCGCGAGGTTGATGGGGGCGCTCACTCCTGAGCGCCGCCCAGACGATGGCGGGATCATTGGCGTTGGAGGAGTGCCAATGTGCCCCGATTTGCGCCTGAGGCATGGGGCAGGGAGCCGGGCAGATGACGGGCAATGTCTTCTGCTAACCGGCTGATCTTGACCGGTTGCAAAAGATCATCGCAGAAAGCGGGGCCTTGCTGTTTCCGGCGAGCGATGAGGCCGGCTTTATCAATGGCGTTGATCTGGTTGTTGATGGCGGTATGTCGGAGGCGTTATGGTGTCGAATGCCTTCGAGGCATGATCAGGCTTTTGCGCGCAGGGTCACGCCGAACATGCGCGGATCGCTGGGCGTGCCGACGATAAGGCCGCTGTTGCCCGCCTGAACCGTGACATTTTGCAGGTAATTGGCCTTGGTCAGATTGCGGGCAAAGACTTCGATGCTGAGCCGGGGATTAATCCGCACCCCGGCCGAGGCATTGACCAGCGTATAGCCCGCGATGGTCGTATAGGCGCTGTCGGTCGCCTCGCCATAGACCATTGAGCGGAAGGTGGCGTCGGCGCGGGCGTAAAGCTGGCTGGCGCCCAGATCATGCGTCACCTCGCCGCCCAGCGATCCGGTCCATTTGGGCAATCCGGGCAGCGATTTTCCGGTGAGATCGCAGGATGCGGTGGCCGACCCGGTCAACTCGATCGGGCATGGCCCCGCCGGATAGGAGGCATAGCGCCCATCGGCATAGGCCAGAGAGCCGCGCAGGGTGAACCACGGCGCGACCTGAAGGTTCGCATCGGCCTCCACCCCGCGCACCGTCACGCGCGGAATATTGGCCAGATAGGAGCGCAGCGCGACAACGGCGGCATTATCGACCACATTGGCCTGAAAATCATGCACCACGGTGGAATAGGCCGCCAGATTGAGTGTGGCTCGCCCGCCCAGCCACTGGCTCTTGATGCCGGCCTCCCATGTGAAATTGCGTTCCGGGCGGATGACGGCGGTGGACAGGATCGGATCGCCGCTGCCATGGCCGCTCACGCCCGCCGGATAGACCGGCAGGCCCGACATGTTGATCCCGCCCGATTTCTGACCGCTGGCTCCGTTGATATAGATTTGCAGGTTGCGCGTGGCCTTCCATGCCAGATTGATGCGGCCCGACAGACCTTCTTCCGACACCGAGGCCGTGCAATATTGCGCGCGCAGAATCGAATTCTTGTCGGTAATCAGCGAAGCCGTGGTGGTGGCAAGGCCCCCGCTGACATTGGTGTTATAGGTGCCATGCTTGGTTTCCCACGTCTCGCGCAGGCCCCCGGTGAGGGCCAGACGGGGCGTGATATGCCACGTCGCCTCGCCAAACACCGCCAGCGAATCCGAATGGAAATCGGTGGTGCCATCCTGACCATAGCCTTCGAGCAGGTTGGACGGGCGCCCGGCTGGCAGCAGCCAATAAGCCGCCTGCGCGCCATAGATGCTGATCGGGTGGCCCACGATCTTCTGGTGGAAGTAATAGAGGCCGCCGACATAATCGATCTTGCCCGGATCGGCGTTGCTGAAGCGGATTTCCTGGCTGACCTGATCCTGACGGCTGGGGATATGCTGGGTTATTTGCACCGGAACGCCGGTATAGTCGCGGTCATTGGCCGCGTCCCAGTCCCAGAAACGCCAAGCTGTGACCGAGGTGATGGCGAAAGGTCCGCTTTTCAGCTCGGCAATCGCGCTGGCGCCGCCTTCCTGCGTGTTGACGCCCACGCCCGCGTCAATATCGGTCACGCGGGCGTAGGGATTGGTTGAGGGCACCGAATAGCCCAGCCCGGCGGCCAGCGCGGCATATTGCTGGGCGGCGGGTTTCAATGTGGGGGCCACGCGGACATAGACCTGCGTGCAGCACTCGCCCTTGAAACTGGCCCAGTCGCCGATCAGTCGGATCGACAGGTTGCTGGCCGGGGTCAGCAGGATTTGCCCGCGCAGCGCGGCATTGTCGATCGCGTTCTGCCATGTGCCATAGCGCTGGTTCCAGATTACCCCGTCGCGCTTGGTCAGCGAGCCCGACACGCGGAAGGCGGCCAGATCGGCCACCAGAGGGCCGGTGATCGCCCCCTTCAACTGGCGGAAGTTCTGCTGGCCATAGCTGGCCTCGGCCTCGGCGCCAAAGGTGAAGCTGGGCTTTTTGGTGATGATGGAGATCGCGCCCGCCGTGGTGTTCTTGCCGAAAACCGTGCCCTGCGGCCCGCGCAGCACTTCGATATGGTCAATGTCGGTGAAATCGAACGCCGCCGTGGCCGGGCGGGCGTGATAGACCTCGTCCACATAGAAGCCCACGCCCGGCTCCAGCCCGTCATTGGCCTGGCTGACCGACACCACGCTTGAGCCGAGGCCGCGAATGGTAAAGGCGGTGTTGCGCGGATTGGCGCTGGAATAATTGAGCGAGGGGACCAGCGTGGAGACCTGTTGCAGATTGACCGAGCGTGTGGCGTTCAGCAGGTCCGCGCTCACCACCGAAAGGGCCAGAGGCACATCCTGCGCCAGTTCGGCGCGACGGCGGGCGGTGACGGTGATGTCATCGGGGGAATTGGGCAGGGCATCATCGGCCATGGCAGGCATCGCCCACAGAGCAGCCGAGGCGCCGGCAAGCAGCGCAGGTTTGAACGTGCGAAACATCAATTGAATGCCCCCTGAGCCTTTAGGCAAGATTTCTATATCTCATAGGATATAGTAAGATCGCGCTTATCGATCGCGTAGGCAAAAATCAATGGCCCCCGTATTCAACGCAGGGGCGCCTACTGCATCGGAGCTTCGGGCTTGTTATTCGGCCGGAACGAGGCTTGCGCGGCCTATCACCCCGGTTGCAGGGAAGGGAAAGTCGGCGCTCAGCTTCTTGCAGGTTTTGACCCAAAGCCGCGTTCTGAGATTGTGCACCTCGTGATGGATAGTGTCGGCAACAGAGGCCTGATCAGGCCGTGCCGGAACCGATGGGGCTTAGATCAAGGCCAGCGCAAGCGTGGTCAATCCCAGCCCTCCGGCCATGACCACCCTCAGGCGCAGCCAGGCGAGGGGCAACTGCGCGCAAGCCTTGAGTTTGTAATCGACCAGCGGGCTAGCCGGCAGGCAGGCCGCCAGCACCAGCAACGAAGGCCCCGGCCAGCGCCAGCCAAAGCACCATGGCAGCATGGCGCCCCAACCGATCAGGCTGGGCATGACTGCGACAAGAAAGCTGACACTGTCGCGCCTGTTGCCGATCAGCGCGGCCATCCACCACATGCCGCCCAGAAAGGACAGGATCACCGCCGCGTAGCAGCAGCCCGCCGCAATTGCGAACCATCGCCAGTCGGGCACAAACAAGGCCGCCAACACACAGATCGCTTGAGGTGCGATACCGGCAAGACCCAGCATGGTGAGGGACGGAGGCAAAGAAGGGCGGCTCATGAACGGCTGATGCACGCATCGACCGCGCCGCTGCAAGATGGCCCTTGGGGTGTGTTTATGGTGCGACGTGCCCTACGAGCCATCTGGCCGTTTCACAGGTCCAGCCCCATATAACCGTCATGGAAATCATTTCTTTGGTTAAACGGCCGCCCCGGCGCGGGGTTGATGCATGAGCCGGTCGCGCACGGTGCCCAGCGGCAGGCTGGCTCGTCTGGCCGGTCTGGGGCAACTGGCCGGCGGCGTGGTGGGCGGCGCTTTGGCCGAGGGCGTGCGCCGACTGGCGCAGGGAGAGCGTCCGTCCCTGAGTGACATGCTCTTGACCCCGGCCAATGCCTTGCGCACCGCCGATCAGCTTTCGCGGCTGCGCGGCGCGGCGATGAAGCTGGGGCAAATGCTTTCTCTTGATGCTGGAGATCTGCTGCCGCCCGAACTGGCCACCATCCTTGCCCGCTTGCGCGAGGCCGGAGACACTATGCCGCCGGGCCAGCTAAACCGGGTGCTTGTCGCCCAATGGGGTCGCGATTGGCGTGGGCAGTTTGCCCGCTTTGATCCGCGACCTCTGGCAGCGGCGTCAATCGGTCAGGTGCATCGCGCGACTTTGCATGATGGGCGCGAGGTGGCGGTAAAGGTGCAATATCCCGGTGTTGCGGCCAGCATAGATGCCGATATCGATAATGTCGCAACCTTGTTGCGTCTTTCGGGATTGCTGCCTGATGGGCTGGATGTCGCACCATTGCTGGCCGAGGCCAAATTGCAATTGCATGAGGAAGCCGACTATCGGCGCGAGGCCGAGCAAATGGGCCGGTATGGTGAGCAGTTGGCCGGGGACGCGCGTTTCATTGTCCCCGCCCCGGTTGCAGAGCTTTCGGGCCAGCATGTACTGGTCATGGACTATATTGCCGGAACGCCAATCGAAACATTGACGCAGGCTTCCGGCGCGCAGCGCAACGCCGCCATGGCAGCGCTGTTCGATCTGGTGTTGAACGAACTGTTTGCCTTTGATGCGATGCAGACGGACCCCAATTTCGCCAACTATCGCTGGCAGGCGCAGACCGGACGTATCGTCCTGCTCGATTTCGGGGCGGCGCGCGCTGTTCTGCCGGAAACCCGGACTGCCTATCGGCGGCTGTTTGGGGCGGGGCTGGCCGGTGATCGCGATGCATTGATCGCCGCGCTGATTGAGGGGGGCTTTGTTGGCCGGGCCATGAGCGAAAAGCATCGTCTGGTGCTGGACCAGATGGTTGACTTCATGATCGCGCATCTCAACCGTCCCGGCTTGTTCGATTTTGCCGATCGCAGCTTTGTGGGCCATATGCGCCATCTGGGCCAAGGGATATTGCGCGACCGCGCCACATGGCATGTGCCGCCTGCCTCCACGCTGTTCGTTCAGCGCAAGGTGAGCGGAACCGCGCTGCTGGCTGTGAAGCTGCAAGCACAATTGCCGCTGCGCCAGATGGTCGAAGCGGCAATGGGATCCTAGGCCGAATACCCATGGCCTTGAACCTTGAAGGCGTGGTTTATGGGTATTCTGCCTGATCCGGGCAAAGCGTGACGACGCCTTCGACGGGCACGACCGCTTCGAATTTGGCGCCCGGCTCGGCAAGCAAATAGGAGGAGCTGCCCCCCAGAGAGCCGGACAACATTCGTTGCAGGGCTCGGGCACCGAACCCTTGCCGCTGCGGCGTGTGCACGGGCGGTCCGCCCGATTCATGCCAGTCAAAATGCAGCGTTTGCGCGCTCGGATCTATCCGCCATGAAATCAGCACATTGCCGGTTTCATTGGACAGCGCCCCATATTTGCAGGCGTTTGTCGACAGTTCATGCAGGACCATGCCAAAGGCATGGATGGCAGCAGGGGTAAGCTGGATGTCCGGCCCCTCGATTTTTATCCGCGCGACGGCAAGATCGGTGAAAATCTCAAGCTGTCGGCGAACCAGTTGGGTAAGCTGGCCGCCGTTTTCCGATTTGCCCGTCAGCAAATCATGCGAGGCGGCCATCGCTCTGATCCGACCACTGATCGCTGCTTCGAGTTCTTGGGCGGAGTCCGCGCCGCGTGCGCTGCTTGTGACAATCGCGCTGACCACCGAGAGCAGGTTTTTTACGCGGTGATTGGCCTCGGATAGAACCAGTTGCACCAGTTCCTGTGCCTGTTTGCGAGCATGAATATCATTGACGACGGAAATGAAATTGACGGGATGGCCTTGGGCATTCCGCAACAGGGACACGCTCAGATCGGCCCAGATAATCGTTCCATCGGGCCGGATGTAGCGTTTTTCCATCGTGTAGGTTTCGCGTATCCCCGCCAACACCTCGCGCAGCAGGTGCATATCAGTGTCAAGGTCGTCGGGATGGGTGATGTCCTGAAACCTGATGCAGGCCAGCTCGGCCTGATCGCGCCCAAGCAAGCGGCATAAAGATCGATTGGCGCGAAGGAAGCTGCCGTCGAGCGAGACGTGAGCCATACCGATATTGGCGCGCTCAAACGTCTCACGAAACAGCTCCGCGCTGTCGGCAAGTGCATCACTATGGCCGAGAGGGGGCATCGGCTCTGCCTCAGCGAAAGTGCGCACCGGTTTATCCTTCACTTTAACCCTGAGAATTCCATCCAATTCTCCTGAGCAATTCTAATCAGCGGCCCGAACCAATGAAATAGCTGTTTATAAACAAAAAGCGCTTCATTCGGGACGAAAGGAGGCCGGTGGATCGACTCATGGCCCCGGTCGAGAAATTTATCCTTTGCTGAGGATAGCAGAATGGCCGAAAGTCTTCATACCACAATCGACCAACATAAGTCATACAATATTGAAGCCGCAGAATTTATAGGGCTTGGGCGAGGCGTGGCGAAGTCGCGACAAAAATTACATCTCCATCGGCACCTTGTCTGCATTGGAATCTTTCATCGTCTATCCCCGCGCTCTTGCGGGCAAGGTAATGGAGAGACTGATGACCACGACCCAAGCTAGCACCTCCGCCCGTTCAAGCAAGACCAAGGCGGGTTCGAAAGCCGGGCGCAGAAACGCCCGCGCGGCGGCAAAACCGGCTGATGCGATCAAGCTGCTCAAGGATGACCACAGGCAGGTCAAGGCCTGGTTCAAGGAGTACGAGTCGCTGGAGGAGGATGCGAAAAAGCAGGCGATGGCTGAACAGATCTGCCTTGCTCTGACCGTGCATACGCAGATTGAGGAAGAGGTATTCTATCCTGCCATTCGCAAGGCCATCGATGACGATGACATGCTCGACGAAGCCGAGGTGGAACATGCCAGCGCCAAGCAACTGATTGCGGAAATCCGGGCGATGAAGGCGGGAGAGCGGCTGTTTGACGCAAAGGTGACGGTGCTGGGCGAATATATTGCGCATCATGTCGAGGAAGAGGAAACCGAGATGTTTCCCGAAGCACGCGAGGCCAAGGTCGATCTCAAGGCGTTGGGCGCGCAAATGGCCGAGCGCAAGGCAGAGCTGATGGCTCGGGCGCGGCCCAACTGAAGGTCGCGCGTTCCTATGACGGAAGGCTTTGGCCTTCGGCGCTTTCTGGCCGCTCAAGCGGGTACTTTCGAGGACGCGCTTGCGGAAATCAGCGCGGTGGCCAAATCTCGCCGCTTCCGATTTCGATATCTGGCCGCCGTTTTATGCCTGCTCGTTTTGGCCGCTCTTGTCGGACTGGCTGCTTTCCCTTGGGCCATGCTGAAAGGGACCGTAGAGCATCGATTGAGCCAAAGCATCGGTCGCGCGGTCAGTATCGGGTCGATGGAGCGGCTCGACACTATGTCATTCCATCCGCGCATCCGCCTGCGCGTGGTGCGCATGCCTCAACCGGCATGGGTTGAACCCTCTTTGGCCGATCTGGCGCGCATTGCTCAGATTGACCTGTCCTTTTCGGTATGGGGGCTGTTGACCGGGCGTGACGCGGTCGAGCGGGTCGAAGTGCGGGGCGCGAACCTGCAATTCTACCGCACGGCGCAGGGGCGCAAGAACTGGAGCGACGACGGTAGCGCGGAAAGGAGCGGCTTCGGCTCCGGCGGACGTCTGCTGATGCTTCGTGTTGCTGAAAGCCGCCTGCGCTATCTCGACAGAAAGCGGGATCGCTCGCTGGACGTGGCGGTGGCCTCCGATGCCAGCGGCCTGAGGATCGATGGGGGCGGGCTGATCCTTGGCAGCAGCGTGCGCATCACTGGCCGCGGGGCCGCCATTGTCGACGGGCGGGCAAACGCTCCATGGCCTTTCCGCGTCGCCATCGAAGGGCGCGCGGTCGGCTTTGCGCTCGATGGCTCCATGCCATCGCCGCTGGATCTGGGGCACCTGCAAGGTCAGGCGCGCGCGCATGCCGATGATCTTAGATTGCTCGATGCCATCATTGAGGCCGGTTTGCCCGGCACCCAACCCGTCAGGCTGGCCGCCCGCATCCGGCGCAGCATTCCCGACTGGACGATAGATGACCTGCGCGGCACGATCGGCCGATCGGACATTGCGGGCCATGCAACGATCGTGAAGCGCGAGGGCCGAAGCCGGATCACGGGCGCGCTGTGGGCCAATCATTTCGACTTTGACGATCTCTCCTCAAACGAAGGCAAAAGGCGCGCGGCTGCGATCAAGGCCCGTCTCGGCCCGCGCATCCTGCCCGGCTCGGCCATTGATCTGACCCATGTGCGCCGCACCGATGGGGCGCTCGATCTGCGGGTGGATCATCTGCTCTGGTCCGGCCAGAGTCCGTTTCGCAGCATGACAGCCCATGTGTCGCTGGAGCGCAGCCGACTGGAGATCAGCGCCCTGCGCGTGGGCATGACGCGGGGCAGTATGGAGGGCACCATGCGGATTGACCAGACCGACACCAGCAGGCCCGATCCCAGGCTCGACCTGAGCCTGACCTTGCGCGGGGCGCGCCTGCTCGACTTTTTCCCCCGCGCGCAGATCGACGGCAGCCTGATCGGGCGTCTGGCGATCACCGGTTATGGCCATACGCTGGCCGATGCCTTTGGCGCGGGCCATGGCGTGCTCGCCCTTGTCGGCCGCGATGGGCAGATTCCGGCGCGCACCGCCGCCTTGCTGGGGCAGGATGTCGGGCGAGGCCTGACCATGGGCAGGGATGAGACGGACAATCTGCGCTGTGTGGTGGCGCGGCTCGACATCAAAGGCGGCATGGCCCGCCCCGCGCCGGTCCTCATCGATTCCTCGCGCGCGCTGACGCAGGCCTGGGGCAGCATCGATCTGCGCAATGAAAGGCTGATGCTGTCGCTCAAGGGGGCGCCGAAAAAGCCCTCGCTGCTGCGCCTGCCCGGACAGGTGGGTCTGGGCGGCACGATCAAGGCGCCTGACATCGATGTTCCCCCAAGGACTAAGACGGTGGGCGGGGTGATCAATATGCTGGCCTCCGCCATTGCCGGGCGTCAGGAACCTCTGGCGCAGGATGCCGATTGCAACGCGTTGGAACGTCAGGCCATGCGTTAGCCGTATCGGGCCAATGCCTGTCGCGCGACTTGCATGATTACAGCCTAATGGCGCACAGTCGCGGTCTGTGGGATTCTTTGAAAGGCCCGGTCGATGCCTCAAAGCGCCATTGCCACCCCGCCCGCCAAGGCGACGGCTTCCTCCGCCACCGGCCTGACGCAGGCACAGGCGGATGCCTTGCTCGAACGCGACGGGCCCAACGAATTGCCGCGCGCAGGGCGCCGGACGCCGTGGCGGATTGCATTGGAAGTGCTGCGTGAACCCATGCTGGCGATGCTGCTGGCGGCGGGCCTCATCTATCTTGCTCTGGGCGACAAGACAGAGGCGGTTATTCTGCTGTTGTTCGCGCTGCTTTCCATCGCCATCACCATTATTCAGGAATCCCGCACGGAAAATGTGCTGGAGGCCCTGCGCGACCTTTCCGCGCCGCGCGCGCTGGTGATCCGCGACGGGCGGACGACCCGGATTGCCGGGCGCGATGTTGTTGCAGGTGACATACTCGTCCTTGAACAGGGGGACAGGGTGGCAGCAGACGCCAGCCTGCTGGAAACCAGCGAGCTGGAGGCCGACGAAGCGCTGCTTACCGGCGAATCCGTGGCCGTGCGCAAGCGGGCGATCAGGCCCGATGACCGCGATGATGCGGTGCCGGGCGGGGATGATCTGCCGCTGGTCTTCTCCGGCTCGATCATCACGCGGGGGCGGGGGCTGGCCCTCGCAACGGCAACCGGCGCGCGCAGCCGGATCGGCCAGATCGGCCAATCGCTGGCCACGCTGGAAACCGAAGCGCCTCGGCTGCAGCAGGAAACCTCACGGGTCGTCACGCTATGCGCCATCGGCGGGCTGGGCATCGCGGCGCTGGTCGTGCTGCTCTATGGCCTGTTTCGTGGGTCTTGGCTCGATGCGCTGCTGGCGGGGATTGCCACGGCCATGTCGCTGTTGCCTGAAGAATTCCCGGTGGTACTGACGATCTTTCTGGCCATGGGGGCCTGGCGGATCGCGCAGGTGGGCGTGTTGACTCGGCGCACATCAGCCATTGAAACGATGGGCGCGGCCACCGTCCTGTGTACCGACAAGACGGGCACTTTGACACAGAACCGGATGAGCGTGGCCGAACTATGGTTTCCGGGCGGCGCGCCATCTCCCCTTGCCGACCATGGCGATGATCCCCGCGCGTCGGCCCTCTTGAATATCGCTGCTCTGGCCAGCGCGCCGGTGCCGGTCGATCCGATGGAGGTGGCCTTTCACGCGGCGGCGGGCGAGGCGGGATGCCGCATCAGCGAGGGCATGGCGCTGGTTCGTGCCCATGGACTGACGCCGGAACTGCTGGCCATGGCGCATGTCTGGCGCGATGGTGGCGATCCGTCGCGCATCGTTGCGGCAAAGGGCGCCCCGGAGGCTGTCGGCCGCCTTTGCGGACTTGGGACGCAGGATCTGGCGGAATTGGAAGCGGCGGCGCAGGCGATGGCCGGGCGGGGAATGCGCGTGCTGGCCGTGGCCATGGCAAAGATCGGGGGCGATGATCCCGCTATGGCTCTTGCCGATTACCGTCTCACGCTGCTTGGTCTGGCCGGATTGGCCGACCCGCTGCGCGAGAGCGTTCCGGCGGCGGTGGCGCAATGCCGCAAGGCCGGTATCCGCGTGGTGATGATCACGGGCGATCATGCCGCAACCGCAAGGTCCATTGCCATGCAGGCCGGGATTGGCGATGGACAGATCATGCTGGGCGCCGACGTCGCCGGGCTGAGCGATGCCGAATTGATCGCGCGCGTGCCCGATGTTCTGGTGTTTGCCCGCACCATGCCGGATCAGAAGCTGCGCATCGTCAACGCGCTCAAATCTGCGGGCGAAGTTGTGGCCATGACCGGCGATGGGGTCAACGATGCCCCCGCCCTCAAGGCCGCCCATATCGGCATCGCCATGGGCAAGAGAGGAACTGATGTCGCCCGCGAGGCCGCCTCCATCGTGCTGGTGGAGGATGATTTCGGTGCGATTGTCGAGGCGATCCGCGTCGGGCGGCGGATCTATGACAATATCCGCAAGGCGCTGGCCTTCATCTTCGGTGTCCATGTGCCCATTGCGGGGCTTGCCATCTTGCCGCTGATGTTCGGTTTGCCGATCATTCTGGCGCCGCTTCAGATCGCTCTACTCGAAATGGTGATCGATCCGGTCTGTGCGCTGGTGTTCGAGGCGGAGCGCGAAGAGAGCAGGGCCATGGAGCGACCGCCGCGCCCGACCGACGAGCGCCTGTTTTCCCTGCCGCTGGTGCGCAGGGCCGTCTTGCAGGGCGTGCTGGCGCTGGGTGTTGTGGGCGGCATTGCGCTGGGCGCGGACCATTATGGATTGGCGCCGGATCGAGCGCGCACCTTATCTTTCTTTGCGTTGCTGTCGGCCATTCTGGCGCTGATCTTTGCCAATCGGTCGTTCAGCGCGCAGCTCAGCCATGCGTTTTTGCGGAATAATGTCACATTCCGTTTTGTTTTGATCTTTATTGCCATCGGGGGCGCGCTGATCCTCACCCTCGCGCCTATTCAGCGCATTCTCAGGTTTGCGCCATTGCATGCGCTCGATTTCGCCCTTGTGCTGGCTTGCGGCCTTGGCCTGTTGATCGCCTATGAGTTTGAGAAGCGCCTTGGGCGATCGTGATGCGGTTCTTTGCAAAGCAGCCTGCCCGGAGGGTTTACGAACAATTACCTAGCTTGGCGCTCGCCCGCATCTGGCATCATCCCCGGCAACAGCCTTGGGGGGCTAAGAGTCGGGAGCGATGCGCCATTTCAACCATTCGATGCAAAGCGCGGCGCACAGGGATGGCCGCCTCCTGATCGTTGAGGCCTTGGGCAAATTCTGCGACGGGCGGGCCGTGTTGCGAAACCTGACGCTGAGCGTTGACACCGGTGAGATCGTCGGCCTGCTCGGGCGCGATGGTGCCGGCAAGACGGTTTGCTTCAACCTGATTATGGGGCTGATGAAGGCCGATTCCGGGCGGATATGGCTTGGCGATGCCGATGTCACGGGCTGGACGGCGGATCGACGCGGGCGGCACGGCCTCAATTGCCTGCCGCAGGAGCCTTCGATCTTCTCAGGGATGACGGTTGAGCAGAATATCGGAACGGTGCTTGAATTTCGCGAACCGGACCCGGCCGTTCAGGCCGCGCGGCTCGAACTGATCTTGCGCGAATTTCAACTGGAGCATTTGCGCAAGATGGCCGCCATGCAACTTTCGGGCGGAGAGCGGCGTCGATGCGAGATTGCCCGCGCGATGGCCTGCGACCCTGCGATCATGCTGCTTGATGAACCCTTTGCCGGGATTGATCCGCTGGCGATCATCGAGATCAAACATGCGATACAATTGCTCAAAGTGCAGGGGGTGGGGATACTTATCAGCGATCACAATCTCAAGGATATGCTCGAACTGGTCGAACGCGCCTATGTCATTCACGAAGGGCGGCTTATCTTCTCCGGCTCCCCGGTGCAGATGCTGGCCGACGCAGAGGTATGTCGGCTTTATCTGGGGCCCGAGGCCGAGCAATTGCGCCGCCTCCTCTCTCAGCGGCCCGACTGAATGATGCGTGGGACGGCCTGCATCAGCTTGTCGACCGGCACGGCAAAGCCGTTTCCCGCCTAAGCATCCGACGCGCCGTAGGGCGTGAAATCAGCTATGGCCGCCAACAGGGCATGATCATGCGGGTTTGCCAAGCGCCCCTTGGGCTCAGCCTATTGTATGGTGATGATTCCAGCCTTGGGATGCCACACGCGCGGCCCCAGCAACCGGTCATGCACCAGCCGGACCGAATGCAGCACGGCCTCGATGTCGCGCCGCCATGCGTCGAGAAATCGGCGCAATTCCGGGAAATGGGGCGCCTCATCGTAAAACTGCCACACAAAAATCTGCAACAACGAAGGATAGTCGGGCATGAAATAGCTGATTTCTGCGGTGGAGAGGCCATAGCCTTGCAGTTGCAGTGCAAACTCGTCATGTCCGCTCATATCCCGTTCTCCTGTGCCGTTTTGATCATCCCTGTTGGTTCGTCTGTGTGGCATCAGGATTTGTAATTCCGGCCTTTGTGTCAAGTCGGAAATGGTGCAGAATCTGAGTTAAGCTCATCGTTTATATGGAAATTCTGGCACTCTCGGCCATCGGGTGCCAAAATTGCATGGACCCGCTTGAGGCCCGCCTGCCTGATGGATCAAAAGCCCGATCCGCGATCCGCTCTCCATGGCACGCTGGCCAGCGCGGCGCGCAGAGTTTGCAGAAAAGCATTGGTGCGTCCGCTGCGCCCATGCCGCGCATGCAGCAGCGCCACGACATCCGCCGCAGGCGGCGCCCAGTCGGGCAGGATTTCCACCAGCCGTCCCGCCGCCAGATCCCCGGCCACGTCCCATTCGCTGCGCACAATCACCCCAAGGCCCGCCAGCGCCCAGTCGCGCACGATTTCTCCATCATTGCTCGACATGGCGGGATGGACACGGACGGTCATCCGCTCCTTGTCGGCATGCATAAAGCGCCAAAGCGTGACGTCCTCGTTGTTTTCCCGCAGCGCAAGACAGCGGTGAGCGATCAGGTCATCGGGCGTGACTATGGGCGGATGGCCTTCAAGATATGCAGGCGCGGCGCAAAGAATCCTCCGGTTGGGCGCCAGTGTCGTCACCAGCCTGTCGCTTTCCGGCAAGGCGCCGATATGCACGACAATGTCCCAGCTTTCGCTGACCTGCCGGATGGGGCTGTCGGATAATTCCAGCGTGACGGTCATTGCCGGATGGGCCCGCACAAAGGCCTCGACAACCGGGCTGACATAGCGCCTGCCAAAGCCGTAAGGGGCCGCCACGCGCAAATGGCCCCGGATCTGGCTGGTGCGACTGGCCAGCCTTTCGCTCAGCGCTTCGATGGCATTGATGATCTCGACGCCTTCCGTAGCGATCATCTCGCCTTCATCGGTCAGGTTCAGCCCGCGCGAGCTGCGCTCGATCAGCTTGACACCCACCCGTTCCTCCAGCGCGCGCAACCGCTGCGTCACCGCAGGCGGGGTCACGTTCAGGTTGCGCGCCGCCTCGGCCAGCGAGGGCGAGGCGGCCAGAACACGGAAAAATGTCAGATCTTCGGTGGTGATCATTAGGCTCGATCTTAATGTTCTATATAGATCATATTAATTGCAGCATTCATGCTTTGCCATATCATCACCGCCCAGGCAACCGGCCCGGCGATGGACAGGTGCCCATTTTACAAAGCGTGAAAGATGCTGTCCATGATCTCTGCGCCCGTTTGTGACCTTATCTATATCAACGGCGAATGGCGCCCGCCTGCGCGTTCCGCGCCTGCCATTCCAGTCATCAGCCCGGCAACCGAACAGGTGATCGGATCGGTGGCCCAATCCAGCGCCCTTGACGTGGATCAGGCCGTGGCCGCCGCAAGAGCCGCTTTCCCCGCCTTTTCCGCCACCACGCCTGCGCAGCGTATCGCCCTGCTTGGCCGCATTCTGGCGCTGATGGAGGAGAGGGCAGAGCCGCTGGCACAGGCAATCCGTCAGGAGATGGGGTCGGCCATCGGTTTTGCCCGCTCGGCCCATGTCCCTTTCGGGCTGGCCCATATCCGCGCCGCCGTCGAGGTGCTGGAGCGCTTCCCCTTCCTCACCCCTCAGGGCAGCACCGCCATCGCCCGCGAGGCCATTGGCGTATGCGGGCTGATCACTCCATGGAACTGGCCGCTCTATCAGATCACCGCCAAGCTGGCCCCGGCGCTGGCGGCGGGCTGCACCATTGTGCTCAAACCCAGCGAATTGTCGCCTTTCAGCGCCCATATGCTGGCCCAGATCCTGCATGAAGCCGGAACGCCCCCCGGCGTGTTCAACATGGTCACCGGGCTGGGCGAAGAGGTCGGCGCGGCAATTGCCGCCCATGGTGACATTGACATGGTCTCGATCACAGGGTCCACCCGCGCCGGGGTTCTGGTGGCCCAGGCTGCTGCGCCCACGGTCAAGCGCGTGACTCAGGAGCTTGGCGGAAAATCGCCCAATATCCTGCTCGACGATGCCGATTTTGCCCGCGTGGTGCCGCTGGGCGTCGCGGCGGGCCTGCGCAACGTCGGACAATCATGCAGCGCCCCCACCCGGATGCTGGTGCCGCAGGCGCGCCTTGCCGAGGTTGAGCAAATGGCCGCTGCCGCTGCCGGGGCGCTGGTTGTGGGCGATCCCGCGCTGGAGACCACTGACCTTGGCCCGGTGGCCAATCGCAACCAGTTTGACAAGGTCCAGCGCATGATTGACATCGGCCTTGCCGAGGGGGCCCGACTGGTTTGCGGCGGGCCGGGCAGGCCGGATGGGTTTGACCGGGGGTTCTATTGCCGCCCCACTATCTTTACCTGTCCCGATCCGGCGATGCGCATCGCACAGGAGGAGATTTTCGGCCCCGTCCTTTGCCTCATCCCCTATCGCGATGAAGAGGATGCGATCCGCATCGCCAATGACACGGTGTACGGCCTTGGCGCGCATGTGCAGTCGGCCGATCTGGACCGGGCGCGCCGCGTGGCGGGCCGGATTCGTTCAGGACAGATCCATATCAACCATCCCGCATGGGACGGCATGGCAGCCTTCGGCGGCTATAAACAATCGGGCAATGGGCGCGAATATGGCCGTTTCGGGCTGGAGGAATATCTCGAGACCAAGGCCATACTGGGCTACTACCCGCAATGAGCGGCGGCTTCGGGGCGTGTATTCCGTCCCGCCGGGCGGGTTCATGGCCTATGCCTTTGCCGCGCATGTGTGGCGGGATGCTTAATCCCAGCCTTAATTGAACATGCAAGATCCATTAATTGTGCGCGACATTTACCCTCGGCACAATGACCCCACAAGACCAGCAAGGAACATGATGGTGAGCCATGCAAACACCCTTGGGCAGGCTGCCCAAACCTCCGCTCCGCTGCGCCTCGACGCACTTGAAACGCCCTGCCTGATCCTTGATGCGGATCGCATGGAGCGCAATATCGCCCGGCTGCGAGACAGGCTCGCACCGCTGGGTGTGGCGCTGCGTCCCCATCTGAAAACGGCCAAATCAGTCGAGGTCGCCCGCCATGTGATGAGCAGCCCGCAGGGGCCGGCCACCGTCTCTACCCTGAAGGAGGCCGAGTTCTTTGCCGCCGCCGGAGTGCGCGACATCATCTATGCCGTGGGCATCACGCCTTGGAAACTGGCCAAGGTCATCGAATTGCGCCGTCAGGGTGTCGATCTGGCCGTGGTGCTCGACACGGTGGAGCAGGCCGAGGCCGTGGCGGCCGCCTCACGCGAAGCGGGCATTGCCATTCCCGTGTTGATCGAGATCGATTGCGACGGGCATCGCTCGGGCGTGGTGCCCGATGATGCGGCGCGGCTTGTCGCGATTGGCCGGGCACTGATCGATGGCGGGGAATTGCGCGGCGTCCTCACCCATGCCGGGGGCAGCTATGGCGCGCGCGGGGTTCAGGCCCTGCAACAGGCTGCCGAACAGGAGCGCAAAAGCGTGGTCGATGCCGCCGCCATCCTGCGCGGGGCGGGCCTGCCCTGTCCGGTGGTCAGCCTTGGTTCCACCCCGACCGCGCATCATGCCCTCGACCTGACGGGCGTTACCGAGGTGCGGGCCGGCGTCTTTGTCTTTTTCGACCTGGTCATGGCCGGTATCGGCATTTGCCAGGTCGAGGATATTGCCATTTCCGTCCTTGCCACCGTGATCGGACACCAGCGTGAAAAGGGATGGATTCTGGTGGATGCCGGATGGATGGCCATGTCGCAGGATCGCGGGACCGCCAAACAGGCCGTCAACCAGGGCTATGGCGTCGTCTGCGATATTGCGGGCCATGCCTACCCGGATCTGATCATGGCCGATGCCAATCAGGAACATGGCATCATCACGCTGCGTCCTGGTTCGCAAGGCACGTTGCCCGATCTGGCCATCGGGGATCGCCTGCGCATTCTGCCCAATCACGCCTGCGCTACCGGCGCGCAGCATCGCCAATACAATGTGGTCCATGGCGAGTCCGATGTGGTGACGGGCCAATGGCAACGTTTCGGAGGCTGGTAATGAACAATGCTCCCCAACCCATCCTGACCGAAGGCGCGCCTGCTCCGGCTGGTCATTATGCTCAGGCGATCCGCGCGGGCAGCGCGCTCTATATCTCCGGCCAATTGCCAATCCGGCCCGACAAGGCGCCGCTGGCCGACATGGGCTTTGCCGCGCAGGCAAGGCAGGCCATCGCCAATATGCTGGCCATCCTTGAGGCTGCGGGGGGCAGCGCCCAAGACCTGTGTCGCGTCACGGCCTATATCGTCGGCGTGGAAAACTGGCCGGAATTCAATCGCGTCTATGCCGATATGCTGGGCGCGGCGCGACCTGCCCGCACGGTCGTTCCGGTGGCCGAGCTGCATTACGGCTATCTGGTTGAAATCGACGCCATCGCCGCGCTGCGGGACTGATCTTTCGGAGGTGAGCCATGTCAACGCCTGATCCGGCCAAATCGGCCGCAGCCACGCGGCTGCAAAGCATCGATGCCCTGCGCGGGCTGGTCATGATCTTCATGCTGCTCGACCATGTGCGCGAGACATGGCTGCTCTATGTCCCGGTGGGCGATCCGGTCGATGCGCGCACCATCATGCCTGCTTTGTTTTTCACCCGCATCACCAGCACGCTGTGCGCGCCGATATTCGTGGCGCTGACCGGCTTGTCGGCATACCTCTACAGCCGACGCCATACGCTGGCCGAAACCAGCGATTTTCTGCTGCGTCGCGGGGCTTTTCTGGTGCTGCTAGAACTGACGCTGGTCAATTTCTCGTGGCGGGCCGAACTGCCCTTTCATTTCGTGTTTCTTCAGGTGATCTGGGCCATCGGCCTGTGCATGATCGCGCTGGCGGGGCTGATCCATTTGCCGGGCAGGGCGATCCTGATGCTGGGGCTGCTCATTGTGGGCGAGCACAATCTGCTCGACGGCATTGCCTTTGCGCCCGACAGCCCGATGTTCATTCCATGGGCGATCCTGCACAAGCGCTCGCAGATCGAGCTGGCGGGCATGGTGGTCAAGTTCAACTATCCGGTGGTGCCCTGGATCGGGGTGATCTGCCTTGGCTGGTCGGCGGGGGGATGGTTTGCCGGGCTCTCATCCGAAACGCGCATGAACCGGCTGTGGCGGGCGGGGGCGGTCATGCTTGTCGGCTTCGTCCTGCTGCGCGCGCTCAATATCTATGGCGATGCGCCGTGGTTTACGGTGCCCGGTGATCGGCTGCGCACGGTGATGAGCTTTCTGGCCATGACCAAATATCCACCCTCGCTGCTGTTTCTTCTGCCGACGCTGGGCACGGGCCTGATCCTGCTTGCCGTGTTTGAGCGCGCCAACCATGCCCGCGTCACCCACTGGCTTTCGGTGCTGGGCAGTGCGCCGATGTTCTTCTATCTCTTCCACCTCTATCTGCTGCGCCTGCTCTATCTGGCCGCAAGGGCGATCTGGGGGACCAATCACGGCGATGTGTTTGGTTTCCCTTCACTGGCCTGGGTTTGGGCATTTTATCTGGCCATCATCGTGCCGCTCTATTTCCCCACCCGCTGGTTTTCGAACATCAAGAAGGCCCGCAAGGACATCTGGTGGCTCAAATATCTCTGAGCCATTCGTCCGACATCGCCCGCTCGACAGAAGGTTATCTTATGCATCCTGTTGTTCAGCCTGTTGCCAGCGACGAGCATTTGCCCGAGGCGGTTGATGTTGTGGTCGTGGGCGGCGGCATTGTCGGCACGGCTTCGGCCTATTATCTGGCGCGGCGCGGCCTGTCGGTGGCGCTGGTCGAAAAGGGCTATGTCGGTTGCGAGCAATCCAGCCGCACATGGGGCTGGTGCCGCCAGCAAAACCGCGACCCGCGTGAGATGCCGCTCTCGCTGCTTTCCATGCGCCTGTGGGATGATCTGCGCGGCGAGATCGGGCGGGATCTGGGATTTCGTCGCACCGGGCTGGTCTATGCCACCGACGATGCGGCGGTGCTGGCCGGATGGGAGGCCTGGGGGCCGGTGGCGCGCGAATTCGGGGTGGATACGCATATGCTCACCGCCGCGCAGGCCGCGCAGCGCATACCCCAGAACCGGCGGCAATGGGTCGGCGGGCTGCATTCGGTTGCCGATGGCAAGGCCGAACCTGCGCTGGCCGCGCCGGCGCTGGCCGAAGGCGCGCGGCAATTGGGGGCGACCATCCATCAGGGCTGCGCGGCGAGGGGGCTGGATCTGACGCAAGGAAGGATTTCCGGGCTGCACACCGAACGCGGCACCATCCGCGCCGATGCGGTGCTTTGCGCGGCGGGCGCCTGGGCCTCGACCTTCATGCGGCGCCATGGCGTCATATTCCCGCAGGCCAGCGTCCGCCAGACAGCCTTGCGCACCAAGCCGACCGTCAATCTGGGCGAGGTGCTTTATTGCCCCGATCTGGCCATGACCCGGCGGCTTGATGGCAGCTATACGCTGGCCATCAGCGGGCGTGCGACGCTTGAAATCACCCCGCAGGGTCTGCGCTTTGGCCGCGAATTCATGCCGCAATTCATCCAGCGCCTTAAGGCGGTGCAACTGGGACTGGGAGGCTCCTTCTTCTCCGGCCCTGAATCCTTGCCTGCGTTGTGGGGCCATGATCCCGCCATTTTCGAGAATACCCGCGTCCTTTCCCCCGCGCCCAACCGCAAACTGGTGGCCGCGATCATGGCCAATCTGGTTGCGACTTTCCCCCAACTGGCCGGGCTTGAGATGGATGCGGCATGGGGCGCCTATGTCGATTGCACGCCCGATGCCGTGCCCGTGGTGTCGGCGGTGGAGCAGATTGGCGGGCTTTACCTTGCTGCGGGCTGTTCGGGCCATGGGTTTGGTCTTGGCCCCGGCATCGGCCATCTTGCCGCTGAACTGGTGGCCAATGATCGGCCCAGCGTCGATCCCACCCATTTCCGCCTCGACCGCCTTGTCGACGGATCAAGGATCAAGGTGGGGTCGCTTTAGCACGCAAGAGGCGGTGCGGGTTGCGCAGTGGCTATTCCGATTCCGGTGGCCAGTCCGCTTCTTCCCAATTCCAGATTTGCGCAAACCCTTGCTCGATCAGCCATGCCGGAACATGGGTTGCCGGTGCAAAGGCGCGGCTCGGATCGGCCAAAGCGCGGATGCGCCGCAATTTGTCGGGCCTGCCTTGAATGATCGCGGCCATCGCCACGGTCTGATATCTGTCGCAAACGACGGCGCCCAGATCGATGGCGATGGCGCGGCGCGTCTGATCAATATCGTAATGCGGCCAGGACACGCGCATGGTCAACGGGTCCTGAAACCAGCGCTGCTCGATGCCGATGCGCTCGGCCATCGCATGCAGCTCATCCAGATCCGGCGAGAACATGTGACACATCAGCCGCCCGCGCAGGGCATGAATGGCGCTGTCGACATAGACACTCATGGGACACTCATGGCGTTACCGGCGATTGCACTGTTATTCCCGTCTGTCTAGTCTGGCTTCTGGAGGCCCGAGCATGTCCGACCATCCATCGCTGATCGCCGCGTTTGACCGGTTGAACCTGCCCGGCGATATGCGCGCGTTGATCATCCGCCATCATAGCGAAGCGCATCGTTACTACCATACGCTTCGCCATATTGACCTCATGCTGGGTCAAATCCCGGTCGCTCATACCTTTACACCCGAAATGACCGCCGCGACGCTGTTCCATGACATCATCTACGACCCGGCCCGCAGCGACAATGAGGAATTGTCGCTGGCCATGTTCCAGTCTGCCGCAGACATCTTCCTGCCGTCTGAGCCGCTCGACAAGCGGCTGGTTGAGGAGATGATTCTTGCGACCAAAAGCCATCATTTCCGTGATGAAAGGACGGCGCAGGATCGGGCGGTCAACCTGCTGCTGAAGGCCGATCTGAGCATCCTGTGGCATGCCGATCCGGCAGTGTATGCATGGTATGCGGCGGGTGTTCGTAAGGAGTATGGCTTTGTGCCGGAGGCCCGGTTTCGCGAAGCTCGGGCAATAATCCTGATGCGGCTTCGTGACGATCTGCTCCGCAGCGGGCAACTCACATTGGCGGAGCAGGGCATGTTGAAGCGCAATATCGGGTGGGAGATGGGCTGAAGCGGCCTTGGCCGGAAGCGGACAGGGTGTGCAGACATAGTTTGATACAATGATGCGAATTAATCGCAATAAATGCCTTGCAAATGATAGTGATTCGCATTTACAGACTGTGGCATCGCGGTTGACGCGAGTTTGCAATCCTTGGGGGCCACATGAACTATCGTTCCTCGCCGCGCGCCGCGCGGCGGACCTTTCTCGCCTTGTCCTGCATCGCGCCCGCTTTGGCCGCTCCCGCTCAGGCCCAGCAGCAGGAGCAGAATCTGGGCAGCTTCGCGGTGACCGACAGCGTGGTGGTCGAACCCACGCGCAAGCTGGAATCGCCCAAGCGCACGCGCCCGGTGCGCGATACGCCCCAAACCATCACGGTCCTTGGCCGCGCCGAGATCGAGGAGCAGAACCTGCTGACCCTGCGCGATGTGCTCTCCACCGTGCCGGGCATCACCTTTGGCGCGGGCGAGGGCGGGGGCGGCTATGGCGACGCCATCACCTTGCGCGGCTATAGCGCCAGCAATGACATCACCGTGGATGGCGTGCGCGACAGCGCGCAATATACGCGCACCGACCCGTTCAATCTGGAAACCATCGAAATCACCAATGGCGCCAATTCGGTTGTCTCGGGCGCGGGATCGGTGGGCGGACAGATCAATCTGGTGACGAAAAAGCCGCTGGCCCGCAATGAAAGCGTGCTGAGCGCCGGGGTGGGCACCGCCGATTATTACCGCGCCACGGCCGATATCAACCGCACCATCGGCGAGCAGACCGCCTTTCGCCTGAACGCCATGGCCCACAAAAACCGCGTTCCGGGCCGCGAGGTAGAGAATTACAAGCGCTGGGGCATCGCGCCCGCGCTCACCTTCGGCCTTGGCACGCCCACGCGCTACACGCTGCAATATGTCCATCAGGAGGACACCAACGTCCCCCAATATGGACTGCCCTATTATAATGGCTTGGTGCAGGGTGTGAGCCGCAGCGACTATTTCGGCTATCGCAATGTTGATCGCCAGCGCAGCGTCGTCAATCAGGCCACCGGCATTTTCGAACATGATCTGGGTGCGAAAGTCTCGCTGCGCAATCTGGCGCGCTGGCAACAGGTGACGCAATTCACGCTGGTCGATCCGCCGCAGGGAACATGGTGCCTGACCTCGACCAATCTGACGCCCACGGGGGCTTCATGCGGCACCGTGCCCGCAGGATATTACCAGCCCAGCGGCCCGCGCGGCAACACGCGCAAAAGCACCAATGACCTGTTCTTCGATCAGGTGGACCTGAAGGCGGTGTTCAACACCGGGCGGATCGAACATACGATCGACCTTGGCGCAGCGATCAGTTGGGAGAAATATCATCTTTCCAGCGGCAGTTCGCTGCGTAACGCCGATGGCACATCGCCCACGCTGCCGCTGATGGCCATCGCCAATCCCGACAGTGTGGTGGCGGGCAGCAACAGCGCGCTGGCCTATGGCAGCAACACCTATACCGGCCCGATCAACTATATCGAAAGCGCGCGCCAGACCGGCGAGCAGTCGAATTATGCTGCCTATTTCTTCGACACGATGAAGCTGGGCAAGGTGGAGCTGAACACCGGCGTCCGGCTTGAGCACAACACCGGCAGCTATCGAGCCGATACCGTATCGACCGCCGCCGCCACGCTGGGCGCGGTGACGCCGGGCACCACGTTCCGCAATTCGGCCACGCTGTTTTCCTATCGCGTGGGCCTTGTTTACAAGCCGGTCGAGCCGGTCAGCCTCTATGTCGCCTATGGCAATTCGCGCACGCCCTCCAAGGCTTCGGTCAATGGTTCATGCAGCGCGGCCACGTGCAACATCGACCCGGAATCGGCCAAGAATTACGAGATCGGCGTCAAGGCTGAAGTGCTCAGCGGCCTGCTGCTGACCGCATCAGTGTTTCGTAATGAACGCGACAAATATGCGGTGGCTTCCAACGATCCGGCCATTCCCGATCAACAACTTAACGGCAAATCGCGGGTGGATGGCATCACGCTGGGCGCCAGCGGCAATGTCACGTCGCGCCTGCGCGTGACGGCCAATTACACGCATCTGCGCGGGCGTCTGCTCCAGTCGGTGTCGAATTACTGCATCGCCAATCCTTCGACCACCTGCGGCAATTCGGCGACCAACCGCAACCCGCTGGGCGGCACGGCGCTGCAGAACACACCCGAGGATGCGGGCAGCATCTTTGCTACCTACAGGCTCTTCGACGGCCTGACGCTGGGCTATGGCGCGACCTATCAGGGCAGCTTCGCCTTTGCCTCGCCCACATATGTAGCGGCCACCAACAGCCTGACCCCGGCCACTCGGTCGCAGGCCTATTGGGTGCATCAGGCCTCGCTGGCCTATGAGATCAACAAGCGGGTCTCGCTCCAGCTCAACGTCAAGAACTTCACCGACAAGCTATATTTCACCCGCATCCGCAACAATGGCTGGGCCACGCCGGGTGATGCGCGTTCTGCGGTGCTGACGATGAATGTGAAGCTGTAATTTCCCATCTTTCCTGCCTTTCGAGGCGAAAGGCGGGGAAGGCCGGCATGGCTGGATCACAGCATGTTGCGATCATGCTTTGGGCTGCCATGCCGGTTTTTTGATCCTGAGGGCATCTGGATGATTATCGAAATTCCCGAGGTCTTCTCGCGCGATGAATGGCGCGAGATCCGCCTGTTGCTGGAAACCGCCGATTGGGCCGACGGGCGCGCCACCGCAGGCCATCGCGCCGCGCGGGTGAAGGATAATGAGCAGTTGCCGCTTGATCATCCGCTGGCCCGGCAATTGGGCGACAGGGTGCTGGAGCGGCTGGGCCAGACGCCCGCCTTCATCGCGTCCGCCTTGCCGCTGCGTCTGCTCCAGCCGCGCTTTTCCCGCTACGATGGGCGCGGGCGCTATGGCAGCCATGTCGATAACGCGCTGTTCCCGGTTCCGGGCAGCGGTGATTTCGTGCGCTCCGACATTTCGGCCACGCTGTTTTTCAGCGACCCGGAAGAATATGATGGCGGCGAGCTGACCATTGAGGACACTTTTGCCACTCATCAGGTGAAGCTGCCCGCCGGGCATATGGTGGTCTATCCCAGCTCCAGCCTGCACCGGGTCGAGCCGGTGACGCGCGGGCGGCGCTATGTCTCTTTCATGTGGGCGCAAAGCTTCGTTGCCTCGCCCGAACGGCGGCGGATGTTGTTTGAACTGGACGGAGCGATCCAGCAATTGTCGATGGATGTGCCCGAGCATAGCTCGCTCGATGAATTGACCCATCTCTATCACAATCTTCTGCGCCACTGGTCGGCCACATAGTGGCACGGTGTTCGGGCGGCGCGCAAAAATGGATGAGCCGCTTCACCATCTCGGTCATGCAGGCTACAGGCCTTGCGATGACCGAGATGAATTTGACCCCGCTCGAACGCGCCGCTCGCGCCATGTATGATAATGTTCAGCCTGATTGGGACTGGAGCGATCCCGACGCCGAACCCATGCGCAAAATTATCGCGATAATGCGCGCGTGGCGTTGATGGCCATCATGGAGCCCAGCGCCGCGATGCTCGGCCGAGGTGAAGCCAAGCTTGAAAATGCAGACTGTCTGGCCGTTTGGCAAGCTATGGTGGCGGCCATGCTGCAAGGCGAATGAAGCCCGCCATCCGGAGCGATTGTTGAGATCGCTCCGGATGGCCGTTTTAACAGTCAGGCGCTGGCTTTTTTCAGCGCCGCCTTTTCCCGCTCGGCCTGCCTTGCGGTCACTTCCTCGGGCGTGGGGATGATCTGGCGCAATTCGGCGATGGCCTTATCCGCATCGATGAACATGGCGGCGGGGCTATCGGCATCGCCGGGATTGCCAAAGGCAACCCACATCCAATCACCGACCGCGCGCGGGGCGATCATGGTAAAGCCCTTGAAACCGCGCGCCTTGGCCAGCAAGGCGGCATGCAGCATCAGCGCGTCCATTTGGGCGAAGGGCGAGCTGATGGGGGCGCTTGCGGTATTGACCTGATAGAAGCGGGAGTTCTTGATCGGCTCCTTGCCGATCATCCGCGACTTGTCTGTGTTCCAGACAATCTTGCTCAGCCTTTCATAGTCATCCACCTTGGCATAGGTCAGGATGTTGCTGAAAAGCGTGCGATTGTTGGTGTCATTCTGCAATTGGGTGGCCAGAATGCGGCGGCGCATCACGTCCCATTGCTCGTCGCTGCCGGTGGCCAGAACGCCGGTCAGTTGATCCTTGGGCGCATCCTTGCGCAGTTTGTCGACCAGCAGGAAACGCGCGCCATAGCTGATCGAAGACCATTCGCTGCGCGCCCCGAACATCCGCCGCGCCTGATCCAGCCTGCCCTCGCGCACCATTTGCAGGATGCCCAGAAAGTCCAGCTTTTCCACCACGCCCGCGCGGTCGTTCTCCGGCTTGCCCTCGGCATCGCGCGCTTCAAGGTTGGCTCGCGCCTCCCCGGCGCGGGCCTCTGCGCGGGTCCAGTCCCCGGCCAGCGCATGCGTGATCGCGGCATCGGCCAGCGGGGCACTGTTCTTGGAATCGGTGACCACAGCTTGCGCACGCACGATCACCGCTTCGCGCAGGGCCGCGGCGGCGGCAAGCTGGTTCTGATCTTCCAGCCGGTTGGCATGGATCATGGCGCTGGTGATCACCATGCGATCGGCTGCGGCAAGATAATTCTCGGCCAGCCCGCCATCCTTGCGGTTGGCCCAGCCGAAATCCTGGCCCGTCATCACCGGCACAAAGGAATAGGGCGCCGCAACCGCCGCCGCCAGACCCGCGTCCCGCGCGCCTGCGGCATCGCCCATGCGGATGCGCGCCGCCGCCTCAAACCGGTCGAGCGAGATGCCCATGCTGCGCTGGAAATAGGGGTTGCTGGTCAGGCCCTCGGCAGCCGCTTCGGCGCGGGCCTGCACCACATCGGCCAGCGCCTTGTCATAGTGCTTGGCCTCGATGTTGTGCGCCGCCCGCGCCAGCAGCAGAGGCAGGCGGCGCAGCGTGTTCTTTTCACGATGGGCCGGATCGTCGATCAATTGCGAACAGATCGCCACCCCCGCCTCGCCAAAAACACGCTTTTCGGGCGAGGGCAATTCCGGGCGGGGCGCAAACAGCGCCAGCAAGGTCACCGCTCCGACAAAGCGGGCGAAGCTTTCCGCATCACTCATATGCGGCGGGTTGCCGTCACAGCGGATGTGGAGCGAGGGCAGCTTCGCATCCGGCGTGGCGGCCGCCGGAACCGGCACAGGCGGTATCGCTGCGGCCTCTTGCGCGGCGACCTGCTCTGCACAGAGCGCAGCCAATGCCACACCCAGCACGGCGCGCATCGCGCGCCGCGACAGCGAATGATCTTGCATGAAATATCGTCCCCCGTTTCTTCAGCCTTTCAGGGTAGCGGGGATGAAGGCCGTTGCAAGAGGGTAAGGCGCCGGCATGGAGGAAAGCGGCGCGCAGCTTTTCAAGGCAGATCGATGATTACCGGCCCCATTTCGCCGGAAAAGCGAAAGGGCATCGGGATATCGCGGCTGATCGCCGTGCCCGTGTTACGGCCGATCCCGACACCTTCCTGTCCAAAGTAATTGGGCGCCGTGGCGGGCAGATGCATCTCAACCGGTTTTGCGTCGTCGACGGAGAGCATTACCTTGGCTCCGGCACCCGGAGCAGCGCCATCGGCAACCACGCGCAGGTCAATTTTGTGCGCGCCCTTGCCCAGTATCGCGGGATGGGTCAGCCGCCCCAGCGGTTGAGGCTCACAGCGGTAGAGGAAAGTGGCGCGACCACGGATGATGTAGAGCCCCCAGCCAAATGGGAAACCTCCCTGCGAAATCAGCGTGCCATTATCCTGTTGTCCGTTGATGGTGATCGGGACATTGAGCGACCAGTTGCGATTGCGGATATTGGGGAATGCCTCGTCCGAAAGCGGGCGCTCCTGCCGCCAGTAGGTAAAATGTGTGCGTCCATTGGCCCAATAGGGGCGCCGGTCATCGCGCGTGCGCGGCCCGATCGGCATATCCAGCAGGCCAAAGCCATTCTCATGCATCGCAGCATCGAAACCCTGACGCATATCGGCCAGCAGCGCCGGATTTTGCGCCGCGACATCGCGCGATTGCGAATAATCATGGTTCAGATCATAGAGCGCCCATGGCCACTGGGCCAGCGGCGTCCAGGGCTTGGCCTCCCATGGCAATTTAGGCGGCAGGCTCGATGCCAGCCATCCATCGCGATAGAAGGCGCGATTGCCCAGCATCTCGAAATATTGCGAGCGATGCCTTTCGGGCGCATCGGCATGGTCGAGCGTGTAGAGAAGGCTCTGCCCGTCCAGCTTCATCTGGGCCACGCCATCCACGGTCTCGGGCGCGGTGATGCCGATGGCCTCGTAGATGGTGGGGGCAATGTCGGTGACATAGCCGAACTGGTGGCGCATTTCGCCGGGGCGGGCGATGCGCTTGGGCCAACTGATCACCAATCCGTCGCGGATGCCGCCCAGATGCGAGGCGACCTGTTTGAAATATTGGAACGGCGTGTCCATCGCCCATGCCCAGCCTGCGGGATAGTTCTCCGCCGACCATGGCCCGCCCAGATCCCCCATCTTGCCCCAGTCATAGGCCAGCGTGGTGTGAGGCCCATTGAGCGCGCCCAGCACCGAGCCTTCCCGCCCGCCTTCGGCCGAGGCGCCATTGTCGCCGTCGATATAGAGGACCAGCGTATTGTCCCACTGGCCCGTCTCTTTGAGCGCAGCGACGATCCGGGCGAATTGGGCATCGAAATAGGCGCGCTGGGCGGCATGGACTTCCATCAACCGGGCCGCCACCGCCTTTTGCCTGGCGTTAAGACTGTCCCACGCCGGAATTTCGGCCGGTCGCGGGGTCAGCACGGCATCCTCCGGGATGATGCCCATGCGCTTTTGCCGGGCGAAGGTTTCTTCGCGCACCTTGTCCCATCCCTGATCGAAGCGGCCTTTGAAGCGGGCGATCCATTCGGGCGGCGCCTGATGCGGTTCATGCGCCGATCCGGGGGCCAGATAGGCGAAAAACGGTTTGGTGGGGGCAATCGAGACATGCTGGCGCATCCACCCGATCAGATGGTCGGCCAGATCGCGGTCGAGAATATAGCCGGGCTGGCGCGGCGGATCGACCGAGATGGTGTTTTCGGTCAGAGCAGGCGTCCATTGGCTGGTCGCGCCGTTCATGAAACCATAGTAATAGTCGAAACCCAGCCCCGTGGGCCAGCGGTCGAACGGGCCTACGGGCGTGGATTCCCATTCGGGTGTAATGTGGTTTTTGCCGAACCACGCCGTTGAATATCCCGCCAGTTGCAGCACCCGCCCGATGGACGCCGCGCTCTTGGGCAGAATGCCGGTATAGCCGGGCGCGTTGACCGAAAGGTTGGTGATCGTGCCCATGTTCACATGGTGGGGATTGCGCCCGGTCAGCAGCGCCGCGCGGGTGGGCGAGCACATGGCGGTGGTGTGAAACCGGTTATAGCGCAGCCCTTGCGCGGCCAGCGCATCATAGGCCGGGGTCGGGATCGGCCCGCCAAAAGTGCCGGCTGCGCCGAAACCGACATCGTCATTCAGCACGATCAGCACATTGGGCGCACCCGCCGGAGCCACGGGCGCGGGGGCAACAATCGGCATAAGCGCGGGCGGGACCGTTTGCGCGATAGCCGCGCCGGTCAGCCGCAAAGCCTGCGCCAGAACGCAGAGCGAAGCGGCCAGTCTGCGGGGGTGTCGTGCCATTTTGTCTCCCATCGTCCCCACGGCCTCTCGAAAAACGGACCATGCTTTCCGGCATCTTTCGCCTGGGTCGATGATCGGATTACGAAAACATGGGTTCGCCCGCGACGCCCCATTCGGTTATGGGAGTCATGACTATATGGGTATGGGATAAAAGGTATGGTCGGAACGATCCGCCAGTTGGAAGTGTTCAGGGCTGTTTGTCAGGCCGGTTCCTATATGGCCGCCGCCGAGGCGCTGGGGATCACGCAGGCGGCGGTCAGCCGCCATATCAATGCGCTGGAGACGGCCTGCGCGCGTCCATTGTTCACTCGCGCGCCTGGTCGCCCCAACGTTTTGACGTCTGCGGGCGAACATTTTCGTTTGGGCGCTGACAGCCTGCTTGAGAGCGCCCGGCAATTGGGGTTCAGCGGAAGCATGGTCGTGCCGGTCCGGGTCGGTGCGGATAGTGTCATTCTCAATACGATATTGCGCACATCGCCGATGGAATTCAGCAGCGACGGCCGCAAGATCTCGGCTGATCTCCATGCCATTGCCGTGGCCCCGGACGTGGTGATGGACGCGCTTGAGCTGGATCTGGCCTATTTCACGTGTCCGATTGATCAACAGCCCTTCGCCAATGCCGAATTGTTGGTCACCTATCACAGCGGGCTTTTCGCCGCTCCCCAGGTTGCGGCGGCATGGCGGGCCAACCCGGATCGCCCGTTGCCGATCATCATGCCGCTTTCCGGTTCGCCGCTGGAGGCCATGATGATCCGCACGCTGGAGGATGCCGGGTCGCCGCCCTATGAGGCGGCGACCCATGTCGCTTTTGATCATGCTCTGGAACTGGCCTATGCCGGAGTGGGCGCGATCCTGATGAGCCAGCCCCGCGCGCGGATCGGGCTGGCCAGCGGTATGCTGGTTGCGATGGATGACTTTTGCCCGCCCCATGCGATGGGGCGTTTTGCCATCCAGTTTGGTAAGCCGACATCATTCGTCGCGAAAATGCACCGCTATCTGTCTGAATTGATTGTATCGAAATCGTGATCTGCCTTTGTGGGGCAAGCGGCTGATCGCGCAAAGCATTATGCTGCATCAAACCATATTGACCTGTCGGGCAAATGCGGCGATGAAGGCGACACACAAAATAGCAGGGATAAACCCTGCCAGGCATACGAGCGCGAGCAGCGCCACGGGGCCGTAGAATGGGAAAAGGATCCTATGTCTGCGAGCTATCCACTTTCATCCTGTATTGAATGGCAATTTACCGAAGCCGGCGCGTTGGACGCGCGTTTGCGTGCAGCCAAGGCGGCGGGCTTTGAACTGGCCGAATTTCACCTGTGGCGCGACAAGCCGGTGGACGCTCTGGCGCAGGCGTTGAACGAGACCGGCATGCGGCTGACCGGGGTTTGCGTTGATCCGCGCCGCTCGATCGTCGATCCGGCCGAGCGCGAGGAATTGGTAACGGCGGTGCGCGAAACCATCGTGGCCACCGCCAAGCTGGGCAAGCCTGACCTGATCGTGGCCTCGGGTTTTCGCGTCGAGGGGGTGAGCGAGGAAGAGCATTTCGCCAATGCCGTCGCCGCCTTGCGCGCGGCGACCGATGTGGCAGAGGAAGCGGGGGTTACGCTGCTGCTCGAACCGCTCAACACACAGCTTTTCGCCGCGATGTATTTGGTCAGCACCAAGCTGGGCCTCGATCTGGTCGAGGCGGTGAACAGCCCGAACCTGCGGCTGCTTTACGATGTCTGGCACAGCGCGGTGATGGGCGAGGATATGGCGCAGGTGCTGGCAGGCCGCATCCATCTGGTGGCCCATGTACAGGTGGCCGATATGGCCGACCGCCATGAGCCGGGCACAGGCACGCTCGACTGGGACAAGGTCATGCAGGTCTTGACCGATCTCGGCTATGCGGGCGCGATTGGGCTGGAATATTTCCCCACCCTGCCCATGGACCAATCAATCGCGCTGACCCGGCAAAAGCTGGGCTGACAAACCCGCTATCTGCCGCCGCTCGGAAGAGGATGTGGCCATGCAAGACGCAAAACTGAGCTTTGCCGAAAGGCTTAGCTATGGCTTTGGCGATATGGGAACCAGTCTGGCCTATAATATGGCCAGCGGGTTTCTGCTGTTTTACTATACCAACGTGGTGGGCCTGCCTGCGGCATCGGTGGGCACGGTGTTTCTGGTGGCGCGGCTGCTTGATGCGGTGATCGACTTTCTGGTGGGCATTGCGGTGGACAAAACGCGCAGCCGGTGGGGCCGGACGCGTGTCTATTTCCTATTTGTCGCCATGCCCTATGCCCTTGTGTCGGTCGCGGTGTTCCATGTGCCCGCATGGGGACAGGGGGCCCAGCTTGTCTATGCCTTCCTGACCTTCAAGGCATTGGGCATTCTCATGTCTTTTCAGGCCATCCCCTACACCGCGCTGATGCCGATGATGACGCAGGACGGCGGCGAACGGCTCAAACTGTCGGGAATGCGCTCGATCGGCACCTCGATCAGCGTCGTGCTGGGCACGGCGACGGTGATGCCTTTGGTGAGCGCGCTGGGCGGGGCGGATCAACAGCGCGGATTTACGCTGGTGGCGGCGCTGTTTGCCGCCGTCGGCTTTGCCTGCACGATGGCGCTGTTCCGCAATTGCCGCGAAAGGCATGAGGACCATGCCTCGCCCCGCTTTGCGATCCTGCCTGCGGTGAAGGAGATGCTGCAAAATCGGGCCTGGCTGGTGGTTTTCGGCTCCTGCCTGCTCTATTTCGCCCGCTTTGGCATGATGATGGCGGCCACGGCCTATTTCGCCATCGATGTGCTGGGCAAGCCATGGATGATCTCGGTGATGCTGCCGGCGGTAGCCGGGATGCTGCTGCTCTCGGCCTTTGTCGCGCCCGCCATTCTGGCGCGCACCGGCATTCGCAACGGCACGGTGGGGGCGTTGGCCATTGCCGCCGTGCTGTTTGCCGCCCTGCCTTTTGTGCAGGATCATGTGGGGCTCTTCCTTGGCCTTTATATCGCCGGTTGCCTTGCCACATCGATTACCATCACGGCGGCCTTTGCGATGATTGCCGAGACGGTGGATTATCACGAAGCCCAGTTCGGCACCCGCCGCGAAGGCTTGCTCTCGGCCGGTATCAGCCTGTCGACCAAGCTGGGCATGGCGCTGGGCACGGCGGGCTTTGCCTATGTGCTGGGCGCCTTTGGCTATGTGCCCGGCCATGTCAGCGACGGCGCGCGCGAGGCGATCCGCTGGACCTATAGCGGCGGCGCGGTGGTTCTGCTGGTCGCCCAAACGCTGATCATGCTGCTTTGGCCGGTCACCGGGCGCGCCAAGTCGGCATGATAGCCGCGCGCTGACATATTCCGAAACAGGATGGACGGCGCCCTTCTGATCCAACCCCCTTCTGATCCAACCTATGCAACGAAACGCGGTCTTACGCGGAAACGGAACTCACTCATGCACACAGAAGCGATCGCAATAAGCCTCGATCTGATCAATCGACACTATCAGGAACCCAACCGGAACCGCTATGAAAGCAAGTATTTCTGGGAGGAGCTTTACAGGCTGATTGCCGCATCGGGCTTTTCGGCCATCGAGATCCCCTATGAGCCGGTGTGGCAATTCGGCGGACGCAGCGGCGTGCCGATGAACCGCTATTGCGTGAACACCAAATATGAAAACGCGGCCAATTATCGCGCGTTGCTGAAGGAATGCGGGATCGAGCGCGTCACGGGCATCACCTTTGATCCCAACCTGTTCATGCGCAACGACAATCTCGGCTTCTATTTCGGCGCAACGGGCCATTTTGCCCAAGAGGCTCTGGCCCATGCCGCAGATATGGGCGCTAACTATTTCGCGATCAGCCCATCGCCCTTCTATGGCCGCATTTTGCAATATCATCCCGATCTCGAAGGCCAGAAGGAGGCCTTTACCCAGCGCACCATCGAATTGCTGGGCGGATTGGCCGCCAAGGCGGCGGAACTGGGCGTCACGCTGGTTCTGCGCCACGAATACTGGGGCCTGTTTGGCGGAGAGCAGGTTGTGTCTTTGCTCGATGCGCTGCCCGAAACGGTGAAGCTGGACCTCGACACGGCTAACCTGTTCGTTGCGGGCATCTCGGCGGCGGATTTCCTTGCGGCGCATGATGGGCGGATCGGCTGTGTGCATCTTACCGACACTGACTTTGTTGATACGGCGGATGTCTGGAAAACGCCCAATCCCGAATTCCCGTCCCACCGCGCAACGCAGGTCTTCCGCGATCCGGGCACCGGGTCGGTCGATCTCCTGGAGATCGCGGGCTTGCTGGACCGGCTGAATTATCAGGGACCGATCACATGCAGCGCCCGCCAGACGCGCGATCCGTTTCGCGCGCTGCTGCGGACCCGCTCCTTGCTCAACCAGTTTCAGAAATAAGACGGACGGAGAATCCGCTATGACCAATATTGGGCCCAACATTCGTTATGCCAACATGAGCCACTGGAAATCGATCCCCTACAAGAAGATCGATAATTTCCGTGAGTTCTATTATGAAGATAACACCAACAGCGCCTATTATTCCGATTGGGATAATATTCTGAAATATCAATCTGCGCTTGGTTTCGACGGGATCGAGATCGCGCCTTGGGATATGGCCGACATCCTGCCCCTGTTCGGCTCGCCCGAGAATTTCACGGCTTTTGCGAAAGAGCGCGGGGTGAGCGTGATCGGCATGTTCCACGGTGCGCATGCCTCCCATGCGGCGGATCATTTCGACGAGGCTGTGCGTTCCGGGCGCGAGGCGGTCGATACGATCGTGCGCTTCGGCGGCACCTATATGAACACCTGCCCGACCCAGAACTATTACGGGACCGGGCCGCTGAGCCGCGAAGAGGTGCAGCAATGCGCCAAAGTTATGAATGAGATCGGCCGCTATGCCACCGATCACGGGGTCAAGATCGGTCTGCACAACGAATTTTTCTGTGCGATCAACCTGTCGAACCATCGCGAGTTGATCGAAACAACCGATCCCAGATTCGTGCATTACTGCATCGACACGGCCCAGATCTCGATCATGGGTGAGGATCTGCTGAAGTTCTATGACGACTATCACGAACGCATCAGCACATTCCACCTCAAGGACACGGCCTCGTCCAATCAACCCGACAGCCTGCGTTTCTCCCAGGACCCCGAGATCACCGATGATGGCATGCGCTGGTTCTGGGAACCGGGCATGGGTAATCTGGACCTCAAGGGCCTCTATCGCCTGCTCAAACAGCACGAGTTCAAGGGCTGGATGTCGATCGAATATGACGGCTCGCCCGACCTTTTGGCCTCTATGGCGATGACGCGCTATTATCTGGATAAGGAATTGCGCCCGATCTACGATTGAGCGTCGGCCATTTCGACCGGATATGGGATCACTGCCTGCACATTTGGCCGAAACGGGGGCGGGTGCAGGCAGTGAACCAATCTGCGGAACTTTAGCGCGGGGGCTGGACGATGTTCCCCGCGGCCCTGCGCCCATAGAACCCCAGAACGAGGAGCAGGAAAACGCCCCCGCTGATGCCCAGAGCGGGCAGCAGACTATGGTCCGGGCCTTCCAGAGCATGCGCGAGTGCGTCACCGGCCGCCGTACCTGCCGCGCGCACCATGCCCACCGCCAGCCAGTAATACCAGCCTCCGACCAATCGGCCCCGACCGCCGCCGATAAACACCAGCGCCAGCAGCCCGCTCAGCCAGACCGTGGCCATGGCGGGGAAGAGCGGTGGGCTGGTCAGGCCGAAGGAGGTGAAATCCCCCATGATCGTCCCCCATGCACCGGCCATCATCATGCACAGCCAATAGGCCCAATCCACTTTGGCCGCTCCATTGTCGGCAACGCCCCCGCCCAACCAGCGATAGGCGGCCACGGCCAGCACGAAAGCCAGCGACACAACCGGCAGCGATACGGCAAAGCCCAGATGAAAATCATGGAAAGCATCGCCAATATTGGTGGCGGCGGTGCGCACCGTAATGATCGCCAGCCAGAACAGCAGCGGCAAGGCGGGCCGCAAGACCCGTTCGGCAATCAGGATCGCGCCAAGCAGCAGCGCAAGCCACGGCAGGCCGGACAGATGTCCGATCCCCAGTTCATCGGAAACATAGTCCCCGGTGTTGGTGCCAAACACACTCGCCGCGATAAGAGTGATCCAATAGACCGCGTTAATTCTGGGCAGGCTGTTCATGTCTGGCTCTCTTTAATCATCGCGGGAACGAAGTTCGTGCCGGCCCAGCCGGAACGCGACTTGATAGCGATCATCCGTCCAGACGTGGCTTAACCCATTCCGATCAAAGAAGATGGATACAATTTACCAACCTGATGCCTGAGGATCAGAGGCGAGGGGTCTAGGCGGGGGCCTCTAATGCGCGCTGGCGCGACATCGCTTCAATCGCCTGATGGCGGGCCGTGAGGAGCGGCGGGACCGGATCGCCTTCGGGGTAAAATTCCATGGCAATCCAGTCATGATAGCCTAGGCGGCCCAATTCACTGTAAACGCGCTGGAAATTAAGCTCGCCGGTGCCGGGCGCGCCGCGCTGGGGCGAATCGGCGATATGGATGAGGCTGATATCCTTGATGAGCAGTTCGAGCGTTTCCAGAACATTGCCATAGGCTCGCTGCTCGTGAAATATATCGAACAGGATCTTGACGTTCGGCTTGTTCACCTGCTGCAAAATTGACTTTGCCTGACGCGCGCCGGTCAGGAAGCATGTCGGATTTTCAAACCGGTCGATGGGTTCGATCACCAGCTCGATTGAGGCGGCAGCGGCAAGTTCGGCCGCCTTTTGCAAAGCCTCGGCCACGCGGGACTGTTGCTCGGCCGGGGCCATGTCCGGTGCGACCGGGCCCGACACCAGAATGACGCGGCCGCATCCCAGCGTGACCGCGCTTTCGATCACCTGCGACAGTTCGGTGAGGAACTGCGCGGTCGCCTCTATTTTTGCAAAGCCCGTTCGCACCCCCGCCATGGCGTCGACGACCAACCCATGGCCTCTGATCCGCGAGGCGGCTTCGCGCGTTTCAGCTTTCGTCCAGTTGCGAAATTCGCCAGTCAGCTCGATTCCCTGATAACCGGCTTGGCTGATGATGCTCAACTGGCGCTCAAAGGGAATGTCGTGGCCCAACGCCCATGCCATCACCGAAAATCGCGGGGCAGGCGGCGCGGAGGCGGCCATTGCGGAAAAAGGCGTGAGAGAGGCCATGGAGGCGCCGATGGCCATCCGGCCCAACATGCGTCGACTGACGGGGAAATGGTCTGTCCGCATTGTCATCCGGCCCTTTCAGAATGGGAAAGGGCGGCGCCATCGGCCGTATCGGCGGATCTCGTATGCATAGGGTCTGCTCCTTCGGCGAGGGCGATCACAAGATCATAGCCGCCCGCCGCGTAACCACCAACTGTTGCTTGCCCGAATTGATGAAGGACCTTACCGAAAGCTCAAGGATAAGGCGTGGTACAGTTTCGGCCGACATACCATCGCGCTGATCCAGTCCGCGATGAGGGCGGTGCCGAACAGCGGCAGGATCATGGAGCGGTCGGCGGTCATCTCCATCACGATGATGATCGCCGTCAGCGGCGCGCGCACTACGCCGGAAAAATAGCCCACGATGCCCAGCACCACGATGGCTCCGCTGGCATGGGTGGGAAAGATCATCGCCAGACCTTGCCCCAGCCCTGCGCCCACCGAGAGCGAAGGGGCAAAGATGCCTCCCGGCGCGCCGCTCAGCGCCGTGGCCAACGTGGAAATCAGCTTGGCCGGGCCGAAGATCAGCGAAGTGTGATGCCCTTCGAGCAGGGCCCGAGTGGTCTCATAGCCGGTTCCCCATGACAGCCCATTGCTGGCAATCCCCGTGATCGCCACGATCAGCCCACATATCCCGGCCAGAACCAGCGGCCGCGCCTTTATTCTTGCCAGCCAGGGCGCGCCCGACCATGCCATGGCAACCATGGCGCGGGCAAACAATCCGCCCAGCAGGCCGCCGCAGACCCCTGCCAGCGGCACAACGATCAGCATGGTGCGCAGGTCCAGCGCCGCACTCATCGCGCCAAAGTAGATATAGTCGCCCGAAAGGCCCAGACTGACCAGACCCGCGATCATCACCGCCGCCATCACCTGCACCGCGACCTTTTGCTCAAACGCGGCCGCCAGTTCCTCAATGGCGAAGGCCACCCCGGCCAGCGGCGTGTTGAAGGCCGCAGCAACGCCCGCCGCGCCGCCTGCGATCACCACGCCCGAGGTAATCGGCACCCGCAGCATCCGGTTCACCGCCATCATGATCGAGGCGCTGATCTGCACCGTGGGCCCTTCGCGCCCGGCCGATCCGCCTGCCAGCAGGATCAATATCGTGCCGACAAATTTGGCCGCCGCCGTCGATGGGGAAAGCAGCGCCGCGGCTTTGGCTCCATCGGGCTTGTGACAGGCCGCCATCACCTGTGGAATGCCCGAGGCCCGTGCCAGCGGCCAGAAGCGGCGCGTGAACCAGACCACCATCATGAACAGGGCAGGGGTCAGGATCAGCGGCGCCCATGGCGCGTGGCGATAGAGCGCAAGAAAGGTGCGCTGGGCCCATTCTCCGCCTTGGGCAAACGCGATGGCCGCCAGCGCCAGCGCCATCGCGCCAAGGATCGCGGCGATCCGCGACGCCAATGTTCCGGTCCAGCGCAAGCGGGGATGCAATGTATTGGCTTGTCGGTCAATCGACACAGCGGGCCTCTTGTCCAGAGCCTGAAAACGATGCCCTTAGGCCCGACATACGCTGTCGTCTAGGAAAGATCGCATGAGACCAGACCGAGGCAATTGGACCGCATTCGGCGGGGCCTTGCCGGTTCTGCCGGGTTCCTGTCCTTGCCAATATCCTGCGTCAAAACAGCAGCCCACGGCTATGAACAGGGTTTTGCCGGGCATCGAGCTCGATCAGGACATCGACGCGCGGCGACAGGTCGATCAGCATATGGCGGGTCAGACGTTCGTAATGGCTTACGAAACGTTTGACCGCATCGTCATCCATGGCTGCGGGGGAATCCGGCCGGGCTTCGCGCAGCTTGTGTTCCTGCAGTATCCTGTTGGCCAGAACATGGTCGAAAGACGGCGGTTTCAGCATCACCATATGGTCGATGGCGGAAAACCAGCGCGCATAGTCAGTGCGCAGCGCGTCATTGACATGACTGCGCCAGATGCCTTGCGGGTCCTCCTGCGCTTCCAGAGCGTTGATCGGTGCGGTCAGGCTGCTGTGATCCTGCAGTCTTGCCCCCACGCACCATCCTTCGAACAGGATGACATCGGGCCGAACTGAACATTCGACCCAATTCTGCGGCGGCATACGGTCGTCCGCGCTTTTGCTGAAGCGGGGTATCAACACCCGCGCCCCGGCCCGCAGGCTGTCGATCAACGCCATTCCCATGGCAACGTCATGCGTGCCGGGAACGCCGCGTGTGCGGAACAGCGGGTGGACCTCCTGCGCCATCCTCTGCCGCTCGGCCAGCGGCAGATAAAGGTCATCAAGCGACAGGGTAACGGCCGTGAGCCCCAGCTCGGGCAGCAGGGCTTCCTGAAGGAAACGGCAAAGGGTGGATTTGCCACTGCCCTGCGCCCCGTTTACGCCCACGACGATCGGCGCATGTGTCATGCGGTGCCAGTCGGCGATCTTTCGCGCCAGCGGTCGCCACCAGCGATCAACCGTTTCCCCATAAGTGTCAGGCAAGCGCTCGTCGACAATCAGCCTTGATGTAAGATCGCTCATGACCGAACGGCTCTTGGAGAGCGGCCCTGTGCCAAGTCGTCAGGATTGGCCAAGGCGCGCAACCCCATTGCCAATGCATCGACCAGCGCGGCTTCATCCACCACATCGCTCCGCGCGATGTTGATCAGGATGGCATGCGGTTTCATATGTGCCGGAACCTTTGCATTGATGATGCCGCTTAGGGCTTGAGCCGCCATCCGGTGCGGAAAATCCACGCCAGAGCGATCAGGCACAGCGCCATGAAGCCTGCGGTGAACGCAAGGCTGGCGCCGACCCCGACATCGCCAAGGCCATAGAAGCTCCAGCGAAAGCCGCTGACCAGATACACCACCGGGTTGAACAGGCTGACCGTGCGCCACGGCTGGGGCAGCATGTCGATCGAATAGAATGCGCCGCCAAGGAAGGTCAGCGGGGTGATGACCAGCGAGGGAATGATCGCCAACTGCTCGAAATTCTTGGCCCAGATGCCGATGAGAAAGCCGAACAGGCTGAAAGTCAGCGAGGTCAGCAGCAGGAAGGCGACCATCCACACCGGATGCAGGATGCGCACATCGGTAAAGAAGGTGGCCGTGGCAAGGATGATAAGGCCGATCACCACCGATTTGGTCGCCGCCGCGCCGACATAGCCGACCACCGCCTCGACCGCATTGAGCGGGGCCGAGAGGATTTCGAACATCGTGCCGGTGAATTTGGGAAAATAGATGCCGATGGAGGCGTTCGAGATGCTTTGAGTCAAAAGGCTGAGCATGATCAGGCCCGGCACGATGAAGGCGCCATAGCCCACCCCGCCGACATGGCTCATCCGCGAGCCGATGGCGCCGCCAAAGACGATGAAATAGAGCGCCGTGGTGATGACAGGCGTCGCCACGCTTTGCCAGACGGTGCGGATCGAGCGGGCCATTTCGGTGCGGTAAATCGCCCAGATACCGTGGAGGTTCACCCCGCTCATGCCGCTTTCTCCACCAGATTGACGAAAATATCCTCCAGCGTGCTGCGGCTGGTGTCGAGATCGCGATAGGCAATGCCCAATTCGCTCATGCGGTGGAGCAGAGCGGGCATGCCGGTGTCCTCGGCCTGCGCATCGAAACTGTAGATCAGACGCAACCCATCCTCGGCCAGCACAAGCGACCACTCGGCAAGCTCGTCAGGAATCGTGGCCAAGGGTGCCTGCAATGTCAGGGTCAGTTGCCGCTTGCCCATCTTGCGCATCAGTGCGTCCTTGTCCTCGACCAGCAGCAGCCGACCGCCGTTGATGACGCCCACGCGGTCCGCCATTTCCTCGGCCTCCTCGATGTAATGGGTGGTCAGGATGATCGTCATCCCCCGCTCGCGCAGCTTGCGCACCAGCGCCCACATGTCGCGGCGCAGATTGACGTCCACGCCCGCCGTCGGCTCGTCGAGGAACAGCAATTCGGGTTCATGGCTCAACGCCTTGGCGATCATCACGCGGCGCTTCATGCCGCCCGACAATTCCATGATGCGCGCATTGCGTTTGTCCCACAGCGAGAGGTCGCGCAGGATTTCCTCGATATAGGCCGGATCAGGCGCCTTGCCGAACAGGCCCCGGCTGAAGCGCACGGTGTTGAGCACCGTCGAGAACATATCCAGCGCAATTTCCTGCGGCACAAGGCCGATGCGCTGGCGGGCCTCGCGGCGGGCATGGTCAATGTCATGTCCGGCCACGGAAATCGTGCCTGCGGTGCGGGTCACGGTGCCGCAGATGATGCTGATAAGGGTTGTCTTACCCGCGCCATTGGGGCCGAGCAGCGCGAAAATTTCGCCTCGTTCTATGGACAGATCGACGCCTTCAAGCGCCTTGTGGCCGGATTTATATTGCTTGCCGAGTGCTTCGATCGAAAGGATCGCAGGCATGGAGCCTCCATGTGGGGGACATGGACGGCAGGATGCGCCGTCGCGCCCAAGATGGCGCGGCCGGAGCGGATGTCCAGACCGACAACGCGCCGACCGCCAAATATATCGTCGGCGCAACGGATCTCGCCTTGCCGATGGAATCAGGCTAGATTGGCGATCAAACGGGCCAAAGAGCACCGTGAGGGGCAGAGAGGAGCGGCATTGGCCGGTGGATGACAACCAACTCATTGCCACGATGTATGGCGCGGTAGGCGAGGAACTGCGCTGGACCGCCGTGCTCGATGCAATAAAGTTGCGTCTGGGGGTGGCCAGCGCGGTGTTTCAGAGCCTTGTTGCGCATAAGGACGATCTGGTCCCGTTCATTTGTCGGCGCGATACATGGTCCACACAGGAGGCGGAGCGCCACGATGCCTGGGCCAATTCGCCGCTCAACCCCCGCTTTCGCCGCGACACCGAACCGCGCGGACAGGACGAGATCGAGAGCGATCAGCGCAGTCTGGCTTTCACCGCCGCTGATCGGGAGGCTTTGCGCCATGGTCTGGCCACCTGTGGTCTGGGGCCGGGATTCTGGCTGGGGTGCAAGACCGCGCCGGGCGAACATACGACGATGATTTTCCATCGTCACCTTGGCGATGGCCGCGACATGACCGAGGCGGATCTGGGCTTTCTGAACCAGCTTTTGCCCCATTTCCGGCAGGCTTCGAGCCTTTTGGGCAAAATTGCGGGCTATGAGGCGCGGCTTTCGATAACCGAAGCCTTCATGGATTCAACCAGCCTTGCGCTCATCGTCTGCGATAGGGATCTCAACATTCGGTGGATGAATGCGGCGACCGAAGGGCTTGTGGGCACGCTGCCGCAGATGTCGGGATCAGGCGGCAGGTTGCGGTTTCGCGCGATGGATGCCGATCTGATGGTTCGGGATGCCATCAGAGGACAGCGGGGCGACACCTGCCGCATCGCTGGGGATGGGCCCGGCCAAGTGCTGCATCTTCGCGTGCTGCGCCGCGATGCCGCCGACCGTCCGGGGGATAATCTCGCGCTTGTCGCGCTCTGCTCGCCCGCCACGGCGCCCAGCATCAATGCGGCTGAAGTGGCCGACCTGTTCGGCCTGACCATGGCCGAGGCCATGCTGACCACGCATCTGGTGGGCGGCATGACGGTCAAGGATTTCGCCGCCCATCGCGGCATTGCCGAAGGCACCGCAAGGATGCAGCTGAAAAGCGCGCTGGCCAAGGCCGGGGTTGGCCGTCAGGCTGATCTGGTCCGGCAGGTCTGCCAGTCGCTGGCGCGGCTCTAGGGTGGCCGGGGCGGATTGCCGCCGCCCCGGTCCGGCCATTAGAACGTTACGTTCAGCTTGACGCCAAACTCACGCGGGGCCCCATAGAATTCGTTCGAATTCAATTGGCCCGTGATATATTGCTTGTTCGTCAGGTTGGTGCCCCATGCCTCGACTTTCAGCCTTTCGTTCAGCTTAAGCGTCAGAATGGCTGAAAGCAGCCCACGCGCATTGAGCCGGTCCGACAGCGGCGAATAGCCGATATAGGTGAACTGCTCACCGACATAGGCATAGTTGACCCGAGGCGTCAGCGTTACCTCACCGCCCAGCGACAGCTCATATTCAAACCCGCCGCCCCATGTCAGGCGCGGCGCATAGAGATTGGGGCCGCCCCCTGTGGTCTGGATAAAGGGCCGATAGTCAAAGCAGAGCGGCGGCGAGGATGGCTGGCCGACCGGGCATTGCGGCCCCAGATTGGCCCCGCCCAACTGGCGCGTGTTGACAAAGGTCACGCTGGCCAGATGCGAATCCACAAAGGCAACATTGGCGTCAAAGCCAAAGGCGCCAAAGCGTCCCTGCACCTGCGCCTCCACGCCCTTGATCTTGACCGTGGAGATGTTTTCCACGCCCGAAAAGCCGGTGCTGGGTTCGACCACGTTGAACTGGAAATTCGCGTATTGATTGTAGAAAGCGCTCAACTGCGTGCGGATGCGGTTGTGCAGAAAGGCTGATTTCCAGCCCGCCTCATAGCTGATCACGCGTTCGGGGTCGAAGTTCGATGTGGGCGAATTGAAGCCGCCCGGCTTGTACCCGCGCGCAACCAGCGCATAGAGCAGGTTGTCGCGGTCGATCTTCCAGTTGAGCGCGAATTTGCCGGTTGCCAGCGAATCCTTATGCTCGCCCGCCAGCGAGGCAACGGCAAGGCCCGCCGAGGGAAAGCCGGGAATGCCGCGCCCAATGGTGACATTGCCATAGCCGGTGGCCTTATAGGTCGAATAGCGCGCGCCCAATTGCGCCTCAAGGCCCGGCACGATCTCGTAATTGCCCTGTGCAAACAGGCCGGTCGTTGTGCGCTGGTTGCCGCCGATGATGTCGGTGGGAAAACCGCCCTGATCCTGAAGGATTCGGATGCGGATATCGTTGCGCTGGAAATAGCCGCCCAGAATCCAGTCAAACCGCCCCGCCGTGGGCGAGATGATGTTGATTTCCTGCGTATAGACCTTTTCGCCCGCGAAATAGTTTTCCGCCACCCCGCCCGGCCCGGTCGAAGCATCGACATCGTTGAGCGCATTGATCCGCTTGTTCTGATACCCCGTGACCGAACGGAGCACGATCCCGCTGGCCAATTCCTGTTTCAACTCAAGGCTGGCCTGAAAGGCGTGTTCGCGGTTGGCGACTGGCGTGTCAAAGCTGAGCGTGCGGATGTCGCCGACGCGGTAGGCGTCAAAGGGCGTGCCAAGGATCGGGCGATAGGCATAGCCGCCCGTGTTGCGGTCATTGAACGAGACCTTTGCGATGGCCTGAAACGATCCGGGCTTCCACATGGCGGTCAGGCGACCGCCGCCCTCCTGCAGCTTGCCCGCATCCGTGGGCACCGGGCCGACGCTGGTGTAATAGCTGCGATGGCTGCGATAGAAACCGGCCGCGCGCAGCCCGAATGTGTCGGAAACCGGCAGGTTCACCGCGCCTTCGGACTGGAACGAATTGTAATTGCCTAAGCCCGCCGTGGCATAGCCGCCGAGGCCCTTGTTGAGCTGCGGGTTCTGCGTGTTGATGAAGATCGCGCCGCCGGTCGAGTTTGATCCAACCAGCGTCCCTTGCGGCCCGCGCAGCACCTCGACGCCGGCCAGATCGTAAAAGCTGTTGGCCTGAACGATGGGGGGCTGAAACAGGCCATCGACATAGGTGGCGACACCGGCCGTCACGCTGGGCGAATTGCTGGCCAGACCGATGCCGCGGATGTTGATCGACTGGGTAATCCCGCCATCGGAGATCGAAAGGGCCGGGCTGGCATTTTGCAGATCGGCCAGATTGGTCACGCCCTTGGCGGCCAGTGAGCGGGAATCGAAGGCTGTCGCCGCGACCGCCAGATCCTGCAGCTTCTCCTTGCGCCGCTGGGCGGTGACGATGATGTCGCCGACGCCCTGACTGGCGGCCTCTGGCGCGGCGGGTGCTGGCTGCGTTTGGGCCAGACCCGCATCCGATTGAAAAGCAAGGGCGAGCGCGAGAGCGCCCCCCAGCATAGAGTGTAGTTTCATGTTTCCCTCCCTTTGTTTTATATTCTTATGATTGGGGCTTCCACGCCGAGGCTGCGGCCATAAATGCCAAGGTTTCCTGGCTCACTTCGCCGTCCTGCGGCGGGAAATAGCTCAGCTTGACCACAATGGTGCGGCTTGCCGGATCGATGTAGACATACTGCCCTTGCAGCCCGATGGCCGAATAGGCGGGCGAATTGGCCATGGTCCACCATTGATAGCCATAGCCGCCCTCGGGGCCGGTTTCCGGTCCGGCGGGGGCTTGCGCGGCCTTCACCCAATCGGCGCTGACCACGCGCTTGCCGTTGATCACGCCCTGGTCCAGCATCATCTGGCCAAAGCGTGCCCAGTCGCGCAGGGTGGCGTTGAAACCGGCGCCGCTGAACTCGCGCCCGATGCCCGGTTCGCCATCCATGATGTAGAACCCGTCCGCCTCGGTGCCCAGCGGTTCCCACAGCTTGCGCGCGGTATAGGCCGCCACCGATCCGCCGCTGACCCTTTCGATCATCCAGCCCAGCACGGCGGTGTCGATCGTCTTATAGGCAAAGACCTCGCCCGGCTTGGACTTGCGCTTGATCGTGCGGGCCACATCGGCAAAACGCGCGACATTCTTGACCAGCGCGTTGATATGGTTGCTGGCCGCGATGCCGGGATTGGCGAAATCGTAGCGTTCCTCATAATCGACGCCTGATCGCATTTGCAGGATCTGGCGGATGGTTACGCCATCATAGCCGCCGTCCTTCAATTCGGGCAGATAGCGGGTGATCGGATCATCGAGCGAGGCGATCAGACCGTCCGCCAGCGCCGCCCCTACGAGGGTCGAGGTGATCGACTTGGTCATCGACCAGCCCATGAAGCGCGTGCGTTCGTTCGACCCGTTGCGATAGATCTCGGTGACGATCCGCCCGTCCTTCATGATCAGCAGGGCGTTGGTATAGGTCCGCTCCAGCGCCTGCTCGGCGGTCCATGTCTTGCCTCCGAAGGAATAGGTGAAGTCCATCGCTCGTTCGACCTTGGGCAGGGGCGAGGGCGCCCCCGAATGGCCGACAAGGCGCGTGGTGAACAACTGATCCATGTTGCGAAAGGCAAAAGAGTTCACATCCGCATCATTCATGCGCCAGCGCATCACCTGCGTGGCCACCGGCACATCCGAGCGGAGCTCGCCCTTCAATTGGGCGGGAAGCTGTTGCTGGGCGTAAACGCCGGTCGGCCCCATCAGCAAACCGGTCATCGCGCCCACGGCCAGACGAAATGCAAAAGTCATGTTGATCCATCTCCCTGCGGCACGGCTTTCACGAGCCATGCGTTGCGCCGATATTGCGCCGCGCCGAGGAGGTCCGCATGAACCATTTGGTATATGCGATATCAATTTTTCGCGGTGAGTTTGGCTTGATCCGCATTTCTCCTCGCCTATCCCGAGGGGAAGCTGTGACGAGATGCGTATGATCTTTGGAGCGAAGGAGGAATGGGTGGCACAGATTGATGATTGGCTGGCCCGCGCGGCAGGCAATATTCCCGCTGATGGGCTGGATGCGACTTTCTCGGCGCTGGAACAGAGGCTGGGCGAGGAACTGACCCCGATGGCGATGGCGGGCCGACGTGATGCGTGCCGCGCAATGTTCTGTGCCTGTTTCGCGGCCATTGCAGGCTTTTGGGCAATTGGCGGGGCCGATGATATTGCGCAGGCCAAGGCCCAGCCGACATGGATTGCCGCTCCTTCGCAATCCTCGCCCTACAGCCTGCTGATCGGCCACTAGGATGCTGTCCTCTTCCGGCCGCCTGATGCTGTCCACCATCGCCGGGGCGCTGATCGGGGTGATCGTGGCAACGGGGCTGGCCACGGCGTGGGATGCGGCGGGGCATCGCGATTCCGATCTGCATCAAAGGCTGCACCATGCCGTCCCGCTCGACGCGCAGGAACAGGTCACGCTGGACGCCAAGGAGCGCGCCTTTGCCGAAAGGCGCAAGGCCATCGAAGGCGATCTGCAAATGGCCAATGGGCGTCTGGCCGATGCGATCGCCCGCACGCCCAGTTGGTCTCCGCAGGTCGAGGCGGCCACGCGCGATGTCGAAAAGGCCGCCGCCGATCTGCAACGCGCCACGCTGGTCCATGTGTTTGAAATGCGCGCCGGATTAAAGCCCGAGCATCGCGCTGCCTATGATGCGGTGTTGATCGAAGCGCTGCGGCGCGGGCCCCGGTGAATGCCGCCCAGGCCGACCCCGAGCTGGCCTTGCGGGCGGCGCAGGGGGATCGGCGCGCCTATACTGTCCTGATGACGCGCCATGGCGGATCGCTGGCTCAGGCCGCGCGCGCCTTTGGCATGCCCGAAACCGATGTTGATGATGTGGTGCAGGAAAGCTTCATCGCGGCATGGCGCAATCTGGCGCAATATGATCCGGCGCGGCCCTTTCGTGGCTGGCTGTTTCGCATTGCCATCAACAAGATGCGCGATGTACGCCGCCGCCGCCGGGTACGCGCGTTCCTGTTTGGCGCCCATAGATTGGATGAGCGCCCCGATATGGCCGACGATGCGCCCGATCAGGAGCGAAGCGCCATCGCCATCAACGAGTTTGCCCATATCCGCGCCAAACTGGCCTGCCTCGAAGGCAATCTGGGCGAGGCGCTGGTGCTGACCGCGATTGTCGGCATGACCCAGCCTGAGGCGGCGCTGGCGCTGGGCATCAGCGTCAAGAGCATCGAGGGGCGGGTGGCGCGGGCGCGCAGCAGACTGGCGGCGATGCTGGATCAGGAAAAATTGCAAGAGGCCGAGGGGAAGGCGCGGCGCGGCGCGTAGATCCCACGAAAGCCGATAAATCCGGCTTTCGTGGGGAGTTTTCGTCATTTCGCCATCACGCCTTGCCGCCTGCGCACTTCTGTCGCTGTTGACCGCCCCGATGACGGCACGCGCGGAGATCGCGCCGCCCTATCGCGAATTGCTGCGCCGCTCGGTGGAGCGGGCGCCGGTTCTGCTCGAACAGGAGGCCAATCTGCGCGCGGCGCGTTCCGATGCTCGACAGGCCCGCGCATGGGCCAATCCCGCCGTGGGCGTGGAATTTGAAAATATCGGCGGCAATTCGGTCAACAACAGTCCCAGCACCCCGCAAACCACCCTTGCCATCACGCAGCCGCTGGAACTGGCCCAGCGGGGGCCGCGCATCGCCGCCGGTGATGCCGAACTGCGCGCGGCGCAAGCGCGCGGGGCGCAGGTGCAGGTCGATTATGCCGCCCAGCTCGCCATCGCTTATGCGCAGGCTGAGGCGATGCAGCAGCGCCTGCAACTGGCGCAGGACGATGTGGTGCGGGCACAGGAGGACCTAAAGGCCGCCGATGCCCTGGTCGCGGCGGGCAAGGAGGCGAGGCTGCGCAGCGCGCAGGCGCAGGCCAGTCTGTCGGGCGCCATCGCCGCCCGCGCCGCCGCCGATGCCAACTTAAGCGGCGCGCTGGCCGATCTTTCAGTGCTGGCCGGGGTGGAGCAGGCCTTTAGCGGCGTTCCGGCCTCCTTGCTCAGCGATATGCGCGCGCCGATGGGGCCGGGCGAGGGCGTCTCCCCCGCATTGGCCACCGCGCAGGCCGAACGCGATGCCGTGGCCGCGCAGGTTCGTGTCGAGCGCAGCAAGGCGATCCCCGACATCGGCCTGACCGGCGGTCTGCGCCGTTTTGGCGGCAGCCGCGAAACCGGCTTCGTGCTGGGCGTGACCACCACGATCCCGATCTTCAACCAGAACCGGGGCGGCATCGCCGCCGCGCAGGCCCGCACCGAGGCTGCAGAGCAACGCCTGGTCGCCGCCAGATTGGCCAGCGAGGCCATGCGGGGCAAGGCGCTGGCGCAGGTCGCCGCGTCCTCGGCCCGGCTCAAGGCCGCAGCCGAGAGCGAGGAGGCCGCCGCCGAGGCCTACCGCCTTGCCCGGGTCGGCTATGAATCGGGCAAGACCGCGCTGCTCGACCTGCTCACCCTGCGCCGCGCCTTGGGCGATGCCCGCGCGCTGACGATTGATGCCCGCCTTGCCCGGATCGGCGCGCTGGCCATGCTGGCCCGCGTCGATGGCCGCCTTGCCTTCGGAGATTTGTGATGGATGCCCCCCGCCAGCAAAACTGGCCGATGATCGGCGGGATCGCCGCCGCCGCCGCTCTGGCCAGTTTCGGCATCGCCCGCTGGACCGCGCCCGCCGCGCCTGCGCCGTTGGAGGCCAAGCCCGCCGCGAAAGCCGGGCCGGTCGAACTGATCCTGCCCGATGCCTATCTGCAGACGGCCAATATAGTGATCGGCAAGGTTGAGGCCAGCGGCGGGGGGGGCGAGATCCTTGCACCCGCCCATGTCGCGGCCAGCCCGCAGGGCGAGGCCATCGTGGTGGCGCGCGCCTCGGGCGCCCTTGCGCGGATCACCAAACGGCTGGGCGACAGCGTGCGGGCCGGGGAAACATTGGCTTTGGTCGAGAGCCTCGATGCCGCAGGATTTTCCGCCGACCGCAGCGTGGCCGCCTCCAAGGCCGAGCAGGCGCGCCGCGTCTATGAGCGCGAATTGAGCCTGTTCAAACAGGGCGTTACCCCGCGTCAGGATATGGAGGCCGCGCAATCCGCGCTGGCCGTGGCGCAGGCCGAGGCGCGCCGCGCCGCCGCTGTGGCCCGGGCCGCCCATGTCAGCGGGCCGGGCGGGACGGTCGCCATCGTCAGCCCCATCGCCGGGCGCATCACCGCACAGGATGCGACGCTGGGCGCTTATGTCGAGCCGCAGGCCGAATTGTTCCGTGTTGCCGCCGATGGTGCGATGCAGGTCGAGGCCGCCGTGGGCCCGCTCGACGCGCGCCGCATCGCGCCGGGCGATCCGGTCAGCATCGTGCTGGCCACAGGCGCCACGGTGTCGGGCAAGGTCCGCTCGATCACCCCGACCCTCAATGGCGCCAGTCAGGCCGCAACCGTGGTGATCACGCCCGATGCGGGCTCTTCGCTGCTGATCGGGCAGGGGCTTCAGGTCCGCATTCGCGCCGGCGCGGCGGGCGGTAAATCCAGTCTTTCGGTGCCGGAGGAAGCAGTGCAGGTGCTGGATGGCCGTGATGTGGTGTTCCTGCGCACCAAGGGCGGTTTCCGCGCCCAGCCGGTGCTGGTGGGAGCACGCAGCGGGGGCATGGCGCAGATCCTGTCGGGCATCGAGGTCGGGGCGGCGATTGCCACGCGCAACGCCTTCTTGCTCAAGGCCGAGGCCGCCAAGGGCGCCGGGGAAGAGGAATGATGGCGCGCATCCTTGCCGCCGCGGTCCATGGGCGATGGCTGGTGCTGTTTATCACGGCGGTGGTGGCCGCGATCGGCGCGTGGCAGCTCAACCTGCTGCCCATCGACGTCACGCCTGACATCACCAACAAGCAGGTGCAGATCAACACGATCATCGAGACACTATCGCCGGTCGAGGTGGAAAAGCGCGTGACCTTTCCTATCGAGACCGCGCTGTCCGGCCTTGATGGCGTGGAAAGCACGCGGTCCTTTTCGCGCAATGGGTTCAGTCAGGTCACGGTCATCTTCAAGGAAAGCGCCGACCTCTATTTCATGCGCCAGCAGGTGCGCGAAAGGCTGGATCAGGCTCGTGCCAGCCTGCCCACCGGAGCGCAGCCGCAGATGGGGCCGGTTTCCACGGGTCTGGGCGAGATTTTCCACTACAGCGTTGAATTTGAACATCCCGATGGCAAGGGCGCGCCCCGCGCCGACGGCAAGCCGGGATGGCAGAGCGATGGCAGTTTCCTGACCGATCAGGGTGAACGCCTGACCGACCGGGTGGCGCAACTGGCCTATCTGCGCACGGTGCAGGACTGGATCGTGCGGTCGCAATTGCGCACCGTTGCGGGCGTGGCCGATGTGGATTCACTGGGCGGCTATGTGAAGGAATATCTGGTCGAGCCGGACCCGGCCAAGACGGCGGCCTTTGGCCTGTCCTATGACGATTTGGCGCAGGCGCTGGAAAAGGCCAATGTTTCGGTGGGCGCCAATTATATTCAGCGTTCTGGCGAGGCCTATCTGGTGCGCGCCGATGCGCGGGTCCATTCGATTGACGAGATCGCCCGCGCCGTGGTGGCCACGCGCGGCGGCGTGCCGATCACCGTGGGGCAGGTGGCCAAGGTGGAGATCGGCGGCGAATTGCGGCGCGGCGCGGCCAGTCGCGATGGGCATGAAACGGTGATCGGATCGGCGCTGATGCTGGTTGGCGCGAACAGCCGGACCGTGGCGGGCGCGGTGGGCGCCAAATTGCAGGAGATCGCGCGGACGCTGCCCCCCGGCATCCGCATTGTCCCCACGCTCGACCGTTCGCAACTGGTGCTGGCCACGATCACCACGGTGGCGAAGAATCTGGCCGAGGGGGCCGGGCTGGTTATCATCATCCTCTTCGTGCTGCTGGGCAACTGGCGCGCGGCGCTGATCGCCACGCTGGTCATCCCGCTTTCGCTGCTGGTCAGCGCGATTGGCATGAACGGGCTGCATATTTCGGGCAATCTGATGAGCTTGGGCGCGCTGGATTTCGGCCTCATCATCGACGGCGCGGTCATCATTGTCGAAAACAGCCTGCGCCGTCTGGGCGAGCGGCAGGCGCATGAGGGCCGCTTGCTCAGCCTTGCCGAGAGGCTGGAGGAAGTCATTGCTTCCTCAAAGGAAATGGTGCGCCCCACCGTCTATGGCCAGATCGTGATCTTCCTCGTATTCCTGCCCTGCCTGACGTTTCAGGGGGTGGAGGGCAAGATGTTCTCGCCCATGGTCCTTACGCTGATGCTGGCGTTGGCCTCGGCCTTTGTGCTCTCGCTTACCTTTGTGCCGGCGCTGATCGCGTTGATGTTCACCGGTTCGGTCGAGGACAGGGAAGTGCGCGCAATTGCCGTCGTCAAGCATCGCTATGAGCCTTGGCTGCGGCGGGCGGTGGCGCGGCCGGGGCCGTTCATCGGCGCGGGGGCGGGTATTCTGCTGCTGGGCGTGGTGACGTTCCTCTTTGTCGGGCGCGAATTCATGCCGACGCTTGATGAGCAGAACCTCAACCTCTCCTCGGTGCGCATTCCCTCGACCACGATTGAGAAATCGGTCGAGATGGATCTGCCCATCGAGCGCGCTTTGCTGACCCTGCCGGAGGTGAAAACCGTTTATTCGAAGGCAGGCACGGCCAGCCTCGCCGCCGATCCGATGCCGCCCAATGCCTCGGACAATTATGTGATTTTGAAACCGAAAAGCGAATGGCCCGAGGGCGTGACCACCAAGGATCAGGTGATCGCCCGCATCCGCAAGAAGATGGAGGCGATGGTCGGCAATGCCTATGACGCGACCCAGCCTATCGAGATGCGTTTCAACGAATTGATCGGCGGCGTGCGCAGCGATGTTGCGGTCAAGCTCTATGGCGACGATCTGGACGTGATGGCGCGCAATGCCAAGGAGATCGCGGCGGTATTGAAGAAAGTGCCCGGCGCGGTGGATGTTCGCGTGGCGCAGACCGGCGGTTTTCCGACCTTTGACATTGCCTTCGACCGGGCGGCGATTGCGCGTTACGGCCTGACGATGGAGGGCGTGGCGAACACTGTTTCGGCGGCATTGGGCGGGCGCAGCGCAGGGCAGATTTTCGAGGGCGACCGGCGTTTCGATATCGTGGTGCGCCTGCCCGCCGATCAACGCGACAATCTCGATCTGCTGGGCGCGCTGCCGATCCCGCTGGCTTCCGGGGGCGCGTCGGTGCCTCTGCGCGAACTGGCGCAATTTCGCTTTACCGAAGGGCTGAACGAGGTCAGCCGCGACAATGGCAAGCGCCGCATCTATGTCGAGGCCAATGTTTCGGGCCGCGACCTGGGCAGTTTTGTTGACGAAGCCCAGCAGCGGATCGGCGAAAGCATCCGCCTTGCGCCGGGCGAATATATTGAATGGGGCGGCCAGTTCCAGAATCTTCAGGCTGCCACGCAGCGGCTGATGATCATCGTGCCTTTGTGCTTCATCCTGATCGCGGCGGCGCTGTATATGGCCATCGGCAGCCTGTCGCTGACCGCTACGGTTTTGACCGCGGTGCCTATGGCGCTGGCGGGCGGCGTCTTTGCGATTGCCCTGCGCGGCATTCCGTTTTCGATTTCGGCCTCGGTGGGCTTTATCGCGGTGTCGGGCGTGGCGGTTCTCAACGGTCTGGTGCTGATTTCCGCGATCCGCAAGCGGATGGCCGAGGGGCAGGACAGCGATGCCGCCGTAATCGCGGGCGCGATGGAGCGGGTTCGCCCGGTGCTGATGACGGCGCTGGTGGCAAGTCTTGGTTTCGTGCCGATGGCGATTGCCACGGGCACGGGCGCCGAGGTGCAAAAGCCGCTGGCCACGGTGGTGGTGGGCGGTTTGCTGACGGCGACGGTGCTGACGCTTTTTGTGCTGCCCGCGTTGTGCGGATGGCTGCTGCGGCGCGAGAAAGATGCGCCGGAAAGGGGCTGAAACAGCATGACACCGGCTCACCCGCAACCGCGCTTTCATCCGCCTTTCGTGGGCCGAATTCGGGGCAGTTTGGCATCAGCGATATATGCCGCGCCGCATGGCAAATTTGTGACCGCATTCCGTGGCGCGCGCAAATTCGGCAGCCGACCCGTAAAACTGCCCATAAGCTGTTCATTCCAACGGGCGAAAAGGGCCTGAAACTGCCGCAAAACGGGGAGTTCGTGACAATGATTACCTCTCGCAAAATGCCGGGTCGCAAGCTCCTGTTCGGGGTGGGGCTGATGGTGGGATTAACCGCGCTGGCCCCGGTGGCCGATGCCCATGGTATCTGGTTTGCGCAGCGCGCGCGGCAATTGGCGCTGGTCTATGGCGTGGGGGCCGACGATCTGGATGCGGTCAAGCGTCTGCCGCTGATCAATGCGGTTAAGGGGTTTGATGCGCAGGGGCTGCCGGTCAAGGTTTCCTTGCGCACGGCGGGCATTGTGCCGGTGGTGGACAGCGACGAACCCGTCGCCATCGTGACCGCCGCCATGGACTATGGCCTGTGGACCAAGACGCCCGACGGCGAATGGCACAACAAGGGCCGCGATGAAGTACCCAATGCCACGCTGGCCGAACATAACTGGAAATATGCCGTCCATCTGACCCAGATGCCGACCAAGCCCGTGCCGCTGATTGAGGGGCATACGCTGCAACTGGTGCCCGCGACCACGACGATCCCGCAGAAGATGGGCGAGCCCTTCACCGTGCGCGCCATGTATAAGGGCAAGCCGATAGCGGGCGCGACGATCATGTCCGATTACGTCAATGATCCCGATGAGGCGGGCGTCAAGACCGGCCCCGATGGCACGGCCACGATCCGTTTACGCAATCAAGGCATCAATGTGATCATGGCGATTTATGTCGGCCCGGCCGATGATGCGAAGAAGGCCGATCACAGCGAATATCGCTCCTCGCTTTCCTTCGTCCTGCCCCACGCGCCGGAATAAATCCTTTTCAGTCAGGAGTTTTCATCATGACGAAGAAATTCTTTGCCGCAACTCTCGCCTTTATCGCGATCCCCGGTCTCGCCATCCCCAACATCGCCGCCGCCCATGGCAGTATGAAGCCCCAGCATGGCGGTATGGTGCAAATGTCGGGCGAAACCGTGATCGAACTGGTGTCCACCCCAAAGGGCGTCGATGTCTATCTGACCGATGAGGATGAGCCGGTTGCCGCCGCCGGTTACACTGCCAAGCTGACCCAGACTGCGGGCGGGGCCAAGACCGAGGCCGCACTGACTCCGGCAGGCGCCAACAAGCTGAGCGCGGCAGGTTTCAAGCCTGTGAAAGGCGCCAAGTTGGTCGTCGCGCTGATCGACAAATCGGGCGCGAAGATCTTTGCGACCTTCCAGGCAAACTAAAGGCAGGGTAACATGAAAAGCGTGATCCATCCTTCACCGATGAGACGGGTCACGCCGATACTCACCGGATTGGTTCTGGCCGCCCTTGCCTCGCCGCTGATGGCCCATGGTGTGAACGAGAATGACAAGGCGTTTATCGAGGGGGCCTCGGGCGTCAACATCATTCCCTATATGTACCTGGGCGCCAAACATATGGTGACCGGCTATGACCATCTGCTGTTTCTGGCCGGGGTGATCTTCTTTCTCTATCGGCTGAAGGATGTGGCGGCCTATGTCACGCTGTTTGCGCTGGGGCACAGCACGACGCTGCTGCTGGGCGTGATGCTGGATATTCGCGCCAATCCGTTCCTGATCGATGCGATCATCGGATTGTCGGTGGTGTACAAGGCCATCGACAATCTCGACGGTTTCCGCACATGGTTCGGCTTTGCCCCCAATCCCAAGGCGGCGGTGCTGATCTTCGGCTTCTTCCACGGCTTTGGCCTGGCCACAAAGCTGCAGGAGTTGACTCTGGCGCGCGACGGTATGTTCGCCAATCTGGTCAGCTTCAACGTCGGGGTGGAAATGGGCCAATTCATGGCGCTGACCGTCATCCTTTTGCTGATGAACCTCTGGCGGTTGGGCGACAGTTTCCGGCGCAGCGCCATTCTTGCCAATGCCGCGTTGATGACGGCGGGCTTTGTTCTGATCGGTTACCAGTTGACCGGCTATTTCTCAAAAGGGGTCTGATGATGACGACGATGATCGAACCTGCCGCCATCCGCCCTTCGCCTTCGGGCCTTGCCAAGGCTACGCTGGGCGCGGGCGTTGCGGCGGCGGCCATTCTTACGCTGTTCGTGCTGCCCGCCGAATATAATATCGATCCGACCGGAGCGGGGGCGGCGCTGGGCCTGAAGGGCATGGTGGCCCGCGCGCCGGAAAAGCCTGCCGCTGCGCCTGCCGGTGATACGGTATCGGCCACGCCCACCCGCCAGACGATTGAGCGCAAGACGGCGTGGCGCGAGGATGAGATGACCATCACTCTGCCCCCGCACAGCGGACAGGAGATCAAGGCCCATATGGCCAAGGACGACAGTTTCATCTTTCGCTGGACCGCGAGCGGAGGCCCGGTGAAGGCCGAGATGCATGGCGAGGTCGAGCATGCCGCCGAAGGGCAATTCACCGATTACTGGAAAGATATGGCCAGCACCGGCGGCCAGGGCGATTTCACCGCCCCCTTTGAAGGCCGCCATGGCTGGTATTTCCGCAACAAGGGCGAGGCGCCGGTCAAGATCACGGTGAAAACCGAGGGCTTCTACAAGGATCTGTTTCAGCCCCACGAATAGGCATGATGTTTACCGCGCCTGCCGCACCACGCCGCGGCATGGGCCAAAGCCGATGGCGCGATAGCCCTCGCGCATGGCGCGAGCGTGGAGGGTGAGTTCGTCGCCATCCTCAAGAAAGCAGCGCTGTTCGCCGGTGGGGAGGTGGATAGGCTGTTGACCGCCATGGGAGATTTCCATCAGGCTGCCTTCGCTGCCGGAGGCGGGGCCGGAGAGCGTGCCGGTGCCCAGCAGGTCGCCGGTATGCAGATCGCAGCCGTTCGAAGCGTGATGGGTGACGATCTGGCCCGCGGTCCAATACATTGCTTCCTGCGCCGTGCCCCGGCTCAATTCCAGCGCTGCCATGCCGCTCTCGCGCATCGCCGTGCTGGCAAGTGTGACCGAGAGGGCGATGGATAGGGCGCCTTGCGCCTGATCCTGCACGTCCCACAGATGGGGCAGGGGCGCGGGATCGCCTGCTGGCCGTGCCGGTTGCGCCACACGGAAGGGGGCCAGCGCTTCGGCGGTGACAACCCATGGCGAGATGGTGGTGAGGAAACTCTTGGACAGGAACGGGCCGAGGGGCTGATATTCCCACGCCTGAATATCGCGCGCGGACCAGTCATTGAGCAGGCTGATCCCGGCTATCCGATCCCATGCGTCGGCAATCGGGATGGTTTCGGCAATGGCATGATCGCCTGCGATCCAGATGCCCAGTTCAAGTTCGTAATCGAGGCGGCGGCAGGGGGCGTAGGTCGGCTGATCGGCATCAGGCGCCTTGATCTGGCCCTTGGGGCGGATCACCGGCGCGCCTGAGACGCGGATCGAACTGGCCCGCCCGTGATAGCCGATGGGCACATGCTTGTAATTGGGCAGCAGCGGATTGTCGGGGCGAAACAGCTTGCCGATGTTGGTGGCATGATGGATGCCGACATAGAAATCGCTGTAATCGCCAATCGCAAAGGGCAGGTGCAATTCAACGCCTTGCGTGGGAGAGAGCCACGGGGCAACAGCTCCTTGCCGCGCCGGATCGGTCAGCAGCGCAAAGAGAGCATGGCGCAGCGCCCGGCGAGTGGCTCCATCCAGAGCAAACAGGGCATTGAGCGTCGGCTCTGCTAAAGCCGGGCGCAACGCATTGGGCAGCAGGCCAGCATCGGCAAGCCCCTCCAGATCGACAACATAATCGCCAATCGCCGATCCGATCCGCCGCGTGCCGTGCCCGTGTGAGAATACCCCCAGCGGCAGGTTCTGGACCGGAAAATCCTCGTGGTCATCGGTACCCTCAACCCAGCTTGAGGCGGCGGCATCATGAGTGTGGTCGATCACGCGCGATCTCCATCGCCGACCGGTTCCTGATGCAGCCACTCTGCATGACGCGGCGCGCGCTTGGTCCGGCTCCATTCCTCCAACATCACCGGGGCCAGTTCGCGCAGTTCGCGATATTGCTCGTCCGTGCCGATGTTGCAGGCAAGTTCCAGTCGATGGCCATTGGGGTCGAAGAAATAGATCGAGCGGAAAATGCCGTGATAAGTCGGCCCCAGCACGTCGATCCCCTGCGCCTCGATATGCGCCTTGGCGGCCAGCAGGGCGGCCCCGTCGGCAACTTCAAAGGCCAGATGCTGAACCCATGCGGGCGTGTTGGGGTCGTGGCCCATTTCGGGCTGCTGCGGCAATTCGAAAAAGGCCAACACATTGCCCCCGCCCGCATCGATGAACACATGCATATAGGGATCAAAGGCCCCGGTGGAAGGCACATGATCCTCGGCAAAGGCGGTGGTATAAGCCATGCCCAGCACGCGGCCATACCATTCCACCGTTTCTTTGGCATCGCGGCAGCGATAGGCGACGTGGTGGATGCGTTGCAATTGAGGGGCCTGTGTCATCATGCCTTCTCCGTCACGTTCAGCGCGCCGCGGCGCAGCTGGTCGCGCTCGATGCTTTGGAACAAGGCGGTGAAATTGCCCTCGCCAAAGCCTTCGTCCTTTTTGCGCTGGATGAATTCGAAAAAGACCGGGCCGATTACCGTTTCGGAAAAGATCTGAAGCAACAGGCGCGGGTCGCCCTTTTCGGTGCTGCCATCGAGCAGAATGCCGCGCCTCTGCAACTCCGCCACCGGTTCACCATGGCCGGGCAGGCGTTCATCGAGCATCTCGTAATAGGTGGCGGGCGGGGCGGTCATGAAGGGTGTGCCGCTGGCCCTGAGCGCGTCCCAACCCGCGATCAGATCATCGCAGCGGAAGGCGACATGCTGAATGCCCTCGCCATTATAGGCGCGCAGGAATTCGTCGATCTGGCCGCCGCCCGCCTTTCCTTCCTCGTTCAACGGGATGCGGATCTTGCCATCGGGCGCGGTCATCGCGCGGCTGGTCAGGCCCGTATATTCGCCCTTGATGTCGAAATAGCGGATCTCACGAAAGCCGAAAACGCGCTCGTAGAAATGCGCCCAATGGGCCATCCGCCCGCCATAGACATTGTGCGTCAGGTGGTCGATCGTGTGGAAACCGGCGCCAACGGGGTGGCGATCAACACCGGGCAGATACACAAAATCAATGTCATAGATCGACAGTTCGTCACCATAGCGGTCGATCAGATAGATGATCGAGCCGCCGATGCCCCGGATCGCGGGCAGGTGCAATTCCATCGGCCCGGTTTTGAGTTCCACCGGCTCGGCCCCGCGCGCGATGGCCGTGGCATAGGCATGGGCAGCATTGCGCACCCGCCAGCCCATGCCGCAGACCGAGGCCCCATGCTCGGCGGCGAAATAGGCGGCGGGGCTGTGCGCCTCGTAATTGGCGATAAGGTTGATCCCGCCTTGCCGCCACAATTGCACATCCTTGCTGCGGTGGTTGGCGATATGGGCAAAACCCAAAGCGGCAAAGACCGGTTCAAGCAGGCACTTTTCGGGCGCGGAAAATTCTATGAATTCAAAGCCATCAAGGCCGAGAGGGTTGTCGAACAGGTCGGCGGTCGGGGCGCTGTCGGCCATGGCTTTCTCTCCACATGCAGGTGGGCGGCCATGCGGCAGCCCTTGACCATGGTTTTACGCCAAAACCAATGCGCAGTCCGCGCGAAGTGGGGTATTATGCAACGACATCATGCGCCATTCTTGCGCCGTTACTTCATATGATGCACAATCATCGCATGGACCAACTCGACCGCAAAATCCTGACCCAGCTTCAGGCCGACGCCTCGCTATCCCACGCCGACATCGGCGAGATCGTCCACCTGTCCGCCTCGCAAGTCTCGCGCCGGATCGCCCGGCTGCAGCAGGATGGCATTATCCGCAAACAGGTCGCCCTGCTCGACGAGGAAAATCTGGGCCTTCATGTTGAGGCCTTTGTCGCTGTGACTATGAGTTCCTATGCGCCCGAAACCATCACCGGCTTTCACGAGCGGATGCTGGTCATGGATGGCGTGCTCGATTGCTGTGCCACCACGGGGGATTCGGATTATCTGCTGCGCATTCTGGCGCGCGATCTGCGCGGCCTGTCCGAAAGGATCAATCAGGACATTCTGGGCCATGGCGATGTCGCCAGCGTCCGATCCAGTGTGGTGCTGGACCGGATCAAGCGCACGACCGAGCTGCCGCTGGGCGATTGAAAGGGGCTTTCCTGCCGCTCGCTATGGGCCCTTATCGGCCAGCGCCGCGTGGCGCCGACCTATGGGGCGGTCGGGGCCAATGGTGGTGTCTACCATCGTCTGGCGTTCGATCTCGCAATTCACCGCCGCCCCGATCAGCGCCGCATAGGCCGACAGATAGAGCCACATCTGAAACGCCACCACCGTGGCCAGCGATCCGTAGACCGCATTATATTGCGCAATATGATCGACATAGACGCCGAACCCCAGCGTCAGCGCGATCCAGATCACGGTGGAAAGGAAAGCCCCCAGCGCCAGCCAGCGCCATTTGGCCGGACGGCGATCGGGCACCATGCGATAGAAGATCGCAAAGCACAGGCTGACCACAACCATCGCCACGCTCCACACGCCAAGGCGCGCCAATATCAGCACCTGCTCGCCCCACCACGCCATCATCAGCGGTCCAGCCCATGATACCAGCGCAATGGCCGCCGTGGCCAGCACGCCGATCGCCACCATTCCGGCCGTTACCGCCACGGCCAGCCCGAAGGTGCGCCAGAACGAGCGCTTGCCCGGTTCTTCATAGATCAAATTCATTGCCGAAAGCAGGGAAAAGGCCGCATTCATCGCCCCATACAGCGCCACACCCAGCGCCATCAGCAGGCCCAGTCCCTTGGCCGCCGCCTCGGCATTGATCGCGGCCAGCAAGGGCGGGCGCACCACCCGCATCACATCGCCGGGCAAAAATCCGCGCAGTCCGTCCAATCCCGATGCCACCGCATTGGGGTCGCCGATCAGTCCATAGACCAGCACCACCGCAGCAATCAGCGGCACAAAGGCCAGAAATGTATAAAAGGACACGCCCGCCGCCAGCAGATTGAGCTGATGCGCGCCCATTGTCTTCCATACGCGCGCAGCTATCTGGCGCCACGCGGCCCATGGCATTTCCAGCGGGCTGGTTGCATCGCAGCCGGGGGGCGAGGGCGCGTTCATGGCCCTGATGAAGCCGCCTCGACCGGGCTTGCGTCAAGGCCATGGCCTGCCTGCTGCGCCACGCGCAGACGCGCCTGCATATCGCGCTCCATGGCGCTTGCGGTTTTGCTCGCCTCATCGCTCTTGCGATGCCACTGGTCATCAAAGTTTTCACGACGGCATCCGCCCGCCATCAGCGCCAGCACCAGCATGGTCGGAATGTCCAAACGCATGGCTCCCGCCTCCCTCAATACCGCTTGCGATAGCGCGCCGTGATCCCGGTGCCGCCAAACTGGCCCGCTTGGCTTAACAGCGAAAAGGCCTTGGTCAGCGCGATTTCAAGCTGGGTGGCCATATAGCCGCGCGTGTCGGTCACCACCTCAACATAGATGTTGTTGGTGATATATTTGCCCGCCGCCAGCGCGGTCTGCCGCCCGGTGGTGGCATCCGCACCCAGCACGCGCAGGCGGCTGATCGCGGTGGCCGATTGCAGCGCGCCCAGCGGATTGAGCCCGCCCTTGGCCCCGCGCAGCGTATTGAGCGAGGAGGCAAGCTGCACCGCCTGAAGCGTCGAAAGGCTGCCCACCGGCCCGCCGAACAGGATACGCGCCATCAATTCGTCCTGCGGCAGGCTGGGGTCGGATGACAGCGCGATTTGTGGATTGGGCCCGGTGCCGGTGATGGCGATCGTGATCGTCACATCCGAAATCGTGCCCGACGCGCTGATATTGAGCGCCGGATCGGTCAGGTCTCCGCCATTGAGAGTGATCGTGCCGCTGTCGATGGTGAAACTGTGTCCGGCAAAATCGAGCGTGCCGCGTACCGCGCGCACCGTGCCGGTTATGGCCGGACTGGCGCTGGACCCGCCTATATGCAGATTTGTCGCCCATTCGCTGTCCAGCCCCATGCCGGTCACGAAGATCTGGTTATCCGCCCTGACCCTCATGTCGAGGTTCCAGTTCGAGGGCAGCGAGCGCACAGGTTCGGCATCGCCGCTGATCCGCTCGGGTCCGATGGCCGGTCTGTGGCGCACACCGCTCAACGTGGGGACATTGGCCGAGCCCTGACGCACGATGCGGTAATGTGTTTCCGGCAAGTCTATCGTGCCGCTTACCGTGGGGGATTGCCCCGGCGCGTTTGTCAGTTTGATATCGCCGCTGGCCCTCGCCGACAGGTCCGCGCCGCTGGCCAGCTGAGCATTGGCCATCGTAATGCCCAATTGTATGGGATAGCCCTGCTGCGCGCTGAGCGAGATAAAGCCGCTGGCCTTCACCGTGCCGTCACCCGCCTTTGCGGTGAGGCTCTGCACCTCTAGCCGATCATTGGTGAAGCGTCCCTGCAACGCCATGTCACTCAGGCGCGTGCCATAGCTGGCATTGTCATAGACCAGCTTTTGCGCGCGCACGGTGCCGGTAATGCTGGGCGCATGGGCCGATCCGCCGAAATCGGCCGCAATGCCGATGGGGCCGCTCAGACTTTGATCAGACAGCGCCGCCAGCGATGCCAGCACATCGGCCGGGCCATTATAGCGCACCCCGCCCGAGAGCGGCGCGGCCATCAGGCGGTTGGTCCATGTGCCGGTATCCGCCAATCCGGGGGTGGCATTCACTTGCGCCTGTCCGATCAGCGTACCGCCCCGCCGCACCAGTGCCTGCGCATGGGCCGCGCGATTGTCCAGTTGCGCGGCCAATGTGATGTCCACCGGGGTGGAAACCGCAGAAAGACCGGTGCGCGTCATCCCCTCAATGCGAAGGTTGGCCTTGGCCGCAGGCATGGCCCCGGCGCCCGCCTGATCGAGATCGAGGCTGCCCGACATCCGCCCGCCCAGCCCCAGATCGGGCACAAAGCCGTTGACCAGCGCCAGGTCGACGCCATCAAGCTGCGCGCGCAACGTGCTGGCCGCGCCATAGCGCCCCTCGATCCGCAAACTGCCGGTGTTGACGGAAAGCGTGGCGGGACGCAGCAGATAATCGCCCTTTTGCGGTACGATCTCTATCGCCCCGCGTGAGGCGATGGACACGCCATTGATCCGCCCATTCACCGCCATGCGCCATAAATCGGGCGAGAGCCTGCCCTGCGCCGCCAGACGGAAGGGATAGCGGTTGCGCCCTTCGGTGAGGAGCTTCACCTGTCCCGCGCCATCGCGATAGGTGATGTTGGCCCGCGTCTGCGCCAGATAAAAATCGCCCTGCCGCGCGCCCGCCAGTTGCACATCGGCGTTCACCTGCGGCTGATCGGCCATCACTGCATCGGCGTTGATCACCAGCCGCGCGATGCTCAGCCCGGCCTTGCCCGGCAGGCTGACATTCTGGCCCGAAATGGCGGCCACCGCCCGCTGATGCGCGTCCATGGCGGAAAGATCGACCCGCCCGTTCACGCCCGCTCCGGCCAGCGCCAGCGCCCCGGCAAAGGGCCCTGCGGCCTGCTGCTGCACGTGGCCGGTGATGGCGATGCCCGCAAGGCTGGTGCCGGGGCGCAGATCGACGGCCAGCGGCCCTTTTGCGGTGTTGACCAGCAGATCGGCGCCGATGGGGCCGTAATCGCTGCCGGCCTTGGCATTCACCTGATAGTCACCATTGGCCCCGCGCACATCGGCCACCAGCGCGGCCATCCCCACGCCCATGCCGGGGCGGGGCGCTTCCAAATGCAGCACCGGCTGCGCCACGCTGCCCTTCGCGCTCAACCGGATAGGGCCATAGAGGTCGGACGAGGCATTGGCGGCAAAGGCGATCTGCCCCTTGGCGTCATAGCGCCCTCGGCCATCGGCAAGGCGAAAGGCGGGCGCGGCGATGGTCAGGCCGTCGAGCGTTGCCACGCCATCGCTGTCATAGCCCACGCGCGCGCTGATCAGCGCATTGCCGCCCAGAAATCCCTGTATCCCATCGCTGAGCAGGCGGGTGGAACGCGCGCTGACGCGCCCCTCCAGCCGGAACCCGCCATTGGCCTGCGTCTTGAGGCCGATGTTCGAGTTAAGATTGAAAATGCCCACGCTTTCGACGCGATAGCCGTTGACCGTGCCGTTGAGCGTACCGGTATAGAGCGCGCGGGGCAGATCGGCGATCACCACGGCACGCGCGTCGATCCGGCTCGATTGCAGGCGGATATTGTCCGAGAGCAGCCGCCCGTTGGCATAGCCGAAATCCCCGCCAAAGTGCACATGGTCGAGCAGGGGCGCCACGCTGGCCGATACGCCGGTGATGGCATTGGCCGTGCCGCTCACGGGGATGCGCCAATGGTCCTTGTCCAGCGCGGCGCTGCCCGAAACGGCAAGGCCGTCGATGCGTGTGGCGCCAAAGCCGATACGCGCGGCCTTTATCGCATAGGCGACGCGCGGCGCGGCAAAGCTGCCATCGAGCGTGGCGTCGGCGGCGATGTCATCGCCCGACAGATTGGTGGCCAGCACACGCGGCTGCATCACCCTCAGGGCAAGGTGCATCTGGCGCAGCGTATTGTCGCCCATATCGGCCATGCCTTGGGCGGCCAATGCGAAATTGGCATTGCCGATCTGTGCCTTGATCTGCATCTGCCGCTTGTCGAAGGCGGCGGTGGCCTCCACTTTCGTCTCGGGCTGGAACAGGGCGCTGTTCTGGCCCTTGAGCCATACGTCAGGATGGGTGAGGCCCGCCACGCGAATAGTGCCCGAACGCGCGTTGATCACCAGATCGGCCAGAGGCTTGCCGCCCGCGCTGGCCGCCAGCGAGCCGTTCCATGCCTTCCAGTCGCCCCGCCCGGCCAGCCGCAGATGGCGCGCCTCGGCCTGACCGGTCAGCGCGGCAAGCAGGCCATCGGCGGGCGTATCGAGCGCGAAGTCCATGTTGAGCCGGTTGATCTGCGGCACGGCATCCAGCTTGAGCGCCAGCCGGTCGCCCCCCGCCACGCCGGGAGCCACCAGCGCAGCCGCCCGCGTGGAGATCTGTGCGCGCCGATCCGCGATATGGGCCTGGCCCTGAAGGCTCACGATATGGCGCTGACCCGTCAGGGCAGGGGCGATTTCCAGCCGGTCCACCGCCAGTTGGCCCAGATCGATATCCAGATCGGGCAGCAGCGGTGCATTGCTGGGCGGGGTGGGCCGCAAACGCGGCGCGCGATTAAGCCGCGCGGCGGGAATATGCAGGCGTCGAATATCCAGATGCCCGCCGATATAGGCCAGCGGTCGATAATCCAGTGCCACCCCTTCAGCATGGAAAAACCGCCCTTCCGGATCGCCAATGTCCAGATTGCGGATGGTCAGCGCGCCCAGCAGCGAGCCTTCGATGCCATCGACATGCACCCGCATGCCATTGGCAAAGGACAGGCGCGAAATCTGCGCGGCCACCATATCGCGCCCGCTCTGCGTTGAAAGCCAGATCCACAGCGCCGCCACCAGCGCGAGCAGGAGGCCCACGGCCATCAAGGCATAGCGCATGGCCTCATGCAGCAGGGCTGATCGCGACTGGGGGGATCGCGGCTGGGCCTGCGGATTTTCCATCTGCTCCATCAGAACGCCTGTCCGATGGAGACATAGACCGCCACGCGCGATTCCCCGATCTGTCGGTTGATCGGCGTGGCAATGTCAAAGCGCATCGGCCCGAAATTGGTGTAATAGCGAAAACCCATGCCCGCGCCAAAACGCCATGAATTGAAAGTGGGCACCTCGCTGGTAAAGACCTGTCCGCTGTCGACAAAGCCCACCACGCCGAAATTGCCGAAGCGATAGCGCAGTTCCACGCTGGTTTCGGCCTGAGAGCGCCCGCCGATAGGATTGCCGCTAGGGTCTTTGGGGCCAAGTTCCTGATAGCCGAAACCACGCACCGATCCGCCCCCGCCCGAATAGAAGCGCCGCGATGGCGCAATGGATTCGCGCGATGCCCCGCCGATCATGCCGACCCGCGCCCGCCCGGCCAGAACCAGCTTACCGGCGATCGGGTAATAGCCGGTGGCTTCAAAGATCGAGCGGGCATAGGTTTGGACGTTGCTGCCCAAGGATGCCTCGGGCGAGAGTGTCGCCGACAGGCGATAGCCGCGCGTGGGGTCCAGCAGCGAGTTCGACCGATCATAGGTGATCTGTCCCGGCAGCGCGAGAATATAGAAGGTGCGCCGCCGCTCGCCCGCCTGTTCAAAGGCATAATCCTGCTCGTTCGATCCGATCAGTTCGAAGCCATAGCTGTAGGTCCAGCGCTTTTGCCAGATGGCGGTGCTGGCGCGTGAGATGCGGCCTTTGAGTGCGCCGGTGAAGGCCTCATAGGCGTCGAGATTGGTGTGGTTGGCGCTGATCGACACTTCGACCGTGCGGTCGCGCAGCCCCGCGTTAGAGCGGCGGAATGTACCCGATACGCCCTGCTCGCTGGTGCCTGCGGTGGCGCTGCCGATAAGGGCGCCTTCGGGCGGGAAGAGGTTGGCATGGCTCCAACTGCCCACGGCCTTGATGCCTTCGCCCGTGGAATAGCCCGCCTGCGCCGACAGGGACCGGGGCGGTCCGGCCTTCTGGCTGACCACCAGATTGGCATATTCGGTATTGTCGCCCGCGCTGACGCCGGTCTGGGCGGGCTCCACCGTCACCGTGGCGAACAGATTGGTGGCCACCAACGCCTTGCGCAGATCGTCAATGAGGCGGCTGTCATACAACTCACCTTTGCGGAAACGGGCGATGGTGGAGATGTGGCGGGCGTCGAACACGCTCCTGCGCCCTTTGACCGTAATATCGCCAAAGCGGCTGCGCGGGCCGGGCGTGACGGGCAACGTGTAGTCGCCGATCCCTGTGGCGGCATCCAGCTCGATGTCGCGCTGGCCGATCTTGGCAAAGGGATAGGCCGATTGGGGCAGGATCACCCCCAGCTCCGCCTCGGCCGACAGCACACGTTCGGCCACGATCGGCTCGCCGGAATGGACGCCGAAATGCCGGGTGAGCAAATCGGGCGGAATCAGCGCGGGCGCATCAAAACGGATCGCGCCCAGCCGATAGCGCGGCCCCGGCGCCACCGCCAGCGACACGGCAATATCCCCCGGCTTGCCCTGTTCGGGCATGGCAACGGAGGATTGGATGGCAGCATCGAAATAGCCCTGTGAGGCCATGACATCCGACAGCGCCTGCCGGTCCTGCTCGATCCGGGCGGCGATGGCGGCGGCATTGGTGGCTTTGCCCTTGCCCTGTTTCAGGGCGGAAACAGTAGAGAAACTGTCCACCAGCGCGCCGCCGTCGATGGGGGCGACCGGATGGGCATCGCGCAGATTTTCCAGCCCGGTGACCTGCCAGCGATAGGACAGGGTCGGCGCCTTTTCGGTCTTGGCCCCACCGGTTTCATCGCGCAGCGGCTCCTTGTCGAAATCGGTCAGCGGGGTCAGCGGCTTGGCAAGGTCGGGATCGGTAACCGGGGCGGGGGGCGATGCGACGGGAGCGGCGGGGCTGGCGGCAGCATCCTGAGAGGGGAGCGCGGCTTCGAAATCGCGGTCGGTGATGATCGGGGATGGCGGGGACGCCTGTTCTTTCACCGGAGCGGGCGAGGGCTGGGCGGACGCGGTGCCGGCCAACAGCGTTCCGCCAAGCGCCAAGGCCAACCAGCCGAAATCAGAACCGCAAGTTCGCACATCATAAGCGGCGCGAGCAGGAAAGTCAGCGCCACCCAGTCTGCACTTCACGCCCATCCCCGGCGCAACTTGTTGAACCTTCCGCAAAAATGGCCCCCTTTTGCCATCAGGCGCCCGCCTGTCTTAAGACATAACACCTCAAATCGCATAATGATCCGCAGTCATGACAATTTGACCGGCCGGGCGTCTGAATTGAGGCAGGAGGGCCTAAAGCCGCAGCAGCCATTTTTGCGCCAGCACCGGCCATTCCCCCGCCGGACCATTGGACGGCCCGATGCCGAAGCCATGGCGCCCTTCGGCAAACAGGTGCATTTCGGGGGGGCTACCGGCTTTGGCCAACGCGTCGGCCATGATCATGCTGTTTTGATAAGGCACGGCATCGTCGTCCAGTGCGTGGACCAGAAAGACCGGCGGCGTCCGGCCCGTCACATGCGCTGCGGGCGAGCGACGCTCGATCAGCGCGGGTTCGGGTGCGTTGCCCAACAGGGTTTGGGCCGACCACGCATGGGTAAAGGGCGCCGCCATGCTGATCACCGGGTAAACCAGTATTCCGGCCTGAGGCCGCGCGTCGATCCGGTCGACGCCGTCCACAGGTGCGCCAATCCTCTCATCAAACCCGGTCAGCAGCGATGCGGCCAGATGGCCACCGGCGGAAAAGCCTATGACCGCAATGTCCTGATCCGAAACGCGGTCTTGCGCCGCGCGGGAGCGGATGACGCGCATGGCCCGCTGTGCATCGCGCAGCGGCACATCGGCGCGGTCCGCCCACCCTTCGCCCGGCAGGCGATAGGCCAGAACATAGACGTGATAGCCAGCCGCATTGAAGACGCGGGCGACATCGACGCCCTCATTGCGGATCGAGACGAAATTATACGCGCCGCCCGGAATTACCAGCAAGGCTTTGCCAAGAGGGCGCGCCGGGCGGAAGAGGCGCAATTCCGGCTCGGCAATATTGCTGAGAAAGGTCTGGGGCCAGTCCGGCCGACGCGGGCGAGGGGTAAAACCCGCGCCCGACACACTCATCGGCCACAGCGGCACACGTTCCGCCTGCAACCATGGCGCGGGCAAGGGGCCGCCGCCCTCGGGGATCATAAGCGGCGCTGCGGCCAAAGCGGGCTTGGTCATGATGGCTCCGGCAAGGGCGGCCAATCCCGCCCCCATGATGTGACGTCTGCTCCAGACCAAAGATCATTCCTTTCGTCACACCGCATAAGGGCGGGGGCCATCGCGCCGATCACCTGGCGACCGGCGCGATGGGAATGGCATGTTCAGAGGAAAGTTTCAATATTTGAACCCGATACGCACGCCATAAGTGCGCGGCGGGGCATAGCTGGCGGTGGTCGAACTCCACACCGGGACCACCGTTGTGGCGATGCGGCGATCTTCGACATTGTTCATATAGAGGTTCACATAGGCATGGCCGCTTGGGTCATCATAACGCAGGTTGAGATCGGTCTTGGTATAGCCCGCGATGCGCCCCTGAACGGCATTGTCGCTGCTGGCAAAGGTCTTGCTCTGGGCATAGAAATCGACCGAGGGCGTGATCCTGGCCCCGGAGGCCAGATCGAAGGCATGGGCATAGCTGAAGCGAGCGCTCAATTGCGGTGCATTGGTCAGCCGCTTGCCCGAATAATCGGCCGAGGCGGAGGGAATAGCGGCATAGCCCAGCAAGGGCGCGAAGATATTATACATCGTATCGGCCGAGTGCAGATTGTCCGACGCGCCGGGGAAGCTGAGATATTTGGCATCCATAAAGGCCAGATAGCCTGAAATCGTATCATGGCGGTTGGGACGATAGGAGGTTTCCAGATCCACCCCGCGAATGCGCGCCTTGGCCGCATTGGTGGTGACGGCAATCGGGCCTTGCACCGGATCGACCACCACCGAGGAAACCTGAAGGTTGTTATAGTCCATCTGATAGGTGGAAAGCCCGATGAACAGGCGATCATTCAACAGCTTGGCGCGCAGGCCAGCTTCATAATTGGTGACGGTTTCGGGGGCATATTGGCGATAGCTCACCGGATTGCCGCTCGATTGCAGGCCGCCGCCGCGATAGCCGGTGGAAACCGTGGCATAGGCCAGAATGCCCGGCGTCAGGTCATAGTCCAGCCCCGCCTTCCAGCTTACCTTGCTGAAGCTGGCGGCGCTGCGGCCTCGATCATCGGTATAGGCGATGGCAAAACCGCCCGGACATGAGGAAGCGTTGATATTGGCCCGCGTGACCGTGGCGCCGGGACAGACCAGTTGCTGTTCGCGGCCGTTCACATCATCCCATGTGGCGCGCAGGCCCGCCGTGGCGCGCAGGCGGTCGCTCAGAGAGAATGTGCCCTGCCCGAACAGGGCGCGCGATTTGCTGCCCTCGCCGGAATAGGTGTTGACCACGTCGACCGCATTGATCGTGCCGATCTGATTGCCGGTGCTGGCCACCAGCGGGCCGAAGATATTGTAGACACTGGCAAAAGGCGCGGGCGCGGTGTTGCCCGCATGCAGCAGGCGCTGGCCCGAGGGGATTTCGTCCTGATAGATATAGGCGCCCGTCACCAGCTTGACCGGGCCGCGCTGGAAATTGACGTCCAGTTCGTGGGACCAGCTATTGGTCTTGTGATTGATGTATTCCTGCGAGAACACGCCCGAGGCCGCCGCCACGCCATTGTTCACCAGCGAGGAATAACCAGCCAGCCAGGTCAGGCTCAGGCCGTCGCCGACCTGCCAGTTGAGTTTTGAGCGGACATCATAGCTTTTGACATTGATGCGGTTGGCGGACACCTGATCCAGGCCCGGATTGATGGTGTCAAAACTGGTGGGGATGATGGTGACCGGGCCAAAGCTGCCGGTGGTCAGATTGGCTTGCGGATAATAATTGTAATTGCGCAGATAGACGGCGGGCACCGTGCCGTTGTTTTCGCCATAAGATCCGGATACGCGCCATGTCAGCGTCGGGGTGATGGCCCATTTGGCCGTTACGCGCAGGCCCGCCAGATCGGTCTGGTCAAATCGTGCGCCGTGCAATTGCGGGCCATAGCCGTCATTGATCTGGCGAAAGGCCGCGATGCGCAGGCCGAACGTATCGCTGACCGGCAGATCGACGGCGGCCTGCGCGCGGATTTCGTTAAAGCGACCATATTGCAGACTGGCGCTGCCGCCCAGATTCCGGCCCGGATCGGCCGAATTGATGTTGACCACGCCTGCGGTCGCATTCCGGCCATAAACGGTGCCCTGCGGCCCGCGCAGCACCTCGACCGAGCCGATGTCGAACATGGCCAGACCCAGCGCGACCGAGGAGGGGTTGTAAATGCCGTCAAACTGGGTGGCGACGGTGGAATAGCCGGAAAAGGCATTGTTGCTGCCTATGCCGCGAATGGAAAAGCCGTTCTGGCTCAATTGGAGCGAGGGCACGGTCGATACCAGCCGGTCGGCGCTGGTGATGGATTGCCGGTCGAGCGCGAGCTGCGAAACGACGCTGACCGAGATCGGGGCCTTGGACAGTTTCTCGCTGCTCTTTTGCGCGGTCACGACGATTTCGGTGGTGAGCGGTTCGTCCTTTGCTGTCGCCTCCTGTGCGAAGGCGGGCGTGGTCAAGGCGGGGGTTGTCAGGGCGGACAGCGCGACGCTGCCAAGCAAGATTGCAGAATATTTCATGGCATCCTCCCAGGATCGGTCCTGTGTTTTCCAGCGCCTTGTTCGGCGCCGCTCTCGTACGGTTGTTGCAGGCGACTCAGAGTAGTTGCACAACCGATTGCGCATCTGTTACAATCGATAGCATTGGTTGCCTAGAGGGAATTTGTTCGGCGTCTTTCCGGTGTGAGATGGCGCAGGAATTCCGGCAAAATACTGATCTTGAAGCGCTATTTCGGGCGTGAAGGGATTTTCGAGAGGATCAAATGAACAAACGTTTGCAATATGTGGCTGATTCGCATCACCTGCCCGCCTTTCGCTGGACCCGCGACCATGCGTCGCGTTGTGTCCCATCGCCCGCCACGACCATCCCTGCCTTCGCTCGCCGTCAATGTGCAGATCGCCTGCCGGATCTCGACATATGGGATATGTGGCCTGTCGAGGATACCGATGGCCATGCACACACCTTTGCGCAAGGCCACCTCTGGTTCGCGCTGGCTGCGCCGGTTCTGCTCGACCCGGAGGACCGCCACGCCATCGCCCGTATCCACCTTTTGCTTGAAGCCGCCGATGGCTCCGGCTGGATCGACCACGGCCCGGCCTTTCCCGAAGGTCACACGCCCGGCAGCCGGGAATGGTCGGGCAGCGCGCTTTATGATGCCGAGCAGCAGCGGGTCCTGTGCTGGTTCACCGCCGCCGGACGCCGGGGCGAAGCGGCGCCCAGTTTTGAGCAGCGCCTCTTCTTCTCGCAGGGCACCCTGATCTGGCACGCTGATCGGCCCGCCATCAAGGATTGGAGCGCCCCGGAGGAGGCGGTTGCCGCCGATGGCGCCCTATACCTGCGCGTTCAGGGAAGCGAAGGAGGGGCCGGAACGATCAAGGCCTTCCGCGATCCCTGCTGCTTTCGCGATCCGCTCAGCGGCGAGCATTACCTGTTGTTCACCGCTTCAAAGGCGGGCTCGACCTCTCCATGGAATGGCCTGATCGGGGTGGCGCAATCTTCGGATGGGCCGCTGGGACCATGGCGCCTGTTGTCGCCGCTGGTCGATGCCGATGGGCTGAACAATGAATTAGAGCGGCCCCATATGCGCCAAATCGATGGGCGCTATTACCTGTTCTGGTCCACCCAGCGCAAAGTTTTTGCCGCCGATGGGCCGCAGGGGCCGACCGGCCTTTATGGGCTGGTGGGGGCCTCGCCGCTTGGGCCGTTTCGCCCGATCAACGGCGGCGCGCTGATCGCGGGCAATCCCGAAGAGGCCCCCTGGCAGGCCTATAGCTGGTGGGTTTTGAGCGATGGTCGCGTCACCAGCTTTGCCGATCTGCCCGGCATTGCCCCCGATGCGGTGCCTTTGGATGCCGCCGGGCGCCGCAAAGCCTTTGGTGGCAGCCCCGCGCCTTGGCTTACCCTGCGGCTGAGCGATGATATCGGGCGGATTTAGGTGGATTCGCGCCGGATCAGTTGGGGGTCGATCAGCACGCTGCCGGTCGGCTCCCCGGCCATGCGTTTCAGCAAAAGGTCCACCATGACCCGCGCGCCATGGCGCAATTGCTGATCGATCGTTGTCAACGGAGGCGTCACCAGCTCGCCCAGCGGCAGGCCGTCATAGCCGATCACCTTCACCTGATCCGGGACGCGCAGCCCCAATGTCCCCAAAGCGCGGATCACGCTGATTGCGGTGACGTCCGAGGCCGCCACAATGCCGTCGGGCATCACCGGCAAAGCGCGCAGCAGCCCCAGCGCATCGTCATAGGCGGCGGCCGGTTCGCAATGCGAAGGCATGATCTGCAGTTCCTCGCCCCGTCCGGCAATCGCCAGCGCCTGTTGCACCCCATCCAGCCTTGCGCCAAATTCCGGCCCCTCCACCGGGCCCAGATAGGCGATGCGGCGGCACCCCTGCTCGATCAGATGGCGCGCGGCCATCATTCCGCCCGCGCGATTGTCCGAACCCACCGAGCAATGATGCTGCCCCGGAACCTGACCGCCCCACACGACCATCGGGTGATAGCCCAAAGAGGTCGCCTCGATCACCGCCAACTGATTGGATTGGCCGATGATCAGCACGCCGTCGACCCGGCCGGATCGGGCATAATTCTCGATCCAGCGCCCATCCGAAGGGATGACGCGCGAGAGCAGCAGGTCATAGCCGTGATCGGCCAGCGCATCGGCCAGATAGCCGCTCATCGTATTGAAAAACGGATCGGAAAGATGCTGAAGATCATCATGGCCCAGCGGCACCAGCATGCCCACCGTGCTGGTCTTGCGCATCCGCATGTTGCGCGCCAGCAGATTGGGCTGATAGCCCAGCTTTTGTGCCAGCGTGATGATCCTTTCGCGCGTCTTGGGGCTGACCCGTCCCGAACCGGAAAGTGCGCGCGACACGGTACCTGCGGAAACCCCGGCCATTTCGGCCAATTGCTTGATATTCGTCGGGCTGTTCAATCCGTTGGCTCCCTGTGCTTGGCCTGCAATGTATCGCCCCGCCTTGTTCGGGCAAGCAAAACCCGGATCAAAGGCCAAAGGCGCGGCGATAAGCCGCCAGGCGTGCGGCCAATAGCTGGCGCGAGACCCATGCCTTGGGCATCACCTTGTCAAAACCGTGGAAGGCGCCGGGCAGGACCAGCAATTGGGTGGGCACGCCCTCGGCCGTCAGGCGCTGCGCATAGGCGATGTCTTCGCGGGCGAACAGGTCGATAGAGCCGGTGCCGATGAAGGCCGGCGGCAGGCCCGCGAGGCTGGCGGCGCGGGCCGGAACCGCGCGCGAGGGAACTCCTGCCCCACCCGCTGCCTGCCCCAGAAACGCGCGCCAGCCATAGCGATTGGCATCCGCATCCCAGCCGATGCGCCCCAGACCCGGCGCCGGTTGCCATGTCGAACCGGTGCGATCATCCAGCATCGGATAGATCAGGCATTGAAACGCCAACGGCACCTGCCCCCGGTCGCGCGCGGTTTGGGCCAGCAGCGCGGCGTGCCCGCCACCGGCGCTTTCGCCCGCCACGGCAATCCGCGCCCGGTCCACGCCCAGCCCAGCGGCCTGTGTATGCAGCCAGAGCAGGCCCGCGTAATTCTGTTCCATGGACACCCGCCATGTCGCCTCGGGCGCCAGCGAATATTCCACCGAGACGATGATACAGTCGAGCTCCTGCGCCAATTCGACCAGGCCGGGCATTTCCAGCAGGGCCGAGCCGGTGATGAAGCCCCCGCCATGGGTGTGCAGAATGGCCGGACGCGGCGCAGCGCCTGCGCGCTCGTTCAGCACATAGACTTTAACCTCGCCCATTCCGCCGCCTACGGGCACCATCGCGGTGCGGATCGGTACGGCGGGGCGTTCGGGAAGTCTGGCAGTCGCAATGGCACCGCGCAGCATCGGCAATTTGGCGGCGCCCATCGGATAGAAACCGCTGGTCATGGCGATGATATGTCGGGCCGCATCGCGCAGTTCCGGATCGACAAAAGGCAGACCCGCGATTGCGCCCGCTTCGTTTGCCCGCAACGATCCGCCAGGCAGCAGTGTCGCCATCGCGCAGCTCATCCAGCGCAGGGCGGTGCGGCGGTCGCCAGTGAAAATGCTCTTGCCCATGTCAGTCATCCTTGGAATGCACAAACGTTTGCTTTACAACAGCCGACAATCACAATGCAGGGGGAGATTGTATCATGTCTTTTTTAAAACTTGTCGCCGTATCGGCCTTATCCTTGACCACTGCGGCGGGGGCGGTCGAACCGTCGCCGCCCGCGCCGCAACTGGAGTTTATGTTTGAAGCCGAGGTCCTGCTGGCGCCCCGTGTCGAGGTGGGCCAAACCGCCTTTGGTCAACGTGGCTATATCCCCATTATCGGCGGACAGTTTTCCGGCCCGGCGATCAAGGGCAAGGTCGTTCCCGGCGGTTGGGACTGGCAATTGCAGAGCGCTGCAGGGTGCAGCAATCTGCATGCCGACTATTTCCTGCAAACCGAGGATGGCGTGATGTTTAATGTGGTCAACCATGGCCAATTCTGTCCGGAAAAGGGCCAGCCTTTCACGCCTGCTTTCACCTCGCCCCGGTTCGAGGCGCCGATGGGGCGCTATGGCTGGCTCAATCACGGGGCGTGGATCAGCCGACTGGAAGGCGGCAAGGACCCGGCCCATCCTTCGGTGGTGATCCGCTTCTATCGCGCGCATTGAACCGGGTCAGCTGCAGGTGAAACTTTCCGCCTTTTCCGGGTCGCCATGGCCGCGATAGCGGGCGATTTTGGGAAAGGCGCAAAGTGGTCTTTCTCGCCCCGGAAAGGGGGATGCGGGGCCTGCGCGGGCGATCAGTCTTTCTGGCGCCTGCTTTTGCTCCACCCATGCGACCATTGCGTCAAACGCCTGATACTGGTCTGTGGCCGGGCCGCCGGTGCAATGGTTCATGCCCGGCACTGCAAAGAAACGCGTGCCGCGCCGGGCTGCATCGCCGTTACGGACCAGCATGGCGCGATACCAGTCCAGCGTATCGGCGATGGAGAACACCGGGTCCGAGCCGCCATGCAGCACCATCAGCCGCCCGCCATGGCCCAGAAAACCCGTCAGATCGGTTGAGCGGGCGGAAATATCCTCCCAGCCCGACGCGGCAAAATCGTCGCCGCGCGTCAGGATGCGCTCTTCGACCTTGTCCATATCAAGGCCCATCTGAAACGCCAGGCCGCTCTCCGCGCCGGGTGCAACAGCTTGCGGCGGAACCGAAAATACCGAGGCCAGCGATCCCGCGCCCAGCAGCATGTTGAGCGAGGGGATCCGCCCATCGGCCGTGCCCAATTGCCACATGCGCCAGTCGGCCGCGCCCCATCCGGCATCCCATGGGAAACCGGCGTAAAGTACATGTCCCTTGCTGTCGCGCGGGCCATTGTTCACGCGTTGCAGTGCGGTGATTTGAGCGCTGGTCAGGCAGGCGTTCGTCTTGCCGCCCTTGCAGCGGATGGCGTTGAATGCGGGCAAAACGCGGGCCGAGGTGCATTGGCCCACGGCCAGAATCATGCCGTCGGCCAGGCCGTCCAGCTTGTCGCAGGCGCGCAGCATCGCCCGCCGTGCGAGCGCAAAATCGCCATCGGAAAACCCATGCGCGATATTGAGCGGGGTAAGCGGACCGTGCCCGTTCGCGGCGGAAAACGCAAAGCTCTTGGTGTTCCACGCCTCGCCAATCGCGGCGCGAGGCAGGGACAGGCCCGGCGCCGTCACCACCACCCCGTCGAACAGGGAGGGATAGCGCTGAACCAGCGCCAGTCCTTCCTGTCCTCCCTTTGAGCAGCCAACGAAATAGCTGTGCTGCGGGGCCTTGCCATAATGGGCGGTAATGACTTTTCGGGCCGCCGTTACTGATTTTTTCAGCGAGGCATGGCCGTAATTGGCCCGGGCCAGCGGATCGAAGCCAAAGGCCAGCGTACCGCCGCGTTTGGGATCGAAATTGGTGGTATTGTCATGGCCTGAATCTTGCGAAAGTACCGCATAGCCGCGCGCCAGTGCCAGCGGCGCGACGCCCATTGTGCCAATGGCATCGCCCAATTCGCCATCGCTGCCGCCGCCGCCCTGAAAGAAGAAGCGGCCATTCCAATCATCGGGCAGGCGCAGATGAAAGCGGATCGCGTAATTCTGTCCGTCGCGGCCAGTGCGCTGTTCGGTATGGCCGATCACCTCGCAATGAGCGGGCAGGATTGGGGCGGGCGGCATATTCACCCCAGCAGGCATGGCGGCAAGCGGGGCGGGGCCTGCCATATTCCTGCGAGCGCTTTCGATCACCAGATCGGACAGGTCGGCATGGGCCAGATCCGCGCAGCCGGTGCTTGCCTTTGCGGCGTGACTGTTAAGCGCCGATCCGGCAAAGATCAGGGCGGCGAGCAGGGCGGGGGAGCGGAGGTGGTTGCGCATAGGCGGACCATACCATGCGCAAACCTTTGCGCAAGTGGGGTCTTGCTCCCCGGTTCAAAAGCCTGCGGTGCCTGTTCGGCTCATGACGATCGTTCCACTTGGCCGAGCACCGGCCATGCCTGACTTCCTATCTTTGGCCGATGTGGAGGCTTACATTTGTATACACGGAGCAAGTTTGTGTTCGCAGTTCGGAATATGTCCAAGGATAAATATCCGAAGATTGGAATCATTGTGCGCAAAATATATAGAAAATCGATTTCCTGCATACATTGCTGCGATTCCGATTTGACAGCGCTGTAAACCTGAAATACCTCGTCGCCATAGAAGCGCCGAACTGCATGCGTTGATCGGGGAATTGTCCTTGATTGCATACATAAAGCAGGCGGCGGGGATGAGAGACTTCTGAAAGAGCAGCCGATGCTGTCCGGCCATGTGTCGGCATCGCGGAATGCCTTTTCAAAACATTGAAAACATAAAATAATTGGGAGATGGACCATGAAAACCAAATTCGCCGTGTCGATTTCGCTTGCCGCCTTGATGCTGGGCGCGGTCGGAACCTCAGCCCATGCCGCCGCGCCTGCCAAAGGTGATCAGAACGCAGGCGTGGTCGATATTGTGGTGACCGCACAAAAGCGCAGCGAGCGCCTTCAGGACGTGCCCGTCGCGGTCAGCTCGGTCAGCGGCGAAGTGCTGAAAGCCGCCAATCTGAGCAATATCACCGACATCCGCTTCCTTGCGCCCAGCGTCCAGTTTGCCGAATCGAACAGCGTGCGCGGCGAAGGTTTCGCCATTCGCGGCGTGGGCACTTTCGCCTTTGCCGATGGCACCGAACAGAGCGTGAGCGTGGTGGTCGATGGCGTGGTGCTGGGCCGTCCGGGCATGGGCACGGGCGATCTGGCCGATATTGCGCAGGTCGATATTCTGCGCGGGCCGCAGGGCATGTTGTTCGGCAAGGGCGGTTCGGCGGGCGTGGTGTCGATCACCACCAAGAACCCGATCCAGAAATTCGAGGCCAGCGCCCGCGCTTCCTATGGCACGGACAATGAAACCAAGCTGGAGGCGATGGTCAACCTGCCGGTCAATGACAAGCTGGCCTGGCGCGTGAACGGCTATTTCAACCACCGCGACGGTTTCATCCAGAACGTGTATACCGGCAAGACGCTGGGCGGACAGTCCGAGGGCGGTTTTCGCACCAAGCTGCTCTACAAGCCGAGCGATGATCTCTCGGTCCTGCTGGCGCTGGATTGGGGACAGCACAATTCGGACTGCTGCCAATCGGTGATTGTCGGCACGACGGGCGCCTCGCCGACCAATTATGTGGTCCAGCGCATGAACGCCTATAACATCGTGCCCAGCCTCGATAATCGCAAGACCAATGTCGGCGGGCCGGTCTATCTCAACATGGTGCAATGGGGCGGTTCGGCGGAAATCAACAAGTCGATCGGCGATTACACGCTGACCTCGATCACGGCCTTCCGCCGCTGGATCATCCATGACAACACCGACACCGGCTTTACCGACACGCCTTTCTTCCCGATCAACGGCGCCGATGAAGCCCAGCAGCAATTGACGCAGGAATTGCGCTTTGCCTCGCCCAAGCGGGGGCTGGTCGATTATGTGGTGGGCCTCTATTACTTCAACCAGAACCTGAAGGCGGCCTATCCGCAGCAGGGCCAGCTTGGCCTGCCCGCATCGAGCGCGATTTACAGCCGCAAGGCCCAGCCCGATATCCAGACGCTCAACTATGCTCTGTTTGGTCAGGGCAACATCAATCTGGCCAGCAATTGGAAAGTGATCGTGGGTGGGCGCTATACCCATGACGATCTGACCATGATCAACTATAACCGCACGCTGGTCAGCCCCACCGACAATCCTTTCCCCGGCGCGGCCCCGCTGGCCTTTGACCAGACCAATTATCCCAGCAACCGCAAGGCCGACAATTTCAGCTATAAGCTGGGCATGGAATACAAGATCACGCCCGATGTGATGGCCTATGCCACCTATTCGCGCGGTTATAAGGGGCCGGGCATCGGTCTGGTCAGCGGCTATGCGCTGGGCCAGCCCCTGTTCTCAAACCCCGAAATTCCCACCAATTACGAAGTGGGCCTGAAAACCGCATGGTTTGATCGCAAGCTGGTGTTCAACATCGATGCGTTCCACACCGATATTCAGGATTTCCAGACGCAGGTGGCAACGCCGTTTATCTTTAACGGCACCAATCTTGCCATTCTCCAGATCGCCAATGCGGGCAAAGTGCGCACGCAGGGCGTGGAAATGGACTTCACCGCCCGCCCGACCCAGCGCCTCACCATCGGCGGCAACATGGCCTTTATCGACGCCATCTTTGCCTATTTCCCCAATGGCACCTGCAACTATTCCGGCCAGCCCGGATGCTTTGTCAGCACCACCATTCCCGGCACATCGACCACCGTTCCGGCCACCAGCTTCATGAACAACACCGGGCGCACGCTGCCCAACAGCCCGAAGTTCACCTTCTCGGTCAATGCCAGCTATGACGTGCCCGTCAGCGCGACTATGACCGGCTTTATCAAGGCCAATTACAATTATCGCAGCTCGGTCAATTTCAGCGCCAACGGCGATCCGCTGACGGCCCAGCGCGCCTATGGCATTGCCGGGGGTCAGATCGGCGTGCGCGATGCCGATGGGCGGTGGAGCGCGGCGGTCTTTGCCCGTAACCTGTTCAACACCGGCTTTGTCACCGCGATCAGCAACAATGGCAGCTATCAGACTGCCTGGCTGACCTCGCAGGCGATGCGCACGGTGGGGTTGGTTGTGGACGCCAAATTCTGATCTGCAATCACGCTTTGCCCTCTGGACCCCGGTCCGGAGGGCAAAGCGCATTGGCCCACGCTATGTCGGCGCCAGAATACGCCCCATCATATGCTCAATTGCGCGATCGATCCACTTGGCTTCCAACGGATCGGCGCTGGTCATCGCCCCGATCAGGTCGGGATTGCCGAAAGTGATAAGGGCTGCCCCGATCATGCTGAAATAAGCGATCTCGGGCGTTGCATCGCCCAGCGCCCCTGCCTCGGCCAGAGCCTGAAACAAGGGGCGCAGCCTTTCCCATACCGGCCTGCCCATGGTTTCGACCACCCATTCATGCCTTTCGGACAGGACCGAAAACTCCTGCAGCATCAGCCGCGTCAGGCGCGGATTATTGGCATAGCTGCGCAGATAGCCGGGCAAAACCTGCCGCGCCGCCTGGCGCGGATCGGCCAGCATTTCGGGCGTGAGATGGGCCGCCAGATAGGCTTCCCCCTCGCGGGCAAAGGCCTCGATCACCTGTTGCCACAGGGCCAGCTTGGACGGGAAGTAATAGGCCAGATGGCCCTGTTCGATCCCGGCCCGCGCGGCGATGGCCCGCGTGCTGGCCCCGGCAAAGCCAAGGTCGGAAAAGACGCTCAGCGCCGCCTCCAGCACGAGGCGGCGGTTTTCCGCTCCGTCATAGCGGGTGTTGGTGGCTCTGGGGCGATGCATGGGGAAGGTCATGCCGTGGCCGCCGTTACAGTGCAAGAGAGAGTAAGTTTGTCGATTGACAAATATCTTTGTCGTGTGACAAACAAAGGCAGGCCCAAAGGGCGACACTCGGGAGAATGCCATGACCTCGCCAACCTATCCGCTCAACGTCGATCAACCCTATCCGCGCAACCAGTGGTGGGTCGCGGCCTATAGCGCCGAGGTGGAGCGCGACTTGCTGGCCCGCGATATTCTGGGCGAGCGGGTGCTGCTTTATCGCACCGAAGGGGGCGAGGCCGTGGCCCTGTCGGGCATTTGCCCGCACCGCGCCTTTCCGCTGGAAAAGGGGCGGCTGGTGGGCGACCATGTGCAATGCGGCTATCACGGCTTCACCTATGGCGCGGATGGCGGCTGCGTGCTGGTGCCCAGCCAGAGCGGTGTGCCGCAGAAATCATCTTTGCGATGCTATCCGGTGGTCGAGCGGGGTGATTTGGTGTGGATCTGGACCGGCCGGGCCGATCTGGCCGATCCGGCGCTTCTTCCCGATCTGGGCGCGGTGGGGCTAGGGCGTCCGGATTGGGCCTGTGAACAGCATCCGGTCTGCGAAGTGGCTGCGCGCTACACTCTGCTGATCGAAAACCTGCTCGATCTCAGCCATGTCACCTTCATCCATGCCACGACGATCCCCGGCGGCGAGAAGGTTGCGCAAATCCCGGTTGCCGTGATCGAGACCGACCACAGCCTGACCGTCCAGCGCAAGGGCGAGAACCTGCCTCTCAACCCCTTGCTCAAGATGCAGTTTCCCGAACAGGACGGGCCGGTCCATCAGCATTTCGACGCCGAATATCTGGGCCCGGCGATGATCCGCACCGGCGGCGCGGTGCATGATGCGGCCAGCGGGCAGCTGCTGGGCATCAACAATTTCCTCCATATGATCACCCCGGCCGGTCCCACGAGCCTGCGCTATTTCGTCATCACCACGCGCAGTTTCGGGCTCGAAAATCCTGCATTGGGCCAGATCAATCTGGGCATGGGCACCCGCATCCAGCCCGAGGACAGCGCCGCCATCGAAGCCATCGAGCAGGTTTTCCAATCCGGCGTGACCTTGCCCATGGAAATCAGCGCGCGGGTGGACAATGGCGCGCTGAAAGTCCGCCGCCGTCTGGAGGCGCAGATCCGTTCGGAACAGTCAGCATGAGGCGATAGGTAATATTACGAGGCACCTCTCGTTGTCGCTGCATTCATGGTCCTATGGGTATATAATGCGCTTGCTCCCCACGAGGCATGGCCATCAGGCATCGCCATTGCCCGCAAGACAAGGAGGCGCAAGCGATGAAAAAACTCATTGGCATGGCGACTGCGGCCCTGTTTCTTCTTAATGCATCACCATTATGGGCCGGAGCGCCTCTCAAGGGCGTCGATGTCAAACTCGGCAAGGCGGGCGAGATGCGTTGCGGCGCACATACGGGCGCGGCAACGCAAGGCGCAGGCATGCCCCCCATGGATATGAAAGGGCAGCCTATGGCAAAATGCGCTTCGCCTCAGCCGATGGCGAGCCCGACAACCGATGCGGCGGATGAGGCAAGGCGGGCGACCAAAACCCGCTCAAACATTCAAAACAACTGACTGTCGCGCCTGCTCCGCATGGTTCATTGCCTTTCGGCGTCCATCATGCGCTGTAGGGCGCGGCGCCCCATAACCGCGGTGCCGTCGCTTTTAAGCATCAGTTCCGGCGGCAATTCATCCAGGGTCGAAATGATCTTTTCGATCTCCACTGTGGCGAAAATATCCTCTTCGATCACCGGTTTCAGATAGGATTCGGCCTCATCCAAAGCCTTCGGATCGGGCGAGGCCATGGCGAAGAAGTAATTGGTCGTGGTCCGCCCGGCCGGGGTCACCGCATGCCACACCCGGTTTGATCGCAGCAATTCACCGGCGCGGGCATGACCTTGGGCCACCAGCACATCGGCGATGCCTGCGTGAAAGCCGGGGAAATGGAAATCCATGCCCGAAACCCGGTCAATCGGCCCTGCGAAATCCGTCTGCCAATCCACGACCGCCGGGCGCAGCGTATTGCGCATGATGCGGCGGCTGCGAATAAAGCGATTATTGGCCTCACGCGTTTCGGGCGTGGCGGCATCATCGGGCGTGCCGATCGAACTGTGATGCAGATAGCCCAGATGCGAAAGGTCGAGCAGATTGTCGTTGAGCAATTGATAGCGCCCCTCGACATGATGGTAAAACAGCGCGCGGGCATGATAGCCGGGCAGGGAGTAGCCTATGTCGCCCATATCGGGGACCAGGCTTTCATCGGCCAGCGCCGGATCGCCCGGCCATATCCATGCCCAAAGCCCGCGTTCGACCAGCGGATAGGCTTTGATGGAATAGACGCCCGGTATCTTTTCCTGACTGGGCACAAAGGTACAGGCGCCCGCCGCATCAAAGGTGATGCCGTGATAAGCGCATTGGATGGCATCGCCCACACGCCTGCTCGCGCCCAAGGGGAAATGGCGGTGGGGGCAGCGGCCCTGCACCGCAACCGCCGTCCCATCCGCCTTGCGGTAGAGGACGACAGGCTGGTTGAGAATCCAGCGGCTGAGCAGTTCCTCGCCCACTTCATGGCAGAAGGCGGCGACATACCAGCCGTTTTTGGGGGCATAGCTTCCGTCGGTGAAGGGATACATGGGGCGTTCCTGTGGGAATAAAGGCAAGGTGGGGAAGGCTCAGCCGGGGCGATAGCCGGTTTGGGCGACCTTGGAGAAAGGCCAACCGGCGACGGTGCCGCGAAGGGGCATCTGCACATGTCGTTCGACGGTGGGGCGCGACGATCCGCCGCCCGGTTCGCCCCAAAGGATGGTGAGCTGGGTGCCGACCGCGGCATGGGCCTCGTCCACCACGGCCAGATTGACCCATGCGGCATCGGGGGCGAGAAAGGCGCAATAGGTCGAAATGCCCACCGGATCGCCCGAAGCATTGAACACCGCATCATAGGGATAGGCGGCATAATGGGCGGTCGGCATCTCCATCGCTTTGCCGTTGTGGCCAAGGCTCATCTGGCTGCGATAGACCGCCGTTGCGTCATCCGGGTTCAGCACGATGGAGACTTTCTTGCGCTGGGGCGTGTCGGCCAGCTTTTCCAGCGCCTCGCGGCCAATGAAATCATGGTCAAAGCGGATCAGGCGTCCGTAATCCAATTCCCATGGCGTGAAATAATAATCCTCGATCCGCTCCGAGACGAAACTGCCGCCCAGCGAGGCGATGCCGTCGAAGCATTGCGCGGGCAGCCATTCGCGATAGGCCCGCATGGCCTCGCCCGAATAGATCGCGGGCATGGGGCAGGGCAGCCAGCCTGAATCCACCGCCGCGCTGCCATAGGCCCGCGCGCCCACCTGTTTCAGGTTGAAGGAAGTGCCCGCCTCCAGAATGGCGTGTTTGACTTCGTCATAATGTTCGACCGGGCCCCAGAATTCCAGCCCCGGCGCCCCGCCCATGCCATGCCGCAGCGAGCGATAGGAGCGCCCCGCGACGTTGACCTGTCCCATCTGGAAAAAGCGCGGCTGGTCAATGGGGCCGCCGTTCAGCCTTTCCAGCAAGGCCCATGCATCAGGCCCCTGAATTTCAAAGCGGAAGGTCTTGCGTGCTCTCGGGTTCTGCACGCTGCGTTCGTCGCGGGTGCAACGCACGTCATACTGGCCCAGCGAGGCCTGATATTCGATCCAGTTCGCCACCGTGGGGCGGCCGATGATATTCACCGATTGCTCGCCCAGCCCCATGATAATCATATCGCCGATCAGATGACCATCGGGACCGCAGGCGATGAACTGCTTTGCCTTGTTATCGCCAAAGCCCTTGAAACTGTTGATGGCAAGGCTGGAGACGAAGGCGATGACATCGGGGCCTTCGACATAAAGGTCGGTCATGTGAAAGGATTGATCCATCAGCGCGACACCCTCGCGCCATGCGCGCTGCTCTTCGCGCCAGTTTGAAAATTCGGCCGGGATGGGGAAAACATAAGGCCCGGTCTGCGCATGGCGCATCATGGCCAGCGGCCCGCCCGCCGTGTCGATCTTGCTTTGAAGTGAACCTGTCACAAGAGCATCCTCCGATAGTATGGAGTGCAGCCTATGCGGGAGGGGCGCGTGCTGTCTTTGCGCGGCGCGACAACCACAAGGCGCAAAACGACAAACCGCATCTTTCCCAAGCGGGCTTGTGCATCGGTCCGATCCTGCCCATTCTCGCGCATACACGTGCGAAGACACGGCGAGAGGAGCAAGACCATGATCGAAGCGGGAACAGTCCACGAAGGCGGCTGCCTTTGCGGTGCCATACGTTACCACCTGCAAGGCCCCAGCCTGTTCGAGCAGCAATGCTGTTGCAGGGATTGTCAAAAGGCGACCGGCACCGGCCACACCACCATCATCGGCATCCATCAGAGCCAGTTGATCATCATCGGCACGCCGACCACCTATACCAATTACGGTGAAAGCGGCGGCAGCGTGACGCGCCATTTTTGCGGCATTTGCGGCGGGCGCATTTTCACCTCTGGCTCGCTGCCGGGTGAAATGATCATGGTGCAGTCAGGTTCGCTCGACGATCCCGATCAGGTCAGCCCGCAAGCGGTGATCTATACCAAGCAGGCGGTGAAATGGGATCATTTCGACCCGGCCCTGCCGCGCTATGCTGATTATGCGCCTATGTCCGAGGCCACGCTGAATGCGATGAAGGGCGTGTTGGCGGGTGATTAAGCCGCTTGTGCGCGTTCGGCGCGAGGCATAGGCTTGCGGGTGCAAGAGACAGGAACCTGTCCGGCATAAGGCATGGGAGAGAAGCCTTGGTTCAATCAAGCTTCTATGAATTCGATACACAGTCCGTTCCCCTGCCGCAGCGCCAGTCGCGCTGGTCGCAACTGGGCAGCGACACCTTGTCCGACCTGATCGTCACCCCGCGCGATCAGCGATCCTTTCATGCCCGGATGCGGCGCGTGGAAATCGGCGACATGGGCATGGTCCTGATCGATTCGACCCCGGCGCTGGCCACCAGTGCATCGGGCCGGGCGGGGGCCTGGGCGGCGCCTGACCGCGACGCCTTTGTGATGACCATCGCCGACCGGGGGCACAGCCGGATCGCCCAATCAAACTGGCACGTGGATTTGGCCGAGGGAGACATCGTGTTTCGCGATCTGACCCGGCCGTGGAGCAGCCGGTCGGATGAGGATATGGGGCTGATCCTCGTCAAGATCCCCTATTCCTGCGCCGCGCGCAAAATGGACAATCCCGAAGCGCTGATCGGCCGCCATCTGACCGGGGGAAAGGCGGCGGTGGGGTTGGCTGTGTCGGTGGTCCGGGCCTGTCGCAATGCGCTGTTGAGCGAGCCGGATGGCGATTGGCACAGAGGCGCCGCCGATCTGCTGGGGGATATGGTCAGCCTCGTCTGTAATGTGGGGCAAGGCGCGATGCCGGATCAGGGCGAGGCCCTCCTGAACCCCGCGCGGCGTTCCATCCGGCGCGATGCGATCACTTTCGTGATGCGCAATCTGGCCGATCCCGACCTGTCCGTCCATGCCGTCGCGGATCGGATCGGGGTCAGCATGCGGCAGTTGCAAAGAGCCTTTCTGCTGGAAGGTATCAGCCCGCGCCAGTTCATCGTCAACGCCCGGCTGGATGAGGCGGCAAGAAAGATCGCGCTGTCGAGCGACCGTGAATCGGCCCGAATCATCGACATCGCGCTCGATGTCGGCTTTAACGATGTCAGCCATTTCAGCCGCACCTTTCGCCGCCGTTTCGGCTGTTCGCCCAGCCAGTTTCGCGGGCAGTAAGGCGGCGGTCTGTAACGCGCGCGCGCCTGACAATCGCGTCGCATTTGTTCAGATGCGGGTCGCGCCAAGCCAAGAGACCGGCCGATATCGCCATTAGACTGATCCCACAAAATGAGGGTGCGGCTTCGTAAACCGCGCCCCGCAAAGTGGGATGAGGAAAATGATGGCAAGATTCTGTCAAGCTGCCTCGCTGTTTGCTCTGGCGCTGGCTTGCGCGCCTGCCGCTCTGGCCGCAGAGGAGGCTCCGGCCAAGGAGGTCGACAAGCCCGCCGCCCCGGAAATTATCGTGACGGCTCAGTTCAGGGCGCAGCGCCTGCAGGATACGCCCATTGCCATTTCCGCCATGGGGCGCGATCTGCTGGAAAAACGCAGCGCCACCGACATTGTTTCGGCCGCCGCCGGCGCGCCCAATGTCAATCTGTCCAAGGGACAGGGCGGCTTTGGCCAGTTTGCCAGCGTGTTTATCCGGGGCGTGGGCCAGTCCGATATCCATTTCGCGGTGGAACCGGGCGTGGGCATGTATGTCGATGATGTCTATTACGGGGTGATGTCCGGGGCGGTGTTTCAGCTTCTCGACACCGATCGCGTGGAAATTGCGCGAGGGCCCCAAGGCACGCTTTCGGGCAAGAACTCGATTGGCGGCTCGGTAAAGCTCTATTCGCGCAAACCTTCGTTTCAGCCCGATGCCTATGTCGAAGTCACAGCGGGCGGGCGCAATTTGCTGAGCGGGCGGGCGGCGGCCAATGTCACCATCGTACCCGACACGCTGGCCATGCGTTTTTCGGTGTCAGGCCGCCGCCGCGATGGTTTCATGCAGCGGCTGGATTATGGCTGCGCCACGGGCAGCGGCACCACGTTGCGCACGGGCGCCAATTGCGGGCTGGGCACGCAGGGCGGCGAATCGGTCTGGTCGGCTCGTGCCAGCCTGCTCTGGACGCCGGGGCCGGGCATCGAGAATGTGCTTTCCATCGACACAACGCAGGATCAATCCGAAAATCCGGCGCAAAAAACGGTGTTTCAAAGCCCGGCCTGGGCAGGCTCTGCCAATTACATCACGCCATGGGGCAGCTATACCAATTACGAGACCTATCAGAGCCGCCCGACCGGTGCATCGCCTGCTCCGGCCTATCCGATGTCGCCTAATTCCACCCTTGATGCCAAAGGTGTCAGCAACAATCTGAGCATCGATCTTGGCGGCAATATCCGGCTCACCTCGATCACCGCCTATCGTTATTCCTCCACCAGTCTTTCGGCCCAGATCGACCAGACGCCCGCGAGCATCTCTGACCAGAGCTGGCACCTGCTGCACCGCCAGTTCACGCAGGAAGTCCGTCTTTCCGGCGCGCTTGGCGCATGGGCCGATTGGACCGTGGGGGGCTATTATTACAAGGCCACGGGCGTTTCAGAAGGCCGGGTGACGATTTCGGGCGGGGTGGCGCCGGGCGGAGGCGGCATCAATCTGGATACGGTCTTTCATGATCCGGTGCGAACCCGTTCGATCTCCGGCTTTGTGCATGGTGTGATCCATGCAACCGGGCGTCTCAATCTGACCCTTGGCGGGCGCTATACCGATGATCGCAAGGATTTCACCTTCAACCGCTTTGATCCCTATGGCAACATCATTCCCAGTCTGGCTTCGCTGGTCAATCTGACCCGGACGTTTCAGGGCACCCGATTTGATTACCGCATCAATGCCGATTATCGCCTGAATGATGCGGTGATGGCCTATGCACAGGTTTCCACCGGCTATAAGGGCGGGGGCATCAATCCGCGCCCCTTCGTCGCCTCGCAGGCGCTGCCCTTTGCTCCCGAAACTCTGACCACCTATGAAGCGGGGCTGAAGAACACGCTGTTTGACCGCCATCTCCTGCTCAACCTTGCCGGTTATATCAGCAAGCTCAAAAACCTTCAGGGCACCTTGCGCAGTTGCGATGCGATTTCGCCCGCGCCCGGTTTTCCCTGCAATCAAACGGCCAATATCGGCGATGCCACGATCAAGGGCGTCGAAGCGGAAGCCACGCTGCGCGGTCCGGGCGGTTTTTCGGCCGATGCCTCGCTGGGTTATACCGGTTTTGCCTATGACCATGTCGTGGCCACCAGCGGGGTGGTCGTGGGGATGCGGTCGGTATTCAATCCTGAATTCACCGCATCGCTGGGCGCGCAATATGCCTATGACACGGGCAAGGGCACGATCACGCCCCGGATCGACATCAGGCACCGATCCAGCATTTACACCGACGCGACCAATACGCCGCTGGGCCATTTGCCCGCGCTGCAACTGGTCAATGCCCGTCTGACTTGGGACAGTCCGCAAAGCGACTGGCAGGCTTCCTTGGCCGTGACCAATCTGTTCAACACATTCTATGCCGAAGCCACCTCGCTCAATACCGTGGTGCCCTATTTTGCCGGTTCATACATTCTGGCCCAGCCGCGTCAGTGGCAGGTCAGCTTGCGCCGCAAGTTCTGAAACCGGGAAGTCGGTGAAAAGGCGCCGGGCGGTCCATTGGAGAGGGGCCCGCCCGGCGTAGTCAGGGGTCAGAATAATTTCCCGTGCCGTCCAAGGAGCAGGAAAGCTATTCCTCTCCCTGGGGCATATTTTTGCACCCCGCCTCGGTTGCGGGCCGGGCCGGATCGGTAGAGGCCTGTCCCGCGCACCACGGGAATTTGACCTTGCTGAGCGCGCCGTCCTTGATGGAATCCAGCACCTTTTGCAGGCTTGCCTTGCGCGCGACGGCCTCGCCTTTGGGGGCGGGCATCGGGGTTTCGCTGCCCGCCATGTCGTCCAGTGCAACGAAGCGTCCGTCGCCATAAAGTTTGTAGCGCGCATCAAAGACATAGCGCGCCGGGTCGAACACCCATTGCGGGGCATAATGCTGGAAAATCCAGCCGCGCGCCGATGCCTTCTCGCCCTTGGCCACGGCCCATTGGCTCACCCCGTCGATGCCGGTGGGGGCCTGCGCACCGCTGGCCTCGGCGATGGTGGGCATGATGTCGGCAAAATCGAACAGGCCATCACGCGTAACCCCGGCGGGCAATTTGCCCGGCGCACGGATGATCATCGGCACATGGGTGCCCGACAGGGTGGGCGTGCCCTTGCCCCCGCGCACCGCAAAGCCTGCGCGGGTAGAGGTGATCTGGCGGTTGGTGCCATTGTCGCCCGAAAAGATCACCACCGTGTTCTCGTCCAGCCCCTCGGCCTTGAGGCGATCCATCAAGGCGCCCACCAGCTTGTCCATATAAGTGACCATGGCGGCAAAGCGGGTCTTGGCGCCCTGCGCGCTCATGCTGTCGGGGGTGGGCACAAAGGGATTATGCACCAGCACCATCGGGTAATAGAGGAAGAAGGGCTGGTCCTTGTGGCGGCTGATGAAATCCAGCGCATATTGGCTGTCGAAATCGGGGCCAAAGCCTTCCTCGCTGATTTTTGTTCGGCCATTGCCGACGCGGGTCGGCCCCCAATAGCGTGAGCCTTTGGCGTCCAGCGCCTTCAACTGCCAGAGATAGCTTTCGTCAAAACCGGCCTGTTCGGGCGTAATGCCCACGCGCCCGTCAAAGCCATTGCCCATCAATTGCCATTTGCCGACGATGCCGGTGGCATAGCCCGAGGCCTTCATCATATTGGCAAAGGTGAACTGGCCCGGCGCCAGATAGCCGAAAGCCTCGTAATTGCGGTGGCTTTCCATGCCGGTCATCAGGCGCACCCGCGAAGGGCTGCACAAAGGCGTGGCATGGGCCTGCGTAAAGCGGACGCCTTCCTTGGCGAGGCGGTCGATGTTGGGCGTGTAATATTCGCCGCCATAGGCGTTGAAGGCCTCGATCCCGATATCGTCGGCCAGAATGAAGATGACATTGGGCGATCCGGCCCGACGCGGCGCAGGGGCAGTGGCAGGGGAGGCCGCCGGGCCGTGGCTATATTCCGGGGCGGGGCGGTTTTGCGCCATCGCGCCGGTGGGCAGGAGCATCGCCGCGATGGCGGTCAGAGCGACATATTTCCGCAGTTTCATGGCGTCTCTCCGTTAATCCTGCCACATGGCGGGCAGGTTGGTATGGCCGCGTACGGCGGCCTGGGCCTTGGCCTGCGCCGCGATCGGGTCTTCGGGCGTGCGGCGATAGGGGGCGAAACGCGCCGCCGCCTGCTGCATCCGCGCTTGCATCGCGCGCGTCACATCCGGGTGCAGCGAGGCCACACTATATTGCTCGGTCGGATCGCGCATGTCATAGAGTTGAGGATAGCCGCGCCCGTCAAGCGGCATCAGGAAGTTCATGTAGAAATCGGCGCGGACATATTTCCAGCGCTGGGTGCGGATGCCCACGACATTCTCGTCCTGAAACAACAGCAGCTCCTCATGGGGCGAGGCCCCGCCGCGCATCAGCACAGCGCTGATGTCGCGCCCGTCGATCTCCACCCCCGGCGGCAGCGGCAGGCCAGCCAGCGCGCAGGCCGTGGGCAGCACATCAATGCCCATAGCCATGGCATTGCTGCGCCGACCGGCCGGGATATGGCCGGGCCAGCGCGCGATAAAGGGCACGCGATAGGCCCCGTCATAGGCCCCGCCGCCCTTGCGCTGGCGCAGGCCCCCGGTCGATCCTTCAAACCACGGCCCATTATCCGAGGTAAAGATCACCAGCGTATCGCGCTCCAGCCCCAGCCGCGCCAGCGTGGCGTTCAACCGGCCCACGATGCTGTCGATTTCGATGATCGTGTCGCCATAGGCGCCCGCGTCCTGCGACTTGCCGCCAAAACCGGGCGCGGGGAAATTGGGCAGATGAGGCGAGGACAGCGCCAGTTCGAGGAAGAAGGGGCGATGCGCGTTCTCCTCGATAAACTCTTGCGCGCGGTTGTAGAATTTCTGCTGGAGGCGGGGGAAATCGACATCCTCGTCGCGCATCGCCTCGCCCGCCTTGCGTTCATAGAGGCGCAGCGGGTTGATGTCATGGCTGTATGGAATGCCGTAAAACAGGTCGAAGCCGTAATTGGTCGGGTCCCACGCATCGCCCTTGTGGCCCAGATGCCATTTGCCGATCAGCGCGCTTTTATACGCCGGTTTCAGCGCATGGGCGATGGTGCGCTCGGTCTTGGGCAATTGCTGGGTGTCGGTCTCCAGCAGCACGCGCGAGAGCGTGGTGCGCGCCGGATAGCGCCCGGTCAGCAGCCCCGCGCGCGAGGGTGTGCAGACATTGGCCGGGGCATAATAATCGGTCAGCGTGATGCCTTGGGCCGCCATCCGGTCGAGATGAGGCGTGGGCACGCCCCGCCCGCCCGTGGGGCCGACATCGCCGTAGCCCAGATCGTCGCACAGGATCACGATGATATTGGGCGGGCGCGATGGGATGGCCTTGGCCACCCCGCCCAAGGCCATTCCTGCGGCCAGAAGCCCGCTGCTGGCCAGCAATTTGCGCCGGTTTATATGCGTCATTTCATGCCCTCTCCGAAGGGAGCAGAAGGGCGGGGTTGCGACCCCGCCCTTTTGTCAGAGGAAGTATCAGAACGAATAGCCTACGCTCAGGCCAAAGTAGCGCGAGGCCGCCTTGGGCACGAAAGCGGTGAGGTTGTTGGGTGTCAACGATTGCGAGGTCAGCTCGCTGCCATGGCCCATGGCGGAATAGAAGCGCTGATCGGTCAGGTTCTTGGCAAAGATCGAGACGCTGAGCCCCTTGTCCGCCGGACGCAAGCCCAGCGAGAGGTCAAAGGTCGTATAGGCGCGCTGCACCAGCAGCGGGTCCTGCTCCAGCGCGAAGAGCACGCTGCTCTGATAGGCCATGGCCAGATCGACATAGGCGATCATCGAGCCCACATTGCGTTCATAGCGCGGGTTGATGGTAAAGCGCCATTCGGGCGTGTTGGGCAGGATGCCGCCGCGCACGTTCTGGTTCGCGCCCGACAGGACATTGTTGACGCTATATTGCTTGTAGCAGGCGTTGGTGGGCGGCGTGGCACCATAGGCGATGGTGGCGAAACTGGCCTGATTTTGCAGCGGGCAGGCAAGGCCATCTGCGTCAAAGCGGGCATGGGTATAGGCCAGCGAGGAATTGATCGAAAGCCCATCGACCGGGCGCAGGGTCAGTTCGATCTCGACGCCCTTGGTGGTGGCCGCGCCCGCATTGGTCACGGTGAAAAGGAAATTGCCGGTCGATTGGTCAGACTTGTTGGCCTGAACCTGCAGATCCTTGTATTTGGCGATAAAGGCCGACACCGCGATGCTCAGCTTGCGGTCGATGGTCGTGCCTTTGAAGCCCACTTCGAAGGCGTTGACAGTTTCGGGGCGGACCACGGCATTGTTGTTGAACGTCTGATTATATTCGGTGCCCAGCGATTGCCCCTTATAGCCGCGCGTATAGGTGGCATAGGCCTGCGCATTGCGGTTGAATTCATATTGCAGGCCCGCCTTGCCGGTCAGCACCTCGTCCGAGGCGGCGGTGAAACCGCGCGTGACCGGGACATTGAGCGAATCCCCGGCAAAGGGCGCATTGGGATATTGGAAGCCATAGACCGAGATATATTCATGCTGCCAACGCATGCCGCCGATCGCCTTCAGCCCGCCGACCAGATTGTAATCGACCTGACCAAACCCGGCATATTGATAGGAGCGCAGATGGGCCAGGCTGGCCCCCGACGAGCCCACGACATTGGCCGCAGGGCAGGGCGCCCCGATGGGCAGCCCCGATGAGGCAGGCGCCGAGCAGGTGACGATGCGGCGCGTGAAATCGCGATCAATCGTCAAGTCCGAGAAATAGAGGCCGCCGACATAATTGAGCCGCCCTTTCTTGGCATTGGACAGGCGCAGTTCCTGCGAGAAATTGTCCAGTTGATAGCCGCCGCCATTCACGTCGAACTGGGCATAGGCGGGGGCCGCCGTGCCGCCGCTGTAGATGGGCACATCGGTGTTGACGGCATCAACATCCTGATTATTATAGAACTTATACTTCTGATAAGCGCTGACCGAGGTGAGCGATACTGCGCCAAGGTCGAGCTTCGCCTCCAGCGAATAGGTCTGCTGCGTGGTCAGCGTTACGGTGTCGAGGTTCGAATTGACCTGTGTGTTCGACGGACCGGCGATCACCGGGGCCTGAAGCAAGGCCAGATTGGCATTGTCGGTGCGGATGGCAACCGTCTGGCAGCATTGCGATTGGTTATGGCCATAATTGAACCCGGCCAGCAGGTTCAGGCGCCCGATATCCACCTCCAGCTTGCCGCGCAGGCCATAGCCTTCGCCGCCATTGGTCTTGGCCTTGCGGGCGACGTTATAGATATAGCCGTCATCCTTGTTGTAATAGCCGCTCAGGCGCAGACGGACATGCTCGCTCAGCGGGCCCGAGACGGTGCCGTTCAGGTGATATTCGCCCTTTTCGGCGATGGTGGCATTGACCTTGCCCGACAATTCGCTGGTCGGGCGGGCGGTGACCACGTTGATTGCGCCGCCGGTGGCGTTCTTGCCGAACAGCGTGCCTTGCGGGCCGCGCAGCACCTCGATCCGTTCAATATCGGCCAGATCGGAAAAGCCCTGTGCCGCGCGGGCCATGACCACGCCGTCCATCACCACCGAGACCGAGGATTCATTGCCCACTCCAAACACGGCGGTGCCGATGCCGCGGATGCGGAAGTTCGAGTTGTTCGGATTGGTGCCCTGCGTATAGGTCAGCGAGGGCGAGATCTGGCCCAGACTGGTGGTGTCGGTGATGTTGCGCGTGGCCAGCGCCTGCGCGCTGAGCGCGGTGACGGCGAGAGGCACATCCTGAAGGCGTTCGGCGCGCTTTTGCGCGGTGACGACAATGTCACCGGGGGCCGCTTCGGTGGCGGGGGACTGCTGCGCATGAGCTGCCTGCGTCAGCGCTGTCGTTGCCAGGCCCAGCAAAAGGGCCGTGCGGATGGATTTCATGACGATGTCTCTCCCTGTTATAATTCTTGCACCCCAAATCGGCCGGTCCTTTGGCGAACTCGGTCCAATTCGAAGGGTAAATCTCATTTTCAGCGCTTAGTACGAATCAACGTCAGCGCTGACGTAATGCCTAAGCCGCCGTGACAGGGCTGTCAAGAAACGCCATGCGTATCGACCCGCGTGGACAGGCCCCGTCCTATTGGCTTATGCAACGCCCATGTCGAACCGCAGACCCACGCTAGATGATGTTGCCCGGATTACCGGAGTGTCCGCCAAAACGGTGGCCCGCACGCTCAATGGCGAGAAAGGCGTGGGGGCCGAAACGCGTGATCGGGTGATGGAGGCGGTCCAGCAACTGGGCTATCAGATGAATGTCTCGGCCCGCGCGCTGGCCAGCGCCAAGACGTTGAGAATATGCATCGTTTCCAATTGGATGACGGCATTTTTCATGTCGCAGATCTATCGCGGCGCCGCGCGGGCCTGTCAGGAGCGCGGCTATCATCTTATCATCCGCGAATTCGATCCTGAACAGAGCGACGCCATCGATACCTTTCGCCGCCAATTGCAGGCCGCCCCCGTCGACGGGATCTTTGTCACCGCTCCCCTCAGCAGCAATGAGGGATTGCTGGCGATGCTTGACGAATTGGGTCTGCGCTATGTCCGGCATTCACCGATGGGGGATTTTGAACGGTCCGATGTGGTACAGGCCGATGAAATGCATGGCGGGGCCTTGGTCGCGCGGCATTTATGGGAAAAGGGGCATCGCCATTTTGGCCTGATCATGAATGTCGTGGGCCATGTTGCGGCGGCCCAGCGTTATCAGGGCTTTGTTCAGGAAATCGAGCGTCTTGGCGGAGTGCCTGAGCAGATTTGCAACATCGGCTATCCGATTGGCAGCCGGACGCGGGAAGGCGAAAATCCCATCGGCTATAATGAAGCGGCGCAACTGTTGTCGCAAAAACATCGTCCTACCGCGATCTTTGCCTTCAATGATGAAGTGGCCGCCGGTGTTTTGGCGCGCGGCCATGCGGCCGGTTTTTCCTTGCCGCAGGATCTGGCCGTGGCGGGTTATGGCAATGCCGATTTCGGGCGGCTGACATGGCCTGCGCTGACCACCGTGCGCCAGCCCAATTCGGACATGGCCTATCAGGCCGTTTGCTGGCTGACCGAGGCGGCACCAGCCCGCGCGAGGGTGATGACATTTCCGGTCGAATTGATTCCACGCGGCAGCACGGCCCAGGCGTGACTTAAGCGCGCGGGGGAAAGAGCGGTCGGGGAAAGCTGGCGGCCAGCATCACCGCCGTTGCCAGTACGAAGAGCAGAACCAGCAGATAGGATGGCGGCCCCGTGCCCGCCACAGGTTGCTGCGACAGATAGAAATAGGGACGCATGATCAACGCCCCGCCCAGCGCCAGGCCGATCTGTTGCCCCAGTCGCAGCGCTGCGGCGCTGGCTCCGGCATGGGCGGGGGCGATGCGCGCCATGCTGGCCGGGCCGATGCAGCCCGATGTCATGCCAACCCCCATGCCCGCCAGCACCAGAATGGGCAGCAGCGCCCAGACGGGCCAATGCGGATTTTGCCCCGCCCACATGATCAGCGGCGCGGCAAGACCGAGCAGCGCAGCCCCGGCGGCAATGACAAACCGCCCGTCCTTTTTCAGCAGAAACCGGCCAAAGAACAGGATCGAGAGGAACACGCCCATGCCATAGGGGATCTGGATCGCGCCCGAGACATAGGGGGAATGACCCCGCCCGTTTTGAAGAATGTGGTTGATGATGATGATCAGGCTGTTGCTGCTGGCGCTGAAACAGATGGTCAGCATCGCGCCGGTGGCCAGTTGCGACAGGGCGGCAGGATCGGGGCGCGCGTCCCACGGGCGGCGCAGCGAAAACGTGCCCCGCCTGATCCGCCATAGGGCCACAAAGGGCAGGGCGGCCAGTGCCATCATCCATGGATGAAATCCTGCCGTATCTCGCCCCAGCCATTCGAACATCGCCATGATCGCGCCCACCGCTATCACCAGCGGCATAGGTCGATACAGAAATCCTTGATCTTCATGTCTCCCATCCTGAGGGCGATGCGTGTCGCGCGGCAGCAGCCAGTAGCCGAGCAGCAGCGCCGTCACGCCGATCATCGCCCCGACCATAAACACCACGCGCCAGCCAAGATCGGCAAAATTGCCCGATATCAGCAAGCCCGCCACGACCGGCCCGAATGTGCCCGCCGAGGCCGAGGCAAAGCCCAGCGCGGGCAGCAGCCGGACGCGGTCATGCGGGGCATAGAGGATATGGAGCAGCCCCATGATTTGCGGCGCGGTCAGCGCAAAAGCGGCGCCCTGCGCCAGGCGCGAGAGCAGGAAGGCCATGATCCCCCCCGACATGGCGCAGGACAGCGAGGCCCCGACATAGAGCGCGGCGCCCGCCAGAAAGACCCGCCGATGCCCGACCCGGTCCGCCATCGGCCCGGTCAGCACCAGTGTCAGCGCAAAGCCGAGCGCATAGGAGCTGTAAAACCAATGGGTTATATGACTGGATGCGTGAAGGTCGCGCGCCACCACCGGCATCGAGACATTCACGAACATCGCGTTCAAAACTTCCATGAAGTTTGCAAGCAATAGCGCGGCAAAAGGGAAATAGCGCTTTGCGCGCAAGATATCGCCCACGTCCTCTCCCCCCGTGCCGCCCCGTTGGTCGGGATGCTGGCGAAAACTTTCCAAATGCATAGCCATGATCCGACAGACTGGCCAGTCGAACGGTTGCCGCACGCTAACTTGCGGCAAAGCGTGGTGAAAAAGCATCATTTGCATTTTGCGGGGCGCCCTGCGATCTTGCCCGCCGGAAATTTGCCAATATGTACAAAAACGCGCAAACCGACGCGCGGGGCCAGACGGGGATCGTTTCATCAGTGGCAACAATCAAGGATGTCGCCAAGGCAGCCGGTGTTTCGTTCAAGACCGTTTCGCGCGTGGTCAATGGAGAGAAGCGCGTTGGCCCCGAGGCGCGCGAAAGGGTCAATCAGGCGATCAGAGAACTGGGCTACAAACCCTCTCTGGCCGCGAGGCAATTGGCGGGGCAGCGCAGCTATCTGATCGGTCTGGTGCTGCTGGGTTCGGGCATCAGCTATATTTCGCGCATGATGATCGCGATGGGTTCGGCCTGCCGTGACAAGGGCTATAATCTGATCACAGCCACGCTGGATTATCATCAGCATATGGCCTCGGACATCGTGTCGATCAATTTCTCCGCCCGCCCCGACTGCGTCATACTGACTCCGCCCTTTTGCAACGACCAGCGGATTCTGGAGCATTTCGAGCGGGCCAATATTGCCGTGGTGCGCGTGGCGGCGGTGACGCCGGGCTATGGGCTGACGGTGCCGGTCAACGAGGAGCCCTGCGCGCTGGAACTGATGCGCCATCTGATCGGACTGGGGCACAAGCGGATCGGCATGATCGCCCCGCCTCTGCCCCTGCGCGCCTCGGAGGCGCGGCTGGTTGCCTATCGCAAGGCTGTGGCCGAGGCAGGGCTGGAGGAAGATCCGGCGCTGGTCATTCGCGGCGATTTCAGCTTTGCCGCAGGCGTTTCGGCCACCACCAGCCTGCTGGCTCTGCCCCAGCGACCGACCGCGATTTTTGCCTCGGGCGATGAAATGGCGGCGGGGGTTCTGGCCGAGGCGGCGCGGCTGGGATACCGGGTGCCCGATGATCTGGCGGTGGCGGGCTTTGACGATTCGCCCATCGCCCGCATGGTGTTTCCGCCCATCACCACCGTGCATCAGCCGGTGCGCGATATTGCGCGGGCTGCGGTTGAAGCGGCGATCAATCCCGATTTCAAGCCGCAGCCCTTTGACTATAAGCTGATTATTCGAGGCTCCACCGACGGCAGCCGCCAGCATTGCCTCGAACCCTATCCGTTTTAGACCTTCATGCGGCGGATCAGCCGTTCGAAATCCATGATCGGCATCGAGGGCGTATATTTCCCTTCCAGCACCGCACTGAGATAGCGTCCGGCGTTGCGGACATATTCCTGCTCGCTTTGCGCGGCCTGTTGCACCACGGGCAGGGCGGGACGGGCATGGTCCCCGATATAGGTCAACGCGTTGAGCGCCTGCAACTGCACCGGCCACACCTTGTCCTGCGCGGCCAGAACGGTCAGGACGCGGACGGGTTCGTCGATCTCGTCCATACGGATCAATGCTTCGGCGACCACGACTCGGACCTGATCGGCGCCGTCCTTGGCCAGAGCGGTCAGCAGGGCAGCCTTGGCCCCATGCTGGCCGCCAATCAGCAGGCCCGTTGCCGCCCAATAACGCATCACGGGCAGGGGATGGTTCAGCCCCTCGACCAGTTGCGCCTCGCTGCCCGTGCCGCTCGCCGCCAGACGCGCCATCTCCATCACCTGCGTCAGGGGATAGGTCTTGCGATCCCGGCTCTCGAAATAGCCTTCGCCCGCCATGGCTTCGGGGATGAAGCCATTGTCGTTGATCGCCACCATATGCGTATTGAGCGCCTTGCTCAGCCGTTCCATCTGCGCTCTTGCCGCAGGATCGGCGGCCAGATTGCGCAATTCATGAGGGTCGCTGTTCAGGTCATAGAGTTCTTCAAAGGGTTTGGTGTGGAAGAACCGATCCTGATCGGCGTTGAGCGTTCCTGCGCGATGGGCGCTTTCCCAATCCTGATAGCCCTTGGCCAGCCATTCGAACGCCTGATGCTGGCCCCACGGGCGATGCGGCATGTAATTGCGAATATAGCGCCAGCGGCCATCGGTGACGGTGCGCTGAAAATCATAGCGTTCATCCATGCGGTTGCGCATCCCGAAGGCATAGGTCTTGGGCGCAGCGCGGGGGCCAAGGAAGGGTTTGCCCACCATCTGCGCGGGCTGCGCCACGCCAGCCAGCGCCAGCACCGTGGGCGCCAGATCGATGAAGGAGACGGGACTGGTCACTTTCCGCCCGGGCGCCACGGGCAACAGGTGGCGCCATTTGGGCGGGGCATAGACCACCATTTCGCAGGCCAGCCCATCCTCATAGCAATAGCGCTTGGACCGGGGCAGTACGCCGCCATTGTCGGAATAGTGGAAGATGATCGTATCCTCGGCCAGCCCATCGGCTTCCAGCTCGGCGATGCGCTGGGCCAGTTCGCCGTCCATCTTTTCCATCAGATTGTAATAGCTGGCGAAATCCTGTCGTATCGCCGGCGTGTCGGGCAGGAAAGGCGGGATCGCGACCATATCGGGCGTGACGCGGCCTTGGGTGGGTTGAAACAGGCGCGATTCATGGGTGGTTTCGTAATTGAACACCGCCATGAAGGGCTTGCCGCCCGGATTTTTGCGCCAATGGCCCTGCGGCCCCTGAACGTCCCAGATCGCCTCGGGCTTCACATCGCAATTGTAATCGGTCTTGGTGTTATTGGTGCAGAAATAGCCCGCGGCGCGCAGCAATTCGGGATAGGTCTGAAACTCTTTGGGGAAATGCGCATTGGCCCGCATGTGATTGGCCGGCGCGCAGCTTTCGGGATAAACGCCCGTCAGGATGCCGAAGCGCGAGGGGGCGCAGACTGGGGCATTGGAATAGATATGGCGAAACAACGCGCCCTTGCGCGCCAGACCGTCGATTGTGGGCGTATGGGCCAGCTTATCGCCATAGGCGCCCACGTAAGGATTGTTATCCTCCGACACGATCCACAGGATATTGGGGCACTTGCCTGAAGAGGGCCGAGCAAGCGCCCCCTGAGCCGCAGTCGCCGCCAAAGAAGCAGCTGCGCCCAGAACGGTGCGACGGTTAAGATGGGGGTTGAAATTGGGTTGTTTCACGGTGTTTCTCGCTTTCAATGGGGCAGGCGGGGCGGACGGCGGGTCAATAGACCCACTCGGTTTCGCGCCCGTCGATCATGACCTTGCGGGTGAAATGCAGTTTCCAGAGCGGCGCGGGCAGGGATTTGGCGAAACCCTCAACCGCGCGGTTCAGCTTCTCGGCTTCGGCCTTGTGATCGCCCGACACATCGGTCTTTTCCCAAGGGTCCTGCGCCAGATTGTGCAGCTTGGTCTGGTGCCAATCGTCCGATCGCCACAGCCGCCATTGTCCCTGCCGCGCGGCAAAGACCGGCGCCTGACCCCAGACCAGCAGGCGGCTGTCCGGCCCTTTGTAATGGGCCGAGGCGATCAGGTCCTGCCCTTCCAATTCGCGCGGCATGGCCTGTTTGGGCGCGGCGGCGTGCAGGATCGTGGGCAGCACGTCGAGCGAGGAAACCGGCGTATCGACGATCCCCTGCGGCTTCATCGCGCGCGGCCATGAAAACAGGAACGGCACCCGCACCCCGCCTTCCAGATAGGTGAACTTGCCCGCGCCCCATGGATGGGCATCGTTGCAAAAGCCGAATTGCACCGGGCAACCATTGTCCGACAGGAACACGACCATCGTATTGTCACGGATTCCACGCTCTTCCAGCTTGTCGAGGATCCGGCCCACACCCGCATCCATCGCCGCAATCATCGCCACATAGGTGCGCCGCACCGGGTCCTTGATATGGGCAAAGCGGTCATACCATTCCTGCGGCACCTGCAGGGGCCAATGCGGCGCATTATAGGCGACATAGGAGAAGAAGGGCTGTTTGCCCCGCGATGCGCGGTCGATGAAATCCACCGCATGGTCGGTGATCTCGGTGGTGAGATAGCGGTTGAAATTATCGACCTTGCGGCGCTCCGGCCCTTCGATCACCACCCCATTGCCGCGCCGGGTTTCAAAGGGCGGCTTGCCCGCATCCGCCTTGGTGGGGGTGGTGACGATGCCGGGGGTTTTCGGATCGACATAGACCGTCTCCCCGGCCAGAAAGCCGAAGAATTCGTCAAAGCCCCGGTTGGTGGGATAGAAGCGGTCCTGCGCGCCCACATGCCATTTGCCAAAGGCGCCGGTGTGATAGCCCAGCGGTTTCAGCCTTTCGGCAATGGTCTTTTCCGATGTCGGCAGGCCAGCGCCTTCATCGCCTTCATCGTTGATATTATAGGTAAAGCCAAAGCGCATCGGCATCCGGCCCGTCAACAGCCCCGCGCGCGACACCGCGCAGACCGAGGCCGCGACATAACCATTGGAAAAAGCCGCTCCCGAGGCCGCGATGCGGTCGATATTGGGCGTGGAGACATCCTTGCCGCCATAGGCCGAGACATCGGGCCAGCCCAGATCGTCGACCAGAATGACCACGACATTGGGCGCCTGCGCCGCGCGGGCCGGGGCCGATGGCGGAGCAACCCGCGCCGAGGAGGCGGGGGCGCAGAGCAGGGCCGCCGTGCCCAGCAGCAGGGCCGTCAAAACCCGCTTCATTGCCCTGCTTCCTTCATGCGCGCATCGGGGCGGTCGGCGGAATCATCGAACTGTTCACGCGTGCGGAAACGTTCGGGCGCCTCGGCCAAAGCGGGAGTGGAATAGCGCCGCGCCTCGCTCCACCAGAGCTTCTTCAGTTCCTCCAGCTTGGCCGGATATTGCGCGGAAAGGTCGGTGCTTTCGGAAAAATCCTTGTCCGTGTTGAACAAGGCCCATTTGTCGGCGGCGAAATCGCTGCCCTGTTTGTGGATGGTGACGGCGCGCCATGGGCCTTGGGTGATCGCCCGATTGCCGCGCAGTTCGAAATATTGCACCGAGCGGGCCGCAGGCGCCCCCGCCGACAGCATCGTGGGCAGGATCGAGCGCCCCGCCACCGGAATTTCGGCCACACCATGCAGCGTTTTGGGAAATTGCGCATGGCCCACCTGCGCCAATGTCGGGGCAAGGTCGACCACATCGACATATTGGTGCCGGATCGCGCCGCCATCTTTGATGACCTTGGGCCATGACACGATCAGCGGCGTGCGGATGCCGCCCAGATAGGGCCACAACTTATACCGCCGCAGCGGGGTGACGCCCGCCATGGCCCATGGGCGCTGATATTCGCTTTCGGTCTTGTCCGTGCCCAATTCGTCGATCCGCGCCAGCATCTGTTCCGCGCTCAATTTGTTGGGGGCATAGAGGCGTTCAAACGATCCGCGCTGGCCCGCTTCGGAGGCCGCGCCATTGTCGCTCATCACCATGATGACCGTGTTGTCATATTGCCCGGTGGCCTTGAGATGCGCGATCAGCCGCCCGATCTGTTCATCGGTATGCGTCAGGAACCCCGCATAGGTGGCCATGAAGCGGGCATAAACCTGTTGCTCGGTCGGGGTCAGGTCGGCCCATGCCCGGTCGCCCGGATTGCGCGGGGGCAGGGCGGTGTTGGCAGGCACGATGCCCATTGCCTTCATCCGCGCCAGACGCTCCACCCGCAAGGCGTCCCAGCCCTTGGCATAGGTATCGCGATAGGCGTCGATATAGGGGCGCGGCACCTGAATGGGCGCATGGCCCGCACCATAGGCCAGATAGACGAATTGCGGCTTGGCTTGGCCCGGTTTCAGCGCGGCAATGGCGTGATCGGTGATGTCATTGGAGAAATGATAGCCCGGCGTTTCGGGCGAGGTGATGCGCTTGTTCCCCTCGATCAGCTTGGGGTGATATTGATCGGTCCAGCCGAGGAAGAAGCCGTAGAACTGATCGAAGCCGCGTTGCAGCGGCCATGACCCGTTGTGGCCTGCCGACCCATCCTGATCCTCGGGCGCCAGATGCCATTTGCCAAAGCCCGATGTGGCATAGCCTGCATTCGAAAGAACCTGCGCGATGGTCTGGGCATTGTCAGGTAATTCGCCGCGGTCGCGGGTCATGTCGGCCGGATCGACCTTGTTTGCAGGCAAATCGGCCATGCGCACCGTTTGCGGATTGCGCCCGGTCAGCAGCGCGGCGCGCGTGGGGGTGCAGACCGCCTTGGTGTCGAAACGGTTATAGCGCAGCCCGCGCGCCGCCAGCGCATCGAGATTGGGCGTGCGGATTTCCGAGCCGAAGGGGCCAAGATCGGAAAATCCCACATCGTCCAGCACGATCAGCACGATATTGGGTTGAGCCGGTGCGCCGGTGGGCGCGGCGGCGGGGGCCGCGCCGGCCATCGCCAGTCCCATGATCGCGGCGAGCGGACGGGCGGCGGTAAGGCTGCGGGGCCATCGGTTCGCCTGCTGCTTTGCGGGTCTGTTCATGCATCCACTCCGGCTTTCTGGTCTGATTATCTGTATGCATCAAGGATGCTGGGCATCGTTGTCACCACAGGAAATGCATAAGTTAATTGCGCCTGTCAATTTCGGAGTGACAACGTTGACGCATTTTGTCATAAGCCCGCCATCCGCCGCAACAAGGCGGAGAGAATCGAAATGGGGGATGTGATGATGAAACGTGGCTTTGCCGCGCTGCTTGGCGGCGGCGCTATGCTTGCTTTTGCCCAGCCAACTCTTGCTCAACAGGCGCCGCAAACGCCCGAACTGGCGCCCGGCGAAATCGTGGTCACCGCGCAAAAACGCGCCGAACGTCTGCAGGATGTGCCGCTGGCCGTCACCGCGATCGCCGGGGAAGCATTGGCCACGCGCGGGATCACCGATACCAAGAGCCTGACCCAGATTTCGCCCACGCTGTCCTATCAGCAGGGCAACAACCCCTCGAACTCCAGCTTCCGCATTCGCGGTATCGGCACGGCGGTGTTTGGGCAAGGGACCGAAAGCTCGGTTTCCACCGTGCTGGACGGCGTTGTCATGGCGCGTCAGGCACAGGGCTTTTCCGATCTGGCCGATATTGAACGGATCGAGGTGTTGCGCGGGCCGCAGGGCACCCTGTTCGGCAAGAATGCGACCGGCGGCGTGATCAACATCGTCACCGCCCGGCCCAGCAAGACTCTGACCGGCAAGATGAATGCGAGTATTGCCGAAAAGGGCGAATATCACCTGAACGGCACCGTGTCAGGGCCGCTCAGCGACAAGTTGGGCGTGCGCGTTTCGGGGTTCTACAACAAGGATGACGGCTATATCTATAACGTCACCCTGCGCCGCAAGACCAATGGCTATGAATCCTTCGGCCTGCGCGGCAAGGTCGAGCTGGATCTGGGGCGGCTCAACCTGCTGGCCACCATCGACTATTCCAAGAACAACGCGTTCTGCTGCCAATCGGTGCTGATCCGCTCGGACAATGCCAGCCTGACCACGCTGGTCGCTCCCGTCGTGCCAGGGCCAAACAATGTGCAGGTCGGATCGAATGGCGACACAACCTCGCGCACCTCGCAGCAGACCTATTCGCTGGAGGCCAAATACGATCTGGATTTCGCCACGATCACCTCGGTCACCGCATGGCAGCACTACAGCTTTGACAATACGGTTGATGTTGATGGCATCAACACGGCGGTGCCGATCTATACCGGCGCCAATGCGGTGGCGCAGTATGACGTCAATGGCGGGCCTTTCACGCTGGGCGGGTTTACCCAGGAATTGCGCATGTCCAATTCGGGCAAGCAGAAGCTGAATTACACGATCGGGGGGTTCTTTTCGGACACCACGCTGGATCGCGAATTTACCCGCCGCTTCGTCAATTGCACGGCCAGCGGGCTGACGCTGGGCGCGACTTGCCCCTCGGCCAATCTGGCCGGTTTTTCAGGCCACCACCGCGCCCATCTGCGCCAGAGCCAGATCGCCGGTTTTGCGCAATTCGACTACAACATCGTGGATGGCCTGAAGGCGCTGGGGGGTCTGCGCTGGCAGCATGAGACCATCTCGGTCTGGGGCAAGCAGGACACCACCCCTGCCTTTGCAGGTGATACGATCCTGCAAAGCGGCTATCCGCTGACCGAGGGCTATACGGCGGCATCGGATGATGTGCTGACCGGCAAGATGGGCCTGCAATATGAATTCAACCGCCGCGCACAGGTCTATGCCTCCTATACGCGCGGCTATAAAGGGCAATCGCTGGGCACGGAATTCACCCAGACCTTTAACAATAATCCCGTGGTTCAGCCCGAAACGGTGAATGCCTTCGAGGTCGGCTTCAAGGGCAGCACCGCCGACCGCAAGATCAGCATCGCGGTCGCGCTGTTCCTGGCCAAATACAAGAACCTTCAGGTTCAGGCCAACCGTTCGGACCCTTCGACCAACACGTTCACTTTCGTGACCACCAATGCCGGGGCCTCGGAAACCAAGGGCGTGGAAGTGGAAATGACACTGCGCCCGTTCGATGGGCTCAGCGTGGCGCTGTCGGGCAGCTATGTGAAGACGCGGTTCGATGCCGACGGCATTGGCTGTCCGCTGCAAAATCAGGCCGCCTTTGCGACCGTGGCGACCGGATCGGCGGCGCCGGTCAACACGTGCTTTCGTTACAAGACCGGATCGAGTTTTGTGTCGAGCGCGGCGCAGAACATCGTGGGCGGTATCCTGCCCAACACGCCGACCTGGCGCGTTGGCGTAAATCCGCGCTATGAGCATCCGCTGGCGGGCAAAATCGCCTATGCCGACGTCAATGTCGCCTATCAGAGCGGGGTGAATTTTGCGCTGGAACAGGACCCCCTGCAATGGCAGCCGGAATATACGACGGTGGACGCCACCATCGGCCTGCGCGCCGAGGAGAAGGGGCTGTCCTTCTCGCTTTTCGTGAAGAACCTGACCGATCAGCGCTATTACACCGCAATGGGTACGCCGGGCCTGTTCACCACCCAGACCGTGACGCCGACCAACCGCATGGGTTTCCTGCCCAAGGGGGCGTTCCGTTACTTTGGAGCAACCGTGGGTTACAAGTTCTGATGATCGCCTAGGCGACACCGGGTGCGGCCTATCCAATCATGCGGCATTAGCATCATTGGATAGGCCCGCAGCATTGGATGCAACGCATACAAAAGCGCAGTCTTGCCCGCATAATAATATAGCGGGAGGAGAAAATGCCGCGAACAAGAATTCTGCCATCGCTGATGGCGGGCTTCGCTTTGGCCGGCGCCTTATGCGCGGCGGCCCATGCGCAGGAACGCGAAGGCGTGGCCCCTGACAAGGCAGCCATGTATCGCCATTTGAAGGCGGCCCGCGCCATTGCCGGGGCCGATCTCTATGCCCATTATGTCCATCGCTGCATCATGGATCAGACCTATCGCCGGACCATCTCGCGCGGGCTTCAGGGGCATAATGCGCTGCCCGCCACCCGCGTTTTCGACGAACTCTATTTCGTGGGCGAGAATGCGGTTTCGGCATGGCTGCTCGATACGGGCGACGGTTATATCCTGTTTGATGCGATGTATGCGCCGCAGGATATGGAGAAGATCGTCGAGCCGGGGATGCGCAGCCTTGGGCTCGATCCGGCCAGGATCCGCTATCTGGTCATCACCCATGCCCATGGCGACCATTTCGGCGGCGCGCGCTATCTGAAAGAGCATTACGGCACGCGCATCATGGCCTCGGCGGCCGATTGGGATGATATGGCCGATCAGGCCGCGCATCCCCGCCCCGGCATGCCGCCTGAATGGGCGAAGCTGGTGCCCGAACGCGATATGACCATCGCCGATGGGCAGGGTTTTGCGCTGGGCAAGATGAAGCTCACCTTCTACCTCACCCCCGGCCATACGCCCGGTACGGTGTCCACGGTGTTCACCGTCCATGATCGCGGCATCGCGCATCAGGTGGGCTTCTTCGGCGGTCTTGGCACACCCGACACCGCGCAGGGCAAGCAGGCGATCATCGCCTCGCTGGAAAAGTTCAAGCCGGTGGTGCGGGCGCGCAAACTGGACGTGTTGATCGCCAACCATCCGACGCAGGATCAGTCGATCCCCAAACTGGCCGAACTGGGTCTAAGACAGACGGGCGATCCCAATCCCTATGTGATCGGGGGCGATCGCTATCTGCGCTACCTCTCGCTGCAACAGGAATGCACCAAATTCGCCGCGGCCCAGCAGGGCCAGAGCGTCCGATAGGGAGAACACCATGCGCAAGAGCATCACATTGACCCTTGGGGCGGCGGCTCTGGCCTCGGCCGCATTGGCCGCCGGGGGTGACACCGATCCCTTTTTCGGCGATGGCGGGGTGTCCGACTTCTATCGTTGGGATGGCAAGCTGAACCAACCGGGGCAGATCCTGCGGCGCGAACCTTTGGGGGAGGGGTTCTACGCCGATCACGCCTCCTCGGCGGAACGCATCCTTTACAGCTCCACCGATGGCCGCTTTGGGCGCGGCGTGGTCGAGGCTTCGGGCATGCTCTATCTGCCCAAGGGCAAGGCGCCCAAGGGGGGCTGGCCGCTGGTGGTCTGGGGCCATGGCACGATGGGCATTGCCGATGTCTGTGCGCCAAGCTGGAAAAAGCCGACTCCGCGTGACGGCACCTATGTCGATGCCTGGCTTCAGGCCGGATTTGCCGTGGTCGCCCCCGATTATCAGGGGTTGGGCACGCGCGGCGTCCACACCTATGTTCAGCGCAAGGGCGAGGGCTATTCGGTGCTGGATGCGGCGCGGGCCGCGTTGAAGGCCGCGCCGGGAATGATCGCCAACCGGGTGATCCTGACCGGGCAATCACAGGGTTCGGGGGCGGTTCTCAACGCCACCTATCTCCAGCCCGCCTATGCGCCCGATGTGAAATTGTTGGGTACGGTGGCGACCGCGCTGGTCTGGCGTGCGGAGAACCGGGCCGATACGGCAAGCGATGTGACGGGCGCCGATCCGGCCCGTTATTACATCATGCGCATGTATGGCGGGGGCCTGTTTCCGGGCAGTCCGGCGCCCGATACATTGCTGACCGAAAAGGGCAAACTGCTGCGCGAGGCGGCGCGCAAAGGCTGTTCGCGCGATATCGTGCCGGTGGCGCGCGACAATGGCGTGACCGGCGAGAATGCCTTTACCCGGCCCCCGCAGGACATGGCCCGCTTTATGGACATCACGGCGGTTCCGGCCAAGCCCATGCATGTGCCGCTGCTGATCGCCACGGGGCTTGCTGATGCAACCATTCCCACGCCAACCCAATATGCGGCAGTTCAGGCGATGTGTAGCAAGGGAAATCCGGTGATATGGCGCAAATATAATGGCGTAACCCATTCGGGAACGTCGAATTATGCGTTGCGCGATGCCATACCTTTTGCGCGGGATCTGTTGGCGGGCAAACATCCGGCGTCCAATTGCGGATCGATCACCCCGCCTGGGCCGATCCAGCCATCGGACGAGTCGATTCCGTTTCAGGATAAATAAGGAGGATACATGGTTGGGCGGCGTGAAGTGATGGTTTCGGGGCTGCTGGGCGGATTGGCGCTGGCGAGCAAGGTCGATGCGGCGGAGAGCGGTGCGCCAAGGCTGGAACTGGCGCTGGAAATCATCGCCGATATTGCCCCGATGCAAAATATGGGCATGGGTCCGTTGGGCGAGCGGCGGATCGTGCCGATCGTCGGCGGTTCGTTCGAGGGACGCGGCGCGCTGGGCGCGGGGCTGAAGGGCAAGGTTCTGCCCGGCGGCGCAGACCGGCAGTTGGTGCGCAGCGATGGCGTGCGCAATCTGAGCGCCCTTTATGAATTGCAGGCCGAGGATGGCGCGGTCATCACCGTGCTCAACAAGGTGATGGTCGAGGATCTGCCCGGCGGCGGGCGCTATGCCTTTTCCACGCCCGAGGTCACCGCGCCCAAGGGGCCGCATGACTGGATCAACCACAGTGTCTTTATCGGCACGCTCGAAAGCCTGCGCCCGGCAAGGCAGGCGGTGAAGCTGAAGTTCTATCGCGTGTATTGATAAATCCATGCAGCACTAACATTGTTGAATACAGAAACGGAAATGTTCTTATGGAAAAATTGCCCCATCATGAATAAGATGGGGCAATAATAAACTGCCTCATCACCGATAAATAAGATTATTCGTGAGGGGATGGATCATGCCTAAATACACCAGACTGCTTCTGGGGTCGTCGCTTATTTCCTTCGTTTGCGCCAATCCGGCGCTGGCGCAGCAAAGCAGCGATCAGGCGAAACCCGCCGAAATCGTCGTGACCGGCTCGCGCATCGCGCGTCAGGACTATGTCGCGCAAAGCCCCATTGTCACCGTTTCGCCCGCCGCGATCCAGAATTCGGGCACGCCCACCATCGACAGCTACTTGCTGCAAATGCCCAGTTTTGGCGTCGGAACCGGCGGCTTTTCCAACGGCAGTTCGGGCGGGCTGGGCATCGGTCAGGCCAACCTCAACCTGCGGGGCCTTGGTACGGTGCGCACGCTGGTGCTGCTCGACGGGCGGCGGATGGAGCCGGGCAATGCGCAATCGGTGGTGGACATCAACACCATTCCCACCTCGGCCCTGCAAGGGGTCGAGGTCATCACCGGGGGCGCCTCGGCCACCTATGGTTCGGATGCGATTGCCGGCGTGGTCAATTTCAAGCTGCGCCACCGCTTTTCCGGCTTTGAGGCCAGTGCCCAGATGGGGATCTCGGAATTGGGCGATGCGCCCAACCGCCAGTTTTCCGCCATCACGGGGCGCGATTTTGCCGATGGGCGGGGCCATGTCATCCTGTCGGGCGAATATGCCGATCGCGGCGCCATCGGCTTTCGCGACCGCGCCTTTTCCACGCCGACGGGCAATCTGGCCCCGCAAATGGGCAATGGCTTCTATTCGCCCAGCGGCACCAATCTGCCCAGCCAGAGCGTTGTGAACACGATCTTCGGCTCCTATGGCTATGTGGCGGGGACGATGCCGCGCACCGGCAATTTCGGCATCAACGGCGATGGCACGCTCTATCGCAGCCAGGCGCCGGGCACCAATTACAAGCCCAATGGCGACCCCTGCGTGGTCAACAATGGCGCGGCCGGTTTTGGCTATGACGGCAATTGCACAAACCGCCTGCAAAATCCGATGCATCGCTGGGCCGCTTTGACGCGGGCCGAATATGAAGTGTCGGACAAGTTGACGGTCTTTGGCCAGTTCCAGTTTGCCCATTCGCTCGCCCGTTCGCAGGGCAGCCATGCGCAGTTGAACGCGGTGGGCGCAACCGGAGTCAATGTGCCCGTCACCAACCCCTTCGTTCAGGCCAATACCGCGCTGGCCGCCGTTTTGGCCAGCCGCACCAATCCAACCGCGCCCTTCGCCTTTGTCAAACGTTTCGAGGAGGCAGGCCCACGCGCCTTTTCCAGCGCCACCGACACGTTGCAGGCGACCCTTGGCGCCAATGGCAAATTGTCGCCCGCATGGTCCTATGACGCCTATGCCACTTATGGCCAGACCACGGCGGATGACCGCAACACCTCCGGCTCGGTCAGCCTGAGCGCGGTCAACCAGTTGCTCAACGCCGCCGATGGCGGGGCCAGCCTTTGCACTGGCGGCTTCAACATCTTTGGCCCCAATCCGGTTTCGCAATCCTGTATCGATTATGTCTCGCGCAAGACGTTGAGCAGCACGAAGATCACCCAGACCGAGCTGAGCGCGAGCCTGACCGGCAGCCTGTTCAAACTGCCTGCAGGCGATGTGAAGGTCAATGTCGGCGGCACCTATCGGCGCAACACATTCCGCGTTAACCCGGATCCCTCGCTGCTGGCGGGCGATATTGCGGCGGTTTCGGCCATCGCCAACACCGTGGGCAGCACCAATGTCTGGGAAGGATCCATCGAGGCGCTGATCCCGGTGCTGGCCAAACTGCCGCTGGTGGAATCCTTCAACATTACCGCTGGCTATCGCTATTCGCATTACAATCTGGCCGGGGGCAATTCGACCTATAAGATCAATTTCGACTGGCGCGTGGCCTCGCCTCTGTTGCTGCGCGGGGGCTATCAGCGGGCGGTGCGCGCGCCCAACATCGGCGAATTGTTCCTGCCGCAAGCCAGCACGGTCGCCAACATCGGCGCCGCGCCATCCTCGGGTGACCCCTGCAACGCCGCCGGCACCTTGCGCAACGGGGCCAATGGCGCGCAGGTGCTGGCGCTCTGTCTGGCGCAGGGGATGCCCAATTCGATTACATCATCCTTTACGCAGGCCAATATCGGCGTAGGCGCCACCACGGCGGGCAATCGCGCGCTGCAACCCGAAACCGCCACCAGCTTTACGCTTGGCGCCGTGTTCCAGCCCACGATGGCGGGCGAGGCGTTGCGCCGGATCAGCCTGTCGGTCGATTACTACAACATCGCCATCAACAACACGATCGGCCAGATCGTCGGCCAGAACATTCTGAACAAATGCTACAATACCGATGGGTCTAACCCGACCTATGATCCGAACAACATGTTCTGCCAGTTGATCACGCGGTCGAACACCACGGGTCAGATCACCAATCTCTATCAGCCTTTACTCAATCTGGGCGGTTACAAGACCGATGGCATCGACGCGGCCTTCGACTGGGCGCTGCCGCTTGCCTCGCTGGGCATGGGCGAGAAGGCGGGCACGCTGACGCTCAACCTCAACGTCAGTTGGCTTAACAGTTTCCGCATTCAGGCGCTTCCGGCGGCGGCATGGCAGAATTACCTCGGCACGATTTCGGGCACCGACACCTATGCGCGCTGGAAATGGTCGGGTCAGGTCGCCTATGAACGCGGCGCGGTGCAGGTGGGCGCGCGCTGGCGGCGGATGAGTTCGTTTGCGGACAATTCCATCGTCACCAATCCTGCCAGCACCGTGGCCGGGCCGGGGGCGATGCAATATGTCGATCTGTTCGCCCGCATCCGCTCGAAATCCGGCTTTGAGTTCCGTTTCGGCGTGACCAATGTGGCCGATACCCAGCCGCCGCAGGTGGGGGCCACGGCGGGCTTTACCAATCAGGCGCTGTATGATGTGATCGGGCGGGCCTATTACGCGGGCATCCGCTTCCACCTGTAAGGCCAAGCAGGCGTGAGCCCTTCCGGTCAGAAGGGCTCACGTCGCTCCATAGGCATGATCTATGGATGGCTTAAAAATCTCTATTTTACTTGATGCCTCAATTGGCGAAAACGCTCCTCAACATCAAGAAACGGGGAGAGTGGATCGTGTCTTTGGCTATGGATCGCAGGTTGTTTGTCGGTTCGGCCATCGCCGGTCTGGCCAGTGTGGCGGGCGGCGGCGCGGTCTGGGGCGGGCAACCGCTGTTGGCGCGGGTCATTCTGGACAATGATTTTGCCGGAGATCCTGACGGGCTCTTTCAACTGGCGCATCATGTGCTGTGCCGCGCCGTCTCCATCCCGCTGATCATCGGCTCGCACCTGCCCGGACATTTCGCCAGCGGGCATGATGCGCGGGATTCGTCCGACCGTGCGCGTGAGCTTTTGACGATCATGGGGCTGGGCAAGGTGCATGATCCCATCGCGGGTTCCGAAACGCCCATCGCCTCGCGTTCGTCATGGCGGCCCAGCAAGGCCAGCGAGGCCATCGTGCGCGAGGCGATGCGCGAGGATGCGAAGGAACCGCTGATTTACGCCGCCGGGGCCGGACTGACCGATCTTGCACTGGCTTGGCTGAGCGAGCCGAAGATCGGGCGGCGGATCAGGCTGATCTGGATCGGCGGCAATACGCACAAGGGCCTTGGCAATCCGGGAGCCAAGTCTGACGAACCCGAGTTCAATTTCTCCATCGACCCGCTGGCCGCGCAGGTGATCTTCAACGAATCCGATATCGAGATCTGGCAGGTGCCTTCCGACGCCTATAGCCAGATGCTGTTTTCCAATGCCGAGCTGGAAGAGTTGGGCGGAACCGGTCCGCTGGGCGCCTATCTGAAAGCCCGCGTGGATGCCATCCCGGAAATCTTTGCGAAAATACCTGGTGTGCCTCCGGTGCCTGCCTCGGACGCCTATGTGCTGGGCGACAGTCCGCTGGTTACGCTGACCGCGCTGGTTCCCCCAATGCAGCCGGACCCGGCGTCCTGTCGCTATTTGGCCATGCCCACGCCGCGTCTGCTCGACAATGGCGCCTATGTGGACAGGGCCGATGGCCGTCCTATGCGTGTTTACACCCAGATTGATGCCGGTCTGACATTTCGCGACATGCTGGCTCGCTTCAGGATCGCGCAGGCGGACAGGCGCGAGCGGCGATAAACGACCTGTGCCCCCGGCTGGGGCGAACCCACACGGGCCTTCAGGGGGCGAACCTTACGCCCCGCAGATCATTATGCTGATGGAGCCATGGTCGCCATGCGGCCTTCTGCGCAGCATAAGGGTGAAGGAATGTCGTTTAGTTCCAGTATATTGCGTGCGATCATTGCAGCGGCAGCCGGTCTGGCGTCGGGCGGTTTTATCGATGCCCGCCTGCCTGCCGCCATTTATGCCTCGGGTAACGATCATCTGCCGATCCTACCCGCCTTGCAGCGTGATCTGGGCACGGCCCTGACGCTGATCGAACGCCAATTGGCCGAGCCCTTCAAGAACGCTTTTGGCCTGCCGATCCTGTTGATTACCGCCGGTGTGGGCCTGCTGATCGTATGGCCCTTTCGCCTCGGGCTGCTCCATCGTTTCGGGCTGTGGTTGCAACGGTTACCTTTGGCGTCGCGGGTCGCCATTGGCCTTAAAGCGGTCGGCACGGTTTTCATCACCACATTGCTGGTCTTTCTGGCGGTGCAGACAGTCTTCTGGGGGCTGGATTTGACCGTGAGGCTCCTGCCCGCAACCGAGCCGGTGGCTGATGCGCTTTCGATGGGGCTGGGCATCGCGGGTCTGGGTCTGGGGCTGGGGCGGGCGCTGGATTCGCCCGACGCTCCGGAGATGCGTCCTCTTCGCCTGTGCGCTGAACTCGATGGCTGCATAGGCAAATATGCGCTGGCGGCGGGCATTATGCTGGGCGTCACCAATGTCATCGATCAGGCCTCGCATGTCATCCATGCCAACAACACCAGTTGGACGATCGCGCAGGGTCTGATCGCTCTGATCGAAACCATTCTCGTTGCCCGCTTTCTGGCGGTAGTGGGGCGTGCCCGCGAACAGGAGGCGGAAACAGGGACGGCAAATCGGAAAAGCGCGGCAGCTCCGGCGATATTCGGCGCCACGGTTTTTCTATGGCTGGCGCTTGGCGCGGGCGTGGCGGCATTTGTGTCCGGGCATGTTCAGTTTTCCATGCTGATCCTGCAGGAATTGCTCTGGGCCGGTCTGGTGCTGACCATCGCCTGGCTGATCGCAGGCTTTATCGATGCAGCTCTGGTGCAATGGTCCGATGCTGGGGGATCAACCCAACGCATCGCAGGCGCCGCCGCTGGTATTCATCGCGCTCGGCTCAGGCAGATCGCCTTGCTGACCAGCGCCGTGCTTACGGTTCTGGTCTGGCTGTTTGCCCTCGGCCTTGTCGCGGCGCCGCTGCATGGGGACAATGCGGTGGTGATTGAACAGATCCGGCCTATGCCGCTGCTCAATTCGCTGCGCTCGCTTGATCTTTCCCCGCGCAGCGTGGGTTTGGCGCTCTGCGTGCTGGTCGTGGGCATTGCCCTGACGCGCATGTTTCGCGGGTGGCTGGAAAATCGCTTCCTGCCTTCCACCTCGCTCGACATTGGCGTGCGCACCTCGCTGGCAACCGGACTTACCTATATCGGAACCCTGATTGCCCTGCTCGGCGCGACCAATATGCTGGGCCTGCAACTGGAAAAGATCACCCTGATCGCCAGCGCGCTTTCGGTGGGAATCGGCTTTGGCCTGCAATCGATCATCCAGAACTTTGTATCGGGCGTGATCCTGTTGATCGAGCGACCGGTCAAGCCCGGCGATTGGGTTTCGGTATCGGGGGCCGAAGGCACGATCCGCAAGATCCGCGTGCGCGCCACAGAATTGGCCATGGCCGACGGCGGCATTGCGATTGTGCCCAACTCATCCTTTATCTCCTCCAATGTGGCCAATCGCGACGACACGCTGATGGCGAACAGGCTGGATCTGACGTTGACCGTTTCGGGCGGCGTCACGGTGGCGGCGGCGCGCGATATGGTGCTGGAAATGCTGAAAGGCTTTGCCCCCTTGCGTGACGAGCCCGCGCCCCGGATCTATCTCAAGACTTTGGGCGATGCCGAATGGGTGTTTGATATCAAGGCCTATGCCAAATCCGGAATGGGTGTGGCCCAAACCCGCAGCGATCTGCTCTTCTGGCTGGCCGGACAGGGAGAGGGGAGGGAGATTAGGATCAGATCGAATTGAGCGCGGCGCACCGACCCGCAGGGGGCCCCGGATCAGGCCAGACCGCGCACCAGAGCATCGAGTCCGGTTTCAAAGGTGGCGTCGAAATCCATCATCTGGCGCAGGAATTCGCGCATCGGGCCGTTGGCCTTAAAGGATTCCCAACCCAGCGTGAAGGAAATCACCACCGCCTGACAGGCAAGGGCGCGCTTTTGATCCAGACCCAGCGTGACGAGCGGCGCGGCAATGCCCTCGGCATGGCTGGCGGGTTCGCCGGACAGCGCCGGGCTGGCCGCCGCGCAGAGGCGCGCGCCATCGCGATGCGCGGCAAAGCTGCGCCGCAGCGCGCGGCCAAACTGGCCCAGCCATGTCTGCCAATCATCGGCCGGCGGCACGGCGGCATAGGCGGCGGCGTAAATCTCGCGCGCCATCAGGCCCAGCAGTTCGGCCTTGTCGCTGAAATGCCAGTAAAGCGCCGGGGCCTGCACCCCCACCCGCGTGGCAAGGCGGCGCATGCTCAGGCCATCAAGCCCGTCTTCCTCAAGCTGCGCAAAGGCGGCGGCGATCAATCGATCACGATCAAGAAGGGCGGGAGCGGGGCGAGCCATAGGTTTTTGTTGACCACTTAACGGTGTTAAGTCAAGTTGCCCCGCGGAGAGAATAGCCAAGAGGCCGCCATGACCTATGTTCGCAATGCCTGGTATGTCGCCGGATGGGAGCAGGATCTTGCCCCCGAAAAGCCCTTTGCCCTGACCATCCTTGGGGATCGCCTCGTCATCTGGCGCTCTGTCTCAGGCGCGGTCCATGCGCTGGAGGACAAATGCGTCCACCGCTTTGCCCCGCTCTCGCTGGGCCGGTGCGAGGGCGAACATCTGCGCTGCATGTATCACGGGCTCCTGTTCGAAGCCGGTGGCAAGGTGGCCGAAATACCCGGTCAGGACCTGATCCCGGCCCGCGCCCGCGTGCGCTCCTATCCGGTGGTGGTGCGCCACAGCTGGATCTGGGTATGGATGGGCGAGGTCGAGGCGGCGGACCCGGCGTTGATCCCGCCTGCGGTTGGCTTTGACGATCCCGACTATATTCTGGGATGCGGTTTCCTCGATTATCAGGCCGAGGCGCGGCTCATCAACGACAACCTGCTTGATTTCAGCCATTTGACCTATGTTCACGCCGCCAGCTTTGGCGCAGGCCCGGAGTTCGCCGCCTCTCAGCCCAAAGTCACCCCATTGGAGCGCGGCGTGCGGGTCGAACGCTGGCTGGAAAACAACCATGGCAGCGGCAATCGCAAGTCCGAGCAATTGATCGACGGCTGGTCCAGCTATGATTTCCTGCTGCCCGGCGTCTTGCTGATGTGGAGCGCGAATTATCCGGCGGGTACGGCAAAGCGTTTGAACTATGCCCCGCCGCCGATGGAGGAGGCCATTGCGGGTCTCAATTTCACCAGTCAGGCGGTGACTCCGCTGACCGACAAGACCTCGCGCTATTTCTTCTCATGGGGCCCGCATCGCCAATTCGGTGATGACGCGATGCGCGATCACATGATGGGCATTGCCGGCATGGCCTTTGCCGAGGACAAGGTGATGATCGAGGCCCAGCAGCGCGTGATCGATACCACCCCGGCGCAGGACGTGATGCCCACGGCCCATGATCGCGGCGTGACGCTGTTCAACCGGCTGGTGGAAAAGCTGTCCGATGCCGCGACCATAAAGCGCCGGGAGGCGGTGGGCTGAAGCTCAGCCCGTAATGGCCTTCACCTCATCCGCATCGCCCAGCATCACGCCGATGCGCTGGTGCAGGCCGGTGGGGGCCACATCCATGATCCGCCCCGCGCCATCGCTGGCGCTGCCCCCGGCCTGTTCGATCAGGAAGCTCATCGGATTGGCTTCATAGAGCAGGCGTAGGCGGGCCTTGCCGGTGGTGCGGTGGTCGCTGGGATAGAGAAACACCCCGCCGCGCTTCAATATGCGATGCACATCGGCCACCATCGAGGCGGTCCAGCGCATGTTGTAATCCACCCCGCACGGCCCCTCGGCGCCAAGGATGCGTTCTTCGACATAGCGGGCCACAGCGGGCGACCATTGGCGGCGGCGGGCCATGTTGATGGCAAATTCGCGGTTGCCCGCCGGGATCCGCATCGGCCCGTCGGTCATCCGCCATGAGCCCACCTCGCGGTCGAGCATGAATTCATAGACGCCCGTGCCGATGGTCAGCACCAGCAGCGTTTGCGGGCCATAGAGCGCATAGCCCGCCGCCACCTGATCGCGGCCGGGCTGCAGGAAGTCCTCCTCGGTCACATCGCGCCCGGCGCAGGCATCGGGCGCGCGCAGGACGGAAAAGATCGTGCCGACCGAGAGATCAACATCAATATTGCTCGACCCGTCAATCGGATCGAACAGCAACAGATATTCACCCTTGGGATAGCGATTGGGGATGCGGTGGATCGTCTCCATTTCCTCCGACGCCATAGCGGCCAGATGCCCGCCCCATTCATTGGCGTCGAGCAGCAGGTCATTGGCGATCACGTCCAGCTTCTTCTGGACCTCGCCCTGCACATTCTCGCTGCCCAGCGCGCCCAGCACATCGCCCAGCGCCCCGCGCGCGATGGCATGGCCCACCGCCTTGCAGGCCCGCGCCACCGTTTCGATCAGCAGGCGCAATTCGGCGGGGCAGGGGTGTTCGGGCAGACGCTGCTGCTCGATCAGAAAGCGTGAAAGCGTGATGGGTTGCACATGATCGCTGGCCATTACTGCCCCTTTCCCTGCATGATCGCGCTCATCAACTCGCCCACTTGCGGGCCATGGGCAAAACTGGCGGCATCGGCGATGGCCGCCGCGTCGGGCCGGATGCCGGTATAGAGCACGAATTGCTCCACCGCCTGAAGTACAATCACCTCCGCTCCGGAAATGGCCGTTTTGCCCGCCGCTTCGGCCGCGCGGATAAAGGGTGTGCGGGCGGGCTGGGCCACGACATCGAAGGCGGCCCGGCAATCTGCGATAAAGTCCGGCGGATAGGCCAGCGCCTCGGCATCGGCGCCCTCCATGCCCAGAGGCGTGACATTGACCAGCAGCGCCGCGCCGGTTTCCGGCAAATCTGCCCGCCATTCATAGCCATATTGCGCGGCCAGAGCCTGCCCCGCCTGCGCATTGCGGGCGATGATCGTGCCATGGGCAAAGCCGCTGTCGCGCAGCGCGGCAGTCACCGCCTTGGCCATGCCCCCGCTGCCGCGCAGCAGGAAAGGCATCGCCGGATCAAGCCCCCGCGCTGCCACCAGATCGCGCACGGCGGTATAATCGGTGTTGTGCCCGCTCAGCACGCCATCGTCATTGACGATCGTGTTGACGCTGTCGATGGCTGCTGCCGAGGCCTCGATGGTGTCGAGCAGGGGGATGACATCCTCCTTGAACGGCATCGAGATCGCGCAGCCGCGAATGCCCAGCGCGCGAATACCGCCGATGGCTGCGGCCAGATCGCGGGTGGTGAAGGATTTATAGACATAATCCAGACCCAGCAATTCATAGAGCCGGTTATGCAGCCGCGATCCGGCATTGCCGGGACGGCCCGAGAGCGACATGCAAAGCTGTGTGTCGCGTCCGATAGGGGGCTTGGCGATGGGGGGCTTGGTGGGCATGTCAGCTTCCTGTTGCTGGGTTGCGCGCGCTTGACCCGCGCGCGATGAGTTTGCCGGAAAGGACGGTCTTGCGCATCGCGGCATCGGGATGTTCCAGCCGGTCGAGCAGCATCGTCATCGCCGTCCGCCCGATTTCCTCGACCGGCTGTTCGATCACGGTCAAGCCATTGCCGATCAGTTCCATCCAGTCGCTATTGTCGAAACCGGCCAGCGCAATGTCGCGCGGCACCTCGAGCGAGAGCGAGCGCAAGGCCCGCAGCACCGAAACCAACATAAGGCCATTGCTGGCCATCAGCGCATCGGGGCGGTCGGGCCCGGAAAGCAGGGCGGCGACCGCCTTTTCCGCCTCGCCCGGCGCATGGGGGATGGCCAGAGCGTCAACCGTAATGCCGAGGCGTGCGGCGGCCCGTTCAAAGCCGTTGCGGCGCTCGATGCCGGTGCTGCTGCTGGCGCCGAACAGGCCCGCGATGCGGCGGTGGCCCTGATCGTGGAGATGTTCGAGCAGCAGGCCCGCCATGGCCTCATTGTCGAGCAGCACGCAATCCTCGCGCGCGCCGGGGATGGCGCGGTCGATCAGCACCACCGGGCAATCCATCGCCAGATCGCCCGCGCGCGTCACCCTCTGGCGCGAGGGGGCAAGGATGATGCCGGTTACGCGCTCCTGCTGCATCAGTTCGAGATACATGGCCTCCTTGGCCGGGTCCTCGTCGGTGTTGCACAGGATCACCCGCAGGCCGCGTGCCGTCGCAAGGCTCTCGATGGCGCGCGAGACGGCGGTGAAGAAGGGGTTGCGGATGTCGGCCAGAATGAGGCCGATGGTGTTGGTATGTTGCGAACGCAGGCGTCGTGCGGCCAGATTCGGGCGATAGCCGGTGGAGATGACGGCAGCCTGGACTCGTTCCTGCATGGCCGGATCGACCGGGCGCCCGCTGAGCACCCGCGAGACGGTGGCGGGCGAGACGTTGGCGACTTTGGCAACATCCTTAATTCCGACGGATTTGATCTCAACGGGCATCAGAAAACGTTCTCACTTGTCAAACGGCCTGATGGCCTCTCCTGCGCTGCATCATGCCTTCAATGACGCACAAAATGCAAGAGCTCTTGACAAAAGTGGTGAGAAAACGTTTTCTATGACCAATGACAGAACGTGGAGAGATTCTGAACATGCCAGCCCCTTCCGCCATCATGCCCCGCGCCGCCCTTTCCGGCCCAGCAGTGTCTGGTTCGCCTGAACTCGTGCGCATCGCTGCAAAGGCTGCCAACAAGGAGGACGCGATTCGTCAGGTGGGCCAGTTGCTGGTGGCCGCAGGCTGCGTTGCGCCCGGATATGAGGAGAGCATGGTGCGCCGCGAGGCGGTGGCCAACACTTTCCTTGGCGCGGGCGTGGCCATCCCCCACGGCCTTGGCGAGGACAAGGGGCTGGTCCGCCATGACGGCATCGCCATCCTGCAATTGCGCGAGGGCGTCGAATGGAATCCGGGCCAGATCGCCCATCTGGTCGTGGGCATTGCGGCCAATTCGGACAGCCATATCGCCATTCTGCGCCGCTTGACCCGCCTGATTCAGGATGAGGCGCGCATCGCCCATCTGATCGCCACCGAGGACGCAGAGGTCATCGCCCGCGCCCTGCATGAGGATGGCGCGCCCGCCGCCGAAACCGTCCCGGCCGAGGATTATGCCGAGGTCGAGCGCTGGACGGTCGATTACCCCTCGGGCCTGCATGCCCGCCCTGCCTCGGCATGGGTGGAGGCGGCGCGCGGCCTGTCCTCGCGCCTGCGTGTGCGCCATGGCGCGGAAACCGCTGATCCGCGCAGCCTCGTTTCGCTGCTCCAGCTTGGTCTGAAGGCGGGCGACACGATCGCCATCTCCGCCGATCGGGCCGATGCGCTGGACACATTCGTCAAGGCCATCCGCCGCCTGACCGCGCGCGAAAAGGAAGATGCCGCCCGCGCCGCCGCCAAGGCCAGCGCCCCGGTGCGCGGCTGGAAACCCTCGGGCGAGACCAAGGCCATTGCGGGCGTCGCGGCCAGCCCCGGCCTTGCCATTGGCCGGGTGCATATCCTTGCCTCCGCCGAACTGGTGGTGCCGGACGAACCGGTCGATCTTGTGGCCGGGGGCGCTGCGCTTGAGGACGCGCTGACCCGGACGCGGGCGCAGATGAAAGTGTTGATCGACGACACCACCCGCCGCCTTGGCGCGGGCGAGGCAGCCATTTTCAAGGCGCAGGCCGATCTGCTCGACGATACCGACCTCATCACGCTGACCTGTCAATTGATGGTCGAAGGGCATGGCGTGGCATGGTCGTGGGATCAGGCCGTCGGGCGCGTTGCGGGGCAACTCTCGGCGCTGGGCAATCCGGTGCTGGCGGCGCGGGCGGCGGATCTGCATGATGTGGGCCGCCGCGTGCTGGCCGCAATGGACCCCTCGCTGGCCGCCGGATCGCTCGCTGATCTGCCCGATGAGCCTTGCGTGCTGATTGCCTCTGACCTTTCGCCCTCCGACACGGCGATGCTCGATATTTCGCGCGTGGCGGGCTTGGCCACAGCGCTCGGCGGGCCGACCTCACACAGCGCCATTCTTGCGCGCACGCTGGGTCTGCCCTCGATTGTGGCGGGCGGGGCGCAATTGCTTGGGCTGGAGCCGGGCGCCTGCGTGATCGTCGATGGCGACAGCGGACGGGTCTGGCTCGACCCCACCCCGCAGGATCTGCAATCGGCCCGCCAGTGGATCGCGGAAATCGCCCAAAAGCGCGCCGCCGAGGCCGCCGAGCGCAGCCGCCCCGCCATCACCACTGATGGCCATGAGATCGCGGTTGCGGCCAATGTGAACCGGCCCGATCAGGTCGAATTCGCGCTGGTGCAAGGCGGCGAGGGCGTGGGACTGATGCGCACCGAATTCCTCTTCCTCGAACGCGGCGAAAGCCCCAGCGAGGATGAGCAGGAGGCGATCTATCGCGCGATGATCGAGGCTCTTGGGCCGCGCCCGCTGATTGTGCGCGCGCTCGACATTGGCGGCGATAAGCAGGTGCCGCATCTGGACCTGCCGTGCGAGGAAAACCCCTTCCTCGGCGTGCGCGGGGCGCGGCTGTTGCTGCGGCGGCCCGATCTGCTCGAACCGCAATTGCGCGCGCTGTATCGCGCGGCGCGTGCGGGGGGCGATCTTTCAATCATGTTCCCGATGATCACCTCGGCATGGGAACTGATCCGCCTGCGCGAGGCATGCGAGGCGATCCGCATCGAAATGGACGCGCCCGTGGTCCCTATCGGCATCATGATCGAGGTGCCTGCCGCTGCGGTTCAGGCCAAGGCTCTGGCCGCCCATGCCGATTTCTTTTCCATCGGCACCAATGATCTCACGCAATATGCGCTGGCCATCGACCGCCAGAACCCCGATCTGGCCAGCGAGGCCGACAGTCTGCATCCGGCTGTGCTGCGCCTGATCGCGATGACGGTGGAAGGGGCCAAGGCCCATGGCCGCTGGGTGGGCGTGTGTGGAGGCATTGCGGGCGATCCGTTCGGCGCGGCGCTGCTGGTCGGGCTTGGTGTGTCCGAACTCTCGATGACCCCGCGCGATATTCCCGCCGTCAAGGCCCGTATCCGCGCCAGCGACAAACCCGCTTTGGAGGCTCTCGCTCGCCGCGCATTGGAGATGGAAGGCGCCGCCCAAGTGCGCGCGCTCGATGGGGAGGCCGCGTGATGCGCATCCATACCGTCACCTTCAACCCCGCCATTGACCACACGATCACCATCGACCGCCTGATCCCCGGTGAGGTCCATCGCGCCCGCGCCGTTCGCCAGAATGCCGGGGGCAAGGGCGTCAATGTTGCCAGTTGTCTGGCTGACTGGGGCGCCGATGTGGCGGTCCATGGCCTGTTGGGCAGCGACAATGCCGCCCCCTTTGACGCGCTCTTTGCCGCCAAGGGGATCACGGATCGTTTCATCCGCGTGGCCGGTTCCACCCGCGTCAATCTCAAGCTGGTCGATGATGCCGGGACCACGGACATCAACCTCGACGGCATGGCGGTGGACGAGGCGCTCGTCGCGAAGGTGGTGAGCCAATTGAACGTCGCGGTGCGTTCCGGCGATCTGGTGGCGCTCTCGGGCAGCCTGCCGCCCGGTTGCCCCTATGATGTTTACGCCGCGATGGTGGCGCAATTGCGCGAGCGCGGATGCCGCGTCCTGCTCGACACCAGCGGGGGGCCGCTCAAACATGCGCTTAATGCCGTCGTGCTGCCTCATGTCATCAAGCCCAATCGCAGCGAACTGGCCGCATGGACCGGGCAGGCGGCGATGGACCGAACGGGCCTGCTGTCGGTGGCGGCGGATCTGTGCCGTCGGGGCGTCGAACTGGTGGTGATCTCGATGGGTGAGGAAGGCGCTTTGTTCGTTTCGGCGCAGGGGGCGGTTTGCGCCCATCTCGCGCTGGATGGCGTGGCCAGCACGGTGGGCGCGGGCGATGCGATGGTGGCCGGGCTTGCCGCTGGGCTGGCCGATGGCCTGCCGTTGGAGCGTCTGGCGCGGCTCGCCACGGCCTTTGCCGTAGGCAAGCTGGGCATGGCTGGGCCTAATCTGCCGGAACTGGGCGCGGTGCGGGCCTTGGCGCAGGAGGTTTCCCTCTCCGCCATGACCATGGCCTGATGAATTATAAAGGGACGAGGATTCAATGAGAAAACTCTTTGCCGTGATCGACGCCGGGGGCCGCGAGGTGCAGGCCCTGCTGGCCGCCGAGGCTTTGCGCAAGGCTGCTCGCACGCAGGGCCGCCCGATTGAAGTGGCGGTGCGCCGCCCGACCGATGCCCAGAGTTTTGAGGCTTTGAGCGAGGATCAGGCGCTGTTGTTCGTGGGTGGGGAGGATGATCCTCTGGCCGCGCGGGCGAATTGGCGGCTGAGCCTCGACAATGTGCTGGCCGATCCGCAGTCAGCGATCCGCGAGCCGGATCAGGGCAGCGCCCGGCCCACCATCGTTGCCATCACCTCCTGCCCCACCGGGATCGCGCATACGTTCATGGCCGCCGAAGGGTTGACCGAGGGCGCCCGCCAGTTGAACTATCCGATCCGTGTCGAAACGCAAGGCTCGGTGGGCGCGGGCAATCCGTTGACGGCGGAAGAAATTGCCGAGGCCGAGGTGGTTCTGATCGCCGCCGACCGCGAGGTGGACCGCTCGCGCTTTGCGGGCAAGCGCGTGTTTATCAGCAACACCAAGCCCGCGATCACCGGCGGCGCGGGCCTGATCGAACGCGCCTTGGCCGAAGCGCAGGTGCAGGGCGGCGAGCCGTCCAGCGCCGCGCCCGCCGCTGCCAAGGAGCGGGCAGGGCCTTACAAGCATCTGATGACCGGCGTGTCCTTCATGCTGCCCTTTGTGGTGGCAGGGGGCTTGCTTATCGCGCTGGCTTTCGCGCTTGGCGGGATTCATGCCAATGACGATGCCGCCGCCGGTACGCTGGCCCATGCCCTGTTTCAGATCGGGGCCAAGGCCGGTTTTGCCCTGATGGTGCCTGCGCTGGCGGGCTATATCGCCTATTCGGTGGCCGACCGTCCCGGCATCGCGCCGGGCATGATCGGCGGCATGATTGCCTCCAGCCTTGGCGCGGGCTTTCTGGGCGGGATCGCGGCGGGGTTTATCGCGGGCTATGGCGTCGATGGGCTTAACCGCCTGATCCGCTTGCCCAAAAATCTGTCGGGGTTGAAGCCGGTTCTGATCCTGCCTTTGCTGGGTTCACTGCTGACGGGTCTGGTGATGATCTATGCCGTGGGCGCGCCGGTGGCCGCCGCGCTGGCTTTTCTCACCGAATGGCTGCGCTCGATGCAAGGGTCCAGCGCGATCCTGCTGGGCGTGATCCTTGGCGCGATGTCGGCCTTTGACATGGGCGGGCCGGTCAACAAAGCGGGCTATGCTTTCTCGGTCGGGCTGGTGTCCAGCCAGGTCTATACGCCGATGGCCGCGACCATGGCAGCGGGCATGGTGCCGCCGCTGGGCATCGCACTGGCCACATTCCTGTTCCGCAGCCGTTTTAGCGCCGAAGAGCGCGAGGCGGGCGGCGCGGCGGGGGTGCTGGGCCTGGCCTTTATCACTGAGGGCGCGATCCCCTTTGCCGCGCGCGATCCGTTTCGCATCATTCCGGCCACGATGGCTGGTTCGGCGGTGGCCGGGGCCATCTCGATGGCCTTCGGGGTCGAACTCAAGGTTCCCCATGGCGGCATTTTCGTGCTGCCCATTCCCGGCGCGGTGACTCATCTGGCCGCCTATGCTCTGGCGATTGTCGCCGGGACGTTGGTGACGGCTTTGCTGGTGGGCCTGCTCAAACGCAAGCCGGAAGCTGCCGCCTGACACCCATCTTCTGACCTGCGCCGGGCATTCGGCGCGCGAGGATCATCCCATGTATCGCAAAATGCTCAAGGGCGCCTGCACCGCAGGCGTCATCGCCCTCTCCTTGTCTTTGACTCTGGCGTCCAACGCCATGGCGCAGGAAGCGCCGATCAAGCCCTTTCAACCGCTGGCCGATGAGGGCATCACCCTCGCGCTCAACTATACCGGCGAGGCGGCAGGCAATGTCAGCGGAGGCCTGCGCCGGGCCAGCGCCTATACCGGGCAGGTCTATATGGGCGCGGATTTCGATATGGACCGGATTGCCGGGATCGGCGGCGGCACCTTGCATTTTGCCGTGACCAACCGCCATGGCAAGAGCCTGTCGGGCATCGCCATCGGCAACAATACCTCGGTTCAGGAAGTGTGGGGCACGCAGAACACCCATCTGGCCATCCTGACATGGGAGCAGAAGCTGCTCGATGGCCGGGTGAACATCGAGGCGGGGCGCAGTCAGGCCAATATCCATTTCCTCAACTCGCCGCTCTATTGCAATTTCCAGACCAATTCGGCCTGCGGCAACCCGACTTTCGTGTTCAAGAACAGCAATTTCACCTATTTCCCGGCGTCGAGCTGGATGGTCCATGCGCGGGCGAATATCACCCCGCAATGGTTCGTTCATGTCGGCGCCTATGAGGTGAACCCCGACCGCAAGCAGGGCAATGACAATGGTTTCAGCTTCTCCACGCGCAACGCCACCGGCGTGATCGTGCCATGGGAGGCGGGTTATGGCGATGATGCGGGCAAGACGCGCCTGCCGGGCCATTATATCCTTGGCGGCTGGTTCGACCGGGGCGATTATGCCGATCCTCTGCGCGATGCCCATGGCGGGATCGCGATCCTGACAGGTCAAAATGCGGCGACTTTGCATGGCCGTTCGGGCCTCTATTTCCGCTTTGACCAGATGTTGACCCGCCCGGATGCCAATTCGAAACGCGGCCTGACCCTGTTCGGCGTGGCCATGGCCAATCTGTCGGGCCGGGTGGAGGAGAGCCACTATCTCGAACTTGGCCTGTTGCAGACCGGCACGTTCAAGGGGCGCGATGCCGATACGTTGGGTTTCCTGATCAATGATCAGCAATTCAGCGATCTGGCCGTGGAACGGATGCGTGCGGCGCGGATGGCGGCGGGCGGCGACGGCAATATCCACCGGCATCAATATATGATGGAACTGGCCTATGGCGCGCAATTGAACCCGGCCATGCGTATTTCCCCCAATATTCAATATATTCTCCACCCGGATCAGACCGGCGCCCCCTTCCGCACCCGCGACATTGGCAATGCGCTTGTCTTTGGCCTGAAATTCACCGTCGATGCGCCCACGCTGATCGGGATGATGCGATAAATCGATCGCAGGTTCATCGGCTGGTCATCATTCCTGCGGCACAAGAGCCCTCGGATAGGATAACCGAGGGCTGCCGTGATGAGCCGCTTGCTGGTTTTGCATATATCGACGTTGCTGATGCTCGGCGCCCCGCCTGCGCAGGCGGGGGACAGCGGGCTGGCCGGGATAAACCGCGCCACATGGGGTCTTGCCGATCTTTCTCCCGATGCCCTCCGGTCCGATCCGGGCCTTCCCGCCGAGGTTCAGGCGCGGATCGCGGCAATGCGTATCAGCCGCGAACCCATGCCCCAATTGGTGGTGGAAATGGACGACCAGATCCGCGCCGCCAACCAGACCCCCGATCCGGCCCAGCGGCAGGAGGCCAAAAAGGACTGGCGGCAGGCGATGAACGCGCTTGGGCGCGAGGCGGCGACGCGATCCTTGCTGCGCGACCTCTATTCGCCCGATCAGATGCGTGAACAGATGACGTGGTTCTGGTTCAACCAGTTCAACGTTCATGCTGAAAAGCGCGATATACGCGCCATGGTCGGCGATTATGAGGATGTCATCCGCGCCCGCTCGCTAGGCCGTTTCCGCGACCTGCTGGAGGCCACTTTGCGCCATCCCGCAATGCTGCGCTATCTCGACAATGACCAGAACGCGCTGGGCCATATTAACGAGAATTATGCCCGCGAGATCATGGAATTGCACACGATGGGCGTGGGCTCGGGCTATAGCCAGAAGGATGTGCAGGAACTGGCGCGTATTCTGACCGGGGGGGGGGTGCGGCTGCGTCCCGATGCGCCCCGGATAAAGCCGGAATGGCAGGCGCTCTATCTGCGTGATGGTCTGTTCGAATTTAACCCCGCGCGCCATGATTTCGGCACCAAACATTTCATGGGCCACACGATCCACGGTTCGGGCTATGCCGAAGTCGAGCAGGCGCTTGACCTGATCGCGAACAATCCGGCCACGGCGCGGCGCCTGTCCACCCGGATCGCCACCTATTTCATGGGCGACCGCCCGCCCGCCGCCGTGGTCGAGCGCATGACGGCGGCATGGCGTCAATCGGGGGGCGACATTGCCACTGTGCTGAACGCCATGACCGCGACCCCCGCCTATGCCGCCTCGCTGGGCCATGCGTTCAAGGACCCGGTGCATTATGTCGTTTCGGCGGTGCGCTATGCCTATGGCTCGGGGCGTGACGGCAATGTGGTTGTCAATGTCGATCCGATGATCAACTGGCTCAAACGCATGGGTGAGGGGCTTTACGATCATCAGACGCCCGATGGCTATCCGCTGGGCGCCTCGGCATGGACCGGGCCGGGGCAGATGGAGGTGCGCTTTGAGATCGCCAAGGCCATCGGCAATGGCTCGGCGGGTCTGCTGCGCCCGCGCGATCCGGCGGTGGCCTATCAGCCCGCCCCGCCCAATTTGCGCAATGCCCTGTGGTCTGGCGGCGTGGATCGCGCCACCAGCGAGCAGACCCGCGCGGTGCTGGATCAGGCCGCCAGCCCGCAGGAATGGAACATGCTCTTCCTTGCCTCGCCCGATTTCATGCGCCGATAAAGGATATCCGGAGACAGACGATGCCCCTGTTTGACCGCCGCGATCTTATCCGCTCCGCCGCGCTTGGCCTGCCGTTGATGATGGCGGGCGGGCGGGCTTTTGCCACGCCCGGCGCCGCCAACAACCGGCTGCTGGTGGTGTTTCTGCGCGGGGCCTATGATGCGGTGAATGTGATCGTGCCGGGGAGCAGTGATTTCTATCACGAGGCGCGGCCCACGATTGCCTTGCCACGCCCCGATCCGGCCAATCCCGATGCGCCTTTGCCGCTGGACGCGGAATGGAATTTGCACCCCGCGCTGCGCGAGAGCATCCTGCCGCTCTGGCAGGCGCGGCAGATCGCCTTTGTGCCCTTTGCCGGCACCGATGATATGAGCCGCAGCCATTTCGAGACGCAGGACAGCATCGAATTGGGCCAGAACATCGCCGCGCGCCGCAATTTTCAGTCAGGCTTTATGGGGCGTCTGGCCGCTGTTTTGGGGGTGGAAAGACCGATTTCCTTTACCGACCAACTGCCGCTGTGTTTTCGCGGAGGGCCGGTGATCCCCAATATCGCGTTGGGCAATGCGGCCTCGCGCCCTTCCATCGACGCGCGCCAGACCGAGCTGATCAAGGCCATGTATCGCGGCCAGCATGAGGCGGGCGTCGATCTGGAATCGGCCATTGGTCAGGGATTTGCCGTGCGTGACACAGTGTTTCAATCCATTCGCGGCGAGATGGAGGCGGCGGGGCGGGGTGCGATCACCGCCAAGGGCTTTGAACTGTCCGCCCGCCGCATTGGCCGCCTGATGCGCGATCAGTATAACCTTGCCTTTGTCGATGTCGGCGGCTGGGACACCCATGTCAATCAGGGCGGGGCGCAGGGCAATCTGGCCAACCGCATCGGGGAACTGGGCCGCGCTCTGGCCGGGTTTGTCGAGGCGATCGGGCCGGAGGATTGGCGCAACACCACGGTGGTGGTGATGTCCGAATTTGGCCGAACTTTCCGCGAAAATGGCGACAAGGGCACCGACCATGGCCATGGCAGCATCTATTGGGTGCTGGGCGGTTCGGTGGCGGGCGGGCGGATGGCGGGGGAGCAGGTGAAGCTAAGCCCCGATATGCTCAATCAGGGACGCGACTTGCCGGTGCTGACCGATTACCGAGGGCTGATCGGGGGCTTGCTGGCGCGGCAATATGGGCTGTCGGCGCGGCAATTGGGCATCGTCTTTCCCGGCGCAGAGATGCGCGATCTGCAATTGCTTTAGGTCGCTCGCTTCTGCTCCATCTGGCGCTTCCATCTTTGCTTTAATTCACCGGGACGCAGGCCATGGGCTTCGTCCAGAAATTGCGCCGAGACGATGCGGTCGGCGCGGAAATGGCGGAAATCCTGCCGCATCTCGCACCATGCGGCCAACATCCGCGCGGTTTCGAAATAGCCAAGTATCACTGGCCAGACCACGCGCTGGCTGACCGCGCCTTTCTCATCGCGATAGGATAGGGCGATCTTGCGCCCCTCGCGAATCCAGACGCGGGTGCGGGCAAGGTCGATGCCGTCGGGCGGCGTATCGGACCATGAGGGCACGCCGGTGGCCGGATGGGCGATGAAGGGGCGCAATTTTTCCGGCACCACCGAGGTGATCTTGGCGATCAGATCGCGCGCCGCCGCCGCCAGCGCCGGATCGCCGCGCCCCGCCACCCATTGCGCGCCCAGCACCGCCGCCTCGATCTCCTCAGGCGTCAACATCAGCGGAGGCATGTCGAAACTGTCGTCGAGAATGTAGCCGAAACCGGCCTCTCCGCGCACGGGAACGCGCTGGCCGATCAGATCGGCAATGTCGCGATAGACGGTGCGGGGCGAGACTTCCAATTCCTGCGCAATATCCTGCGCGGTGATGGGGCGGGAAGAGCGGCGCAGGATCTGGATGATCTGAAACAATCGGTCGGCGCGGCGCATCAGGCTTCTCCCTGCTGACATAATGCTGTCAGCAGGGGCGGCGCACAAGGGGGCATCCTATCAACAGGAGGTTTTCATGATCACGCTCTATCACGCCCCGCAATCGCGTTCCTCGCGCATCATCTGGCTGCTGGAGGAATTGGGCGCGACCTATACGATTGCGCCCGTATCGATCTTTCGCCCGATGACCGGGCAGGGCCATCCCGATCCGGCCAACCCCCACCCCGATCAGCGCGTACCCGCCATCGAGCATGATGATGCGCTGATTACGGAATCGGTCGGGATCGCGCTTTACCTTGGCGATGCCCTGCCCGGCGCCGGTCTGGCCCCGGCGGTGGGCAGCGCATGGCGCGGGGCCTATTGCACATGGCTGGCGTGGTATGCCTGCGAGATGGAACCGGCGATGTTTGCCGCCATGTCGGGCGCGCTGGCCGCTTCGCCCAACAAGCAGCGCGATTATGATGCCGTGGTGCGCCGTTTGGAAACCACGCTGGCGCATCGCGATTATGTGCTGGGCGAGGAATTCACCATTGCCGACCTGCTGATCGCCAGCGCGCTGGGTTTTGGCCGCAGGGCTTTCCCGGCCAGCGAATTGATCGACGCCTATGTCGAGCGGTGCCGCAACCGCCCCGCCGCCATCCGGGCGTTGGCCTTGGATGATGCGGCGGGTTTGCAGCACGCAGCAGAAGCGGTTTTGTAAACCTCAGGCCGTCGGCGCCAGATCCTTCAAAGCCTGCAATACATCGGCAAGGCTTGCGGGATCTGGCCTCGCACCCGCTTCGACCAGCTTGCGGCCCTGAACGTAATCCTTGACCATGTTGACGCAATCGAGGGCGATGACGCGGCCATCCTTAAGATAGATCACCGAAAAAGCACGCTTCTCCGGATCTCCGCGCAGGATCGTCTGGTCGAAATCCCGGCTGATCCCGGCGGTTTGCAGGCGCAGGTCATACTGGTTCGACCAGAACCACGGGAAAGCCTTATAGGGCTGGGCATCGCCGCAGATCGCCTTGGCCACACAGGTCGCCATGTCATTGGCGTTCTGTACCGATTCCACCCGCATCTCCGCCCCCCCGGCATAGGCGCAGGCAAAGGAGGCGCAATCGCCGATGGCATAGATGTCGGGCAGGCTGGTGCGGCAATATTCGTCCACCACCACGCCCGGACCGCCGTGCGCGCCCGCCGCGATCAGCGGGCCGACCGCAGGCACGATGCCGATGCCTACGATCACCGCATCGGCCGGGATCACCTCGCCATCGGCCAGCCTGACGCCGGTGACATGGTCCTTGCCCTCCAGACTTTCCACCGCCGCGCCAAGGCGCAGATCGACGCCATGCGCGCGATGTTCGGCCTGATAAAAGGCGGAGAGTTCCTCGCCCGCCACGCGGGCCAGCACGCGGGGCAGGGCTTCGAGCAGGGTGACGCGCAGTCCCGCCTTGGACAGCACCGCCGCCGCCTCCAGCCCGATATAGCCGCCGCCGATGACCACGATGTTGCGGATGCCATCATCCACCTGCGCCATCAGCCGGTCGCAATCGGCGCGAGTGCGCACGGCATGGACTCCGGCCAGATCTGCCCCGGCGCAGCTCAGGCGGCGCGGATCGCCCCCGGTGGCCCAGACGATGCGGTCATAGGCAAAACCCGCGCCATTATCGAGCGTCAGCACCTTGGCCGCCGCATCCACCGCCACCACTTCGCGGCCCAGCACAAAGGCAATGTCCTTTTCCGCCCAGAACGCGGGCGGGCGGATGTAGAGGCGCTCGAATGTCTTTTCCCGCGCAAAATATTCCTTGGAGAGCGGCGGGCGTTCATAGGGATATTCCGGCTCGCGCCCGATCACGGTGATCGTGCCGGTAAAGCCGTTTTGCCGCAGGGCAATCGCGCATTGCGCCCCGCCATGCCCGGCGCCCACGATGACGATATCGGCCTTATCCATGGGTCTGAACCTGCAGAAAGGAGAGCAAGGCCCCGGCCAGCGCTTCGGGCGCCTCAAGCGGGGCAAGGTGGGCGGCATCGAGCGCGCGATGTTCTGCGCCGGGAATATGGGCCAACAGATGCTCGCCATGTCCGGCAAGGGGTGTGGATGTATCGCGCGTACCGGTAATCACCAGCGTGGGACAGGCGATGCCTGCGATGCGCCCGCTCAGATCCATGTCGCGGATAGCCGCGCCGCATCCGGCATAGCCCTCGGCCTCCATGGCCAGCAATTGACGGCGCACGCTCTGCCAGATCGCTGGCGGGGCGGCATCGGAAAGGAAGCGCCCCATCGCTAATTCGGCAATCGCCGCCATGCCCTCGGCCCGGACCTTGGCGATGCGGTCGCTCCATGATGCGGCATCCATCGTCGCCGAGGTGCAGATCAGCGCCAGATCGCTGAGCCTTTCAGGCGCGCGCAGGGCCAGCTCCATCCCGATCATCCCGCCCAGCGAGACACCCGCCAGCGCAAAACGCCCGATCCCCGCCGCATCGGCCACCGCAAGCACATCGCCCGCGAGCATCGCCAGCGACATATCCCCCGGTTCGGTGCAGGATGCCCCATGCCCCCGCGTATCGATACGCAGCAGGGCGAAATATTCGCGCAGCAAGGGCATCACCCCATCCCACAGATCCATATCCGTGCCGATGGAGTTGAGCAGCACCAGCGCAGGCGCATCATCGCGGCCATCGCGCTTCCAATAGACCCGCGCGCCCGGCGCATCGGTAAAAGGCATGATGAACTCCCTCAGCCCAGATCGCCGCCCGCCACGGGCAGCACCGATCCGGTGATATAGCTGGCCTCGTCAGAGGCGAGGAAGAGGATGGGGGCAATCTGCTCCTCCAGCGTGCCATAGCGCTTCATGAAGGCCGATTGCGTGACCTGTTCGACCGCCTGCGCCATCCATGCCTGCTCCTGCGCATTGTCGCCCTCGGCGTTGCGCGGGGTGCGGCGCGGGGGCGCCTGTGTCCCGCCCGGCGCGGTGGCGACGACGCGAATGCCTGCTTCAGCATATTCCATGGCCAGCGCCTGCGTCATGCCGTTGATCCCGCCCTTGGCCGCCGAATAGGGCACACGGCGGATGCCCCGCGTGGCGTTGGAGGAAACATTGACGATCACGCCCGCCCCCTGCGCCAACATGGCGGGCAGCGCGGCATGGCAGCCATAGAGCGTGGGCATCAGCGAGCGGCGGATTTCGGCGTCGATCTGTTCGGGCGCAAATTCGGCATAGGGGCGCATACGGATCGCCCCGCCGACATTGTTGACGAGGATGTCGATCCGGCCAAACGCCTTGATGGCCGCCGCCATGGCATGGGCCGCGCCTTCATAGGTTTCAAGGTCGCATTGGCCCGAGATCGCCTTGCCGCCCGCCGCGATGATGGCCTCTTCGACCTCGGTGACAAAGGGCGCGCGGTCCACCAGCACCACGCTGGCCCCTTCGGCCGCCGCGCGGGTCGCCACGCCCGCGCCAATGCCCTGCGCCGCGCCGGTCACGACCATCACCTTGCCCGCGAAACGTCCTTGAAAGATCACAGCGCCTTCTCCTCAGACGTGGTAAATGTCGATAACCTGATGAATATAATCGTCTTTCAACACGATCTTCTTCTTCAGGATTTTTGGCTCATCCCCGCTCGTGTCCAGCTTCAGGAAGGTCGTCCCGAAGAACTGCGCGGTCTGCTGATAGCGGTGGCTGAGCGTATGCCAGTTATAGCGCAGATCGAGCGCGCCATCGGCAACCGCCAGCACTTCAACATTCGCGATGAAATGGGCGGTGCGTGCCTCGGGCGTGCTGGCCGAGGAGCGTTCGGTGTTGAGCCGATAGACCCGGTCCTCCAGCCCCTTGCGATTGGCGTAATAGATCAGCGAGATCTCGCGCTGCGGGTCGGTGGTCAGCGCGTCATCGTCGGTCCATGCCGGCATCCAGTATTCGACATTGTCCGCATAGCATTCCAGCCATGCGTCAAAATCGCGATCATCCAGCAGGCGCGCCTCGCGGTAGAGGAAGGCGCAGATCTCGGCATAGGACAGGGATTGTTCGAGGGTGATGGTCATTGTGCCGCCTCCATTAGTCCATGGCCGTCGCGGGTCAGGCCCTCCATCATGATCTGCGCCCAGAATTCATGCTGGCGCACGAACAGGCCCTCGTCCTCGCTGCGCTCGCTCGACAACAGGGGGTTCATGCCCATCGCGGCGGCATTGGCGTCCGGCCCCGCTATCCAGCGGGTGGCGCCCCGGCTCAGATCATTCCATAGGCCGCCCGCGCCCTCATAGGCCGACTGGCAGGAGCGGAATTCCTCCAGATCGTCGGGCGTGCCCATGCCGGTGACGTTGAAGAAATCCTCATACTGGCGGATGCGATGGGCGCGATCTTCGGCGCTTTCGCCGCGCGGGGCATAGCAATAGATCGTGACCTCGGTGGTGTGGACGTCGATGGGGCGCACAACGCGGATCTGGGTGGAGAACTGATCCATCAGGAACACATTGGGATAGAGCGCCAGATTGCGCGTCTGCTCCAGAATGAACCGCGCCCGATCCGCACCGAGCCGTTCCTCAAGCTGATCTTTCAGATGCCACACCGGGCGCACTTCAGGGTTCAGCACCTGGGTCCAGAGCAGGATATGGCCATGTTCAAAGCCATAGACCCCGCTGGCCGGGGCCTTGGACCAGCCATTGGCATCGACCGCCTTGGTGCCGCCCTCGGCGCGGCGGCCCATGGTGGACTGATAGTTTTCATGGACTGAGCTGACGTGATAGCCATCACAGCCATTCTCCATCTGCATCTTCCAGTTGCCATCGAACGTATAGGTGGAATTGCCGGTCAGCACCTCCAGCCCTTCGGGCGCCTGATCGACCATCTGGTCGATGATGACCCTGGCTTCGCCCAGATGGTCCTCCAGAGGCAGAACATCGTGGTTGAGCGAGCCGAAGATGAAGCCGCGATAGCTTTCCACCCGCACGCGGGTCAGGTCATGCGAGCCTTCGTGGTTGAAGCTTTCGGGATAGGCGCCGCTGCTGGCGTCCTTGGCGCGCAGCAGCTTGCCGTCGGTCTTGAAGCTCCAGCCGTGAAAGGGACAGACGAAGAGCGGCTGATTGCCCCGCTTGCGGCGGCACAGTTTCGCGCCGCGATGCGCGCAGGCATTGACCACGCAGTTCAGAGCGCCATCCTTGGCCCGGTTCAGGATCACCGGGGTGCGCCCGATCCAGGCGGTCAGATAGTCGTTCTTGTTTTCGATCTGGCTTTCATGGGCCAGATAGACCCAATTGCTCTCGAAGATATATTTCATCTCCAGTTCGAACAATTCAGGGTCGGTGAAAACATCGCGGCGGCAACGGAATGTCCCGGTTGCCGGGTCATCCACCACGGCGCTGGCAATGCGCCCGATCAGCCCTTCGTCCATTGTCCCTCTCCCCTCAGGCGTTTTCGACCGCAGGCTGGGCCTCGGCCCGGCTGCGCGCGGAGAAGCCTTCGTCAGCGGCATCATGGGCGCGCTGAAGCTGGAAATCGAAGGCGATATAGGCCGCATCGCCCTGACGGTTGGGCACGGGCAGCAGGCCCTCGCGGGTGCCAAAGGCGAAATCGTCGGCGGCAAAGGGATCATCGCCAAAATTGATCTGTGTGGTCAGCGTGCGATAGCCCGGCGCCTCGATGAAGAAATGCACATGGGCGGGGCGATTGCCATGACGGCCCAGCGCCTGCATCAACTGGTCGGTCGCGCCCTGAGGCGGTACCGAATAGCCGCTGGGCTGATGCGAATGGAAGGCATAGCGCCCGTCCGCGCCCAGCTTGATGCGGCGGCGGTTGTTGAAGGGCGTCTGTTCGCCGGTCGGGTCGAAATGCGAATACCATCCCTGCGAATTGGCGTGCCAGACATGGAGGATCGCATTCTGCACCGGTTCGCCATCGGGGCCGGTGACCGCGCCGGTCATATGCAGGACCTGCGTGCCTTCATCAGGGTCAGTGCTCAGGTTGACATTGCCCTCGACCAGCGGCGCGCCCGCGACATAGAGCGGGCCTTCGATGGTGCGCGGGGTGCCGCCGGTCAGGCCCGCTTCGGCATCCTTGGCGTCCATATAGAGGTCGAGGAAATGCTCGATACCGGTGCCCGGTACGATCAGGCCGATCTCACCCGCGCCATCGGCCAGAAACTTCATCGCCAGCCAGAATTCGCTTTCCGAAATGTCATGGCGTACGATCAGTTCCATGATCGATTGGAACAGGTCGCGCATGATGGCCTTGAAACGCGGATTGCCGCCGCTCTCGTTCACGCCCGCGGCGCGGTCGAGCAACTGCTGAATTTCGGGGGTTTTTACGAAGCTTACGTCCATTTTATACTCTCCCGGTAAAGTGGTTAACGATCATCCTCATGGATGGCCGAAGGGTGGCGGCACAGCGGCGTCACCGTCATGGTGATGAAGGGGTAAAGCGGCAGCGCGATCAGCAGATCGTGGAGTGCGGCATTGCTCTCGACGTCAAAGATCGAGACATTCGAATAGAGCCCTGCCTTGCGCCAGATGTGGCGCCACACGCCCGATGCCTGAAGCGTCTGGGAATAGGCCTTTTCCTCGGCCTTGATCCGGTCTGCCTGCGCCGGGTCAAAGTCGTGGGGGATGTTGACGTCCATTTCGACCATGAACAACATGGGGTTCAGGCTCCTGCGCCGAGGGGGTGAAGGGTTGGGGCGGCGCGGTCACGGCGGAAACGCGCCAGCTTGTCGGGGTCGAGCGTGACGCCCAGGCCCGGCCCGCGCGGCAGGGTCAGCGAGAAATCGCCATAGGTCAGCGGCTCGGACAGGATTTCCTCGGTTTGCAGCAAGGGGCCGAACAATTCGGTGCCCCACGCCAGTTCGGGCAGCGTGGCAAACACATGGGCCGAGGCGATGGTGCCGATGCCGCCTTCCAGCATCGTGCCGCCATAGAGGCCGATGCCCGATGCCGCGCCAATGGCGGCGACCTCGGCCGTGGCGAAAAGCCCGCCTGATTGCGCGATTTTCAGCGCGAAAACGCCCGCCGCATGGGCCGAGGCAATGCGCATCGCGCTGCGCGGACCATGCAGCGCCTCGTCGGCCATCAGCGCGACGGGTTGCGATTGCGACAGGCGAGCCATGGCGGCAATATCATCGCCCGCAATCGGCTGTTCGACCAACTCGCAACCGACATCATGCAGCATCGCCATGCCCAGCTTGGCCTGCGCCTCGCTCCAGTTCTGATTGACGTCAACGCGAACGCTGGCCCGATTGCCCAGCGCCTTGCAGATCGCGCCGACATGGGCGACATCCGCACGCACTTCCCGCTTGCCGATCTTCAGCTTGAAGATGCGATGGCGGCGGCGGTCGAGCATCTCCTCGCCTTCGGCAATGTCGCGCGCGGTGTCGCCGCTGGCCAGCGTCCATGCCACCGGCAGGCTGTCACGCCGCCGCCCGCCGCCGATCAGTTCCGAGACGGGAACGCCCAGACGCTTGCCCGCCATATCGAGCAACGCCGTTTCCACCGCGCATTTGGCGAAATGATTGCCGCGCACGCATTTGGCCACCTTGGCCATCGTCGCGCCCACCTGTGCAATGTCGCAGGTTTGCAGGACCGGGACGATATAGGTGTCGATGGCCGACTTGATGCTCTCAGGGCTTTCCTCGCCATAGCTAAGGCCCCCGATGGTGGTGCCTTCGCCAATCCCTTCGACCCCATCGGAATCGATCAGGCGGACGATGACCATCGATTGGTAATGCATGGTGGCCATGGCCAGCACATGCGGGCGGATGGTCGGCACATCGACGATATAGGTATCGGAAAGATCCAGGGTAGCCATTGCGGCGACTCTCCGTAAGGATTAGTTGTCTTGGGGCGATAGGTAATGTTTTTGGCGCCCTTCGACAAAGATCAATGCGGTGTCACCTTGATACCTGTGAGGTATGAAATGATCGATTTGCGGCTCCTGCGCTACTTCGTCGCCGTGACCGAAGAGGGCAATTTCCACCGTGCCGCCGAAAGGCTGCATATCGCCCAGCCGCCCCTCTCGCGCGCGATACAACAGCTTGAGACCGATGTCGGCTCGCCCTTACTGGACCGGACCACACGCCCCTTGCGGCTGACGCCGGTGGGCAAGCTGCTCTATTCGCAGGCCTTGCAAATGCTGGCCCGGATGGAGGATCTGCAGACCATGGTCCGCGCGGCGGCCACCAGCAAGCGGCGGCGTCTGGTGCTGGGTTTCGTCGCTTCGACCATCTATGCGCGCCTGCCTGAACTGATCCGCGAATTTCGCAAGGCGGCGCGCGATGTCGAACTGGTGCTGGTGGAAAGCACGACGCTGGATCAGATTGCCGCGCTGAAAGACGGTCGGATCGACATCGGATTTGGCCGGATACGTTACGACGATCCGGCGGTGCGCCGCATCATCCTGCGCGATGAAAGGCTGATCGCGGCCTTTCCGATGGATCATCCTCTGGCGCGCCAGACCGGCCCTGTCTCGCTCAAGGAACTGGCCGATGAGCCGCAGATCCTCTATCCGCGCTCGCCGCGCCCCAGCTATGCCGATCAGGTCATCTCGCTGTTCCGTGACCATGCCATCGAACCGCGCATCGTTCATGAAGCGCGCGAATTGCAGATCGCCATCGGATTGGTCGCCGCCGAGGAGGGCATGGCGATCGTGCCGGAATCAGTGCGCCGCGCGCGCAGCCACGATGTCGCCTATCGCGAATTGGCCGAACCGGCGACATCACCGATCATCCTGAGCCACCGCGCCGGCGACACCTCGCCCGAACTGGAGTTGATGGGGGAGGTCATCGCCCGGATGTATCAGGAATGGGGCTATGGCGTCCCGGCGGGCTTGCGCGCGTCCGGCGAGGCATGATGCAAAGCGCTCAACGCGGCGTGAAGCGCTTTGCATCTCAATCGCATGATGCCGGTATGCTAATCGCGTGCCTCGTCAATTTTTGAGGAAATGGCCGATGCTGCTTAAACCTGCCGGATCGATCCCTTCGCAAATCGGGCCTGCCGACTGGTTCACCGGGGCGGTGCGGATCGAAATGCTCAATGTCGCGCCCGAACCGGCCCGCCATTCCTGCGCTGCGGTCACTTTCGAGCCGGGCGCGCGCACCGCATGGCATACTCATCCGCTGGGCCAGACCCTTATCGTGACGGCGGGCTGCGGATGGACCCAGTGCGAGGGCGAGCCGGTGCATATCATCCGCGCGGGCGATGTCATCTGGTGCCCGCCGGGCCATAGGCACTGGCATGGCGCGACCAGCACCACCGCCATGACTCACATCGCCGTTCAGGAGTCGCTGAACGGCACGCCCGTTCACTGGATGGAGCAGGTGAGCCAAGAGGATTACCTTGGCGGGCTGAACGCGGTATAGGGCGCCATGGCCTTTGTCCGAACCGATCTTGCGGATCTTGCCGCCTTTATCGCCATCGCTCGCCACCGCAATTTTCGTCAGGCGGGGCTGGAACTGGGCGTCAGCGCCTCGGCGCTCAGTCATGCCCTCAAGGGGCTGGAGGAGAGGCTGGGCGTCAAGCTGGTCAACCGCACCAATCGCTCGGTCACGCTGAGCGCGGCGGGCGAGGATCTGCTGGCAGGGCTGGGCGCGCCCTTTGCCGCGGTGATGGCGGCCGAGGATGTGCTCAACCGTCATCGCCATGCGCCGCGCGGGCGCATCCGGCTCAATGTGCCCGATGTGGTGGCCGATATGGTGCTGGCCCCGGTGCTGCCCGAATTTACGCGAAGGTGGCCTGATGTCGAACTCGATATCTGTGTCGACAACCGGCTGCTGGATGTGTTCGACGAAGGCTTCGATGCGGGCATTCGGTTTGGCGGCACGGTGCCCGATGACATGATCGCCCAGCGGATCAGCGCCGATGTGGAATGGGCGATTGCCGCATCGCCCGCCTATTTTGCCCAATTCGGGGTGCCGCTCCATCCCCGTGATCTGGCCGCGCATCGCTGTCTTCAGGTGCGTCTGGGCGATGATCGCACCTATCGCTGGGAATTTGAGCGGGGCGATGAGATCCTCAATCTGAGCGTGCCGGGGCCGGTGACGCATAATTCCACCTCCTTTGCCGTGGGCATGGCGCTGGGCGGGGGCGGGCTGATTTATGTGCCGGCAAGCAGTGTGGCCGATCATCTGGCCAGCGGCGCCTTGCAACAGGTGCTTGCCGACTGGGTATCGCCGGGGCCTGCGCTGCATATCTACTATCCGGGGCGGCGCAACCTGCCGGTGGGGCTGCGCCTGCTGGTCGAACTGATCCGTGAGATGCGGCCTTTGGGCTTCTGATTTTCAGCCTTTGATGAAATTTACTCAACGCCGCATGGAATGCGCGGGGGCTGATGCAGCCGGGCGGCGGGCGCTAAGAGCGGCGTGTCTCCCAACGCAAAGGTTTTCCCCATGTACGCTACCGTGCTTTACGGCGCGGGCGATGTCCGTTTCGAGGATGTGCCCGATCCGATCATCCAGCAGCCCACCGATGCCATCATCCGCGTGACGGCGGCCTGCGTCTGCGGGTCGGACCTCTGGCCGTGGCGAGGCATTCAGGATTATGGCCAGCCCATGCCCATGGGCCACGAATATTGCGGCGTGGTCGAGGAAGTGGGCAGCGCCGTCACCTCGATCCGCCCCGGCCAGTTCGTCATCGGCTCCTTCTTCGCCAGCGACAACACCTGCCCGCATTGCCGCAGCGGCTATCAGTCATCGTGTCAGAACCGCGAATTTGTCGGCGGGGCGCAGGCGCCCCTGCTGCGCGTGCCCATGGCCGACGGCACGCTGGTGGCCACGCCCGAAACCCCCGGCGCGGATCTGATCCCCAGCCTGCTGGCCGTGTCGGATGTGATGGGCACCGGCTGGTTCGCCGCCGATGCGGCGCAGGTCCGGCCCGGCGTCACGGCGGTGGTGGTGGGCGATGGCGCGGTGGGGCTGCTGGCGGTGCTGTCGGCGCGGCTGATGGGCGCCGAGCGCATCATCGCCATGAGCCGCCATCCCGCCCGCCAGGCCATCGCCCGCCAGTTCGGCGCAACCGACATTGTGGATGCGCGCGGCGAGGAAGGCGTGGCCATCATCCGCGACATGACCAAGGGCATCGGCGCGGACAGCGTGCTGGAATGCGTGGGCACCCAGCAAAGCATGGATCAGGCGATCAAGGCGGTGCGTCCGGGCGGCTATACGTCCTTTGTCGGTGTGCCCCACGGCGTGCAATTGCGCGGCGAGGAACTGTTCTTTGCCCATGCCCATCTGCACGGCGGCCCCGCGCCGGTGCGCCGCTATCTGCCCGATCTGATCGGCAAGGTGTGGGACAAGGCGATCAACCCCGGCCTCGTCTTCGACCTCGACCTGCCGCTCTCGCAAGTGGCCGATGCCTATCGCGCGATGGATGAACGCCGCGCGATCAAGGCCATTTTGCGCCCGTAAAGGAAAATCATGTCCAATCCTGCCCCCGCCGCCCTGCTCGATATCCGGCCGGATGTGCGCGCCGCGCCGCCTGTGTGGAGTGCGGTCTTTGCTCTCACGCTGTGTGTCTCCACGCTGATCGCCTCGGAATTCATGCCGGTCAGCCTGCTCACCCCCATCGCCCGCGACCTTGCGCTGTCGGAGGGTACGGCGGGGCAGGCGATCGCCATTTCCGGCCTGTTTGCCGTCATCACCAGCCTGTGCATCGCTCGGCTCAGCGCGGGGGTGGACCGGAGGCATCTGTTGATGGGGCTGACTGCTCTGATGGCGGCGTCAGGCGTGGTGGTGGCGGCGGCGCCCAATTTCATGGTCCTGATGATCGGGCGGGCGATGATCGGCGTGGTGATCGGCGGTTTCTGGTCGATGTCGGCGGCCACGGTCATGCGCCTTGTACCCGCGCGCGATGTGCCGCGCGCGCTGGCGCTGCTCAATGGCGGCAATGCGCTGGCCACCACTATCGCCGCGCCCTTGGGTAGTTTTCTGGGTCAATATATCGGGTGGCGCGGGGCCTTCTTTGCGGTCGTGCCGCTGGCTGCATTGACCTTTGCGTGGAAGTATTTCGCGCTGCCCAGCCTGCCCGCGCCGGTGGCGGCGGATCAGGCAGGGGTTTTCGGCATCCTGCGCAAGCCCAAAGTGGCCATCGGCATGGCGGCCACAGCGCTGCTGTTCATGGGGCAATTCACGGCTTTCACCTATTTCCGCCCGTTTCTGGAGCATGTGACGGGGGTAGGGATCTCAACCCTCTCGCTGATCCTGCTGGGGCTGGGCGGTGCGGGGCTGGTGGGCAATGCCGTGATCGGGCGGTTTGTCGCGCGGTCTTTGCGGGGCACTTTGCTTGTGATGCCGGTGCTGCTGGGGCTGGTGGCGTTGGGCCTGATCCGTTGGGGACATCGGCCTTTGACCACGGGGGGTCTGCTGGCGCTGTGGGGCTGTATCGGCACGGCGGCGCCTGTGGCGTGGTGGGCGTGGATGGCGCGCGCCTTGCCCGATGATGCCGAGGCGGGCGGCGGGCTGATGGTGGCCGTGATCCAGATGGCGATCACGCTGGGTGCGGCGTTGGGCGGCATCCTGTTCGACCATGTGGGCTATCAGGCCAGTTTCGGCATGGCGGCCTCTTTGCTGGTGCTGTCGGGGGTGTTGGGGCTGTTTTGCGTGCCCGCGAAGCGCGAAACGGGGCCTGTCGAATGAGTCGACATCACATCCAAAACCCCTGTCCAGACACAATTCGTCGCAAGTTGTAACCGTTCTGTCCTCCCTGACTAATCCTTGAATGCAACCTTCATCTGCGAGAAATGATCGAACTGACACGCCGCTCTGGTGCAAATTTGAAAAGGAGTTGTGTGATGCGTGTCATGTCCAAAAAGTCGGGAATCCTTGTTCTGCTGGCCACCAGCGCTGTTGCCATGTCAACCGGCCTGGCCGCCCAGCAGCCCGATGCCGCAAAGGCCGATATCACCGTCAACGGCACCCCGATCCCGGATGCCTCGCAGATGACGCCGGGGCCTGAGATCAAGGGCTTTATCTCGGCGCGTGGCAGCAACCGGGTGCAGGTGACGGGGGCGGACGGCACGAAGTCGGTCATCGCCTATAATGAAACCACGGTGATCAAGGCCAGCAAGGGCCTGTTCGGCAGCAACAAGATGGACGGTGGGGCCCTGCTCAACGGCCTGCCCGTGACGGTGCGCACGATGCAGTTTCCCGGCGGGTTGCTGGCCAGCCAGATCACGCTGCGTCAGGGCGATCTGAAGATGGCCAACATGGTGCGCCACGGCACAGACCAGCGCTTTGCCTCCAACGAGGCTGCCACCGAGGCGCTGCGCGGACGGATGGCTGACATCGACAATTACAACGTCAAGAGCACGACCAACGTCCATTTCGACACCGGCAAGGCGGTGCTCTCGCCGCAGGACAAGGCTGAGCTGTGCAATGCCGCCAGTCAGGCTGAGGGCGTGAGCAACGCGCTCCTGCTGGTGGTGGGCTATACCGATGCGACCGGCAGCGACGATTTCAACCAGACGCTGAGCGAGAAGCGCGCCAGCAGCGTGATCAACTATCTCCAGCAGGCGTGCCACTGGAAGCCCTATCGCATGCTGACCCCGACCGGCATGGCCAAGGCTGATCCTCTGGCCAGCAATGATACGCCCGAAGGCAAGGCGCAGAACCGCCGCGTTTCGGTCAATGTGCTGGTCAGCAAGGCGGTTGACGGGGTTTAAAGGGGGGCGATCGAACCGGCCATTTCCGCAAAGGGGATGGCCGGTTCGACGCATTTGCCCATCAGGTCAGGCTTCGCGCCAGGCGGGGGCGGTTTAATCCGGCCTGATGAAACGGATTGTTCTGGTTCTTGGCGATCAGTTGACGCCCACGCTCTCCTCGTTGCGGGCGGCGGATCGCGCGCGCGATGTGGTGCTGATGGCCGAGGTCATGGGTGAAGCCACCTATGTACGGCACCATAAGAAGAAGATCGCGTTGGTTCTGGCCGCGATGCGCCATTTTGTCGCTGAATTGCGCGCGGATGGATGGCATGTGGATTACATCACGCTGGATGATCCGGCCAACACCGGCAGCCTGCGCGGCGAAGTGATGCGGGCCTGCGCGCGCCATGCCATTGGCCATGTCATCGTTACAGAACCGGGCGAATGGCGGCTGATGCAGGATATGGAGCAATGGCCTGCCACCACGCTCCTGCCCGACGAACGCTTTTTGGCCGATCGCCACGGTTTTGCCGAATGGGCGCAGGGGCGGCTAAGGCCCGGCGGCGGCGGGCGGATGGAGCATTTCTATCGGCTGATGCGCCGCAAGACCGGCCTGTTGATGGAGGGCGACGCGCCCGCCGGGGGACAGTGGAATTTCGATGCCGACAATCGCGCCCCGCCGCCCGGCGCATTGGGCCTGCCCCAGCCGATGCAATTTGCCCCTGATGCGACAACGGGCGAGGTGCTTGACATGGTGCAGCGCCGCTTTCCCGATCATTTCGGCGATATATCGCCCTTCTGGTTTGCCACCGACCGGGCGCAGGCCGAGGCCGCCTTTGCCCATTTCCTTCGCCATGGCCTGCGCGATTTTGGGCGCTATCAGGATGCCATGCTGATCGATCACCGGTTTTTGTGCCATTCGGTGGTGTCTGCCTATCTCAATCTTGGCCTGCTCGATCCATTGGCCATGTGCCAGGCCGCAGAGGCCGAATGGCGCGCGGGGCGAGTGCCGCTCAACAGCGCCGAAGGGTTCATTCGCCAGATCATCGGATGGCGCGAATTTGTTCGGGGCATCTATTGGTGGCGGGGACCAGACTATGCGCGCTCCAATGCGCTTGATGCCCATCGACCGCTGCCCGGTTTCTACTGGAGCGCCGATACGCCCATGGCCTGCCTTCGCGCCTGCGTCACGCAAACGCGCGAGGAGGCCTATGCCCATCATATCCAGCGCCTGATGATTACCGGCAATTTCGCCTTGCTGGCAGGCATCGATCCCCATGAACTCCACGAATGGTATCTGGCCGTTTATGCCGATGCGTTTGAATGGGTCGAATTGCCGAACACCATCGGCATGAGCCAGTTTGCCGACGGCGGTCTGCTGGCCAGCAAACCCTATGCAGCCAGCGGCGCCTATATCGGGCGGATGAGCGATTATTGCGGGGCCTGCACCTATGATGTGAAGGCAAAAGAGGGGGCCAAGGCCTGTCCGTTCAACCTGCTCTACTGGCATTTCATCGCGCGGCACGCCGAGCGGTTGCGCCGCAATCCGCGCATGGCGCAAATGGTGCGGACATGGGAAAAATTCGCGCCTGAAAAGCAGGAGCAGCTAAAGCAGGACGCAGAGGCGTTTTTGGCCAGGCTTGCCTGATCAGCAACGGGGGACTGGTGTCACCATGGCACTCTGGCGCCATCCCATGCGAAAAATCCGCCGCTGTCCGCCGTGGTCAACCCGTCGATCACGGTCATGAGGTGCGCGGCGGCGGTTTGCGCCGTAAACAATTTGCCCGGCGCCACCGCGCCTTGAAACGGGGCGGAAAGCGCGCTGTCCACCGTGCCGGGATGCAGCGCAACAAGGATCGCATGAGGGTGGGTGCGGCGCATCTCTATCGCAAAATTGGCGATCAGCATGTTGAGGGCCGCTTTGCTGGCGCGATAGGCGTGCCAACCGCCCAGCCGATTGTCGCCGATCGAACCCACGCGCGCCGATAGCACCGCGAACACGGCCCGCCGATCACGCGGCAGGCGGGGCAGAATATGTTTGGCGATCAGGGCCGGACCGATCGTGTTGACCGCCAGCACGCGGGCCATCGCGGCGGCATCGATGGCCCGCAGCGACTTTTCCGGGGCAATAGTGCGCGCGGCATCATGCAGCAGGCCGCTGCTCAGGATCACCAGCTCGGGAGCGTGGTCGATCTGGCCCATGGCGGCGGCGATGCTCGCCTCGTCGGTCAAGTCGAAGGTGAAAGGCGAAACGCAAGGGGCAAAATCGCTGCATGACCGGCGAGATCCGGCGTGGATGCGCTGATAGCGGCCCGACGCCGCCAGACGTTCCACCAGCGCATGGCCAATCGCCCCGCCGGCGCCGAAAACCGCCGCGACGCTCATCGCAACCAGCCTTGCAGGATCGGGCGGAGCTTGAGAAACCCGCGATAGGCCGCCTCCAGCAACCAGAGAAACGGAGGAAACCGCGCCGCCTGACCAAGCAGGCGCAAGCGCGGAATGGCGCGCCACATGGCGGCAAAACCGGCAGCGCCATCATAGATCACATCGCCTTGCCGGGCATGAAAACGTTCGAGCATCAGCCGTCGGTCGAGGGGGCAGGGCTGGGCCGGGTCGGTCAGATCGATGAAGGTGATCAGGCCATCACGATCCCATCGGCGCATCAGCGCGATCTCGCGCAGGCACAGCGGACATGCGCCGTCATACCAAACGGTAAGGACAGCGCATCGCGTCAGGGAGGGAGCGTGAGCAACGACCATCGGCACTTTTTGCGCGTGCTGCGCATTGAATGCCACCTGACTTTTCGGGAAGGGATGCGGCCGGACAGAGGCGCGTCGATCCACAGGAACATTGACAAGGCAATTTAGGAAGCATACTTCGCATATCCAAGGCCGATGATGATCCCCCGGCTGCGACTCACAGGAGAGTGCGAGTATGCAATTCCATCTCAATGGTTTTCACACCGGCGATCCGGCCCTCATGCCCGCCGCCGCGCCCTGCGAATCGCACGATGAGGTTGATGTCCTGATTGTGGGCTGCGGCCCGGCCGGGCTGACACTCGCCGCTCAGCTCTCCCGTTTCCCCGCCATCCGCACCCGCATCGTCGAGCAGAAGTCCGGCCCCCTGCAATTGGGACAGGCCGATGGCATCGCCTGCCGTACGATGGAAATGTTCAACGCCTTTGGCTTTGCCGACCGGGTGATGAAAGAGGCCTATTGGGTCAACGAAACCACCTTTTGGAAACCCGACGAGGCCGATGCCGCCCGCATCGCCCGCCATGGCCGCATCCGCGACACCGAGGAGGGTTTGTCTGAATTTCCTCATGTCATCCTCAATCAGGCGCGGGTGCATGATTTCTATCTTGAACTGATGCGCCAGTCCCCGACCCGGCTGGAGCCTGATTACGGCCTGCGCGTGGTTGACCTGACCGTGCCGGAAGACCCTGAGGCGCGGGTGACCGTGCGCCTGCAACCGGTCGATGCCACGGGCGATGAAGGGATCGAGACGATTTCGGCCCGCTATGTCGTGGGCTGCGATGGCGCGCGCAGCCAGGTCCGCAAGGGGCTGGGCCGGGCGCTGGAGGGGGAATCGGCCAATCAGGCATGGGGCGTGATGGATGTGCTGGCCTATTCCGACTTTCCCGATATCCGCCTGAAAAGCGCGATCCATTCCAGCCATGATGGCAATATTCTCATCATCCCGCGTGAGGGCGGCTATCTGGTCCGCTTCTATATCGAGCTGGACAAGTTGGGCGCCGATGAACGGGTGAGCGCCAAGAACATCACCGTCGATCGCCTGATCGCAGCAGCCCAGCGCATCCTGCATCCCTATACGCTGGATGTGAAAGAAGTGGCGTGGTGGTCGGTCTATGAAATCGGGCAGCGTCTGTGCGACAAGTTCGACGATGTGGCCGCAGGCGATGAGGTCACCCGCAACCCGCGCGTGTTCATCGCGGGCGATGCCTGCCATACGCACAGCCCCAAGGCCGGACAGGGCATGAATGTGTCGATGCAGGACACGTTCAATCTGGGCTGGAAACTGGCCGCCGTCCTGCAAGGGCAGGCAGGCCCCGATCTGCTGCACACCTATTCCGCCGAGCGGCAGGCGATTGCGCGCGAGTTGATCGATTTCGACCGCGCCTTTGCCAAAATGTTCAGCGCCAAACCGCGCAAGGCTGATGGCGACGAAGGCGTCGATCCGGCCGAATTTCAGCGCTATTTCATCAAACAAGGCCGCTTTACCGCGGGAACGGCCACGCATTATCCGCCCTCATCCCTTGTCGGCCCGGATAGGTATCAGCCGCTGGCCTTAGGTTTTCCCGTGGGGATGCGTTTTCATTCTGCTCCGGTGATCCGACTGGCCGATGCGCGGCCCATGCATCTGGGCCATGTGGCGCAGGCCGATGGGCGCTGGCGGATCTATCTCTTTGCCGACCGGGGTGGAATGACGCCCGACGCGGCCCTCTCGCGCCTGTGTCATGCTCTGGAGACGAACCCGGCCTCGCCCCTGCTGCGCCATACGCCCAAGGGACAGGATATTGACGCCCTCTTTGATGTGCGCGCCGTGTTTCAGTCGCGCCACGATACGCTTTCGATGGATGCGCTGCCGGGCCTGCTGTGGCCGCGCAAGGGGCGCTATGGGCTGCGCGATTATGAAAAGGCCTTCTGCGCCGATCCGGCGGCGGACATTTACGACCTGCGCGGTATCGACCGCGATCACGGTTGCATGGTGCTCGTCCGCCCGGATCAGTTCGTGGCCCATGTCCTGCCGCTTGATGGGCATGATGCCTTGGCGCAATTCATGGCGGGAATATTGAACGCTGGATGAGGCGGGCAAGAGGCTTGAGATGGCCCGTTCTTTCGCGCTAGGTGAACCGCTATGAGCGACCTTGAACATCTCCCCGGCCATCTTATCCGCCGCCTGCAACAGATCTCGGTCTCTTTGTTCACCGCCCGCATGGGCGAGGCGGGACTGGACCTGACTTCGGTGCAATTCGCCGCGCTGATGACGCTGCGCGATCATCCGGGGCTGGATCAGAAGACCCTCGCGGGCCTGATCGCCTATGACCGGGTGACCATTGCCGGGGTGATCGACCGGCTGGAGCAAAAAGGGCTGGTTGAGCGCCAGACCAGCCCCACCGACCGCCGCGCCCGCGTGCTGACCTTGACCGAGGATGGGCGGTCTATGCTGGTCCGTGCCGCGCCATGGGTCGATCTGGTGCAAGAGGACATCCTGTCCGCCCTCTCAAGCGAGGAACGCGCGGGCTTCACCGCCCTGCTGGGCAAGATGACCACCGAGGGCAATGAGCTTAGCCGCGCGCCGCTGAGGCCCTCGCCGGTTACAGATTGACCGTCTGATTAGCCAGTTGCGCCATGGCCGGACGATGGCTGACAAGGACCAGCCCGGTTCCGGTCTCATCCAGCCATTGCCTCAGGCGCTGGCATAATAAAGCCTCTGTTACGCGGTCCAGCCCTTCGCTCGGCTCGTCCAGCAACAGCCATGGCCGCCCCGCCAGCAAGGCCCGCGCCAGTGCGATCCGCCGCCTCTGCCCGCCCGACAGGTGTGCTCCATCGCCGCCCAGCCATTGGTCGAGCGGGGCAATATCCTGCGCGCAGGCCACCCACAGCGCCCGCTCCATGGTCGTTTGGTCGATGCCGGGGCGGGCCAAGGCCAGATTGTCGGCCAGAGTGCCCGCGACCAGGGGGGCGTCCTGCGCCATAACGGCAAAAGTCCCGCGCAAACTGGCGAGTCCCAAGATGCGCGGATCAACGCCGTCCACCCGCAAGGTCTGCGGCGCGTCGCCCCGCAATCCGGCCAGCGTTTCGAGCAGTCGCGTCTTGCCGATGCCCGAGGGGCCGGAGAGGAGAACGCGCGCGCCGGGGCTGAAATCCCGCCCGGCTATATGCAGCATGGGACGCGTCGAAATCGGCACTGACGCAGGCGGATGCGCGGCCCCGATGGCTTGCAGGCGCGCCTCGGCCTGGCGCAATTGCGGCGCGCGCGCATCATGGGCGGCAAGACCGGCCCAGATTTCCAGCGCGGCCATGGCGGCCAACAGGCCCAATGCGAGCATGGCCGCAGATGCCTGCGCGTTTGCGGCGATCAGCGCCAGAATGAGGCCGGCAAGCATGGTCTGCGAGGCGGTGATGCTCCCTTCGCCTCGGGCCAGCATACGTTCGGCCTGTGCCTGCGCGCTGACGCTGCCTTCCAGCGCGGCGGCCAGTTGCGGAGCCAGATCGTAAACCGCTATATCGGCGGCGGGCCCGGCCATATCGGCATAATCACCCTGCGCGGCGGCATGGGCCTGTGCCACCTGCGCCTGCAATTGCGGCAATCTGGCGGCCAAAGAGCGGGCCGTCAAACGCATGGCCACCATGCCCAGCGCCATGACCAAACCCGCGCGCCAGCCCAACGTCGCCACCATCACCAGCCCTGCTGCCGCGCCCGCCATCCAACCGCCCACGCGCGCCACGCGCCGGATCGCGGCATCCTCCAGCAAATCGACATCGCGGCCAAAGCGGGCGGCCATCGCGCCGCTCCGCCCCGGATCGCGGCCGTTCAGCGCGTTCTGCGCCATGCGTGCAAACAGATGGGCGCGCAGGTCTGCCAGAGCAAAAAGCGCGGCGCGATGGCCCAGCATGCGCTCGCCATAGCGGCCTGCGGTGCGGGAGATGGCGGCGGCGCGAATGGCGGCGCTGGGCAACAGATAGTTGAACCCGGCGACCGCCAGTGGCCCGGCCATGCCCGCCACGCCTGCCCCCACCAGAAACCAGCCTGCCGTGGCCAGCAGGCCGATGGCTGCCATGGCCGCGCCGCCCGCGCAGACCATGCCCCAGCGCAGCGCGCGCCTCTGTCCGGCCAAAGGTGCGTCAAGCAGAATGCTCATTGCTCGATCTCCGGGTCGATGGAACATTGGGTGGCGGCCTGAGCGATGAGATCGGCATCATGGGTGGCGGCAATTACCATGTGGGTATGTGCCACCTCGATCAGCAGGGTGCGGATGGTGGCGGCCGTGGTGGCGTCAAGATCGGCGGTGGGTTCGTCGAGCAGCAAAATCGGGCGTTTCGAAAGGATCGCTCGAGCGAGGCCGATGCGCCGCCGCTCTCCGCCCGAGAGGCCTGAAGCGCGATGGTCGATGGCCATGTCCAGCCCGCCGCGCGCTGCCATCACTGCGCCAAGGCCCATTCTCTCAAGGATCGCCAGCATCGCCCTGTCATCGGCCATGCCCATTGCCAGATTGTCGCGCAATGTGCCGGGCAGCAGGGCCACCGACTGCCCCGCCCAGCCGATGCAGGGATTGGCCGAGCCGGGCAGAAAATCGGTCCCGTCGGCGATAATCCGGCCTTCTCCGACCGGCACTTGCCCGATCAAGGCCAGCAGCAGCGAGGATTTGCCGCTGCCCGTGGGGCCGGTCACCACATGCAGTCCCGGTCCGCGCCAGTCCCAGTTGAGCGGGCCGATCCGCGCCCCTTCGCGATGGGTCAGAATGACGCCTTGGCCTGTCCATTGGCGGGGCGGGGCAAGTGCGGCCACCGGGGCGGGCAGGGCGTCCATCGCTTCATCCATCGCGGCAAGAGCTGCCTCGCCGGTCTGTTTTTCATGATAGGCGGCGGCCAGACGGCGCAGGCCAAGATAAAATTCGGGCGCCAGCGCCAGCACAAAGAAGGCCCTGCGCAAATCGAGCGTTTCAGGCGCCGGAAAGGGGAGCAATCCCAACAGCGAAAAGCCGCAATAGACTGCCACCAGCGCCACGCAGAGCGCGGCAAAAAATTCAAGGATCGCCCCGGAGGCAAAGGCAATCGCCAGCACGGAAAGGGTCCGCTTTGCCGCATCCCCGGCGCCGGCGCCCAGATGGCGAGTCACTCGCTCCTCCGCGCCAAAGGCAAGGATGGTGGGCAGGGCGCGCAGGCGGTCGATAAACAGGCCCGACAGGCGTTCGAGCGCCTGATGTTGATCGCTTGCGCGCCGCGCCGCGGCCGATCCGGCCAGCACCATGCCCAGCATAAAAGGCGCCAGCGTCGCCAGCATGATCGCGGCGGCAACATGGCTGGCGGGCCATGCGGCCAGCATCACCAGCAGCGGAGAGACCCCCGAGGCCATGCGCAGCGGCAGATAGCGCGCCACATAGCCGCGCGTTGCGGCGGGCGCCTCAATGGCCAGATGCATATCCTCGCCCACCAGTCGCCCCCGCATCAGCCGGGTGGGCAGCAGGGCGGGCAACAGGGCGACCTGCCAGCGTGTCTGGGCGCGGATGGCGGCGGCGATGCCGGTATGATGCGCCTGCGATTGGGCCAGCGCCCGGATCAACCCGCCCGCCAGCAGCATGAAGGGGGCAAAACCGGCGATCCCCCCCGAAACGGCCCCCGAAATCACCCAAGCCAGCCCCATCGCCCCGACAATCGCGCCAACGGTATCCATTATCCACCAAAGGCTTGGGATAAGGGCCGGTCGTGGCGGGGGAAGGGAAGATGGCTTGACCATATTACAAATTGCTCATATTAGCATCGCCTGCAATTAGCAAGCGAGTCTGTCTGATACGCCCGCCTGCCATTTGCCTGCCTTGCGCCTGATGCGCTGGTCAATGGCTGCGCATGTTGCGCGGCCCTAACAGGGACATGTCCGATGGATATGGCGGTTATCGAACTATCGCGGCTGCAATTTGCTTTGACAGCCATGTACCACTTTCTCTTCGTACCTTTGACGCTTGGCCTCTCCTTCATGCTGGTCATTATGGAGAGTGTCTATGTCATCACCAAGCGGCCGATCTGGCGGGTGATCACCCGCTTCTGGGGACGGCTTTTCGGCATCAACTTCGTGCTTGGCGTGGCCACGGGCCTGACCATGGAGTTCGAATTCGGCACCAACTGGGCCTATTACGCGCATTATGTGGGCGACATTTTCGGCGCCCCGCTGGCTATCGAGGGGCTGATGGCCTTTTTCCTCGAAGCCACGATGGTGGGTGTGATGTTCTTCGGCTGGGATCGGCTCAGCCGGGTTCAGCATCTGCTTGTGACTTTGCTGGTGGCGTTGGGCACCAATTTGTCGGCGCTGTGGATTCTGATTGCCAATGGCTGGATGCAAAACCCGGTGGGCGCGGCGTTCAATCCCGAAACCATGCGGATGGAGGTGACCAACTTTAAGGAGGTGCTGTTCAACCCGGTGGCGCAGGCCAAATTCGTCCATACGGTCAGCGCGGGCTATGTCTGCGCCGCCACATTTGTGATGGGCGTTTCGGCGATCTATCTGTTGCGCGGCAAATGGACCAATGTGGCGCGCCGTTCGATGATGGTGGCCTCGGCCTTTGGTCTGGCTTCGGCGCTTTCGGTGGTCGTGCTGGGCGATGAGAGCGGTTATGCGCTGACTGACAACCAGAAGATGAAGCTGGCCTCGATCGAGGCCATGTGGGAAACCGAGCCTGCGCCTGCTGCGATCACGCTGGTCGGCCTGCCTGATGTGGCGGGGCGGACGACGCATTATGCGATTAAATTGCCCTATGTGATGGGCATTATCGGTACGCGCAGCCTGTCGGGCAAGATCGACGGGATCGAGGAACTGGTGCTGCGCGCAGATGAGCGCATTCACAGCGGGATCATCGCCTATGACGCGGTGGAGAAGCTGAAGCTGGATCGCGGCAATATTGCCGCCCGCGCCGCCTTTGAGGCGCATAAGCGCGACATCGGCTTTGCCCTGCTGCTCAAGCGCTATATGCCCGATCCGCGCAAGGCCGATGACAGGCAGATCCTGAAGGCGGCATGGGATACGGTGCCCAATGTGCCGGTGATGTTCTTCCTGTTTCGCGGCATGGCGGCGCTGGGCTTTGGCTTTATCGCCTTCTTTGCCATGGCCTTTTACTGCGCATCGGCCTGCCGGTTTTCCAAGCGCTGGTTCCTCAAGATTGCGGTGTTCATGATCCCGCTGCCGTGGCTCGCGATTGAAGGGGGCTGGGTGCTGGCCGAAATCGGGCGGCAGCCATGGGCGGTCGATGGCGTGTTGCCTACCTTCCTTGGCGCCTCTTCGCTGAGCGTGCCGCAGATCTGGGCCACGATCATCGGCTTTACCGCGCTTTACGGCACGCTGGCCGTGATCGAGATCCGTTTGATGATTGCGGCCATCCGCAAAGGTCCCATCGAGCACCACGAACCCATGGGCGCCGTGCAGGGCTTTGCCCCGCTGCCCGCCGAATAAGGGGGAAGATCCATGCATATTCCGCTTGATTATGAAACACTGCGGGTGATCTGGTGGGCGCTGCTGGGCGTGCTGCTGATCGGCTTTGCTCTCACCGATGGTTATGATCTGGGGGTGGGCGCGCTGCTGCCCTTTGTCGGGCGCAGCGACGAGGAGCGCCGTCTGGTCATCAACGCCATCGCGCCCCATTGGGAGGGCCATCAGGTGTGGTTCATCCTTGGCGGCGGTGCGATCTTTGCCGCATGGCCCTTTGTCTATGCGGTCAGCTTCTCCGGTTTCTACCTTGCCATGTTCCTCGTGCTGGCGGCGCTGATCCTGCGGCCGGTGTCGTTCAAATATCGCTCGAAACATGCCGATGCAGGCTGGCGCAACCGCTGGGACTGGGCGCTGTTTGTCGGCGGTTTCGTGCCCGCGCTGGTGTTTGGCGTGGCTGTGGGCAATGTGCTGATCGGCGCGCCCTTCCGCCTCGATAGCGATCTGCGCATGACCTATGAAGGCTCGCTGCTCGGCCTGTTCACGCCCTTCACGCTGCTGACGGGCCTGCTCTCGGTGGCCATGCTGGCGCTGCATGGCGCGGCATGGCTGGCGGTCAAGATCGAGGAGGGGCCGGTGCTGGTCCGCGCCCGCGGCATGGCCCGGATCGCGGCGGTGTTGACGATCGCGCTGTTCCTGATCGGCGGGCTGATGGTGGCGCGCGGGGGCATGGGCATGGCGATCCGGGGCATGGTCGATGCGAATGGCCCCTCCAACCCTCTGCTCTCGGCCAGTGTGGTTGCGCCCGGCGCATGGCTGGGCAATTATCGCGCGCATCCATGGATGGTGCTGGCGCCGGTGCTGGGCCTTGTCGGGCCGCTGGTGGCGCTGGCGGGCATTGCGGCGCGGCGGGGCTGGCTTAATCTGGCGGGCACGGCGATGGCCACCACGGGTATTATCGCCACGGTGGGTTGCTCGATGTTCCCCTTCATCCTGCCGTCCTCCATCGATCCGCGCTCCAGCCTGACGGTGTGGAATGCCTCGTCCAGCCATATGACGCTGTTCATCATGCTGATCGTCACGGTCATCTTCCTGCCGGTGGTGCTGGCCTATACGGCATGGGTGATGAAGATGCTGGGCGGTCGGGTCACCTTGCGCGATGTGCGCTCCAACCCTGATTTCTACTGAAAGGAACACGCCATGTGGTATTTTACGTGGGTGCTGGGTCTGGGCCTTGCGGTGGGCTTTGGCATCATCAACGGGCTGTGGCACGAATTCAATTCGCCCATTGATGACGACCCGGCTGTCTGACCCAACTCTCTGACCAAGCTCTCTGACTCTGGGGTCTGATTTCCCCTGTCAGACTCTGCGAGGCGGCCCCGGCCCTTCCCGCCGGAGCCGCCTTTGCGCTTTATTTCACCAGCCTTGCCGATTGCACCACCATCGCAAACAAGGTGTTGAGCGCGGTCGAAACGCTGCCATCGGTCGAAACGGTCTGGAACAGATAGGTGCCATCGGCATTCTGGCTGGCGCAGGCCTGCAACTGCTGCTGAATATAGGGCACGTTGTTGGCCGCCGTGCTGTTGAAGGTGGGGTGCAGCGTGTAGTTGATCGTGGCGGGCAGGTATTGCGTGTAAAGAATGGCGATGCGCGTGCCTGTCGCCTTGATCGCGTTGCATTGCGAAATGTTGTTGGCGTTGAGCTGGGTTATGCCGTCGCCCGTATTGTCATCCTCCAGCCCGTCGGTCACCAGAATCAGCACATTTTGCGGCGATGCCTGCGTGCCGCTGCCCGATGTGCTGGGCATGGTCGATTGCATCCAGGTGAACATCGAGGTGAAATTGGTGTCGGCATTGCCGGTATAGGTGCTCAGGCTGGTCCAATAGGAATTGGCCGCCAGCAAGGGGGCCTGCGCGCCCATATTCGGAAAGGTCAGGCCTTGCAGTGTGGCTACATCGGTCATCGTGCCAAAGGGCGAGGTCGACAGCGGCGCCGGATTGCCCACGTTGAACGTGAAGAACTGCATCTTGTAGATCGGCGGGACGCTGGCGGTGGCATATTGCTGTTCGACGCGATAGGCATATTGGATGACGCCTGCGGCGGCATCGCCCTCGGCATCGGTGCGCAGGGTGATGGCCGACTGGCCCGGATTGACCGTGGCGTAATTGCGCGCCAACCACCATGTATCGGGGAAATTGACGCTGACGGTGGTGGTTTTCGACGCGCCCGTGGGCAGATAGGTCAGATTGACCGGATTGGCCGCTGGATTATAGCCCGAACAATAGGTGGCCGACCCGCCCAGCCCGCCGCCCGTGCCCAGCTTGGTGCCATTGTTGTCATAGACCGTGCCGTCGCAGGCCACGCGGTAAAAGGTGATGCTGCTCGACGTATTGTTGTTGAGGTAAATCGGGCGCGAATTGGAATCCACCACATAGGTGCCCGCGTTCCATTGGTGCATATTGTTCGAATGACAGGCAAAGTCGCAGCCATCGACGCGCCCGTAATAATATTGCTCGCCATTCCAGCGCGCGCCGGCGGTCAGGTTGGTGATCCCGGGGGTGGTGGTGGGCAGCAGCATCGAGGGTGATGTGTCGAGCGCAATGTAGAAATTGATGCTGGGCGGCTGGGATGCGCTGGCGCTGGCGCTGCCGCTGATGGGCAGCGTGGCGACGCGCAGGATGCTGCTGAAAATATTGCTGGAACTGGCCGTATAGGTGATCTTGGCGAGGCGCAGCGTGCCGAGGCTGCCCGATTGGGTGCTTGTGATCGTCACGGTGCGGCTGATGTTGCTCAGCCCGCTCAGGCCGTTGACCTGCTGGTCGAACATGTTCTGTGCGGCCAATTGGGCCGCCGCATCGGTCTGGTTCAGCATTTGCGGGACCACCGCGGCCAGAACCGCCGCGTCGGCCGCAGCGTTCAGCTTGGTCTGCAACCTTTGCGCCCGGCTGTAATCCACGCCAAATCCGGTGGCAAAGACCAGCGGAATGATGGCCAGCGCCGTCATCGCCATCACATTGCCCCGCCCATCCCGGCGCAGGGAGCAGAAAATGGAAGAGAAGCGAAAGCTCATGGCGCGCGACCTATGGCAGGCGGGGGATCATATAGTCCTGATCGCTCAGCTTTATCGAGGTGAGCGTGCCAAGACCGATGGGCGGGGTATAGGAAAAGCTGATCTGGCCCAGAAAGATGTAGCCGCCTGCGGTGCCGACCACGACTTTGTTGGCGCCGCTGGTGGTGTTCTGACAGACGTTTGAGCCATCGGGCGAGGTAGGCACCATCGGCGTGGTGATCAGATTGGCCGGAATGGACACTACGCTGCCCACAGTCAGCGAGGAGGCGACCGTGGCGCCATTGGTCTGGGCCTGGCTCCACACGACATAGGCATGGGTGGCGTCGCACACGCGCAGATTGCTGATCTGCAGCGTGGTCAGGGCCGCCGACATCGGCGTCATGACCAGTTGCGCCGAGTTCATATAAGTGGTCAGCGTGGCCGAGGTGACGGTGGTGGAGGGCGACACATTGCGCCCGACCAGATCGGAGAGCGCCCGCGTGGCCACCGTGACCTTGCGCGAACAGGCGATCATGTCAGCCACCACATAGCCGCCGATGAAGATGATCAGCAGCACCGGCAGCACAAAGGCGAATTCGACCAGCGCCGCCCCATCGCGGCTGCGCGCCAGATGGCAGATCGGGCGGCGACTTAGCATGAAGAGACCCCCGTGGCGCAGAGATAGCCTTCGACCGTCACCACCGAGGTGGCCACCAGCATCCGGTTGCCATTGGCCTGATTAACGAAATTCAGCCCCAGCGGCGCCGACACCGTTGGCCACAGATAGATCAGCTGAACGATCACCAGCGATTTTTGGGTGCCGCTGATCCCGCCATTGGTGTTGGTCGTGCCCGCGCAATTGGATTGGCCATAGCCGGTGCCGGTGCTGGTCAATGTACCGTTGGTATAGGTGAAGGTGGGCGCGGCGATGGTGGGGGTGGTGCAGGTTGAGGGCACGACCTGAACGTTCACATAGAGCCGGTTGCAGGTCAGAAAGGGCGGCAGCGAGGACGGATAGGTCACCGCCGCGCCGCTCGAATCCTTGCCTGAAATGCCGCTGCATACGGCGGTTTTGAAATCGGCGGCCTTCATGCCGGTATAGGCGCTGGTCCCGCTGCCCAGTTGCAGGGTCTGGGCAGCCCCGGTCAGGATCAGGCGCGAGGAGGCTTCAACCGCCGTTTCCAGCCCTTCCTGCGCCAGATAGATCAGCGCAATATGCAAAATGGCCAGAAGCAGGGCGATAAAGGCCGGGGCGATGATGGCAAATTCCACCGTCGGCCCGCCCGAGGTGTCCTGGCGCAAGCGTTTGGAAAAGCGGGAAAGGGCAAAGCCCCACGCCCCGCCAAGGGCATGACCAGATTCCAATGCGACCGTCCTGATACTTTACGCGACCCTAGGTGTTTATATGGGATTTTGATTAAGAATATCTTGCCCACAGCAACACCGGCCCTTGGGCCTATGTGGCATGCAGGACGCCGCGATAGGACGGATCCTCCAGCACACGCCCCGCGCCCAGAGCCACGCAATCAAGCGGATTGTCGGCCACCCGCACCGGCAATCCGGTCTCCGCCGCCAGCAGCCTGTCGAGATTGGCCAGCAGCGCCCCGCCGCCCGTCATGATGATGCCGCCGTCGATGATGTCGGCAGCGATTTCGGGCGGGGTGTTTTCCAGCGCGCTGCGCACGGCCGCCACGATCTGGCCCACCGGTTCGGCCAGCGCCTCGACAATCTCGGTCTGCGAGATGGTGATTTCCTGCGGCACGCCGCGCACCAGATCGCGCCCCTTGACCACAGCGGCAGGCACTGCCCCATCCTCCGAGAGCCGCGCCGCGCCCAGCAATAGTTTGACCCGCTCGGCGGTCGCCTCGCCGATGAGCAGATTGTGGGTGCGCCGGACATAGGAAACGATGGCGTCGTCCATCCTGTCTCCGCCCACGCGGACCGACATGGACATGCTGATCCCGCCGGTGGCGATCACGCCCACCTCGGTCGTGCCGCCGCCGATATCGACCACCATCGAGCCGATCGGATGCGTGACGGGCAGATCGGCCCCGATCGCGGCGGCCATGGTTTCCTCGATCAGCCAGACCTTGCGCGCGCCCGCGTTGGAGGCGGCATCCCGGATCGCGCGCCGCTCGACCGAGGTGGAGCCGGAGGGGACGCAGACGATGATTTCCGGGCTGCCGCGCATCCGGCCCCTTTGGCCCTGCGCCTTGCGGATGAAATGTTTGAGCATTTGTTCGGCGACATCAATGTCGGAAATGACGCCGCTGCGCAGGGGGCGAACCGTCCTGATATTTTCGGGCGTGCGGCCCATCATCAGCTTGGCGTCATTGCCGACGGCCAGCACGCTGTGAACGCCATGGATGGTTTGCAGGGCCACCACCGAAGGCTCGGCGATCACCACCCCCCGGTTGCGCACATAGACCACCGTATTGGCCGTGCCGAGATCGATCGCCAAATCGGATGAGGCATAAGAAATCCGGTCAAATATGGACATGTCACCGCTCAATTTTCATAAAAAACCGGCAGGAGCCTTATCCAGATTAGCCGAATATGAACCGCAGGCGCGAAGTGCGACACAATCCCGCAGGCGTAAGACCAACGGCCTTGGCGCCCATCATGCGGCATATGGTGCCCGGCCCGACCTTGCCCGGCCCGAGTGGTGGGACGCGAACGCCAGAGCGGCCAGCGCAATCCCCATCAGGCCTACGCCATGCCAGCCCATCGCCCGCCACGCCACCATGGCCAGCGCAGAACCCATCGCCCCGCCAAGGAACATGCCGCCCATGAATAGGGTATTGAGCCGCGCGCGCGCCTCGGGACGCAGGGCATAGACCATGTGCTGATGCGAAATCAGCGCAGCCTGCACCGCCAGATCCAGCACGATGCAGCCCAGCGCGAGCCCTGCAAGCCCGCCTGAAACCCCGGCCACGGCCCAGCCGACCATGGCCAGCATCGTCCCGGCGGTGATCGCCACGCGCGGCCCGCGCCGGTCGGCCAGATGACCCGCCAACGGCGCGGCCAGCACGCCCGCTGCGCCGATCACGCCGAAGGAACCGGCCACCGCCGGGCCTTGACCCAATTGCTGGATATAGAGCGCCAGAATGCTCCAGAAAGCGCTGAAGGCGGCAAAGAGCATGGCCTGCGTCATCGTCGCCCGGCGCAGCACCGGCAGATCACGCCACAAATGCCAGAGCGAGCCAAGCAGCCGGGGATAGGATGGTCCCTGTTCGGGCCGCGAGACGGGCAGCATCGCGCGCAGCAATCCGCCCGCCATCAGCGCCAGCGGCACGCCCAGCCAGAACATCGCGCGCCACCCGGCCTGTTGCCCGACAAGGCCCGCCAGCGTGCGGCTGAGCAGGATGCCTACCAGCAGGCCTGCCATCACCTTGCCGATCACTGCGCCGCGCTTTTCAGGCGGAGCCATATGCGCGGCCAGAGGCACGATCTGCTGCGCCACCGTGGCCAGCGCGCCCACCACCAGCGAACCCAGCAGCAGCGCTCCGGCCCCCGGCGCCATGGCGGTTGCGGCCAGAGCCGCCGCCAGAGCGACGAACTGGGCGGTGATCAGCCCGCGCCGCTCCACCCGGTCGCCCAGCGGCACCAGCAGGAACAGGCCGAGCGCATAGCCAAGCTGCGTCACCGTGGGCACCAGCGCGGTCAGCGCGCCGGGAAGATCGCGCTGGATCAGGCCGAGCATCGGCTGATTGTAATAGATGTTGGCGACGGCCAGCCCGGTGGCGGCCGCCATGGCATAGGTCAGGCCCGCGCCCAGAGGCTTTGCAGGCGCGCTCATGACACCGCCTCATCGGCCAGCGCGGGATAGTCGGTATAGCCATGCGCGTCGCCGCCGAAGAAGGTGGCCGGGTCGCCTTCGTTGAGCGGGGCGCCGAGGCGCAGGCGCGCGGGCAGATCGGGGTTGGCGATGAAGGGGCGGCCAAAGGCGATCAGATCGCCGCGCCCCTGCGCCAGCGCTTCCTCGGCGCTTTGGCGGGTATAGCCGCCCGCCAGAATGATCGGGCCGGAAAAGCGGCGGCGAATGTCCTGCATCAGCGCCTCTGCCTGCGGGTCGATCTCGGTGGCGATTTCGCGGCCCTGCACGCGCGGTTCGACCAGATGGAGGTAGGCCAGATCACGCTTGTCGAGTTCGCTGATCAGATGGGCGAAGACGGCTTCCGGCTCGGCCTCATCCATGCCGAAGCCCTTGCCCAATGGGGCCAGACGCAGGCCGACCCGCGCACTGCCGATGGCGGCGATGACTGCGTCGACCACCTCGAGCATCAGCCGCCCTCGGTTTTCCGGCGATCCGCCATAGCGGTCGGTCCGCCAGTTGCTGGCGCTGTTGAGGAACTGGTCGAGCAGATAGCCGTTGGCGCCATGGATTTCGACCCCATCGGCCCCGGCGGCGATGGCGTTGCGGGCGGCCTGCGCAAAATCGGCGACGATCATCTGGATGCCCGCGATGGTCAGTTCCTGCGGTTCGGGGGCATCGGCGAAGGTGCCCTTCCCATCCGGGCCGGGGATGAAGGCCTTGGCGGGGACGGGCATGGCGGTGGGGGCAACGGGCCGCGCGCCGCCGGGCTGGAACACGCTGTGCGACACGCGGCCCACATGCCAGAGCTGGAGGAAAATCCTGCCGCCTTTTTCATGCACGGCCTGCGCGATTTTGGACCAGCCGGTGATCTGTTCGGGCGAATGGATGCCCGGCGTCCAGGCATAGCCCTGACCTTGCTGGGAAATCTGCGTGCCTTCGGAAATGATAAGGCCCGCCGAGGCGCGCTGGCGGTAATAATCGACGGCCAGATCGGAGGGCACATTGCCGGGCGCGGCGCGCGAGCGGGTGAGGGGCGCCATCACGATCCTGCTGGGCAGATCAAGGGCGCCGATGCGGATGGGGGCAAAGAGCGTGTCGGAAGTGTGGGGCATTATGTGGAACTCCATGGGGGCAGGGCCTATAGGAAGGTCCGGCGGGATGTCCATGGAATGGACCTTTTTCTGTTTGCTGATAATCCGGTGATTTTCGCGATCATCTTTGCATCTGGCGCAAAGATCAAAGGGCGCGGTCCCAATAGGGCGGGTTGCCAAAGCGCTCGGCCAGAAAATCGACAAAGGCGCGCACCTTGGGCGATCCGCGACGATCGGGCAGGTAGAGCGCATGGATGCCTGATTCGCCGGAGGGCGCCGCGCCCGCCCGGCCGATATCGGCCTGCCATCCGTTTAGCAGAGGGCGCAGGCTGCCTTGGGCGATCTCTTCGCCCGCCAGCCATGTGGGCAGCATCACCACGCCGAAACCCGCCAGCGCGGCCTCTTTCAGCGCCTCGGCCTGATTGGCGCGCAGCGGGCCTTTGACGCGGATCTGCTCGACGCGCTCGCCCTTGGTCAGGCGCCAGCGCCGCTCGCCATCGGTGAAGGCGAAGGTGAGGCAAGCGTGATCGGCCAGATCGGCGGGCGTTGCGGGCGTACCTCTTTGCGCCAGATAGGCCGGGCTGGCGCAGACGATCCGCCGATGCGGCGCCAGACGCCGCGCGATCAGGCTGGAGGAATCAAGCGCCCCCAGACGGATCGCCACATCGACCCGCCGTTCGACCAGATTGATGACCTCATCGCTCATCAGCAGGTCCAGTTCCACACCGGGATGTTCGGCCATGAAACGGGGGAGGAAGGGCACGATATGCATCCGGGCAAAGGAGGTGGGCAGGCTGACCCGCAACAGGCCGCGCGGCGGCCCGTCACGTTCGCGGATGCTGCGATGGGCCTCTTCCAGCCCTGCCAGAATGACCACGGCCTGCGGGTAATAGGCCTCTCCGGCAGGCGTCAGCGACAATCGCCGCGTGGAGCGGTTGAGCAGGACGACGCCCAGTTCCGCCTCCAGCGCATCGACATGGCGGGTATAGGAGGATGCGGCCTGTCCGGCGCGCCGCGCCGCCGGGGCAAAGCCGCCTTCCTCCACCACGGCCACAAAGGCCCTGACCGCTGCAAACATGTCCATGCGCTCTGATAGCGGGGATGGGGCATGAGGGCCACCCCGATCCGGTCTCACCAGGCGGTGGCGCCTCCGTCGATGCGGATGTCGGCCCCGGTGACATAGCTGGCCTCGGTGCTCGCCAGCCATGTGGCGCACCATGCGATATCCTCGGGCAGGCCGATTCGTTTGATCATCATGGCTTTGAGCGCTTCGAATTCGAATTGCGGGTCGAAGGCCATATGCCGCTGGGTCTGCTGCGAAAGGATCAGGCCGGGTGAGATCGAATTGGCGCGGATGCCGTGGCGCACGCCCTCCATTGCCAATTGGCGGGTCATGGCCAGCAGCCCGCCCTTGCCGGCGCAATGGGCCAGCGCGGGCGAACCGTTGAGTGCGCCATGCGCGTTGGCAGAGGCGAAATTGATGACCGAGGCACTGTCGCTTTGCTTCAGCCAGGGCCAACAGGCGCGGGTGGCCAGAAAGACGATGTCGAGTTCGCCCTGCAGGGTGCGCTGCCATTCGGCATAGGTCATCTCCTCGACCCAGCGGAAGATCGAGATGGCCGCCGCCGGGATCAGGGCGTCGATGCGGCCATGGCGGTTGCCGATGGCTTCGATGATGGCGTTGACCGCCTGCTCGTTCAGCACGTTGCAGGGGTGGGCGATCACCGCCCCGCCGCATTCGGCGGCCAAAGCATCGAGCGCATCGGCGTCAATGTCCAGCGCGTGGACGATGGCCCCCTGCGCCGCAAACATTCGCGCACAGCCCCGGCCGATGCCCGCCCCAGCCCCGGTGATGACCGCGATCCGCCCGGTCAGTCTTTGTTGCCCGCGCGCCAAGTCGGCAAAGGGCGTTTCCATGGTGCTGGTCATGAAGTCTTCCTGATTTTGCGGCCCGACGGCTTTGGATTGTTGCGCGACAGATAGGTGCCGAGTGCGGCCAGTTCGGCATCACTGATCTCGGTCTTGCGATAGGGGGCCATGACCGTGGCGCCGTTGCGGACAAAGAAGGCGACCAGTTCGGGCGTCAGATCGCGGCGTTCCTCGAGGAGGGCGGGCAGTATGCCGCCATATTTGGCCGCGAGGGCGGCGGTGCCGGGCTTTTGCGAAGCGCCCGGATTGCCTATGCCCGGCCCATGGCAAGGCGCGCAATTGCGGGCGAAAATCGCCTGCCCCTGAGATGCGGCATCGGTGGCCATGGCGGGCGAGGTCCACAGTATGGCGGCAAGGAGGAGCCAGCGCATCATGCTTCCTTTCGCATCGCGCGGGGCCAGAAACCGCCGCGTCCCGGCGCGATGATCCCCTTGGGATCGACCGCATCCTTCAATGTTTCGCAAAACCGGCGCAGCGCGTTGCCGTTGAAATCATAGGTGGCCATCACCTGATCCTGAAACAGCGGCGGGGTGCGATATTCGCCATAGCCATGGCGCGCGCCCAGTTCGATCAGCCTGCGCATCGTCTCGCGCGAACGCTGGTTGACCTTGGGATCGGAGCGCGAGACGGGCAGGCCCGCGGTCAGCGCAAAGATGCGCGGCATCCATGTGAAGGGCGCGGTGAAAGGGCCATAGGCCATGGGGAAATCCGCGCCCATTTCGCGCATACCCTCGGTGAACAGGCGCTGTGCTTTCATCACTTCCTCACCGCTGCGTGCGACCATGGGGGAAAAGAGGAGGTGGCCGTCGGCGGGTTCGGGGTTGGTGGCGCTGCGCGCGCCAATGGCGAAGATGTTGAGATTGGGCACGCCGATCAGCACTTTGTGCAGGGCGGCTTCCTCGGCCTGCGGGCTTAGAGGAAAGTGCAGGGTTTCGATGGTCTCAAAACGTGCGCCGGGTATGGCTTTGGCAAATTGGGCCTGCGCATGGCGCCAAATGGCCTCGACCACTTCGGCGGGGCCGTAAAAGCTGAGGCCCAGTTGCCAGACCGGCATCGCCTTTTCGGCGGCATAGCGGTCGATGGCATTGCCGTTCCACACATCGGGCGCAGTGGCGATATCGCGCAGCGCCTTGTCGGCAAATTGCGCGCCGAACATGGGCGATTCATACAAAGGCATGCCGATCAGTCCGGCATCCTCCAGCTTATTGGCCACCTCGACCAGCGGCACGATATCCTGCCGCCGATAGGCCAGCACGCGGCGGTGGAGAAAGCATTCCGGGCGCGGCATCAGGTGGATGCCCATGCGCGTGACGATGCCGAAACCAGCCTGAGCAAAGAGGCCATCGACATAGGGGCCAAAGCCATAGCGGAAATCGCCGGAAGTCTTGGCCGAGGTCATCGCGCCCATGCCGGTGCGCATCACCTCGCCATCGGGCAGTACGACCTCCAGCCCGCAATGCGATCCGAAATGGTCGCGATAGGAGGACCATGTGTGACCCACCCCGTGATCGAGCGCATTGCCCATCACGCTGCCCCAGCCCGGATCGGGCACGTCGATCCATACATCAAGGCCGCGTTCCTGAATGTAGCGATAGAGGTCGAAATAGGAGACGCCCGGTTCGACAATGGCGAAATGGCGCTTGTCATCAACCTCGATGATGCGGTTCATCCGCTTGAGATCGACGATCACGCTGCCCGAGAGATTGGAGGCCGAGCCGCCATAGCCAAGGTTGCGCCCGGTTGCGATGGGGAAGAGCGGGATGCCGAAATGGTTGGCGATGCGCACGACCGCCTGCACCTGTTCGGTGGAATTGGGGGCAATGGCGGCGGAGGCCTGCCGCTCCTCGGCCTCGCCCCAGACGGGGGAATAGGCGTCGCGATAGAGCGTGACATCATCGTCAGCGGTGAACAGCGCATCGGGGCCAACGGCGGCGCGCAACTGGGTGAGCGCCTCCTGCCAGAGTTGCGGCGAGAGGTGAGGAGGTAGAGGCATCGAAGCGCTCCTTGAAAATCAGGCCCGGTGGGGCGCGGCCAGCAGCCAGGTGACAAGCGGTGTGCTGTCGCGATGAGGATGGGGCGGGGGCGCGGCGTGGGTGCAATCTCCCGCGCCGTCGGAACTGTTGAGAGCAATGTGGGCGGCGGCCAGTCCGAAGTCGGCCCCTGCTCCGGCCAGCATGTCGGGCGCCCAAGCGGGCAGATCGGTATGGGCGACATGGCGCCACGATCCATCGGGCGCGGGCAGGTGATCGATGCGCAGCTGCACCCGCAGGCCCAATTCCCAACCCAGCCGTTCCAGACAGAACAAAGTGCCCTGTGTCGTCAGGCCAAGGATGGCCGCAGGCTGGACCGCGCTTGCGAGCACGGCGTCATGCCATAGCGCCAGCGGGTCGCCGCGCAGGGCGGCGGTACGGGCGCCCCATGTTTGCGCGGCGGCGACAAAGGGGCCGCCCTGCGCATGTGTGATATCGATCAGCGCGAGCAGTTTGTCGCTGCGGTTGGCTGGTAAGGTGGTTCCGATGGCGGGGGCGCCAGCGAGGGCGGCGGTGCCGACCGCTCCCTGAAGGAACAGGCGTCTGGTGGCCAAGGCTCTCTCCTGCTTTTGTTTGAGCCTTGCTAAAATCAATATTGATGCGTGTCAATAATGTATTGATGTAAATTTAAATGGCGGGATTTGGGTCTGTCGTTCGCATCAATTGCTCATGCAAAACGAATCGCGCGCATGTGATAAGGCCCTCCGGCCGTAGGGGCGGAGGGCGTCAGGTTTCCTTTGTGCTTTGCTGGCAGGTCTAGCGCAGGCCGAACAATTTTCCGCGCAGTGAGTGAAGATGCGCCCGCATCTGCCGCTCGGCCTCGACCGGATCATGGTTGCGAATCGCCTCGACAACCAGACTATGCTCGTCATCGGTGTTTTCCTTGGGGCCGGGTTCGGCGCCAAATACCTGGTCGATCCGACGGTCGAGCGTGAACTTCATCTGGGCACGCAAAGTGTCATAGAGCGTCAGCATCAGTGAATTGCGCGTCGCCTGCGCAATGGTGCGATGCAGCTTTTCATCCAGCCTTTTCCATTGCAGCATCGACTCCGCCAGCTTCATTTCCGCCAGACAATTGTCCATTGCTGCAAGGTCTTCCGCAGTTGAGCGCATCGCCGCTTCGGCCGCCAGCGGGGGTTCGAGCAGCAGGCGCGCCTGAAGAATATCGTCCATGCTGAAGGAGGAACTGGTCGTTGGCGTGTCGATCAGCTTGCGCGGACCAATAAAGGTGCCCTTGCCGACATGGCGCCAGATCGCCCCCTCGGCTTCCAGCCGTTTGAGCAGAGTCCGCAGTCGCCCGCGCGATACGCCAAGCTCCTCGCTCAGTCGGGGTTCGGGGGGCAGGCGCTCCTCCCCGCGTTCGAGCGTCTGGTCCAGATAGGTCCGCAAGCGGGCTAGGTCGGTGTCGGGCAATTCTTCCTCCTGATGACCTTGCGGGTAGCACATGGATTGCTGTGCGGAAATAAATTCATTTGCCAAATTGACGTGCATCAAATGCAGGATTATGTCGTGTGCATCGATCCGGGCGGCGCTACTGCCCGATCCGAAAAATATCCGAGGGAATGGGGATGGGCTTGCATAATACACTTCTGCTTTCCGACGCCGATGTGCGCGCCGCTTTTGACTGGGGCGCGGCGGTCGATGCCCTGGGGCAGGCCTATGGCGCGGCTGCGGGCGAGGCGCAGTTTCCGCCGCGCAGCATGGCGCGCGGAGACGGGCTTTGGCTGCGCACACTGACCGGGGTGATGCCGGGGCAGAAGGTGATCGGGGCCAAGATGATCGTCGCTTCGATGAAGGCGCGCGCGGCCTCCTATCTGATCCCGCTGTTCGATGGCGAGACGATGGAACTGACCGCGCTGATGGATGGCGCTTCGGTCACGGGTCTGCGCACGGCGGCGACTTCCGCTTTGGCGGCGCGGCGGCTTTGTCTCAGCCCTGCGCCCGGCGTAGCGGTGATCGGTTCGGGCTTTGAGGCGCGAACCCATCTGGAGGCCATGGCCCGTTCTGGCCCGCTGGGCGAGGTCTCGGTCTATAGTCCGCGCGAGAGCAGCCGGGCCGCCTTTTGCGGCGCCATGGCGGAAAAAGGCATCGCTGTAAAGCAGGTCGATAGCGCGCAGGCGGCCATCGCCGGCGCGGAACTGGTGATTTGCGCGGCGCGTTCGCGTGATGAGAGCCCGACCATGCTGGGCGCATGGCTGCGCCCCGGCATGACGGTGGTGTCCATCGGCTCGACCTTGCCGGAACAGCGTGAGCTTGATCCCGAAGCGATTGCGCGGGCCGATCTGATTGTGGCCGATATGGTCGAAGAAGTCGCCCATGATACTGGCGATATGATCGCAGCGGACGCGGCCGGGGTCAAGTTCAACGCCAAATTGGTAAGCCTGAGCGATGTGATTTCCGGCACGCATCCGGGACGGACCTCGCCCGATCAGATCATGCTCTACAAATCGGTAGGCGCGGCGATTCAGGATCTGGCCGTGGCCTCGCTCTGCGCCGAGAGGGCCCGCGCGGCGGGTCTTGGCACCTCCATTCCCGCTCCCATCGTCCCGGTGGACAAGAGCAAGTAACCCCCTTCGAAAGGTCGATTATGCCCAGCTATACCAGATCCGAGGCCCGCACATGGGCGCGTGAAAAGATGCTTGGGGTTGCCAATGTGGTTATCCCGACCATGACCGGCGACTTCAAGGGACTGAACGAGATCGCTGCCCGCCACGACATCGAAAAGACCATCGAACATGGCTTCGTCGGCGCGCTTGCTTGTTCCGAAGTGGCGATGACTTTGGCCGAATATCACCGATTTGTACAGGTGATGGTCGAACAGGCCGCCGGGCGTATTTTCGTCGTCCACCATGCCGTGTTCAACACGCTGGAGGATAATATCGAGGCCGCTTTGCTGGCCCAGCAGGCGGGTTCGGAACTGGTTTTGCTGGGTTATCCGCCCTTCTTCTATCCCAAATCGCTGGAGGATGTTTACGCCTACACCAAGGCGTTTTGCGATGCGGTGGATATGGCCGTGATGCTGTTTCCGATCCCGACATGGGGCTTTGGCCGGTTCAGCCCGATCGACATGCCGGTCGATCTGCTGCGGCGTCTGGTCGATGATTGCCCCAATGTCGTCTCGATCAAGGCCGAGGGCGGGATGCCGCATATCATGGGGCCGATTGAGGTGCATCGCGCCTTTCATGAGGAAGTCGTCATCTCCTTTCCGATGGAGCATGAGTTCATCCCGCTGGCGCAATTGATCGATGTGCCCTTTTGCGGAACCAATTTCTCGGCCTTCTTCGGCCCGGTTTTACCACGCATTTTCAATATGATCCGCGACGGCCGTTTCGACGAGGCCACCGCCGAGTTTCACCGCATCGACCCCGCGCGCAAGGCTTTCGCCAGCGTGCCGCAGGCGGGCAATGGCCTGATCAACCGGATGATGTGGAAATATGAGGGCTGGCTTCAGGGCTATAATGGCGGCCCGCTGCGCCATCCCACGGCGCGGGTCTATCAGCGCGACATGATGGCGCTGCGGCGCGGGCAAGAGATCGCGGGGCTTAATCCCACCAGCGATGGCGATGAATTGTTCTTCATCGGCCGCAATCCTGCCTGAGGGGAAGACACATGGACATTTCCTTGAAGGACCCCAGCCTGCTGCGCAGCGCGATGCTGATCGGCGGGCAATGGGTTCAGGCCGACAGCGGCGAGACATTGGATGTGCGCAATCCGGCCAATGATGCGCTGATCGCGCGCGTGCCTAAGGGCGGCGCGGCTGAAACGCGCCGCGCCATTGAGGCGGCGGAAAGGGCTTTGCCCGCATGGCGCGCGACCTTGGCCAAGGAGCGTTCGGCCATCCTGCGCCGGCTCTACGATCTGATGATCGAGAACATCGACGATCTGGCCCTGCTTATCACTTCGGAACAGGGCAAGCCCTTGGCCGAAGGGCGCGGCGAGGTGCTTTATGCCGCCAGCTTTATCGAATGGTTCGCCGAGGAGGCCAAGCGCATCAATGGCGAGATTATTCCGCAAAACCTGCCCGGACGGCGTATTCTGGTACAAAAGGCGCCGGTGGGCGTGTTTGCCGCGATCACGCCGTGGAATTTCCCCGCCGCGATGATCACGCGCAAGGCCGGGCCGGGCTGGGCGGCGGGCTGTACGGGCGTCATCAAGCCCGCCAGCCAGACCCCGCTGACCGCGCTGGCGCTGGGCGCTCTGGCCGAGCGCGCAGGGCTGCCGGCGGGCGTGTGCAATGTCGTTACCGGATCGGCCGGGGCGATCGGCGGGGAATTGACCGCCAATCCGACCGTGCGCAAATTGTCCTTCACCGGATCGACGGAAATCGGCGCGCTCCTGCTCGAACAATGCGCGCCCACGATCAAGCGGACCAGCATGGAACTGGGCGGCAATGCGCCTTTTATCGTGTTTGACGATGCCGATCTGGAAGGCGCGATCCGCGCCGCGATGATGGCCAAATATCGCAATTCGGGCCAGTCCTGCATTGGGGCCAACCGGTTTCTGGTGCAATCGGGCATCCATGACGCCTTCGTCGCGCGGCTTGCCGAGGAAACGGCGAAACTGACCGTAGGCGAGGGCACGACAGAGGGCGTGGCCATCGGCCCCTTGATCGACGCCGCCGCCGTGGCCAAGGTCGAAGAGCATATTGCAGACGCCGTTTCCAAGGGCGCGACAATCGCAGCGGGCGGCGCGCGCCATGCCCTTGGCGGCAGTTTCTTCGAGCCCACTGTGCTGAGCGGCGTCCCCCGCAACGCCCTGATCTTTGCCGAGGAAACCTTTGGACCGGTCGCCCCGGTGTTCCGTTTCGACACCGAGGAAGAGGCCATTGCGCTGGCCAATGACACGCCGTTTGGCCTCGCCGCCTATGTCTGCGCGCGCGATGCGGGCCGGATCTTCCGCGTGGTCGAGGGGCTGGAATTCGGCATGGTCGGGGTCAACGAAGGGCTGATTTCCACCGAGGTCGCCCCCTTTGGCGGGGTCAAGGCATCGGGCCTTGGCCGCGAGGGCGCCCATGTCGGCATCGAGGAATATCTGGAAACCAAATATGTCGCGCTGGGCGGCATCTGATTTCGCATAAACCACTAAATTACAATAAAATAAGTCCGTCTATACGGGGAGGATTACAAGATGAAAAACATCACCTTTCTTGCCACCACCATTTCGGTCTTTGCCCTGACCGGGGCCGCGCAAGCGCAGACATCGGCCCAAGCACCGCAGGCCGAAACCGGCGCGGGCATTGGCGAAATCATCGTCACGGCCCAGCGTCGGGCGGAATCTCTGCAAAAAGCCGCGATCCCGATTGACGCTGTGCGCGGCGATGATTTGGTCCAGCGCGGGATTTCCAATGCCGCTGATCTGACCAAGGCGGTTCCGGCGCTGAGCATTCCGGCGCCCGGCGGCTCGGTGGCCTCGATCTTCATCCGCGGCGTGGGCAATATCACCACCAGCAGCTATAACGACCCCGCCGTCACGCCCAGTTTTGACGGCGTGGTGTTGGGACGCAGCGGGGGCATGTTTGGCGCTGCCTTCTATGACCTGACGCGGGTGGAGGTGCTCAAAGGCCCGCAGGGCATCCTCTATGGCCGCAATGCCACGGGCGGCGCGATCAACGTCCTGCCCGCGCGCCCGGAATTGGGCAAGAACGGGATGGGGGTCAATCTGGCCTATGGCAATTACAATCAGGTCGATGTCGACGCCCATGTCAATCTGGCCACCAGCGAGCATACGGCGCTGCGTCTTGCCGGGGCGCTGTTCTCCCATGACGGTTATAACAAGGACGGCACCGATGACGCCAGGCGCAGCTCTTTGCGCGCCCAGTTCCTTTATGAGCCGTCCAGCGACCTGTCTTTGCGCATCGGGGGAGATTACAGCCATGTCGGCGGATTGGGCGTGGGGGGCGATTATCTCGGCTCCTACGCACCTTCGGCCACGGGCTATGTCTTTACCCCATCGGGCCTGAGCGCGGGCGAGGGGTTTAACAGCGCGGCCAGCAACGCCTATCGCAAGACCCAGCTTGGCGGACCGGGCATGGATTTCCGCCAGGCCATGCAAAGCGCGCCCAGCCAGAACATCACCTATTGGGGCATTCATGCCGAGGCCAATGTGCAGACCCCCATCGGCAAGCTGACCGTGATCCCGGCCTATCGCGACACGCAGGAGCATTCGATCATCTATGCCCCGGCGTTTAACACCGGCAGCGTCAATGAAAGCACGAACCAGACCAGCCTTGAAACGCGCCTTGCGGGTAAGCGCGGCATGATGGACTATGTACTTGGCGGTTTTTACTTCAAAGAAAAGATCCGGGCGAGCAACATATACAATCAGGAATTTGTCCTGCCGATCCAGAACTATCGCCTTAACACCGAAAGCTGGGCCTTGTTCGGGCAATTGACCGCGCATATAGGCGATCGCTTCCGTTTGGTGGGCGGGGCGCGTTATACGCATGACACCAAGTCGATCGACGGCCTGATCAACAATATCATCGTCTCCTGCGCCAACACCACCACGCCGCCCTTCTGCATCGGCCAAATGCCGCATATGCCCAACCTGTTCAGCGCCGATGCCGCGATTGGCTGGCTGGGCAGCAACGGCTATATCAATCCGGCGACAGGCTTTACCGTTCCGGGCAGCAATGCGACGGCGGGCACGGTGATTTACGGGCTGAACAGCGGCGCGGGGCAGATCATCAAGACCTATAATAACATCAAGCAAAGCTCGCCCTTTTCCCGCGTGACGTGGAAGGTTTCGGCCGAATATGATGTGGCGCCCACCAGCCTGCTCTATGCAACGGTGGAAACAGGCTATCGCGCGGGCGGCTATCAGATGGTCGATTCACCCAGCAAGATCAAGTATAAGCCTGAATTCATCACAGCCTTTACGGTGGGGTCAAAGAACCGCTTCTTCAACAACCGGGTGCAATTGAACCTTGAAGGCTTCTATTGGAAATACCGGGATCAGCAGATCACTTATTTCACCGTCGATTCCAATGGCACGCTGATCAATTCCAATGAAAATGCCGGACGCTCGACGATCAAGGGCTTCGATGTCGATCTGGTGGTGAAACCCGCCTCGGGCACGACGCTTAGCGGCAAGGTGCAATATCTCGATACGGTCTATAATGACCTGCATCTGACCTCGGCCTCGCCCTTTGACAATTTCAATTGCCCCTCCAGCCTGACCGGCACTTTCAGCAATGGCGCGCCGGTCAAAAGCTTCAACTGTTCGGGGCGGCAATTGCTGTTTTCCCCCAAATGGACGGTCAATCTGGGGGCCGAACAGGTCATTCGGGTGGATGAGAAGCGCGAACTGGTCGCCAATGTGAACACCGCATGGCGCGACGATCAATGGGCGGCTTTTGAATTCCTCGATTTCGAGCGGGTCGCCGCCTATTGGACCACCGACGCCTCGCTGGCCCTGCGCAGCGCCGAGGGCGGCTGGTCGCTGACCGCCTATGTCCAGAACCTTGAGAACAAGCGCCGCAATCTGGCCCCGCAATCCTCGCCGATGGGCTTTGCCATTGCCCATTATTCGGCGCCGCGCACCTTTGGCCTGCGCTTGTCGGCCAAGTTCTGATCCGGGTTTGGGCACGGGGGCTTCATGCTCCCGCGCCCTTCTAGGGGCGATCCCGATGCGCTTTCTCGATCTCGATCTCAACCTGCTGGTTGCGCTCGACATTCTGCTGAAAGAGCGCAGCGTGACCGTGGCGGCGGATCGCCTTTGCCTGACCCAATCGGCCATTTCAAATTCGCTCAAACGGCTGCGGCTCTATTTCGGCGACGAACTGTTGGTGATGCAGGGGCGGCAACTGGTGCTGACCCCAAGGGCGGAGGAACTCGTCAATCCGGTGCGCGCGCTTTTCGCCACAATCACCGCTACCATCACCGCCAAACCGCGTTTCGATCCCGTTACGGCGGATCGTCAGATTTGCGTGATGGCCTCCGATTATGCCGCTCATGTGCTGCTGGCCCCGGTGCTGCGCCGGCTTGAAACATTGGCGCCTTTGCTGCGGATCGCCATCCTGCCCATGGCCGATGCGCCGCATGAGGCGCTCGAACGCGGGCATATCGACCTGTTGCTGACGCTGGAATCCGCGCTCAGCCCCGATCATCCCAGCCAGTTTCTGTTTGCCGACGATCACGTCATTCTGGGCTGGGCGGGCAATGGCGCGATGCGCGAAGAGATGGATGCGGCGCTGTTCTTTTCGCTGGGCCATGTCGTATGCCGCTTTGGCCGCGGGGGCGTGCCGACTTTCGATGAACCCTATCTGGGCCGGATCAGGAAGCGGCGGGTCGAAATGGTTGCGCCATCCTTTGTCGAACAGGCCAGCCTGATCGCCGGATCGCGGCGGATCGCCGTCACCTATCGCCACTTGGCCGAGCAGCTCTCCCGCTTCATGCCTTTGGTCATCCGCGAATTGCCCTTTGCCATTCCGCCCATCCGCGAGGCGGTGCAATGGCGGATCAGCAACAATGATGATGAGGCGATCCGCTGGCTGGTCGGCGTGATTGCCGAAACAGCCGGCGGTCTGCGGGGCTGATCTTACACCGGCTGCGACAGGGCGATCACGCTTTCGCCCATGATCTGGGCGATGCGGTGGTCATGGCCGCCTTCCTGCTCCAATTGGCCGATCAGCACGCTGTTTTCCACGACCATGCGGCTGCGTTCCCAGCGGCGCTCGCCAAAGGCGCGCCATGCCGCCTCGACGTCCTGCGCACCAGCCAGCATCTGACCCACCAGCAGCCCATCCTCGACCGACAAGCCCGCGCCCGAGGCCAGATGGGGCGTGGTTGAATGCACCGCATCGCCGATCAGCCCCACGCGGCCCTTGTGCCAGGGCAGGGGGATCAGGATCGCTTCGAGCGGGCGATAGTTGATCGCCGAATCCGGCCCGATCCCCTCGCGCACCCCGGCAATCGTCCCCCCGATCGGGGCCAGCAGCGCGCGCATTCTTTCGACCAGCTCGCCATCGGGCACATGCGGGTTGCCCGGCATTTTCACATTGGCAAACAGATACATCTTGTCGGGCGAGCAGGGGTTGACCCCCACCTTGTAATCCGGGCCGAAATAGATCTCCGGGCTGGTGACATGGGCAGGGCGGTCGGCCAGCAGGCGCCAGCAGCCCTGTCCGGTAAAGCGCGCGCGGGGCGCATCAGGCAGGATCATGCCGCGCGTGGCCGAGCCAAAACCATCGGCGCCCACCACCGCGTCATAGCGTCCGCTCCCGCCATCGCTGAAACGCACGGTTACGCCCTCATCATCCTGCGCAATATCGGTGATGGTGATGCCCAGACGAACCTTTGCGCCCAATTCCAGCACTCTGGCCGAAAATATCGCGTGAAGATCGGGGCGCAGGATCCCGCCCGCCTGCGGCAGGCCATCTTCAAGCGAGGGGGCCAGATTCTCGCGCTGAAACTCCCCATCCCTGGAAAAGAACTTGGTCCTGTCCGACAGATAGCCCTTTTCGCGCACGCTATCGAGCAGGCCCAGCCGGTCAAACGCGCGCAAGGTCGGCCCGGTGATTGTCATCCCGGCGCCCAGTGCGCGCCATTGGGGATCAACATCGATCAATTCCACATCCGCGCCGCATTGACGCAGAGAAATGGCCGCCGACATGCCGCCAACCCCGCCTCCCACGATCAGGAAGGATTTCGCATTCACCGACATGTCTCTCTCGCCCCTAACTTTCTTCTGTCCGCCTCTATGCCGCAAGGGTTGCCGGGAGAGAAACGCATGGATCTGGATTTTGATTATTCATGGAAATGATGGCTCTGGCTCCTTGCGGCCCGGTGCCCTCGATTATCATCATCACAACAACAATCCTTCACGCAATTGCCGTCTTATCATTGCCGCGCGACAGGCCCATTTGGCGGCCACACCCGCTGCCAAACACCGGTGGTTCAACGGTTTTCTGACCCGTCAGAAACCGGGCCAAAGGACAATAAGAGACAGCGGGCGCAGGAGGAATATCATGAAGTCTGTCATCTATACCGCCGTTGCTGCTGTCGCTCTGGCTGCTGTTGCCGCCCCCGCTGCCGCCAATGCCCAGAGCTTTACCGGCCCCTTCGTCGGCGTGCAGGGCGGCTGGGAAGAAAATGACGTGCGCAACCCCGGCACCGCGCTTGGCGTCACCCCCCTGGCCCAGACCAGCGATACCGGCACGCTGGGCGTGTTCATGGGCTATGACCATGAAGTCTATCCCCGCATCGTCGTGGGCGCGCAGGCCGAAGTGAACTTTCCGATCAGCTCGCGCTTTGGCAACGGGCTGGCCGCGATCTCGCCCAAGCGTTCGGTCGATCTGTCGCTGCGCGCCGGTTATCTGGTGACGCCCAAGACGCTGGCCTATGTGCGCGGCGGCTACAGCAATACGCTGGTCGGCGCGAATATCGGCAACCTCCACAGCTCGGATGACCGCGATGGCTGGCTGCTGGGCGGCGGTGTCGAGCGCAAGCTGACCGACAAGGTCTCGGCGCGCCTCGAATATCGCTACACCGATTTCAGCGAAGGCAATGGCAAGTTTGACCGCCACCAGATCATGGCCGGCGTTGCCTACCGCTTCTAAAATCTGACCTTTCGGCCAAGTGCGCGCGCTTGGACCGGTTTAACACCGGCCGGCGCCCGTCCACCCCCCCCAATGCGCCTTGGCCGCCATCACCGCGGACCAGCACCATCCGCTGGTCCGCGGGCTTTTTGGGGTCCGACCGTGATGTTGGCCAGCGCGAAATCGATGAAACTGCGTACCGAAGGCAGGATGCCGCGCGGGGTGGGATAGACGATAAACAGGCTGTATTCGGGCGTGAACCAGTCGGGCAGCACGCGCACCAGATCGCCATCGGCCAACCGCCCATCGACCAGCGGTTCGGGCAGGAGCGCAAGGCCAAGCCCCGAACGGGCCGCCTCGATCTGTATCTGAAGATCGCCCGTCACCAGCCGAGGCTGGAAATCCAGTTTGAAGGACACATCCTCCTCATTGAGCATGGTCCAGCGGGCGCTTTCATCCACCATATCCGTATGGCGCGCGATAATCGGCATATCGATCAGATCGGCCGGGCCGCTCAGCGGCGGGTGCTGTGCCAGAAAATCGGGATGGGCCACGAGGATGCGGCGGATGCGCCCGATCTCACGCGCGACAAGGCTGCTGGAATCGGGAAACTGCGCCTGCGCCGAAAGGATCACATCGAAACGGTCCTCCAGCGGGTGCAGCTGGCGATCGGTGGATTCGACCACCACCGACACTTTGGGATGGGCCGCCAGATAGCGCGGCAGGATGGGGGCGAGGAAATTCTGGGCGATGATGACCGGGCTGCCCACGCGGATGGTCCCCGATGGCTCGCGCTGAAATTCCAGCACGCTTTCGCAGGCCACCCGCGCCCCGTCGATGACCAGCATGCAGCCTTCATAAAAACTCTTGCCCGCCTGGGTCAGTACAACGCTGCGGGTCGAACGCTGGAGCAGGCGCACATGCAGCCTTTCCTCAAGTGCGGCCACGTGGCGGCTCAGCCGCGCCTTATCAACGCCGGTTGCGCGCGATGCGGCGGTAAAGCCGCCATGTTCGACCACGGCGGCGAAAAAGGCAAAATCGTTGAGATCCATCATGATGCGGGGCGCCGCCTTACAAAGCATCGGTGCAACGGGCCGATACGCCTATTCGACGCGCAGGGCCACCCGGATCACCAATTTTTCCCTTCTTGACCGTGATCCATGAACCAGCCACCAATGCGGACCCGTTTGGCAGGATACAGATCATGGTTTTCAAGGTTTTGCTCGGCTCGCTCGGTGTGATGCTGGGTGCTTCTTCGGCTCTGGCCACGCCGCTGTTGATCGGCACCTATACCGGGGGCGAGAGCAAGGGCATCTACCTCTATCAATTCGATGATCGCACCGGCCATATCGACCCGCGCCCGGCGCAGGTCAGCCCGGCGGAAAACCCGTCATGGCTGGTGCTTTCGGCCGATCATCGCCTGCTCTATGCGGTGGATGAAAATGGCGAGGGCGGGCGTGATCCGGTGGGCCGCGCCTCGGCCTATCGGATGGACCCGGCCAGCGGGCGGCTGACCTTCATCAACCGCACATCCTCGCTGGGGACCGAGCCGACCCATGCCAGCCTGAGCAAGGACGGGCGCTATCTGTTCGTGGCCAATTATGCGGTGTCGTCCGATCCGGGCGGCACGCTTGCGGTGCTGCCGGTGGGCAAGGGCGGGGCGCTGGGCTCGGCCACGCAGATCAAGACCTATCGCGCCAGTATGGTCAATCCCGCGCGTCAGGCCTCGCCCCACGTCCATTCGGTCGTTTCCTCGCCCGATGGCCGCTTTGTTTTCGTGCAGGATCTGGGCGGCGATCGGATCTATGCCTATCGCTATGATCCGGCCCGGCGCGAAATGCCGCTCTCGGCGCTGCGCGATCAGCCTTTTGCCGAAATGCCCGCCGGATCGGGGCCGCGCCATCTGATCTTTTCGCCCGATGGCCGCCATGCCTATGTCACGCTGGAAATGACCGGACAGGTGGCGGTGCTGGACCATAGCGAGGGTCATTTGACGCTGCGCCAGACGGTTACGCTGGCGCCCGAAGGGTTCGCGGGCAAGGTGGGGGCGGCGGCGCTGCATCTCTCGCCCGATGGCCGTTTCCTCTCGGTCACCAATCGCGGCGCCGACAATCACCTGCTCAGCTATGCCATCTCGCCCGAAGATGGGTCGCTCAAATTGGCCGACCGCCGGGCGGTCGAGGGCAATGAACCGCGCGAATTCGCCTTTTCGCCCGATGGCCGCTTTGTCCTGATCGCCAATCAGCGCAGCCATGGGGTCAAAGTGTTCCGTCGCGATTCCGCCAGCGGGGTGGTTGGGCAAGAGGTGGAGACGCTGAGCATCGATCAAGCCTCGGACCTCAAATTCCTATCGCGATAGGTTGGCGTTTCGCAATGTTCATTCAGCCACAGGTCACAGTCGCGGTCGGATAATAGATTAACGGTCCGGCCATCTCCCTTTGGCCATCCCGGCGCGACGCATAAAAACAATATGTCGCGCAGGGCGGACCACGATTGGATCATGGAGGCTGTCATGACGATGAAAAGAACCTTCTCGCTTCTGCTTCTCGGCTTTAGCACGCTGCCTCTGGCGGCCTGTGCGGATGATTATGGCTATGGAGTCCGCGCGGGCTATGGGCCGGGGCCCTATGCCTATAACGGGTGGTATGACGGCTATTACGGCTCGATCTATGATGGCTACTGGGGCAATGACGGCTATTTCTATTACCGTCGCGGGCTTGGTGACCGGGTGTATATCCGGGGTGATCGCGGCCATTTCATGCGTGAGGCACCGCGCGGACCGCATAATTTCCAGCCCTTCCACGGATCTATGTCGCCCGGAGAGCGGATGCAGATGCCGCATTTCCCCGGCGGTGGGGGCAGCGGCAGGCAGGGGGGCGGAGGTGGCGGCGGCCACCGTCACCGGTAATTCAGTTGGGGGAGGCGACAGCCTCCCCCAAACGCATCAGAAACGCAGCGATCCGCGAATGCCAAAAGTGCGCGGCGCGCGCAGTTGGTTATACAGCACGCCATTCTTGACCGGGCTTTGAAAGCTGGCCGAAAAGACCTTGGTATCCTCGATATTGTTGACAAAGGCCGTCAGAGTATAGCGCCCACCCGCCGGTTCATACGCAAGCCGGGCGTTGCTGGTGGTATAGGCCCCCTGACGCCCATCGGGCAGATAGTCGATCGAGACATAGCTGGCGCTCTGAATGCGGGTGTCCGCGCCAAAGGTCAGATTCGCCCCGCCCGCCAGATCGAACTTGTGTTCATAGGCCAGATTGATCGTCCAGTCGGGCGCATTGACCAGCGGTCGGCCCGAACAGTCGACGCTGAAGATGGCCGCGCCCGCGGTGGCGGCAATGCGCGAGGTGGGCGAAACTGCACAACCGGCCGCAGGCGTCGCCCCGGACGAGGAATAGGCGTAATAGCCAAACGTCTTGTAACGCGCGTGGAGCCACTGAATATCTGCGGTCAGCAGATCATTGGGCGTGGGCTTGAACAGCACTTCGGCTTCGATCCCGTAGAGCTTGGCCCCGCCCGCATTCTCCGTAAGGAACACCGGGGCATAGACCGCGCCGCCCGGCGTGGTGGCCACCTGAACCGGGCCGAGATGCGAGATCTGCTGGTTGCGATAATCCCACCAGAAAGCTTCGACATTCAATTGCAGGCGGTTGTCGAGGAAGCGGTTCTTTGAGCCAATCGTGTAGGCGGTCAGGTTTTCCGGCGCGGAATAGTTCTGGCCCGATGCGGCATAGAGCGCGCCCGATTTGAACCCGGTCGCCACCGAAGCATAGAGCAGGCTGCGCGGGGCGACATCATATTCGACGCCCGCCTTCCATGTGGCCTTGCGAAAATGAATATCGGTGGTGGCCACCGCCGGGATGGTGGCGAAAATGGGGGTGAAATTGCCGGTGCCCGGGCTGACGAAGCCGACGAAGGGCATGGTGGTAAAATTGGTCGCCTGCTGTTTGCGATCATCGGTATAGCGCAGGCCCCCCGTCACGCGGAAGGTGGGCGCCAGCGTCACGGTCGCCTGACCAAAGGCGGCAAGGCTCTGCGTGTCGAGCAGCGAGTTGACCTGAAGGCCATTGCTGCCCTGATCATAGCGCTGGTTGGCATCGACATGTTCGTTGAACCAATAGGCGCCCGCCACCCAGTTCACTGCGCCCGAACGATTGGCAAGGCGCGCCTCGACCGAACCCTGACGCGATTTTTCAATGTCGCGGATCAGGAACGAGGAGGCATAGGACAGGAAATTGAGGTCCGTTTTGCGCCATGCCGGGATCACCGTCAGCGTGGCAAAGCCCAGATCGGCATTGGCGGTCAGCGCCGCGCCATAATAGCTGTTGTCCTGAAACCCATCGCCCTTGGCGGTGATCTGCGGCACCGGCGCGGTGGGGCTTTTGCCCAGATAGGCGGCCACCACTGCCGGATCGCTGGGCCCAAGGCGGCCATTGCCGATCAGCGGCATGATCGTCCCGCCCGATCCCTTGCCGCCCACATGGCCGTAATCCAGCATCAGCGTGGCATTGATCCCGGCGCGATTGTCGAATTTCACCTGACCGCGCAGGGCGCCGGTGTTTTCATCGTCATAGCCATCGCTCATATAGCCGTCGTGGCGGGCATATTGGCCTGAAAGCCGCGCGGCCCATTGTTCGCCCAGCGCCAGATTGACCGCGGCTGAGGACTTGAACGCATTGTAATTGCCATATTCAGCATTCACGAAACCGCTCGTTTCGCCCAGCTTGGGCTTGGCGGTGATGACATTGAGCGCGCCGCCGCTGGCATTGCGGCCATAGAGAGTGCCCTGCGGACCTTTGAGCGCCTCGATCCGTTCCAGGTCGTAGAACAGCGCGGCGGGGGCGGCCGGGCGCGACAGATAAATGCCGTCGAGGTTGAAGGCCACGCCCTGTTCGGCAAAGGCGTTGGCGCCGAAACTGCCGATGCCGCGCATGTAGATCTGGGTGAAGGAAGCCGCAGGGGCCACCTGCAAGGCGGGCACCAGACGCGACAGATCGGTGGCCTGCGTCACCGATTGCTTGACCAGCGTGTCGCCGGCCACGGCGCTGACGGCAAGGGCGGCTTTCTGCAGATTTTCCTCGCGCCGCTGGGCGGTCACCACGATGTCCTGCAGGCCTGCATTTTGGCCCGCATTCCGATCCTGCGCCATCGCGGGCGCGGCGATCAGCGCGGACGCCATCAGCATATATTTCAGGTGCATGCTCATCTCCCCATGTGATTTTTATGGGGCAAGGATGGCAGGGGCTTTTGCATAAGAGAAATATTTTGTATTTATCAAATGAATAACAAAAACGAATGAGAATGTGCGCTTCAAAGGACTCGATCTCAATCTGCTTCAGGTTCTCGATGTGCTGATCGACCGGCGCAGCGTGACTCGCGCGGCCCAGCAATTGCACGTCAGCCAACCCGCGATCAGCGCGGCCCTGTCGCGCCTGCGTCGCCATTTCGACGATGCGCTGGTGGTGCAGCATGGCAAGCACATGGTGCCCACGCCCTTTGCCCTGCGGCTGCAACCGGGGCTCAAGGCGGTGCTGGGCGATCTCGATGCGCTGGTGGGCACGCCCGCCCATTTCGATCCGGCCACATCCTCGCGGGTGTTCCGCATGATGGTCTCGGATTTCATCCTTGTCGCGGTGCTGGGCGATCTCTTGCCGCAAATCGAGAGCGAGGCGCCCGATCTGCGCTTCGTCATCGTGCCGCCCCACGATCAGGCCATCGCCATGCTGGAGGCGGGCGAGATCGACCTGTTGATCACCCCGCGCAATTATGTCAGCGAGAAGCATCCGGCGGTGTCCTTTTTCAAGGAACGCCATGTCGTGGCCGGATGGAACGGCAATCCTCTTATGGCGCGTCCGACCACGCTGGAGGATATGCTGGATGCCAGTTTCATCTCGGTCCAGATCGGGCGGACGGTCAGTTCATCTTTCGCCATCCATGAATTGAGCCAGATGGGCATCACCATCAACAGCGCGCTGACCACCACGACTTTTGCCGCAGTGCCGCAATTGCTGATCGGCACGCGGCGTCTGGCGATCCTGCATGAATCGCTGGCGCGCAAGGCGGCTCAGTATCTGCCGATAAGCTATTGGCCCTTGCCGGTGACCATCCCCACCATGGACGAGGCGATCCAATGCCACCGCGCCCGCGCCGAGGACCCGGCGCTGATCTGGCTGATCGAGCGTTTCACCCAATGGGCCGAGCGCGTGATGGAAGAGCGCGAAAGGCGGGCGTAATCAGCCCTCCTGCTCGCGCTTCAGGCATCGGGCGATGAACTGGCGCGTGTGGCGCCCGCCCGCATCGCTGGCAATGTCGATCATCGGCAGATCGGGCATGGCCAGCATCCGCGCCTGCTGCAATTTCAGCACTTCCATATCCTCGGCAAAGGTGCGGGCGGTCTGTTCGAAAACCTCGTCGGGGATGCCGTCGGTCAGGATATTGGTGGCCATCGACCAGAAGTAATGCGTGGTCGTCTCGGTTTCCGGCGTGATGCCGTGAAAGCCGAACATGGAAAAACCATGCTCGCGCCGCCCGTCATAGGCCCCGGTGCCCGGATCACAGGCGCCGGTGTGGATGCGGATCATCACCGGCTCGAACTCAATCTCCTGCCAGCGGTCCACCTTGCCGGTAAAGCCAGCGGCGGCGACATAGGTGGGCGGCGGATCGGAATCGGGCATATGGCGCATCACGCGCACGCCATTGGGCAGCTTTTCCGATTGGGTTTTCGTGCGGAAATGCAATTCCGGGTCGCCGCCGATGGTGTGGGCATGGATATAGGGCAAGTGCGAGAGATCCATCAGATTATCGACCAGCAATTGCCAATTGCCATCCACATGGAAATAGGAACTGCGCCAGGCCAGTTTCGGATCGTCATGCACGGGATAATCGGGGATCAGCCCCGGATCGGCCCGTTCGGCATCCCCCATCCAGATCCACAGTAACCCCTGTCGTTCGACCAGAGGATAGGCGCGGACACGGGCGATGTCGGGGATCTTGTCCTGTGCCGGAATGCGGGTGCAGCGCCCGTCGCCGCCAAACTCCATGCCGTGATAGGGGCAGCGGATCGCCTCGCCCACCACCGGTCCGCTCGACAGCGCCATGGCGCGATGGGCGCAGCGGTCGTCCAGCGCAAAGACCTTGCCCGCTTCGCTGCGCCACAGGACGACGGGGCGGTTCAAAAACGTCCGCGCCACCCGCGCGCCGGGCGCCAGATCGGCGGCCCAACCCGCGACATACCAGATGTTGCGAAGGAATGGCTTGGTGGTCATGTGGCTTCTCTCTCCCGGCGGTTGCGGGGAGATTAGAAGTATCTGGCATAATCCGTCAGACTGTTTGATATAATCATAATAATCAGCCAGACGGATTAAGACGCATGGACTATCGCCGCTTTGACCTCAACCTGCTGGTGGTGCTCGACGCCTTGCTGGAGGAGTGCGGCGTCCATGCCACCGCCCGCCGTCTGGGCATGAGCCAGCCCAATGTCAGCTTTGCCCTGAGCAAATTACGCCGGGCGATGGGCGACCAACTGTTGGTGCGCGATGGGGCGGGGATGCGCCCGACCGCGCTGGGCGAAAGCCTGCGCGATCCCCTGCGCCGCCTGCTGCATGGGGTGGAGCATGATATTCTGGCGGGCCGCCATTTTGACCCGGCCAGCGCCACGCGGCATTTTGTGCTCTCCACTTCGGACATTGGCGAGTTGGTGTTCCTACCTCGCCTGATGAAGGAAATGGAACGCATCGCGCCACAGGTGACGCTCGAATGCCGCTCGCTGCGTCCGGCCGATCTGGTGCAGGCGATGGGGGCAGGGGCTGTCGATCTGGCCTTGGGTTATTTCCCCGATCTGGGGCAGGGGCCTTTCATGACGCAGACGCTGTTCGACCATCCCTTCACCTGCATCATGCGCGAAGGGCATCCGGCGCTGGACGCACCATGGACGCAGGAAGCCTTTCTGGAATTGGGCCATATCGTCGTCTCCTCCAGCGGACGCAGTCAGGAATTGTTCGAGATACAGCTTGAACACATGGGCCTGCGCCGCCGCGTCGCCCTGCAATCGCCCCATTTTATGAGCGTGCCGCTGCTGGTGGCCGGCTCGGATCTGATCAGCACCGTGCCCAAGGCGGTGGGGGCCATTTTTGCCAGGATGGCCCCGCTGCGCCTGATCGATCCGCCTTTTGCTGCACCCTTGATCGGCATCGCGCAATATTGGCATTTGCGGGTGCAGGATGATCCGGGCGTGATCTGGTTGCGCTCGCTGATCGCGCGCCTGTTTCTGGGGCGCGATCCCTCGCCGCTTAACCCAGATGGAGCGCCGCGATAACGCCCGCAAACACCAGATAAAGCAGCCCCATCCCCGCCAGCAGCCCGCGCGAGGCCATGCCGCGCCGGAACACAAGGAACATGATGAGGATCGCCGCCATCGTCGCGCCTGCCGCCACCAGCAATGGCGGCGTGAGCAGCCATGGCGTGAAGAACAGGCCCAGCGCAGTCGGGATCGTCGCCTGAATCATCATCGCGCCCGAAATATTGGCCAGCGCCAACTTATACTTGCCCTGACGGACCCAGATGATGGCATTCATCGTCTCGGGCAATTCGGTGGCGATCGGGCTGAACAACAGGGCCAGCAATTGCGGGCGCAGGCCGAGCGCAGGGCCGAGCACTTCCAATTGCCGCACGAAAGTCTGCGAGGCGATAAAGATCACCACCAGCGCCACCAGCACCTGAAAAACAGCCATGGCTGTCGCGGGAACCGCGCGCCGCGGCTGGAATTTCAGCGGTTCGATGCCTTCCTCGGCATCATCGCCTTCGCCGCCCAGTTCCTGACGGACGTAAAGCGCATAGGCGGCGAGGAACAGCACGCCCAGCCAAGGCTTCCACGAAAAGGCGATCAGGCCCAGCGTGATCTTGGCGGCGAAAATGGCAAGGAACCAGCCTTGATCCTTGCTGAGATGTCGAAAGACCCGCGCGATGTCAGCCGTTGCCGTAAGCCGCCGCCCCGTCAGCAACAGCACCACGCCCACCGTGGCATAGGCGATGGTCGAGAGCGCCAGCGGACCGCCCAGCGCCGCCCCCACGCCCAGTTCCTTGGCCGCAGCCCCCGTGCCAAAGGCCACCGCCACCAGCGTGACCACGCTTTCGGGCAGCGCTGTGCCGAATGCAGCCAGAATGGTGCCGGTCGCCTTTTGGCCCACGTCCAGCTTTTCGCCGACCCATTCGACGCCATTCACGAAATATTCGCAGGCCAGATAGATCACGACAGCCGACCCAAGCAGCAGCGCGATGGTGATCGTCAAAGAAGACATGAACAGATTCCACGGGGCCGGAGATTGGACACATGAACCGGGCACGCGCCCGACCCCGAGTGCATGCCGATCCATGGTCTCGCCGAACCATAAAGGCCGCACATGCCATGGCCGAGGCCAAGTTTGTTGACATGCGCTCCGCTGAAAATGCGGATGGCTACTCCCCAAGGGAAGCCGCCCTTTGGCCCTTTCCGGCCTGTGTGTCAACCGGAGGGAGGAGGCAGGGTGATTTCTCGGGTGATGCCGATGGCGTTGAGGAAGGCGCGATCATGGCTGATGACGAAGATCGCCCCGTCATAGGCGCGTAACGCGCGCTCCATGACCTCGATCGAGGGCAGATCGAGATGGTTGGTCGGTTCATCGAGCAACAGCAGCGGCGGCATGGAACGCGCTGAAAGGATGCAGGCCAGACCCGCGCGCAGACATTCCCCGCCGCTCAATCCGGCCACGACGCGGTCCGCCTCGACATTTCGAAAGGCAAAGCGGGCCAATGCCGCGCGCGCCTCATTCTCGGTAAGAGCCTTGTTGAGCCGCCGCATATTGTCGAGGATCGTGGCGCCATGGTGGAGGATATCGACATGCTGATCGAGGATGGCCAGCGGCTCATCGGGCCGTCTGATCTCCCCCGAATGCGGCGCCAATTGTCCGCAGGCCAGCTTGAACACCGTGCTCTTGCCCGCCCCGTTGCGACCCGTCAGGGCGACCCGTTCAGGGCCTTGCAGAGTGAAGGAGAGGTCATCCACCACCTTCCGCCCTGCCGCATGCCATGAAACATGGTCAAAGGACAGCAACTGCCGATGGGCGGGCAAGAGCGAGGAAGGCAGCTCGATTTTCAGCGGTATCGCGATGTCCAGCCGTGCCTTGGCATTGGCCAGCAGGGCCGAAGCCTCGACAACCTGTTGATCGGACAACATCCGGCCCCTTCCGCCCGTGTTTTGCGCCCTTTCGCGCTGACGGCCCAGCAGGATTTTGGGCGCGCTGCCGCTGGCGGCATAGGCCTCGCCGCGCCGGTCGCGGCGGGCCTGACGCTCGCGGGCCTGCTGCGCCTGCCGCGCGGCGGCGCCCTTTTCACGCTCGGCCTGTTCGACATCGGCCTCCATCCGGGCCTGCGCCGCATCGCGCGCCTCGACATAGCAGGACCATCCCCCGCCATGCCATGTCGTGCCGGTGGGCGATAGGGCCAGGATGCCATCGACATGCTCCAGCAAGGCGCGATCATGGCTGGCGATCAGCGCCCCGCCGCGCCAGTCGGCCAACAGGCCCGCCATCGCCTCACGCCCGTCGGCATCAAGATTGTTGGTCGGCTCGTCCAGCAGCAACAGGTCGGGCCCATCGAGCCACAGGCGCGCTATGCTCAGCCGGGTCCGTTCTCCGCCGCTGAAAGTCGACAGGGCGCGGGCATGGTCCACCGGGCCAAGGCCGGATTTGGCCAAAGCCTCGTCGAGCCGGGCAGGCAGGGTCCAGTCTGCTTCGGCAAAATCCGCTTCGCTGCCTTTCCCGGCCTCGATCCGTTCCATCCGGGCCAGAGCATCGGCAATCCCCAGCGCCTCGCCTGTTGTCAGGCTTTCCGACGCGGGGTTCTGTCGCACCATGCCGATGGTGCCCATCCGCGTGATATGGCCCGACAGAGGCGCGATTTCGCCGATGATCGCGCGCAGCAAGCTGGATTTGCCCGAACCATTGCGCCCGACAAGGCCGATGCATTCACGATTCAGGCTGAAAGAGAGATCGGAAAACAGCACGCGCCCTGCGGGCGTGGCGATGGAAACGCCATCAAGAGTAAGAAACGCAGGCATAATGACACCGGAAAATTGCAAAACAGGACGGGCTTGATCAGCGCGCCTTCCGGTCCATTTCATCCTCCTGCGGGCATACCGGCCCAGTGCCGGTAGGTGTTTCCTATAGCGACAAAGGGGCCTTGTCGCAATCGTCCTGCGCGGGACCGGTTATCGTTCGGGCGATGGTCCGGCATCTGCATTATCGTCCTTGCCATATCCCCCCTGGGGGGATAATTGCGCAGGTCATGACCGATCTCACCGCCCTTATCGCCCAGGATGCCGCTCATGGCTGGCTCTTCATTCCCAGCGCCATCTTGCTGGGCGCGCTGCACGGGCTGGAGCCGGGCCATTCCAAGACGATGATGGCCGCCTTCATCATCGCGGTGAAAGGCACAGTGCGTCAGGCGGTGCTGCTGGGGCTGGCGGCCACGCTGTCGCATACGCTGGTGGTGTGGCTGGTGGCGATGGGGGGCATGTGGGCCTTTGGCTCATTCCGGGCCGAGGACACCGAACCCTATTTCCAGTTGGCTTCGGGCGCGGTTATCGTGGCTATGGCGATCTGGATGATCTGGCGCGCACGGGCTGATCTGCACGCGGCCCATGCGCATGACCACGATCACGGGCACGATCATCATCATGGCCATCACCACGATCATCACCACGATCATCACCACGATCATCACCACGGGCATGGCCACCATCACCACGAGCCCACCGAGGAAGAAATCCACGAACTGGAACTGGCAACCGGCGGCTATGTCGATGCCCATGAGGCCGCCCATGCCGAGGATATCCGCCGCCGCTTTTCGGGCCGCTCGGTTACCACGGGCCAAATCGTGATCTTTGGCCTGACGGGCGGGCTGGTGCCTTGTCCCGGCGCGATCACGGTGCTGATGCTGTGCCTGCAATTGCATCGGGTGGCGCTGGGCGCGGTGTTGGTGGCGGGGTTCTCGGTGGGGCTCGCGCTGACGATGGTGGCTTCAGGGGTGCTGGCCGCGCTATCGCTGCGCCATCTGGAAAAGCGCTGGAGCGGGTTTGGCGATGCGGTGCGCAAGGCCCCGCTGATCTCGGGCGCTGTGATCCTGATCGTGGGCGCGGTGATTGCGCTTGACGGCGCGCGCCATCTGCTCTGAACCGGCGCGATGAGCCACGCCACCGACAAGGACCTGACCAACCGCCTCAAGCGCGCCAACGGTCACCTCGCCAGCATCATCACGATGATCGAGGATAACCGCAGCGCGCTCGATGTGGCCCAGCAACTGGCCGCCGTGGTGGCTGCTCTGGACAAGGCCAAGACGCGGCTGGTGGCGCATCATATCGAACATCATCTGACCGATACGCTGGGCGAACTGACGCCGGAGCTGCGCGAGAAACTGGCGCAACTGTCGGAACTCGCCAAATATCTCTGAGGCTTACCGGCGGGCCCCTTACCAGCGGGGCCGCCAGCCTCCGCGCGGGCCGTCATCGCCATGGGCGGCGCTCTCCATCCATTGCCCGATCCGGTCATAGCGCCAGCCGATCTCGCGCACCGAGCGGATATCGCCCTCGGCGCATTCATGGCGCTGGCGGTCTTCAAGGCCGTCGATGGCGGCATGGATGCGATTGGCAGTGCCGGGGTCGATATCGCCTTCGTCCACCTCATGATCCAGCCGGTTTTCCAGCCCATGGGCGCGCTGGCCCGAACAGATGAAGCGCATCATGCGATCCGCGCTGTCATCGCGCCAGCCTCCCGCAAAGGCCGGCGCGCCATTGCCGACATAAACGCCCCAGCTTTGCGCCTGCGCGCTGCCCGCCGTCATCACGCCCGCCATCATCAGCCCCGCCGCCCCGATAGCCATGGCTCCGATCCAATGCCGCATGTCACTTCTCCCGTATCGGCGATGTGCCGATGGGGCAGTTTTAGCGGGGGCGAACTTCCGACAAGCTGAATACAATTGTCGTAAGATATTCATCTTGGAGCTTTTGCGGCACAGCCTATCCCAGACGCTCCAGCAGGTCGGACAGCATCGGGCGCAGGCGGCGGATTTCCTCGCGGTGGGTCGCGCTCAGCCCCTCCAGCGCCTCACGCGCCTTGTTGGTCAGGATCAGCATGGCTTGCCGCCGATCCTGCGGCGAGGGCGTGCGGGTCAGCCAGCCCTGCGTTTCCAGTCGGTCGACAAGGCCGCTGGCGCTATGCGGTTTCAGGATCAGCCTTTCGGCCACATAGCCGATGGTGGCCCCGCCATCAGGCGCGGCGCGAATCGCCAGCAAGGCCTGATGCTGTTGCGGCGTCAGGCCAAAACTGGCCGCCTTGTCCTCGCTGAACACCAGAAACTGGCGCAGCGTATGCCGGAATTGCGCCAACAGGGCGTAATCGGCTTCCTCCAGTTGAGACACGGCGTTTCCTCTTCTTGATTTATATCGTACTACGATATATCTGCGCAGGGCACAATCCGGAGCCATCTATGTCCGTTGCCCCCTTGCCGCCATCCCATTTCGCCCCCGACCTGCCAAGCCTGCGCGATCATACCGCCGATCATCGCATGGTCGTGCTGGCCCTTGCCGCGCTGGTGGTGGGCGCAGGGGGCGCGGTGGGGGCGTGGGTGCTGCTGCGGCTGATCGCGTTGGCCACCAATCTGTTCTGGTATGGGCGCCTGTCGGTGGATGCCGTGCCCATGGCGGCGGGGAGCAATCCGGCGATGATCGTGCTGATGCCTGTGCTGGGCAGTGTCATTGTCGGGCTGATGGCGCGTTATGGTTCGGAAAAGATCCGGGGGCATGGCATCCCCGAGGCCATCGAAACCATCCTCTACGGCGAGAGCCGATTGTCGCTGAAAGTGGCCATTCTCAAGCCCCTGTCCTCAGCCATTTCCATCGGCAGCGGCGGCCCCTTTGGCGCGGAAGGGCCTATCATCATGACCGGCGGCGCTATCGGCTCGCTCTTTGCCCAACGCTTTCACCTGAGCGCCGCCGAGCGCAAGACCCTGCTGGTATCGGGCGCGGCGGCCGGGATGACGGCGATTTTCGGCACGCCGCTGGCGGCGGTTCTGTTGGCGGTCGAGGTGCTGTTGTTCGAATGGAAACCGCGCAGTTTTGTGCCCGTGGTGTTGGCCTGTCTGGTTGCCCACGTGCTGCGCGGGGGGTGGCTTGGCGCAGGGCCGATGTTTCCGGCCAATCTGACGATGCCTGCCGGGTTTTGGGCGCTGGCGGCGGCGCTGGGGTTGGGTCTGTTGCAGGGGGCGATGGCGGGCCTGCTCTCCAGCGCGCTTTACCGGGTGGAGGATGGGTTTCATCGCCTGCCTGTGCATTGGATGTGGTGGCCTGCGATCGGTGGGCTGGTGGTCGGGCTGGGTGCGCTGATCGATCCGCACGTGCTGGGGGCGGGCTATGCCAATATTCAGGCGCTACTCGATGGCGCGATGGGCGCGCGGGCGATTGCGCTGCTCCTGGCGGTCAAGGCCACGGTCTGGCTGGTCGCGCTGGGTTCGGGCACATCGGGCGGGGTGCTGGCGCCTTTGCTGATGCTGGGCGGGGCGCTGGGCGCGCTGGCGGGCCTGTGGTTGCCGGGGGGCGAGGGCGTTTGGGCGATGATCGGCATGGCCGGGATCATGAGCGGGGCGATGCGCGCACCGCTGACGGGCGCCCTGTTCGCCGCCGAACTGACCGGGCATTTTGAGGCACTGCCCCTTACGCTGGCCTGCGCCATCGGCGCCTATGGGGTCAGCGTGCTGGTGATGCGCCGCTCGATCCTGACCGAAAAGATCGCCCGGCGGGGCCGCCATATCCGGCAGGAATACAGCGTCGATCCGCTGGAGATGTTTCAGGTTGAGCGCATCATGACCCCCGCGCCCCAGACCATGGCCGACACGATGCTGGTGTCCGATGCTATGGCCTTCTTTGCCGATGGGGCGTGGCATCGCTCCTATCCGGTGGTCAATGCGGCGGGGGGGCTTGTGGGCATGGTTTCGCGGGGGGACGCCTTGCATTGGCGGGGCGGCGGCATGGAGCCGGGCCTGTGCCTGCGCGATGTCCTCTCGGATGTTTCGGAGCCTTATGTCTGGCCGCAGACGCCTATCGGCGCGCTGGCCGACCTTATTCTGGAAACCGGCAAGGGGCGCATTCCCGTGCTGTCTCCCTCGGATGGCCGGGTGGTCGGCATGGTGACGCGCCATGATCTGTTAAAGGCCCGTCAGGCCGTGCGCGCCGATGAAAGGCTGCCTGCATGATGACGGGCGCAGCCAGTGGCTGCGCCCGCCTTCCATCCGCTCAGGCCTTTGGGAGGACTGATGTGTGCAGCGCGCGGACGGAAGCCTTTATCATCAGAATTTGACCCCGAAACTGGCGCCAAAAGTGCGCGGGGGCTGGATGGTAGCCCATGACACGCCAGATGGCGCGGGCGCCAGCGATGTGCCCGGAACCGAGCCGCCGACATAGCTGAGCACGGCGCTGTTCTCCAAATTGCGCACCCAGGCCCGCGCGAACCACGCATGTTCGGGCGCGGCATATTCAAGGCTGAGGTCCGTCTTGCTATAGGCCCCCTGCCGCGAGGCGCTGTCGTAATTATAGCTCATCCAATAGCTGGCGCTGAAGCGCACCCCGGCGCGCAGCGTGACATTGCCGCCATTGGCCAGATCCCACACATGCGAATAATCGACCGACCCGGAGAGCGAGGGCGCATAGTTGAAGGGGCGTCCGCTCTTGTCCTGATTGAGGCCGCTGGTGAAGAGGAAGGGATAGTTGAAATTGTCATATTTCGACCCCAACACTTCCAGCGAAACGCCGATCTGGTCGTGCGGCGAGAAACGATAGGTGATGTCCAGATCCGCGCCATAGGTCTTGCCCGCGCCCGCATTGACCACCGAAGGCACGATGACCGGGGGCAGCGAGGGCAAGGGGAAGAGGAAGATCGTCTGGATCTGCTGGTTCTTGTAGTTCCAGTAGAAACCCTGAAGATTGACCTGAAGCCGCCGGTCGAAGAAACTGTTCTTGATGCCCAGTTCGTAGGAAGTCAGCTCTTCCGGCTTATAGGTCAGCAAAGGCACCAGCGTGGGATCGACCGTCAGCCCCGGCGTCAGGCCGGGCGTCGGCCCCGCGCCAAAACCGCCCGCCTTATATCCGGTGGCGATATTGCCATAGAGCATCGATTGGGGCGCCAGATCGAGATCGAAACCCACGCGCCATGTCGCCTTCTGGCTGACCGCGCGCCAGTCCAGCTTGAACGTGTACTGGCTATAGGGCGAATAGCTGATGTCATTGCTGGTATAGCCGGTTTCATGCTTGGAATCATGGGTATAGCGGATGCCGCCAGTGATCCTCAGTACCGGCAGCACGCGATAGGTGGCCTGAGCGAAAAAGGCATAGGATGAGGTCTTATCATAGGGCGTGCCGGTGGTTTGCAGATACATATTCGCCTGTTCGGGCGAGGTCGCGCCGATAATCGGGAAGCTCTGCTGCACGCTGACGACATTGGGCAGGCTCTCGCTCAGCCCATAGGCGCCCAGCACCCATTTCAACCGGCTGCCGCGATCGTCATGCGAGCCAAGCCGGACCTCGATGCTCTTCGACTTGTCACTGACCTGTTGTTGAAAGGCAAAGCCATCGTCGGCGCTTTTCCAGTCCTGCTTATATTCGCGGTAACTGGGCAGAACGGTCAGCACGCCAATGCCGACGTCCTGATCCAATTGGGCAAAGATGCCCCAGTTGCGATTGATGACATGCGCGTCGGAAGGCACGATCTGGGTGTTGCCGCCCACCGGCGAGGGCATGGTGTTCTGCATATACCATGGGTTGTTGATGCCCAATGCGGCGTTGAAATAGAAGCTGCCGTCGCTGCTCTTGACCGGAACGCGCTGCGCGCCCTTGCCGCTTTGATTGTCGAAATCCACGCCAAGCAACAGGCGCGTCCCCGTCGCGGGTTTCCACAAGAGCTTCAGACGCGCACCGCGCCCGTCCTCGTCATTGTTGCCATTGCTCAGATAGCCCTTGTGGTTAGAGGTGTGAAACGCCACCCGCGCCGCCAGCGTATCGGACAAAGGCAGATTGAATGCGCCCTCGGTTTCGACATTGTCGTAATTGCCAAAGGTGACATTGGCATAGCCGCCCCGCACGAAATCGGGATCGCGGGTCACGATGTTCATCACGCCTGCCGTGGCATTGCGGCCATAGAGCGTGCCTTGCGGACCTTTCAACACCTCCATCCGCGCCAGATCATACATCTGCCCGCCCGCGCCTGAGGGCAGCGTCAGCGCCACGCCGTCGAGGTTGAAGGTCACCCCGCTGTCGGCATAGGGGTTGGAGGCGGTGTTGCCGACCCCGCGAATATAGACATTGGTCACGCCCATTTCGTGCATCACCTTCACGCCGGGCACGACATCGGCCACGTCCTGTCCGGTGGTAATGCCTTTCTGCTTCAAGGCATCCTCGCCCAGCACGGTGATTGAGAGCGGCGTTTTCTGGACCGAGGAGACGTGGCGCTCGGCGGTGACCAGAATTTCCTGAATGCCATTGTCTGTCTTGGCGGCGGGCGTTTCGGCGGCTCTCGCCCCGCTCGTCATCAGCATGAAGGCCAGAGCGCCAAGGCCCGCAGACCGGATCAGATGTATTTTCATAACTTCCCCTCACTTTTAATTGATCTGTTTTGGTTTTCTTATTTCCAGACCCATTTGGTCCGGCCCGCTTTGCGCCGCCGCGTCCATAATTGGGCGTACATGACCGCGCCCGAGATCATCAGATAGAGCAGCCCCAGCGCCGCCAGTCCCGCGATCACGCGCCCCGGCATGCCCAGAAAATCGCCGCGATGGACGCGTTTCAGCCGTTGATGCCATTCCCATCCGGTGGGAAAGATCAGGCGCGGATAGCCCGGCTCGTTCATGGACAGCATGCGGCCGGTGTTGGTGTCATAGACATTTTGCGACGTGTCGGCGTCAGCGGCGATGACGATGCCCTGCCGATAGCCTGCGAAATAGCGCAGCCGCAGCACCTTGATCCCCACGCCGGGATGATCCGCTGCAAAGGCGCGCAAGGTGGCCGCGCTCATCCCGGCCAATTCATCATCGCGCATGGGGGTGCTGAAATCCCCGGCAAAGGGATCCGGACCATGGGCGGCGGGCGGGGCCATCAGCAGCCCAACCCCCGCCGCCACATTGTCCACCGCCAGCGCCAATCCGCTGGCTACCAGCCACAGCACCGGCAGGGCAGCGATCAACGCCACAGCGCGATGCAGCACCCGCCAGCGCGACCCGCCGCTCCAGACCGGCGCATGACGCCCGATCTTGGCCCGCGCGCGGTACAGCCGGACATATTGCGCAAGCCCCGTAACCATCATCACCGCGATCGCCAGCCCAGCCAGCGCATTGACCGAGGCCGCCAGCAGGCCGAAATGGCCCAACCGGTGCCACTCTTTTAAATCGCTGCGGGTGGATCGCATGTCGGAGGGCGGCTGGTCCCATGGCAGGGCGGCAGAGGGCAAGGCGCGGCCATTGGCCAGATCGAAGATCAGATCCCTGCCATCCATCCTTGCATGGCCCGCCACGCGTCCCTCAAATCCGCGAATTTCCACCAGTTGCAGCGCCGCATCGGGCATCGTCCTGCGCGCCAGCGCGGCGGTGCGGGCCAGTCCTTGCGCATAATCCAGCCCGGCGGGCAGGGCGGGGCTGTCATAATCAGTGGCCGAAACCACGGCATAATTGGGCGGGCCATAGATATGCTCGCGGATCTTGCGCATGGCCGCCCCGGTTTCGGGCGCATGGCCCAGAATGGCGGTCATGTCGGCGGCTTCTATGCCCGCCCCCGTCGCGACGATAAACGCCATCACAGGCAAGGTTGCAAAGGCGCAAAGGCGGTGCCAGCGCAGCATGATAGTCTCCCTCCCGGCATCAGGCGCAACGGCCCGGCTCGGCTTGTTTTTGGCTGTTCCTGCGGCGTCCGTCCGTTGCGCTGCAGGGGTTCGGGTTTCCTAGCGCGGCGGCCGCCTTCGCGGCAAACCGATAGGTTCGGATCGGCATGAGAGATCGGATAGGATTGACACCAGCCCCGCTTTGCTGGCGATTGGGCCAGGAAACAGGGGCCTGAATGCTGCGCAAGACGGCAATACGGAGCTTGGAAATCGGGGGTAAGCGATGCGATTTGAAAGGCTTGATCTCAATCTGCTGGTCGCGCTCGATGTGCTGCTGGCCGAACGCAGCGTCTCACTGGCCGCCGAGCGCTTGTTTCTGTCGCAATCCGCGGCCTCCAGCGCGTTGGCCCGGCTGCGCGAATATTTCGGCGACGAACTGCTGATTACCAAGGGGCGGCAGATGACGCTGACCGTGCGCGCGGAAAATCTGATCGAGCCGGTGCGCGCGGTGCTGGATCAGATCCGCTCGACCATCACCGTATCCCAGCCTTTCGACCCGGCCAGCGCCGACCGTCAGGTGCGCATCATGGCCTCGGATTATACGACGCAGGTGCTGTTGGCCGATGCGCTGGCTGATTTTGCCAGACTGGCGCCCGGCCTGCGGTTCGAATTGCAGCCGATGGGGCGCAAGCCGGTGGAGGCCATAGACCGCGGCTTTGCCGACCTGCTCATCACCATCGACTTCGCCGTATCGCCCGATCATCCCAGCCGGTTCCTGTTCGAGGACGACTATGTGGTGGTGGGCTGTCGCTCCAACCGCGCCCTGTCGCGCCCGCTCACGCCCGAGATCTATTTCGGCCTTGGCCATGTTACGGCGCGGCTGGGGCGCGGCCATATGCCTGCCTTCGACGAATGGTTCACCCGCCGCCAGCGCCAGACCCGCCGGGTCGAGGTGGTCGCGCCCAATTTCCTCTCGCTGCCGCTGCTGGTGCTGGACACCGATCGCGTGGCCACGATGCACCGCCGTCAGGCCGAGCGTATGGCGCGGATCTTTCCGCTGCAGATCGCCGAACTGCCCTTTACCATGCCCGCCATCCGGCAGGTGGTGCAATGGCACTGCGCCAATGGCAGCGACAAGGCGCTGGCTTGGGTCGTCGAGCATCTGATCCTTTTCGCGCAAGGAGAAAAGGGCGATCAGGCCGAGCCGCAGGAGGAGCATGATGCGATGCTGCGGCGCTTCACTTTGGATTACCGCGCGCGTTAGGCCTTGGCGGCCGCAAACTGGTCATAGGCCTCCACCGCCTGCGCCGCATACATAAGGCTTGGCCCTGCGCCCATATAAACGGCAAGGCCCATGGCATCCATCACCTCATCCCGCGTGGCGCCATGTTTGAGGGCGGCCTGGGCGTGAAAGGCCACGCAGCCATCGCAGCGGATCGCCACGGCAATGCCCAGCGCGATCAGCTCCTTGGTCTTGCTGTCCAGCGCGCCATTGGCGGTGGCGGCGCTGGCCATGGCGGAGAAGTTCTTCATCACATCGGGCGCGCCGATGCGCACTTCCTTGATCGCCCCCGACAGATCCTTGGCCATCTGCGGCCAGTCCTTGTTCATGGTAATCCTCCTTTACGGCGCCAGCGCGCCCGCCAATGCGTTAAGCTGCCATGCCGCGAGCAGACGTTGCCCCTCGGCCTCGATCTTGCCCGCATCGGCGGCGGTGGCCTCGCGCTCGGCGTCCAGCACGGCCAGCGTGGGTTTCGCTCCGACCTTGGCCTCAAGCTGCACGCTGCGCAGCGCCTCGGCGGCGGCACTCGCGCGCAGCGTACTGGCCTCGACCATGCGATGAGCGGTTTTCAGCCCCGTCCATGCCGAAATGATGGCGGTGTCGATCTGTTCGCGGGCCTCGCGGGCGCGGGCCTCGCTGGCGTCCACCCCGGCATCGGCCTCATGGATCTTGGCCGCCGTGCGCCCGCCTGCCCAGATGGTCCAGCGGCCCCGGACGCCCACGGCCATTGCATCGGCGCGATAATCGGGAAAGAACTGGTCGCGGGTGCGCGTCGCCTCGGCAAAAGCGCCGATGGTGGGCAGGCTCTCGGCCCTTGCGCCGCGCGCGCCGGCCCGCGCGATGTCTATGCCTTTTTCCGCCTGCGCCAGCGCGGGATTGGCGCGATGCGCGCTTTCCATCGCCTCGTCCAGTGTCGGCGGCGTGGCGGGCAGGGGCGGGAGCGGGGCCAGATTGCCCGGCTCATGCCCGGTGGCGCGCGCGAATTGGGCCTCGGCGGTGATGCGGCGGCCCTGCGTGGCGGCAAGGCCCGCCTCGCCCTCGGCCCGGCGCGCGGTGGCGGCGGCAAGGTCAGAGGCGGGGATCTCGCCCGCGTGGAACCGCAACTTGGCCTGCCGCTCGACCTCGGCCAGCTCAGTGGTCAATTGCTGAAACCGCGCCTCGATCCGGCGGGCGGTCAGCACCTCGGCATAGGCCGCCACCGCGCCCACCATCACCCGCGAGCGCGCATCGGCCAGCCCAAGGTCGGCCATCGCCTTGCCGCCCTTGGCCTGATCGATGGCGGCGGCCACGCGGCCCCCGGCATAGAGCGGCATTTCCGCCCCCGCCCGCAGCGCCAGAGGCGTCACATTACGGGCGGTAAAGCCAAAGAAGCCTTCATTGTCGATGCGCCCCGCGCCGATCTGTCCTTCAACGCTGAGCATGGGATTCCCCTGCGCCCGCGCGCCGTCCAGCCGCGCCTTGGCCTCGGCCTGCCCCGCCTGCGCCTCGGCCAGAGCGGGGGCGTGGGCAAGAGCATCGGCAATGGCCGCGTTCAGATCATTGGCCTGCGCCCACACCGGATGCGCCGCCAGCAGGGGCAGAAGAATGAGTAAGCGGCGCATCGCCCAATCCTCTTACTTGAACGTCGTGCCCGGCTTGACGCCAAAGGCTCGGAACAGGATCGCGGCGGGGCAAAATCCGGTCACGCTGGCCTGAAGCATATTGGCCCCGGCGAACATGGTCAGGTAAATCCATGCCGGATGGATGAAATGGGCGGCCAGCGCGCTGGCCAGAACGACGGTGCCGGCAAAACGCATCACAGCGGTATCAAGTGTCATCGCACGCTCTCCTTGGATGTTTCTTTTAATTTGCTGATCCCCAGCATGTTGAGCGCGAGCTTTTCATAAAGCGGCTCGCTGGTGCCGGAGCGGACTTTGTGGAGGAAGTATTTCTCAAAGCCGACCTTGGCCAGATGGACCCATTTGCCATGCGAGGACCAGTTGACATTGCGCGGCGGGATCTGGGGCTGGGCGACAAAGGCCACGCCGCCATCGCCGAAATCGGCAAGGCAGACCGCGTTCCAGCTCGGCACCTCGTCCGGTTCGCGCCCGTCCAGTTCGGCCGCGATATTATGGGCCACGGCGGTCACCATGCTCTCGATCATAAAGCCGGTCTTGGGCACACCCACCGGCACCGGGGTCGGCCCGATCGGCGGGATCGCCACGCAGACGCCCAGCGAATAGATGTTCTTGAAAGTCGGATTGCGCTGATGCCGGTCGGCCAGAATGAAGCCGCGCGGATTGGTCAGGCCCTCTATGCCATAGACCGCCTTGACGCCCCGAAACGCGGGCAGCAGCATCGAATAGCCAAAGGACAGGTCATGCGCCTTTTTGACCGCGCCATCCTCGCCCACTTCCTCGACATGCATCATGCCCGGTTCGACCCCGGTAACGCGGGCATTGGTAATCCATTTGATATGCCGCTCACGCATCTCGCTTTCCAGCAGGCCCTTGGTGTCGCCCACGCCGTCAAGGCCGAGGTGGCCGACATAGGGCTCGCTGGTGACAAAGGTCATGGGCACGCGGTCGCGGATCTTGCGGCGGCGCAATTCGGTGTCGAGGATCAAAGCAAATTCATAGGCCGGGCCGAAACAGGACGCCCCCTGCGCCGCGCCCACCACGATGGGCTTGGGATCGGCGCAAAAGGCGTCGAAAGCGTCGGCGGCATGGGCCGCATGATCGGTCCGGCACACCGAAACGGTGTGACCTTCGGGCCCGAAACCGGGGATCTCGTCAAAGGCCAGTTCCGGCCCGGTTGCGATCACCAGCCAGTCATAGGTCATGCTGGTCCCGTCGCGCAGATCGATGCGCTGATCGGCCGGATGCACGCGCAACGCACCGACACTCGTAAAGCCAATGCCCTTTTTCGCCATCACCGGGGCCAGAGGCACCCGGATCGCATCGGGTTCGCGCCAGCGCACCGCTACCCATGGGTTGGACGGCACGAACCAGTAATCTTCGCTGTCGGAAATGACGGTGACTTCTGCGCGCCCCTTGGTGGCGTCGCGGATTTCATAGGCCGCGATCGTGCCGCCAAGGCCGGCGCCCAGCACGACGATTCGGGGCAATGTGGTTCCGGGCAAGGACATGGTTCTGCTCTCCCAATGCTGTGAGGGCCCAGTGATCTGCGGATTTCGGCGGCGGCAAGGGAATGTAGCCGCTTTCAATCCTGCTTGACTAATATTATATTTAAGGCATATAAGCAAGTGATGTTTTTGTCGGGCCGTTCCGCCCGGGGCATAAGGATGCAATGTCATGATCTTCGGCTTTGGAAATTCGGCCCAGCACCGTGAAGTCAACGCCCATGAACTGGCCAATATGTTGGCCGCGAATCAGGCGATGGTGGTCGATGTGCGCGAGCCGGACGAATTTGCAGGCGGCCATATTCCCGGTTCGATCAATATGCCGCTGTCCGCCTTTCAGCCCAGCCGTCTGCCCGCGCCCGAGGGGCGCCAACTGGTGCTGACCTGCCTTGGCGGCAAGCGTTCGGGCATGGCGCTGGACAAATGCGCCGCCGCGCAGGCCAGCGTGGACACCCATCTGGCGGGCGGTTTCGGCGCATGGGCCAAGGCTGGTCTGCCGGTCGAGCGCTGAAGCATTAAAGGGGAGAGGGCGGATGCGTGGATGGTTGGCGATGGCATTGCCGATGGCGGCTGCTCTGGCAGGATGCGGTTCGGATCAGCCCGCGCCTGAAGCGGCCAGGGCCGCCGCCGGGCCGCGCCTGACCGTCAAGGCCGGCGATGCGCCTGATTGGCAAAGCGTGTCGGCCGAAGTGACCAGTCAGGATCAGGCGCAGGTGCTGGCGCGTATTCCGGGCGTCCTGTCCACCCTTTCCGTCCGCGCGGGCGACAGTGTGCATAAAGGGCAGGTGATCGGCCGCATCACCGACAATCAGCTCTCTTATCAATCCGCCGCCTATGGCGCGCAGGCCGCCGCCGCGCAGGCCCAGGCCGTGCAGGCCCATGCCGAGCTGGAAAGGGTGAAATTCCTTGCCGCCAATGGTGTCTATGCCAAGGCGCGGCTGGAACAGGCCGAGGCGGTCGCCCAGGCCGCCAGCGCCCAGACGCAGGCTGCCCGCGCCCAACAGGCCAGCATCCGCGCCATGGCGGGCAATGGCGCCGTGATCGCCCCCGCCAATGGCCGCGTGCTGCGCGCCGATGTGCCTGCGGGCGCGCCGGTGGCGCCGGGCATGGTGGTGGCGGTGGTCACATCCGGCCCGGTGGTCCTGCGGCTTGACCTGCCTGAAGCGCTGGCGGCCAAGATCCGCCCCGGCGCCAAGGTGCGGGCCGAAGGGATGAACGGCACCGTTACGCGGATCTATCCGGCGGTGCAGGCCGGACAGGTCAGCGCCGATGTGGCCATGCAGGGCCTTGATGCAGCGCTGATCGGGCGGCGCGTGGCCGCGCAGGTTGAGGCGGGCACGCATCGCGCGATCATCGTGCCGCGCGGCTTCATTTTCACGCGCTATGGGCTGGATTACGCCACGGTGATCGCGCCGAAAGGCACGGCCTCGCAAGTGCCGGTGCAGACCGCGCCTGCCGCCGATGGCATGATTGAAATTCTTTCCGGCGTCCGGGACGGCGATGTGCTGGCCGGCGTCGATCAGGGAGCGGGGCGATGAATCCGGGCCTTTCGGGTCGCATCACGAAAGCCACCATCGCCTCGCCCCTGACCCCTTTGTTCCTGCTGGCCGCGATCCTTGTCGGGCTGATCGCCACGGTGACGATCCCGCGTGAGGAAGAGCCGCAGATCAAGGTGCCGATGGTCGATATTCGCGTGGCCGCGCCGGGGCTTTCGGCGGCGGACGGGGTGGAACTGGCGGGCAAGCCGCTGGAGCAGATCATCAAAAGCATTGATGGCGTCGAGCATGTCTATACGCAGGCCGAGGATCATGGCGTGATGGTCACGGCCCGCTTTGCCGTGGGGCAGGACCCCGAGGCGGCGGCCACCCGCGTGGATGAAAAGATCAAGGCCAATATCGACAAGATCCCCGCAGGCGTCCTGTCGCCGCAGATCACGGTGCGCGGCATTTCGGACGTACCGATCCTTGTGCTGACCCTGACGCCCAAGGGTGCGGGATGGGATGAGCGCAGCCTCTATACGCTGGCGACCAAGTTGCGGACCGAGGTGTCCAAGGTGGATGATGTCGGCCTGACCTTCATCACCGGGGGCCAGCGTGAGGCGATCCGCGTGATCCCCGATCCGGCGAGGCTGTCGGCGGCGCATGTGCCTTTGTCCTCGGTCATGGAGGCGGTGCGGCAGGGCGGGCGGTCGTTTCCGGCGGGCGCGGTGCGCGAGGATGGGGCGACGCTGGCCGTTACCGCAGGCGCGCCTTTGACCAGCGCCGATGGACTGCGCCGTCTGACGGTCCGTGCGGCGGGCGGGGCGCCGGTGCTGCTGGGCGATGTGGCGCGGGTGGAGCAGGGTGGCGCGCAGGATCAGGCGCATAGCTGGCGTTGGGCGCGCGAGGGCACGGACTGGTCGATGGCGCCTGCGGTTTCCATTGCGATTGCAAAGCGGGGCGGGGCCAATGCGGTCAATGTTGCGCAGGCCGTGGTGGCGCGGGTAGAGGCGCTGAAGGGCGGGCTGATCCCGGCGGGCGTGGTGGTCAATGTCACGCGCAATTATGGCGAGAGCGCGGATGAAAAGGCCAATGAGCTGATTTTCCATCTGGCGCTGGCCACGGTGTCCATCGTCATTCTGATCGGCTTTGCCATTGGCTGGCGCGAGGCGGGGGTAACGGCGATTGTCATTCCCACCACGATCATGCTGACCATGTTTGCCAGCCGCATCATGGGTTTTTCGATCAACCGGGTCAGCCTTTTCGCGCTGATCTTTTCCATCGGCATTCTGGTCGATGACGCCATCGTGATGATCGAAAATATCGCCCGGCATTGGAGTATGGACGATGGCCGATCCCGCCAGCAGGCCGCCATCGACGCGGTGGCCGAGGTGGGCAATCCCACGATCATCGCCACGTTGACGGTAGTGGCGGCGCTTTTGCCGATGCTGTTCGTTTCGGGGTTGATGGGGCCTTATATGGCGCCGATCCCGATCAATGCGTCGGCGGCGATGGTGTTCTCTTTCTTCGTCGCCGTGGTGATCGCGCCATGGCTGATGATCCGCTTTGCACGCGGCGCTTTGGCGCAGGGCCATGAGCATGAGGGCGGCGGGCGTCTGGGCGCGATCTATGCTCGCTATGCCACGCGCGTCATCGCTACGCGGGCCAGGGCCAAGCGTTTCCTGATCGGGGTGGGGGTGGCCACGCTGGTCGCCTGCTCGATGTTCTATTTCAAGGCGGTGACGGTCAAGCTGTTGCCCTTTGACAATAAGAGCGAGGTGCAACTGGTCCTCGACCTGCCTGAGGGAACGTCGCTGGAAACGACCGGGCGCCTTGCTGAACAGGCTGCTGCCGTCGCCCGCCAGATCCCCGAGGTTTCGGCCATGGAGGTCTATGCCGGGACCGCCGCACCTTTCAATTTCAACGGATTGGTGCGCCACTATTTCCTGCGCGCGCGGCCCGAAATGGGCGATGTGATGGTCACGCTGGCCCCCAAGGGCGAGCGCAGTCGGTCAAGCCATGCCATTGCAGTGGACCTGCGCGAGCGGCTGCGCGCGGTGGCTCTGCCCAAAGGCGGCGTCATCAAAGTGGTCGAAACGCCGCCCGGACCGCCGGTGCTGGCCACCTTGCTGGCCGAGGTTTACGGACCGGATGAGGCCACGCGGCAAAAGACCGCCATGGTGCTGGAACAGATCTTCCGCTCGGTGCCCTTTATCGTCGACACGGATAACAGCTTTGGCGAGGCGCGGCCCACCTTGCGGCTGGTGCCCGACCGCGACCGGATCGACCATTACGGGGTGGCCAGCGGTCAGGTGCTGGATTCCATCGGTGCGCTGACGGGCGGACAGGTGTTGGCCTATGTGCCGCGCGGGGCCGACCGCGATCCCTTGCCGGTGGAAATCGGACTGGATCAGGCGCAGCGGAGTTGGTCGGGCGTATTGGCGGCCACGCCGGTGGCCGCGACGCCTTCGGGCCAATTGCTCAGCCTGGGCGAAGTGGTGGATGCGCGGCGCGAGGTGGGCGGGCAGGCGATTTTCCGCCGTGACGGGCGCGGCGCGACGATGGTGATGGCCGATATGGCGGGCCGCTATGAAGCGCCGATCTATGGCCTGATCGCGGTGGACCGGGCGGTGGAGGCCTATGACTGGGCCGGGCATGGCATGGTCAAACCCGCCATCCTGATGCACGGCCAGCCCGAGGATGAAAGCCGCCCCTCGATCCTGTGGGACGGCGAATGGGAGATCACATGGGTGACCTTCCGCGATATGGGCGCGGCCTTCATGGTGGCGCTGCTGGCGATCTATGTGCTGGTGGTGGGTCAGTTCGGCAGTTTCAAACTGCCGCTGGTGATCCTCACGCCCGTGCCGCTGACGCTGATCGGGATTGTGGCGGGACATATGCTGTTTGGGGCGCCCTTTACGGCCACCTCGATGATCGGCTTTATCGCGCTGGCCGGGATCATCGTGCGCAATTCGATCCTGCTGGTCGATTTCATCCGCCATACGGCCACGCCCGGCAAGAGCCTGCGTCAGGTGCTTATCGAGGCCGGGCGCATTCGCGTCAAACCCATCGCCTTGACCGCGGCGGCGGCGATGATCGGGGCCAGCGTGATCCTGACCGATCCGATCTTTCAGGGGCTGGCGATCTCGCTGCTGTTTGGGTTGGCATCCTCGACGCTGCTTACGCTGCTGGTGATCCCGGCGATCTATGTGGTGCTGCGCGATGATGGCGTTCCTCTGGACGAAGAAACGGTATGAAACCATCCGATCTTTCCGAACTGAAAGTCCATGCCGCGCATATGGCCGGGCGTCTTAAGGTGATGAGCCATCCCGAACGCCTGCTGATGTTATGCCGCATGGATGAGGGCGAGGTGAGCGTCAACGAACTGGTGGCGATCACCGGCCTGTCGCAATCGGGCGTGTCGCAGCATCTGGCGCTGCTGCGCGCCGAGGATGTCGTCCATGTCCGTATCGAGGCCCAGACGCGCTGGTATCGGCTGAAGGATCCGGTCATCTCGGGCGTGATCCATGCGATGTGCGTGCTGTGCGAGGGCGGGGCGCTGGGTTCCTGTTGATCTGCCCGTTCACCGATTTGCCTTGCCGAGCCGGGCCGGTATAGGGGAGGCAAACCAGTTGGAAGCAGATATGGCCCGCAAACATTCGAAACGTGACCCCTATGGCGACATGCATCAGGAAGAGGAGACCCCCGTTGAGGTCGTTCCTTGCTGGCTTTGCGGGCGGCCGACCGGATCGACGATCGTCTGGCACCACCCCATCCCCAAGAGCCGGGGCGGGCGCGATGTCGTGCCGATGCACGGCATTTGCCAGCAGACGCTGATCACCAATTTCACCAATTCCGAATTGCAGCGCTACGGCATGGATGTCGAAGGCCTGCTGGCCAATCCGGCGGTGCGAAAATTCGTTGATTGGGTGGCCAATAAAGACCCCGATTTCACCGCAACCATTGCGAAGAAGCAGCGCTGAGATGAGCGGTACGCGCGCCATCGGGATCGATTTCGGCACGACCAATTCGGTCATCGCCCGTGCATCAGGCACGGACCATGCCGAGATGATCGAATATGCCGCACCCGATGGGCCCAGCACGGTGTTCCGCTCGGCCCTGTGTTTCTGGCAGGACGAGGCGTTTCGCGGCGGGCTGGCGCATGAGGCGGGGCCTTGGGCAATTGCCGAATATCTCGATTTTCCCCAAGGCAGCCGCTTCCTGCAATCGTTCAAATCGGTGGCGGCCAGCGCCTCGTTCGAACATGCCAATCTGTTTGAAAAGCGGCTGCGGTTCGAGGAGTTGGGGCAGATTTTCCTGAGCCACCTGATGCAGCATGGCGGCGATCCGATGAAGGATGCGCCCGAATGCGTCGTGGTGGGGCGGCCGGTGCGCTATGTCGGGGGGCGGCCCGATGTGGCGTTGGCGCGCAAGCGTTATGATGCGATGTTCGCCATGCTGGGTCGGCCGGTGCATTATGTCTATGAACCGTTGGGCGCGGCCTACAGCTTTGCCTCGCGGCTGGGCGATCCGGCAACCTTGCTGGTGGCCGATTTCGGCGGGGGCACCAGCGACTTCTCACTTGTCCGGGTTGAGGCGCCGGGGGCTGCGCGGCGCTGCGTTCCGCTGGCTTCGGCGGGCATCGGCATTGCGGGCGACCGGTTCGACTATCGCATCATGGACCATCTGGTGCTGCCCCTGTTGGGCAAAGGCGGCACCTATCGCTCGTTTGACAAGGTGCTGGAGATCCCCGCCGGTCATTTCACCGATTTTGGCGACTGGTCGCGTCTGGCGCTGATGCGCAACCGGCGCACATTGGAACAACTGGCCAAGCTGAAGCGCAGCGCCACCGACCCAGCTGCCATCGGGCGCATGATTACCATCGTCGAGCAGGAATTGGGCTATGCCCTGTATGAGGCGGTGGGCCAGCTTAAACGGGCGCTTTCCAGCCAGACTCATGCCAATTTTCGCTTTGCCGATGCCGATCTGACCATCGAGGCCGATGTCAGCCGCGAGGAGTTTGAGGCGTGGATCGAGCCCGACCTGCGCCGGATCGGCGAAACGGTCGATACGGTGCTGGAACGCGCGGGGTTGAGCGCGGATCAGGTCGATCACGTTTTCCTGACGGGCGGCTCCTCGCTGATTCCGGCGGTGCGGCGCCTGTTCGAGCGCCGCTTTGGCGAAGGCCGTCTGGCCACCGGCAATGAGTTGACCTCGATTGCCCATGGCCTTGCCCTGATCGGCAATGCGCCGGATTTGCACGATTGGGTGGTGGGCCGGGAGGATCAGGACTGAGCGGGGCATTATCCGCAAGACAGGGGCCGATCATCGACATATAGCTGATGCGAAGGGAGTGCCTTGCCTCGTGACGCAGCCACGGTTTGACGCGGAATTTGCGCAGAAATTCGATACGCTGCTGCGCTGGCGGCGCGATGTGCGCCATTTCGCGCCCGATCCCCTGCCCGAACGGGATATGGCCGAATTGCTCGAGCAGGCCGCGCTTTCGCCATCGGTCGGTCATTCGCAGCCTTGGCGGTTTGTGCGGCTGCGCTCGGCGGCGCTGCGCGATACGCTGGCCCACCATGTCGATGCGGAAAACCTGCGCGCCGCCCAGCGCTATGCGGGCGAGGCGCGCCATGACGACTATCTCGCGCTCAAGCTGCATGGCATCCGCGAGGCGCCAGAATTGCTGGCCGTGTTCTGCGATGAACAGGCCAGCGCTGGCCATGGGCTAGGCATTGCCACAATGCCGGAAATGCTGCGTTATTCCTGCGTCGGCGCGATCCAGACCTTGTGGCTGGCGGCGCGGATACGCGGGATCGGGCTGGGCTGGGTGTCGATTTTGGACCCTCATGCGGTGGGGGTGATGCTCGATGTGCCGGACCATTGGACGCTGATTGCGATGTTATGCATCGGTTACCCTCAGGAAGCCTCGGACACACCCGAACTGGAGCAGAAGGGCTGGCAGGCGCGCGAACCTTTGGCCGACCGCCTGTTCGAGCGGTGAGGGTGGGGCCGGATGCCCGGCCCCGATCCCTTACCAGCCTACCATCACCGATTTCACTTCAGTAAAGGCCTCGACCCCATGTCGCCCATGTTCGCGGCCCAGCCCTGACTGTCGGAAGCCGCCAAAGGGCAGGGCGAATTCCATGCCCGAGCCATTGATCTTGACCGACCCGGAGCGCAGCTTTTTCGCCATCGCATGGGCATGGCCCAGATTGGCGGTCCAGACATAGGCTGACAATCCATAGATGCTGTCATTGGCGCGGGCAGCCAGATCGTCGAGATCATCATCGGCAAATTTCATGACGGACAGGATCGGGCCGAAGATCTCCTCGCGCACGATGGACATGGAGGGATCGGCATCGACAAAGATCGTGGGATTGACGAAATAGCCCGGCCCTGATGGCGCATCGCCCCCGGTGATCAAGGTGGCCCCTTCGGCCCGGCCCGCCTCGATATAGCCCATCACCTTGTCGCGCTGCGGCCCGGAGATCAGGGGACCAAGCGCCACGCCATCCTGCGTGCCGGGGCCAACGCGCAGATTTTGCGTAAAGGCGACCAGCCCTTCGATGAACCGATCAAAGATCGCCTCATGCAGGAACAGGCGCGAACCCGCCGCGCAGACCTGTCCGCTATTGCCGAAAATGCCCATGGCCACGGCGGGAATGGCGCGCGTCAGATCGGCATCGGGGAAGACGATGCTGGCCGATTTGCCGCCCAGTTCGAGGCTGACCCTCTTAAGGTCGCCCACGCTTTGGTGCAGGATCGCCTTGCCGGTGGCGGTCGATCCGGTAAAACTGATCTTGTCGATGCCGGGATGGGCCACCAAAGCCGCGCCCGCTTCCGCGCCTGTTCCTGTCACCACATTGACCACGCCTTCGGGAAAGCCCGCCTGCGCCACCAGTTCGGCCAGACGCAGCCCCGACATGGGCGCCAGTTCGGCAGGCTTTAACACTACCGTGCAGCCCGCCGCCAGCGCTGCCGAAACCTTGGTGCAGGTGATCGCAAAAGGCGCGTTCCACGGCACGATCAGCGCCGCCACGCCCAGCGCCTCATGCGTGGTATAGCCATGCCAGTTGCCCGGCACCGACATGGGCACGGTTTCCCCCGTCAACCGCCGGGGCCAGCCTGCGTGATAGCGGATCGCGCTGATCGCGCTGCCCACGGCCATCATGCGCGAAACGCCATAGGGCATGCCATTGTCGATGGTTTCCATCGCGGCCAGTTCGTCGCGGTTCTCCTCCACCAGATCGGCAAGGCGCAGCAGGAGGCGTTCGCGCTCGGCGGCGGGCATGGCGGACCATGAGGGGGCATCGAAGGCGCGGCGCGCGGCGCGCACGGCCTGATCGACCTCATCTGCTCCGCCTGCGGCGATTGCGCCGATGGCGGTTTCGGTGGCCGGGTCGAGAACCGGGATGGTTGCCCCGCTGCCCTTATGCCATGCGCCGTTGATAAAATGGCCCGACAGGGCGGCGATGCGCGCGCGGGCGGTGTCGAAAATCGGGTTCATGCTTGTTGCTCCTGACGCGCGGATTGCAGAATGAGGTCGCTGGCTTTCTCGCCGATCATCACGGCGGCGGCATTGGTGTTGGCACCCACCAGCAGCGGCATGATCGAGGCATCGGCCACGCGCAGGCCAGCGACGCCATGCACCCGCAATTGCGGATCGACCACTGCATCGCCCCCCATGCCCATCGCGCAGGTGCCGACCGGATGATGAACCACGCCCGACAATTGCGCCTTCATCGCATCAAGCGCCTCGTCGCTGGTGATGTGGGCGCCGGGCAGGGTTTCCTCGATGACATAATCGGCAATCGGGCCATTGGCGAAAATCCGCCGCGAAATGCCCAGCCCCTTTTTCAGCACATCCCAGTCACGCTCATCGCCCAGCAGGTTGAGATGAATGCGCGGGGCCGAGCGGAAATCGCTGTCCTGCAAGGTTACGCTGCCCCGGCTTTTGGGGCGCAGCAGGCAGATCGAATTGTAGAAGCAATCCTGTTTGGGCCGGGCGAAACCGGGGAACCAGATGTTGGCGTCCACCCGCACCGGGCTGGACATGATCTGAAGGTCGGGGCGGTCGAGGCCATCCTGCGAACGGGCCAGGATGCAGGCCGCCGCGATCTGATTGGCAAAGGGGCCGGAACGCAGGAAATACCAGCGCAAAAAGGCCAGCGCCGCGCGGTCAAAGCGCAATTGCTGGGCAAAGCTGTGGGGCGGGGCGGCGTCATATTGATGGGCAAGGCGGACATGCTCCTGCAGATTTTGCCCGACGCCCGGCAATTCATGCACCACGCCCACGCCATGCCGGGCCAGATCCGGTGCTCGGCCAATGCCCGACAGCATCAGCAATTGCGGCGAACCATAGGCCCCGCCGCACAGCACGATTTCACGCCGGGCGGTGGCGGTTTGGTTCACGCCATGGTGTTCAAAGGCGATGCCGGTGGCGCGCTTGCCGGAAAACAGGATGCGGCTGACCTGCGCATGGGTAAGGATGTGGAGATTGGTGCGTCCACGGATCGGTTCGATATAGGCCTTTGCCCCGCCGCAACGCTCGCCGTTTTTCAGCGCAACCTGCACATCGGCGCAGCCCTCGTTGGCGATCCCGTCATAATCGGGATTATAGGCATAGCCCTGCAAAGCCGCCGAGGCGCGCAATTCTTCGGCCATCAGGCGCGAGACATCGACCGGCCGCACGCCGATTGGCCCGCCCTTGCCGCGCCATGAATTGCCGCCGGTCCAATGATCCTCGCTGCGCTGGAAATAGGGCAGGACGCCCTTGTAATCCCAGCCGGTGCAGCCCAGTTTGGCCCAATCGTCGAAATCGAGAGGGTGGCCCCGGAAATGCACCGTGCCATTGATTGATGACGACCCGCCCAGCACTCGCCCGCGCGGCAGGGGAAAGACCTTGCCGCCCAGATGCGGTTCCGGCTCGGAGGCGAAGGGCCATGTCAGCGCCGGATTGCGCAGCGCCTGAAGAAAGCCCAGCGGCATGCGGATATAGGGATGGTCCGCCTTACCCCCGGCCTCAAGCAGGAGGACGCGGTTTTGCGGATCGGCGCTCAATCGGTTGGCCAGCACGCTGCCCGCCGAACCGGCGCCCACGATGATATAGTCGAATTCCAGCTTGGACACGTTGATATTCCTTGGGGCGGCGGCGGTTCAGGCCAGCCAGAGAAAGGAGGTGGCCTGCGAGGCGCAGCGGCGCGTGCAGGCATCGCGCAGGGTGGCCAGCAGGGGATCGCCCCCCTCGCCACCGGGCAAGGCATGGGGGCGGCGCACAGAGCGCCCCTGCATACGCAGCGCATCGCGGGCCAGCGCATAGTCGGTGTAGGTCGTCAGGCCGATGATCGTGCCGGAGGCGGTCATGGCGTGGCCATCTGCGCTCAGTAACAGGCGGATGATCTCGCCCGCCGGATCGGCGCAAGGGTGGCCTGCGGCCTGCGCCCTTGCCCGAATCGCGGCGGCTTCGGGCAGGCGGGGGTCGAGGATGAAATGGAGCGCGCCCGCCGCCCACGCACGCGGCGCCAGCCCCAGCCCCGGCAGCAAGGCCATCGCCCCCAGCACGGCGCGGCGCGAAGCGTTCAGCCCATTCATTTGCGCCCCTTTCGGCCCAGCCAGTCGGCAATTTGGCCCAGTTCGCGGTCAGTCAATTCGACGCGGGTAAAGGTGGGCATGTTGACCAGACCATTGCGCACCACTGCCTTCACGTAATCGGGCGTCAGGTCGCGGCGGTCGGGCAATTCGGCCTGTCCCTTGGGCAGGCGGCGGGCCAGCATGAATTTGCCGGTGCTCGGGCCGATATGGCAAAAGGCGCATTTCTGGCCAAACAGCTTTTCACCCGGATTGGCCGATTGCGCGCCATAGAGGATTGCACCCATGGCGGTGGTGGCGATGGGCGTGGCATTTGCCGATTTCGGGGCCGCCGGACCTTGCGCATCGGCGGGCATGGCGATCAGCATCAGGGCGAGGATCAGCCCAAGGACAAAGGCAAAGATGCGGATCATGGCCTGTCTCCCCCATGGGCGCGGCCCGTGATGCCATTGCGCCCCGGCGCGAGGATGTTGTTGGGGTCGAGCGCCGCCTTGACGCGGCCGTTGAGCCGCGCCAGCGCGCCATCGGCAAAGTCATAGGTAGCGGCGACCTCGTCCATATAGGAAATATGGCCGCGATATTCGCCAAATCCGCTGGCGGCGGCTTCTTTCAGCAAGTGGCGATAGAGCTTGTCCACCCGCGTGACCGCTTCGGGTTCGTCGCGATTGTAAAGGATCAGGCTGACATTGTTGATATGACGCCGCCCGATGGTGAAGCTGGCGTAATAGTCTTGGCCCACCTCTTCGTAATAGGCCTTGATCTTTTTGGCATAGGCCAGCGCCATATCGCCATCCTGCGGCAAGACCGGGGCAAAGCTGAGATGCCCGCCGCGCCCGCCATACCAGTTGACCGATTGCAGCCCCATGGTGGTGGGAATGCCGGTGGCCGATTTTTCCAGCGGGTCGCCGCGTTTCCAGATCTCGAATTGCAAGGGACCGCCCAGACGCGGTTCGAACAGGCGGCGGATCAGCGCGACCTGCGCCATCACGCTGCCCTCATCGCCAAACAGGCTGATCTTGGCGTTCCACCAGCCAAGGCCCAGCTTGGCCATCATCTGCTGCGATACACCGTCGGGCAGGGCGCCGGGGCCGGTGTACCAATCGGCGCGCTGCGACATGGTTGAGGCCGCGCGCACGGGCGATCCGAACACGATATTATGCTGGATGATGTCGCGGCGGCGCAGGTCGCACAGGATGTCGAGCGCCCATGCCGCATCGTCGAAGCGGGGCAGGGCCAGCGTGATCTTGGCCGTCATCTCCGGCTCGGGTTGCAGCCACATGCCCGCCTTGACCACCACGCCAAGGTTCGATTGCATGAACATCTGGTCCCATCCGGGGCCATAGCCGTATTTATAGCTCTGCCAGCCCTTTGCGCCCATCATCGCGCCCATGCCGGTGCGCAGCAGCGAGCCATCGGGCAGCACCACCTCCAGCCCGCATAGAGTCTCGCAATGGTCGCCATAGGGCGTGTAGCCGATGCCGCGATCCAGCGCATTGCCGATCACGCTGCCCCATGAATTGCCCGGCACGCTCATCCACAGCGGCAGGTTGCGTTCGCGCAGATAGCGGAACAAGTCGAAATAGCCCACGCCCGGCTCGATCAGGCAGGAGGCCTGTTTCTCGTTCACATCAAGGATGCGGTTCATCCGCGAAAGGTCGAGGATGAGGTCGCCCTTCTCCTTGGGCGAGGCGGCGCCATAGCCCAGATTCTTGCCCCGGCTGACCGGCCAGAGCGGGGTTTTGTGCTGATTGGCGATGCGGATGATCGCCTGCACTTCCTCGACCGAGCCGGGGGCCAGGATCGCGCTGCAATCATGGTCCAGCCCGTCGCCCATCGCATAGGGGTCGATATAGGTCTGGCGGTCCTCCTCGCCCGAGAGCACCCATGGATCGCCAATCGCGCGGCGGAAATCGCCCAGCGCCCGGTCGAAAGCCGCGCTATTCATGCCCGTAGGCAGCAAGATCGACATAGGTCCTCCCTCAGGCCTTGGCGGCGGCTTGCTGACCGGCCCAGTGGCGCGGATGGAATTGCCAGCCGATGCCCGCCGCGACAAAGGCCACGCAGGCCACCACGATGAAGGGCAGGGTAAAACCGCCCGTCTTGTCCACGCCCGCGCCGATGGCCACGATCCCGGCCGCCGCGCCAAGGTGGAAGGCCGCCGTCAGCAGCGAGATCACCTGAGGCAGCGCCCGCACGCCATAAATGTGGCGCGCCAGCACCGGCGCCTGAACGATCACCCCACCATGCGACACGCCGCGCAAAATGGTGAAGGCAAGGAAAGTGGCATAACCCACCAGCGGCAGGGCGCCTTTCATCCCCATCGGAAAGGTTGCCAGAGCCGCCACACCGCACAGCGCCCAGCACAAAGCTACGCCCCGCGTCGAGAGCCGGTCGAACACCCAGCCAAAGAGGATCTTGCCCAGCCCCGAAATCAGCATGACGATGGTAAAGCCCAGCGCCGCCGCCGTCGCGCCCAGCGCGGTGTGCTTTTCGATAAACAGCGGGATATATTCGTTGATCCCGTTGCTGATGACGCCCGACAGCGCGGTGGCCAGAATCAGCATCCAGAATTGGGGCGTCTTGCGGAAAGAGGCGAAATCCTCGCCCGGATCGGCCGGGGCGCCGCCGGGGCGGGCCTTGCCGGGGTCCAGTTCGTCGGCGGTATAGCCATAGGCCTCGGGCGTTTCATGCACCAGCAGCGAGATGGACAGGCCCACCAGCACCAGCACCACCAGCCCGGCCACGCCTGCCGTCGCATGCCATCCCCAATGGGTGACGCCCATGCGCGTGCTCATCGGCACGACGAAACCGGCCAGCGCGCCGCCCAGCATGGCAAAGCCCGTCATCCGCCCCAGACTGGCCGAATACCAGCGCGCCAGCGTCACCTGAATGGCGATCACGCTCCACACCGAGCAGACGCCCGAAACCGCGGCCAGCGCGTAATAGAAGGGCAGGCTTTTGGCGAAATAGAGCAGGCTGGTGGCGATGCCGATCACAAAGATCGAGGGCACCAGCACCCGCTTGGCCCCCACGCGCACCAGCAGCGATCCGGCCACCAGACCGCCCAGCGCCGATGTGGCCGACTTGATCGCCATGAAGCGGGTGGTCTCGCCGATCGTCCAATGCATCGATTCCAGAATGGAATTGTACATCACCGGCATCATCATCGAGACGCCCGCCAGAGCAATGCCCCACACGAGGAATCCGGCGACGATATTCATGCGCGCCAGACGGTGCGCCTGGGCAACGGAGATACGCTCTCCACTCATGGTCTTTCTCCTCGCGGGGTGGAGCATGTCTGCGGTCCATCCCATATGTTTTTATAATCGAGTGATTTTCGGATCCGGCCCAAGGTCATGTCGCCCCGCGCTGCCCTCCGGCCCAGATGCCGTGATTGCCAGGCGCCAACAGGCCGGCCGGGTCCAGCGCATCCTTGAGCCTGGTGTAGAAACGGGCCATCGCGTTTTGGCCAAAGGCGAATTTGTCCTGCACATGATCGACCAGCGCAACATGGGCGCGATAGGGCGCGCAGCCCCATTTCGCTACTTCGTCGCACAGATGGCGCACCGCCGCGCGGGCGGCATCGACTCGGGCCTGATCGGCCGCATCAAACATCACCAGACTGGCGCTGACCATGCTGCGCGGAAAACAGAGCAGGCCAAAGGCGCCGATCAGGCCATGGCGCGCCATGGTTTCGCCCAGCAGGGTTTCGGTGCGGCGGGCATAATCGGCATCAATGGGCAGCACCGGCGAAAAATCCATATGGCCGAAACTGTCGCCAAACACGCCCTTCAGCCGATCAAGCAGCACCTGATTGGGGATCCCTGCGGCAATCAGGTCGCGCGGTTCGACATCCTCAGGCCCGGCATCGCCCGCATATTGGCGCAGTTCGATCACTGCGCCGGGAATGGCGGCCGTTTCACGCTCCAGCACAGAGCGGCGGGCGGAAACCAGCGCTTCGTGGCCATAGAGGCCAAAGCGCAAATTCCAGCGACCGGGGCGCAGCACCTGACGCAGGTTTTCGGCGGTAAAGCGTCCTTCGCCCGATCCTGTGGCCATAGGCGGCGAGGAAACCAGCATCGGCACGCCCTGAAGCACGCCCGATTGCAGCAGGCGGCGCACCATGGCGATCAGGGGCACAATGTCCTCCTCGGCCTCGCAGCGGATCGTGCCGGTGGCCATCACTTCGGGGCGGGGCATCAGATGCAGCCCGGCCTTGGTGACGATGCCCAGATTCGACTGTTTGAACAGATCATCGACCGCCGGGCCAAAACCCCGCCTGTGCCGATGCCACAGCGGGCTGTCGGGCAGGGCGCCTTGGCCTGTGCGCAGCAGCGAGCCGTCGGGCAGCACCACCTCCATCCCGCACAGGGCCGAGGCATGATCGCCCATCACGTTATAGCCGATGCCATGCTCCAGCGCATTGCCGATGATGCTGCCCCAGCCCAGATCGGGCACGGACATCATCAGCGGAATGTCGTCCTTGCGCAGCGCGGCATAGAGGTCGGCAAAGCTGACGCCCGGTTCGATCACGGCGGTGCCATGGGTGGCGTCAATGTCCAGAATCCGGTTCATCCGCGACAGGTTGATCACCACCGCGCCATCGGAAACCGGCGCCGAACCGCCATAGCCGTAATTACGCCCCTTGGACGATGTCCAGACGTGGAGCCCTCGTTCGTGCGCCACGCGCAGGCAGGCCTGAACCTGTTCGACATTGGCCGGTTGGACAACCAGCGCAGGCTGATGGCCTTGGGGCCGGGGGCCTTCAAACGGATCATGAAAGGCACGCAGGCCGCTCTGATCGTCCAGCACGCCTTCGGTTCCCAACAGGGCGGCAAAGCATTCCTGCGCCGAGGACAGCTTGGCAAGGTCGGGCGCAGCGGGTGCAATGGCGGCTGACATGAAACGCTTCTCCCAAGTCTTTGCACCTCTCATGATCGGAGGTGTTTAAAACAGAACGCCATTCTATGAATGGGGTCGCTTGCCGTCAATGCCCAAAGTTCCACTTGACAGAATAGTGTTTCATTGAGCATTTGATGATTCGTGAATACACTTGTTTCCACGTCTTGGGAGAAGATGCAATGGCTGCTCGCACAGGAGCCGAATATAAGGCAGGGCTGAAGGATGACCGGGTGGTCTATCTGGGCGATGGCAAGGTGGATGTGGCCAATGATCCGCGCCTTGCCGGTTCGATTGACGGCATGGCGGGTTATTTCGACTGGCAGCACACCTATGCCGATGAATGCCTGATCCCCGATCCGGAACGGTCGGGCGAAAAGATGAATGTCAGCCTGATGCTGCCCAAAAACGCGGAAGATCTGGCGATCCGCCATCGCGGGCTGGAGCGTTTGTCGCGCTATTCCAACGGTATGTTGGGCCGTACGCCCGACTATGTGAACGTTGTGCTCTCGGGCCATACGGCGCGCGCGGACATCTGGGCGCGGGGCAAGCCGGAGGGTTACGAGCGCCTCAAAAAATTCCACCGCGAGGTGATCGAGGGTGACCTTTCGATGACCCACACGATCGTCCACGCCAATATCGACAAAAGCGTGGGCGATCTGGCGGGGATGAACACCGATCTGACGCTACGCGTGGTGGGCCGCAATGAAAACGGCATCATCGTGCGCGGGGGCAAGGTTCTCGCCACGCTTGGGCCGCTGGCCGATGAACTCTACGTCTATTCCTCGGCGCCGATCCCGTCGGGCGGGGAAGATTATGCGCTGATCTTCTCGATCCCGGTCAACACCAAGGGCGTGATCCAGATTTGCCGCGACCATTACGGCACCGGGGCCAGCGTGCAGGACGCGCCTTTCTCGTCGCGTTTTGACGAACAGGACGCCTTTGTCATCTTCGACGATGTGGAAGTGCCCTATGAACGCGTGTTCTGCGAAGGCGACCTCAACGTCTACAACAACCTCAATCAGGGCGTTTCGCCGGGCAACACGCTGCAGCAGACCGCGATCCGCGCGATGGTGAAGCTGGAATTCGCCTATGACCTGTGCTCCAGCATCCTGAAGGTGTCGAACAGCCTCGCCCGCCCCGATGCGGCCGAAATGCTGGGCGAAATCCATGCCTATCTCACGCTCACCCGCTCGGCCATCGTGGCGGCCGAGGCGCGGGCGCATGACTGGGGCGCAGGCGCCTTCTTCCCGCATCGCGACCTTTCGGTGCTGCGCTGTGTGATGCCGGGATGGATGACGCGGGTGAACCAGATCATCCGGGCCATCGGTTCGCACAATCTGCTCTGCACGCCCTCGTTGGCCTTGTTCGAAAACCCGGAAATCGGGGACGTTCTGCGCAAATACCTGCCCGGCGCGGCGGGGATGAGCGCCGAACAGCGCGCCAGCATCATGCGCACGGCATGGGATTTTGCCGGATCGGCGCTGGGCAGTCGTATCGAGCTTTACGAAATGTTCTATCTGACCAGTCAGGGCCGCGCCCGCATCGGCGACCACATGGTGGCCCAGCGCGATGGCGAATGGGGGCAGGTGCGCGAATTTCTGGCCAAGTCGGGCGCCATGCCCAATGTGGACTGGAAATGAGCGGGCCGGTCATAAGCGGAGACACGATTGCGGCGCTGGAAGGAGACTTCCGCGCCGCCATGCGCCTGCTGGCCAGCGGGGTGGCGCTTGTCACCACGCTGGACGAGGCGGGCGCGCCCTGCGGCATTGCGATGACCGCCTTCATGTCGCTCAGCATGGAGCCGCCCTCGCTGTTGCTGGCGATCAACCGCACCGCGTCCTTGCTGGCGCCGTTGCAGGAAAATGGGCGGTTCGTGGTCAATATTCTGGCCGCCGAACAGGCCGCCGCTTGTCAGGCTTTCGTCACCACGCCGCCCGACCGTCGCTTTGATACGCTGGACTGGCGGATCGAAGGCGGGCTGCCGCTTGTGGAATCCTGCGTTGCCACTATCCTGTGCCGCGTTGAACAAACAGCGGATTTCGGGAGCCATAGGGTGGTGACGGGTTTGGTGGAAAGAGTGATGGTGGGCGGCGGCGAACCGCTGGTCTATGTCGACGGGCGCTATGGCCGGGTGGGCGTGGATGGCTGAAATGCCTGAAGGCAGCAGCCGCGATCGGTTCCTGATCGCGGCTGACGACCAATTTATCGAAAGCGGCTATGACCGCTGCACCATCCGCGCCATCGCCGCGCGGGCGGGCACCAGCCTTGCCTCGCTCAGCCGTAACTGGAGCGGCAAGCAGGAATTGTTCGCCGAGGTGTTTCGTCGCCATTTCGACCCGATCCACGCCGCGCAAAATGCCGGTTTCGATGCGCTGGAGGCCTCGGGCGAACTCTCGGCCCGCGCGGTGATTGCCGCCTTCTTCGGCTCGGCCATGTTGGGCGAGGGGGCCGATGTGCAAAAAAGCCACCGCATCTACAGCCTCGCGCTGGTTGACCCTTCCGAGGAGGCCCGCGTCATCACCCGCCAATTGGCCGAGCCGGTGCGGCGGCGGCTGATCGGCCTGCTGCGCCAATGTCTGCCCGATCTGAACGAGGCGCGCTTCTTCCTGGCCATGAATGTGGTACTGGGCGTCTATATCTACCCCCTCGCGCGCGGTGAGCGTCTGGCCGGGGTGATGGGATTTGATCTGGCCTCGCTCGACTGGAATGAGGCGGTGGGCATGTTGGCCGATATGGTTTGCCGGGGGATCGAGGGGTAAAGGTTTAAAGGGCCTCCGGCGGGCAAAGGGTCTGGACCCTTTGCAATCCCTTTACTGTCTGTGTTGTGTCAAGGTGGCAGCCAAGGCTGATGGCCTCAGTCTCAGAAATTTTAAAGCCTGCGGCGCAAACGAGCACGAGTTTGCCGCGCCGCAGGCTCTAATTATTTCACGCCCGGCAGCCAGCCAAGCACCACCCCATTAACGGGATTGCAAAGGGTCCAGATCCTTTGCCCGCCGGAGGCAAAAGAGCGAGAGCCAAGCCCCCGCCCTTTCCCATCCTTCACGCTTCTTCCAAAGCCTTCACCGCATTCGCCTCGGCCCAATTGCCATGCAGGCCGAAACGCAGGCGCACCGGGATAGCGATGGTGGCGACAGGCCCCGCCGCGATATTGGTGGCCTCGAAGATCAACAGGTCGCTGCTATGGCTTTCCAGACGGTTGCAGACCATGACGATCCAGCCGTCGCCTTCGCGCTCAGAGCCGGGGCGGGGGACGAAGCAGGGTTCCTGGATCGAGGAGACCGGGCCGCACCACCATTTCTGCTCAGTGCCGCTTTCCAGATCGACGAAGCCCAATGTGTTCATCACCCAGCCGCCCGCGCTGCCGCCTTTGGCTTCGACGGGTTGAGCAGGGTCGATCACGACCATCCAGCCATAGCGGTTCTTTTGCCCGGTGAAGCGGTCGTCGATGCGGGGAAATTCGCCGATCATGCCGGACAGGCGCTGCGAGCGATATTCCTCCTCATTCTGTGCCAGATCGACGCTCCAGCGCGTCAGATAGGTTGCGCCTGCGGCCGGATCAAAGGGCGCGTCGTTGATGTCCGGAAAGAAGGGCATCATATTGTTGGCCGCCACCGGCAGGTCGAGATGCAGCTTCGTGCCGTCCTGATGCGCGTTCATCACATGGGCGGTGAAGCAATTGCCGCCCTTGAACCAGCGGATGTCCTGCGCAGTGGTGCCCGCCCTGCGCGGCATGACGGCCAGATAGGTGGGCTGGGCCGTGTCAAAGCCGAAATGGGGCTTGCCCGCCTTCAATCGCTCCCAACTGCTGGTCATCGGCATCACCGAAAACAGCGCATAATCGGGCGTGATCGCGAAATCATGCATCATGCAGTAATAGGGCACCTCGAACCACACGTCATAGAGCAGCTCGCCCTCGGGGCTGATCTCATAATAGGTCATGTCGCGGGTCAGCAGGCCCTTGGAGGCATAGCCAAAGCCGCACATATTGCCGGTGGCGGGGTCGGTCTTGGGGTGGGCGGTGAAAGTCTCGCCTTTCATCCGCCCGTCGAAATCGGTGTAGCCCTGTGTTTCAAGGCTGACCGGGTCCATGACCAGCGCGGGGCTGTCTTCCTTGAGCGCATAGAGCCGCCCGCCGTGAATATAGGCGTTGGTGTTGGCGGTGCCGCGGATCTTACCCTTGACGCTTTCATCATCAGTCAACGGATTGCGATAGGCGCCGAACAGCGCGCGCCCGGCCTCATTCTCCAGTTTCCACTTGTCGGTTTTCGCCCAGCGCTGGGTGAAATCGACCCGGCCATCCTTGAAGCGGAACATCGAGATCATGCCGTCGCCGTTAAACGCGATGTCATTGCCCAGCAGGGGTGGAAACTGATGCTCTGGCTGAACGCGATAGAAGCAGCCGTCCATTTCGGGCGGGATCGTGCCGCGTACATCAAGGTCATGGACGTTCGCCTCCACCCGCGAGGGGGTGTTGAAGCCGGTGAAGGCCGGAACGTCGGGGAATGTTGTCATGTCATCGTCTCCCAAAGGCGCGTTGGGGGAGTCGCGCTAAAAATAGAACGCTATTCTATCGTGAGTCGGGCAAGCTGTCCAGCCGGGTGATGGAAAGCGCGAAAATGGCGGAAATCAGTGGAATATGATTGAATACAGTTGTAATCATCTTTGATTGACAGGGCGAGAATCGCATTTTATAAGAATGTCATTCCACCAGAAAGAACGCGACTAAAGCCGCTCCTTCTGGTGAAGCCAAACTGTGATAACCATGAAAAGATTGGGGAGGATTGAGATGAAACGTTGCGATCGCGCGGCGATGTTCCTGCTGGGCGTTGCGGCCAGCGCCCTGTTGCCCGCGCTGGCCCGCGCCGATGAAAAGGCTCCGGCCCCCGCCAGCGAGGAAATCGTCGTCACTGCCCAGTTCCGCAAGGAAAGCGCGCAAAAGACCGCCGTTTCCATCGACGTGCTGTCCGCCGAAACGCTGGCCCGCGCGGGCGTGGCGCAGGCGACCGATCTTGCGCGCCTCTCGCCCGGCGTTCAGATTACGCAGGGCGGCAGCGCCATTCAGGTCTATATTCGCGGCGCAGGCGATTTTTCGACCACCGGCTATTCCAACCCCGCCGTGGCGCAGGCCTATGACGGCGTGTTCGCCGCGCGCAGCCAGTTCGTGGCCGCCACCTTCTATGACCTCGAACGCGTCGAAGTGCTCAAAGGTCCGCAAGGCACGCTCTATGGCCGCAATGCCACGGGCGGCGCGCTCAACATCATCCCGGTCCAGCCCAAGCTGGGCCAGTTCGAGGGCTATGTCAGCGCCGGTTTCCAGAATTACAAGGGATATAATGCCGAAGGCGCGGTCAACATCCCGCTGGGCGACAAGGTGGCGGTGCGCGCCTCATTCCAGGGCGTTTCGCGCGATGGTTATATCACCGACGGCACCGATGACGACAAGCATCACGCGCTGCGCCTTCAGGTGAAGGCCCAGCCGACTGAAGCGCTGACCCTGCGCCTTGGCGTCAATTATCAGCATCTGGGCGGTCGCGGTCCGGGCAAGGTGGTCTATGAACCGACCGCCCCCAACGCGCCGGGCCTCACCAATCCCCAGCCGATCATTCCGGCCAACCGCTGGACCTCGATCAACCAGTCGCTCAATACCCTGATCGGCAGCGTGACCGCGCCTCCGGGCATCTATCCGCTCGACACCAGCAAGGTCTATCAGAACGTCGATGTGCTGGGTATCAACGGCCATATCGACTGGAATCTTGGCCCCGCCGTGCTGACCGTGATCCCCGCCTATCAGCGCGTGACGCAGGATTCGCTGGTCATGCCCGCGCTCTATTTCGGCACGAACAATTATTTCACCGGGGCGCCCTCCGTCTCGGAAGGCCAGACGCTGGAAGTGCGCCTTGGCCATGCCGACAACCGCGTCAAATGGGTGTTGGGCGGTTATTATTTCAACGAGGATCAGGACAGCTATAATGCCGTCCGCCTCGGCCGCGCCTCCGACACCGCCTTTATCGCCAAGCTGAACACGCACGCCTACGCCGCCTTTGGCGAGGCGACCTATTCGCTGACCAGCCGTTTCCGCGCCACGGCGGGCCTGCGCTATACCGACGAAACCAAGTCGGTCGACGGCCACCGCTATGCCATCGCGGGCAGCCTTGCCTGTCCCACCGGCGGCACGGCGATTGGCGGCTCCTGCGAGATCCTGACCTCGGCGGGGACATGGGTTAAGGGCACCTATTCGGCCAAGCGTCTGAATTACAAGGCTGGCGTCGAATTCGACGTGGCGCCGCAAAACATGTTCTATGCCAGCGTCGTCACCGGCTTCAAATCGGGCGGGCAATCCAATGCCGACATCGACCCGTATAAGCCCGAGGATGTGACCGCCTATACGATCGGTTCGAAGAACCGTTTCTTTGGCCGCCTGCTGCTGATCAACGCCGAATTGTTCTATATGGACTACAAAAACCGGCAGGAGAATTTCTCGCAGCTCGATCGCGGCGGCGCGCAGGTGTCCTCGCTGTTCAACGCGGGCAAGGCCGTGGCCAAGGGCATCACGCTGGAGGCCACGCTGCGCCCGACGATGAATGACTCCTTCCATGTCGGCGTCGAATATACCGAGAGCAAGTACAAGGACTTCTCCTATCAGGTCTATCGCGCGGCCAGCCCCGATCCGACGACCACCTGCGGCGTGAGCGCTATTCCGGGCGGCAATGCGCGGATCGGTTACTGGACCGTCAATTGCAACGGCTTCCAATTGCCGCGCACGCCCAAGTTTTCGGGCAACGTCAATTACACTCACACGTTCGACCTGAAGGACGGCGCTCGGGTGGAATTCACGCCGGACATGAGCTTTGCCTCCTCGCGCTGGCTCTCGGCCGAATTTGTCGAGAATGCGCGGGCCGATGCCTATGCCCTGTTCAACGCCAGCCTGACCTATTACGCGCCGGGCGACCGTTTCTCGGTTCAGGCCTTTGTCCGCAACATCGGCAATACCGCCGTTTACACCGGCACCCAGCAATATCCCTTCATCGCCAATTACAATGGCCATGACATTGCGCCGCCGCGCACATGGGGCGCCCGTCTGCGCGCCAAATTCTAACGGCTGATACCCCGGCAAAGGGGTGACGGGAAAGGGCGCGCGATCGGCTTTCGCGCGCCCTTTTGCTTGGCTGCGCCCTGCGTGGGCGGCCGGAGAAAATTACCCTTTCGCGCGCGTGAATACAGTTGATTTCATCATCGACTCGTTTATAAAAAGAACAGTGTTCCGTTAAATAGAACAGGAAATCGACCAATGCGTCTCGCAAGATTTGATGGTGGCCGGATCGGGGTCTGTGTGGGCGATGAAATTGCCGATGTGACCCAGGTTTGCGGGATCGATCCCGCACAATGGCCCCCGGTCGGCCCGCTGGTGCTGATCCGCGATTTCGCCATTCTGCGGCCGCGGATCGAGGCCGCGCTGGCCACCGCCCCGCGTAAGGCTCTGGCCGATGTGCGGCTGGAAACACCGGTGCCCTGGCCCAACAAGGTCATCGCCTATCCGGTGAATTATCATGCTCATGGCCGCGAAATGCAGGCCACCTATCGCGCCACCAATCAGGGCTTTTTCCTCAAGCCTTCCTCTTCGGTTTCGGGTCCGAACGATCCGGTCGTCCTGCCCCATGTGCCGGGGCGCGAGGTCCATCACGAGGCCGAACTCGGCATCATCATCGGCAAGACCTGCCGCTCGGTGCCGCGCGAAAACTGGCGCGAGGCGGTGTTCGGTTATGCCTGCCTGATGGACATGGTGGTGCGCGGCCGCGAAGAGCGCGTGTTCCGCAAAGCCTATGACACATTCTGCCCGGTCGGCCCGTGGATCACCACGGCCGATGAAGTGCCCGATCCCGACAATCTCGAAATGAACCTCTGGGTCAATGACGAGCTGCGCCAGCATGCCAATACGCGCGATCTGGTGCTCGACATTCCCGGCATGATCGAGACGGCTTCGGCTGTGATGACGCTGCAGCCGGGCGACATCATCGCCACCGGCACGCCGCAGGGCGTTGGGCCGATCACGGATGGCGACAAGGTGCGCATCTCGATCACCCGCCTTGGCGAAATGACCGTCGATGTCGTGCAGGGCACCGAAGGGGCCAGCGAGGTTTTCGCGGCTGCCTATGTCCCGCCCATCATCAAGCAGGATTGAGGGCGTCATGGCCGACATTGCCACGTTGGATGATCTCTACGCCGCCTTCACCTCGCTCAACATGGAAGGGGGCTGGCATCGCCGTTTCCCCGCGCTTTGGGCCGAGCCGCGCGCCAATTTTCAGCCCTTCCAATGGCGCTATGAGGACGTGAAGCCGATCCTTGCCCGCGCGGGCGAGCTGATCGGCACCGACAAGGCCGAGCGGCGCAATCTGACCATGTTCAATCCGGTGGAGGGCAATGTCTATTCGACGCTGCGCTCGATGGTGGCGGCCTATCAGATGATCCGCCCCGGCGAGACGGCCCGCGCCCATCGCCACACGCCCAACGCCCTGCGCCTGATCCTTGAGGGGCGGGGGACCTATACGGTGGTCGACGGGCACCGGGTGGAGATGCGCCCCGGTGATGTGCTGCTGACGCCTTCATGGGCGTGGCATTCGCATGACAATCTCGGGCCAGGCGATTGCTATTGGATGGACTTCCTCGACGTTCCGCTGGTCCATCTGCTCGAACCGATGTTCTATCAGCCGCATCCCGATGGGGTCGAGGCCGATCCGGTGCCGGTGGACGGTTCGCCGCTGGCCTTTCGGCGCGAGGATACGCTGGCGCGGCTCGACGTGGCGCCTGAGGCCGATGATGCTCATGCCTCGGTGCAATTGGGCGATCCGGCGCTCAAGACGATCCAGCTGGATATGCAAAGGCTGATCGCCGGGCGGGAAACCGCGCGATGCCGCACCACGGCCAACATCATCTACGCCGTGGTCGAAGGCCATGGCCGGACCGAAATCGACGGTCAGACCTTCAACTGGAGCTTTGGCGACACGATCGCGATCCCCGCATGGCGACCCTATCGCCACCGCGCCCAAAGCGATGCGCTGCTGCTCAAGGTTTCGGATGCGCCGGTGATGGCTGCTTTCGACTGGCTGCGCTGCGAGGCGGATTGATCCGCCACCATTCCTTTCAAGAATTCATAAGTTTGGGGAGCAAATATGACCAAATCTCTCAAAGTGCTGATCGCGGGCGGCGGTATCGGGGGCATGGCGGCGGCGCTGTCGCTGCTGCGCCGGGGTTATGATGTCGAGGTCTATGAACAGGCCCCCGAACTGGGCGAAGTGGGCGCGGGGGTGCAGATCAGCCCCAACGGCTCGCGCGCTCTGGATGCGCTGGGCGTGTTCGAAACGCTCAAAGCGGCCTCCTGCGCGCCGCGCCGCAAGGAATTCCGCCTTTGGAACACGGGCCGCTCATGGCCGATGTTCGACCTTGGCCCCGAGGCGATTGAGAAATACGGCTATCCCTATCTCACTGTCTATCGCCCCGATCTGCTCGCCACGCTGATCGACGCGGTGCGCGCGATCAAGCCCGATGCGGTCCATCTGGCCAAGGCGGTCAGCAATATTGACGTGCGCGAGGATGGCGTGACCCTGCATTTCGCCGACGGCACTCATGCCGAGGGCGACCTGCTGGTGGGCGCGGACGGGGTGAAATCCACCGTGCGCCGTTGCCTCTTCGGCGATGATGAGGCGCAGTTCACCGGCATGATTGCATGGCGCGGTGTCATCCCGATGGACCGCCTGCCCGAAAGGCTGCGCGACATGTTGGGCTGGACGTGGATCGGGCCGGGCGGCCATCTGGTCAACTATCCCCTGCGCGGGGGCAAGCTAATGAACATGATCGGCACCATCGAGCGCAACGACTGGCAGGTGGAAAGCTGGTACACGCAAGGGTCCAACGAGGAATGCGCCCGCGATTTCGCCGGATGGCACGAGGATGTGCAGACGCTGATCCAGGCCGCGCCCTCGGTGATGAAATGGGCGTTTATGGAGCGCGTGCCGCGCCAGACGTGGAGCGTGGGCCGCGCCACTTTGCTGGGCGATGCCTGCCATGCCACGCTGCCCTTTCTGGCGCAGGGCGCGGTCATGTCGATCGAGGACGGGGTGGTGCTGGGCCGCTGCCTCGACAAATATGCCGATCCGGTCGAGGCGCTGCACCGCTATGAACAGGCCCGCGTCGAGCGGACCAGCGCTATGGTGCGCGGGGCCAAGGAGAACACCTCGCGCTTTCATGAATCCGCGCTGGCCACCGAAGAGGGCGCGATGGCCTATATGGAAAGCGAATGGAGCCGTGATCCGATCCGCGACCGCTATGACTGGCTCTATCGCTATGATGTGAACACGGCGGAGATCTGACACGTGGCGGACCATTCGCAGCGGCCCCCCGCCGATCTGCTCTCGGGCATTCGGGTTCTCGATCTCACCAATATCCTGTCCGGCCCCTATGCCACCTATCAGATGGGGCTGTTGGGAGCGGAGGTCATCAAGGTCGAGAACCCGAAGGACGGCGATCTGGCGCGCAAGCTGGGCGCCTCGCCTGCGCTTAACGCGCAACTGATGGGCACCAGCTTCCTCGCGCAGAACGCGGGGAAGCTGTCAGTGACGGTCGATCTGAAACACCCCGAGGGCAAGGCGCTGTTCCGCGATCTGGTGGCCAGCGCCGATGTTCTGGTGGAAAATTTCCGCCCCGGCGTGATGGACCGGCTGGGCTTTGGCCATGAAGCCCTGCGCGCGGCTAATCCGGGGCTGATCTATTGCGCCATTTCCGGCTTCGGCCAGAACGGGCCGCTGGCGGGCAACCCGGCCTATGACCAGATCGTGCAGGGCATGTCGGGCGTAATGAGCATCACCGGGGACGCCGAAACGGCTCCGCTGCGCGTGGGCTATCCGCTGTGCGATACGCTGGGCGGAATGGCAGCGGCTTTTGCGGTGGTCAGCGCGCTGGTCAAACGCGGACGGACGGGCGAGGGGGCCTTTATTGACCTTTCGATGCTGGACGCCACGCTGTCGGCGATGGGCTGGGCTGTGTCCAATTACCTGATCGCCGGGGTCGAGGCGCGGCCCATCGGCAATCAGAACATGACCGCCGCGCCATCGGGCGCCTTCCGCTGCGCCGACGGGCCGATCAACATTGCTGCCAACAAGCAGGAGCAGTTCGAGAAACTGTGTGAGTTGATCGGGCGCCCTGATTTGGCCACCGACCCGCGCTTTGCCGAGCGCGAGACGCGCAAGGTCAACCGCGCCGCGATCAATGCCGAGCTGGAACAGGCGCTGGCCGCGAAAAGCGCGCAGGAATGGGAGAGCCTGTTCAACGCCCATGGCATTCCGGCGGGGCGCATCCTGACCGTGCCGGAAATTCTGGCCCATCCGCAAATCGCCGCGCGCGATCTGTTGCAGGATATCGCCATGCCCGAGGCTGATTTCGGCGGCGTGCGCGTGGTGCGCGCGGGCTTCGACCTTGCCGACAGCCAGCCCGCCGCGCGTTGCCCCCCGCCATGGCTGGGTCAGCATAACGCGCGGATCTATGGTCAACTGGGCCGCGATCAGGCCGCGCTCGACCGCCTCAAGGCCGGCGGGGCGGTCTGAACGATGGCGGCTCTATTCGGTGGTCAGAGGAGGGGGCAGCAGACCCGGCGTTGCCCCCAGCGCCAGCGACAGGCCAATAGCGGCCTCCACCGCCACCGGGGCCAGACGCGCGACATGCTCTTGCGTAAAGCGCAAGCTTGGGCCGGACAGGGTGATCGCCCCCTGCAACACGCCATTGGCGCCGAACACCGGCACGCCGATCGCCGCCATATCCAGATCGACATTGCCCACCGATACCACCAGCATCGCCTCACGCGTGATGGGCGCGCGCAATCCGGCGTCAAATTGCAGCAAGGTGGCGCTGGCCGCGCCCTTGTTCAATTCGCGGCGCGATCCGGGGCGCACGCTGTAATCGCGCACCACATTGCTGCCATCGGCGCGGAACAGGCAAACCAGATCCTCGCCGTCGCGGATATAGAAGGTCGCGCTCTCCGACGTATCGGCCACCAGTTGTTCGAGCACCGGTTCGACAAATTGGCGCAGGTCAAACGAATCCTGAAACACCGAGGCAAAGGACAGCAGGCTGGCGCCCAGTTGATAGGTGCCGTCAGGGCGCTGCCAGACCAAGCCATAGCGCTCCAGACTGCCCAGCAGGCGCAGGATCGTGCTTTTATACAGCCCCGTGATCCGCGCGATCTCGGCCAGTGTCAGCACCGGTTTGCCGGCGCGAAAGGCTTCGAGAATATCCAGCGCGCGATCAACCGCCGCCACCCCAGGCTTTGAATTCATGTTTCGGTTTCGCCTTGCACTCGTGTGTCTCGATGTTCTGTATAGCAGAACAGAGATGCGAAATGTCAATGGTCGCCAACCAATTTTACGCCCCATTTCCGTTTCGGGAGAAGAAAGATGACCAACCTGCCCCCCCGCGTCTTCATTAAGGAGGAAGGCCCGCGCGAAGGTTTCCAGATCGAGCGCGCGCCTATTCCCACCGCCGACAAGATCCGGCTGGTCGATGCGCTCTCCGACACCGGGGTTGGGCATATTCAGGTGACCTCCTTTGTCCATCCGCAAAAGGTGCCGGGCATGGCCGATGCCGAAGCCGTAGTGGCAGGCATGACGCCGCGCGCGGGGGTGCGCTACAGCGGACTGTGGCTGAACCAGCGGGGGCTGGAGCGGGCAATTGCCACCGGGCGGCTCGATCTGGAAGGCAAACTGACGCTCTATGCCTCCAACGTCTTTCTCCAGCGCAACCAGAACCGCACGCCCGATCAGCAGCGCGAGGCCCAGCCCGCGCTGATCGCCATGTATCAGGCCCATGGCATCCCGGTGCGCACCGGCTTTGTCACCGCCGCCTTTGGCTGCAATTTCGAGGGCGATGTCGATCCGGCCCGCGTGATGGGGCTGGTGGGCGACATGCTCTCCATCGCCGCCGATCATGGCGAGAGCCTGAGCCTGATGGGCCTTGGCGACACGATGGCATGGGCCACGCCCGAACGCATCCGCCGCGTGGTGGGCGCGGTGCGTGAACGCTGGCCGGATCTCGAACTCTCGCTCCATCTGCATGATACGCGCGGGCTGGGCATTGCCAATGCGATGGCGGGGCTGGAGATGGGCGTGCGCCATTATGATGCGGCTGTGGGCGGGCTGGGGGGATGCCCCTTTGCCGCGCATGGCGGGGCGGCGGGCAATATCGCCACCGAGGATTTCGTGTTCCTGTGCGAGGAATTGGGCATCAAAACCGGCATGGACCTTGAAAAACTGGCCGAATGCGCGCGCCTGGCCGAAAGCATCGTGGGCCATCCGCTGCCCGGCAAGATCAAGACCGGGGGCAGCCTGCGCGCGCTGCGCGCCAAAATCGCGGCGGCCTGATCCATGCTTTCGCGTCTGAATGCAACGGACCGGGCGACATTGGCCGCCCTGCCGCGCTCGCTGGTCATCCTGCTGGAAAACATTCTGGCCCATGAGGCCGATCCTGCGCCCTATGTCGCCCATTTTCGCCAATGGCTTGACCATGGCGCGCCAGAGGCGGAGATCCCCTTTCGCCCCTCGCGCATATTGATGCAGGATACGGCGGGCGTTGCCGCTTTGGCCGATCTGGCGGCGCTGCGCGACCATGCCGCCGGGCATGGGTTTGCCCCGGAAACGGTCGATGCCGCCATCCCCATCGATCTGGTGATCGACCATTCGGTCCATGTCGATCACAGCGGCACACCCGATGCGGCCGCGCGCAATCTGGCGCTGGAATATGCCCGCAACGGCGAACGCTACCGCTTCTTCAAATGGGCCGAGCGCGCCTTTGATCGTCTGACCATCGTGCCGCCCGGACAAGGCATCTGTCATCAGATCAATCTGGAGCGGCTGACCAGCGGGTGCGTCCGGCATGAGGGGCGATGGATGGCCGAAACCGTGATCGGCACAGACAGCCACACCACGATGGTCAATGCGCTGGGCGTGCTGGGCTGGGGCGTGGGGGGGATTGAGGCGGAACTGGCGGCGCTGGGCGCGCCGGTGCCGATCGCCCTGCCGCGCGTGGTCGAGGTGCGATTGGAAGGGCGACTGGCCGATGGAGTGACGGCCACCGATGCCGCGCTGTTCATCACCGCCCATTTGCGCCGCGCCGATGTGGTGGATCAGATCGTCGAGTTTTCCGGTCCCGCGCTCGATCATCTGACGCTGCCCGACCGGGCGGCGATTGCCAATATGTGCCCAGAATATGGCGCCACCGCCGCGCTGTTTCCGGTGGATGAGGCCACGCTGGCCTATATGGCGGCGATGGGCCGCCCGGTGGAGGATTACCAAGCCTATGCGCGCCAGACCGGATTGTGGCGCGATGCAGGCCCTCCACGGCTCTATTCGCGCCGCCTGATCCTCGATCTGGGCGTGGTGGAGCCGGTGATGGCAGGGCCCAGCAGGCCGCAACAGATCGTCCCTCTTGCGGCGCTCCCCGCCTCCTTGCGCGAGCATTTCCCGCAGGATGATGATGCCCTGATCGCCATCGCCGCGATCACCAGTTGCACCAACACGGCCAATCCCGCGCTGATGGTGGCAGCGGGCCTGATTGCGCAAAAGGCGGTGGCGCGCGGATTGTCGGTGCCGCCATGGGTCAAGACTTCGCTGGCCCCTGGATCGCCGCGCATCGCGGCCATGCTGGCGTTCGCAGGGTTGCAGGAGAGCCTCGATGCGTTGGGCTTTCATGTGGTGGGCTTTGGCTGCACCACATGCGTCGGCAATTCGGGCGATCTCAAGCCAGAGGCGGCGGGCAAGGGGCGGTTGCTGGCGGCGGTCCTGTCGGGCAATCGCAATTTCGAAAACCGCATTCATCCCGCGATCCGGGCCAATTACCTTGCCTCGCCCCCGTTGGTGGTGGCCGCCGCGCTGGCGGGGCGGATGGGTGTCAATCTGGCTCAGGACGCTTTGGGCACGGATCGCAATGGCGCGCCGGTGTTTCTGCGTGATCTCTGGCCCGATGCGGCCGAAGTAGCGGCGGTCCTGCAAGGCCTGCCCGATCGGGTGGAGACGCCATCGGTGGATCGGACATGGGCCTGCCTTGAGGCCCCCGATGGCGCGCAATTCCCGTGGGATCCGGCCTCGACCATGGTGCTGCCCCCGCCCTTTTTCGCGCGCGGCGCGCAGGGGCTGACGGGCGATCTTCATGGCGCGCGGGCGCTGCTGGTGCTGGGTGATAATGTGACTACCGATCATATTTCTCCCATCGGCAGGATCGAGGCCTCGTCACCCGCTGCGGCATGGCTGCGCGCGCATGGACAGGGCAATCCGGGCAGCTATGGCGAACGCCGCGCCAATGACCGCGTGATGCTGCGCGGAACCTTCGACAATGCGCGGCTGGTCAACCATCTGGCGGACGGGCCGGGCAACCGGGCGCTGGGACCGGACGGCGCGGAGACATCGGTGTTCGAGGCGGCGCAGGCCTTTGCCGCGCAGGGCATCCCGCTGCTTGTCTTTGCCGGGGAGCGTTACGGCACCGGATCAGCGCGCGACTGGGCGGCCAAGGGGACTGCGTTGCTGGGCATAGGCGCGGTGATCGCGCGCAGTTTCGAACGCATCCACCGCGCCAATCTGGTGGCGATGGGCGTGTTGCCGCTGGTGTGGGATCAGGATGCAGCGGCGCTGGTTCACGCCGACAGCCGGATCGCCATCCTTGGCATCGACGGGCTGAGCGTGGATCGGCGCGATCTGATCATCGAAATCGATACGCCGGGCGAAGGCGTGCGCCGCTATCCCGCGCGGGCCGATGTGGGATCGGCGGGACAGATTGCGCTGCTGCGCGATGGGGGATTGTTCGCCCGTTTCGCGCGACGTTTCGGTTGATGGATACGGGGCCGGGAGAGTGATCCCTCCCGGCCCCGTCCTGCCTTATCCCTCGTGGATGGTCTTGGTGACAAGGCAAGCCTGCAAACCTTCGGGCCCGTCCTCATGGCCATGGCCCGACCATTTCACCCCGCCAAAGGGCGCATCGGCCGCGCCGATGGTGGTGGTGTTGATCGCCAGCATCCCGGTTTCCAGTTCGGCGGCCAGACGACGCTGGCGGCGATAATCCTGAGTCCATGCATAGGCGGCAAGGCCATAGGGCAGGCGGTTGGCCTCCGCGATCATCGCGGCTTCATCGGCGTATCGGTTGATCAGCGCGACCGGGCCAAAGGGTTCCTCCTGCATGATCTCGGCATCCAGCGGCGTGTCGGCCAGCACAGTGGGGGCAAAGAAGCAGCCCTGATTGCCGATCCGCGCCCCTCCGGTCATTAACCGCCCCCCGCGCGCTACCGCATCACCCACCAGCTTTTCCATTGCCTCGGGGCGGCGCGGATTGGCCATCGGCCCCATCTGCACGCCCTCATGCCAGCCCGGACCTACGCGGATGGCCGCCGCCCTTTGCGTGAAACCGGCGACGAAGCGGTCATAGATCGCATCCTCGACGATAAAGCGCGTGGGTGCGACGCAGACCTGCCCCGCATTGCGGAATTTATGCGGCACGACCTTATCGAGAACTGCTTCCAGATCGACATCGCCAAACACCAGCACTGGCCCATGCCCGCCCAGTTCCATCGTTGTGCGCTTCAGATCATTGGCGGCCAGTTTCATCAGATGCTTGCCGATGGCGGTCGATCCGGTGAAGCTGAGCTTGCGGATAACGGGCGAGGCGAGGAGATAGTCGGACACCTGCGCCGGATCGCCAAACACCGCCTGCGCCACATCGCCGGGCAGGCCGGCGTCATACAAGCATTGCAGCACGCCCAGCGCTGAGGCGGGCGTTTCCTCCGCCGCCTTCAGAATAACGCTGCACCCCGCCGCAATCGGCGCGGCCAGTTTGCGCCCCGGATTGCCCAGCGGAAAATTCCACGGCGCAAAGGCGGCCACCGGCCCCACCGGCTCATGTACCACGGTTGAGCGCATGCCCGTCGGGCGCACCAGTTGGCGGCCATAGAGGCGATGAACCTCCCCCGCATAGAAGCGGAAGAGTTCGACATTCATCATCACCTCGACCCGCGCTTCGGCCAAAGTCTTGCCCTGTTCCTGCGTTGCGGCCCATGCCAGCGCCTCCTTGCGCTCCAGCATGAGGGCGGCGGCGCCTTGCAGCACATCGGCGCGTTGGGCGGCGCTGGCATGGCGCCACAGGGCGAAGCCGCGCGCGGCGGCATCGAGCGCGCGATCAAGATCGGCGGTATCGGCCAGCGGTAATTGGCCCAGCGCCTCGCCAGTGGCGGGGTTGCGGACGGTGAAGGTCGCGCGATGATCGATGCCGATGCGTTCTCCGGCAATAACCATCGCGAGTTCAGGGTAGTGGGGCATGAAATCCTCTGATTTTATATGGTTTGTTGGTTGGTCGTGCATCAGATCGGGAAATGCCCGTCTTGGGTTTCGACCGTGATCCAGCGTGTTTCGGTGAAGCTGTCGATGCCCTGACGCCCGCCGAAGCGGCCAT